>NZ_CP029552.1:4095000-5407500 GCF_003173775.1 Methylobacterium sp. 17Sr1-1 | reverse complement strand
CGGCCCTCGTGCCCGCCGCGGGCGTCCTGGCCGCCGCGGCCGTCATGAGCCCGCGGCTCGCGGTGCTCCTGCGGCCGGCCGGCGCCGTGGCGCGGCTGGCCCTGGCCACCGCCGGGACGGCCCTGGCGCTGGCCGGGCTGCTGGCCCTGGCGGCCGCCGCCGGGACGCTGGCCGCGCGGGCCGGGCTGGCGCCGGTCGCGCTCGGCCTCGGCCACGGCCTGGGCGGCCTCCTCGCGGCTCGGGGGCACGAAGCCCTCGGGGATCGCCATCACCGGCACCTTCTGGCGGGTCAGGCGCTCGATGTCGCGCAGGTAGGCCTTCTCCTCGTCGTTGCAGAACGAGATCGCGAGGCCGTCCTTGCCGGCGCGCGCGGTGCGGCCGATGCGGTGGACATAGGCCTCCGGCACGTTCGGCAGGTCGAAGTTGACGACGTGCGAGACGCCGTCGACGTCGATGCCGCGGGCGGCGATGTCGGTCGCGACCAGCACCCGGCAGGTGCCGGCCCGGAAGGCGGCGAGCGCCCGCTCGCGCTGCGGCTGCGACTTGTTGCCGTGGATCGCCGCCGAGCCGATGCCGTCGCGCTCCAGGCCGCGCACCACGCGGTCGGCACCGTGCTTGGTGCGGGTGAAGACCAGCACGCGGTCGATCGTCTCGTCGCGCAGGATCGTGGCGAGCAGCGACTGCTTCGAGCCGGTCGGCACGAAGACGACCTTCTGGTCGACCCGCTCGGCGGTGGTGGCGACCGGGGTCACCGCCACCTGGACCGGGTTCTTCAGGTACTGGTCGGCCAGGCCGGCGATGTTCTTCGGCATGGTGGCCGAGAAGAACAGGCTCTGGCGCTGGGCCGGCAGCAGCTTCACGATGCGCTTGAGGGCGTGGATGAAGCCGAGGTCGAGCATCTGGTCGGCCTCGTCGAGGACCAGGTACTCGACGCCGTCGAGGGTGAGCGAGCGGCGGTCGATCAGGTCGAGGAGACGGCCCGGGGTGGCGACCAGCACGTCGACGCCGTTGGCGAGCGCCCGCTCCTGGCGGCCGATGGTGACGCCGCCGAACACCACCGTGGTGGTGAGCTTCAGGAACTGGCCGTATTCCTTGAAGCTGTCGGCGATCTGGCTGGCGAGCTCGCGGGTCGGGGCGAGCACCAGCACGCGGCAGCTGCGGCGCGGCGCGGGCTTGGCCGCGCCCTCGGTGGCGAGGCGGTGCAGGATCGGCAGCGCGAAGGAGGCGGTCTTGCCGGTGCCGGTCTGGGCGATGCCGCACAGGTCCTTGCCCTGCATGGCCGGCGGGATCGCCTGCGCCTGGATCGGGGTCGGCGTGACGTAGCCGGCCTGGGCGAGCGCCTTCAGGAGCGGCGCCGCGAGGCCGAAATCGGTGAACTGGGTCAAGGGAGTCTTCTTGGAATTTGGCAGCGGGATCGCCGCAAGGCACGCGCCATGCGCAGCCCTCATCGCGATCCTATGTCGGGAGACCGCCCGCGTGATGGAGCGATCCGAAGGGATCAGCGATTAAGAGAGGGCCGGGCCTGCCGCGCAGGTGCCGCGGCGAAATCCGTCACGCAGCCCTCTCGAGCGGACCACGATCGGCCGCTGACGCTGCAATCCGCCATATGGCGTTGTGCGGGTGCGAAGTCAATCGGCGGACGCTGCGTCGTGCACGCAGCACCCGTGCGGCGGGCGCTTGCCCTCCGCCCGGGCCCGATGATTGATACCCCGGAGAGTACTTCGGCTGGAGCCGCCCTCATGTCCGCCCACCACCCCGCCCTCGCCCGCGCCGAGGCCTTCGCGGCCCTCTACGGGTTGCGCCGGCCGCTGCTCCTCGCCCCGATGGCCGGGGCCTGCCCGCCGGCGCTCTCGCTCGCCGTGATGCGGGCCGGCGGGCTCGGGGCCTGCGGCGCCCTGCTCATGCAGCCGGCGGCGATCCTGGCCTGGGCCGACGCGGTGCGGGAGGCGGGACCCTTCCAGATCAACCTCTGGATCCCCGATCCCGCCCCCGCGCGTGACCCAGATCACGAGGCGCGCTTGCGCGCCTTCCTCGGCCGCTTCGGGCCGGCGGTGCCGCCGGAGGCCGGCGATGCGGCACCGCCCGACTTCACCGCCCAGTGCGAGGCGCTGATCGCGGCCCGGCCGCGCGTCGTCTCCTCGATCATGGGACTCTACCCGCCGGCCTTCGTCGCCCGCCTCAAGGAGCGCGGCATCGCCTGGTGGGCCACCGCCACGACGGTGGCGGAGGCGCTGGCGGCCGAGGCTGCCGGGGCCGATGCCGTGGTGGTGCAGGGCGCCGAGGCCGGCGGCCATCGCGGCGCGTTCCGGGCCGATCAGGCCGAGGCCCAGGCGGTCGGCCTGATGGCGCTGCTGCCGGCGGTCGTCGACGCGGTGAGCGTTCCGGTCGTCGCCACCGGCGGCATCGCCGAGGCCCGTGGGGCCGCCGCGGCACTGCTCCTCGGGGCCAGCGCCGTGCAGATCGGTACCGGCTTCCTGCGCTGCCCCGAGGCCGGGATCCCGTCGGCCTGGGCCGACGGTCTCGGGCGGGCGCGCCCGGAGGAGACCCGCCTCACCCGCGCCTTCAGCGGTCGCACCGGCCGCAGCCTCGCCACGGACTACGTGGCTGCCGCCGCAGCGCCGGACGCGCCGGTCCCCGCCCCCTACCCGGTCCAGCGCGGCCTGACGCAGGCGATGCGCGAGGCGGCGGTCAAGGAGGGCGATCTTTCCCGCATGCAGGCCTGGGCCGGGCAGGCCGCGGGTCTGGCGCGGGCGGTGCCGGCGGGCGAGGTGGTCGAGGGGATCTGGGAGGAGACGCAGGGGTTGTTGCGGTGACGCTCCGGAGATCCCTGGGACGATCCTGAAGCATCCGTCCAGACCGCCGTCACGGGATCGGGCAGGCGACAAATTCCGATAAGGCTTCGGCCCGTCGAGAGAGATCATCGAGGCGGGGGTACCGACCGGTCGTGATCGTGTCGGGCAGCACATGTCGCGTGAACCGCCAGGTGACGGCCGCCGTGATATCGGCCTGCATCGGACGTTCGCCGAAGCTCCAGCCGTCAGTCACCCCGGCGAACTCAGCCTCCAGAAGGTCGTAAGCCGCCAGCAGTTGCCGCTCGACGCGATCCAGCCAGGGTTGGTGCTGCTCCTCGGCGGGGCGGAGGTTCTGCTCGTAGACGATCCGGACGCTCTTACAGCGTTCGGCTGCGGCTCTCCGAGGATTGGTCGATCGAGCGCATGGCGGAAGAGGCCGGCGTCAGCGTGACGGGACTGCATCGCCATGTGCGGTCGGCGACAGGCCTGTCGCCGGGGGCCTGGCTGATCGCCGAGCGGGTCCGACACGCGCGCGGCCTCTTGGAAGAAACCACCCTGTCGATCGACGCGGTAGCCCGGGCCTCCGGGTTCGGTGAGGCGGTCAACCTGCGAAAGCATTTCGGGCGAGCGGTCGGCCTGTCGCCAACGGCCTACCGTCTCCGGTTCGATACCAGTACCGCTCGCTGACGCGGACGCGGTTCGACCGGTGCATCACTCCTCCGCCGCCAGCGGCTTCGCCACGTCCTCCAGCGACTTCCGCTCCGCCGCCACCCCCCAGATCCCCGCCACCACGCCGGCGGCGATCATCAGCACGGAGGCCAGCAGGTACCCGCCGAGGATGGCGTTGCGGGAATGGCCCTCGATCAGCACCCCGAACAGGGCCGGCCCCACCGCCCCGACCGACGTGCCGACGGCGTAGAACAGCGCGATGGCGAGCGCCCGGATCTCGAGCGGGAAGACCTCGCTCACCGTCAGGTAGGCCGAGCTCGCCGCCGCCGAGGCGAAGAAGAACACCGCCATCCAGCACAGGGTCAGGGTCGTGGCGGTGACGATCTCCTGCTGGAACGCCCACCCGCTCAGGGCCAGCAGCACCCCGGACATCCCGTAGGTGAAGGCGATCATCGGCTTGCGGCCGACGGTGTCGAACAGCCGCCCGAGCAGCACCGGCCCGAAGAAATTGCCGGCGGCGAAGGGCAGGATGTACCAGCCGACGCCGTCCGCCGGCACGCGGTAGAAGTCGATCAGGATCAGCGCGTAGGTGAAGAAGATCGCGTTGTAGAAGAAGGCCTGGGCCGACATCAGCGCGAGGCCGACCCATGCCCGCTGCCGGTAGGTCTTGAGGGCCGAAAACACCTCGGCGAGCGGGGTGTGGCTGCGCTGGCGCAGGCGCGCCTTCGGGAACGGGCCGTCGCTCAAGGAGTGGCCCTCGGCGCGGAAGCGCGCCTCGATCCCGGCGACCAGCGCCTCGGCCTCCTCGTGCCGCCCGTGGGTCATCAGCCAGCGCGGGCTCTCGGGGATCCAGGTCCGCAGGAACAGGATGACGAGGCCGAGGAAGGCGCCGAGCCCGAAGGCGACGCGCCAGCCGATGTCGGGCCCGAACAGGGCGGGATCGAGCACGACCAGCGAGGTGCCGGCGCCCAGCACCGCGCCGAGCCAGAAGCTACCGTTGATGACGAGGTCGGTCCAGCCCCGGGCCCGGGCCGGGATCAGCTCCTGGATCGTCGAGTTGATCGCCGTGTACTCGCCGCCGATGCCGGCCCCGGTGAGGAAGCGGAAGAGGCAGAAGCTCCACAGGTTCCAGGACAGGCCGGTGGCGGCGGTGGCCGCCAGGTACACCGCCAGGGTGATGAAGAAGAGCTTTTTGCGCCCGAGCCGGTCGGTGAGCCAGCCGAAGCCGACCGCCCCGAGCACTGCGCCGGCGAGGTAGCTCGAGGTCGCGAGCCCGATCTCGGCGTTGGAGAAGTGCAGCGTCGGGCTCGCCTTGAGGGCGCCGGCGAGTGCCCCGGCCAGCGTCACCTCCAGCCCGTCGAGCACCCAGGTGATGCCGAGCGCCAGCACCACGAGGGTGTGGAACCGGCCCCAGGGCAGCCGGTCGAGCCGGGCCGAGACGTCCGTCTCGATCACGCCGCCGGGCGCGGCGCGGGTGGCGGAAGGAGAGGTCATCGGGGCCTTTTTCGGCGGGCGGGGCTCGTTCCGACAAGATGGCCCCCGGAGCCGCGACGGGAACCCGCAACGGGCCCGAAACATGGCCCGGCCCTCGAGATCCTGTCCCGGTCCTCTACCCTGTCGGCCCCCTACCCCTTGGCGCCGACCGGCTTGAACACGCCGGTCGAGGTCGCCACCACCCGCCCGGCCTCGTCGCGGATCTCGGCGTCGCAGAACAGGATCGACTGCCCGGCCCGCGCCACCCGGCCTTCCGCCAGGAGCACGCCGTGGCCGGGCGAGAGGAAGCGGGTCTGCATGTCGAGGGTCACGACCGGCCGGCCGGCGGTGAGCCGGGCTACCGTGCCCATGGCGATGTCGAGCAGCGTGCAGAGGATGCCGCCATGGGCGATGCCGAGGTTGTTGCCGTGCTGCGGCCCCAGCGCGAGGCGCAGGCGGGTGCGCCCCTCGACGATCTCCAGCGCCTCGATGCCGCAGAGCCGGGCGAACGGGATGTCCGCCCCGTAGATCAAGCTGGTATCCGCCTCGTCCATCGATCCGCTCCGGTCCTCGCGTGCCGCACCTATGCGGAGAGTTCGCCGGCCTGGCAATTCGCGCTATGCTCCCGCCGCAGGGCCGGACGGCGTCGTCCGGCCAGGCAGGGTGACCCCGCAAGGCAGCCCCCTTTCATGCGCCGAACGCCCCGGCCTCTCGCGGCCGCGGCGCGATGCAAAGAGAATCCATGAGCGCTTCGCCCCCCTCCTCCTTCGTCCGCACCCGCTGGTGGTGGGTGCGTCACGCCCCCGTGCGGGGCGATGGCGGCCGCATCTACGGCGGCCAGGACATCGCGTGCGATTGCGGCGACGCGCACGTCTTCTCCGGCCTCGCCCCGGTGCTGCCCCGTGGCGCGGTGTGGGTCGCGAGCCATCTCGGCCGCACCCGCCAGACCGCCGAGGCCCTGTGGCAGGCGGGCGACTTCACGGTGGACGGTCGGGTGCCGCGCCTCACCGCCCTGCCGGCCCTCGCCGAGCAGAATCTCGGCGAGTGGCAGGGCCGGGACCGGGCGCGCTTCTTCGCCGAGCGCCAGCCCGACGCCGCGAGCTACTGGTTCGCCCCCGCCGAGGAGCGCCCGCCGGGCGGCGAGAGCTTCTCGGAGCTGTACGCGCGGGTGACGGCGGCGGTCGACGAGCTCACCGCCGAGCATAGCGGCCGCGACATCGTGGCGGTGGCCCATGGCGGCACGATCCGGGCCGCGATCGCGCAGGCGCTGAACCTGTCGCCCCAGGGCGGCCTCGCCTTCGCGATCGAGAACTGCTCGCTCACCCGGCTCGACCATTACGCCGGCCCGGACGGGACGGGCTGGCGCGTCGGCATGGTGAACGCCCAGCCCTGGCTCGGTGCGGCGGAGGGGGCCGGGCCGGCGGCCTGACGCGCGGCCATACCGGTTTTTCAGCGCCGGCCCGCATGGGCGACGGTTGACAACCGGGTCCCCTTGTCCGGACCATGCGCCCGGGCGCCCTCGACGGCGTACCGCACGAACGAACGTCTTCGAACGAAGGACGGACCGGGTGAGGACAACGCATCTGGCGGCGGCTCCGGCCGTCGTGGCGCCGAGCGTGGCTCGGCAGGGGGCGGCCTGCGCGCAGCGGGCGCCCGGGGGCAATCCGAACGGGCCCGGTCGCGCCGCGGCGGCCCGCAATGCGGCGGAGGATCTCGGCGGCATGGTGCCCGGGGCCCCCGTCACGACCGCCCAGGCCCGGTGCCGGCGCCAGTCGCGAGGGCCACGCACATGACACTCCGCTGGCGCCGCCGCCCGGAGGGCTCGACCTGGGGCGATTTCGGCCCCGACGACGAGCTCGGCCGGCTCAATCTGCTGACCTCCGAGAAGGTGCGCCAGGGCGCGGCCGAGGTGCGGGAGGGCCTGACCTTCTGCCTCAGCCTGCCCCTCGATTATCCGGGCGGCAACGTCCTCAACCCGCGCCGCCACCCGCCGCAGATCCGCCCGACGGTGCGGGCGAGCGGCCGGCCGAACATGAACTTCCCCGTCTGCGAGGAGGTGCCCGACGCCACCGACGTGATCAGCGACGACCTCGCGGTGCTCCACCTGCAATACTCGACGCAATGGGACAGCCTCGCCCATGTCGGCTCGCTGTTCGACGTCGAGGGCGACGGCACCCCGCGTCCGGTCTACTACAACGGCTTCCGCGCCGGCTCCGACATCACCGGGCCGGCGACGCCGGAAGAAGCGGGAGCCCCCTCCCGCGCCCAGGCGCTCGGCATCGAGCGGCTGGCCGAGCGCGGCATGCAGGGCCGCGGCGTGATGATCGACCTCCACGCCCATGTCGGCGACGCGCGGGTGGCTTTGGGATACGACGGGTTGCGCCGCATCCTCGACGCGGACGGCGTCACGGTCGAGCCCGGCGACATGGTCTGCCTGCATACCGGCTTCGCCGAGCGGCTGCTCGGCATGAACCGCAATCCCGATCCGGCCGTGGTCCACGACCTCTGCGCCGGGCTCGACGGGCGCGACCGCAAGCTCCTCAACTGGATCACCGATTCGGGATTGGTCGCCCTCATCGCCGACAATTACGCCGTCGAGGTCCATCCGGCGCTGCCGGCGGAGGGGTGCTGCGCCACGCTGCCGCTCCACGAGCACTGCCTGTTCCGCCTCGGGGTCAATCTCGGCGAGCTGTGGCACCTCACCCCGCTCGCCGCCTGGCTGCGGGCACATGGCCGTTACCGCTTCCTCCTCACCGCGCCGCCCCTGCGGCTGCCCGGCGCGGTCGGCTCGCCGACGACGCCGATCGCGACCGTCTGAGCGGGGCCCTGTGAGGGCCGGATGACCGTACGGCTTCTTCGTGCCCGTGCGGCGGGATGGTGGCGGGAGCGGGGCGTCGCACGGCCGCGGCCGTGGTGGGATGTGTGAGCCGCACCGCCGTGTTTCTCCCACCCACGGCCTCATCCTGAGGTGTGGAGCGATCGACGATCGCGGAGCCTCGAAGGAGGCCTCCGGGAATCTCGGAGATTTCTGGAGCCCTCCGTCGAGGCCGCCACGCGGCACCTCAGGATGAGGTCGCGGGTGGGACGGTGATGCGGAGCATCGTCGATCCAAGCTGTCCCGGAACGATCACAACGAACCAACATGGGAGGACGATCATGAGCGAGATCGCGGTCATCGGGGCCGGGCTGATGGGGCATGGCATCGCCCTGGTCCTGGCGCTGGGCGGGCACCGGGTGCGGCTGACCGACAGCCGCCCCGAGACCCTGGAGCGGGTGCCGGGCCTGATCGCCTCCGCCCTCGACACCCTGCGCGAGGCCGGCGCCGTCTCGGCCGACTGGACGCCGGAGCGGGCGGCGGACGCCATCCGCCTCGAACCCGACCTCGGCGCCACCGTCGCGGGGGCACACCTCGTCATCGAGGCGATCACCGAGAACCCGGAGGCGAAGCGCGCGCTGTTCGCCGAGCTCGACCGGCTCTGCGATCCCGAGACGCGGATCGCCAGCAACACCAGCTACCTCGACGTCTTCCCGCTGATCCCGGACGCCCGTCAGGCGCGCGCCCTGGTGATGCACTGGTACACCCCGCCCTACATCGTCGACCTCGTCGACGTGGTGCCGGGCCCCCACACCGATCCGGCGGTGATCGAGGAGGCGCGCCAGCTCGTCCTCGGCCTCGGCCAGGTGCCGATCGTGCTCAAGCGCTTCATCCCGGGCTACGTCGCCAACCGGATCCAGTCGGCGATCTCGGCCGAGGTCTACCACCTGCTCGACGAGGGCGTGGCCTCGGCGCGCGAGATCGACGACGCGATCATCCACGGCCTGGCGCTGCGCATCCCGATCCTCGGCCACCTCGCCAAGGCGGATTTCACCGGCATCGAGCTGCTGCGGCACGCGCTCGCCAATGCGAGCTACAGCCCGCCGCCGGCCCGCACCCGCTCGGAGGCGATCGACGACCTGGTGGCCCAGGGGCGCACCGGCGTGATGGCCGGCAAGGGCTTCTTCGACTGGGGCGGACGCGATCCGGCCGAGCTCTTTCGCGATCGCGACCGCCGCCTGCTCGCCCTCAAGCAGGCGATGAAGCAGGTCGGCCGGATGGAAGGAGAGTAAGTGCACCTCACACAACTCCCGACGCGCCGGCATCGCTCGCGCGAGAAGCGACGCGATCGGGAGTGGTGTGGGAGACACTCAACCCGTCGACCGGGGCCGCTGCGGCGCTATAACCGGGGAGTGTGAGTGCTCCGGAGGCGAGGCGGCGGCCATGTTCGAGTTCCCGGTCCTGTTCGGCGACATCGGTGGCACCAACGCGCGCTTCGCCGTGCAGGAGAAGCCGGGGGCCGAGCCCGTCGTGCTCGCCCACGAGAAGACCGCCGCCTATCCCGATCCGAGCGCGGCGATCCGCGCTGCCCTGGCGCAGAGCACGGTCGCCCCGCCCCGTTCCGCCATCCTGGCGGTGGCCGCCCGGGTCGACGGACCGGCGGTCCACCTCACCAACGCCCATTGGGTGATCGAGGGCGAGCGGATCGGCCGCGATTTCGGCCTCGCCAGCTGCCGGATCGTCAACGACTACGTGCCGGTGGCGGCCGGCGCCGCCGCCCTCGACCCGGCCGGGCGCGACCGCTCGATCCTCGAGCAGATCGGCCCGACTCTCTGTCCGGACGGCGGCGCGCGCCTGGTGCTCGGCCCCGGCACCGGCTTCGGGGCCGCCGGCCTCGTGCCCTACGGCAAGCAGCTCGCCATCGTGTCGACCGAGGCCGGACACGTCGATCTCGGGCCGAGCGACGCGGAGGACTTCGAATTCTGGCCGCGCCTCGCGCGGATCGAGGGGCGGATCACCGTCGAATCCCTGCTCTCCGGCCCCGGCCTGTCCCGGCTCCATGCGGGTCTCGGCGGCGGCGAGCGGGACGCGAAGGACATCACCGAGCGCGGGATGTCGGGCGAGGATCCGGCGGCTGAGCGGACGCTCCGGGTTTTTTCCAGGCTGCTCGGGCGCGTCTGCGGCGACCTCGCCCTCACCTTCCTGGCGACCGGCGGGGTCTATATCGGCGGTGGCATCGTGCCCCGGATCCTCGACCTGCTCAACGAGGGCGAGTTCCGGCAGGCCTTCGAGTACAAGCCGCCCTTCTCCGACCGCATGAAGCAGATCCCGACCTGCGTCATCACCATCGCCGACCCGGCTCTCGCCGGCCTCTCGGCGCTGGCCTGCCAGCCGGACCGGTTCGCGTATGACGGGCAGCATTGGACGGCGTGACGCGCCGACCTCTCGCTCACCTCTCCCTTTCCCGAACGACTGCAACGAAGTGGAAGGAGATCCGGGATCCAGTGGAGGAAGTGCCGCGAAGCGGCTCTGGATCCCTGATCTCCTTCCGCTGACGCTCCAGTCGTCCCGGAGACGGATAGGAATTAAATCATTAGTACCCCTTCCACAATCCCGGCGTCGCCAGCTCCACCAGGTGCCCGTCCGGATCGCGGAAATACAGGCTGACGCCGCCGCGCGGCCAGGTCGTGCGTCCCTCGATCGGGATGCCGTGCGCGGTCAGGTGCCGCTCCCAGTCCTCGAGCGCACTGGCCGGGATCGAGAGCGCGAGGTGCAGCGGGCCCGAGCCGTCATGGGGCGGGATGGTGCCGCCGGGCGTGGGGATCGGGTGCAGCGAGCCGCCGCGGGGAAACAGCAGCAGGACGCCGCGCCCGGCGACGTCGTAGGCCCGCATCCGATGGTCCTCGTGGAGACAGGGCAGGCCGATCGGCCCGCCCCAGAACGCGGCCGCCCGCGCGAGGTCGTCGACGTAGAGGACCGTCTCGAGGATCCCGGCGATCTCCGGCATGGCGCCACCTCCCGACCGGATGAACGCGCGGGCGGTCCCGGTGGTTACGCGGCGGCCGGGTTGACGGCCTCCTCCGCGAGCTCCGACAGGAGCTCGTCGGTGTTCTCCTCCTCGACCAGGGTCTCCTTGATCAGGCCCTCGGCCTCGCCGAAGCCGAGCTGCTTGGCCCAGGCCAGCAGGGTGCCGTAGCGGGTGATCTCGTAATGCTCCACCGCCTGCGCGGCGGCGATCAGACCGGCATCGAGGGCCTCGCTGCCGGAGAATTCCTGCATCACCTCCTCGCCCTCCGCGATGATGCCCTGGATCGCCTGGCAGGTGACGCCCTCGGGCTTCTCGCCGATGCTCCGAAACACCTGGTCGAGGCGCTTCACCTGCTCGCGCGTCTCCTCGACATGCACGCCGAACGCGCCGCGCAGCTCCTCCGAGCGGGCGGCCTTCGCCATCTTCGGCAGCGCCTTCAGGATCGCGTTCTCGGCGAAGTAGGTGTCCTTCAGCTGGTGCAGGAAGAGCGCCCGAAGGTTCTTGTCGTCGGCCATGAGATGCTCCCGTGGGGTACCGATATACCCCGGCAACTCGCGGGCGGCCCGCTTCGTTCCGGCCAAGATCACGGCCAAGATCACGGCCTTGCGACGGGCCCTGGTTCCGGGAACCGATCGTCGCCATTGTCATAGTCGGGGGCGTGGATCCGAGGGAGACGACGCCATGACCACGATGTTCGAGGAGCGGGAGCGGGCCGCCGAGGCGCTGTTCGCCCTCGACGAGGAGCTGCGCTTCCTCGCTCTCGCCCGGCGCAACAAGATGCTCGGCGCCTGGATGTGCGAACGCCTGAATCTCGGCGGCCGCGAGGCCGAGGCCTACAAGAGCCGCCTGGTCGAGGCGGGCTCGGTTCCACCCGGCCCCGGCCGCACCGCGGACGAGGCCCTGGTCGAGCGGCTGCGCGCCGACCTCGCCGCCGGAGGCGCCGGGGCGGAGGCCGACGAACTGCCCGGGCTGATCGCCCGCTACGGCGCCGAGGCGGCCCGGACCGTGCGCGAGCAGGCCCGGGCGAGTTGATCGGGAGAGATGATCAGAAGAAGGTCGGCCGCGCGCTGGCGGTGTGCTCCTTGAGCACGGCGCCGGTCGTGGTGTCGACCTCCTTCATCAGGACGTCGTAGCCCCACAGGTCGGCGAGGTGCTGGAGCACCCGCATCGCGTCATCCTTGTTGAGCAGGACGCGATTGAGCACCTTGTGGTGCAGGATCAGCTTGCGGTCGCCCTCGAGGTCGACGTCAACCACCTCGATGTCGGGATCGAGCCAGGCGACGTCGTATTGCCGGGCGAAGGCTCGACGCAACTTCCGATACCCGCGCTCGTCGTGGATCGCCTCGACCCGCAGTTCGGGCTTGTCCGGATCGTCGGTGACGTGGAACAGCCGCAGCTGGCGCATCAGCTTCGGGCTGAGGAACTGCGCGATGAAGCTCTCGTCGCGATAATTGGCCCAGACGTCGCGCAGCACGCCCATCGGATCGCCGCTGCCGGCGATGTCGGGGAACCAGGCCCGATCCTCCTCGGTCGGCTCGGTGCAGATTCGGGCGATGTCCGTCATCATCGCGAAGCCGATGGCGTAGGGGTTGTGCCCGCCGTAATGCCGGTCGTCGTAGGTCGGCTGCCGGATCACGTTGGTGTGCGATTGCAGGAATTCGAGGTAGGCCGCCTCGTCGATCTGCCCGGTCTCCGACAGCCGGGTCATGATCCGGTAGTGGTTGTAGGTGGCGCAGCCCTCGTTCATCACCTTGGTCTGGCGCTGCGGGTAGAAGTACTGCGCGACGTGGCGGACGATGCGCAGGATCTCGCGCTGCCAGGGCTGGAGCCGCGGCGCCGCCTTCTCCAGGAAGTAGAGGATGTTCTCCTGCGGCAGTTCCAGCAGCGCCCGGCGGCGCTCGGCCTGCGGGTCGGGCTTGCCGGCCTGGGTCTTGGCCGGCAGGGTGCGCCACAGGTCGTTGTACATCCTCTCCTGGTGCTCCTGGCGCTCGCGCTCGCGGCGCTGCTCGGAGGAGAGGTCGGGGCGCTTCTTGCGCGGATAGCGGTGGACGCCCTGGTTCATCAGCGCGTGGGCGGCGTCGAGCACCGACTCGACGGCGTTGTGGCCGTAGCGCTCCTCGCAGCGGGTGATGAAGGTCTTGGCGAAGTCCAGGTAGTCGAGGATGCCTTCCGCGTCGGTCCACTGGCGGAAGAGATAGTTGTTCTTGAAGAAGTGGTTGTGGCCGAAGGCGGCGTGGGCGATGACCAGCGTCTGCATCGTCGCCGTGTTCTCCTCCATGATGTAGGAGATGCACGGGTCGGAATTGATGACGATCTCGTAGGCCAGCCCCATCAGGCCGCGGCGGTAGCCGGCCTCGTGCTGGGCGAAGTGCTTGCCGAACGACCAGTGCTTGTAGAACAGCGGCATGCCGATCGACGCGTAGGCGTCGAGCATCTGCTCGGCGGTGATGATCTCGATCTGGTTCGGGTACCAGCTCAGGCCCAGCTCCGGCCCGGCGATCGCCTCGCAGGCGTCGTGGATGCGCCGGATGGTGTCGAAGTCCCAGTCGTTGCCGGTGAAGAGCGGGGTGTTCTTGACGATCACGGCCGGGCCGGCGGGCCGTGCGCCGAAGGTGGCGGAACTCATCGGGCTTCGGACCTCCCGGAACCTCTGGAGCATTTTCCGACGAAGTGGGTACCGGTTCGTCGAAGAAAATGCGGCTAAACTGACTCGAGAGCATCCCCCGGCGGGATGCGAACCCTGAACGTCGGACCCGCGGCTCCGACGGAGCCGCGGGCCCGTCACGGCGACGCGGCGTCCTGCCCGGCCTTGTTGCGGGCGAACAGCTCGCGGAAGACCGGATAGATGTCGCGGCGGTGGTTGACCTTGCGCATCGCCAGCACCGAGTTGGCCTTGGAGACCGGCTCGTAGGTGCGCCACAGGGTGGTGCGGTGCTCGACGAAGCCCGCCCGCGGACCGCCCTCGTCGCCGACCTCGAGATAGGCGAAGTACTGGCAGGCCGGCAGGATCGCGGAGCGCAGCAGATCCTGCGAGGTGGGGCCGTCGCTCGACACGTTGTCGCCGTCCGAGGCCTGCGCCGCGTAGATGTTCCAGTCCTCGGGATTGTAGCGCTCGGCGATGATCCGCTTCATCTCGACCAGGGCCGAGGAGACCAGCGTGCCGCCGGTCTCGCGCGAGCCGAAGAACGTCTCCTCGTCGACCTCCTTGGCGTGGTCGGTGTGGCGGATGAAGACGATCTCGACGTGCTTGTAGCGCCTCGTCAGGAAGATGTGCAGCAGGATGTAGAACCTCTTGGCGAGGTCCTTCATGTGCTCGGTCATCGAGCCCGAGACGTCCATCAGGCAGAACATCACCGCCTGGGCGACGGGGCGCGGATAGGGCTCGAAGCGCCGGTAGCGCAGGTCGATTGGGTCGACGTAGGGAATGCGCTGCGAGCGGGTGCGCAGGCGCTCCAGTTCCGCCTTCAGCTCGTCGAGGATCACCGCGTCGGGCTGGCTCTCCTCCAGCGCCCGGATCTCCTCCTCCAGAACCTCCATCTCGGCGGCCTTCGGCCGCTTGAGGGCGATGCGCCGCGACAGCGAGTTCCGCAGGGTGCGCCCGAGCGCGAGGTTGGCGGGCGAGCCGGACACCGTGTAGCCGGCCCGGCGCAGGGTCGCGGTCTCGACCACCGCGAGGCGGCGCTTGGCGAGGTCGGGCAGTTCGAGGTCTTCGAGGAAGAGTTCCAGGAACTCCTCGCGGGTGAGGACGAAGCGGAACGTGTCCTCGCCGTCCGCCCCGCCGTCGCTGCCCTCGCCGCTGCCGCCGCCTCCCCCGCCGCCCCCCGGCGGGCGCTCGATCAGGTCACCCTCGATATAGGTCTTGTTGCCGGGCAGGATGTGGTCCTGCATCCCGGTCGAGGGATTGCGGGTGAATTTCGGCTCGCGCACGCCGTCGACTGGAACGGTGACGTTGCCGTCCTTCCCGAGGTCCTTGATGTCCTTCTCCCGGGCCGCCTCGCGCACGGCGCGCTGGGCCACGTCCCGGACCCGGCGCAGGAAGCGCTGCCGGTTCGCCAGGCTCTTGCCGCCGGGATTGAGGCGTCGATCGATGATGTGCATCCGCTTCGCGCTCTCCGATCACGCCACCATACCGTATCGGGGCCATCCCCCGCCACCGCTCCACCCGGGGGAGGCCGGACGGCCCGCGGGGCACTTCTCCTCGCGGGCCGCGATGGGTTGCCTCAGTCTTAGCCAGCTTGCTTGACGCGCATGTACCACTCGACCAGGCGGCGGACCTGCCGCTCGGTATAGCCGCGGTCCTTCATCCGCTCGACGAACTCGCCGTGCTTCTTCTCGGTCTCGCTGTCCTTCTTCGAGCCGAAGGAGATCACCGGCAGAAGCTCCTCGACCTGGCTGAACATCCGCCGCTCGATCACCTCGCGGATCTTCTCGTAGGAGGTCCAGGACGGGTTGCGCCCGCCGTGCTGGGCCCGCGAGCGCAGGGCGAACTTCACCACCTCGTTGCGAAAATCCTTCGGGTTGGCGATGCCCGCCGGCTTCTCGATCTTGGTGAGTTCCTGGTTCAGGAGCTCGCGGTTCAGCAGCTGCCCGGTCTCCGGATCCTTGAAGTCCTGGTCCTCGATCCAGGCATCCGCATAGTCGATGTAGCGGTCGAACAGGTTCTGGCCGTAATCGTGGTACGATTCGAGGTAGGCCTTCTGGATCTCGTGGCCGATGAACTCCGCGTAGCGCGGTGCCAGCTCGCCCTTGATGAATTCCAGGTAGCGCTTCTCGGTCTCGGGCGGCAGCTGCTCGCGGCGCAGCGACTGCTCGAGGACGTACATCAGGTGCACCGGGTCGGCCGAGACCTCGGTGGTGTCGTGGTTGAAGGTGGCGGCCATCACCTTGAAGGCGAAGCGGGTCGAGATCCCGTCCATGCCCTCGTCGACGCCGGCGGTGTCCTTGTACTCCTGCATCGAGCGGGCGCGGGGGTCGACCTCGCGCAGGGACTCGCCGTCATAGACCCGCATCTTGGAGAAGACGTTCGAGTTCGCGTGCTCGCGCAGGCGCGAGAGCACCGAGAACCGGGCCAGCATCTCCAGCGTGCCGGGGGCGCAGCGGGCGGTGGCGAGCTCGGAGCCGGAGACCAGCTTCTCGTAGATCCGCTGCTCCTCGGTCACCCGCAGGCAGTACGGCACCTTGATGACGTAGATGCGGTCGATGAAGGCTTCGTTGTTCTTGTTGGTCTTGAAGCTCTGCCACTCGGCCTCGTTCGAGTGGGCGAGGATGATCCCGGTGAAGGGAATCGCCCCGATATTCTCGGTGCCGACGTAGTTGCCCTCCTGCGTCGCGGTGAGCAGGGGGTGCAGCATCTTGATCGGCGCCTTGAACATCTCGACGAATTCGAGGATGCCCTGGTTCGCCCGGTTGAGGCCGCCCGAGTAGGAATAGGCGTCGGGATCGGCCTGGCTCAGGGTCTCGAGCTTGCGGATGTCGACCTTGCCGACCAGGGACGAGATGTCCTGGTTGTTCTCGTCGCCAGGCTCGGTCTTGGCGATACCGATCTGGCGCAGGCGCGACGGGTTGACCTTGACGACCCTGAACTTCGAGATGTCGCCGCCGAACTCGTCGAGGCGCTTGAGGCACCACGGGCTCATCAGGCCGGTGAGGCGCCGCCGCGGCACGCCGTAGCGCTCCTCGATCATCGCCCCCATCGTCTCGGGGTCGAACAGCACCAGCGGGCTCTCGAAGACTGGGCTCATCTCGTTGCCGGCCTTGAGCACGTAGATCGGGTGCACCTCCATCAGGGCCTTGAGCCGCTCGGCCAGGGACGACTTGCCGCCGCCCACGGGACCCAGCAGGTAGAGGATCTGCTTGCGCTCCTCGAGACCCTGCGCGGCATGGCGGAAGAACGAGACGATGCGCTCGATCGTCTCCTCCATGCCGTAGAACTCGGAGAAGGCGGGGTAGGTACGGATGGTCCGGTTCATGAAGATCCGGCCCAGACGCGGATCCCGCGCCGTATCGATGAACTCCGGCTTCCCGATCGCGTCGAGAATGCGCTCCGGCGCACTCGCGTACATCAGGGGATTGTCACGGCAGGCTTCGAGATATTCGGACAGGGACAGCTCCGCGTCCCGACGGGACTCGTAGCTGCGCGCGAAAGTTTGAAAGAGGTCGCTCGCTGACGGCATTGGCATTCCGGACCCTCACGACATCGCCAGGATCATCCTGTCCCGCCTCGGATGCAATCGATATCCCCATGTTTGTCGCAGCGCGGCGACGGAAGGAGGGGTGCGGAGGCGGCCAGGAGCCTGTATGCAGGCCGGTTGCGGGCAAGGCGCGTGCCGCGGTGGCCGGGAAAGTCTCAGATCCGCCAATACGAAAGCCGGTGACCCACCGGCCCTGTGCCGTAAAGGACACGCCTGTTCCGGTTTTTCCACACCCCCCGGAGTGCCGTCGGCAGCCCCGCGGGACTAAGTAAAGAACGCCGGCCGCGAGGTCGGCGTTCCCGCTTCGTTTCGCCCTCTACCAGGGTCTCACACACTGAGTGCGGAGCTGGCCGGCGATCAGAGGTCGACGGAATCCTTCTTCGCGCCGTCCTTGGCCCCGTCCTTGGCCCCGTCCTTCGGGCCTTCCTTGGTGCCGGCGGCCCCGACCGTGAGCTTGATGGTCTGGGTGCTGACGGCGCCGTCGGTGCCCTTGATCTCGACGGTGACCTCGTCGCTGCCGGTGAAGCCGGCCTTGCTCTCGTAGAACAGAGCCTGGACGTTGGCCTCGACGTTCGGGCAGCGATAGGTGGCCGGCGTCTTCACCTTGCCGGCGCGCTGGATCGTGGCGCCGTTCTTCGGCGCACCCGTCACCTTCAGTTCGGGCTGCGGCCCGAGCGAGCAATCCTTCTTCAGGTTCGGCACCATCACGAGCCGGACCTGCTTGCCGGAGGCGACGGAGTGCTCGCGCACCTTGGCGGCCTGCGCCAGGGCGGGGCCTGCGGCCAGCACGGGCCCGGCGGCCATCAGGACGGCGAGCGCCAGGGTCGGACGGAAGGGGCTGGTCATGTGGCTCTAAGCTCTCCGAGGGGATGCCGGCCGCATGTGGGGAGCGGTCCCGGCGCCGTCGAGGGCCGGGACGCGGGTTCCGTCGAGGAAACCGCCTAATGCAGGACCAGCATCACGAACAGGTTGAACAGCCCGAGCAGGGCCACGCCGCCGAGCCAGATCCAGTAGCCCCTGCCCTCGACCGGATAGTCGCCGATCATGCCGTCCCCTCCCCAGGCGCGTCGCCGGTCGCGGCCTGCAGCACCGCCAGGGTCGCGCCGGTCACCCGGGCGATCTGGGCCGGCGTGAACTCGCCCGCAAGGGCCGAGGCGAGCCCGCGCTCGATCCGCGCCCGCTCGCCGGCATCGCCGATCGGGTCGGCCGGGATGTCGCTCTCGCGCAGGCGGCAGGCGTCGCGAATCGTGTCGGCGGCGCAGGCCAGCACCTTGCGCTGATCGGGCGTCATGTCCCAGAGCGGCTGGCGCAGCCGCGCGATCACCCGCTTCGCGTCGCGGTAGTCGCGGTCGACGACGGGAATCGCCTCGATCTGGCTCACCAGCAGCACCAGTTCGAGCACGTCGGCGGTCGCCTCCGGGCAGGTGCGCACGACGCGCATCAGCCGGGCGATCAGCTCGGTCGTGGGAGAAACGTGGCGGCGGGGCTCGGCCATGTGCGCGTAACGCGGGCCCGCGCGTTCGGTTCTGAAACAGGACGGAAAATCATGTCGGTGGAACGAGGTGCGGAGCGATGCGGCGTCGAGGGCGATCGTTGCACCCACGCATCCGACATCCTCCTGGTCATTCCGGGGCCGCGAAGCGGAGCCCGGAATGACCAGAAGGGCGTGATCTCCGGCAAGCAAATCGGCGGAGGTCTTGCGGATGACGATGCCTTGGCGTGACCGACGCTGCCGTCACTCGCGTGCACAATCCTCGTCCGCCATCCGCAACCCGGCCAACGACCGCCGGCACGCCCGCAACTCGTCCAGCACCGCGGTGAGGCTCGCCCGGTCCGCCCGCCCGAGAGGCGGCGGGGCGGTCTCCGGCTCCGGCTCGTGGTCGGATTCGACGAAGGCGGGGGCGACCTGCTCGCCGCGGCCGACCGCCTGAACGAAGCGCATGCCGCGCTCGCGCAGCACCCGCTGGGCGCCGCGGATCGTGTAGCCCTGGCCGTAGAGCAGGCGGCGGATGCCGCGCAGGAGATCGACGTCGTCGGGGCGGTAGTAGCGCCGGTTGCCGCCGCGCTTGAGCGGTCGCACCTGGGTGAAGCGCGTCTCCCAGAAGCGCAGCACGTGCTGGGGCAGGTCGAGGTCCTGGGCGACCTCGCTGATGGTGCGGAAGGCGCCGGGTTCTTTCTCGGGCAGAAGGGCGCGGCCCGGGGTGTCGGCTCCGCCGGACTCCGGAAAATCCTCGTCCTCGATCGGCATCCCGGTCATCGGCCCGATCCTGCGTGAGAGCACTTCACGATTGCATTGCGCTCGTGAAGTGCTCTGGGTCTTTGATTTTGCCGCATTTTCTACGACGAACCGGTGTCCACGTCGTCGGAAAATGCTCTAGCCCGTGCGGCGCCCGGGCAGGCTCAACTGTCGTCGTCGTCCGGGGCGGCCTCGCCGTTGATCCGGGCCTTGAGGACGTTCGAGGGCTTGAACACCATCACCCGGCGCGGCTCGATCGCGACCTCGACGCCGGTCTTCGGGTTGCGGCCGACCCGCTTGCCCTTGTCGCGCACCACGAAGGAGCCGAACGAGGACAGCTTCACGGTCTCGCCGGAGGAGAGGCAGCCGCAGATCTCCGACAGCACGGTCTCCACCAGGGCGGCGGATTCCGTCCGCGACAGGCCGACCCGCTGGTAGACGGCCTCGCTCAGATCGGCCCGCGTGACCGTCTTGCCTGCCATCGTGCTGCTCCCCCGGCGGCTGATTCACGAACAACGTATGTCTATGATTGCGCACGCTAATCGGCGATGCGCGCCGGGTCAACCGGGCACCGGGCGGCTTCCCGGATAGTTTGCCGGCCTCACTCGGCCGTTCGCGCCGGAGAACCTACCAGCGGATCAGCGCGCTGCCCCAGGTGAAGCCGCCGCCGATCGCCTCGATCATCACGAGGTCGCCGCGCTTGATCCGGCCGTCGCGGCAGGCCGCGTCGAGCGCCAGCGGGATCGAGGCGGCCGAGGTGTTGCCGTGGCGGTCGACGGTGAGCACCACCTTCTCGCGGGCGATGCCGAGCTTGTCGGCCGAGGCCTCGATGATGCGGCGGTTGGCCTGGTGCGGCACGAACCAGTCGAGGTCGTCGGCGGTGGTGCCGGTCGCCTCGAAGGCCTGCGCGATCACGTCGGTGACCGAGCCGACGGCGAACCGAAACACCTCCTTGCCGACCATGCGCAGCTTGCCGGTCGTGCCGGTCGAGCCCGGGCCGCCGTCGACGTAGAGTTTTTCCCGGTGGCGGCCGTCGGCCCGGAGCTGACTCGTCAGCACGCCGCGGTCGCCCGAATGGCCCTCGCCGGGTTGAGCTTCCAGCACCAGGGCGCCGGCGCCGTCGCCGAACAGCACGCAGGTGGTGCGGTCCTCCCAGTCGAGCAACCGTGAAAAGGTCTCGGCGCCGACGACGAGGGCGCGGGTGGCCGCACCGGTGGTCAGGAACTTGTCGGCGGTGGCGACCGCGTAGACGAAGCCGGCGCAAACCGCCTGGAGGTCGAAGGCGGCCCCCGTCTGGATGCCGAGCCCGGCCTGGATCTGCGTCGCGGTCGACGGGAAGGTGTGGTCCGGCGTCGAGGTGGCGCAGATCACGAGGTCGATCGAGGCAGGGTCGATGTCGGCGTCGCGCAAGGCGGCCTCGGCCGCCTTGATGCCGAGCACCGAGGTGGTCTCGTCGGGCTCGGAGATGTGGCGCTGGCGGATGCCGGTGCGCTGGATGATCCAGTCGTCCGAGGTCTCGACCCGGGCGGCGAGGTCGTCGTTGGTGACGATGGTCCGCGGCAGGTAGGAGCCGCAGCCCCGCACCACCGAGCGAAGGCGGGTCATGATGCGTCCTCCCTTATGCCGAGGCGGTCTTCACGCCGAGGCCTGCGCCGGGGTCGCGTCGAGGCGCTCCCGGATCGTCCGCATCAGGTCGTGGCGGGCCATGTCGTAGGCGAGGTCGATCGCCGCGGCGAAGCCCTCGGCGTCGGCGGCGCCGTGGCTCTTGATGACGATGCCCTCGAGGCCGAGGAACACGCCGCCATTGGCCCGGCTCGGGTTCATCTTCTCGCGCAGGGCCCGGAAGGCGCCGCGGGCGAACAGGTAGCCGATCTTCGCCATCAGGGTCCGGCCCATCGCCCCTTTGAGGTACGCGGCGATCTGCTTGGCGGTTCCCTCGGCGGTCTTGAGCGCGATGTTGCCGGTGAAGCCCTCCGTCACCACCACGTCGACGGTGCCGCGGCCGAGATCGGTGCCCTCGACGAAGCCGTGATAGGCGAGCCCCGCCAGGTCGCCCTCGCGCAGCATGCGCGCGGCTTCCTTGACCGCCTCGTTGCCCTTCATCTCCTCGGTACCGACGTTGAGGAGCCCCACCGTCGGCCGGTCGAGGTCGAACACGATGCGGGCCATCGCGGCGCCCATCACCGCCATGTCGACGAGGTGGTTGGCATCGGTGCCGATGGTGGCGCCGACATCGAGCACCACGCTCTCGCCGCGCACCGTCGGCCACAGGCAGGCGATGGCCGGGCGCTCGATGTGCGACATCGTCTTGAGGCAGATCTTCGACATCGCCATCAGCGCGCCGGTATTGCCCGCCGACACCGCGGCATCGGCCTCGCCGTCGCGCACGGCCTGGATCGCCTTCCACATCGACGACTTGCCGCGGCCCGAGCGCACCGCCTGGCTCGGCTTCTCGTCCATGGCGACCGCCACGGTGGTGTGGCGGATCTCGACCGCTCCCTTCAGGCGCGGCTCGGCCGCGACCAGGGGAGTGAGCACCGCCTCGTCGCCGAACATCAGGAAGGTCGTCTCGGGGTGGCGCTCGCGGGCGAGCCCCGCACCGGGCACGACCGTCGAGGGGCCGTGATCGCCGCCCATCGCGTCGAGCGAGATGCGCACTCTCTGGGACATGGGGGTGTCGAACAGCCTCTCGGATCCGCCGGGGGCGCGCGAACGAGGGGTCCGCGGCGCGGCGGAAAATAGCGACCCGGGCCCAAGCCGCAAACGAATTCTGAACTCTTTTCGCTGCGACGGCTTCCGGGCGTCGTCAGTCGTCCTTGCCCTTCAAGCCTTGCAGCGCGGCAAAGGGCGTCTCTTCCTCTTCGGCCGCCGGTGCCTCGAAGGCGACGCCGGGTTTTCGCGGATAGGGATCGAGGCCGAGCGCCAGGAACTCGGCGGCCAGGCTGCCGAGGTCGATGCGGCCGTTGACGATCGGGTCGGGGATGTCGGCATCCTCCGCCGGCGTACCCGCGAAGGCGTCCTGGGCGGCGAAATCGACGTCGACCTCCTCGCTCACGCTACCGTCGAACGGCTCCAGCGTGACGACGCAGGTCTGCGTGACGGCCGCCTCGACGGTGCCGGTGACCTGGAGCCGGTGCAGCGAGCCCGAGAGCCGGAAGGTGCCGGTGAGCCGCGCGATCCCCGGCAGGCCGAAATCGCGGGCCAAAGCCGCGCGCTCCTCCTCGTTCGCCTCGACGGTGACGGGCTGACCGGTCTTCAGGGTGCGTTCGACCAGGATCGGGCGGGAGAACGGGCCGACGCTGTCGGGGGTCATCAAGGGCTCCTTCTCGGATCCTGGGGTTGGGACGGGCGCGGCAGCCTGAGGGGCGCTCGCGCGGCAGGCGGTCAGACGCTCGTCGCCTGGAGATGCGTCGCGGCCCGCTCCGGTGCAAGAGCCGTCCTGGTGCAAGAGCCGCCCCGGGGCGACGGGCTTCTCCGGAGCGGGAGCCGTCAGGCCGGGCCTGCGGCGAAGCCCGCCGGATCGGGCAGGACCGGGCCCGTCGCCATCAGGGCGTCGAGGTCGGTCGCGGCCAGCCCCGCATCGGCCGCCGCCACGTACGCGGCGAGCCCCCGTGCTGCCTCCGGCTCCTCGCGCGCCAGCACGTTGCGGGCGAGCGCCGCCGCGAGCGCGCCGCGGTCGCCGGCATCGAGGGCGGCATCGTAGGCGCTCGCGCGGCCGTAGAAGGCCTGGGCCAGCTTCTTCATCCGCTTCGAGACGCCCATGTCGCCGACGCCGAGCTCGCGCAGGGACGAATCGAGCTGCGCGAAGACCGAGTTGACGAGGTCCTGGGCGATGTCCGCCGCCGGGGCCGGCAGGCGGCGCAGGTGGCGCAGCACCAGCACGACGTGCAGGCACAGGGCCTCGAACCGGCCCTCCACCGTGTCGGGCACGCCGAGATCGAGGTAGAGCGCCGGCACCCGGGCCCCGGCATTGATCCGCACGTGCAACGCCTCGATGGCACGCCGGCGGGCATCCTCGCGGCGGAAGGGGTTTCGCATCATCGTGAGGTGTCTCGCCTTCCGCCATCGCCCCGCGCCGGCGGGGCCTCACTCGCATCCATCGTCGAACATCGGCGGCGCCAACCTTGGCCGTGCCTTGCCAACGCCACAACCCCGGGGTACGGCAGCGGTCGCTTCTCGCGCAAGGCTGCCATCCGGCCGGCCGACACACTGTCCCGCACCTGTTTCCCGAGGTCTCGATGCCGCGCCGCTTCACACCGTCGCTCCTCCGCCTCGCCGCGGCCGGCCTGATCGGTCTGTCGGCCGCGGGCTGCGTGATCGGCGAAGAGTTCCGGCACGGCTACATCATCGACGATGCCGCCGTCGCCCAGGTGCGGCCCGGCGCCAGCGCCGAGCAGGTGCTCCAGCTCCTCGGCACGCCGACCACCGTCTCCACGGTCGGCAACAAGTCCTGGTACTACATCAGCCAGAACACCCAGCGCCCGGTGATGTTCATCGGCGAGCGCCCGAAGGACCAGCGAGTCCTGGCGGTGTACTTCAACGCCGGCTTCAAGGTCGAGCGCGTCGCGCTCTACGGCGAGCAGGACGGCAAGGTGTTCGACTTCATCTCCCGCACCACGCCGACCAGCGGCGGCGAGCAGGCCTTCCTCGGTCAGCTGATGCGCGGCCTGACCAAGTTCGAGCCGTTCGGCAACGCGCGGTAAGGGGTCGCGGGGCGCGCCCCGCCTCCCGGAATTCCAAAAAACTTGAACGACCGGCGGAGCAGGTCCGCCGGTCGCTGACGTGCGTCCGTCTGCGGGTGAATCGGCGCTCAGGGACGCGTCACGGCCGCCCGGTGAGCTAAGGTCTTCCGGTCAGCCAGGTCTTCGCCCGCACGAGGTCCGCCTGCGACAGGCCGTGGCTGGCGGGCAGCACCTCGTGGGTGACGGCAGCACCCGCCTCCTTCAGCATCGCGGCGAGGCGCGCGGCGTTGTCGGCGGGCACGATCGGATCCATCCGGCCCGACAGGATCAGCACCGGTTCCCCCGTCAGGCGCCCGGCCGGCGGAGTAGAGAGCGGCACCATCGCCCGCAGCAGCACGGCGCCGGCGAGCACGCCCGGATGCAGCAACATCACGGCGGCGGCGATGTTGGCGCCGTTCGAGAAGCCGACGGCGAGCGGCGCCGCGAGGCCGTATTCCGCCCGCGCCGCCGTGACGAAGCCGGCGAGGTCGCCGGCCCGGCGCACCACGTCCGCCTCGTCGAACACGCCCTCGGCGAGGCGGCGGAAGAAGCGCGGCGCGCCGCCCTCCAGCACCTGGCCCCGGGGCGACAGCAGGGCCGCCCCGGGCAACAGCGCCCGGCCGAGGGGCAGGAGGTCGTCCTCGTCGCCCCCGGTGCCGTGCAGGAGCAGGAGCGGCACCGCGCCTGAATCCGTGGCGGGCTCGAAGCGGTGCTGGAACGACAGGGCGGTCATCGGCTCGTCTCCGGAGCGGGGTTTCAGGTATCGAAGAGCTTCGCGACCCGCTGCGTCTCGCGGGCGAGGAGGTGCGCGTCTCCGGCCACCGCCACGAAGCCGAATCCGGCCTCGAAATCGGCCCTGGCGCCGGCCTCGTTGAAGTTGAGCAGGCCCGCGGCCTTGCCGGCCCCGCGGATCCGCGGCAGGGCGGCGGCGATCGCCGCGCGGACCGGGGCCGCGTTGGGCTGTCCGAGATGGCCCATGCTGGCGGCCAGATCGTTGGGGCCGATGAACACGCCGTCGACGCCCTCGACCGCGGCGATCTCGCCGGCGGCCTCCAGCGCTTCCTTGGTCTCGACCTGCACCACGACGCAGACCTCGTCGCCCGAGCGGGCGTGGTAATCGGGCCGCAACCCGTAGCCGGTGGCCCGGGAGGTGCCGGCGAAGCCCCGGATGCCGTGCGGCGGGTAGCGCGTCGCGGCGACCGCCCGGCGCGCCTCCTCGGCGCTCTGCACGAACGGGAACATCAGCGAGCGGGCGCCCTGGTCGAGCAGGCGCTTGACGATGACCGGCTCGTTCCACGGCACCCGCACCACCGGCTCGGCGGTGCCACCCTCGGCCGCCCGCAGATGGTCGACGACCTGGATCAGGTCGTTGGGCGAGTGCTCCATGTCGATCAGCATCCAGGCGAAGCCGGCGCCGGCGGCGAGCTCGGTGATGCCGGGCGAGCCGGTGGTCATCCACAGGCCGGCCTGGCGGCGTCCCTCGGCGAGGCCGCGCTTGAACGGGTTGTCGAAGGATCTCATGGCGTGTTCTCCCCTCTCTCGACCGATTTCACACCCTCCGGGTCATTCCGGGGCCGCGCAGCGGAGCCCGGAATCCGGAAACTCAGGTGCCTCCGAAGAGAGCGGCCTCGTCCCGCCCCTTCCTGCACACTCAGCGCTTCTGGATCCCGGGCTCTCGCCAAGGCTCGCCCCGGGATGACCCTGTGCGGTGGAGACCGGTGTGGAATTTTCTCTTGATACCGCCGACTCTCAGGCCGCCGGCGTCAGGTGCTTGAACATGTGCCCGCGCGCCTCGGCATCCAGCTCGGCCTTGAAGGTGAAGCGGTCCTTCAGGGCGATGGCCTTGGCGGCGGCGGGACGCGCGGCGATCGCGTCATGGTGGCGCTTCACGTTCGGGAACGCCGCGAAGGCGCCCTCCCCCAGCACGAAGGGCAGCATCCGGGACCAGCCCCAGACCGCCATGTCGACGATGCCGTAGGCGTCGCCCACCATCCACTCGCGCCCGGCGAGGTGACCGTCGAGCACGCCGTAATGGCGCTTCACCTCGTACTGGTAGCGGTCGTTCGCGTAGGCCACCGGCTCGGGGGCGAAATGGCGGAAATGCACCGCCTGGCCCGAGAACGGCCCGATCCCGGTCGCCACGAACATCAGCCAGGACAGGAGCGCGCCGCGCTCGGCGGGCGGGGCCAGGAAGCGGCCGGTCTTCTCGGCGAGGTAGAGCAGGATCGCGTTCGAGTCGAACACCACCGTGCCGTCGTCGACGATCGCCGGCACCTTGCCGTTCGGGTTGAGCTTCAGGAACTCGGGCGCGAACTGCTCGCCCTTGCGGGTATCGACCGCCACCGGCTCGTAAGCGAGCTCCGCCTCTTCCAGGAAGAGCGCGACCTTGGTCGGGTTGGGCGAGCCGTTGAAGTAGAACGTGATCATCCGGGCCTCCGGGCAGCGGCGTGGAGCCGTGGGCCACAGGGCCCCAGATCCGGGCGCGGATCAATCGAACGGCCTGAAACCCAGCGTTGCCGTGCAGGGCCTGGACTCCGGGCGCCGATCCGCCATGGTGCGGGATCGGATCCTCGGGAAGCCTCCATCCTGTTCCTCACCCCCGACGAGTGGAGCGCGCTTCGGCTCAGCCTGCTGGTGGCGAGCGTGGCGACGCTGGCGAGCCTGGCCCCGGGCCTCGCCGTCGCCTACCTCCTCGCCCGCCGGGAGTTCCGTGGCCGGGCCTTCCTCGACGGGCTGGTCCACCTGCCGCTGATCCTGCCGCCGGTGGTGACCGGCTACCTGCTGCTCCTCGCCTTCGGGCGCCGCGGCTGGTTCGGGGCGGCCTTGGCCGAGGTCGGCATCGTGTTCTCGTTCCGCTGGACCGGGGCGGCGCTCGCCTGCGCGGTGATGGGCTTCCCGCTGATGGTACGGGCGATGCGGCTCTCCCTCGAGGCGGTCGATCGCAAGCTCGAACAGGCCGCCGGGACCCTCGGGGCCTCGCCCGCTTCGGTGTTCCTCGTCGTCACGCTGCCGCTCGCCCTGCCGGGGATCCTGGCCGGCGCGGTGCTCGCCTTCGCCAAGGCGATGGGGGAGTTCGGCGCCACCATCACCTTCGTGTCGAACATCCCGGGCGAGACCCAGACCCTTCCCTCCGCGATCTACACCCTGACCCAGGTGCCGGGGGGCGAGGCCGGGGCGCTGCGCCTCACCCTGGTCTCGGTCGCCCTGTCGATGGCGGCCCTCCTCGCCTCGGAGGGGCTGGCCCGGCGGGCGCGGCGGCGGCTGGGCGCATGATCGAGGTCTCGGCATGATCGAGGTCGCGGTCCGGCACGTCCGCGGCGCCTTCGCCCTCGACGCGGCCTTCACCGCCGAGGGGCGGGTCACGGCCCTGTTCGGCCGCTCCGGCTCCGGCAAGTCGACCCTCGTCGACGTGATCGCCGGGCTCGTGCGGCCCGATCGCGGGCGGGTGGTGGTCGACGGCGTCACCCTCCTCGACACGGATCGCGGCGTGCGGGTGCCCGTGCACCGGCGCCGGATCGGCTACGTGTTCCAGGAGGCGCGGCTCCTGCCGCATCTGAGCGTGCGCCAGAACCTGCTGTTCGGGCGCTGGTTCTCCCGCGACCGCTCCGGCGGCAGAGGTCCAGCGGAGGACCCGAGCCTGGAGGCGGTGGCCGATCTCCTGGGCATCGCCCCCCTGCTCGACCGGCGGCCGGCCGGGCTGTCGGGCGGGGAGCGCCAGCGGGTGGCGATCGGCCGGGCGCTGCTGGCGCGCCCGCGGCTCCTCCTGATGGACGAGCCGCTCTCGGCCCTCGACGAGGCGCGCAAGGCCGAGATCCTGCCCTACGTGGCGCGCCTGCGCGACGAGGCGCGGGTGCCGATCGTCTATGTCAGCCATGCGGTCGCCGAGGTCGCGCGCCTCGCCGACACGGTGGTGGTGCTCGATCAGGGCAGGGTCGCGGCCTGCGGCCCCGCCGCCGAGGTCCTGCGCCGGGGCGCCCTCTTCCCGGGCGGCGAGACCGGCGCGCTCCTGCACCTCCGGGTTGCCGCCCACGACGACGTCTTCGGCCTCACCCGCCTCGACGGCCCGCCCGGCCGGCTGACGGTGCCGCGCCTCGGCCTGCCGGTGGGGGCCGGCGTGCGGGTGCGGGTGCGGGCCCGCGACGTGCTGGTGGCGCGCGAGGCGCCGCGCTCCCTGAGCGCCCGCAACGTGCTGTCCGGCACCGTCACCGCCGTGACGCCGGGCGACGGGCCCCATGCCCGGGTCGAGATCGCCTGCGGCGCCGCGAGCCTGGTCGCCGAGGTGACGCGGCTCGCCGTCCACGAGCTCGCCCTGGCGCCGGGCCTGCCGGTGGTGGCGATCGTCAAGAGCGTGGCGTTCGACGAGGAGACGATCGGGGCAGTGGAGATTTGAGTTGGAGCTGCGAGCGTCGGCAGCGCGCCGAGGTTCGAAAACGGCCGGATCGGATGGAGACAAGCGGTCCAACCGGCGCTAGGTTCCTTAACGTCAGGAGACACCTTCCCGGCTGCGAGAACCCCGTGGCGCGTGGGGTTTACGGTGGACATCGCCGGCCACCGTCGAAACCCGCAAGGGCTGAGCAGGCACGGCTGGGAAGGAGGTGAAGGATGTGATCGGCTTCCCGATGCTCACCATCACCATCGCGAAAAGCCCGACCGGATGGTCTCTGACCATCACGATCGGGCTCATGTAGCGACTAGGATCGCCTGACAGAGGGCTCGCGGACACCACCCGCGGGCCCTCACTGTCGAAGGTAGGGCCATCGGCCTCGCCGATCAATCAGTGCCAGCTGATTTTCGCGAATGGATCTCGTGCGTGGCGGTATAGACGAATGACGCTATGCCCTTCGGAACGGCACGACGCAACAATCCGGGTTCGCCCACATGGAACGGCGAAGTTCCGGCGAAGACAGCGGCCCGACCAGCGCTAGTTTCCTTGCGTCAGGCGATGCCTTCCCGGCTGCGAAGGCCCTGCGGCGCTCGGGGCTTGCGGCGGATCTCGCCGGCCGCCGTCGAGACCCGCAAGGGTCGAGCAGGCACGGCCGGGAAGGAGGTGAAGGATGTGATCGGCTTCCCGATGCTCACCATCACCATCGCGAAAAGCCCGACCGGATGGTCTCTGACCATCACGATTGGGCTCATGTAGCGAGCAGGTCTAACTGACAAGAGGGCTCGCGGACCGCCATCCGCGGGCTCTCGCCTTTGAACATAAGGTCAACGAGCCGCCCGATCAATCGACGCCAATCGATCTTTCCCCGGCGGCGCCGCTGCCCAAACGGAAACGGCGGGCTTTCCGGCCCGCCGCTCCGTCACACCATTAGGTCGCGACGCTCAGCGGGCGCCCGGCAGGCGCTGGGCCATCGCAAGGTGATGCTGCATCACCGGCAGGGCCTGCTGGACGTAGGAGCGCAGGGCCGGGTTCGGGCCCGACTGCGCGTAGGCCTGGTAGCTGGCGACGGTCATGCCGTGGGCCTGCACCTGCATGCGGGCGTAGGTGCGGTCGAAGGCCGGGCCGGCCGGGGTCTCGGCGAGTTCGGCGAGCATCGCCTGCTGCTGCGGGCCGAGCGGGATCGCACCGGTGGCCGCCGTGGTGGTCACGTCGCCGTCGAAATCGACCGCGTTGGCGCCGACCTGGGCGCCGCGAGCCGCGCCGGTGCCGAGGCCCTGGAGGCCGCCGACCGGGCCGCCCTGGAGGGTGCCACCGACCACGCCGGCCGCCGCACCGGTGGCCGCGCCGACCGCCCCGCCCGCGATGGCGAAGGGCGCCTCGACCAGGCCGCCGATGCCGTCGCCGTTGCCGCGAGCCACGTTCTCACGGCCGCCGAGCAGGGCGACGTTGGCGGCGCGGTGGTCGCGGATCATCTCGCGGGCGTACTCGCGGATGCGCGGGTTGCGCGACTTGTCGAGGGCGATCTGGCTCGACTTGACCTCGAACGCGTTCGACATCAGCGCCATCGAGCGGAACCCGTTGAAGCCACCGACCTGCGCGAAGGCGGGGGTCGCGAGAGCAACGGCGAGGCCGGTCAGGGCAACGAGCTTCTTCATGTCTGATCTCCTGGAATTCTGTTCTTGAGCATCACGTTCGGTCGTCGGCCGAACATCGAGCCGTCTATGCAGCTCGCCTTGGCCAGATCATTCTCGATAGAATGCATTCTTGGCAGGACGCTTTCGGGCTGGACAACGAGCTTTCGCGGACATTGTTCCCGCCGCTGCGTCATCATTCGAGGCGCCCGCCCCTGGCCGTGAGGCGGCCGCCTCCGGTATGAAGCGCCTCCATGCCCCGGACGGTCCGGGGCGGACGCGATGCGGCCTCCCGTGACACGCCCCACCTCGCTGCCGCTGATCCAGATCTTGCGGGCGCTCGCCGCCCTGATGGTCGCGGCCGGCCACGCGCAGTTCGAGGTCGCGGGCGTCGCGGCCCGGGCGGGCATCCCTTACGCGCCGGCGGCCTGGCTGCCCTGGCCGGCGGGGGTCGACGTGTTCTTCGTCATCTCCGGCTTCATCATCGTGCACGCGGCGTCCCCCCTGCACGGGCGGGCCGACGCGCGGAGGACTTTTCTCGCCCACCGAATCGCCCGGGTGGTGCCGCTCTACTGGCTCGCCACCACGCTCTACCTCGGCCTCGCCTTGCTCCGGCCGGGCCTCCTCGGCGCCGGCGCCGAGGGGCCGGCCGCCCTCGCCGCCTCGTACCTGTTCTGGCCGATGGCCCGGGCCGACGGGGCGGTGCAGCCGCTCTACTCCCTCGGCTGGACGCTCAACTACGAGATGGCGTTCTACGTACTCTTCGCCCTCACGTTGCCCTTGGGGCCGCGGCGGTCTGTCCTCGCCGTGCTCGCGCTCCTCGCCGGCCTCGTCGTCTTGGGGCAGGCGGCAGGGCCGCTGCCGGTGGCACCGGCCTTCTGGAGCGACCCGATCGTGCTCGAATTCGCCTGCGGGGCGGCGCTCGCCCTCGCGCGCCAGGAGGGCTGGCGCCTGCCGGGTCCCGTGCGCCTCGCGCTGGCGATCGCCGGCCTCGCCGTCCTGGCGCTGGCCGGCGAGGCGCCCGCCCTGCCCCGCTGCCTCGCCTGGGGCGGGCCGGCCGCGTTACTGGTCGCGGCCGCGGCTCTCGGGCCGGCGGGGACGGCCGGCGCCGGCTTGCGCCCGTTCGTCCTCCTGGGAGACGCGTCCTACGCCCTCTATCTCGCTCATCCCTTCGTCGTACGGGGCGTGCGCGTGGTCGCCGAAGCCGCCGGCCTCGCGGCCCCGCTCGGGCCGGGCCCGCTGACGGTCCTGATGCTGGTCCTCGCCGGCCTCGCCGCGCTCTTGCTGCACCGCATCGTCGAGCGACCCCTCACCCGGGCGGCGCGGGCGCTGCTCGAACCGGCGCCCAAGCCGGAACCGGCCGTGAATAAGGTCTGACAAGCCCGGTTCACCCCTTGCGGGGGCGGCTCGAACCCGTTGACACTCCATCGGCGGCATGCTGTTTCGCTATGCGATACGCGCATAAGCGCGAGTGAGGAAACGCAGGGGTGACGCGCCGACATGGCCCAACCGACCACCCACGTTGAGGAGCGGCCCCGCGCCGGTGCCAAAGGCCAGGACATCGTCCTGTCCACCGAAGGGCTGACCAAGGAGTTCAAGGGCTTTCGCGCCGTGAACGGCGTGACGCTCGAAGTGACGCGCGGCACCATCCATGCGCTGATCGGCCCGAACGGCGCCGGCAAGACCACCTGCTTCAACCTGCTGACGAAGTTCCTGACGCCGTCGGCGGGCTCGATCCGCTACAACGGCCGCGACATCACCGGCATGAAGCCGGCGGACGTGGCGCGGCTCGGCCTGGTGCGCTCGTTCCAGATCTCGGCGGTCTTCCCGCACCTGACGGTCAAGGAGAACGTCCGCATCGCGCTGCAGCGGCGCAAGCGCGGCGACTCCTTCGACTTCTGGCGCTCCGAGACCGTGCTGCGGGCGCTCAACCAGGAGGCGCTGCAGCTGGTCGAGGCGGTCGGCCTCTCCGATTTCGCCGACATTCCGGCGGTGGAGCTCTCCTACGGCCGCAAGCGGGCGCTGGAGATCGCCACGACGCTCGCCCTCGAACCCGAGATGCTGCTCCTCGACGAGCCGATGGCCGGCATGGGTCATGAGGACGTCGACCGGACCGCGGCGCTGATCCGCCGGGTCTCGAAGAACCGCACCATCCTGATGGTCGAGCACAACCTCTCGGTCGTCGCCTCGCTCTCCGACCGCATCACCGTGCTGGCGCGCGGCCAGGTGCTGGCGGAGGGCGATTACGCCACCGTGTCGAAGGATCCCCGCGTGGTTGAGGCCTATATCGGAGCCGGTCATGGCTGAGGCGGTGATGACGAAGCCGGTCGCGGCGGGCGCGGGCGCCGCCCCCCTCCTGGCGATCCAGGGGCTCGAGGGCTGGTACGGCGAGAGCCACGTGCTGCACGGCATCAGCTTCGACGTGAAGCCCGGCGAGGTGGTGACGCTGCTCGGCCGCAACGGCGCCGGCAAGACCACGACGCTCCGCGCCATCATCGGCATCCTGGGCAAGCGGAAAGGCTCGATCCGCTACGACGGCACCGAGACCATCGGCATGGCCTCGCGCAACATCGCCAAGCTCGGCCTCGGCTACGTGCCGGAGGAGCGCGGCATCTTCTCGAGCCTGTCGGTCTACGAGAACCTGATGCTGCCACCGCGGGTGAAGCCCGGCGGGATGACGGTGGAGCAGATCTACACCCTGTTCCCGAACCTCAAGGAGCGCTCGGGCAGCCAGGGCACCAAGCTCTCGGGCGGCGAGCAGCAGATGCTCGCCATCGGCCGCATCCTGCGCACCGGCGCCAAGCTGATCCTGCTCGACGAGCCGACCGAGGGCCTCGCCCCGGTCATCGTGCAGCAGATCGGCCGCACCATCGCCCGGCTGAAGACCGAGGGCTACACGATCGTCCTGGTGGAGCAGAACTTCCGCTTCGCCCAGACCGTGGCCGACCGGCACTTCGTGGTCGAGCAGGGCCGGGTGATCGACATGATCCCGAACGCCGAACTCGACGCCAACATCGACAAGCTGCACACCTATCTCGGCGTGTGATGCGGGTGCGGGTCCTCCTCGCGGCCCTCCTGGCGGGCCTCGCCTCGAGCGTGGCAGCCATGGCCGGAACGCCGGTGAAGATCGGCGTGCTGAACGACCGCTCGGGCGTCTACGCCGACATCTCGGGCGAGGGCTCGGTCGTCGCCGCCCGCATGGCGGTGGAGGATTTCCGCCCGCTCGGCCACGATCTCGCGGTGGAGATCGTGGCCGGCGACCACCAGAACAAGCCAGCCGTGGGGGCGGCGCTCGCCCGCGTCTGGTACGACCGGGAGGGGGTGGACGCGATCTTCGACGTGCCGACCTCCTCGGTGGCGCTCGCCGTCCACCAGGTCACCCGCGAGAGGAACAAGGTCTTCGTCGATTCCGGCGCCGGCACCGCCGACCTCACCGGGCCGGACTGCTCGCCCAACACCGTGCACTGGACCTTCGACACCGTGGCGCTCGCGAACGGCACCGGCGGCGCCATGGTCAAGCGCGGCGGCACCACCTGGTTCTTCGTCACCGCCGACTACGCCTTCGGCGAGGCGGTGCAGCGCGACACCACGGCGTTGATCCTGCGCAACGGCGGCACGGTGCTGGGCAGCGTCAAGACGCCGTTCCCGGCCTCGGACTTCGCGCCCGCCTTGCGCCAGGCGCAGGCGTCCGGCGCCAAGGTGATCGGGCTGGCGAATGCCGGCGGCGACACGATCGGGGCGGTGCGCGAGGCGGCGCGGCTGAAGGTGACGGAGGGCGGCCAGGCGCTGGCCGGCCTCTTGATCTTCTCCTCCGACATCCACTCCCTCACCCCGAAGGTGGCCCAGGGCCTGGTCCTGACCGAGCCGTTCTACTGGGACCTCAACGACGCTACCCGCGCCTTCTCCGACCGGTTCGCCCGCCGGTTCGGCGGCCGCAAGCCCACCGCCGCCCAGGCCGGGGTCTATGCCGGCGTGCTGCACTATCTCAAGGCCGTGTCGGCCCTGCGGTCGCGCGACGACGGTCGCCGGGTCGTGGCGAAGATGAAGGAGATCCCGACCGAAGATCCGCTCTTCGGCAAGGGCACCATCCGGCCCGACGGCCGCAAGATCCACGACATGTACCTGTTCGAGGTCAAGAAGCCGGCCGAATCGAAGGGCGAGTGGGACCTCTACCGGGTGCTCGCGACGATTCCCGGCAACGAGGCGTTCCGGCCCCTCGACCAGGGCGGCTGTCCGCTCGTCGTCAAGGCGGCGCAGGCGGAGGGGACGAGGCCCTGAAGCGCGGTCGTCGGCCCCGGCCGCGACCATGATGCGGGAACGGACGGAACCGCGCCCCGCGGGTTCGTCGGAAAGGGGGCCGGCAAGGCCCCGCACGAGAAGCGGGTGCGGCGCTCCTTGAGCGACGCCAAGCCCGCCCGGACAGCCGAAAGTCGCTTCGCCGCCGCGTGCGGGCGGTGTCATCAGGGAGGATGTTTGATGCTGAAACGGTTGTTGCTCGCCAGCGCGCTCTGCGCCGCAGCCAGTGTCCAGGCGCTGGCGCAGACGCCGGTGAAGATCGGCGTGCTGAACGACCGCTCGGGCGTCTACGCCGACATCTCGGGCGAGGGCTCCGTCGCCGCCGCCCGGATGGCGGTGGAAGACTTCAAGGCCGCCGAGAAGGGCCTGAAGGTCGAGATCGTCGCCGCCGACCACCAGAACAAGCCGGATGTCGGCGCCTCGATCGCCCGGCAATGGTACGACCGCGACGGCGTCGATGCGATCTTCGACGTGCCGACCTCGTCGGTGGCGCTCGCCATCAACCAGGTCACCCGCGAGAAGAACAAGGCCTTCGTCAATTCGGGCGCCGGCACCGCCGACCTGACCGGGCCGCAATGCTCGCCCAACACCGTGCACTGGACCTACGACACGGTGGCGCTCGGCAACGGCACCGGCGGCGCCATGGTCAAGCGCGGCGGCACCACCTGGTTCTTCCTCACCGCCGACTACGCCTTCGGCCAAGCCTTGCAGCGCGACACCACCGAGGTCGTGACCAAGAACGGCGGCAAGGTGATCGGCGCGGTCAAGACCCCGTTCCCGACCGCCGACTTCTCGTCCTTCCTGCTCCAGGCTCAAGGCTCGGGCGCCAAGGTGATCGGGCTGGCGAATGCCGGCGGCGACACCATCAACGCCATCAAGCAGGCGGCGGAGTTCGGCATCACCGAGGGCGGCCAGGCGATCGCCGGCCTGCTGATCTTCTCCTCGGACATCCACGCCCTGACGACGAAGACCGCGCAGGGCCTGGTCCTGACCGAGCCGTTCTACTGGGACCTCAACGACGGCACCCGCACCTTCTCCGACCGCTTCGCCAAGCAGGCCGGCGGCAAGAAGCCGACCGCGGTGCAGGCCGGCGTCTATGCCAGCGTGCTCCACTACCTCAAGGCGGTCGAGGCGCTGAAATCGGCCTCCGACGGGGGCAAGGTCGTGGCGAAGATGAAGGAGATCCCGACCGAGGATCCGCTCTTCGGCAAGGGCACCATCCGGCCCGACGGCCGCAAGATCCACGACATGTACCTGTTCGAGGTCAAGAAGCCGGCCGAGTCGAAGGGTCCCTGGGACCTCTACAAGACGCTGGCGACGATCCCCGGCAACGAGGCGTTCCGCCCGCTCAACCAGGGCAACTGCCCGCTGGTGAACAAGAGCTAGCTCAAGTTTGGGCCGGAGGCGCGAGGGCGCCGCCGGCCTCCCCAAACCCGGCCCGGTCCCCACGTGAGTCGCCAGACCCCATGCCCACGATCCTCGGCGTCCCCATGCAGGCGCTCTTCGGCCAGCTCCTGCTCGGCCTCATCAACGGCTCGTTCTACGCCATCCTGTCGCTCGGGCTGGCGATCATCTTCGGGCTGTTGAACATCATCAACTTCACCCACGGCGCGCAGTACATGATGGGCGCCTTCGTCGCCTGGATGCTGCTGAACTACGCCGGCCTCGGCTACTGGTGGGCGCTGCTGCTGGCGCCGATCGTGGTCGGCATCTTCGGGGTGATCCTGGAGCGGCTCCTGATCTCGCGGCTCTACAAGCTCGATCACCTCTACGGCCTGCTCCTGACCTTCGGCCTGGCGCTGATCATCCAGGGCCTGTTCCGCAACGAGTACGGCGTGTCGGGCCTGCCCTACGCGATCCCCTCCGAATTGTCGGGCGGCCAGCGCCTGCCCTTCATGTTCCTGCCGAACTACCGCGGCTGGGTCGTCGTCGCCTCGCTCGTCGTCTGCATCGCCACCTGGCTCGTGATCGAGAAGACCAAGCTCGGCGCGTACCTGCGGGCCGCCACCGAGAACCCGACCCTGGTCCAGGCCTTCGGGGTGAACGTGCCGCTGCTGCTGACCCTGACCTACGGCTTCGGCGTCGCGCTCGCCGCCTTCGCGGGCGTGCTCGCCGCCCCGGTCTACTCGGTGAACCCGAACATGGGCGCCGACATCATCATCGTGGTGTTCGCGGTCGTGGTGATCGGCGGCATGGGGTCGATCCTCGGCTCGATCGTCACCGGCTTCACCCTCGGGCTGATCGAGGGCCTGACCAAGGTGTTCTACCCGGAAGCCTCCTCGACCGTGATCTTCGTCATCATGGTGCTGGTGCTGCTGGTGAAGCCCGCCGGCCTGTTCGGCCGCACCGCCTGACCGCCTCGCCTGAAGGAACGCAACGATGTCCTCCGCCGCGGCGTCCACCGACGCCACCCCGATCGCCACCGCCCTGCCCGAGGGCCGGGACGCCAAGGCGTTCCACCGCCTCGTCTTCGTCATCATCGCGATCCTGCTCGCGGTGCTGCCCTTCATCCTGTATCCCGTCTTCCTGATGAAGGTTTTGTGCTTCGCGCTGTTCGCGCTGGCCTTCAACCTGCTCCTCGGATACGGCGGCCTGCTCTCCTTCGGCCACGCCGCCTATTTCGGCATGGCGAGCTACGTCACCGCCTACACCGCCAAGGTCTGGGGCCTCACCCCGGAGCTCGCGATCCTCGGCGGTACCCTCATGGCGGCGCTGCTGGGCCTCGTCTTCGGGGCGCTCGCCATCCGGCGCCAGGGCATCTACTTCTCGATGATCACCCTGGCGCTCGCCCAGATGGTGTTCTTCTTCTCGCTGCAGGCGAAGTTCACCGGCGGCGAGGACGGCATCCAGGCCGTGCCGCGCGGCCACCTGTTCGGGGTCATCAGCCTCGCCGACGACCGGGTGCTCTACGCGCTCGTCGCGGTGATTTTCTTCCTCGGGCTGCTGCTGATCTACCGCATCATCCACTCGCCGTTCGGCCAGGTGCTGAAGGCGATCCGCGACAACGAGCCCCGCGCGATCTCGCTCGGTTACCGCGCCAACCAGTACAAGCTCGCGGTGTTCGTGCTCTCGACCACGCTGGCGGGCCTTGCCGGCTCGACCAAGGCGATCGTGTTCCAGCTCGCCTCGCTGACCGACGTGCACTGGTCGATGTCGGGCGAGGTGGTGCTGATGACGCTCGTCGGCGGCATGGGCACGGTGTTCGGCCCGATTCTCGGCTCCTTCGTCATCATCGCGATGGAGAACTACCTGGCCCAGTTCGGCGCCTGGGTGACGATCATCCAGGGCTTCGTGTTCGTGATCTGCGTGCTGGTGTTCCGCGAGGGAATTCTCGGGCTCGTGGCGCGGACGCTGAAGCGGCCGCTCTAGCTGTATCCGGGTTGGCATGAAGGCGGCGCCGGCCCCGCGAGGGGCCGGAGCCGTCGTCGTTCAGGCCTCTATCGGAATTCCGCCGGACTTGAGCGGTGCCGCGCCGGCCGATCTTCTCTCCCATCCGCGACCTCATCCTGAGGTGTGAGCGAAGCGAGCCTCGAAGGAAGCCTCCAGAGAGCGCCAAGACATCTGGAGGCCTGCGTCGAGGCCAACCGATCTTTGATCGGCCGGCACCTCAGGATGAGGTGGCGGATGGGACTTTTCGAAGGGTCCGGTGGGGGCTCCCCTCACCGCCCCCGCCCGTCCCGCCACTTCAGGAACTCCTGGTACAGCTGGTCGCGGTCGACCTCGCCCGCGCCCCGGCGCTGGCCTAGGAACTGCGCCACCTCGCCGGGCGCCGCCGCGACCCGCGGGGCCGGGGCGATGCGGTTCTCCAGCCAGTCCCTGGCCGCGGGGAAGCGGGGCCAGTCGGCGACTTCGGCGGTGAGGTTCACCTCGCGCCATTTCGGGTGCCGGGGCGCCTTGAGGAAGCTGTCGTACTGGCTGAAGAAGGCGTCGACGAAACGCGCGATGCGGTTGTAGCGCTCGCTGCCCTTCGGCCAGTTATAGGCCGCCAGGATGGAGCCGACCGCCAGCGTGCGCACGGCGTTCCCCTCCGGCGCGAGGCGCGGATAATCGGCGTGGGTCAGCTCCGCCGGCATGTAGCTCTCGGCGACGCCGCCCGCGAAGGGCACGTCGAGCAGGTGGAAGCGGTCGCCGCCCTGGAACTCGGCCAGCACCGCCACGGGCTTGGCCGCCACCGAGACCACGGCGGCGATCTCGCCCCGCTCCAGCATGCCGAGCGCCGTCGGCTGGTCGACGTTGACCGCGTCGACGTCCAGGCTCAGGCCCGCGAACATCGCCCGGCCGGACGCGTCGGTGCCGCTCCCGCGCACGTCGAAGCTCACCTTCCGGCCGGCGAGCTGGCGGATGTCGGTGATCTCCCGCGCGGCCACCACGTGCAGCTCGTCGTTGAACAGCCGGGCGATGTAGGCGATGTGCGACTGGGCGTTGCCGACCCGCTTGTCCTTGCGCAGCTGGTCGAGGGAATCGGTGCGCACGAAGGCGATGTCGATCCCCCGCAGGTAGCGCAGGTCGTAGGCGTTCTGTCCGGCGCCCTTGCCCATCACCGGCAGGACCCGCAGGTCCTTGACGCCGTCGAGCACGAAGGCGAGGTCGCTCGCCATGCGGAAATAGGTGCCGCCCGGCGTGCCCGAGATCACCGCCACCGTGTTGGCGTTGAGGTGGCTGCCGAGCGCCACGTCCTCGGCGCTCTCCCGCGGGGCGGAGGCCGGCGACCGCGGCTTCGGGGGCATGGTCCGGGCCGGCCGGGCCGGCGCCGGGGCCGCGACGGGCGGGGGATCGGCGGGTTGCGCGCCGGCCTCGGGGCCGGTCCAGGGCAGCAGGAGGGCGAGCCAGAGCGCGGCGCGGCGGGTCATGCAATCTCTCCCCGTCCCAGCATCATTCGCCGAAGTGGTCGCCGGTTCGGCGCTGAATTGATGCAAAAACAAGACCCTGAGCAGGACTGCACCAGGCGGTCCTGCTCAGGGTGCGGATCACTCGCCGCCCCAGGGGGCGGCGAGCGAGGGCACGAAGGGGGCCGGCAGGCCGGCCTGGCGGACCGGGTTGATCCAGCCCGGCTGTCCGCGATGCGTGGGACCGGCCGGCGTCTCCGCGGGATCCCGGCTCGCGACGTCCCGGTTCGCCGGGCTCACATCGATCGGGCCCTGGCTCCCTTGCGCCTGGCGGTACAGGGCGCTCGCCTTCTCGGGATCGCCGCGCAGGCCGCGGACCTGCAGGGCGGCGAGCCTGTCGGGGTCGTAGGTCTCGGCGAGGAGCGCCGTCGCCTTCGCGCTGCCGCTGCGCACGCCGAGGGTGAGGAAGAGCCGCGCCCCGCTGATGTCGCCGCGCCCGAGCAGGACCGCGACCCGCGCCAGCAGGCGCGCCTCGTCGAGCGTCTCGGCGGCGCCTGCCGGCACCAGCACGGTCGACGGCGCTGCCGGCACTGCCGGGCCGGGGCGGGCCTGGAGCACCGGCGCGGGCTGGTGCGCCTTCGCGGCCCTGGAGACCGGGAGGCTGGCCTCGTCCCCGCGGTCGCGGCCGGCCTTCAGGCGGTCGAGACGCCCGCGGGTCTCGGCGGCGACCCGCTCGGCGGCGAGCCGACCCTGCTCGGCCCGGTCGCGGGCGCCGGCGGTCTGCGCCTCGCGGGCGACCGCCTCGGACTGGGCGACCTGGGCGGCGCGCAGCGCGACGGCGAGGCGGCGCAGGCCCGCCCGCATCATCGCCCGCTCCCGCGAGGCGGCCTGGGCCTGCGCCTGGTGGGCGACCTGCGCGGCCTCGGCCGCGGTCTCCAGCACGGCGACGCGCCGGCGCGCCTCGGCGAGGGCCACCGCCAGCTGCTCGGACCGCGCTCGCTCCTCCGCGAGCGCCTGCCGGCGCTCCTCCGCGATCTCCTCCGCGGCCCGGCGGGTCTCCTCGGCGGCGGTCGCGGCCTGCGCCGTCGCGCCGTCCGGCGCGTGCGCCTGTGCCGCCCGCGTCCGCAATTCCTCGACCTCGGCCCTCGCGGCGATCAGGTCGCGGCGGGCGGTCATCGCGGCGTCGGACAGGGCGTTGGCGCGCGCCTCCTCCTGCTCCAGGCGCCGCCGGGCCGTGTCCGCCTCGGCCTCCGCCTGCCGCACCCGCCCCTCGGCCCGCCGCCGGACCTCGTCGAGGGCCTGCGTGTCCGCAACGGCCCGTACGGGCTCGGGTGTCTTGGATGTCGTGCGGGCGGGATCACGCGGCGGACTCGCCGGATCGCCGGCCTGGTCGCCCGTCGGGCGGACCGGCTCTGCCGCTTGACCGCTCCCTTGGCCGTTCGCTTGGCCGCCCCCTTGCCGGGCCAGGATGACGCGCGCCTGCATCTGGCGCGGCACGCCGGCCCGGTCGGCGTCGGAGACGTCGGTCCAGGCCTGGGCGGCGGGTGGGCGCGCCGCCGGGACCGGCTCCGCCGGCGGCGCGCCTCCCTCGATCGTCAGCATCGCGCCGAGCACCCCCAGCGCCAGGCATCCTGCCAGGCCGAGCCAGAATTTCATGACGCGCCCCTCCGGCGTGAGCGGGCGGGTCTCCACGGGGGAGAGCCGCGCCGTCTCCTCGCGGCCGACATTGGGCCGTTGGGGCAGTCGGGAGCTATCTGCGCGATGGGGGCGGTCGGGGCCCCTACCCTCCCCCGAAAGGCGTAAGCCGCACTTCCCCCTTTCGGGTCAGGCGAGCGCCCGCCGGATCGCGGCCCGGACCCGCTCCGGGGCCTCGAAGGGAAGGAAATGGGTGGTGCCCGGCAGCGTCTCGACCGCGACCGGTCCGCGGCTCTCGGCGAGCGCGCAGGTGCTGCCGGTCTCGGCCCGCAGGATCTCGGCCGGGCAGGACAGGCGGGCGAGCGCCCCCCAGGAATCGTGCCCTTGGGCCATGTAGTTCGACGCTTCCCAGGCCCCCGGGCAGGCCAGCGTCACGCCGCCCGGACAACTCCGGAAGCCGTCCGCGACGTAATCGGCGAGCGGCGCCTCCGGCCAGGTGCGGAACGCCCCGCGTCCGCGATAGGCGGCGAGCGCCTCCTCCCGGGACGGGAAGTCGCTGCGTCGCTTCAGCGCCCTTTCGGCGATCTCGGGATGGCCCTCGCCGCGGCGTTCCGGCGGCGGGATCACCGGATCGAGGAGCACGAGGCGGCGCACCCGTTCCGGCCGCGCGGCGGCGGCGAGCAGCGAGACGGTCCCGCCCATCGAGTGGCCGATCAGCACCAGGGGCGGCGCATCGAGCCGGTCCAAGAGCCGGTCCAAGAGCCGGTCCATGAGGGCGACGAGGTCGTCGGTGACGTCCTGCCAGTCGCTTCGCCCGGCGGGCTCCGCCGGCAGGGTGGTGCGGCCGTGGCCGCGATGGTCGTAGGCGAGGATCCGCCGGTCGGCGAGCGGCGCCAGCAGGCTGCGATAGGTGCGGGCGTTGAAGCCGTTGGCGTGCAGGAGGAGCGCGTCGAGGGGCCGGTCGGCCGGCCCGAATTCGAGCGCCGCGAGGTGCCCCCCGGACGGGTCGCCGATGTCGATCGTCCGCCGCACGAAACCGGTGTCGCTCACGCCCGTATCCCCTTCGGTCGCGCCAGGGCGGTGCCGGCGGCGCCCAGCGCCATCAGGACCGCCGTGCCGAGGAAGACCGCCCGCATGCCGATATGCCCGCCGACGAAGCCGCCGAGCAGCGGCCCCACCACCTGCCCGACATATTGCGACGAGGTGGAATAGCCCAGCATCGTCCCGGCCACCCGGTCGGGCACCGAGTGGCGGATCACGCTGGCGATGCAGGGCAGGAGGCCGCCGAGCGCCAGGCCCATGAGGAAGCGCAGGGCGACGAGCTGCCACTCGCTCGTCACCAGGGCCTGGGGCACGAGGAGCACCGCCGAGGCGGTCAGGCTCGCGGTGATGACGGTCCAGGGGCCGATCCGGTCGGCGAGGCGTCCGAGCCGCGGCGCCGACAGGATGCTCCCCAAGGCGGTCGCCGACATCGCGAGCCCCGCGACCAGGGTGACCCGGGCGGGATCGGGGGTGAGCTCGGCGACGTAGACGGTGATGATCGGTTCGACCGACATCACGGCCAGCATCAGGAGCATCCCGGTCGCCAGCATGGCGAGCGCCGGGCCCTTGTCCGGGATGCTGGCGAAGCCGCCGCCGCCCCGGGCGGATTTCGGCGGGCGCGGCTCCTCGCGGATCAGGAACAGCGTCGCCAGGAAGGCGAGGAAGATCACCCCGCCCGCGGCGAAGAAGGTGGCGCGGATGCCGATGACCGGCGGCAGCACCCCGCCGACGAGCGGCCCGACGAGGTTGCCCGCCATGATGCCCGAGGCCAGCGTCCCGAGCGCCCAGGCCGAGCGGTCCTTCGGCGTCTGCGTCGCGATCAGCACCGTCGAGCCCGAGGCGTAGCCGCCGAGCAGCCCCGCGAGCAGCCGCAGGCCCACGAGCTGCCAGACGTTGCCGGCGAGCCCGATCAGCGACATCGCCACCGCCATGCCGAGGCTCGCCCGGATCAGCATCAGCTTGCGGCCGTAGAGGTCGGCGAGGCGTCCCCAGAGCGGCGCCACCAGGGCGGCGCTGAAGAAGGTCGCCCCGAAGGCGACGCCGGACCACTGGACGATCGCCGCCTGGTCCTTGACGCCGAGCTCCTCGACGTAGAGCGGCAGGAACGGCAGCAGCAGCGTCATCGCCACGATGGTGGTGAAGGAGCCGAACACGCAGACCGCGAGGTTGCGCCGCCAATAGGCCTCCGCCGGCACCTCGGCCGGAGCCGCGAGGCTGCTGTCGCGGGTCATCGTCGTTTCCCCTCCCCCGTCACGCGTTCGCCATCGAGACGCTGGCTTCTCCTCCCCCGCCCGCAGGGAGAGGCGATGCGCGCGATCCGGTGTGTGAAGCGACAGGCCTTTCCGGAGGAGAAGCCTGCGCTGCTCGCAAAATTCAGAAGTCGGACCGTAGACGCCTCCTTGCCTGGCGCGAAGCCGCCTTCGCCGCGCGCCGTCATGCCCCCATGTCATGCCCCCATGTCATGCCCCCCGCCGCCACTCCGGCCAGGCCGCGACGCGGTGCACCAGGCGCCGGTCCCGCGCCACCTCGCCGAACGGCGCCAGGACCCACTCCCATTCGCGCGGCGCCGGCCCCGGATCGACGCCGTAGAGGAGATCGATCCGCTCCAGGACCCGCCCGTCCCGGTCCTCCTCGGTCTCGTCGCGGTCGGCGACGAGGCAGACGCGGGCCGGGAGCCCCGCCAGGGCGTCGAGATGGGCCGCCACGATGCGGGCGCCGAAGGCCTCCGGGTCGGTCCAGGGCCCGAGACGGCCCGCCGCCTCGAGCCGCGCCACCGGCAGGATCGGCAGCTGCGACAGGAGGTTGGCCGAGACCACGAGGTCGGCCTCGCGGCAGACCGGCGGCAGAACCGGCCCGAACCCCTCGCCGCGGCCGAGCAGCAGGTCCTGCGTGCCGCTCAGGTCGTGGACGAGGCGCGCGACGTTGGGGTGGCCGCGCGCCCGGAGGCGCCCCCGCCAGGGATGCACCGCATCGACCAGCACCACCCGCCGGAACGCGCCGGCGAGGCTATCGATCGGCACGTCGTCGAGGAGGCCGGAGCCCAGCACCACGGCGGTGTCGCGCCGGGGAAGGTTGTCCATCGCCGCCCGCACCGCGTCCTTCGCCGCCGCCAGGTGCGGCGCCCAGGCGGCCCGGCAACGCCGCGAGCGCGAGGCGAGCCGCACGCTGTCGCCGGCATAGCCGAGGCGCCGCGCCGCCGGCGAGGCCGGCTGGACGAGCCAGTGCAGCAGGTCGAGGAGCACTAAAGCCCGCCGGCCTCCACCACGAACCGCGCCACCGCCTCGACGCCGTCGCCGTGGCGCAAGGAGGCGAACACATAGGGGCGCGTGCCGCGCATCCGCTTCGTGTCCTCCTCCATCACCCCGAGATCGGCGCCGACGAGGGGCGCGAGGTCGGTCTTGTTGATGACGAGGAGATCCGAGCGGGTGATGCCGGGACCGCCCTTGCGCGGGATCTTTTCTCCGCCGGCGACGTCGATGACGTAGATCGTCAGGTCGGCGAGCTCCGGCGAGAAGGTCGCCGCGAGGTTGTCGCCGCCGGATTCGAGCAGCACCAGGTCGAGGGCGGGGAAGCGCCGGCGCATCTCGGCCACCGCCGCGAGGTTGATCGAGGCGTCCTCGCGGATCGCCGTGTGCGGGCAGCCGCCGGTCTCGACGCCCATGATCCGCTCCTCGGCCAAGGCGCCGGCCACGGTGAGGAGGCGCGCATCCTCCTTGGTGTAGATGTCGTTGGTGATGGCGCAGAGGTCGTAGCGCTCGCGCAGGGCCTTGCACAGGCCCTCCATCAGGGCGGTCTTGCCCGATCCGACCGGGCCGCCGATGCCGACCCGCAAAGGTCCATGAGTGGACGTCATGGTGTGTTCGATCTCCGTGAGAATCAGTACAGCCGCCCGCCATTCGGCACCGGCCGCTCGGGCGCGATCAGCACGACGGCGCCCTCTTCGTCCGGTACCCCGAGGGTCAGGACCTCGGAGCGCACCGGGCCGACCTGGCGCGGGGGCAGGTTGACGACGCAGAGCACCTGCCGGCCGATCAGCGCCTCGGGCGTGTAATGCACGGTCACCTGGGCGGAGGACTTTTTCAGGCCGAGCGCCTCGCCGAGATCGATGACGAGCCGGTAGGCCGGGCGGCGCGCCTGCGGGATCGGCGCCGCCTCGACGATGGTGCCGACCCGCACGTCGAGCTTCAGGAAGTCGTCGATGGCGATCGGGGCCGGCGGCTGGGTCTCGTCCATGGGATATCCGGACTTGAGGAAGGATTCGCCACAATCCCTAGCCCAGCCGGCGCGGCCCGGCGAGCCGGCCCCTCACCCCACCGACATGGTCAGCGGCGGCTGCACCTCCGCCGGCAGCGGCGAGACGTAGCCCTCCGGACCCGTGCGGGCCTTCAGGTCCGCCTTGGCGGCCTCGCGCAACGCCGCATCGGTCGCGAGCCGGGCGCCGAGCGCCGCCATGGCTTTGGCCACCTGCACCATCGCCTTGTGGGCCGCCGGGGTCTTGCCCTGCGCCACCACCTGCCAGGTGTGGAACGGCGTGCCGATCGCCACCGTCGGGGCGTGGGCCTGGACCGTCGGCACCACCCAGCTCACGTCGCCGACATCGGTCGAGCCGATCGCCGGGTTGCGGCGGGCGTCGAGCGGCACGAGGAAGTCGGCGAGCGGCGCGTCGGTCACCGGCAGCCCGATGGTATGGTAGATCGCCGCGATGTCCTGCGGTGTCAGCGTGCCCTGGATCTCGCGCGCGAAGGCGCGGTCGGCCTCGTCGAAATGGGGCGTGCCGAGATCCTCCATCACCCCGTGCAGGGCCTCCTCCAGCGGCGTGTTGCCGACGAGGTTCGAGACCGCGCTGACGATGCGCATCTCCATCGTGGTCTCGGTCATGAGCGCCGCGCCCTCGGCGATCTTGCGCACGCGGTTCACCAGGTCGCGCATGCCCGGCAGGTCGCGGGCGCGGATCGAGTAGCGCACCCGGGCATGGGCCTGGACGACGTTGGGGGCGATGCCACCGGTGTCGAGGAGCGCGTAATGCACCCGCGCGTCGCTCGGCATGTGCTCGCGCATGTAGTTGACGCCGACATTCATCAGCTCGACCGCGTCGAGGGCCGAGCGCCCGAGATGCGGCGCGGCGGCCGCGTGCGAGGCGCGGCCGGTGAACACGAAATCGGCCCGGGTGTTGGCGAGCGAGAGCGGCGGCGAGACCTCCCAGAAGCTCGACGGATGCCAGGTCACGGCGGCGTCGGCATCCTTGAACAGGCCCTCGCGCACCATGAAGGCCTTGGCGGCGCCGCCTTCCTCCGCCGGGCAGCCATAGTAGCGCACGCGCCCCGGCAACCCGGTCTCGGCGAGCCAGTCCTTCATCGCGGTCGCGGCGAGCAATGCCGCCGAGCCGAGCAGGTTGTGCCCGCAGCCGTGGCCGTGGCCGCCCTGCTCGATGGGAGTATGCGCCGCGACGCCCGCCTCCTGGCTCAGGCCCGGAAGCGCGTCGTACTCGCCGAGGAACGCGATGACCGGGCCGCCCTCCCCGGCCTCGCCGATCACCGCGGTCGGGATGCCGGCCGCACCCTCCGTGACGCGAAAGCCCTGGTGGCGCAGCTCGGCGGCATGGGCCGCGGCCGAGCGCTCCTCCGTGTAGCAGACCTCCGGCGTGCCCCAGACCTCGTCGGAGAGGGCGATCAGCCGGTCCTTGTGGGCGTCGACCTGGCGCCAGACGGCGTTGCGGTTGTCCATGGGGTCCTCCCGGAATTCCTGAGCCGCGCGGCCCTCCGGCGGGCCGCCTTGCGGGCGAGCCTCATGCAGGAGGCTTGCCGGCTCAAGCGCGGCGGGAGCGGACGTGGCGCGCGAATTGCGAATGGCTGGGAGAGTATTCCACGGCGGCTTGCGGTCCGGGACCGCGGGCGCGATGCTGCCGGCCGCCAGAGGCCAGCCAGAAGGGTGTTTGTCCATGACCGAGCGTGGCGTAACCGAGCATGACCTGCGCACCCTGATCGGCGAGGTGAAGGACGGGAGCCTGTCGCGGCGCAGCTTCGTGCGCCGGATGCTGGCGCTCGGCCTCTCCGCCCCGATGGCCGGGATGATGCTGGCCCAGAGCGGCGTCGCCTTCGCGGCGAACCCCCTGCGCGACGCCTACAAGCCGGCGAAGGCCGGCGGCGGCGGGCCGCTCAAGCTCTTGTTCTGGCAGGCCGCGACCCTGATCAACCCGCACTTCGCCATCGGCACCAAGGACCAGGAGGGCTCGCGCATCTTCTACGAGCCGCTGGCGGCCTGGGACGCCGACGGCAACCTCTTCCCGATCCTGGCGGCCGAGATCCCCTCGAAGGAGAATGGCGGCGTCGCGGCGGACGGCCTCTCGGTGACCTGGAAGCTCAAGCCCGGCGTGAAGTGGCACGACGGCAAGCCCTTCACCGCCGACGACGTGGTGTTCACGGCGGAATACGCCGCCAACCCGGCCACCGCCGCCGTCACCGGCGGCAGCTACACCAACGTCAAGGTCGCGAAGGTCGACGATCTGACGGTGAAGCTGACGTTCAAGGAGCCAACGCCGTTCTGGGCCGACGCCTTCGTGTCGAGCGCCGGGATGATCATCCCCAAGCACGTCTTCGCGGATTATGCCGGCGACAAGTCCCGCGACGCGCCGGCCAACCTCGCGCCGGTCGGCACCGGGCCCTACAAGTTCAGCGAGTTCCGCCCCGGCGACATCCTGCGCGGCGTGCGCAACCCCGACTACCACGTGCCGAACCGGCCGTTCTTCGACTCGATCGAGATGAAGGGCGGCGGCGACGCGGTCTCGGCCGCCCGCGCGGTGCTGCAGACCGGCGAGTACGACTACGCCTGGAACATGCAGGTCGAGGACGAGATCCTCAAGCGGCTCGAGGCCGAGGGCAAGGGCCGGGTCAAGATGGATTACGGCGGCAACCTCGAATTCCTGCTGCTGAACGCCACCGACCCGAACGTCGAGGTCGACGGCGAGCGCGCCTCGCTGAAGACGAAGCATCCGGCCTTCTCGGATCCGGCGGTGCGCAAGGCGATGAACCTGCTCGTCAACCGGGCGGCGATCCAGCAATTCATCTACGGCCGCACGGGGCGGGCCACCGCCAACGTCTTCAACGGCCCGGCCCCCTTCGTCTCGAAGAACACCTCCTTCGCCTTCGAGCCCGACAAGGCGGCCCAGATCCTCGAAGACGCTGGCTGGAAGAAGGGCAGCGACGGCATCCGCGCCAAGGACGGCAAGAAGCTGAAATTCGTCTTCCAGACCTCGATCAACGCGCCGCGCCAGAAGACCCAGGCGATCATCAAGCAGGCCGCCCAGAAGGCCGGCATCGACATGGAGCTGAAGTCGGTGCCCGGCTCGGTGTTCTTCTCCTCCGACGTGGCGAACCCGGATACCTATCCGCATTTCTACTCCGACATGGAGATGTATACCTGGAACATGACCCAGGCCGACCCGGCGGTGTTCGCGCTGCAATACGTGTCGTGGGAGGCCGCCACCAAGGCCAACAAGTGGCAGGGCCGCAACATCTGCCGGATGCAGAACCCGGAGGTCGATGCCGCCTACCGGCAGGCGCAGGGCGAGCTCGACCTCGTCAAGCGCGCCGCCCTGTTCGTCAAGATGAACGACCTGGTGGTGGCCGACTACGTCCTGCCGCTGCTCCACCGCGCCCAGGTCTCGGCGATCAACGGCAAGCTCGAGGCGCCCGCGAGCGGCTGGGACAACTCGCTGGCCTTCCTGGCCGAGTGGTACAAGCAGGCGTAACGATCACCCGATGGGAGCCTATCTCCTCCGCCGCCTCCTCATCGCGATCCCGAGCCTGCTCGGGATCAGCCTCATCCTGTTCACCGTGCTGGCGCTGGCGCCGGGCGACCCCTTCGGCGAGCTTGCCACCAATCCCAACGTGCCGCCCGAGGTGCGCGAGGCGCTGCGGCTGAAGTTCGGCCTCGATGACCCGATCCTGGTGCGCTACCTGCACTGGCTGACGGCGATGCTCCAGGGCGACTGGGGCTTCTCCTTCGCCAGCCGCGTCAATGTCGACGAGCTGATCCTGCAGCGCCTGCCGACCACGCTCTTCGTGGTCGGCTCGTCGCAGGTGCTGGCGTTGCTGATCGCCGTGCCGGTCGGCATCCTGGCGGCGATCCGGCCCTACTCGGTCTTCGACCAGGTGGCGAACACGCTGGCCTTCGTCGGCTTCTCGCTGCCGACCTTCTTCACCGGCCTGCTGTTCATCCTGCTGTTCAGCCTCACCCTCGACTGGCTGCCCTTCGTCTACCAGGCCGACATTTCGGCGACGGGCTGGCGCTGGGCCTGGGAGCACGTCCGGCAGGCGATCATGCCGGTCTGCGTGCTGGGCTTCTTCCAGGCCGCCTCCTACACCCGCTACGTCCGCGCCTCGGTGCTCGACGTGGCGCGCCTCGACTACGTCACCACCGCCCGGGCCAAGGGCCTGTCGGACGGCACCGTCACGGTCCGCCACATCGCCCGCAACGCGCTGATCCCGGTCGTGACGCTCGTGGCGCTCCAGATCCCGGCGGTGTTCGGCGGCGCCATCGTCACCGAGCAGATTTTTCGCATCCCCGGGATCGGCTCGCTCCTCATCAACGCGATGCTCGCCAACGACACGCCGGTGGTGATGGCCGTCACCTTCGTGTTCGCCTGCCTCGTCGTCCTGTTCAACCTCGTCGCGGACCTCCTCTATGGCTGGCTCGACCCTCGCATCTCCTACCGCTGAGGCGGCCCCCGTGCCGGCCCCGGCGGTCTCGGGGCGGGACACCTGGCGGCGCTTCCGCCGCCACCGCCTCGCGGTCGTCAGCGTCGGGGTGCTGGGCCTGCTCGTGCTCGCGGTCCTCGTCGGCGGCTGGGTCTGGCCGGTGGCGATCGACGAGATCGACTTCGCGGCGACGCTCCAGGGCCCGTCCTGGGCCCATCCGCTCGGCACCGACGACCTCGGCCAGGATCTCCTGGCGCGGATGATCTATGGCGGGCGGATCTCGCTCGCCGTCGGCTTCGCCGCGATGGTGGTGGCGACCTTCGTCGGCGTGCTGGTCGGCGCCCTCGCCGGCATGTCGCGCCGCTTCCTCGATCCGGTGCTGATGTGGCTGACCGACCTCTTCCTGTCGCTGCCGCAGCTGCCGCTCCTGCTGCTGATCATCTACCTGTTCCGTGACCAGCTGAAGCAGCTCTTCGGGGTCGAGGGCGGCGTGTTCGTGATGATCGTCGCGGTCATCGGGGGCCTGCGCTGGATGCCGGTGGCGCGGCTGGTGCGGGCGCAGTTCCTGTCGCTCCGCGAGAAGGAGTTCGTGGAGGCGGCGCGCTCGCAGGGCGCGACCGCCTGGCACCTCGTCACCCGTCACATCCTGCCGAATGCGCTGGGTCCGGTGATCGTCGCGGCGACGATCGAGGTGTCGTCCGCGATCATCGCCGAATCGACCCTGTCGTTCTTAGGCCTCGGCTTCCCGCCCGACATCCCGACCTGGGGCCGGCTCCTCTACGACGCCAAGGACCATCTCGACGTGGCGCCGCACTGGGCGCTGTTCCCGGGCGCCGCGATCTTCCTGACCGTCCTGTCGATCAACTTCATCGGCGACGGCCTGCGCGACGCCCTCGACCCGCGGCGGGTGCTGTGAGGATGACACCCATGACCACCCCGATCCTCTCGGTCCAGGACCTCACCGTCGCGTTCCGCTCCGAGCAGGCCTGGCGCCCGGTGGTGCACGGCGTCTCGTTCGAGATCGGCCCCAAGGAGACGGTCGCGCTGGTCGGCGAATCCGGGTCGGGCAAGAGCGTGACCGCGCTCTCGATCATGCGGCTCACGCCCCGCGACGCGACCCGCACCGGCGGCCGGGTGCTGCTCGAGGGCCGCGACCTCCTGCGCCTGCCCGACGCCGAGATGCGGCGCATCCGCGGCGACGACGTCGCGATGATCTTCCAGGAGCCGATGACGAGCCTCAACCCGGTGCTCACCGTCGGCTTCCAGATCGGCGAGGCCCTGCGGCTCCACCGCGGCCTGTCGCGCGCCGAGGCCGAGGCCGAGACGGTGCGGCTGTTCGACAAGGTGCGGATCCCGGCCGCCGCCTCGCGGGTGCACGATTACCCGCACCGCTTCTCCGGCGGCATGCGCCAGCGGGTGATGATCGCGATGGCGCTCGCCTGTCGGCCGAAGCTCCTCATCGCCGACGAGCCGACGACGGCCCTCGACGTCACGATCCAGGCCCAGATCCTCGACCTGATCAAGCTCCTCCAGGAGGAGGAGGGCATGTCGGTCCTGTTCATCACCCACGACATGGGGGTGGTGGCCGAGATCGCCGACCGGACCGTGGTGATGGTCGACGGGCGCGCCGTCGAGATGGGGGCCACCGAGCAGATCTTTCGCCGCCCGGCCCACCCCTACAGCCGCGCGCTGCTCGCCGCCGTGCCGACCCTGGGGGCGATGAAGGGGCAGCCGCACCCGGCCCGCTTCCCGATCGTCGACCGCGCCACCGGCGAGCCGGAAGCGGCCGTGCCGCTGCCCGACACGGTGCGCGAGGGCGCGCGCCCGGTGCTGGAGGTGAAGGGCCTCACCACCCGCTTCGACATCCGCGGCGGCCTGCTCTCGCGGGTGCGCGGCCGGGTCCACGCGGTCGAGAACGTCTCCTTCGCGGTGCGCGAGGGCGAGACCCTGGCTCTCGTCGGCGAATCGGGCTGCGGCAAGTCGACCACCGGCCGCTCGGTGCTGCGGCTGATCGAGCCGGTCGCCGGGTCGGTGCTCCTCGACGGCGAGGACGTGCTCGGCCTCTCGCCCGCCGCGCTCCGCGCCTGCCGCCGGCGGATGCAGATGATCTTCCAGGATCCCTTCGCCAGCCTCGATCCACGCATGAGCGTGGGGGCGGCGATCGCCGAGCCGCTGCTGATCAACCGCCTCTGCTCCCGGGCTCAGGCCCGCGAGCGCGCCGCCGACCTCCTGCGCCGGGTCGGGCTGAAGCCCGAGATGGCGAGTCGCTTCCCGCACGAATTCTCCGGCGGCCAGCGCCAGCGCATCTGCATCGCCCGCACGCTGGCGCTGGAGCCGCGGCTGATCGTGGCCGACGAATCGGTCTCGGCCCTCGACGTTTCGGTGAAGGCGCAGGTGGTGAACCTGATGCTCGACCTGCAGGCCTCGCTCGGCCTCGCCTACCTGTTCATCTCGCACGACATGGCGGTGGTGGAGCGGGTGAGCCACCGGGTCGCCGTGATGTATCTCGGCGAGATCGTCGAGATCGGCCCCCGCGCGGCGATCTTCGGCGCCCCCCAGCACCCCTATACGAAGAAGCTGATCGCCGCCGTGCCGGTCCCCGATCCCGGTCGCCGGCGCCAGCTCCACGCGGTGCGCAGCGACGAGATCAAGAGCCCGATCCGCCCGGTCGACTACGTGCCGCCCGAGCGGCTCTACCGCGAGGTCTCGCCCGGGCACGTGGTGCAGGTCTGGGGACCGGAATGGGAGGCGCCGGCGGGCGGCATGGCGGCGGTGGCGTGAGGCCCGGCGCTGCCCGCTCGATGTCCGGCATGGCGGAGGGCTGCCCAAGGAAAGAAGTAACGCGGGTTTCCCCTCTCCCCGCGGGCGGGGAGAGGACTTCATCGACCTTGTCGTCGATGAAGTGAGCGCAGGCGAAGCCGAAGCGAGGGTGAGGGGGTCTCGACGCGTGAGACTCCTCCGGAAATACCCCCTCACCCCCGCCCTTCGGGCTCTCTGAGCCCCTTCGGAGCTCAGGCCTCTCCCCGCCCGCGGGGAGAGGAGAAACCTGCGCTCTTCAGCTTTCCCTGTTCAGCTCCGCACATCGTCCGCCCCGCCGCCTTTGCCCTTGCGGGAGCGATCCGGCGCCCCATCTCGTCGGCTCGTGCCGGAGGGAGCCCCGATGTTCGACGCCAAGCGCCTGCTCGACCAGTTCCTCGGCGGCGGGCCGAGAGGCGGATATTCCGGCGGGTATCCCAGTCAAGCGCCCCACGGCCACGCGCCCTCTCCCCTCGAGCAGGTCGCCCGCTCCCTCGGCGGTGGAGGCGGCAAGGCGGCGATCCTCGGCGGCCTCGCCTCACTCGTCCTCGGCGGGCGCCGCGGCCAAAGTGGGTTCGGCTCGGGCTTCGGCGCGCCGGGCGCAGGGATGGGCTCCACCGGCCGGCTCGGCGGCCTCGCGTTGATCGGCACCCTCGCCTACCAGGCCTACCAGAGCTGGCAGGCGAACCAGGGCCAGCCGAACCAGGCCCAGCGCGGATCCGCCCCGCCTCGGCCTACCGGCTTCATCCCCTCCGCCGACGAGGCGGCGCGGATGCTCGGCGGCACGCGCTTCGCGCCGTCCTCCCCGGCCGACGAGCAGGACCGGGCCCGCGCCCTCCTGATCGCGATGATCACCGCCGCCAAGGCCGACGGCCACATCGATCCGGACGAGCAGGGCCGCATTTTCGGCGAGATGGACCGCCATGCCCTGGATGCCGACGACAAGGCCTTCCTGATGGACGCCCTGCGCGCGCCCGTCGACGTCGAGGCGGTGGCGCGCCTCGCCCGGAGCCCCGAGCAGGCGAGCGAGATCTACGCCGCCTCCCTGATGGCGGTCACCGTCGATACGGCGCAGGAACGGGCGTATCTCGATCATCTCGCCCGGCGGCTCGGGCTCGATCCGGGCTTCGCGCGCCACATCGAAGCCACGCTCGCCGCGGCGTCTTCGCAAAGGTGAACACTTCGTTACGGCCGTTAACCATTCGCTAACCATCGAGCGCGCCTGATGGGCTGGTAACGAGTCGTAAAGACGTGACCAGCCAGACCCAAACCCGCCCGCCGATCCGCTTCCGTGGCCGCTCGTTCCTGGCGGTCGTGTTAGCCCCAGAGGCGCCGATCGAGGATTGGCTCGCCGACCTCGACGCCCTTGCCAAGCGCTCTCCGGCGTTCTTCGCCGGCCGCGCCGTGATCCTCGACGTGACGGCCCTGGCGCCGAGCCGGGACGCGCTTCACGACTTGGTGGTCGCCCTCAACGAGCGCGAGATCCCCATCATGGGGATCGAGGGCGCCGGGGCCGGCTCGCTCGGGCCCGGGATGCCGCCGCCGCTCAACGGCGGCCGGCCCTCCGGCGAGGTGGCGATGCCCGGCGAGGCCCCGGCCGCCGCCCCGGTCGAGCGGGTGACGGGCGCGAAGTCGCTGATGCTGGAGAGCCCGGTGCGCTCCGGCCAGGCGATCCTCTTCCCCGAGGGCGACGTGACCGTGATGGGCTCGGTGGCCTCGGGCGCCGAGATCATCGCCGGCGGCTCGATCCACATCTACGGGGCGCTGCGGGGCCGCGCCATCGCGGGGGCCGCCGGCTCGCCGGGCGCCCGCATCTTCTGCCGCAAGTTCGAGCCCGAGCTGCTCGCGATCGACGGCCTCTACCGCATCGCCGACGACATCGACCCGTCCTTGCGCGGCCGCGCCGTCCAGGTCTGGCTCGACGGCGACGCGATGCGCACCGCCGCCCTCGACTAAAGGTACCGTTCTTCGTCACCGCTCCGGGGGCCCCGCGGCAACGATCCGCGGACGGGGCGAAACTCAAGAAAACACACGCAGCGGCCGCGCCGGCCGCGACTTCGCATCGCAAGGTTAAGGGGGACCAATGGCCAAAGTCATCGTGGTGACATCCGGCAAGGGAGGGGTGGGCAAGACCACCACGACGGCGGCCCTGGGCGCGGCCCTGGCCCGGACCGGACAGAAAGTCTGCGTGGTCGATTTCGACGTCGGCCTGCGCAACCTCGACCTCATCATGGGCGCCGAGCGCCGGGTGGTCTACGACCTGATCAACGTCGTCCAGGGCGACGCCAAGCTTCCCCAGGCGCTGATCCGCGACAAGCGCCTCGACACCCTGTCGCTGCTCCCCGCCTCGCAGACCCGCGACAAGGACGCGCTCACCGACGAGGGCGTCGCCCGGGTGATCGGCGAGCTGCGCGAAAAGTTCGACTGGGTGATCTGCGACAGCCCGGCCGGCATCGAGCGCGGCGCGACGCTGGCGATGCGCCACGCCGACATCGCGGTCGTCGTCACCAATCCCGAGGTCTCCTCGGTGCGCGATTCGGACCGGATCATCGGGCTGCTCGATTCCAAGACCGAGCGGGCCGAGAAGGGCGAGCGGCTGGAGAAGCACCTGATCCTCACCCGCTACGACCCCAACCGGGCCGAGCGCGGCGAGATGCTGAAGATCGACGACGTGCTGGAGATCCTGTCGATCCCGCTGCTCGCCGTGATCCCGGAGAGCGAGGAGGTTCTCAAGGCCTCGAACCTCGGCAGCCCGGTGACGCTGAACGCGCCCCAGAGCGCCCCGGCCCGCGCCTATGCCGACGCGGTGCGGCGGCTCAAGGGCGAGACCGTGGCGATGACCGTCCCGTCCGAGAAGCGCTCGCTCCTCGGCAAGCTGTTCACCCGGAGGGCGGCATGAACCTGCTGAGCTTCCTGTCGCGGCGCGGCACCGCGCCGGTGGCGCGCGAGCGGCTCCAGATCCTTCTCGCGCACGAGCGCACCGCCTTCGGCCGCTCGGACCTGGTGGCGGTGTTGCGCGAGGAGATCCTGGCGGTGATCGCCAAGCACGTCGCCATCGACAAGGAGAAGGTGAAGGTGACGATGGAGCGGGGCGATGCCGTCTCGACCCTCGGCGTCGACATCGAGCTCCCGGACAACAAGGTCGCCCGGCTCGCCAGCGCGTGACCGCATCCTCCCGCGGTCGCAGCGAGCGCCGGAGCACCATCCGGTCGCGTTGCGACCGGATGGTGCTCCAGATCTTTGGTTTTGCCGCATTTTCTTCGACGAACCGGCATCCACTTCGTCGGAAAATGCTCTTGGGCACGATATAGCCCGGGCAGGCAGCGGGATCCCCGCGCCTGCCCGGAAGAGGTCGAGGTCATGCCGGACGCGCCCACCATCTACGCCAACACCCTGATGGCGCTCAGCCTGCGCCGGCCGGGCATCCTGCAGGTGACCCTCGGCACCGCCGGCTTCAGCGGCGAGGACATCGAGGTCGCGCTGCGGCTCGCCGTGCCGGAGGACACCGCGGTCGAGCTGGTCGAGGCCCTGGTCGAGGGCCTGCAGGCCGCCGCCGAGGAGGACGAGGACGACGAGGTGCCGGAGCCCTACGAGGCCTCGGTCGGCGACGTCGCGACCGCGGGGCTGCTCGCCACCACGCTCGCCACGGCCATGGGCGACGCCCTCGACCTCCTGGCGGCGCGCCCCGATTTCCTCGAGCGCCTGACCGAGATCGAGGAGCGCGCCGTGCTGACCACGCGCAACTCCGTCTCCGAGGGCGTCTCGGTCGACGACGAGGCCAAGGCGGTGCGCGACACCGTCGCGGTGCTCCAGAGCCTGTTCGCCCAGTGGCGCAAGGATCACGTCCCGCCGGCGCCCCCGGCCGATCCCGAGGCGCCCTCCCCCGACGCCCCGCCGCCCGAGGACGGCGAGCCGAAGGCCTGAGCCCTCAGCCGAGGAAGGCGAGGAGCGCCGCGCTCACCTCCTCCGGGCGCTCCTCCTGCAGGGTGTGGCCGCAATCGAGCGCGCGGCCGCGCACGTCGCGCGCCTTCTCGCGCCAGGTCTCCAGCACGTCGTAGGTCCGCCCCACGGTTCCCTTCGCGCCCCACAGGGCGAGAAGCGGCGCCTCCACCCGCGCCTCGGCATCGGCGGCGTCGTGGGCGAGGTCGATCGTCGCGGCGGCGCGGTAATCCTCGCAGATCGCGTGACGGGTCGCCGGATCGCGATAGACCCGGAGGTACTCGGCGACGAGGTCCGGGCGCGGGCAGCCCGGGGTCTTCGACTGGCCCTCGAGATGGGTGCGCAGGAAGTATTCCGGGTCGGCGCCGATCAGCCGCTCCGGCAGCGGCGCCGGCTGGATCAGGAAGAACCACCAGAAATACGCGGTCGCGAAGGCCTTGTCGGTCCGCGCATACATCGTGGCGGTGGGCGCGATGTCGAACACCGCGAGGTGCGAGACGGCTTGGCGGTGGTCGAGGGCGAGCCGATGGGCGACGCGCCCGCCCCGGTCGTGGCCGACCACCGCGAAGCGCTCGTGCCCGAGCGCCCGCATCACCGCCACCGCATCCGCCGCCATGGCGCGCTTGGCGTAGGCCCCGTGATCCGCGCCCCCGGGCGGCTTGTCCGAATCGCCGTAGCCGCGCAGGTCCATCGCCACGACGCGAAAGCGCGCGGCGAGGCACGGCGCGACCGCGTGCCAGGTCGCATGGGTCTGCGGGTGGCCGTGGAGGAGCAGGACCGGCGGCCCCTTGCCGCCGACCGAGGCCCGGATGCGCAGGCCCGCGGCGTCGATGTCGTGGAGGGTGAAACCGGTGAGGAAGGGATCGGCTCGCATCGTGCGCGGCTCCTGATCGTGGGCGGCCCTGTCGCCTTCCCAGAGCTTGTTCGAGTTGGAGGAGCGACTTGCAACCCTCCGTGTCATCCCGGGTTCCGCTGTCGCGGCCCCGGGATGACACGGAGAGATGCCGACCTAGTCCCGGGTCGACATGCGCAGCCAAGCAGACAGGCTCTTGAGGCAAGCAGGATATCGGGAAGCGTTCGGCCGGTTGCCCGCAAAGACTGGCCGGCAACTCGAAACCGGACGCGCATTTTCTGCGCGGGACGGACATCCGGGCACCGTCCACCCCCGCCCGTCGAGGCTCCGGCGCGCGACGCGGAGATCCGCCTCTCCATCGCGCCAGCCCGCGCAATGTTACCGGGACGCAATATTCCCGAATTCCGGCCATGATACCGGCACAGTCAAGCTGATGCCTCGCACGAGACCTGAAACAGGTCCGGGATCGATGCAGAGGCCGATCAAAACCGCATCGCCGATGCTGTCCGAGACGGCCCGGAGCCCGGAATCACCGGGATGTTCGGGCAAGATCGATTCGCGCAAGACCGATTCGGGGAAGTCCGATTCGGGGAAGAAGATGGAGGTCGTTTTCGATGATCGTCGGAATGATTGATATTTTCTCGCGAGGCGAGTCGTCTTGCCTGTCGTCGTCCCGGATATCGTCCGGCCGAGCGGAGCGGTCGCCCGGCACGCCCGGCGCGGACGGATCGTCATGAACGAGCGCACACAACGGTCCGCCGCGATGGAGTGGCCGGTTCCGGAACGCCGGTCCGCCGCGATCTTCGCGGCCGACATCGCCGGCTATTCCAAGGCGATGCATGCCGATGAGGCCGGTGCCATGCGGGCGCTCCAGGCCACCCGGCGGATCGTCGACCGCCTGATCTCGGCCCGAAGCGGCCGGATCGCCAACACTGCCGGGGACAGCGTGCTCGCCGAATTCGCCTCCGTGACGGATGCGGTCGCCTGCGCGGCGGCGATCCAGCGGACGCTGGCCGAGGCCGAGGGCGATGCCGGGCGGTTCCGCCTGCGCATCGGCATCCATCTCGGCGACGTGATGGTGCACGAGGGCGACCTGTTCGGCGACGGCGTCAACATCGCGGCGCGGCTCCAGGCGGCGGCCGAGCCCGGCGCGCTGCGGCTGTCGGACGCCGCCTACCGGCAGGTGCGCGACATGCCCGGCCTGCGCTTCGTCGATCTCGGCATGCAGCGGCTCAAGAACATCGCCCGGCCGGTCCGGGTCTACGCCGTGCCGTCGCCGGAGGCGCGCGCGCCCCGGATGGCCCGGGCCGTTCGGGGAGCGCTCGGCGCCGTCACCGCCATGGTTCTCGCAGGCCTCGCCCTCGCCTGGCCGCATTCGGCCGTCGAGCGCGTGGAGGACGCGCAGCCGGCGCGGCCGCGGCTGTCGCTCGTCGTCCTGCCGCTCGCCAACCAGAGCGGCGACGCGGAGCAGGACTACCTCGCCGAGCAGCTCGCCGAGGACCTCTCCGCCGACCTCGCCCGCGCGCCCGGCACCTTCGTCATCGCCCACGGCACGGCCCAGTCCTACCGGGGGCGCCCGGTCGAGCCGCGTGCCGTCGGCCGGGAGCTCGGCGTGCGCTACGTGGTGCAGGGCAGCCTGCGCCAGAGCGCCGAGCAGGTCCGCTTCGCCGTGCAGCTCACCGACGTCGAGACCGGCGCCACCCTGTGGGCCGACCGCTACGACGGGGCCCGCGCCGACCTCGCCGCCGCGCAGGACACCCTCGTCGCGCAGGTCGGGCGGGCGCTCGGCATCCGCCTGCTGGAGGCCGAGACGCAAGCGCGCGCCGGCCACCCGGCGGACGCGGTCGACCTCGTCATGCGCGGCCAGGCCCTGCTCAACCGGCCCTTCGCCCGGGAGAACCACGCCGGCGCCCAGCCGCTGTTCGAGCGCGCGCTCGCCCACGACCCGGGCAACGTCCACGCGCGGCTCGGCCTCGCCGAGGTGCTGGTCGACGGGGTGCTGAACGGTTGGACGAGCGAGCGGCAAGCCGACCTCGACACCGCCGAGCAGGCCGTCACCTCCGTGCTCCAGGGCGATCCGACCCATCCCTTCGCGCATTACCTGCGCGGCGAGACCCTGCGCGCCCGGGCCCGCTACGACGAGGCGCTCGCCGCCTTCGACCGGGTGCTCGCCCTCAACCCGAGCTTCGCCCGGGCGCACGCCTACCGGGGCCTGATCCACATCTTCCTCGGCCGGGCGGAGGAAACGGAGGCCGACATCGCGGCCGCGATCCGCCTCAGCCCGAAGGATCCGCTGCTCGGCGCCTGGCTGGCGCGGGACGGGCTGGCGAAGCTCCATCTCGGCCGGGACGAGGCGGCGATCGCAGCCTTGCGGCGCGCCGCGGCGGTGAACCCGCTCTTCGACTTCCCGCACCTCTACCTCGCCTGCGCCTTCGCGCGGCTCGGCCGGGACGCGGAGGCGCGGGCGGCGCTCGCCCGGTTCCTGGAGCTCCGGCCCGGCTACACCATCGCCCGCTACCGCAGCCTGACCTCCACCGACCCGACCTTCCTCGCCCAGCGCGAGGGGATCTACGACGGCCTGCGGCGCGCCGGCCTGCCGGAGCGGTGACGGGGATCGCCCGACGTGAGAATCGCCCAGTGTGAGAGGATCGCCCAGTGTGAGACTTGGCGCAGCCCGGATGTGTTGACGAGGTTCCCACGGAGCCCCGTCAACCATGCCAGCCCTCATCGCCCTGATCGCCATCCTCGCCGGCGCCCTCAACACCGTCCAGGCGGGGGCGAACGCGACGCTCAACAAGGCGCTCGGCCAGCCGGTGCTGGTCGCCCTCACGGTCTCGGTCGCCAATGCGGTGGTCTATCTCGCCGCCGCGCCGTTCGTCGGGCTCGGCTGGCCCGGGGCGGGACGGCTCGCCCAGGCCCCGTGGTGGGCCTGGCTCGGCGGCGCGATGGGCGGCGCCTACGTGCTGGCGATGACGGTCTTCGCCGGGCGGCTCGGGGCCGCCACCTTCGCGGGCTTCACGGTCACCGCCGGCCTCGTCACCTCGGTGCTGCTCGACCATTTCGGCTGGGTCGGCTTCGCCCAGCACCCGGCCGGGTCCGGGCGCATCCTCGGCTGCGGGCTGATGATCGCCGGAGTCGCGCTGATCGCGCTGAACTGAATCTGAGCGCCGTTTGATCGGCGTCCATACCTACCGGGTCATTCCGGGCTCCGCTGCGCGGCCCCGAACGACCCGGAGGGTACTGGCTCTGGTAGAGCCAACGAAGCAGGTTCTCAGCGCCAGCCGCGCGACTCGTCGGCGCGGCGCAGGTCGCGCGCGTCGCGGCCCGGCACCGGGGGCGTCTGCGCGGTGAAGGCCGGCGCGCGGCTCGAGCCCGGGTCGACGGTGTTGATGTCGGCGAGCAGCACCGTCGCCGCGGACGCGCCGAGCCCGGTGACGACGAAGCCGTAGATCACGGCGCGCGGCGCGCCGAAATGGCGGACGATCAGCGCGACCGCGATCGCGACGGCGAGGAAACCGACGGCACTGTGCCACATGTGAACGATCTCTCCCGGAGCGGGACACTCTTCCCCGCGTACGGGAGGAGGGTGCGAGCGGCATGCCGACAGGGGCGCGTGGTCAACGCAAGGCGATCGATCCCGGCAAGATCCGGGAGGTTGTCCGCGCCGTGACCGCTCCCCACCCGTCGCGATCGACCTGCGTTCCCCCGGCGCCTGTTCGGCCTTATGACGGGCGCCTTCCGTTCTCCAGGGATCCCCGATGCCTCAGCCCGACCAACCCCTCGCCCTCGGCATCATCGGCGCCGGCATCATGGGCGAGCGCATGCTCGACGCCATAGCGGGGCAGGACCCGGCCCCGGTCCGCGTCGCGGCCCTGTGGGATCCGGACCCGGCGGCGCGGGCGCGCATCGCCGCGCGCTTTCCCTCCCTGCCCGTGGTGCCGGACGCCGCCGCGGTCGTAGCGGCGAGCGCCTGCGTCTACATCGCCTCCCCGCCCGCCTCGCATCTCGGCCACGCCCGGGCGGCGCTGGCCCAGGGCCGGAGCGTGTTCTGCGAGAAGCCGCTGGCCGTCGACCTCGCCGAGGCGCGCGCCTTCGTGGCGGCGGCCGGCCCCCGCGGGGCGGTGAACTTCCCGTTCGCCTCCTCCCTCGGGGTCGCCACCCTGGCGCAGTGGATCGCCGAGGGCGCGGTCGGCACGCCGCGGCGCCTCACGATCGAGGTCGCCTTCGCGCGCTGGCCGCGGGGATGGCAGGCCGACGCCGCGGGCTGGCTCGACGCGCCGCAGGAGGGCGGCTTCACCCGCGAGGTGGTCTCGCACTTCCTGTTCCTCAGCCGCCGCCTGCTCGGGCCCCTGGACGGGCTGCGGGCGCAGGCCCGGTTCCCGGAAGCCGGCCGGTCGGAGCGGGCGGTCGATGCCACGTTCCGGGCCGGTGCCGTGCCGGTGGTTTTGCGCGGCCGGGTCGGCGAGACGGCGCTCGACGACCACAACACCTGGACGCTGGAGGGCGAGGCCGGCACAATCCGCCTGCGCGACTGGGCGGTCGCCGAGCGCCAGGGACCGGACGGCGGCTTCGCGCCCGCCCCCGACGCGATCCCGAACGAGCGCGCCCGCCCGATCGCCCTGCGACGCCAGCTCGAGGGCGTGGTGCGGATGACCCGCGGCGAGCCCCACGCCCTCGCTACCCTGGCGGAGGCGCTGGAGGTGCAGGAGGTGGTCGAGGCCATCCTCGCCGGCCGCTGAGGGGCCGGACATCGCGTCACACCCCGGCGGCCCATCCGTCCGGATGGTCCCGGCGGTCCCTCCCGGGCCTGGAGCCCGCCCGGCCATGCGCGAGGGCGGGTAGGTCGTTGTGATCGCAGCGCAATCCCATTCACTAATCTATTTCTGGTGAATTCCAGGACAATTTTCCATCTCGTTCCGGGACCGCCGTCATGACTGGCGTCGAAATGCCTTGACCCTGCGCGATCGGTAGTCACCCGCAATCGAACATCTTCCGCATAACGCGTTATCTCCCCGAACATCCGGGTGCGTCGCTCCGAATCTCTTCGCCGATGCGAAGGGCGGGGTGCCCGGACGGTGCGGAGGAGCGGGTCGGGAGAGATGGAGATCAGGACGGGACGACACGGACGTCACGGCCCGCGCGGGCGCCGGCGATGAGCGCCGGCAACAGGCCCCTGCGGGTCCTCCTCGCCCATAACCGCTACCAGGTCCGCGGCGGCGAGGATGCGGCGGTGGCCCGCGATCTCGCGGCCCTCGAACGGGCGGGCTGCGCGGTCGAGGCGGTCTTCCTCGACAACGAGGCGATCGCCTCCGGTCCCGCCCGGCTGCGGGCGGCGATCGCCGCGACGCACGCGCCCGAGGGCATCGCCCGGGTGATGGCGGCCCTGCGCCGCTTCGCGCCGGACGTGGTCCACGTCCACAACTTCTTCCCGCTCCTCTCGCCGGGCATCCACGCCGCGGCGCGGGCGGCCGGCTGCGCCACGGTGCAGACTCTGCACAATTACCGCCTGATCTGCGCCAACGCCTTCCTGATGCGCGACGGCGTGCCGTGCGAGCTCTGCGTCACCGGCTCGCCTTATCAGGCGGTGCGGTTCGCCTGCTACCGCGGCTCGCGGACCGGCACGCTCGCGGTCGCCCGGATGATCGACCACCACCGCCGGGCCGGGACCTGGCGGCGGGACGTCGACCGGTTCGTGGCGCTCACCCCCTTCGCCCGCGGGCGCTTCGCCGCGGCGGGCTTGCCGGAGGAGAAGATCCGCATCCGCCCGAACGGGCTGCCCGATCCGGGACCGCCCGCGGAGGGCCCGCGCCAGGGCCTGCTCTTCGTCGGCCGGCTCAGCCCCGAGAAGGGCGTTCACGTCCTCGCCGAGGCCGCCGCCCGGGCGAACGTGCGGGTCACGGTGATCGGCGAGGGACCGCTCGCGGGGGCGCTCGCCGGGCATCCGGGTCTCGATCTGAGGGGCGCCCTTCCGCCGGACGCGGTCCAGGCCGCGATGGCGCGGGCCGCCGCGGTCGTCGTGCCGTCGCTCTGGTACGAGGGCCTGCCGATGGTGGTGGCGGAGGCCTTCGCGACCGGCACCCCGGTCGTCGCCTCTCGCATCGGGGCGCTGGCGGGCCTGATCGCCGAGGGCGCGACGGGGCTCCTCGCCGAGCCGGGCGACGCCGCCGACCTCGCGCGCGCCCTCTCGCGCATCGCGGGCGACCCCGCGGGGGCCGCCGCCATGGGGCGGGAGGCCCGCGCCGTCTACGAGCGCGAGTGGCGCGAGGACGTCACCACCCGCGCCCTCCTCGACATCTACCGGGACGCCGTCGCCGCGCGAGCGGCGGACGCACCCCTCGCCAGAACGGGAACCTGACCACCGTGGCACACGATCCCCTCGTCCCTTCGTTCACGATCGGCGGCGTTCCGGTCTCGGCCACCGACATGGCGGGGCTCGCCGAGGCGGTCCGGCGCAGGTTGGCCGAAGGGCCGGCGCAGCCCGGCACCTTCGTGGTGTTCCGCGACGCCCACGGCGTGGTGCGGGCACAGAAGGACGCCGCCTTGCGCGCCGCCCACCACGACGCCCTGCTGGTCGTCGCCGACGGCCGCCCCTTGAGCTGGATCGGCCGCTGGCGCGGCCTCGACCCGGTGCGGCAGGTGCCGGGGATCGAAGCGGTCGAGGCCCTGTGCCGGGCCGGCGCGGATCAGGGCTGGCGCCACTACTTCCTCGGCGGAGACAAGGGCGTCGCGGACCTGCTCGCCACGACGATGCGCGCCCGGGTGCCCGGCCTGCAGGTCGCCGGCGTCGAGACGCCGCCCTTCCGCCCGCTCGACGCCGCAGAGACAGAGGCGATGCGCGCACGCATCCGCGCCTCCGGCGCGCAGATCGTCTGGGTCGGCCTCGGCACGCCCAAGCAGGAATTGTTCATGGCGGCCCACGCCCCGCACCTGCCGGGCACGATCGCCATGGGAGTCGGCGCCGCCTTCGACGTCGCGACGGGGCGCATCCCACGGGCGCCGCGTAGGCTCCAGGTCGCCGGGCTCGAATGGGCCTACCGCCTCGCCCGCGAGCCGCGGCGCCTGTGGCGGCGCTATCTCGACACGATCCCGCGCTTCCTCCTGATCGCGGCGCGGGATTTCCTCAATGCCCGAAAGGTGCCCCGGCCGTCGACGACCGGCGCATCCGGGCGGACGGGATCGTCGGCAGCCTGACGCCCGTCCCCTCGGCGAGCCCGGCGAAATCCGCCGGGTCGCTCGAGGTCCGCGCCAGGGTCTCCAGATCGACGCGGGCCTTCGCCGGACCGCGATTGCGGGCGACGTCCTGCTCGGCGGCCTGGCCGCCGTCGGTGAAGCGGGGCGGGTCGCTCAAGGCCAGGAGGTTGCCGGCGATGACGTTGCCGGTCGCGACCGCCGGGCGGTCGTAGAGCAGGCCGGGGAGCCGGGGATAGCGGGCCCGCCAGACGGGCGATTCCACCGGCATCGCCGCGTAGGCCGCCCGCAATTCCGATTGCGGGTTGCTCACCGCGTCCCTGGCCCAGGTCTGCCCGCGGGAATCGACGTGGACCGCCGGGCTCGACGCGACGAAGACGTTGCCCTCGACAGTATTGTCGCGCCCGCCGCCGAGGAAGACCGGCTGGTCGACCCGCAGGAACAGGTTGCCGGTGACGGTGAAGCCGCTCGCCATGTCGTCGAGGTAGACGCCCTTCACCTCGGTGTCGGGGCCGCCCCGGATGTCGTGCAGGAAGTTGCCGGCGATCACGCTGCCCCGGGCGGTCCAGTCGCGTCCGGAATAGATCGCGCCGGTGTCGGTCGCCCCGGCGAGCAAATTCGCGATCTCGTTGCCCGTCACGCGGTGATCGTTGCCGCGGATGTGGACCGCGTAGGCCGGCGAGTCGTGGATGACGTTGCCGGCGACCTCGGCCCCAACGCCGTCGAGGGCGACCGCCGGGTGCTGCGTCGGCTCGCGGCGGGCATAGGCCGTGAGGCGGCTGTCGCGCAGGAACAGGCCGCCGGGGGTGAGCGTGCGGCGGTCGCCCCCCGTCAGGATTACCGCCTCGGCGCCGGTCCCGGCGAGGTTGCAGCGCAGGATCCCGCTCTCGGCCGCGCCCGTGAACACCGCCCCGCGCCCGCCGGCGAGGGAGAGCACGCTGTCGGCGATCGTCACGTCGCGCCCGCCGCGCACGCCGACGAGGTCGCCGCGGGCCATGGCGAGGCGCAGGGACTCGATCCGCAGGTGCGACGCGCCCTCGATCGCGAGCAGCGTCTCGGCGACCGACACCTCGACCGCCTCGCCGCCCCGCGGCCAGGCGAGCAGGGTCCCGCTCCGGCGGTCGCGCCACCAGGTGCCTGGCCGGTCGAGGCCGGCCAGCAGGTGGACGAGGCGGATCGGCGCGCCGGCGCGGATGCCCTCGTAGGGCGTGCGGTCGAGGGTGAGGCGGGTGCCGTTCCCCTGCCGCGCCGTCCGCACCACCGGCAGCGCCTCGAACAGCCAGCCCCAGCGCCAGTACCCCTCGGCCCACAGGTCGGGCTCGTCCCGCAGGGCGTTCGGCGGCAGGTCCGCCAGGGTGAAGGCCGATCCATCGCCGTCCTCGGCTTTGGCGTATCCCTCCGCCGGCCAGCGCGCCGGATGCATCGCGCCCGCGTCGTCGAAGACCTCGAAGGCCGGGGGCGAGGGCGGACCGTTGAGGACGATCGGCGCCTGGATCCGCGGCGCCTGCCGCAGGGCGGGAGGCAGGGCGTAGGCCCGCACCTTGCCTCGCGCTGCCGCCGGCAGGCGGGCGGCCAAGGCCGGATCGAGCGGGACCGGCGCGAGACGCACCGAGCCGACGAGGCGCGCCGATCCGTCGGCGGGACCGCGGATCACCAGCGGGGCCCCGGCGCTGCCGCCATCCTGCGCTCGGAGCCGTACCGGGCCGGCGAGGCGGTGCGTGCCGGGCGCCAGCGCGATCGCGATCGCCGCGCGGGGGTCGCGGGCGCGCTGGCGGCGCGCCTCGGCCAAAGCCTCGACGAGGGTGGCGGTACCGCCGGGCCGGGGCCGGGTGCCCTCGGCCGCGACCGGGATCTCGACCGGGGTCGCGACGGCCGGTGACACGGCGAGGAAGAGGGCTGCGAGGAGGAGCAGGGTCCGCATGGTGGGGTCTCTCGCGGCCGGTCGGGTTCGGTCCTATCTTGCCTCGAAGCCCGGGAGGAAGCGCCCCGTCCCCTCGCGGCGGGACTGGTCTGGGGAAATAATGGTCACAACGGTAGTGCGGGGTTCCCCTCTCCCCGACAGATCCCGGGCTTGCCCGGGATCTGCAAGCGAGGGACGAAGTCGGGCAAGCCCGACTTCGTTACGGGGAGAGGCCTGAGCTCCAAAGGGGCTCAGGGAGCAGCGAACCGTAGGTTCGCCGCGAGGGTGAGGGGGTGGTGCTGGAGGAGTCTCATCCGGAAAGACCCCCTCACCCTCGCTCCGGCTGCGCCTCCGCTTGCTGCATCCCCTGAACGGGGACGCAGCCCTCTCCCCGCCCGCGGGGAGAGGGGAAGTTCCGCGCCCTTCGCTTTCCCCGGACCGCCCCCCCCCTATTCCCGCAGGCCCGCATCCGTCACGACCACCCGCGGCCGGCGGTTCGCCCCGATCGCCTTGAGCGCCCGGTCGACCGCGGCGAGGCGGCCGCGGCGGGCGCTGACGGCGAGGAGCAGGACCGGGATGCGCTCCTCGGCGATCAGGCGCTCGGTCACCACGTCGCCGCCGACGAGGCCGAGATCGACGACGACGAGGTCGGCGTCGCTGCGCAGGAGCGCCTCGGCGAGGGGCCCGGCGAGGTCCCGCGGCAGGTCGGACGGGCGCGGCAGCACCCGGAGGCCCGAGGGCAGGGTCACGAGGGCGTCGCCCAGGGGGGCGCGGGCGCGCAACAGGCCGGCGAGGTCCCGGGGCGCCGCGGCGCCGAGGTCGCGGGTGAGCAGCCCCTTCGGATCGGCATCGACCAGGACCACCCGCTCGCGGTCGGCCAGCGCCGAGAGGGCGAGGGAGCGGGCGAGCAGCGACTTGCCGGCCCGGTCGTCGCCCGCGGTGACGAGGACGACGAGGGGCTTCGCGCCCGGCTCGGCGGCGGCGAGGCGGTGGCGCAGGCGCGCCAGCGCCACCTCGTAGGGGCCGTCGCCGCAAGTGCTATTGAAATCGGCGCTGCCGAAATCGGCCCGCAGGGCGGCGGGCCTGGCGGCCGCGCGGGGCGCCCGCGGCAGGGCGTCGAGGCCGGTGCGGCCGAGATGGCCCTCGAGGCGCCGGCGCGAGCGGACGCGGCCGGCCAGCAGCTCGAGCCCGAGGCTGCCGACGAGGCCGAGGCCGAGCCCGGCGACGAGGGCGGCGACGAACACCACCGGCGTCGGCGGGCCGATGCGCTTCTCCGGCGGCGAGGCCGGCGAGATGATCCGCGAGGCCGAGGTGTCGAGGCGCTGCTGCTCCTGCAGCTCCCGGGCCCGGACCAGGAAGGCCTCGTAGACCGCCCGGCTCGCCTCGACCTGGCGCTCCAGCTCGCGCAGCTGCACGAAGTCGTCGCCGACCTTCGAGGCCTCGGCCTTGCGCCGCTCCAGGGTCGTGGCGAGGACCCGGGCGCTCGCCTGGGCGGCCTCGAAGTCGTTGCGGCTCGCCGCGGCGATGCGGCGGATCTCGGCCTCGATCGCCGCGCGCAGGGCCTTCTCCTGCACCACGGCCGCCATGTAGCTCGGATGGCGTTTCCCCAAGGTCTCCTCGGCGTCGGCGCGCAGGCGTTCGACGCCGGCGAGCTGCCCGCGCAGGGCCGAGATGGTCGGGTTCTGGACGATCTCGTTGACCGCCTCGGAGCGCCCGCCGGCGAGCACGGCCTCGACCTGGCGCAGGCGGGCGCCGGCCTCAAGGGCCCTGGCCCGGGCGGCGCCGAGCTGCTCGCTGAGCTGGGTCAGCTGCTGCTCGCTCACCAGCTGCGTGCGGGTGCCGACGAGGCCGCGCTTCGTCCGGAATCCTTGAGCCTTGTCCTCGGCCTGGCGCAGGGCCTCGCGCAGCTCGGCGAGCCGCCCCTCGATCGCTTCGCCGGCCCGGCGGGTGGTGTCGGAGCGGGTCGCCGCGTCGCGGGCCAGATAGGTCTCGGCGATGCCGCGGGCGAGCCGCGCCGCCTTCTCGCGGTCCTCGGAGGTGACGCCGAGCTCCAGCACGAAGCTGCGCTCCAGGCGCCGGGCGCCGACCCGGTCGCGCAGGATTCGCAGCGCCGTCAGCCGGGGCTCGGCCGGCGGCTCGGTCCGGCCGGTGAACCGCGCGATCAGGCCCTTGATCGCGCCGAGCAGGGTCTCGCGGCCCTGGAACTCGGGGTCGCGGACGAGGTCGAACCGGTCGACGGCGCGGCCGAGCACGTCGTCGGAGGTGAGCACCCGGAGCTGGCTGTCGACGAGGAGGAGGCTGGCGTCGCTCGCCTGGTCCGGCGGGGTCAGCCCGTCCTTGACCACCTGCAGCCCGCGCGGATCGATCAGGATCTGTGTCGAGGCGGCGTATTGCGGCGGGTTCAGGTGCGTCCAGGCGGCAGCCAGCGCGAGGCACAGCGCGACCGGCAGCAGCACCGTGAGCCAGCGCAGGCGCACGGTGCGCAGGATCTCCCGCGGGTCGAGGAACCAGGGCTCCCGCCCCTCCTCCCCCCGCGGGGCCGCGCCGACGAGCAGCCCGGTCCGGACATTCTCGACCATGGTCATGATACGCCCAAGGCTCCCCGAAGGATCTCGTGGTAGGTCGGATCTGTTCCGTTCCGGGACGATCGGTCGGGAATTCAGCCCTTGTGCCGATGACGCTTCAAGCGGCGGGCCAGACCCGGTCCGTCTCGCGCAGGGACACGACGGCGGGGCCGGCGATCTCCGGCGCCTCGGCCTCGCGCCGCGCCGCCCGGGCGCAGGCCAGCACCGCGACGTAGGCGAGCACGTTGACGTTCCAGTCCTGGAACAGCCCCGGGGTCGTCATTCCGTTGAGGGCGAGCATCAGGATCAGGCAGGCGACGAGGCGGCGGGTGCCGCGGTCGGCGCGGGCGGCGAAGCGGACCGGCTCGACGAGCGTCAGGACCGCGAAGCACAGGCCGACGATCCCGGTGCCGGCCCAGGCGCTCAGGAACATGTTGTGCGAGCTCGTGATGAACACCGCGTCGCGGCCGAGCTCGTCGGCGAGGCCCGTGGTCGGGATCAGCAGCTGCACGAAGCGGTCGGCGGCCGAGAAGCCGGAGCCGAGCAGGTGGTCCTGCGTCGCCGCGATGAAGGTCGGCCAGAACTGGCCGCGGCCGGTGGCGTTGGCGAGCTCGACCTTGGGCTTCTGGAGGACGACCGAGAGGAGGTCGAGGAGTGCCGGAAAGCTCGACAGGCCGACCATCAGGAACAGGAACAGCACCAGCGAGACCAGCGCCAGGACGATGCCGGCGACGCGCAAGCCGGGGCGCCGCGAGGCGATCATCAGCCCCGGCCCGACGGCGATCAGCGCCCCCGTCGAGGCGGCCGAGCCCGCGATGACGAAGCCCGCCGCCGCCAGCACCAGGTAGCGGCCCCGCCGCCGGTTCGGCGGCCCGAACGCGACCGCGAAGCCGAGGAGCGCGCAGACGAGCGGCATCATGTTGTTCTTGGCCGAGGAGAACACGATGCCCGAGGCCAGGCTCTGCAGGATCTCCGGCGTCACCGCGACGAGCCAGGCCAGCGTCACGATGGCGAGGATGTCGGCGAGCCGCCGCCGGATGTCGGGCCGGTCGAAGATCAGGATGCAGGCGAGCGTGAACACCGCCAGCTCCGCGGTGCGGTAGAGCGTGTAGGTCGGCACGATCGACCAGGCGGCGCTCACCCCGTTCACGCCGATCATCATGGTGAACGGCAGGTAGGGCATCGCGAAGGGCAGGAGCAGGACGCGCCGGTCGGCGGCCACCTTCACGACGAGGTAGAAGGCGGTCAGCCCGGTGAGCACGATGGTGACGACGTTCGAGGCGGTCAGCCCCTGCTCCAGCACGGCGTTGCCGTCCTCGCGCGGCACCGTGAAGACGAGCGGCATGAAGGCGAACACCACCAGGAGGGCGAGCGGCCAGAACAGGGGGGCGCCGCCGGAGGGCGGATGCGTCTCGAGGCGGCGGCGCAGGACCGGGTAGGCGACCGTGAACCAGGTCGCGGCCCCGACGGCGATGAGGGCGTTCAGCATCGCGGGCTCTCCGCCGGTGTGGTCGGGGCTTTCGGGACCGGGGCGCGGCCGAGGGCCGCCAGGAGGGCGAGGAGCGAGGCACCGTGGGCGAGCGACACCGCGGCGGCCGCTCCCGTCGCGCCGTAGCGGGTCAAGAGCGGCTGGATCAGCGCGAGCGACACCACGAGGCTGATCGCGAAGGCCCGGAAGATCACGTCGGTGCGCCGCCGCGCCCGGAAGATCTGCGCCGCCATGTCCCGCAGGAAGATGAACACGACGCCGAGCGCCAGCCAGCGCAGGGCCGGCGCGTAGGGCGCGTAAGCCTCGCCGAAGACGAGGCCGAGCCAGAGCTCCGCCGGCACGGCGACGAGGGCGAGGAGGCACAAGACCGGGATTCCGAGGCGGCGGGTGACGCCGAGGAGATAGGCCCGGAGCGCCGCCTCGCCGCCGGTGTCGTAGGCCCGACCGGCGCCCGTCGGCACCACGTTCTCGGTCGCGGCGAGCGTCAGGAGCACGAGGCCGACGAGGTACTGCGCCGCCCGCAGGCCGCCCAGGGCCTCGTCGCCGAGGACGCCGCCGGCAAGGATCCAGACCAGCTGCTCCTGCCCGAAGGTGACGAGCACGACCGGCAGGAGCCAGCGCGCCATCTGCCAGTGGCGCAGGGTGGCGGTGGCGAGGCGCCGGCGCCCGGGATCGGCGGCCCGGCCGAGGAGCGTCGGCAGCGTGGTCAGGACGGCCGTCAGCGCCAGCAATTCGACGAGCCGCGCCGCGTCGAGGGGCACGCCGGCCGCCCAGAGCCCCGCGACCGCGAGCGGGAACGACGCCGCCCGGGCGAGGTCCATGGCGAGCGCCTTCAGCCCCCCGCCATAGGCGAAGAGCAGGCGGCGGGCCGTCAGCTGGAGGTTCTGCGCCAGGGTCAGCGCGCCGGCCGCGGTGACGAGATCGACCGGGACCGCCTCGCCGCGGGCGGCGAAATACAGGGCGAGCGCCCCCGCGACCCCGAGGGCCAGGGCAGCCGCCAGCACCAGGGCACCGGCGCCGACGGCCGCGGCGTAGCGGGCCGGGTCGCGCACCGAGCCGGCGAGCGTCATCAGCGGCGCGGTGACGAGCGCGTTGTGCAGCCCCTGCGCGAAGCCCGCCACGATGAGCACGAGGGCGAAGCGCCCGAACCCCTCCATGTCGATCAGGCGGGCCGCCGCGATCCCGGCGACGAAGCCGAAGCCGCTCACCGCTCCCTGGTCGAGGAGCGAGAGCAGGGCCGGTCCGCCGAGACGCCTGGAGAGCCGCGCAGGAAGATCGGCGAAGAGCGTGGAGACCCTCCTCACCGGGCGAGCACCGCCCCGGCCGCCGCGGTGACGAGGCGGTTGCGGCCGTAGAGCCAGAGCGGCCCGCTCGACGCGACGTTGCGGGTGAGCCCGCGCTTGAAGTCGTAGACGCCGCGGTTGTGCGCCGGATCGATGCCGCCGAAATCGAACACCCGGCAGCCCTCCTCCGCGCCGCGGCGGATGAAGCTCCACACCGCCAGGTAGGCGGCGGCGTTCGCCTTGGCCCGCTCGGTCGAGGCGGTGAAGAAATCGGTGAAGCGGTCGCGGCTCACATGCGCGATGCGCACCAGGCACAGCTCGTCGCCCTCCCGCACCTCGAGCATGACGTGGCGCGGGTCGTTCGCCGCGAGGTCGCGGTAGGCCGCGGGGTCGAAGTCGTTCGAGAAGCCCTTGCGGGTCTTCAGGGCCGCGTACATCGCCGCGAAGGCATCGAAGGCCTTCAGCCGCTCGGCGGGCTCGTCGAGGAAGCGGAGGTTAAGCGCCGCGTTGCGCTCGGCCTTGCGCAGGGCCTTGCGCCAGCGCTGCTCCATCTCGGCCTGCACCGCGTCGAGGCCGCGGGTGAGGTCGACCTCCAGGGTGTGCCGGCTCGCCTTCGCGACCGGTCGGAATCCCGTCGCCAGCAGGCCGAGCACCGCCCCCGGGCTCTCGGCGCGGTTGAAATCGATCACCAGGAGGTCCAGCGGCCCGAGGGCGAGGTGCGCGAGCAGGGCGCGCAGCACCGCCTCGCCGTGGCGCTCGCCCTTCTCGGTGAGGAGCGGCCCGCCCTGGAGGTAGAATTGCCGGGCCGGGCCCCGGCGGCGGCTTTGCACCTGCGCGAGGCCCAGGAGGTCGCCGGCCTCGTCGAGGACGCTCAGCCGCTCGACGCCGGCGCCGCGGCGCGTCTTATAGGTGCCCCAGCCGGTCGTGGAGAAGATGGTGCCGCGCGGCTGCGCCCATACCGCTTCGTCCCAGTTTGGCGCGTCGATCACGGGTTGCACCCGTAATCCCGTCTCAGGGTTCGTCATGGTCTTGGGAGTTCCGTGCCAGGATGCGACATCGCTCGCCGCCGATGCTCCGGTGACGCAAGCGGCGCACCGGCTCGCGCCCGTCCGGCGACGATGGGCAGGGAAGATCCACACGATTTCCCGGTCTACGTGGTTTTCTTGGGTTGTCCCTGCGGCGGGTCGGTCTCACCTACGGCGGGCGGATTATTTTCCAGCACGATGGCCGGGATGCTGCACGCCTTCAAGACCCTCGCCCGCGATCATCCGGCAGTCCGGGCCGTACTGCTGCGCGGGCTGTCCCGGTTGCGCCGGCTCGCCGACGCGCCGCCGGGCCTCTACACCCTGTGCTACCACCATGTGCCCGAGCATCGCCGGGCGGGATTCGCGGCGCAGATCGCCTATCTCCGGCGCCACGGCCGCTTCGTCGGGGCCGACGAGGCGGCGGCCCTCGTTGCGTCCGGCGCTGCCGCGGCGGAGCGGCACTTCCTCGTCACCTTCGACGACGGCTACGCCGACACCGTCGAGGTCGCGCTGCCGGTCCTGCGCGCGGCCGGGGTCCCGGCGATCCTCTTCCTCGTCGCCGACTGGCTCGACGCGCCGCCCTCGAGCCCGCCCGGCCCCTATGCCGGCCGGCCCCTGATGGCCGAGTGGCTCGAAGCCGGCATGGAGATCGGCTCGCACGGCATGAGCCACGCCCGCATCGCGACCCTGGACGAGGCCGGCGCCGAGCGGGAGATCGCGGCCTCGCGCCGCGCGCTGGAGGCGGCGACGGGTCGGCCGATCCGGCACTTCGCCTGCCCCTGGGGCGTCGCGGAGCACGATTACCGGCCGGACCGCGACCCGGCCCTGGCGCTCGCGAGCGGCTACGCCACCTTCTTCACCACCCGTCGCGGCGTCGCCACCCGTGCCGACGATCTCCCATCGATGCCGCGCCACGTCCTCGAACCGGAATGGCCCGTGCACGAACTCGACGCCCTGATGGGGGGCCCTGCCCGGGGAGCCCGCCTTGCGCGACCCTGACCGTCCCGTCGTGGTGGTGACGGGCGCGCTCGCCCCCTACACCCAGGTGCTCTACCGGGCGCTGGCCGCCGCCCTCGACCGCCCGCTCGCCGTGCTCGCCTGCGCCGCCAGGGAGCCCGCCCGCCAGTGGGAGCTGGCGGCGGCGGACGGCTACGGCTTCGAGGTGCTGCCGGGCCTGCGCTGGCACCGGGACGCGGTGCGCAACCTCTACGTCAATCCGGGCGTCGTTACCCGCCTCGCCTGGTTGCGGCCGGCAGCGGTGATCCTCAACGACTTCTCGCCCACCATGGCGATGGCGGCGCTCGCGGCGCGCGCCTTGCGCATCCCCTATGCGATCCGCACCGACGGCGTGCCGGAGACCGATCCCGGCACCCGCTCGCCGGCGCATCGGGCCTTGCGCCGGGCGATCGTGCCCGGCGCCGCCTTCGGCCTCGGGCCGAGCGAGGGCAGCCGGGCGCTGCTCGCCGGCTACGGGCTGGCGCCCGAAGCCGTGCTGCGCGCGCCGCTCTTCCCGGCCTGGACGCCGGCGCCGCCCCTGCCCGGGTCGGAGGATCGCCCCTACGACGTCCTGTTCTGCGGCATCCTCAACGAGGAGGTGAAGGGTGCGCGCTTCTTCACCGACGTGATGCGCGCCTGCGCCGCCGCCGGGCGCCCCTTGCGGGTGCGGGTGGCGGGCGACGGCCCGTTGCGGGCCGAGATGGCGGCGCGCCTCGCGGAGGCCGGGATCCCGGCCCGGTTCGACGGCTACCTCGCGCAAGGAGCGCTCGCCGAGGCCCACGCCTCGGCCCGGCTGCTGCTCTTCCCGAGCCGGGGCGACGTCTGGGGCATCGTGGTCAACGAGGCCTTGCAGAGCGGGGCCTCGGTCCTCGCCTCGCCCCATTCGGGCGCCGCCCGCGAGCTTCTGGAGGCGCGGGGCTGCGGCACGGTGCGGCCGATGGAGGTCGAGGACTGGGCGCGCACGACGCTCGCCCTCCTCGACGATCCGGACCGGCGGGCGCGCCTGCGGCGGGCGGCCGAGCGCGCGATGCCGGATTTCTCGCTCGATCGCGCGGTCGCGGCGTATCGGGAGGGGCTGGCGTCGGTGGTGTGAGGCGGGGAGGCCTCTCCCGCGCGGATGCATAGTCTTCAGCGCCAGTTCGATTGGCCTCACAAGATTGTAGACCCTCCACGTCATTCCGGGGCCGCGCAGCGGAGCCCGGACTCCAACCCGCGGATGGTGTAGGAAAGCGCGGACCGCGTTCCGCTCTATTGCCTCCGACCTGTGTTTCTCGAGTCCGGGCTCCGCTGCGCGGCCCCGGAACGACCCGGAGGGTGTCAAGACTGATGGGAGATGCAGGCCAACTCTCGCACGATGCAGCACGAATCTCGGTCTCCCCGCCGGTCTCCCCATGCGCGAACCGGATCCTTCGCCCAAGCTGAGCGTTGAGACGAACCAAGCACCCGGTCCGGCCCAGTGCGCCTCCGGCAGAGGAAATCGCGCCCCATGAAACTCTCCCTGATGGCCGCCCTCGCCCTCGCCACCCTGGCGCTCGCCGGCGCCGCCGAGGCGCAGGGCATTCCCGGCGGCATCGACCGCGGCGCCCGCGAGGGCAACCGGGTCGGCGGGCCGATCGGCGGTGTCGTCGGCGGCGCGGTGGGCGGCGCCGTGGGCGGCGTCAACGGCGTGCTCGGCATCGATCCGGGCCGGCGCGCCTACCGCACCGGCCTGCCGGGGCGGCGCCATCATCACCACCGCCGGCACCGTCACTACCGCTGAGTGCGCGAAGCGGGCGAGTGTTCGTCGCCCGTCGGTCCCGGCAGTCAGTGAGATCGATTTTGCCGATTTGATCGATCTTGTAGACGTTGCTTCTCCGCGCCGGTTCACGACGGTCACGGCGCGCCGGACGGGCGGGTTCTACTGTGTCGAACGACAGGGCTCCCCGCTTGACCCTCAGGCCCGCCAAGTCCTAAGCACGTCGGCCAAAGACCGACGCCCGAGGACGCCATGACCGACCGCCAGCCCGGCTTCAACACCCTCGCGATCCATGCCGGCGCGGCGCCGGACGCCGCCACCGGCGCCCGGGCGACGCCGATCTACCAGACCACCTCGTTCGTGTTCGACGACGTCGACCACGCCGCCTCGCTGTTCGGGCTGCAGGCCTTCGGCAACATCTACAGCCGCATCACCAACCCGACCAACGCGGTGCTGGAGGAGCGCATCGCCGCGCTCGAGGGCGGCACCGCCGCCGTCGCGGTGGCGTCGGGCCACGCCGCCGAGTTCCTGGTGATGCACGCCCTGATGCAGCCCGGCGACGAGTTCATCGCGGCCAACAAGCTGTACGGCGGCTCGATCAACCAGTTCAACCACTCCTACAAGAACTTCGGCTGGAACGTCGTCTGGGCCGATACCGACGACCCGGCCTCGTTCGAGGCGGCGATCACGCCGCGCACCAAGGCGATCTTCATCGAGTCGATCGCCAATCCGGGCGGCGTCATCACCGACATCGCGGCGATCGCCGAGGTCGCCAAGCGCCACAACATCCCGCTCGTCGTCGACAACACCATGGCGACGCCCTACCTGATCCGCCCGTTCGAGCACGGCGCCGACATCGTGGTCCACTCGGCCACCAAGTTCCTCGGCGGCCACGGCAACTCGATCGGCGGGCTCATCGTCGACGGCGGCTCGTTCACCTGGGCGGGCGACGCGCGCTACCCGATGCTGTCGCAGCCGCGGCCGGAATATGCCGGCATGGTGCTCTCGGAGACCTTCGGCAATTTCGGCTTCGCCATCGCCGTGCGGGTGCTGGGCCTGCGCGACCTCGGGCCGGCGCTCTCGCCGTTCAACGCCTTCCTGATCATCAACGGCATCGAGACCCTGCCGCTGCGCATGCAGCGCCACTCCGACAACGCCAAGACCGTGGCCGAGCACCTGAGCCGCCACCCGGCGGTGGCCTGGGTGAGCTATCCGGGCCTCGAGACCGACCGCTACCATCAGTTGCACAAGCGGTACTGCCCGCACGGGGCCGGCGCGGTGTTCACCTTCGGCCTCAAGGGCGGCTACGAGGCCGGCGTGGCCCTGGTGTCGAACCTCAAGCTGTTCTCGCACCTCGCCAATATCGGCGACACCCGCTCGCTGGTGATCCACCCGGCCTCGACCACCCATCGCCAGCTCACCGACGAGCAGAAGACCCGGGCCGGCGCCGGCCCGGAGGTGGTGCGCCTCTCCATCGGCATCGAGGACCCGCGCGACCTGATCGCCGACCTCGATCAGGCCCTGGCCTGAGCAGACTCCCCGCCCGGCCGCGACGATCGCCCGCGGCCGGACGGCCTTCCGTTGTGGCAGAGACGATCGGGAAAAATTCAAGCAAGCATTGCAGCCAAGCCTGCTCCCGTGATCTACTGGCATCGTCCAGTTTCGGCGCCGGGTGAGCCGATCCGTGCCGAGCGGGACGCATGCCGCCCGGGCGGGTCTGGAGGCTGGTGCGATGGTCGCCCACGACGACGCCCAGGACGACGCCGACGCCGAACGCGCCTCCTGCGACGAGACCGCGCGCCGGCGCGCGATCCGCGAGGAGACCGCCCGGCTGCGCGCCCTGCTGCGCGACGCCCATGGCAGCCCCGTCCGGACCGCCAGCTTTGAGCCTCCCGCCACCGCCGAATGGGAGGCGCGCCTCGCCACCGCCGAGGAACTGAACGCGCGGTTGCGGGCGAGCGAGGCCTTCACCGCCCGGCTCCTGGCGGCGAGCCGCGACAGCATCCAGGTCCTCGCCCTCGACGGCACGGTGCAGTGGCTGAGCGAGGGCGGCCGCCTCGCCGCCGGCCGTCCCGACGAGGCGGTGATCGGCACCGCCTGGGCGGCCTCCTGGCCGGAGCCCGCCGACCGCATCGCCGCCGAGGTGGCGCTCGCCGCCGCGCGGGCCGGGCGCACCGGCCGGTTCCGCGCACCCTCCGGGAGCCTGGACCCGCGCTGGTGGGACGTGGTGGTCTCGGCCATCCAGGGGCTCGACGGAACCCCCGAGCGCCTGCTGGCGGTCGCCCGCGACGTGACCGAGGCGCATCGCGCCGAGGAGCAGCAGGCGCTGCTGATGCAGGAGATGGCGCACCGGGTGAAGAACACCCTGGCGCTGGTCCAGGCGGTCGCCGCCCAGACCCTGCGCAGCGCCCCGACCCTGGACGCGGCGATGGAGGCGTTCAACGGCCGCCTGATGGCCCTGTCCGACGCGCACGACGTGCTGATCCGCGGCGCCTGGGCGGAGGCCGACCTCGCCGCGGTGGTCGAGGGCGCGATGGCGCCTCACATCGACCGGGAGGCCGGCCGCTTCGCCGCGGCCGGGCCCCGCATCAGCCTCGGTCCGCGCTCGGTCCTGACCCTGTCCCTGATGCTGCACGAGCTCGCCACCAACGCGGCGAAGTACGGCGCCCTGTCGATCCCGTCGGGCCGCGTCGCCGTCACCTGGGAGCTCGCGGGAAGCGCCGAGGCGATGCTGCGCCTGTGCTGGCGGGAGAGCGGCGGCCCGCCCGTCGCGCCGCCGGTCCGGGGCGGGTTCGGCTCGCGGCTGATCGAGCGCAGCCTGGTGCACAGCTTCGGCGGCCGGGTCAGCCTGCGCTTTCCCCCCGAGGGCGCGGTGATGGAACTCGAAGCGCCGCTCGCGGCGATGCAGGACGGGACGACGTAGCCGTCGCCGGGGCGGAATGGCGCGCGACTTGCTCGGGACGCGACAGTCCCGCGCCGTTCTCCGGCCACGCTTGACCCACGAGATGCGGACCCATAGGCAGCACGCTTCGGCCGCAACCTTTCCCCCCCACCCGCATTGCCCGCGATGACATCCGACCTCGACCGACACGATCAGGCTTCCCGTCGGGAAGACTCCCGACAGGATGCGCCGGACGCTCCCTGCGACGCGGCGCCGGTGGTGCTCCTCGTCGAGGATGACGGCCTCCTGCTGATGGAGGCCGCCGACACCCTGGCGGAGGCCGGCTTCACCGTGCTGGAGGCGCCCCATGCCGACCAGGCGCTGAAGGTGCTGGAGAGCCGGCCCGACGTCGAGGTGCTGATGACCGACGTCGACATGCCGCTCGGCTCGATGAACGGCTTCGCCCTCGCCCGCCTCGTCTCCCGGCGCTGGCCCCGCCTCCCGGTGCTGGTGGTCTCCGGCATGGGCAGCCCCGGCCCGCACGACATGCCGCCGGGCGCGCGCTTCATCCCGAAGCCCTACGCGCCCTCGGCCCTGGTGCGCACCCTCCACGACACCGTGCGCCGCGCCGCCTGAGCGAAGCCGAAATCCGCGTTGGGAAAGCGATCCCGCAGGGATCGCCTGAAGCAATCAGTCGGATTTCGTATGAGCCTGCCTTTTCCACGGACGACCTCGATGACCGATCCGACCAAGCCGCACTCCGCCGAACTCCATTTCGCGACTCGGGCGGTCCATGCCGGCACCGCCCCCGATCCGGCCACCGGCGCCCGGGCGCAGCCGATCTACTTCACCAACGGCTTCGTGTTCGAATCGAACGAGCAGGCCGCCGACATCTTCGCCATGCGGGCGACGGGCTTCTCCTATTCCCGCGGCTCGAACCCGACCGTGGCGGCCCTCGAGCGCCGGGTCGCCTCGCTCGAGGGTGCCAAGGCGGCGGTGGCGGTGGCCTCCGGCCAGTCGGCGATGCTGCTCGTGCTGATGACCCTGATGCAGTCGGGCGATGCCTACGTCGCCTCCTCGCGGCTGTTCGGCGGCTCGCTCGGGCTGATGCGCCGGCTGGAGGGCCGCTACGACCTCGTGCCGCAATTCACCCGCGGCCTGACGCCCGACGACTTCGAATCCGCGATCACCGACAAGACCCGGGCGATCGTCTGCGAATCGATCGTCAACCCGTGCGGCACGATCATCGACCTCGAAGGCGTCGCCGCGGTGGCGCGCAGGCACGGCCTGCCGCTCGTCGTCGACAACACGCTGGCCTCCCCGGCGCTGATCCGGCCGATCGAGCACGGCGCCGACATCGTCGTCCATTCGACCTCGAAGTTCCTGTCGGGCTCCGGCACGGTGATCGGCGGCATCGTCTGCGATGCCGGCCGCTTCGACTGGCGGGGATCCGGCCGCTACAACCTGATCAACGAGCCCTGGCCCGATTACGAGGGCCTGATCGTCTCCGAGCGCTTCCCCGAGACGTCCTTCGCCACCGCCTGCCGGCTGTTCGGCCTGCGCGACCTCGGCCCCGGCCTGTCGCCGATGAACGCCTTCCTGACGCTGACCGGCACGGAGACCCTGCCGCTGCGCATGGAGCGCCACTGCGCCAACGCCAAGGCGGTGGCCGCCTTCCTGCGTGACCACCCGAAGGTGGCCTGGGTGAGCTACCCGTCGCTGCCGGGCCAGCCCGGCGAGGCGCTGGCGAACCGCTACTCGCCGATGGGCGCGGGCTCGATCTTCACCGTCGGCTTCAAGGGCGGCGAGGCGGCGGCCCAAAAATTCATCACCGGGCTCAACCTGATCTCGCACCTCGTCAATATCGGCGAGATCAAGTCCCTGGCGATCCACCCGGCGACCACGACCCACCGCCAGCTCCCCGCCGCCGACAAGGAGGCCGCCCGGGTCGGGCCGGACACCGTGCGGCTGTCGATCGGGCTCGAATCGGTCGAGGACCTGCTCGCCGACGTGGCGCAGTCGCTGGACGCGCTCGACTGAGCGATCCTCCGTTTCGCGCGACCGAACCTGTCACCCTCCGCGTCATTCCAAGTGCCGCTTTCGCGGCACCGGGATGGCGCGGAGTATTATCGGAGGAGCGGTATCGCTTCGCCCTTTTCGCTTGCCTGATGTCGCGAACAAATATAGAACACTTTCTGGCCTTCGGCATGTGTGAAGCGGGCACAAAGGCGCCCCTCCCCTTGCCGGTCCCGGCCTGTTCGGCCCAACTCGCGTGACCGAAGCGGTGGTCCGCGGCGTCGGCCGGGCATGCGCCCGAGTGAGATGGAACGAGAGGAGAGCGGGATGGCGGGCAGCGTGAACAAGGTGATCCTGGTGGGCAATCTCGGGCGCGATCCCGAGACCCGCCGGCTGGCCTCCGGGGATCCGGTGGTGAACCTGCGCCTCGCGACGTCCGAGTCCTGGAAGGACAAGGCGTCCGGCGAGCGCAAGGAGAAGACCGAGTGGCACTCGGTCGTGATCTACAACGAGAACCTGGCCCGCGTCGCCGAGCAGTACCTGCGCAAGGGCTCGAAGGTCTACATCGAGGGCCAGCTCCAAACCCGCAAGTGGCAGGACCAGTCCGGCGTCGAGAAGTACACGACCGAGATCGTGCTGCAGCGCTTCCGCGGCGAGCTGACCATTCTCGACGGCCGCGGCGGCGGAGCCGAGGGCGGCATGGGCGAGATGGGCGCCGACGACATGGGCGGCGGCCAGATCAGCCGCGGCGGCGATTACGGCGGCGGCGGCGGTGGTCGCAGCAGCGGCGGCGGACGCTCCTCCTCGTCCGGCGGCGAGCGGCGCCCGGCCTCGTCCGGCGGCGGCAACCAGAAGCGCTACGACGACCTGGACGACGACATCCCGTTCTAGGACGCTCGCCGGCGGAGCGCGGAGCCGCTCCGTTCGGGGCCATATTGTCAGAGTAAGAACCAGGAGCACCGTCCGATCGCGCCGCGATCGGGCGGTGTCGGCGTTCGGCCCCGGGCGTGATGAGGCGGACCTGAACGGGTTACCGGTCCGGGCTCCGTGTCGATCGGCGAGGCCGCGTGAGGGTGCGAGGCGTCACGCGCTGTCTCAAGCCGGAACGGGCTGGCAATGGGCTGCCGATACCGGTCGAGGCTCTCGCGTGCAGAAGAGCCGGGTCGGTCAAGTCCCTGCCCCCATTCACGACCGGCAGCGCCCGCCGACGGCGCGGTCGAGCGGCTCGCCGCTGGCCCGGGGGGGCGGCCTGCAACCTGAGCGCTCACTCGAATCCGAGTTGCGAAATGCAGTGCCGTGCCGACGTCGAGAACGAACAGTATCGCGGCTGCTTGAGTCCTTCCGCGAGGGCGCCATATCGGTCCTGCGCCGCGCCTTCGGCCGTGTTCGATGAGGACCGTTCGGCGGACACCTGCGTCACCCTCGGATCCTGTCGCGATCGTCATCGTGGATCGCCCTTCCGACAGATTATGATCTTACAAAATATTCCTTTGAAGCTTGATCTCGCCATCGCAGGCCAGCTTGCGAAATGGGCGCCTGTCCCAGGCGATCCACGATCAAGTGTGGCAATTTGATACGGGACAGAAGCGATTTTCGCGCTCCAATCCATTGAGGGCCATCGAAAAAAAGCAGGTTCTCGTAACGAGAAACCGACATATTCCTATGGCGTAGGGGACTTGGCGATTCTGAGGTGACGGGCGTGGTGCGTGTGTTGCGATGGCTGGCCTGGATGGGGACGACGGCGGCCGGCCTCGCCCTCCTGAGCCAGCCCGTCGGCACCCAGAACCAGCTCGCGATGAGCCTCGCCGCCATGGCGGCGATGGCCGGGCTGTGGCTGGTCTTCGACGGGCCGCGGACGCGCTTCGTTTTCCTGGCGATGGGCAGCCTGGTGGTGCTGCGCTACATCCTGTGGCGCGTGACCGACACCCTGCCCTCCCCGGGCGATCCGGTCAGCTTCGGCTTCGGGCTTTTGCTGCTGCTCTGCGAGCTGTACTGCGTCTTCATCCTGTTCGTCAGCCTGATCATCAACGCCGAGCCGCTGCGCCGCCCTCCGCCCGCCGCCCTGCCGGCGGCCGACCTGCCCTCCGTCGACGTCTTCGTGCCGAGCTACAACGAGGATGCCGAGATCCTGGCGATGACGCTGGCCGCCGCGCGCCAGATGAACTACTCGCCCGAGAAGCTGACCGTCTGGCTCCTCGACGACGGCGGCACCGACCAGAAATGCGCCGATCCGGACCCCGAGAAGGCGCAAGCCGCACGGGACCGCCGGGCCGCCTTGCAGGCGCTCTGCCGCGACCTCGACGCCCGCTACCTGACCCGCGCCCGCAACGAGCACGCCAAGGCCGGCAACCTCAACAACGGGCTGGCTTCCGCCACCGGCGACCTCGTGCTGGTGCTCGACGCCGACCACGTCCCGTTCCGCTCGCTCTTGGCCGAGACCGTCGGCTACTTCGCCGAGGATCCGAAGCTCTTCCTGGTCCAGACCCCGCACGCCTTCCTCAATCCGGACCCGATCGAGCGCAACCTCAAGACCTTCGAGCGGATGCCGTCCGAGAACGAGATGTTCTACGCGGTGACGCAGGCCGGGCTCGACAAGTGGAACGGCTCGTTCTTCTGCGGGTCGGCGGCGCTCCTGCGCCGCACCGCCCTCGACGAGGCGGGGGGCTTCGCCGGCATCACCATCACGGAGGATTGCGAGACCGCCTTCGAGCTGCATTCCCGCGGCTGGACCAGCGCCTATGTCGACAAGCCGCTGATCGCCGGCCTCCAGCCCGACACGCTCGCCGATTTCATCGGCCAGCGCTCGCGCTGGTGCCAGGGCATGTTCCAGATCCTGCTCCTGAAGAATCCCGCCCTGCAGCGCGGCCTCAAGCCGATCCAGAAGCTCGCCTACCTGTCGAGCATGACGTTCTGGTTCTTCCCGGTCCCGCGGCTCGTCTTCATGTTCGCGCCGCTGCTCCACATCTTCTTCGATCTAAAAATCTTCGTCGCCAGCGTCGACGAATCGATCGCCTACACGGCGACCTACATCGTCATCAACCTGATGATGCAGAACTACGTCTACGGCAAGTTCCGCTGGCCGTTCGTCTCCGAATTGTACGAGTACGTCCAGGGCCTGTACCTGTCGAAGGCGATCGTCTCGGTGATCTGGTCGCCGCGCAAACCCACCTTCAACGTCACCAACAAGGGTGCGACGCTCGATCACGACCACCTGTCGGCGTTGTCGCTGCCGTTCTTCGCGGTCTACGGCCTGCTCCTGACCGGCTGCGTCGTCGCGGCCTGGCGCTACCTGTTCGAGCCGGGCGTCACCAACCTGATGCTGGTCGTCGGGTTGTGGAACCTGTTCAACCTGCTCACCGCCGGGGCGGCGCTCGGGGTCTGCGCCGAGCGGCGCCAGCTCGAGCGCACGCCCTCCCTCCCGATCACCCGCCGCGGCCAGCTCACCCTCGGCGGCCGGGCGGTCGACGTGGCGATCGAGCGGGTCTCGGCCGAGGCCTGCACCGTGCGGATGCCGGCGGCCTTCCTCGCGCCCGGCGCCGGCCACCGCCCGGTCCCCGGCACCCTCACGGTGGTGCCGGTGGCGGGCGCCCGCCCCGCCGGCGCCCTGCCGGTGGTGCTTGGGCCGGTCACGCGGTCCGGCGCCGACGCGGTCTGCCGCCTCGCCTTCGGGACCCTGCGGCCGCAGGACTACGTCGCGCTCGCCGGGCTGATGTACGGCGATGCCGAGGCGATGCGCCGGTTCCAGCTGCGCCGGCGGCGCCACAAGGACCTGTTCACCGGCACGCTGCAATTCGTCTGGTGGGGCTTTTCCGAGCCGGTCCGCGCCCTGCGCTACGCGCTGGCCGGCGAGCGCCGGCCGATGCCGGTCGAGGCCTCTGAGGTCGGCCCGGTCTACGACGAGCCGGTCCGGGACGCGGTCCCGCCCCAGCCGGTCGACCTGCCCCTCGCCCCGCTCGCCCGCCCGACGCTCCCGATTCGCACGCAGGCTCACGCCTCCGCCCAGCCCCAGCCCCAGGCTCACGCGCAGGCCGCGACTCGAGCCGAGACGGAGGACGACGGCGACTGGGTCCGCCTGATGCTCGATTTCGAGAACGACCGCGCGCTCGCCGCGCGCGGCCGGCGCACCGATGCGGCGTGAGGCAGCGATGATCCTGCGCCGCCTCGCCAATCTCCTCAGGGGGACCCGCGCGGGTTTTCCCCTCTCCCCGACAGATCCCGGGCAAGCCCGGGATCTGCAAGCGACGGACGAAGTCGGGCAAGCCCGACTTCTCGCGGGGAGAGGGCCGTGTCGCCGTTCAGGTGACTCGGCAAGCGGGGGCGAAAGCCGGAGCGAGGGTGAGGGGGTGGTGCCGGATGTGGCTCCTCCGGAAACACCCCCTCGCCCTCGCGGCGAACCTGCGGTTCGCGGCTCGCTTCGCACCCGGCAAGGGGTGCGAAGCCCTCTCCCCGCCCGCGGGGAGAGGAGAGGACCCGCGCCTTCTCCTGGACGGTCCTGTCACGAGCTCGATCGCCCTTGGGCTTGTGCGAGGCCGACAGCGAAGGAGAAGCGCACGCGTCGGACCGCGGCTTTCCTCCTGCTCGCCTGCCTCCTCGCCACCCCCACCCGCGCCCAGAGCTTCCTCGGCACCGGCCCGACCGAGCGCCTGACCTTGCCGCCCACCGGCGAGCCCATGCGCCCCGCAACCCCGCGGCCGCAGGGAGGGCCGGGAGCACAGGGACAAGCGCCGCAGGCTCAACCCCCCGAGCCCAACCCCGCCCGCCGCGGCGTGGCGGTCGTGGCGGCGGTCGAGGCGGCGCGGCGGTTTCCCGCCGGCACGGGCGGCTACCGCCTCGCCGGCGAGGAAGCGTCGCTGCAATTCCCCGTCCACGTGACCGAGGCGCAGGCCCGCGGTCCGGCGAAGCTGCGCGTCTCCTACCTCTCGGCGATCTCGGTGGCGCCGGAATCCTCCGAATTGTCGGGCAGCGTCAACGGGACCCGGGTCGGATGGACGCGGATCCAGGCCCCCGGCGCCGTCAAGGTGGTCGAGTTTCCCCTCCCCGAGGGCGTGCTCAAGCCCGGCTACAATGCGGTGACCCTCGCGGCGAGCCAGCGCCACCGGGTCGATTGCTCGACCGAGGCCACCTACGAGCTGTGGACCCAGATCGATCCGTCGCGCTCCGGCCTCGTCGTGGCCCAAGCCTCCGACCTCGACCTCAAGACCCTGGCGGCGCTCGAGCCCGACGAGAGCGGGGCGCTGCCGATCGGCGTGCTGCTCGCCGAGCGGCCGAGCCCGGAGCGATTGGAGCGGATGATCGGCGCCGTGCAGGCGGTCGCCCTGGTCGGGCGGCTCGCAAGGCCGGCGGTGAGCTTCGGCCCCGCCCTCTCCGGCCGCGCCGGCCTCACCCTCGCGGTCGGCACCGCCGCGGAGCTCCGCGGGACGGACGGGCTGGAGGAGCTCGGTCCCATCGCCGGCCCGCGGGTCGCCGTGCTGGCGCCGCGCGGCAGCCGCGCCCCGGTCCTCGTCGTCACCGGGGTGAGCGCGGCGGACGTGCGCCAGGCGATCGCGACGCTCGCCGCCTCGGGCGACGAGTCCGGAACGCCGCCGGGGACGCGGCTCGCCGAGCTGACCCGGGGCATTCCGGTCGAGGGCGGCGAGAGCCTGACCCTGGAGCAGCTCGGGGTCGCGAGCCGCGAGTTCAACGGCCGGCTGCTGCGGGTCGGCTTCGCGGTGCGCTTCCCGGCCGATTTCGTCCCGGCCGATTACGGCAAGGTGATCCTGCACCTCGCCGGCGGCTACGCCGCCGGCCTGGAGCCGAGCGCCCGGATCGTCGTCGACATCAACGGACGCAACGCCGCCAGCGTGCCCCTGCCCTACAGCCGCGGCGAGGTCTTCACCGACAGCGCGATCCCGCTGCCCCTGAGCCTGTGGCGGCCGGGGCTGAACCGGGTCGAGATCAGCGCCCAGCTTCCCACCGCCGCCGACCGGACCTGCGATACCCTGGCGCCGGGCGCCCGGCGCGCCCGCTTCCTGTTCCTCGACCGCACCCGGATCGACATCCCGGCGCTCGCCCGCGCGGTGCGCAGCCCCGACCTCGCCGCCGTCAAGGCCGGCGCGGTGCCGTTCCTGGCGCCGAATCTCCCGGCCGCTGCTCCGCGTCCGCGCCTCGTCCTGCCCACCCCCGACCGCGACTCGGCCTCGGCCGCCGCGACCCTGGCGGCGCGCCTCGCCATCGCGGCAAACCGGGTGATCGATTTCGAGATCGGCAGCGACGAGCGCGAGGCGGGGGGCGGCGCCCACCTGATCGTCGCCCCGGTCCGCGCGCTGACCCCCGCCACCCTCGAGGCGGTCGGGCTCGATCCGGCGCAGGTCCGGGGAATCTGGGAGGGCCGGGCCGAGACCGTCGCCACCCCCGGCCCGTTCGGGGCCGAGGGCGTCGTCACCCTCGACCGCCTGCGCCGCAACCTGCCGATGCGCTGCGCCCTGCCGGCCCTCACGACGCCCCTGCGCACGGCCTCCGCGCAACCGATCCAAGTCTCCGCGCAGCAAGTCTCCGCGCAGCAAGTCTCCGCGCAGCAAGCCTCCGCGCAGCAAGCCTCCGTGCAGGCCGCCCCGCAGGCGCCCGCGCCTGATCCGACTGATGCGCCCGCTGACAGCGAGGCGGATCTGGTCGCGCGCTGGGACGAGTCGGCGCGCGGCCTCACCATCATCCCGGCGGTGCTCGCCAATGCCTGGACCGGGCTGGTCCAGCGGGCGGCGGAGACCCGCGACCTCGCGCTCCGCCTCGCCGGCGGGCCGGCGCCGGAGGCGGTGCCGCTCAATCCCCGCGCCTCGCTGATCATCGCCCAAGGGGCCGGCGGGCGGCTCAGGGACGGCACCGTGCTGGTGACCGCCCCGAACGCCTCGATCCTCAGGGCCTCGGTTTCCTGCCTCGTCGATCCGGTGGTGTGGACCACCCTGTCGGGCCAGGCCGCCTTCCTCGACGCCTCGGACGGCAGCCTCACCACCGTGCAGCCCAAGCGCGTCGGGCTGATCGAGACGCAGGCGCGGGGTCTCGCGAACCTGCGGCTCGTCTCCGCCGCCTGGCTCTCCCTCAATCCCGGCGCCTACGTGGTGATGACGCTGGTCATGGCGCTCTGCCTCGGCCTCGCCACCACGAGCCTGGTGCGCCAGCTCGGCCGGAGGAACCGATGAGCCGCCGGACCCTCCCCGCCCTCGCCTGCGCCGCGTCGCTGCTCCTCTCGGCGATGCCCGGATGGGCACAAGCGCCGCAGGCTCCGCTCCCGGCTCAAGCGCCCGACGGCACCCAGGGTCAAGCCGTGCAGGGACAGGTCGCACAAGGACAGGAACCGACCCCCGTGCCCCCCGCCACCGCCGTGCCGAGCCTGCCCTCCGCCAATCCGGGCGAGATGCCGGGCCGGGCCGCCGGGCTCGCGCTCGCCGGCAGCCTCGGGGACGATCCCGGCTGGCGCGCCTACCGGGCCCGGTTCGTGACCGAGAAGGGCCGGATCGTCGACACCGCCAACGGCTTGATCAGCCACAGCGAGGGCCAGGGCTACGGCATGCTCCTCGCGGTCGCGGCGGGCGACCGGCCGGCCTTCGAGCGGATCTGGGGCTGGACCCGCGCCAACCTGCTGGTGCGCTCCGACGAGCTGCTGGCCTGGCGCTGGGCGCCGGACCACCGCCCGGCGGTCTCCGACATGAACAACGCCACCGACGGCGACATCCTGGTCGCCTGGGCCCTGACCGAGGCGGCGGAGGCCTGGGGCGAGCCGTCCTACCGCACCGCGGCGCGGCGCCTCGCCGTCGAATTCGGCCGCAAGACGATCCTGTTCCGCGCAAGCCCCGGGCCCTTGCTGCTGCCGGCGGTCGCAGGGTTCGCCGCCCGCGACCGGGCCGACGGGCCGCTCGTCAACCTGTCCTACTGGGTCTTCCCGGCCTTCCAGCGCCTCGGCATCGTCGCGCCCGAATACGACTGGGCCGCGGTGATCCGCAGCGGCGTCGAGGTGCTGCGCCGCTCGCGCTTCGGCCCGAGCGGCCTGCCGACCGAGTGGATCTCCGCCAAGGACGAGGCGCTTCGCCCCGCCGACGGCTTCCCGCCGCTGTTCTCCTACAACGCCATCCGGATCCCGCTCTACCTCGCCTGGGCGGGCGTCGGCCGGCCGGAAGATTACGCGCCGTTCCGGACCCTGTGGGGCGGGATCGACCGCGAGCGCCTGCCGATCGTCGACACCCGCGACGGTCGCCCGGTCGAGTGGCTGACCGAGCCGGGCTACACCGCGCTCCCCGCCCTCGTCGCCTGCGCGCAGGACGGCACCCCCTTCCCGGACTCCTTGCGCAGCGTGCAGGACGGGCAGAACTACTACCCGACGACGCTCCACCTCCTCGCCCTGGTCGCGGCCCGGATGCGCACCCCGTCATGCCTCAAGTCGTGAGCCGCACCCTCCCCCTCGCCGCGGCGGTCCTGCTTCTCGCCGCGAGCCCCGCCCTCGCCCAGGCGCCCGAGAGCGCTTCGCCGCGGGTCGTCTACGGCGACGGCGTGCGCGCGCCCGCCATCATGGTCGACCCCGAGACCTCCCGCACCCCCGGCATGGTCGACGAGAGCGCGCTGCGCTACTACGCCTCGCAGAAGCAGACCACCCGGATGCGGGCGGAGATCGCCCGCCTGAAGCGGCTCTATCCGGGTTGGACCGAGCCGCCGGACCTCGACAGCCTGCAGCCGAGCCCCCCCGAGGAGGCGCCGCTCTGGGACCTGTTCACCGCCGGCCGCCTGCAGGACCTGCGCGCCGCGATCACCGCGCGCCGCTCGGTCGAACCGTCCTGGCAGCCCTCGGAGGAGCTCGGGCGCAAGCTGCGCCGGGCGGAGTTCCGCTCCAGCATCGCGGCGGCGGCGGGCAAGAACCCGGAGGAGGTCGTCGCGCTCTACCGCGCCGATCCGAGCGCCCTCGATCCGGCCGACGTCGAGAGCATCTGGACCATCGCCGACGACCTCGCCGCCACGGGGGCGAGCGAGGACGCGTTCAACCTCTACAAGTCGGTGCTGGACGGCAACGCCGATACCGGCGCTCGCCTCGCCACGATCCAGAAGGCGATGGCGCACATCAAGATGGAGCAGGCCGAGCGCCTGATCGCGATGGGGCGCCAGGACCCCTCCGGGGCCTCCGAGTTCGAGCCGATCCGCCTCGACATCACCCGGGCGCGGATCGCCGCCTTCCTGCACGACGAGCCGGCACAGACCCCGACCCTGCCCGACCTCACCGCCTTCCAGGCCTATGCCCGCAAGACCGCCGAGCCGAGCCAGACCGGGCTCCTGGGCTGGTACGCCTACAAAAGGCGCCAGTTCCGCGAGGCGCTGGAATGGTTCAAGCTGGCGATCGCGCGCGGCGGCGACGCCATGGTGGCGCACGGCCTCGCCCACACCCTGCGCGAGCTCAACATGATGCGCGAGGCCGAGGAGGTGGCGTACGCCTGGCGCGACCGCTTCGTCGGCAACGAGCTCCTGTTCATCGACCTCCTGGAGCGCAAGCTGACGCTGGCGAGCCCGCCCTACATCGAGCCGGCCCGGATCGAGCGCTACGCCCGCGTCGTCAACGCCACCGCCTCCGGCGAGGGCGCGCAGGGGCTGGCCTGGTACGCCTACAACTCGTGCCAGTTCGACGCCGCCCTCGAGTGGTTCCAGCGCGCGGTGGCCTGGATGCCGAGCGAGAGCACGGTGTTCGGCTACGCCCTGACGCTCCAGCGCCTGCGGCGCCAGCGGCCGTACCTGGAGGTGGTCAACCGCTACGACGGCCTGTTTCCGAAGGTGGTCGACCTCCTGTTCCGCGAGAGCCAGGGCGGTCCCCCGCTGCCCTGCGCCGTGCAGGGGGCGACCGCCTCCACCGGCGGCCGGGCCGCGCCCGCGGCGGCGAACGCCGTGCGGCCCGAACCGCAGGCCTCCTACGGCCGGGTGCCGCGGCCGGACGCCCCGGGCGCCGGGGGCCGGACCGAGGCGGTGCCGCCGGCGGTCCAGCGCGGCGAGTTCCCCCTGGCGGTGCCCCTCGACAATCCCCTGCGCTATCCCGCGTCCGGGACCGGCCAGGTGCAAGCGGGGGCTTACGCCCGCGAGCCGGCGGTGCCGGCGCCGCCGCTCGTCGCCCGCCGGGTGCCGGGCGCCGGGGCGATGCCGTACGAGCGCTACGGCTACACGCTCCTGCCGGGCTATAACGGCCTCGACAAGCCGGAGGGCCTGACCGGGCCCCCGCCCGGGACGCTGTGGCAGGACCAGCAGGGCGAGCGCACCCGCTCCGCCGCGCCGGAGAGCGTCCGGTTCTCGGTGCCGGCCCGCACCACCTCGGAACGCGCGGTCCCCGCCGAGAAGGGTTATCCGTGAGCGCCCGCCTCTGCCTCGTTCCCGTCTTTGCCGCTGTCCTCGCGCTCCTCGCGGGGGCGGGCCCCGCCCCGGCGCAGCCCGCCCCGGCCCTGCGGCTGCCGGGCGCCGGCCGGGTCGCCGCGGTCATCGAGACGCGCCACCGCGACGGCTTCGACCAGCGCATCCGCTACGAGGGTGGCGACGGGCGCAACCACGCCGAGATCGCGCTTCGCAACGAGACCGGCGACCTGCTCCTCGCCTTCCCGCCGCGCCTCGCCAAGCCGAGCGAGTTCGGCATCGCCGGCGAGATCGCCGTGCGCTTTCCCGGCGAGCCGATGCGGATCCAGGCGGTACCGCCCCGCAACGCCTACGGCCCGATCGGCCTGGCGCTCGGCACCGATTGCCTCTACGCCTGGCAATGGTTCGAGCGGCCGCGGCGCGACGCGCAGGTCGCATCCCGCGACGGGATCTTCGGCACCACCGATCCGTCCGTGCCGCGCCGCGCCCTGTCGCTGCGGATCCGGCTCTGCCGCACCGCGCAGGCGAGCCTCGACGACCTGGTGGCGGCAATCCGGCACCTGACGATCGCGCTGCCGGGCGACGGCGCGGTCCGGGCGCCCGCCGCGCCGCGCCCGGCCCCCGCCGCCGGGTGGCGAAGCCGGCGCCCCGCCCCGCCCCGGCGGAGCCCGCGCCGGAGCAGGAGGCCCGTCCGGCGCCCCCGCCGGCGCGGCCGCAGCCGCAGCCGCAGCCGCAGCAGCCGCCGCCGCCGGCGGAGCCCGTCCCGCCCCGCCCGACCGTCCCGGTCCCCCCGCCGGCCGAGGGCGGACGCCGCTACCTCGCGCCACGGGCTCCCGAGTCCCGGACTCCCGAGGCCCCGGCGGCTCCCGAGGCCGCCCCCCGCAGCGGGTCGCAGCGCTACATCACCGACGGTCCCCAGCCCGCCGAGCCCCCGGGCGCCACCCCGACGCCGAGCCCCGCTCCGGGCCGCGGCGCCGGCGAGACCCTCTCGCGCGACCTGCCGCCCGAGGCCTACCGCCCGCCGCCGGAACGCGCCCCGGGGCGCTGAGGCGCGGGTTGCGATCCGCGTCCGGGCGCGGCGCCTCACACGGCCTCCCCTCGCCGCCGCCGCTCGGCATCGTCCCAGGCGGTGAGCGGCTGGTAGTCGGGCACGAAGCCCAAGCCCTTGCGGGCGTCCGACGACACCGCGACCTGCGAGGTGGTGACGTCGATGAGCGCCGGCGCGTTGGCCAGCGCCCGCTCGATCGCCGCCGCCAGATCCTCCGGCCGCTCGACCCGCTCGCCATGGGCGCCGAGCGCCCGGGCCATCGCCGCGTAGTCGGAATCGGCGAGCCGCGTGCCGACGACCCGGCCGCCGTAATTGAACTCCTGGTCGTAGCGCTCGATGTTCCAGGCGGCGTTGTTCGACACGATGACGACAGGCTTGGCGCCGTGGCGGACCGCGGTGTCGATCTCCATCGCGTTGATGCCGAAGGCCCCATCGCCGGTGACGCAGATCACCTGCCGGTCGGGATAGGCGAGCGACGCGGCCGTGGCGTAGGGCACCCCGATGCCGAGGCAGCCGAAGGCGCCGGCATCCATGTAGGTCCGCGCCTCCAGGCCGACCCGGGCGAAGCTCAAGAGGTCGCCGCCATCGGCCACGGCGATGTAGTCGGGCGCTGCGACCTGCCGGATCGCGTCGAAGATCGCCGCCGGGTGGACGCGGCCGTCCTCCCCCGTCTGAGGTACCGTCGCGCCGGTCGAGCGCTTGACGTGGCGTGCCCGCAAGCCCTCCGCCCAGGCACGATCGAGGGCGGGCGCGCGGTTGCCGGCGGCATCGACGATCGCCGCGAGGGCGAGCGCCGGGCTGGCGAGCAGCTCCGGCTCGCCGCGGCGGTTGTCGACGAGCTCGCCGGCGGTGTCGGCGATGCGCACGAAGCGGGCGTTCGGAAACACCGCCGGCGAGCCGTAGCCGAGCTGGTAGTCGAGCTTGCGGCCGACCACCAGGACGACGTCGGCCTCGGTCATCGCGGCGGCGCGCATCGCGCCCACGGTCGCCGGATGGTCGGCCGGCACGAGGCCGCGGCTCTCCTGGGTGTCGAGATAGACCGCGCCCAACGCATCGAGGAGCCGGACCAGCTCGGGTCCGGCGGTCTTCGCGCCGCGGCCGCTCACCACCAGCGGGCGACGCGCACTCCACAGCACCTCGACGGCGGCGGCGATGCCGGCCGGATCGGGCGGCAGCACGCGCGGCGCCTTCGGCCGCATCCAGTCGTCGAGCACCAGTTGCGGTGGCACGTGGGCGCGCAGCACGTCGGTCGGAATCTCGAGGTAGACGGGGCCGGGCTCGCCGAGATCGCCCATGGCGCGGGCCAAAGCCTCGTCGAGCTCGCGGATGACCTGGTCGGCGACGCGGGCGGTGCGCGACTGGCGGGTGACCGGCCGCAGGATGTCGACGTGCGGGATGTCCTGGAGCGGGCCGAGATTGGCTTGCGGCCGCGAGGTGCAGCCGCCGATCAGCAGCACCGGCACGCGGGCGAGCGAGGCGTTGGCGATGCCGGTGACGCAGTTGGTGACGCCGGGCCCGGCGGTCGCCATGCAGACCCCGAGCTCGCCGGTCAGCTCGGCATGGGCGTGGGCCATGTGGACGGCGGCGCCCTCGTCGCGCACGTCGACGATGCGGATGCCGAGGCGGGCGCAATGGTCCCAGATCGGCTGGATGTGGCCGCCCTGGAGCCCGAACACCCGGTCGACGCCCCGCGCCTTCAGGAACTGGGCGATCCAGGCGGCGCAGGATTGCGCGTCGGCGTTGAGGTCCTGGACGGTCTGGCTCATGGGTTTTCCTCCCGTTGTGTCGTTGCTCGCGCCATCGGCGCGTCGTGCTCGCCTCGGAATGCATCCCGGGCGAGACAGGCATCGTCGCAGATCACGATGCCCGGATCCGCTGCCCCACCAGGATAGAGCGCCCTTCCCCTCCCCCCTCTGCGGGGGAGGGTGCCCGGCTGAGCCGGGCGGGAGAGGGGCAGCGCGACGCTGTTCCAGGTGGCGCCCCTCATGAAGCGCACGCCTTCTCCGGAGGCGGTGTCCCCTCTCCCGGCTCGCTTACGCTCGCCACCCTCCCCCGCAGAGGGGGGAGGGGTCCCTTGCGGCAGCCGTCGCTTCCACACCGCGCAACCTGCCGTGCTGTGGTGTGTCGTGGGGGTAGAGGACATCGGCACCCTACCCCTCCCCCCGCACCAGCCGTTCCTTCAGCTTGCGATGCAGGTTCTTCCCCGTCGCGGTCCGGGGCATTGCGACGTCCTCCATGAACGAGATCGTGCGCGGGCGCTTGAAGCCGGCGAGGCGATCCTTGCACCAGCCGAGGATCTCGGCCTCGGTGGCGCTGGCGCCGTCGCGCAGCACGACCACCGCGTGGACGCGCTCGCCCCAGGTCTCGTCGGGAAGGCCCACCACGGCGACGTCGTGCACCGCCGGATGGCCGCCGAGCAGGGCCTCGACCTCGGACGGGTAGATGTTCTCGCCGCCCGAGATGATCATGTTGCTCTTGCGGTCGACGAGGTGGATGAACCCGTCCGCGTCGCGCCGGGCCATGTCGCCGACGGTGCAGTACGCGCCGCGGAAGGCCTCCTTCGTCTTCTCCGGCTGCTTCCAGTAGCCGTCGAACAGGTAGGGATTACTGCAATACAGCTCGCCGGCCTGGCCGTCCGGCACCTCGTTGCCGGATTCGTCGAGCAGCTTGATCGGGGCCGAGCCGACGCATTCGCGGCCGACCGAGCCGAGCTTGCTGAACTGCTCGGGCGGGTGCAGCATCGTCGCCCAGCCGACCTCGGTGGCGCCGTAGAGTTCGTAGAGGCCGGAATTCGGGAAGAACTCCATCACCGCCCGCTTGGTGTCGGGCCGGGCCGGGGCCGAGGAGATCATCAGGCGGGTGATGCGGGTGAGGTCGTAGCGCTCCCGCACCTGCTGGCTCAGGGACAGCATCATCGCGTAATGCGTCGGCACCAGGGAGGTGAAGCTGGCGCCGCCCTCGGCCAGCGCCCGCACGCAATGCTCGGGATCGAAGGTCTTGCGAGAGTAGACGCTGGTGACGCCGCCGCAATAGCTGAACGCGCCGAAGAAGTAGAGCGAGTTGGCGTGGCAGAGCGGCATGACCAAGAGCGCCGAATCGCGCCGGTGGACGCCGAGTTCGATGTCGGTGATCATCGACAGCATGGCGGCGCCGCGATGCGAGCGGATCGCGCCCTTCGGCTTGCCGGTGGTGCCCGACGTATACATCAGCATCCACGGATCGGCCGGGTCGACCGCCGTGCCGGGCTCGTCCTCGCTGGCCCGGTCGATCAGGTCCTCGTAGGACGAGAAGCCCGCCGGGCACGGGGCCGCGCCGAACCACACCACCCGCGACTCAGGCACCGGCAGGTCGGCGCGGATCTCCTCGATCGTGCCGGCGAGTTCGTCCTGCAGGATCAGGGCGGAGACCTCGGCATCCTCCAGGATGTAGCGCACCTCGGGGCCGACGAGGCGGAAGTTGATCGGCACCGCGACGAGGCCGGCCTTCGCCATGGCCGGATACAGCTCCAGCCACTCGACGCAATTGTAGGCCAGCACCGCCACCCGGTCGCCCTTCCGCAGGCCGAGGCCGAGCAGGGCATTCCCCAGGCGGCAGGCGCGGGCATTCCACTGCCGGAACGTCATCTCGCGCTCGAGGTCGCGCGCGCCGATCCGGTCGGGCTGCAGGCGCGCCTGGACGGCGAGCATCTGCCCGGGCGTGAGCACATCCCTCATCGTGGTGGTCCTCGTCTGGTCTTTCTGCGCGAGATGGGTTCGTCGATCGTCGTACGGCCCCCCGACGACCTCATCCTGAGGTGCTGCTGCTTGCAGCAGCCTCGAAGGAGGCCTCCAGGGATCTCGGAGACTTCTGGAGCCCTCCTTCGAGGTCAATCGATCGCCGATCGACTGACACCTCAGGATGAAGTCGCGAGTGGGAGGGGCGAGAGCTCGCCGGATGGGCCGGAAAGGCTGACACCTCAGCCGATATCCCCGGCATATTTCTGCACCAGCGCCCAGGCCTCCGGCCCGAACTTCTCGCGCCACTGGCCGTAGAACTTCGTCGCCTTGAGCGCGGACTGGAAGGCCGCCGGGTCGGTGGCGTTGAACACAAGCCCCCTGCCCTCCAACTCCTTCTGGGTGTCGCGGTTGGCCTGGGCGATGTCGTCGCGCTCCTTCAACGCCGCGGCGTTGAGGTGCTTCTCCATGATCGCCTTCACGTCCGCCGGCACGCCGCGCCAGACCCGGCCGCTCGCCATCATCCAGAAGCCGTCCCAGGCATGGTTGGTGAGCGAGCAGTATTTCTGCACCTCGTAGAACTTGGCGAAGTTGATCAGCGCCAGCGGGTTCTCCTGCCCGTCGGCGATCCGGGTCTGGAGCGCCGAATAGGCCTCGCTCAACGGGATGCTGACCGGCGCGGCGCCGAGGGCCGAGAACATCGAGACCCAGAGCGGCACCACCGGCACGCGGATCTTGAAGTTCTTGAGGTCGTCGGGCGTGCGGATCGGCTTGGTGCTGGTGGTGATCTGCCGGAAGCCGTTGTCCCAAGTCGTCTCGAACGGGACGAGGTTCGCCTTCTCGATCGACTTGCGGATATAGCCGCCGACCTCGCCGTCCATCGCGGCCCAGACCTTGTCGTAGCTCGTGAAGGCGAAGCCGATGCCGGTGAGCGAGGTTGCCGGCACCAGCGTCGAGACCACGGTGCCCGGGAAGGTCGCGAGTTCGAGCGCGCCGGAGCGGATCTGGGACAGCATGTCCGAGTCGCTCCCCAACTGGTTCGACGGGAACAGGCTGATCTCGACCGCGCCGTCGGTCTCCTCGCCGATCGCCGCGATCGCCTCCTTGAGGCGCACGTTGACCGGATGCGGCACCGGCAGGTCGGTGCCGAGCTTGAAGGCGAGCTTCCAGCCCTGTGCCAGCGCCGGCCGCGGGAAACCGGCGGCGAACGCCGCGGCGGCCCCGAGGCCCGTGGCCAACAGGTGCCGGCGGTGAAGATCCGCCGGGCGGGGGCGAGCCATCCAGGGGCGAGTCATGGCGTTTCTCCCTCAGGAATTCCGAACCCGTCGGCCTTTCCGGCCGTGTCGATTATTGAATTCAGAATTCGAATTTCGAATTCGATATTGCATGGGCGCCCGGTTTGCGCAACACGTCGGAGGAGTGTTTTTGCGTGAGAGGGGATCCGGCCATGGTCGGCGAGACCGACACGAGCGGCCCGGCGCGCCACCGGCTCGTCGAGCAGGTCTATGGAGCGATCTTCAGCGAGATCACGGCGGGCCGGCTGGCGCCGAACACGCGGCTGATCCAGGACGAGCTCGCCGATGCCTACGGCGTCTCGCGCCAGCCGGTGCAGCAGGCGCTGCTGCTCCTACGCAACCACGGCATCGTGCGCGACGCGCCGCGCCGCGGGCTGGTGGTGGCGCCGCTGGAAGCCTCGTTCGTGCGGAACCTCTACGAGGTCCGCGGCGTGCTCGAAGGGCTGACGAGCCGGCTCGCCGCCGAGCGCAACCCGGCGCGCGCCCGCGCCGAGGGGCCGCCGCTGGTCACGGCGGGGCGCGCGGCGGCGGAGACCGGATCGGTCGCGGAGCTGATCGCCGCCGACATCGCCTTCCACCGCTTCCTCGGCGAGATCGCCGAGAACCCGATCATCGTCGAGACCGCGGCGCCGCACTTCAACCACCTGCAGCGGATCATGGGCGAGGTGTTGCGCGAGGACGAGACGATGCCGCGCCGGATCTGGGACGAGCACGCGGCGATCCTCGACGCGATCGCGGCCGGCGACGGCGACACCGCCGACCGGCTGGCACGCCAGCACATCGCCCGGGCGGCGACGGTGTTCGTCGATCGGCTGCGGGCGCAGGAGGATGCGGTGGCCGAGGAGGCGCGGGGCCGGCGGGTGCGGCGGTAGGCGCGGAGCGCTTCGCGGTTCTGGACACCGACCGTCGTGAAACCCTCGATGTCATCCCGGGTTCTCGGCTACGCCGAGCCCCGGGACGACCCGGAGGGTGGAAGGACCGTCGAGCAAGAGCGAAGGTCGCTCTCCCTCACTCACCCCCGCGCGAACACCCGCGCCGCGCCGACCGCGAGCGCCACCCGGTCCCCCGGCTCGTAGACCTCCGTCACCTTCACCTCGACCGGCGCTTCGGCGCCATCCAGGAGGATCTCCGCCACGGTGCCCCGCCCGGTGCGGCGCCACTCGCGCACGGTGCCGGGCAGCGTGCCGGCCCCCTGCCCGACCGTGAGGTCCCAGGGCCGCAGGCAGAGATCGACCGGCCCCTGCGGCCAGCCGGGCTCCGCCGCGATCACCGGACGGCCGGCGACCCGGACCTCGCCACCAGAGACCTCGGCCGCCAGGCGCGCGGTCTCGCCGACGAAGGACATCACGAAGCGCGAAGCCGGATGGTCCTGGACCTCGTGCGGCGCGCCGACCTGCTCGATGCGGCCCCGGTTGAGGATCGCGATCCGGTCGGCGAGCTCCAGCGCCTCGTCCTGGTCGTGAGTGACGAAGATCGTGGTCTGGCCGGTCTCGCGGTGGATCTCGCGCAGCCAGCGCCGCAGGTCCTTGCGCACCTGGGCGTCGAGCGCCCCGAACGGCTCGTCGAGGAGCAGCACCGAGGGCTCGACGGCCAGCGCGCGGGCGAGCGCGACGCGCTGGCGCTGGCCGCCCGAGAGCTGGCCCGGATAGCGCTTCGCGAGGTCGGGCAGCTGCACCAGCTCCAGCAGGCGCTCGACCCGGCGGCGGATCTCGTCCTCCTTCGGCCGGTGGGCCCGGGGGCGCGAGCGCAGGCCGTAGGCGATGTTCTCGAACACCGTCAGGTGGCGAAACAGGGCGTAGTGCTGGAACACGAAGCCGACGCCGCGGCGCTGCACGGCGATCTCGGTGGTGTCCTGCGAGCCGAAGAACACCCGACCACCGTCGGGGATCTCGAGCCCGGCGATGACGCGCAAGAGCGTCGTCTTGCCCGAGCCCGAGGGGCCGAGCAGCGCGAGCAGCTCGCCCGGCTCGATCGCAAGGCTAACGCCCTCGAGCGCCGCCGGACCGCCGCCGCCGTAGCGCTTGACGATGCCGTCGACGCGCACGGAGGTGCCGGCGTGGCGCAGGCGCTCGGGCGAAGCGGCCTCGACCGGGCGGGCCTGGGCCTGCGCGTCGCGGCGCAGGGACAGGGTGCTGGGAGCGAATCCTGCCGTCATCTCAGTGGGCTCCGCGTCCGGCCAGCGCATCCGCGTGGCGCCATTCGAGGAAAGTCTTGCCCGCCAGGGTGACGAGCGCCAGGAGCGCCAACAGCGAGGCGATCCCGAACGCCGCCACGTAGTTGTACTCGTTGTACAGGATCTCGACGTGCAGCGGCATGGTGTTGGTGAGCCCCCGGATGCGACCCGACACGACCGACACGGCGCCGAACTCGCCCATCGCCCGGGCGTTGCAGAGCAGCACGCCGTAGAGCAGAGCCCAGCGCACGTTGGGCAAAGTCACGGTCCGGAACACCCGCCAGGGGCTGGCCCCGAGGGTCAACGCGGCTTCCTCGTCGGTGGTGCCCTGATCCTGCATCAAGGGGATCAGCTCGCGGGCCACGAACGGGAAGGTGACGAACACGGTGGCCAGCACGATGCCCGGCACCGCGAAGATGATCTCGATGCCGTGGCGCTGCAGGAACGGCCCGAGCAGCCCCTGCGCCCCGAAGATCAGTACGTAGATCAGCCCCGCCACCACCGGCGAGACCGAGAACGGCAGGTCGATGAGGGTGATGAGCAGGTTACGGCCACGGAAATCGAACTTGGCGATGGCCCAGGAGGCACACAGGCCGAACGCCACGTTGAGCGGCACCGCGATCACCGCGACGAGCAGGGTCAGGCGGATCGCCGCCAGCGCGTCCGGCTCGGCGAAGGTGGCGAAGTAGGCGCCCACGCCCTTGCCCAGCGCCTCGACGAACACGACTGCCAGCGGCAGCAGCAGGAACAGGGCCAGGAAGGCGACCGCCACCAGGGTCAGGGCGAGGCGGACCGGGCGCGGCTCGGTCAGTGCCGCGTGCGGGCCGCGCGCGGTAGGATCGTTCGACGGGCGGATCGACGGAACGGTGGTCTCAGACATGCCCGAACCTGCGGCGGCTGAAGTCCTGGACGAGGTTGATGGCGAGGAGCGCGGTGAACGACATCAGCAGCATCACGGCGGCGATCGCCGTGGCGCCTGCGTAGTTGAACTCCTCGAGCTTGATCACGATCAGGAGCGGGGCGATCTCCGACACGTAGGGCAGGTTGCCGGCGACGAAGATCACCGAGCCGTACTCGCCGACGGCGCGGGCGAAGGCGAGCGCGAAGCCGGTGAGCATCGCCGGGATCAGCGGCGGCAGGATCACCGTGACGACGGCCCGGAAGCGCGAGGCGCCGAGGATCGCGGCGGCCTCCTCGCTCGACTTGTCGATCTCGGCCACCAGCGGCTGCACCGTGCGGACGCAGAACGGCAGGCCGACGAAGACCAGCGCCACCAGGATGCCGAGCGGCGTATAGGCGACCTTGACGCCCAGAGCCATCAAGGGCTCCCCGAGCCAGCCGTTCGGGGCGTAGAGGCTGGCCAGCGCGATGCCCGCCACCGCCGTCGGCAGCGCGAAGGGCAGGTCGACCAGTGCGTCGATGATCCGCCGACCGGGGAAGCGGTAGCGGGTCAGCACCCAGGCGATCAGGAGCCCGAACACCGCGTCGATCGCGGCCGCCGCGAGCGACAGGCCGAACGAGGTCTTGAGCGCCGCGAGGTTGCGGGAATCGGTGACCAGCGCCCACAGGCCCGCCGGGCCGACGCTGGCGGCGCGCAGGAGCAGCACCGCCAGCGGCAGCAGCACCAGCAGGGTCAGGTAGGTGAGCGTGATCCCGAAGGTCAGGCGGAAGCCCGGCAGCGCGCTCGGGCGGCGGAAGCGGGGTGCGGCCCGCCCCGCGGGCAGGGCCGCGGCGCCGCTCATTGGCGGGCTTTCAGGATGGCGTCGAACACGCCGCCATCGTCGAAATGGGTTTTTTGCGCCTTGGCCCAGCCGCCGAAGGTGTCGTCGATGGTGACGAGCTTCAGCTTCGGGAAGCGCGCCAGGTCCTCCTTGGCCGCCGCGGACTCGTCGCGCGGGCGGTAGAAGTTCTTGGCGATGATGGCTTGCGCCTCCGGGGTGTAGAGGAACTGCAGGTAGGCCTCGGCTTGGCGGCGGGTGCCCTTCTGGTCGACATTGGCATCGACGAGCGCCACCGGCGGCTCGGCCAGGATCGAGAGCGAGGGCACGACGATGTCGAACTTGCCCTTGCCGAACTCCTCGTCGGCGAGGAACGCCTCGTTCTCCCAGGCGATCAGCACGTCGCCGAGGCCCCGCTGCACGAAGGTGGTGGTGGCGCCGCGCGCGCCGGTGTCGAGCACCGGCACGTTCTTGAACAGGGCGGTGATAAAGTCCTTCGCCTTGGCCTCGTCGTTGCCATTCTTCGCGAGCGCGTAGGCGTAGGCGCCGAGGTAGTTCCAGCGCGCGCCGCCCGAGGTCTTGGGGTTCGGGGTGATGACCTGGATCCCCGGCTTCACCAGGTCGTCCCAGTCCTTCACGCCCTTCGGGTTGCCCTTGCGGACCAGGAACACGATGGTCGAGGTGTAGGGCGTCGAGTTGTTCGGCAGCCGCTTCTGCCAGTCGGCCGGCAGCTTCTTCGAGCGGGCGGCGATGGCGTCGATGTCGCTGGCGAGCGCCAGCGTCACCACGTCGGCCGGCAGCCCGTCGATCACCGAGCGGGCCTGGGCGCCGGAGCCGCCATGCGAGGCGCGCACCGTCACGGTCTCTCCGGTCTTGGCCTTCCACTCCTTGGCGAAGGCCGCGTCGATCGCCCGGTACAGCTCCCGGGTCGGGTCGTAGGAGACGTTCAGGAGCTGTTGCGCCTTCACCGGGGCCGGCGAACCGGCGAGCGCCAGGAGCGAGGCCCCGGCGACGATCACCGGGGACGTAGCCCGGAAGAGGCGCCGCAGCGAGCCGAGGAGGCCGCCCCGGGCGGGAGCCTCGGCCCTCGGCGTCTCGGACTTCGGCGTCTCGGTCTTCGCGCCGCCCTGCGGAGCCGCTTGGGGCGCCTGGACGAGCCCGAGCGCCGCCGTGTCGGTGGTCGCCCGGTCGATCAGGATCAGGCTGCCGGTGTCGCGGTTCTGGCGATAGGCGTCGACCGCGACCTGGCGGTCGAGGCTCAAGGAGACGTCGCCGATGTCGTTGGCGCTCAACGCGTCGGCCGGCACGCCCTGCCCGGTCTCGGTGTCGATGCGCGCACGCACGGCCTCGACCACGGCATTCGCCGTCACCGTCCCGACCTTGGCGAGATAGGTGGCACCCGGCTTCAGCTCGGCCTCGTTGGCCCAGAACAGCCGCACCTCGAGCCGGTCGCTCACCAGCGGGACTTGCGCCGCCGCCGCGATGACGCTGCCGCGGGACGCGTCGACCTCGTCGGCGAGCACCAGGGTCACCGACTGGCCGGCGATGGCCCGGTCGAGGTCGCCGTCATAGGTGACGATCCGGGCCACCGTGGACGGGGTGCCGGACGGCGCCACCACCACCGCGTCGCCGACCGCGACCGCGCCGGAGGCGATCAGGCCGGAGAAGCCGCGGAAGTCGGAATTCGGCCGGTTGACCCACTGCACCGCCATCCGGAAGGGGGCGACCTCCTCCTCGACATGGGCCGGCACCTCTTCGAGGTACTGGAGCAGCGGCGCGCCGGTGTACCAGGGGGCGGCGGTGCCGGGCAGCACGACGTTGTCCCCGTTCGCCGCCGAGAGCGGGATGCCAGCGACGTCGGTGAAGTTCAGGTCCTTCGCGAAGGCCTGGAACTCGGCCACGATCGCCTCGAACCGATCTTGCGACCAGCCGATCAGGTCCATCTTGTTGACCGCCAGCACGACGCGGCGGATGCCGAGCATCGACACCAGCAGCGCGTGGCGCCTCGTCTGCGGGCTCAGGCCCTTGCGCGCATCCACGAGCAGCACCGCGACCTCCGCGGTCGAGGCGCCGGTCGCCATATTGCGGGTGTACTGGACGTGGCCGGGGGTGTCGGCGACGATGAACGAGCGCCGCTCGGTCGAGAAGAACCGGTAGGCGACGTCGATCGTGATGCCCTGCTCGCGCTCGGCCTGGAGGCCGTCGACGAGGAGCGCGAGGTCGAGTTCGCCGCCCCGCGTGCCGTGGCGGCGCGAATCGCGCTCCAGTGCGCTGACCTGGTCGTCGAAGATCTGCTTGGTGTCGTGCAGCAGGCGCCCGATCAGGGTCGACTTGCCGTCGTCGACGGAGCCGCAGGTGATGAACCGCAGCACTTCCTTCCGCTGGTGGGCGGCGAGGAAGGCCTCGTAGCCGAAGGCGCGGGTGGATTGATGCACGGTCATCAGAAGTAACCTTCCTGCTTCTTGCGCTCCATGGCGCCGGCGCCGTCCTTGTCGATCACCCGGCCCTGCCGCTCGGAGGTGCGGGCGGCCAGCGTCTCGCCGATGATCTCCGGCAGCGTCGCGGCGTCGCTCTCCACCGCCCCGGTCAGCGGGTAGCAGCCCAGCGTCCGGAACCGGACCAGGCGCGTCTCCGGCATCTCGCCGGGGTTCAGCGGCAGGCGCTCGTCGTCGACCATGATCAGCTGCCCGTCGCGTTGCACCACGGGGCGCTCGGCCGCGAAGTAGAGCGGCACGATCGGGATGTTCTCCTGCTCGATGTAGAGCCAGATATCGAGCTCGGTCCAGTTCGACAGCGGGAAGATCCGTAGGCTCTCGCCGCGCTGCTTGCGCATGTTGTAGAGGTGCCAGGGCTCGGCGCGCTGGCGCTTCGGGTCCCAGCGGTGCTGCGCGGTGCGCAACGAGACGATGCGCTCCTTGGCGCGCGAGGCCTCCTCGTCGCGCCGCGCGCCGCCGAAGGCCGCGTCGAACTTGTGCTTGTCGAGAGCCTGGCGCAGGGCCTGCGTCTTCATCACGTCGGTATGGACCTCGGAGCCGTGGCTCACCGGCCCGATGCCGCGGGCGAGCCCGTCCGGGTTGGTGTGGACGAGGAGGTCGAGGCCGAGCTCCTTCGCGCGCTGATCGCGAAAGGCGATCATCTCGCGGAACTTCCAGGTCGTGTCGACGTGGAGCAGCGGGAACGGCAGCCGGCCCGGCGCGAAGGCCTTCAGCGCCAGGTGCAGCAGGACCGAGGAATCCTTGCCGATCGAGTACAGCATCACCGGGTTCTCGGTCTCGGCGACCGTCTCCCGCATGATGTGGATGCTCTCGGCCTCCAGGCGCTGGAGGTGGGTCAGGCGGTCGAGGCCGTCCGTACGAACTTTGAGGGCGGCGCTCATGCGGCCAGCTCCGGGTTGGTCTTGGTCGGGGAAGACTTGGTCGAGGATGATTCGGGCGCGGGTTGGCTGTCGGAGAGTGCCGGCTCGAAAGCGGCGGGCTCGCGGCCGGGAGCGATCGCGCTGCCGGGCGCGCCCGCGACGTGCAGGCCGCATTCCTGCTTGCCCGCCTGCTCCCACCACCAGCGGCCGGCCCGCTCGGGCTCGCCGACCTTGACGGCGCGGGTGCAGGGCGCGCAGCCGATCGACGGGAAGCCGCGGTCGTGCAGCACGTTGTAGGGCACGTAGTTCTGGTGGATCAGCTCGGCGAGCGCCTCGCGGGTCCAGTCGGCCAGGGGGTTGAGCTTGATCAACCCGCGGGCGTGGTCGGCCTCGGCGAGCGGCGTCTCGGCCCGGTTGGCCGATTGCCCGGCGCGCAGGCCCGTGAGCCAGCCGGCGGCGCCGGCGAGCGCACGGCCGAGGGGCTCGACCTTGCGGAAGCCGCAGCAGGCCTGGCGCGCCGCCACCGAGTGGCGGAAGCCGTTGATGCCGGATTCCGCGACGAAGCTTTCCTCCGCCTCGCGCTCCGGCGCGTAGGCGCGAATCCGAAAGTTATACGCCGCCTCGGTCTCGGCCCAGACGTCGTAGGTCTCCGGAAAGAGCCGGCCGGTATCGAGGGTCACGATCTCGGCGCGCGACTTCGCCATGCGCAGGGCGTGCGTGAGCGCCTGATCCTCGAGGCCGAAGCTCGTGGTGAAGACCAGGCGGCCGTCCACCGTCGCGTCGATCAGCGCGAGACGCGCCGGCAGGGCGAGGGGACGCAGGCGCGCGGCCAGGTCCTGCGCCGCGCGGTCGAGGGGAAGGGTCATGGGGAGCCCGGGATTGGCTGCTTGTGTGAAGCGGTAACTGTTCGCTATACCGAACACTGTCAAGGCATGGCTGGGATGCGATCCTGGAGTTTTTCATCCCCTTCGCACCCGCATCCCGCGATAGTCGGGATCCGGCCAACCCTCGGGTAGAAAATCCGTTCCCTTCCCGAGGGTCAATCTTGAAAGAATCTTCTCCAAAAGCGGAGCCGCGCAGTGGATGCCATCGATTTGAAGATCCTCGCCCTGCTCCAGAACGACGCCACCCTGTCGATCGCCCAGATCGGGGAGCGCGTCGGCCTGTCGCAGACCCCCTGCTGGAAGCGCATTCAGCGCCTCGAGGCGGACGGGGTGATCGACCGCCGGGTGGCGGTGCTGGATCCGGTGAAACTGGGGCTAGGGTTAACGGTCTTCGTCTCGATCGAGACCAGCGACCATTCCCGCGAATGGCTGGAGCGCTTCGCCGCCACCGTCTCGGGGATGCCCGAGGTGCTGGAATTCTACCGCATGGCCGGCGACGTGGATTACATGCTCCGCGTCGTGGTGGCGGACATGCAGGCCTACGACGCCTTCTACAAGCGCCTCATCGCGGTGCTGCCGCTGAAGAACGTGACGTCGCGCTTCGCCATGGAGAAGGTGAAGAGCACCACCGCTCTGCCGCTTCCGACGGCCCCCTTCGTCCAGCCCCTCGCGGCCGGCGGAAAATAATATTCTCCTTCCGGCCTCGCTGGCGATAATGATGTTCTCTCGCGGGGTCGTTCTTCAAAAAGAACATTTTGGTTGACTCCGACGCGGCGCGGGCACATCTGTGCGGGCATGTCTCGCTCCGCGCTTCTTCCCCGCACGGCTCCCTTCGGCGACGCCGAGCGGGCCCATCTCGACGCCGCCCTCGGCTCCACGACCGCCCTGCAGCGGGCGTGGCTGGCGGGCTTCCTCGCCGGCCTCGACGCCGCCGGCGGCACGGCCGCCGCCGAGGCCCCGGCCCCGGCCGCCCCGCCGCGGGCCGCCGAGCCGCTGACGATCGTGTTCGCCAGCGAGTCCGGCAACTCCGAGAAGCTCGCCGGCGACGTGTCGAAGCTCGCGCGCAAGAGCGGCTTCAAGCCGAAGGTCGTCGACTTCGCCGACCTCGACGTGGCCGCGCTCGGGAAGGAGAAGCGCCTCGTCGTCATCGCCGCCACCTGGGGCGAGGGCGAGCCGCCGGCCCGGGCCGTGCGGGCCTATGGCGAGATCATGGGCGAGGGCGCGCCGCGCCTCGACGGGGTCGAGTTCGGCGTGCTGGCGCTCGGCGACACCTCCTACGCGGAGTTCTGCGCCATCGGGAAGCGCCTCGACGCCCGGTTCGAGGAGCTGGGCGGCAAGCGCGTGCTGCCGCGGATCGATTGCGACCTCGACTTCGACAAGCCGGCCGCCGCCTGGATCAAGGACGCCCTCAAGGCGCTGGCTCCGGCCGAGCCGGCCGGCAACGTCGTGGCGGTGGATTTCGCCCGCAGCACCGCCGATGAGGACGCCGAGGTCAGCCGCGAGCCGGTCACCGTCGAGGTGATCGAGCACGTCAATCTCAACTCGTCGCGCTCCGACAAGGAGACGATCCACCTCGCGCTGGCCTTCGAGGACGCGGCCCCGGCATACGAGCCCGGCGATTCCCTCGAACTCTACCCCGAGAACGATCCGGCCCTGGTCGACCAGATCCTGAAGGCCGCGGGCCTCGAGGGCGATTCCGCCTTACGCCAGGCGCTGCTCGCCGAGCGCGACATCACCACCCTCTCGGCCGCGACGGTCGAGCGCTTCGTCAAGGCCACCGGCCACGAGGAGGCGCGCCGCCTGATCGAGTCGAACGAGGTCCGGGCCTGGATCGAGGGCCGGCACCTCATCGACCTGATCGAGACCTACCCGGCGAAGCTGACCGCGCAGCATCTCTCGGACATCACCCGGCCGCTGCCGCCGCGGGCCTACTCGATCGCCTCCTCGCGGGCCGAGGTCGGCGACGAGGCCCACCTGACCATCGCGGCGGTGCGCTACACCACCCATGACCGCGCGCGCACCGGCGTCGCCTCGGTCCACGTGGCGGACCGGATCCGCAGCGGCGCCAAGCTGAAGGTGCGGGTGAAGCCGAACAAGCATTTCCGCCTGCCGAAGGATCCGGCCACCGACATCATCATGGTCGGCCCCGGCACCGGCGTGGCGCCGTTCCGCGCCTTCGTGCAGGAGCGCCGCGCCACCGAGGCGCCCGGCCGCAACTGGCTGTTCTTCGGCGACCGCCACTTCACCCACGACTTCCTGTACCAGCTCGAATGGCAGGAGGCCCTGGAGGACGGCTCGCTCAAGCGCATCGACGTCGCCTTCTCCCGCGACCAGCCCGAGAAGATCTACGTCCAGGACCGGATCTGGGAGCAGCGCCGGGAGCTGGTGTCCTGGCTCGACGGCGGCGCCCACTTCTACGTCTGCGGCGACGCCAAGGCGATGGCCAAGGACGTCCGGGCGGCGCTGGTGCGGGCCTTCGCCGACGTGAAGGGTCTCGACGCCGCGGCTGCGGAAGCCGCCGTCGCCGGCCTGGAGCGCGGCCACCGCTACCAGCAGGACGTGTACTAGGACTCGCACTGCCTCCCCTCTCCCGTGTGGGAGGGGGGCCGTGGGGATCGAAGATCCCGCGTGAGGGTGGCTCGGTCTCCGCAATGACCCTGAACCGTCGAGCTGCGCAGCTTGACGTTTAGTGGATCGTCCTGAAGCCGCGCCACCCTGCGCGATCTTCGATCGCCCCTACCCCTCTCCCACTCGGGAGAGGGGATCCCGCGTCTCATCCGGCGCTGTTGCGCGCTGGAGATGCCGGTAGATTACGCGCCGTACCCGGCGACCGAACGGACACCTCCCCCATGGCCGACCACAAGACCGCCGAGACCCAGACCACCGAGCGCGTCTACGAGACGCCGCCGACCGAGCGCCCGATCACCGACGCGGAGGCCGCCCGGGCCGCCAAGCTGTCGGCCAACGAGCACATCAAGATCGCCAGCGGCTACCTGCGCGGCACGCTCGCCGAGGGGCTTCTGAAGAACGCCACCGGCGCGATTTCCGACGATGACGGGCAGCTCGTGAAGTTTCACGGGATGTACCTGCAGGACGACCGCGACCTGCGGCCTGAGCGGACCAAGAAGAAGCTCGACAAGGCCTATTCGTTCATGATCCGCCTGCGCATCGCCGGCGGCGTCGTGACGCCGAAGCAGTGGCTGATCCTCGACGAGATCGCCCGCACCTACGCCAACGGCACCCTGCGGGCGACGACGCGCCAGACCTTCCAGTATCACGGCGTCATCAAGTCGAACCTCAAGCGCACGATGGCGGCGATCGATTCGGCGCTGCTCGACACGATCGCGGCCTGCGGCGACGTCAACCGCAACGTGATGGCGGCGACGAACCCGGCCCAGAAGGGCGCCCACGAGGCGGCCTACAAGCTGGCGAAGGACATCTCCGACAGCCTCCTGCCGAAGACCAATGCCTGGCGCGAGATCTGGCTCGACGGTGAGCGCGTGGTCGGCGGCGAGGATGCGGCCGAGGTCGAGCCGGTCTACGGCAAGACCTACCTGCCGCGGAAGTTCAAGACCATCGTGGCGGTGCCGCCCTCCAACGAGGTCGACGTCTATGCCCACGACCTCGGCTTCATCGCGATCCTCGACAAGAAGGGCAAGGTGACGGGCTGGAACGTCACCGTCGGCGGCGGCATGGGCATGACCCACGGCGAGACCGACACCTTCCCGCGCACCGCCGACGTGATGCTGTTCTGCGAGCCGGACTATGCCCTCAAGGTCGCCGAGGCGGTGATGACCGTCCAGCGCGACTGGGGCAACCGCAACGTCCGCAAGAACGCCCGCCTGAAGTACACGATCGAGCGCTACGGCCTGAAGGCCTTCCGGGCCGAGGTCGAGAAGCGCGTCGGTCGCGCCTTCCCGGATCCGAAGCCGTTCACCTTCTCGGGCAACGGCGACCGCTACGGCTGGGTCGCGGGCGACGACGGCAAGCACCACCTGACGCTCTACGTCCCGTCCGGCCGGATCAAGGACGTCGAGGGCGGGCCGCAATTCCTCGCGGGGCTCCGCCGCATCGCCGAGGTCCATCAGGGCGATTTCCGCCTCACCGGCAACCAGAACGTCATCATCGCCAACGTTCCGGCGGACAGGAAGGCGGAGATCGACGCGCTGGTGCAGGAGTACGGCCTGACCACCGGCGCGGGGGCGCTTCGCCGCAACAGCCTCGCCTGCGTGGCTTTGCCGACCTGCGGTCTCGCTCTCGCCGAGAGCGAGCGCTACCTGCCGAGCCTGATCGACGAGCTCGAGGAGAGCCTGGCCTCCCACGGCCTCGCCGAGGACGACATCACGATCCGGATGACCGGCTGCCCGAACGGCTGTGCCCGGCCGTTCATCGCCGAGATCGGCCTCGTCGGCCGCGGGCCCGAGCGCTACAACCTCTATCTCGGCGCCGCCTTCGACGGCTCGCGGCTGAGCAAGCTCTACGCCGACGACGTGTCGGCCTCTGAGATCAAGGCTAAGCTCGACCCGCTCTTCGCCGCCTACGCCAGGGACCGGCAGACGGGCGAGCGCTTCGGCGACTTCGTGATCCGGGCCGGCTACGTGGCGAAGACCGGCAACGGGCCGGACTTCCACGCGCAGACGGGTCCGCAGAAGGCGGTGGCCTGAGCAGGTCTGCGACGGGCCTGGTGCTCCAGGCATCAGGCTCAACCCGGCCCGTCAGCACCTCCGCTCCTGGGGGCCTGCGCCTCCCGAGCAAACTCTCTGCGTCGTCCCGGGTTCTCGCCTTCGGCGAGCCCCGGGATGACCCGGAGGGTGTCACGTCCGTCGTGGCAAACTCCGATGGACGGACAGCCCTCACCCCACCGCATCCAACTCTCTGACGATCGCCGCGATCACTCGCGGATCGGTCGGCTCGACCGGCGTCGCGAAGGCGGCGGACACGTGGCCGTCGCGGCCGACGAGGTACTTGTGGAAGTTCCAGCGCGGGGTCTCGGCCGGCTTCTCGGCGGCGGCCCAGCGGTAGAACGGATGCGCCTGCGGCCCGGTCACGCTGGTCTTGGCGGTCACCGGGAAGGTGACGCCGTGGTTCTTGCGCGCGGCCTCGGCGATCGCCACCCCGTCGAGGGGCTCCTGATGCCCGAATTCCGGCGAGGGCACCGCGATCACCGTCAGCCCGCGCGGGCCGAACCGGGTCCAGAGCTGCTGCAGGCCGGCGAATTGCGGGGCGTAGCCGCAGGCGGTGGCGGTGTTGACCACCAGGATCGGCTTCCCGGCATGCGCGGCCAACGCCAGGGTGCCGCCCTCCGGCTTCGCGAAGCCGAAGGCGGAGGCGGTCGCACCGCTCTGCAGCGGCGCGGCCCGGGCCGGCAGGGCGAGCGCCCCGGCGATCAGACAAAGGGCCTCGCGGCGGACGACCGGCATGATCTTCCTCTTGATGCTTTCTCTTGCGGAACTCGCCCGATTGTCCCCCGATGCCGGGGACGGCGCAAGCGGTCGCGTATGCTCAAGCTTGCTCATGGCCGTGCGACTTTGCCATGCGACTTGGCCGTATGATCGGACGCAACTTCCCGTGAACTTCCCCGCGACTGTCACGTTGTTCCGGCAGGATTGACCGGGAGGACGGAGATGGGCGGGCACGAGATCCTGGACTGTTTCGAGCATCGCCGTGACGGAGCCTGGGTCTGCACCCGGCCGGTCACGCTGACGACCCTGCGCGAGAGCGTGGCGATCCGGCCCGGCATGCGGTTCGACTACGGCAAGAAGGTCGGCGGCGTCGATCTCGCCGAGTATCTAGAGCGGCTGGGTTCGCAGTTCGGCTCCTGACGAGGCGGCACGGGGTGACGCAGAGATGCCACACCCCGCGCGAAGGTCGCCGGTGCCTTTTGACCTACCTGTGATCGGCACGATAGGCTTCGCGGATGATCCCTGCCCTGTCCGCATCCTCTCCGGTCGAGGAAACGGTGCCCAATACCCGCTGCCGCATCCTGGCGACGGCGGAGCGCTTCTTTCGTGAGATCGGCTACCAGAAGACCACGGTGGCCGACATCGCCAAGACGCTGCGGATGAGCCCGGCCAACGTGTACCGCTTCTTCGACTCGAAGAAGGCGATCAACGAGGCGGTGGTCGCCCGCCTGATCGGCGAGGTCGAGGCGCGGATCGCAGGCCTCGCCGACCGGCCCGGTCTTCCCGCCGAGGCCCGCCTGCGCGAGATCATCGTCTTCCTGCACCGCGACGCCGTCGGCCGCTTCACCGGTCACCCGCGCATGCACGAGATGATCGAGGCGGCGATGTCCGAGAGCTGGGACGTCTGCCGCCACCACGTCGACCGGATCACCGCCGTGCTGGAACGCGTCATCGCCGACGGTACCGCAAGGGGGGAGTTCGCGGTCGAGGATCCGGCGGTGGCGGCGCGCTGCGTCCACACGGCGATCGTGCGCTTCTGCCACCCGGTGCTGGTGGTGCAGTGCCCGGAGGATTTCGTCCCGGCGCTCGACGCGATGATCGGGTTCCTGATGGGCGCGCTGAAGGCCGGGCGGGGTGGGCCGCAGGCGGGTTAGGTTACCGCCACGTTCTACGAAAACAACTCGACGTTCACAGCGGATCAACCCTCCCCCCGCAGCGGGGGAGGGTGGCCCCTGTGTCAGCAGGGGGCGGGCCGGGACGAAGTCCCGCAAGAGGGGCAGCGCGAAGCTGATCCAGGCGGCGCCCGTCATCACGGCCGCGACTTCTCCGGAAGCGGCGTCCCCTCTCCCGCCCTGCCTTCGCAGGGCACCCTCCCCCGCAGAGGGGGGAGGGTTCGGGTGGGCGACGCCCGCGCTTCAGTCTTACCGCGCCTCCGCCGCCGCCGGCGGCTCGCGTTCGACCGTGCGGAAACCTTCCAACTCGCCGAGATAGCTCCTCGCCCACCAATCCACGTCCTCGCGCGCCATGCGCTCGAACATCGGCTTCCAGCGCTCCACGCGCTCGGCCTTGGGCATGTAGAGGGCGGCGCGGATGGCCTCCGCCACCTCGAACCGGTCGTAGGGGTTGACCAGCAGCGCCTCGGGCAGCTGCCGGGCCGCGCCGGCGAATTTCGACAGCACCAGCACGCCCGGATCGTCCTCGCTCTGGGCGGCGACGTATTCCTTGGCGACGAGGTTCATGCCGTCGCGCATCGGCGTGACGACGCCGACCCGCGCCGCGCGGTAGAGCCCGGCCAGCACCGCCCGCGGATAGGCCTTGGTGACGTACTGGATCGGTGTCCAGGACGGCTCGCCCAGCGAGCCGTTGATGTTGCCCAAGACCTCGTTCACGTCGCGGCTGAGCTGCTCGTATTCGGGCACCTCGGTGCGCGACTTCGGGGCGATCTGCAGGAAGACGACGTTGCCGCGCTGGTCGGGATTCGAGGCGAAGAAGCGCTCGACCGCTTCCATGCGCTCCGGAACGCCCTTCGAGTAGTCGAGCCGGTCGACGCCGATCAGGAGCTTGCGGGTGCGCAGGCCCGCCACCGTGTCGCGCACGGTGCGGTTCATGCCGGCGCGCTCGGCGGCCTGGCGGAAGCCGTCGACGTCGATGCCGATCGGGAAGCTGCGGATGCGGGTGCGGCGCCCGTCGACCATCAGCGAGCCGCCGCCGAGCGGGATCGCCCGCAGCTCGTCGACGAGGTTGCGCGAGAGGTTGTGGACGTCGCTGTCGGTCTGGAGGCCGATCAGGTCGTAGTCGGAGACCGCGCGCAAAAGCTCGGTCGAGGCCGGCAGGGTGTTGAACACCTCGCCCGACGGCCACGGGATGTGGTGGAAGTAGCCGATCGGGTTCGAGACCCCGAGGCCCCGGAGCTCCGAGGCGAGGGGGATCAGGTGGTAGTCGTGGACCCAGATCAGGTCGCCGGGCTCGATCAGCCCGGCGAGCGCCTGGGCGAAGATCCGGTTGACGCGCTGGTATCCGGCATAATCGGCCCGCGAGAACGCCGCCAAGCCGAGGCGGTAATGCATGATCGGCCAGAGCGCCCGGTTGGCGAAGCCGCTGTAATACTCGCGGTGGTCCTGGGGCGAGAGGTCCATCACCGCGTACTGCACCCTCCCCCGGTCGGCGATGACCGGCTCGGAGGACGGGTTGTCGGTGATCTTGCCGCTCCAGCCGAACCACAGCCCCTTGTAGGCGGTGAACGCCTCCTTGAGGGCGACGGCGAGCCCGCCGGCCGCGACCGCCTTGGAGCCCGATTCCGGGACGGCGACGCGATTCGACACGATGATGAGGCGTGACACGGCGGGTATGGACTCCGGCTTCACGGACCTAGAGCATTTTCCGACGACGTGGACACCGGTTCGTCGAAGGAAATGCGGCAAAATTAATGACCCCGGGTCCCTTGCCGACCGCGTGGTGGTCGACAGGGGACCCAATGGAGCGGGAACGTCGCCGCGTCCATCCGCCCCCGACGGAGAAAACGCACCGGCAGCAAGCGCGATCCGCACGAATTGGTCAACCCTTTCGGCGAATCGGGCGGGGTTGGTACCCGTTCGGGCTGTGCCCGGCGCTCCACAGGAATCCCGCCGCGATTCCACCTTCGTTCAGGCCGGAACCGGGCGCCTTGGCTGCTGTTACCCGCAATATCGTCGCATGTGGTCGGCGCGGTGGCCGGTCCGGCCTGCCGGCCGCGCCAGCCGAGAACGGAGTTGCCTGATGAGCGCGGGTTACGAGAACGGACAGCACCGGACCGGTGAAGAGCGCCCGGCGGATTGGAACGACCTGCGGTCGGATGTGCGCCAGCTCGGCGACGTCGCGATGGAGCGCGGCTTCAGCCTGGTCGAGTCGGCCCGCGAGCAGGTCCACGGCTACGTCGACCGGCGCAAGGGCGACGCCGCCCAGTCGGTCTCCGACCTCGCCCAGGCCCTGCGCGATTCCGGCGGCAAGCTCGACCAGCAGCCGAACGTGAAGGCGTTCTTCGACAGTGCCGCCGACGGCCTGGAGCAGCTCTCCGGCTCGATCCGCGAGCGCAGCTTCGAGGATTTCTACGGCGAGATCGAGGCGGTGGCCCGGCGCCGGCCGGCGGCCGTCGCGGTGGCGACCTTCCTCACCGGCTTCCTCGCCGCCCGCTTCATCCGCGCCTCGGCCCATCCCGCGCACGTTCTCGACGGCCGCGAGGCCTTCGCGCGGGGTCCTGAGGTCGGTGCCGATCGGGCGCGCGGCACCTCGTACGATCCCTACGCCGCGCGCCACCGGGACGTGCCGGGCGCCCACAGCGAGCCGGAGACCGCCCGGCCCGATCCCTACCGGACCGGCGCGTCCGGCCCGCGCTACTCGGCCTGACGGGAGGAGCCGCGATGGCCGACCCCACCGACGGCCGCCCGATCGGCGGCACCGGAGCCCCCGGGAGCATCCAGGGGCTCCTCGGCGACGCCCTGCGCGAGACCACCGACCTCGCCCGCAAGGAGATCGCCCTCTTCCGCACCGAGATGTCGAACAACCTGAGGTCGCTGTTCCTCGGGCTCGGCATGATGGTGGGGGCGGCGGTCTTCGCCGTCGTCGCCCTCCTGGTGCTCACCGACGCCCTGGTGAAGTGGCTCGCCACGGTGGTCAATTCCGAGGCGCTCGCCGCCCTGATCGTCGGGGCGGTCTTCCTGGCGATCGGCATCGGGCTCGCCCTGTGGGGCCGCAGCGCCATGTCCCTGTCCACGCTGACGCCGACCCGCACGACGCGCCAGGTGCGCCAGGATGCGAGGGTCCTGTCCGAGAGGGTGTCGGGATGACCCAGTCGATCAACGAGCTCGAACACGACATCGAGGAGACCCGGGCCCGGCTCGACCGGACCATCGACCAGATCCAGGGCCGGCTCTCGCCGGCCAGCATCGTCGACGAGATGCTCGGCACGGTGCGGCAGAACCCGTCGATGAGCGGCCTCTACGACGGGGCGCTGGCGGCGGTGCGGCGCAACCCCGTCCCGGTCATGCTGATCGTCGCCGGGGTGGGCTGGCTCATCCACCGCGTCGCCCGGGACACGCAGCGCCGCCAGCACCTCGACGCCACGATGAACGGGGCGGAGGCCGTGCCGGTGCTGAATACCGGGACCGCCCGGGTCTACGACCCCGACCGGCCGACCGCCCACCCGGCCACGGACCGCGTCGCCGGCGGCATGCGGATGTAAGGCGGCGCCGGCCCCGAGGGCCGGCGCCCCTCTCGAACCTTCGATTGGTCGCAGGCCCCGACGGCTCAAGTCCCGCCCTCGCAAGGCCTGCCAGGGAGTACCCGAGTCATGGCAGAGCACACCATCAACCCGGCCAATCCGGGCGCACCCTCGGCCCACACCCCCGCCACCGGGCCCGAGCGCAACCTGCACCAGGACCACGACACCGTCCGCCAGAATCTCGACGCGGCGCAATCCGCGGCGCACGACGCCGGCCATACGGTGAAGGACACCCTGAAGGACGCCGCTGCTGGGGCCTCCGAGCGGGTGAGCGACACCGCCTCGGCCATCGGCGAGCGCATCAGCCAGACCGCCGACCAGCTGCGCGCCAAGGCCGACGCCGCCGCCGACCGGCTGCGGCAGGGCGCCAACGAGGCGGTCGACCGCGCCCACGCCCAGGCGAGCCAGGCCTACGGCGCCGTCGGCGGCCGCGGCTCGGAGACGCTGGACCGCGCCCGCGACTGGGCCAGCGACCGGATCGAGACCAGCTCCCAGCGTTATGCCGACCTGCGCGACCGCGGCAGCGAGCGGCTGGCGCAGGGGCAGAACGCCGTCGAGCGCTTCGTCACCGAGAACCCGGTGCTGGTCGGCGTCGTCGGCCTCGCCGCCGGCATGCTCCTCGGCGCGCTGCTGCCGCGCACCCGCCAGGAGGACCGGACGGTCGGCCCCTACGCCGACGAGGTCCGCGACCAGGGCCTGCGCTACGCCCGCGAGGCGACCGAGCGCGGCCGCCAGTTCGTCGAGACTGCGCTCGACCAGGCCCAGGACGCCGCCGTCGCGGCCGCCAACGCCGCCTCGGACGAGCTGCGCAAGAACCAGCCTGGCCAAGGCCAGCCGGGACACGCCCAGCCGGGGCACAACCCGACCGGGACCGGCGAGCCGGGCCGGCAGACGCACTGATCCCGGCACGGCGGATCGTCGCCACGATCGATCGACATGGGCCGGCCCCTCGGGGCCGGCCTTTTTCTTGGGCCGATTTTCTTCTCGGGCCAGCCCTTTTCCCGGGTCGGGCGCGTACTTCCTGTCGGTATCGCGTGGACCCGCGCCGGCTCGCGCCGCGTTGTCGGCCATGATCTCCGCCGCTTCCTCCCCCCGCCTCGGCTTCTGCTGCAAGTTCATCCCGGACGAGCCGCCCGGCCGGCACAAGACCCTGAAGGCGGCGAAGGACGCCGCGATGGTGATGAACGTCACCACGGTGACGATCGCGCATCTGCGCAAGCTCGATCCGGCCGCGGCGCGCGAGAAGCTGGTCGCGGTGGTGACGCACAACCTCGCGGCGATGGGGCGGCAGGTCGCCTGGGTGGCGGCCCGGCCGCCGCTGGAGCGGCTGCTCCGCCTCGCGAGCTCGATCCTGCCGGGCTACACCCACCCGGAGGTGCGCGACCTCTACGCGGACCCGGACTTCCGCCGCGCCATCGAGGCCGGGCTCGCGGCGGTCGGCGAGGCGGCGCGGGCGGGCGGGGTGCGGCTCAGCATGCATCCGGGCCCGTTCTGCATCCTGGCGAGCCGCAACCCGGCGGCGCTCGCGAACGGCATCGCCGAGCTCGACTATCACGCCGAGGTGATGGCGATGATGGGCTATGGCGGCGGCTGGCACCCGCACGGCGCCCACGTCAACATCCATGTCGGCGCCCGCGACCCCGGGGTCGATGCGTTCCGGGAGAACCTGGACCGGGTCTCGCAGGTCGCCCGCGACCTCGTCACGGTCGAGAACGACGAATCCTCCTTCGGCCTCGACGAGGTCCTGCGCCTCGCCGACCGGGTGCCGGTGGTGCTCGACCTGCACCACCACTGGATCCAGAGCCGCGGCGACTACATCGAGCCGGACGATCCCCGGATCGCCCGGGTCATCGAATCCTGGCGCGGGGTGCGCCCGGTCGGCCATGTCAGCGTCTCGCGCGAGGACGTGCTGCCCGGCCACGACGCCGACGCCCTGCCCGACTTCGCCGCGCTCACCGGATCGGGCCTCAACGGCCGCGACCTCGCCGCCCATTCCGACATGATGTGGAACCGGGCGCTCAACGACCTGGTCGCCCGCCATCTCGCCTGGTGCGACATCGAGGTCGAGGCCAAGCTCAAGAACCTCGCCTCGACCGGGCTGGCGCTGCATGTCGGCCCCGGCCTCCTCGGCACGGCCCCGGCGGCGGTCGCGGCGGAGTAGGCACGGCCCTCGACGCTGCGGCCTCGGCGCTGTAACGGTGCGGCATGAGATCGGCCGATTGCGACATCCTCGTCGTCCCGGGCTACACCAATTCCGGGCCCGACCACTGGCAGAGCCGCTGGCAGGAGCGGCTCTCGACCGCCCGCCGGGTGCACCAGGAGAGCTGGGACCACCCCGAGCCGGAGGCCTGGCGCGACGCGGTGATCGCGGCGGTGCAGGCCGCGAGCCGGCCGGCGGTGCTGGTCGCCCACAGCCTGGGCGTGATCTCCTGCGTGCAGGCCGCGCCCTATCTGCCCCCGGGCAGCGTCGCCGGGGCCTTCCTAGTCGCGCTGCCGGACGTCGAGCGGCCGGACACGCCGGCGGGCTTGCGCGCCTTCGCGCCGATCCCCCGCGCGCCCCTGCCGTTCCGGTCGGTCCTGGTGACGAGCCGCACCGACCCCTACACGGCTTACGACCGCGCCGAAGACTTCGCCGCCGCCTGGGGGGCCGAGCTCGTCGACGCCGGCGAGTCCGGGCATCTCAATGCCGAGAGCGGGCACGGGCCCTGGCCGGAGGGGCTGATGCGCTTCGCCGGCTTCCTCCGCGGCCTCTAAGCAGACCTGCGTCGGCAGGCCAACGCAGGTCTGCTTAGCGTCTTGTTTTGTCGCCGGTTTTTAACGCAAAACCGGCGACCATTTTTGCGAAACCTGCTCAGGGCCGCCCGTGGTGCACTATCTCGACATGGTCGAGCCGGCGACGGCGGCGACCTTCCGCGAGGCCGACTACCTCGCGGCCAACCCCGACCTCCACCTCGCGGTGCGCGAGGGACGGCTCGCCAGCGGCCGGGCGCATTTCGAGCGTCACGGCCTGCGCCAGGGCCGGCGCCAGAGCCGCCTGCCCGAGGGGCTGGACGCGATGCGGGCGGACAAGCTCGCGCGGCTGGCGCCGCTGATGCGGGACGACCTGCCCCATCGCCGCCTCGGCGAGAAGTACGACTACCTGAGCGAGGAGCTGCGCACCCTCTCGGGTGCCGAGGACAGCCCGAACGTCTCGCAGAACGCCTATGACGGTCACGTGCAGGAGCTGATCGCGGCTCACCCGGACGGGTTGATCCTCGATTGCGGCGCCGGCCGGCGCGACCGCTACTACGCCAACGTCGTCAACCTCGAGATCGCCGATTACGACACCACCGACGTGCTCGGCATCGGCGAGGTTCTGCCGTTCCGCGATGCCAGCTTCGACGGGGTGATCTCGATCGCGGTGCTGGAGCACGTCCGCGATCCCTTCGCCTGCGCCCGCGAGATCGCCCGGGTGCTCAAGCCCGGCGGGCGGCTGGTCTGCGCGGTGCCGTTCCTGCAGCCGTTGCACGGCTACCCGCACCATTACTACAACATGACCGGCGAGGGCCTGCGCAACCTGTTTTCCGGCCAGCTCGCCATCGACCACCAATACGTCCCGGCTTCGCTGCTGCCGATCTGGAGCCTGACCTGGATCATCCAGTCCTGGGCCGCCGGCCTGCCGCCGGACGTGCGCAAGCGCTTCCTGTCGCGCCGCCTCTCCGACTTCACCGCCGACCCGCTCTCGCTCCTCCAGGAGCCCTACGTGACGCAGCTCGGCGACCAGAAGAACATGGAGCTGGCGAGCGGCACCTACCTGTTCGCGCACAAGGAATAGCGGGCGCGGCGTCCGGATCGGCGTCGACGCGGGGTCCGCGCCGCTCTGTCCCTCCGGAGCGTTCCGAGGAGAGCGCCGTCCCGAAGGTATGCCTCGCCGGGGACAGGCTGCTGCGTGTCCGCCATTCCGGCATCAGCGAGCAGCCCATCGCGGACGCCGACCGCCGCTCCCACTGGCCCCTGGGCCGCCGGTCGGACGACCATCCCGGGCTCAGCCATCTCGGTTTCTGAGCGGGGCGTCGTCGCGGCCCCGGACATGCCCGGGACCGACGGTCATCGCGCTTCGGCGGCGAGCCACGTCGCGACCGGTCCGCATCCGGGCGAAGCAAGGCTCGTAGCGTCGCGACAACGATCAAGCCGCGGCGGCCCGAAGCAATCGGCCGGGTGCGACGCGAGTGGCACTGTTCCTCGACGGCCCGAATGCGCCACGCGCCGTTCTGCCGAGGTCGATCGGGCACGCTCCTCCCCGAATGCGTTGCATTCTTGCCGCCCGAACGCCTGATCAGTGTTGCGGTGCAGCGGTACCGCCATATCGTCAGACGTCGCATGGTTCGCGCGGTTGCCTGTCCCAAGGACTAACAAACGACCCGAGGCATTCGACTTGATGCGATGCAACGAGAGTTGACTGCAAGAACATCGTCATTCCGATCGACAACATTCATCGTTCGCCGGCTTCGAAAAAATAAACGCGCGGCGCGGGAGCGATGCCGATCGGTGATGTCGCGGCATCAACGGCAGCTTTGCGCCGCGATCCGCTTCGCGGTACGCCCTTGGCAGCCGCGCTATGCTTGCATCGATTTTTTGTTAATTGATAAGTAGTTACATACCGAAATGCCTATTCTAAATAGTAATATGATGCAATCGCCCTCTTCCAGCATGTTCGAACACAAACGATCCTCGCCAATTCCCATGTTGCGGCGAGTCAACAAAACTCAGCCGAAGGTGGGCAGCCCGATTGAAGTGGCAGATTACCCTTGGTAATATGATTCCCGGCGGAACCAGGAGCGAGGGGATGTTTATGCTGACGGAGGCGCAGTGGGCGGTGCTCGTGCCCTTGCTCGAAGGCTGCAGGCCTCGCGGCAAGACGCAGCCTCACGATCTCAAACGGACCATCGACGCGATACTCTGGCGCCACTGGCACGATACCAACTGGCGCGCCGTTCCCGCCCATTACGGCCCGTGGTGGATGGCGGCCCAGACCTTCATCCGCTGGTCGCGCCTCGGCGTCTGGGGGCAACTCCTCACTCGCCTCGAGCATTATTTCGAGGAGTCCGGCCTGCCGGTCCCGGGCATCGACCATGACGAGTTCGCCTATGGCGGCGCCCGCAAGAAGGAACTGCAGGACAGCGAGTTGCAGGTGCGCCAGATCGCCAACATGCTGCTGAGCCTGCAGAAGCGGGCGGCGGTGGCCTGACGCCGCGCGTCGCGCCGGCGGGCGCCGCGGGGCAGTGCCCTCCTCCGGATCGGGCCTGCCCAGGGGCGGCTCGACACCGCGGCCTGGCCGGGACACGGGGAGCATCGCTCGCCGACCGTCGGCCTACGGTCGACGAGCGGACATACCGTCCGGCGGAACGAGCGGGGCGGGAGGGACCTGTCATGATGATCGAACCGTCACGGTGATGCCATCATGACGTGGCCGTCAGGCGACGGCGAGATGGCCCGGCGCATCCGGGACCACGATTGGTCCGCGACGACGCTCGGGCCCGTCGAGGCCTGGCCGTCGCCGTTGCGGGCCGCGATCGACCTCATCCTCCCGGCCGCGACCCCGATCGGCCTCTACTGGGGCGCCGACCTCGCCCTCGTCTTCAACGACGCGTGGCGCCGGCTCGTCGGCGCGAAGCACGAAGTCGCCCTCGGCCGGCCGGCGCGCGAGGTCTTTCCCGAGATCTGGCCCGAGATCGGGCCGATGCTCGCGGGCGTCCTCGCCGGCCAAGGCGCCGCCCAGGTCCGGGACCGTCGCCTCCCGCTCGACCGCGCCGGCCGGATCGAGGATGCCTGGTTCAGCTTCAGCTTCGATCCGATCCTGCTGGCGGACGGGTCGGTCGGCGGCGTCCTCAACATCGCCACCGAGACGACCGGGCGCATCCTCACCGACCGGCGGCGCGAGGAGGCCGAGCGGGCCCTGCGCGACAGCGAGGAGCGCCTGCGGATGGCCGTCGAGCTCGTCCCGGCGATCCTGTGGTGGTGCGACGCCGAAGGCAACAACACCGCCATCAACCACCGCTGGCGGTCCTATACCGGCCAGGATCGCGCCGCCCTTCAGAATGACGGCTGGCTCGACGCGATCCATCCCGACGACGTCGAGGCGACCCGCGCGGCCTTCGCCCACGCCTACGCGACCGGCACGCCGGTCGAGCGCCAGCAGCGCATCCGCCGGACCGACGGCGCCCATCGCTGGCACCTGGTGCGGCAGGTGCCGATCCGCGGCCTGGACGGGGCCATCACCCACTGGTTCGGTGCGGCCATCGACATCCAGGACCTGCGCGTCCTGCAGGAGCGCCAGCAGGCCCTGGTCGCCGAGCTGCAGCACCGGACCCGCAACCTCCTCGGCGTGCTCCGCGCGCTGGCCGACAAGATCATGGCGCGCTCGACCGATCTCGCCGATTTCAGCGCCCGCTTCGGCGATCGGCTGGCCGCCCTGGCCCGCGTCCAGGACCTGCTGTCGCGCCTGGCGGAGGGGGAGCGCGTCACCTTCGACGAACTGTTGCGCATCGAGCTCGCGGCCCTGAACGGCGGTGCCGGGCGCGTCACCCTGGACGGGCCGACGGGCGTCTCCTTACGCTCCTCCACGGTGCAGGCCTTCGCGCTCGCCCTGCACGAGCTCGCCACCAACGCGATCAAGTACGGAGCGTTCTCCCAGCCCGACGGGCGGCTCGACATCCGCTGGCGCCTGGCGCGCCGGCCCGAGCCCTGGCTCCACGTCGACTGGCGCGAGCGCCACGTCGCGATGCCGGCCGGCCCGCGGGAGAACGGATCCGGCCGCGAGCTGATCGAGCGGGTGCTCCCCTATCAGCTCGGCGCCGAGACGACCTACGCGCTGCGGGCGGACGGCGTCCACTGCACCATGGCGCTGCCGGTCTCGACGCAACAGGCCGCCGGCGGGACCGCGCCCGGGTGAGGGACTTGCGCCCCTACTCCGCCGCCTCGCGGAGCTGCCGCGGCGCCTCCTCCTCCGGCGCCTCCTCCTCGCCGTGCGGCCCGTGCGAGCCGCCGGACAGGAAGGTCGCGAGCTTGTCGAGGTAGATGTAGATCACCGGGGTGGTGAACAGCGTCAGCACCTGGCTCACCGCGAGGCCGCCGACCATGGCGTAGCCGAGCGGCTGGCGGATCTCCGAGCCGGTGCCGGTGCCGAACATCAGCGGGATGCCGCCGAGAAGCGCCGCCATCGTGGTCATCAGGATTGGGCGGAAGCGCAGGAGGGCCGCCTTGCGGATCGCCTCCTCCGGCCCGATGCCCTCGTGGCGCTCGGCGACGATCGCGAAGTCGACCAGCATGATGCCGTTCTTCTTCACGATGCCGATCAGCAGGATGATGCCGATCAGCGCGATCAGGCTGAAATCGTAGCCGAACCACAGGAGCATCGCGAGCGCGCCGACGCCGGCCGAGGGCAGGGTCGAGAGGATCGTCAGCGGGTGAATGTAGCTCTCGTAGAGGATGCCGAGGATCAGGTAGACCACCACGAGCGCGGCGGCGATCAGCAGCGGCACCGTCGAGAGCGATTGCTGGAACGCCTGCGCGGTGCCCTGGAATCCGGTCGCGAGCGTCGCCGGCACGCCGATCTCCTTGGCGGCGGCATCGATCGCATTCGTCGCCTGGCCGAGTGCGACGTTCGGCGCGAGGTTGAAGCTGATCGTCACCGAGGGGAACTGACCCTGGTGGCTGATCGAGAGCGGCCGCACCGGCTCGGTGGTCCAGGTGGCGAAGGCCGCGAGCGGCACCTGCCCGCCGGTGGTCGGCGACTTCACGTAGATGTTGCGCAACGAATCCGGGTTGCCTTGGAGCGCCGGCAGGATCTCCATCACCACGTGGTAGCTGTTGAGCTGGGTGAAGTACTGCGCCACCTGGCGCTGGCCGATCGCGTCGTAGAGCGTGTCGTCGATCAGTTGCGGCGTGATGCCGAAGCGCGAGGCGGCGTCGCGGTTGATCGACAGGGTCAGCGTCGTGCCGCTGGTCTGCTGGTCGGTGGCGACGTCGCGCAATTCCGGCAGGGTCTTGAGCTTGTCGAGGAGGCGCGGCGACCAGGTGTTCAATTCGTCGAGGTTCGGATCCTGGAGCGTATACTCGAACTGGGTGCGCGAGGAGCGTCCCCCCGTCCGCACGTCCTGCGCGGCCTGGAGGAAGACCTTGACGCCCTCGAGTTGCGCGAGCTTCGGCCGCAGCCGGTCGATGATCTGGAAGGCGTTCGCCTCGCGATCGTCCCGGGGCTTGAGGGTGATGAACATCCGGCCGGAATTGAGCGCCTGGCCGCTGCCGCCGATCGACATCGCGACGCTCGCCACATCCGGATCGGCCTGGATCACCGCGCCGACCGCCCGCTGGCGGTCCTCCATGGCGGAGAACGAGATGTCCTGCCCGCCCTCGGTGATGCCCTGGATGAGGCCGGTATCCTGCTGCGGGAAGAAGCCCTTCGGGATGACGACGAAGAGGTAGCCGGTGAGGGCGACCGTGCCGAGGAAGGTCAGGAAGGTGACGACGTGGTGGCGGAGCGCTACGTCGAGGGCCGACTCGTAGGCGTGCAGCATCCCGTCGAAGACGCGCTCGCTCCAGCGGTAGAGCTTTCCGTGCTGCTCGCCCTTGTGCTCCTTCAGGAAGCGCGAGGCCATCATCGGGGTCAGCGACAGCGACACGAAGGCCGAGACGCCGATCGTCATCGACAGGACCACCGCGAACTCGCGAAAGAGCCGGCCGATGATGCCGCCCATGAGCAGCAGCGGGATCAGCACCGCGATCAGCGAGACCGAGATCGACACGATGGTGAAGCCGATCTCGCCGGCGCCCTTGAGCGCCGCCTGCATCGGCTTCATCCCCTCCTCGACGTAGCGGGCGATGTTCTCCAGCACCACGATCGCGTCGTCGACGACGAAGCCGACCGCGATGGTGAGCGCCATCAGGGACAGGTTGTCGAGGGTGTAGCCGGCCATCCACATCAGCGCGCAGGCGCCGAGCAGCGCCAGCGGCACCGTCACGCTCGGGATGATGGTCGCCCAGACCGAGCGCAGGAACACGAAGATCACCGCCACCACCAGCGCGATGGTGAGAGCCAACGTGAACTGCACGTCCTCGACCGAGGCGCGGATGGTCTGGGTGCGGTCGCTGAGCGTCTGCACCTTCACGCCCGCCGGCAGCGAGGCGGTGATGCGCGGCAACTCGGCCTTGATCCGGTCCACCGTCTCGATGACGTTGGCGCCGGGCTGCTTGAAGATCACCAGGAACACGCCGCGCTGGCCGTTGGCCCAGGCCGCCTGCTTGGTGTCCTCCGGCCCCGCCACCGCCGCGCCGATGTCGCGCACCCGCAACGGCGCGCCGTTGCGGTAGGCGATGATGACGTCGTTCCAGTCCTTGGCGAGCGTCAGCTGGTCGTTGGCGTAGACGGTGTAGCTGCGGGTCGCGCCGTCGAAGCTGCCCTTCGGGCTGTTGACCGTGGTGATCGAGAGCTGGGTGCGCACGTCCTCCAGCGACAGGTCCTTGGCGACGAGCTTCGCCGGGTCGATCTGCACCCGCACCGCTGGCTTCTGCTGGCCGCCGATCAGGACCTGGCCGACGCCCGAGACCTGGCTGATGCGCTGCGCCAGCTGCACGTCGGCGGCGTCGTCGACCTCGATCAGCGGCAGGGTGTCGGAGGTGACCGAGAGCAGCAGGATCGGCGAATCGGCCGGATTCACCTTGCGGTAGGTCGGCGGGCTCGGCAGGGTCTTGGGCAATTGCCCGCCGGCCGCGTTGATCGCCGCCTGGATGTCGTTCGAGGCCGCGTCGATGTTGCGGTTGAGGTCGAACTGCACCGTGATCGACGAGATGCCGAGAGCGCTCGTCGAGGTCATCTGGCTCACGCCGGGGATCTGGGCGAACTGGCGCTCCAGCGGCTGGGCCACGGACGAGGCCATCGTCTCCGGGCTGCCGCCGGGCAGCTGCGCCGTCACCTGGATCGTCGGGAAGTCGACCTGCGGCAGCGGCGCCACGCCGAGCAGCGGGTAGGCGACGATGCCGATGAACAGGATCCCCGCCATGATGAGCGAGGTCGCAACGGGAAAGCGGATGAAGTAGCCGGAGATGCCGGTACGCGCGGCATTCTCCTGCCCGGACCCGAACTGCATGTCAGCGCGCCTCGCTCTGCGCCAGGGCGGCGTTGTCCGCGCGATGCGCGTCCTGTGCCACAGGCTTTTCGGCTGCCACAGGCTTCGCTTCGGCGACGAGCGCCCCCTCCTGCACCCGCGACTGGCCGCGCCAGATCACGGTCTGGCCGGGATTCAGCCCCTTCGTCACCTGGGTGCGGCCGTCGGTGGAGCGGCCGACGCTGATCGCCTGCATGTGAGCGCGTCTCTGGTCGTCGACCACGAAGGCGTAGAGCCCCTTCGGCCCGTGCTGCACCGCGTCGTCCGGCACCGTGACGGCGTCGGGGATCGTGCCGGTGCGCATCTTCGTCGAGACCGAGAGGCCCGGCCACAGCGCGTGGTCCTTGTTGGCGAAGGAGGCTTTGAGCCGCACCGTGCCGGTCGCGGTGTCGACCTGGTTGTTGACGAGGTCGAGGCGGCCCTCCGATAGCCGGGTCATCCCGTCGGTGCTCCAGGCCTCGACCGGCACCGGCCCGGCGGCGAGCGCCTTCGTCACCTCGCGCAGCTGCTCCTCGGGTGCGGTGTAGACCACGAAGATCGGTTCGACCTGGGTGATGGTGACGATCGCGGTCTGCTGCGCGGCGTTGACGATGTTGCCGACGTCGATCTGGCGGAAGCCGGTGACGCCGTCGATCGGCGCCTGGATCGTCGCGTAGGAGAGTTGCGTCGCCGCATTGTCGATCGCCGCCTGGTCGGCGGCGATCTGGGCGGTGAGCTGGTTCACCGTGGCGGCCTGGGTGTCGGTCTGCTGGCGCGAAGCGTAGTCGCCGAGCTTGGTGTAGCGCTCGAGATCCGCCTTGGCGTTCTTCACGTTGGCCTCGTCCTGGGCCTTCTTCGCCTTGGCCTGGTCGAGGGCGGCCTGGTACTGGCGCGGATCGACCTGGGCGAGCAGGTCGCCCTTCTTCACCACCTGGCCCTCGCGAAAGCCGATCTTCAGGATCTCGCCGTCGACCCGGCTGCGCACCTGCACGGTGTTGTAGGCCTGCACCGTGCCGAGGCTGCCGAGCACCACCGCGAACGGGCCCTGCTCCACCTGGGCGAACGTCACCGGCACCGCGGCCGGCGCCCTCGCGGCAGGCTTCGCGCTCTCGGCGTGCTGGCGGCTCTGCCACGCATAGGCGCCGCCGGCGCCGGCCAGGATCGCGAGGGCCAGCAGCCATCCACCGCGCCGGCGCTTCTTTCGTCCAGCGCCCTGTTCTGATCTCATCGGTCGCGCGCTTCCACAAGTCCGGAGCCGGCCCGAAGACAAATGTCCGATCCGCCGAAGCGGTTCACCGGACCAGCATGCTTCAGGCGTATGACATTGGACTGTTTCTGCATTATGCGAGGACCGTGCGTCGTTTCTGCGCGGCGGGCAGGCCTGCCCTCCCGCCGCCGCGGGTAACCATCCCCTCCCCGTTATCCCGGGGCCGCGCGGCGGAACCCGGGACGGCGTCGAGAGATGTCAGCCGGCGGCATGCGATCGATGCCGCCGGAGAAGGCTCTCACGCCCGCGCCATGGCATCGGCCTTGCCGATCAGCGCTTCGGCCATGCGGATCGACGCGATGTCGATGAGCCGCCCGTCGAGGGAGACGGCGCCGCGGCCGGCCTTGGCCGCCTCCTCCATCGCCGCCAGGATCCGCCGCGCCTTGGTCACCTCGGCCTCGCTCGGGGTGAAGACCTCGTTGGCGAGATCGATCTGCGAGGGGTGGATCGCCCACTTGCCCTCGAAGCCGAGGGCCGCGCAGCGCCGGGCCGCCGAGCGGTAGCCGTCCGGATCGGAAAAATCGCCGAACGGCCCGTCGATCGGCCGCAACCCATAGGCGCGGCAGGCGACCAGCATCCGGTTCTGGGCGAACAGCCACGGATCCTGCCAGTGGGTCTGGCGCCCGCCGGCCTCGTCCTTGTCGGTGAGTACCGCGTAGTCCGGGTTGACGCCGCCGATCACGGTCGAGCGGGCGCGCAAGGAGGCGGCGTAGTCGGCGACGCCGAAGGACATCGCCTCCAGGCGCTTCGAGGATTGGGCGATCGCCTCGACGTTGGCCATGCCGAGCGCCGTCTCGATCAGCACCTCGAAGCCGATCGTCTTCTCGCGGCGTTTCGCCTGCTCGATCTGCGTCACCAGCACGTCGATGGCGTAGACGTCGGCTGGCACGCCGACCTTCGGGATCAGGATCATGTCGAGGCGCGGACAGGCCTCCACGATGTCGATCACGTCGCGGTACATGTAGTGGGTGTCGAGACCGTTGATGCGGATCATCATCGTCTTCGTCCCCCAGTCGATGTCGTTGAGGGCTTGGACGATGTTCTTGCGCGCCTGCTCCTTGTCGTCGGGCGCCACCGCATCCTCGAGGTCGAGGAAGATCACGTCGGCGGCGGATTTCGCCGACTTCTCCATGAAGGTCGGGTTCGAGCCCGGCACCGCCAGCTCGGAGCGGTGCAGGCGCGGCGTGGCTTGCTGGACGAGAGTGAAGCTCATCGGGGTTCCTCCCTGGCGATCGTTCGGAATTCCTTTGCGGAAGACAATGCACCAGAAGGTGGGGGCTCCCCTCGTCCCGCTCGTGGACGGGTTAGTCGGGGACAATGCCGGTGCGGGTGCATCTCCTGCCGTCCGGGACGTGTCGGGTCATCCGATCATCCTGGTGGGACTGGTGTCCGGGCAGTACTTGCAAGCGAACGATACCCGCGTCGCGCAGCGGCCGGAATGCCCCAATAGGCCAGGGCGATCGGGTCAGGATAAAGCGCGTCTCCCCTCTCCCGTGTGGGCTACGGCCTTGACGGAAATGGTTCGGCGTCTGTGAGTTGGGCGTCTTTGCGGTTCAGCGAGGACAACCGATGCGAGGCTTTGGATCGGGCGACGTACGCACCGAGGCCCGGGGGGCGTGGCTGTTTGAGCGGATCGTCACCACCGGCAGCGTGGTGCTGAGCACGGTGGGCGGCAGCGAAGCCGGTACGGCGGCCGCCCATCGCTACCTTTCCTCGCCCTGCGCTGACTGGCAGGGCATCCTGCAGGCTTTTGCAGCCCGCACGGCCCAGGCCTGCGCCGGGCGTCCGATCGTGGCCGTCCAGGACACGAGCGAGATCAACTTCACCCCAGCTGCTGCTGGCCGCCATGGCCTGGGGCCGGCCGGCAACGGCCGCAATCCCGGCTTCTTCCTGCACCCGGTCATCGCCGTCGATGCCGAGGACGAGGCGGTGCTGGGCTTGGTCGACGCCCAGCTCTGGACCCGCGCCGCCCGCCAGACGGCGCCACGTCACCGGCGGCCAGTCGAGGACAAGGAGAGCCAGCGCTGGATCACCGGAGCGGCCGCTGCCGCGACGGCTTTGGCCGACACGGCCCGGAGCTTGATCGTGGTCGCCGACCAGGAGGGCGACATCTACAGCCACTTCGCCCGTCGGCCCGCGGGCAGCGATCTTCTGGTGCGGGCACGCCATGACCGGCCACTGGTTGAAGGGGCAGCCTTCAGGACAAGGCGTCATGGCCCGTCGCGACAACCGGCACCGTGGAGGTGCCGGCTCGCCCTGGGGTGCCGGCCCGCATCGCCAAGGTGAGGCTGCAGGCCGGACCGGTCGAGGTGGTCCGTCCCTCCGGCCCAGGCGCCCGCGAGCCGGCCAGCCTGAGGCTGCATGGCGTCTGCGTGCAGGAACTCGAGCCGCCTGTGGGCGTGACGCCCTTGTGCTGGCGGCTTCTGACGACGCGGGCGGTGCCGGATGCCGCCGCCGCGCAGGACATGGTGCGGCTGTACCGGTTGAGGTGGCGGATCGAGGAGGTGTTCCGCGCTCTCAAGCGCGACGGGCTCGGCCTGGACGAGACACAGGTGCGGGTGCCAGACAAGCTGTTCCGGCTGAGTGCCTTGGCGCTGGGAGCCGCCGTGCGGATCCTGCAGTTGGTCGATGCCCGCGACGGCAGCCGACGACCGATGCAGGACGTTCTGGATAAGGCGGCTCTGCCAGTGGTCGCGGAACTGGGGCGGGCCTGCGAGGGCAGCACGGACCGCCTGCGCAACCCTCACCCCGTCGGCAACCTGAGCTGGTTAGAGTGGATCGTGGCCCGCCACGGCGGCTGGAACGCTCCCAACTCGCCACCCGGTCCCAAGGTCGTCGCGCGCGGATGGGAGCGCTTCTCGGCCATGCTCGCCGGTGCCCTCCTCGCGAGAGACTCACTTCCGTCAAGGCCGTAGCCCACTCGGGAGAGGGGAGACGCGCTCGATATTGTCCGGAATCTGTCAGCGAGCGCCGCAGGACATACGAAAAGAGGGAGGAGGCTCCTCGCCCCCTCCCTCCTTTGCAACCGGCCGGTCCTCAGCCCTGCGCCAAAGCCGCTGCCACCCGGCGCGCGAAGGCGACCGGGTCGCGCGGCGGGTCGCCGCCCTGGACGTGGGCGAGGTCGACCAGCGTCTGGGCCGCCTCCCCCACATCCTCGCCCGCCGCCGCGCGCTCGGCGATGCGGCGGATCAGCGGGTGCCGCGGGTTCAGCTCCAGCACCGGCTGGCCGCCCATGCCGCCGGCGCCGCGGCCGGCGCGGCGCAGGAGGCGCTGCATCTGCAGGTCCGGCCCGAAGGCCGGGGCCGAGAGCAGGACGGCGCTGTCGACGAGGCGCTGGCTCGCCTTGACGTCGGAGACGTCGTCCTTGAGCGCCTCCTTCAGCTTCGGCAGCAGGTCGGCGAGGTCGGCCGGGGTGTCGCCCTCGGAGACCTCCGGTTCGAAGGCCGAGAGGTCGTCGCCCCCTTGCGTGATGCTGCGGATCGGCTTGCCCTCGAACGTGTCCATCCGCTCGGGCCAGAACGCATCGACGTGGTCGGAGAGCAGCAGCACCTCGAGGCCGCGGGCGGAAAAACCCTCGATCTGGGCCGAGCGCTTCAGCGCCTCGGTGTCGTCGCCGACCAGGATGTAGATCGCCTCCTGGTTCGGCTTCATCCGCGAGACGTAGTCGGCCAGCGAGGTCCAGCCCTCGACGGTCGAGGAGCGGAACCGCAGCAGGCCGGCGATGTCCTGGCGGTGCTCGGCATCCTCCCACAAGCCCTCCTTCAGCACCGGCCCGAAGGCCTGCCAGAAGGTGGCGTAGCTCTCCGCGTCCTTCGCGCGGGTCTTCAGCTCCGAGAGCACCTTCGCCGTGACGGCGCGGCGGATGCGGGCCAGCACCGGCGTGGCCTGCAGCATCTCGCGCGAGACGTTGAGCGGCAGGTCCTCGGTATCGACCACGCCCTTGACGAAGCGCAGCCAGGACGGCAGCAGCCCGGCGTCGTCGGTGATGAACATCCGGCGCACGTGCAGGCGCACCTTGCTCTCGCGCTCCTCCTCGACCGCCATGAAGGGCTTCATGCCCGGCACGAACAGCAGCGCGGTGAATTCGAGCTGGCCTTCGGCCCGCCAGTGCAGCGTCGCCCAGGGCTTGTCGAAGGCGTGCGCGACCTGGCGGTAGAACTCGGTGTACTCCTCCTCGCTCACCTCGGATTTGGCTTTTCGCCAGAGCGCCGTGCCCTTGGTGCTCGGCACCTCCTCGCCGTCGCGCACGAGCGTCACCGGCACGGTGATGTGGTCGGCCCACTTGCGCACGATGGTCTCGAGGCGCAGCGGCTCGAGATACTCCTCCGCATCGGCCTTCATGTGGAGCACGATGTCGGTGCCGGCCTCAGGCTTGGTGGCGGGCGCCAGGGTGTACTCGCCCTGCCCCTCCGAGGCCCAGGTCCAGGCCTCGTCCGATCCGGCCTTGCGCGAGGTGACCTCGACCCGGTCGGCGACCATGAAGGCGGAGTAGAAGCCGACGCCGAACTGGCCGATCAGGCTCGGGCGCTCCTCGGGCTTGGCGTCGGCGAGCGACTGGCTGAAGGCCCGGGTGCCGGAGCGCGCGATGGTGCCGAGATTCTGCGCCAGCTCGTCCTTCCCCATGCCGATCCCGGGATCCGAGATGGTCAGGGTCCGTGCCGCCTTGTCGGGGTTGATCCGCACCTTGGCATCCGCCGGCAGCGCCAGGGCGGAATCGGTCAGTGCCCCGAACCGGCGCCGGTCGACCGCGTCGGCGGCGTTGGCGACCAGCTCGCGGAGAAAAATCTCGCGCTCGGAGTAGAGGGCGTGGACCACGAGGTCCAGGAGGCGCCCGACCTCGGCGCCGAACGAATGCCGCTCCACAGTCTCGCTCACGTGTCGGTTCTCCGTTGGGAACAAATCGTCGCGGGCGGATATGCGGGGCCGGGCCGGGCTTTTCAAGGAAGCGGCGGCGCGGTCAGGCGGGCGACGATCGCCCGGACCTCGTCGCGGCCGGCCGGCGCGAGATCGACCGAGCGGTGGATCGACAGGCCCTCGATCATCGCGTCGAGGGCGCGTGCGGTCTCGGGCGCGAAGTGCTGCTCCAGGGCCGCGCGGCTCTTGCCCATCCAGCCCTGCATCACGCGCCGCAGGGCCGGCACCCGGGCGGCGTAGGCGTAGAGCTCGTAGCTCAAGAGCAGGTTGCGGGGCGTGGCCCAGGCGTCGTCGACGACGAGATCGACGACGGCCTCGCAGGCCTCCGCACGGGTTCCGGCGGCCGCCAGCCGCTCGGTGAACCGGGCCGACACGTCGTCGGCGAGCAGCGTGAACGCCTCGGTCAGGAGATCGTCGAGGCTCGCGAAATGATAGGTCATCGAGCCGAGCGGCACGTCGGCCGCGGCGGCGATCCGCCGGTGCGTGGTGCCGGCGACGCCGTGCGCGGCGATCGTGTCGAGGGCCGCCCGCAGGATGCGGGCGCGGCGGTCGGGATCGTGGCGGCGGGTGGCGGCGGGCAAGCGGGTCTCGCGTCGGTTGGCTTTCGGTCGCGATGCGTACATATGTACGCATCGGCGCGACTCTCGCGCCGACCCTAGCGGAGGACCGGACGCGATGACCATGACGGGCCAGAAGCAGAAGATGCTCGCCGGCGAGCTCTACATCGCCGACGATCCGGAGCTCGCGGCCGACAACCGGCGCATCTCGGCGTGGATGGACCGCTACAATGCCAGCAACACGTTGAGCCAGCCGGAGCGGCAGGCGCTGATGGCGGAGGCCTTCGCCCGAGTCGGCGAGGGCTGCAACATCCGCCCGCCCTTCTTCTGCGACTACGGCTACAACATCAGCCTCGGCCGCGGCGTCTTCCTGAACTTCAACTGCTGCATCCTCGACGTGGTGCAGGTGACGATCGGCGACATGACGCAGATCGGGCCGGGCGTGCAGATCCTCACCGCCGATCACCCACGCGATCCGGTCCAGCGCAAGCAGATGCTCGAATTCGGCCGGCCGGTCGTGATCGGGGCGAATGTCTGGATCGGCGGCGGCGCGATGATCCTGCCGGGGGTGACGATCGGCGACGACGCCATCATCGGGGCCGGCAGCGTGGTCACCCGCGACGTGCCGGCGGGGGGCATCGCGGTCGGCAATCCGGCGCGGGTGCGGGTAGCGGGCTGAGCCGTCGAGAAGAACGTCCGAGGCCCGTGCGTGACGAACTGACATCGACGCATCCACCTCACAGGGTCATCCCGGGGCTCGCCTAAGGCCAGAGCCCGGGGTGCCGCAGGCACGCCCAGAACCGCAGGTGATGCAGAACGAGGCGCGACGCCCTCCGCTTCATTCTGGACGACCTGCGGTTCTGGATCCCGGGCTCCGCTGTGCGGCCCCGGAATGACCCGGCGGGTGCCAAGACCGTCGAGACCGTCCGTCGATGTAAAATTCTCCTCACCCCTCCGGCCGCCGCACCACCAGCAGATTCGCCACCAGCACCTGCACCGCCTCGCCGTGCTGGTTCAACGTCGTGGTGCGCACCTTCGCCAGGCCCTGGCTCGGCCGCGAGCGGGAGGGGCGTACCTCGATCACCTCGCTCTCGAGCCGGATCGTGTCGCCCGGGCGCAGGGGCTTGGGCCAGCGCAGCTCGTCCATGCCGGCTCCGATGATGCCGCCGGCGAGCCGCATCTCGCTGCCGACGAGGAGCCGCATGGTGAGCGACGCGGTGTGCCAGCCGCTCGCCGCGAGCCCGCCGAAGAAGGTCGCCTTGGCCCGCTCGGCGTCGAGGTGGAAGGGCTGCGGATCGAAATCCCCGGCGAAGCGGACGATGTCGGCCTCGGTCACGGTGGTCTCGCCCGAGCCGTAGACCTGGCCCGGCGCCAGGTCGTCGAGGAACAGCTCCCGCATCATCCTACTCCCCTCCCGCTGCGGCGAGGACGGGCGTCGGCGCCCGCTCCCCGCGAAACCATACCCCGGCTGCGACCGCGCCGGCATTGATGAGCCCGAGGGCGGCGAGCCCGAGGCCGAGCGCGAGGAAGACCCCGTCCAGCCCGAGGCCGAGGCGCAAGGCCAGGACGCCGCCGCCGATCGACACCGCCATGCGGGCGAGCCCCGCCACGAGCGGCCAGCCGACCCGGCCGGCGCCTTGCGAGGCGAAGTAGAGGGCGAGCCCGATCCCGGCGAATCCGTAGAACGGCCCGACGAGATGGAGGTAGCGGCTGCCCGTGGCGAGCATCTGCGGGTCGTGGCCGAACAGGCTCAGGAACGGCAGCGGCCAGAAGGCGGCGGCAAGGCCGATGGCCTCCGTCAGCGCCCCGGCGATCGCCGCCCCGGTCCAGGCCACCTTGAGGGCGCGGGCCCGGTCGCCGGCACCGATGCAGGTGCCGACCATCGCGCCGATCGGCGCGCCGAGGCCGAAGACGAGGGGCACGAGCAGGTATTCGAGGCGCGCTCCCGTGCCGTAGCCCGCGACCGCCGCCGGCCCGGCCGCGCCCGCGAAGGCGGTGGCGGCGGCGATGGTGACGTTGGTGGTGGCGCTGACGATCGACGAGACGGCACCGATCCGCAGGATGTCGCGCAGGGGCGCCCAGGCGAGACGCGGCGGGCGGGGAGCGGGCCGCAGCAGGCCGCGCCCGGCCCAGAGATGATGGGCGAAGACGAGGCTGCCGGCGGCGTAGTAGGCCAGCACCGCGACGCCGCCGCCGACGATGCCCAGGCCTGGCACCGGTCCGACCCCGTAGATGAGGGCCGGGGAGAGCGGCACCAGCACGGCGGCGCCGACGCTGATGACGATCGCCGGCAGCGCCATGTTGCCGGTGCCGCGGATCACCGCCGCGAGCGCATTGAACAGCCAGACCAGCACAGCGCCGCAGAAGACCACGCCCCCATAGGTGGTGGCCGCCTGGAGCGAGGCGCCCTCGCCCCCCATCGCCCGGTAGAGCGCCGGCCCGAAGGCGAGGTCGAGAACTGTCGTGAGGAGGCCGAGGACGAGGGCGATGGCGGCGGCGTACCACGGCAGCCGATCGGCCTCCGCCCGCCGCCCGGCCCCGAGCGCGCGCGCCACCGCCGACAGGATGCCGCCGCCCATGGCGCCGGCGGAGATCATCTGCACCAGCATCAGGACCGGAAAGACCAGCGCCATGCCGGCGAGCGCATCGGTGCCGAGCCCGGCGACGAAGGCGGTCTCGATCAGCCCGACCAGGGCCTGGACCAGCATCACGACGACGTTCGGCGCCGCGAGGCGCAGCAGCGTCGCGCCGATCGGGGCGTGGAGCAGGCGGTGGGTGCGCGCGTCCATCGGGCCGCACTCCTCGTTCACGTCAATGCGGCCGGCGGGTCCGGCGCCGCGCAATTAGTGGCATATGCAAGTTTCTCGTCAAGCCGGAAGGTGGTGGATTGCTGTCGTCCGGGTACGATCCGGGATGGTGGCCTGCCAGCGCATCCCGCGGATCCCTCGCCTCGCGCAAGCTCGCCCCCTTTTCCCGAACGACTGAAACGAAGGGGAAGGAGATCCGGGATCCAGCACAAAGAGTCGCGAAGCGTCCGTCTCTCCGCAACGTTGCAGACATAGAGACGCTTCGCGACTTCTTATGCTGGATCCCGGATCTCCTTCCCCTGACGCTGCAGTCGTCCGGGAAAGGGGGTTGCATTCGCAGTCGCGATGTCCTGCTTGGTATTGGCGATCTCTTCGACGGTGTTGGATCGCCGATCGGCTGGGCCATCTTGGTACGGCGCCGCGTCGGCGTACAGGCCAGGCCGGCGGATCGGCCTGAATCTCCAAGCCCCTACGCCACCACCCCCAGAGCCGCCAGCCGCTCCGCCTCGGCGGAGGCGAGGTCGAAATCGTCCTCCGGCACGCGCGGCAGGAAGCGCTCGACCTGCTCGCAGAGCACGATGTCGGGCAGGATCCGCTCGATGTAGCCCCAGTCGAGACTCGACGACCAGATGAAGTGGACCTCGCGAAAGGTCTCGGCCAGCATCGCGGTCAGGCCGTTCTCGGAGAAGTTGGCGCAGGAATCGCCGAACAGCACCAGGGTGCGGGGATCGGCCTCCGGGGAGGCGTTGCGGTAGACCGCGTGGGCGCCGCTATGCAGCTCGCCGAGGCGGCCGGCGGCGGCGTAGGCGTCGATGAGGCGGCCGCCGCCGACCCGCTCGGCATCGCGGAAGAGCCGGTAGTTGCGCACGGTCTCGAGGGGCGGCGCGTCGAGCTTGTTGCCGATGTCGAGCACGGCGTCGAACTCGTCGAACGGCCGCGCCAGGAAGTCGGTGCGCGGGGCGGCGCCGCAGGCCCGGCAGACCAGCCGGTAGGCGAGCAGGCAGCCGTGGATGTTCCAGTGCGTGTCGGTCCGGTAGTGCAGATTCTCGTCCCGCCGGGCCCGCATCGGCCCGACGAGGTCGATCCAGGCCCGGCGCCCCGGCCAGGACCAGCGCATCAGGGTGCCGAGGCGGCGGGCCGGCCCGAGGCGCGGGTCGAGGGTCAGGCCGTCGAAGCGGTCCTCGTAGATGCTGAGCTTCTCGGGCACCACCAGGTGCAGGTAGCGGCTGCCGAGGCCCTGGCAGCGGCGGATGCGCCGCTGGATCTGCCGGCGCCACAGGCGCAGCACCCGGTCCATCGGGCGGATCCGCCGGTACTGGTCCGCGACCTCGTTGGTGCCCCCGGTGAGGAAGAGCCAGCCGTCCTTGCCCGCGTGATACATCCGCTTCCCTGCTCGCGGTCCCGCGAGGGGAGATCCGCCACCCGAGCGGGTCTGCTACGGCGCAGCGGAAAAGGAAAGATGACCGGGCGCCGGATCCGCCCTCGCCGGTCGGCGGGAGCCGATCAGGGCAGGTGGATCAGGGCAGGTGGATCAGGGCAGGTGGATCAGGGCCGGCGGACCTTGGCGCCGTAGCGGCGGCGCCACTCGGCCAGGATGCGGGGCCGGTTGCGGGCCATCCACTCGAGGTCGTTGCGGATCATCCGCGCCTCGGCGTGGGGCGGGTAGAGCGGGCCCGGGCTGGAGACGCCCGGATAGGCCACGATGGCGAAGCTGCGGGCGTAGAGCGCGTTGGCCTCGCGGCTCGCCGCCCAGTCCGCCACCCGCCGGGCGAGCGCCCGGTGCGGCCGGCCGGCCACGACCGCGAAGCCCTCCGCCTCCCAGCCGGTGCCGTCGACCGGCACCACGATGTCGATGGGCGCGCCCGCCGCCTTCTCGGCGGCGGCCCGCATGTCGAGCGAGAGGCCAGCGGCGGCGCGGCCCGCGGCGGCCTCCTGGCACGGGCCCGAGCCGCTCGGCAGGTAGGCGGCGACGTTCTCGTTCAGCGCGTCCATGTAGGCCCAGCCCGCCTCCTCCCCGAGGGTCTGGAGCCAGCCGGCGACCAGCAGGTAGCCGGTGCCGGAGGCCGCCGGATCCGGCATCACGATCCGCCCCTTCAGGGCGGGGCCGAGCAGGTCGCGCCAGAAGCTCGGGCGCGTGATCCGGTCCCGGCCCGCCACCTCGGTGTTGAAGCAGATGACGCCCAGATAGGCGTCCATGCCGGTCCAGCTGTAGGGCGGGCTCGGGTCGCGGAAGAACGGCCGCAGCGCCTCGACGCCGGCGGGCCGGTAGGGATCGAGGAGGTCGGCGGCCTCGAATTGCAGCAGGCTGGTGGCCGCGATGCCGAGGAGGAGGTCGGCCTGCGGCGCCGCGCGCTCGGCGAGCACGCGGTCGGTGATGATTCCGGTCGAGGCGCGCTGCCAGGCGATCTCGACCTCCGGCACCGCCGCCTCGATCGCCCGGCGGATCGGGTCGAGCTGCTCGGGTTCGAGGGCGGTGTAGGTGACGAGCCGGGTGCGCTCCGCGGCGGCGGGCGCCGGGCACGCAACGACGCATGCCGTGAAGCCGGCGACGAGGCAGGCGGCCGCGCGCCGTCCTCCGCTCCCGCTCGCTCGTCGGCCGCCTGACGATGCCGGCCTGCGCATCGCGCTCCCCGTCTCCGATCGGACCTTGCCCCGATTCCTGCCTCGATGCACGCATCCCTCAGCGTAGAATCCTCCGGTGACGATGCGGTGACGCGCCGCAGGCCGCGGCCCGTGCCCTCCCGCGCCCGCTCGTGCCCTTCCGCGCGCCCTTCCGCGCGCGGGAAGTCGGCCGTCCGACATCCGGTATCGACTTGCCCCAACTCCCGGTTCAGCGCGGACCATGCGATAGGTCGTTGATATTGCCAGTTGTTCCCTGTCGGGAGGGTACCCACGCGCCCCCGACTTGCTCTAGGATGATTGCCGCACGGACCGTTTCCAGAGACGCCACGGTATGACCCAACCGACTCCGCCAGTCGCCTTGATCGCGGATGACGACGATTTCTTCCGCCTCGCCGTGGTGGCGATCCTCACCCGCAGCTTCGGCTTCGCCGAGGTCGTCGAGACCGGGTCCCTCGATGCCGCCCTCGACCAGCTCTCGACGCGCCGGGGGGCCGTGACCCTGGCGCTGTTCGACCTCGCGATGCCCGGCATGGAGGGGCCCGGGAGCCTGAGCGCGGTGCGCGAGTGCTTCCCGGCGGTGAAGGTGGCGGTGGTCTCGGCCTCGACCGAGCGCAACAAGATCCTCACCGCCCTCGAGGTCGGCGTCCACGGCTACGTGCCGAAGGGCATCGGCTCGGCCGAGCTGACCCGGGCGGTGGGCATGATCCTCGACGGCCAGATCTTCGTGCCGGCCTCCCTGGCGGTGCTCGACGGCGCCGGCCCGCGCCCGGCGCTCGAAGCGCGCAGCCCCGCCTCCGACGGCCGGCCGGACTGGCGTCCCGACGGGCGCCAGGACGGGCGCCAGCCGCGCATCCCCGACCTGACGCCGCGCCAGCGCGACGTGCTGGCGCTCCTGGTCGAGGGGCGCTCGAACAAGGAGATCGCCCGGCGGCTCCAGCTCGGCGAGGGCACCGTCAAGGTCCACATGGCGGCGCTCCTGCGCAGCCTCGGGGTGCAGAACCGGGCCGCGGCGGCGGTGGTGGGGGCGCGGCTCCTGGCCGATTGAGGCTCCCGGCCGATCGACGCTCGCGGCCGATCACGGGGCGTTTCCGATGGAGCGCCCGCGGTGAGAACATCGTGCAATACTTCCGCTTCGCCGCTCCTTTTATTCCCATGCGCACAAGGCGGCGTGGGAAACGAATTCAACCCGGTCGCCTGTCATCGCCGGGCCTGTGGCGGCCAATTAGTTGACTGATGCTGACCCTGGGTCATTACCTTGGAACCGTTCACGTCTTGACACTGGGATTGGCTGCTTTATCAGCTTATGGTGTGGCGGATCGGCCGGCGGGAAGCGCTCGCATCATCGATTGACCCTCAATCGTGGCGCAACGGAGCGAGGGCGCGTCGCGGACGAATTCCGATCGGCCGCGTGGCGGGGCACGGTGGGTACGAGCGATGGATCGGGAAGCGATCGGGACCGAGAACATCCACGCTACCCTGAACGCTCTGCTGAACCTGCCGCCGCTGAGGAAATCGCCGCAGCTCTCGGCCTTCCTCGCCTACGTGGTCCGCGAGAGCCTGGCCGGGCGCGGCAGCCTGCTGAAGTCCTACACCATCGCGACCGACGCCCTCGGCCGGTCGACCAGCTTCGACCCGGCGACCGACGCCATCGTGCGGGTCGAGGCCCGGCGCCTGCGGCAGGTCCTGCAGCAGATCTACGCCGATCCCGCCTGCCCGCTCGAGGTGCGCATCGACCTGCCGCTGGGCCGCTACGAGCCGAGCTTCCGGCAGATCATGCCGGTCGCGGGATCGCCCGCGCCCGCCGGTCCGTCGACGGTTCCGGCGGTGGGAGGCGCGCACGAGAGCGAGCAGCGCTACCGCGCCCTCGTGGAGGCGAGCGCGGCGGTGGAATGGCGCTCGAGTCCCGACGGCCAGCTGATCCAGACCTTCGGCCTGAGCGCGCGGACCGGCCTGAACGATACCGAACTTCAGGGCTTCGGCTGGCTCTCCACCCTGCATCCGGCCGACCGTGCCGGCGTCGAGGCCCTGTGGCGGGCCTGCTGCCAGAGCGGGACTCCGCTCGATGCGACCTACCGGGTACGCCACCGCAACGGCCAGTACCGCTGGATGCTCGGCCGCGCCGTGCCGCTCGAGAACACCGAGGGGGCGATCCGCGAGTGGGTCGGCACCATGGCCGACATCGACGAGCAGGTCCGCGCCGCCGAGGCCCTGCGCACCAGCGAGGAGCGGCTGCGCCTCGCTGTCGCGGCGGCCGAGATGATGACCTGGGACGTCGATCCGTCGACCCGGGAGGTCACCTGCTCGGAGTTCGGCGAGGGGCTGATGGGCCAGACGAGCGGACCGCTCGACGAGTTCCTGGCGATGGTCCTGCCGGAGGACCTGCCGGCCGTCCTCGCCAGCCTCGAACCGGCCCTGCGCGGCGAGGGCACCTACGACGCGCAGTACCGCGTTGCCAACCCCGATGGCCACGTGCGCTGGATCTCCGCTCGCGGCAGCCTGGTGACGGCGCCCGACGGCCGCGCCCGGCTGATCGGGGTCGCTTGCGACGTCTCGAGCCGCTACATCAACCCGCGCCGCGCCGGCGAGCAGCGAATGTCGGCCTGACGCGGCCGACCTCCGGTCCGGGGGCTCGCGCGGCGGGCCCGGGTGGCGGCTTCAGGCCGCGGCCTTCGCCGGGCGGGGCCCGCGGGGCGCGGCAGCGCGCTTGCGGGCGGGCTTTGCCGCGGGATCCCTGGCAGGCTCCTTCGCGGCCTTGCCGGCGGGCATCGCGCCGCGCTCGGCCCCGTGCCACCAGCCCTGCCAGCTCCAGCGGCCCGGACCGGTGACGGCGTAGAGCACGAAGCCGGCGGCGAGGCCGAGCTGGGCCAGGAACAGCTCCTGCTCGACCCGGGCGACGGCGCCGGAGAACTCCCAGAACCGGTGCAGCAGCAGCCCCGCCACCACCGCGTGGAGGGCGAGGCCCAGGCCGACGAGGCGCGGCACGAGGCCGAGCGCGAGGAGCAGCGGCCCGAAGAGGCCGATCACCACCGAGGCGGTCGCGACCGCGTTCGGGTAGGGCATGCCGGTGCCGGCCAGCGTCAGCGCGAAGCCCGAGGGGTTGAGCGCCCGCGCGATCGCCGCCGGCAGCAGGGACGAGGCCAGGAGCAGCCGCCCGGCGAGCAGGATTCCGTCGTTGCGCGCAGCCATCCCGAGACACCTCACTTCGATGCCGGGACGGTGGCGCGGGACCGGTTAAGGCGCCTCTACCGGGCCCCGCTTCCGAACAGCCGGCCGCGCTCGGTCCACAGCACCATCGCGAGGGCGAGGCTGCTCAGGACGCCGTAACCGATCGCGAGCGGGGTGACGGTGCCGTCGAAGGACTGGCCGACGAGGAGGCCGCAGAACGCCGCGAGCAGCGTGGTGTAGAAGCCGATGAACGACGATGCCGTCCCGGCGATCGCCGCGAGCGGCTCCATCGCCAGGGCGTTGTAGTTCGGCATCGCGAAGCTCATCAGGAACTGGCACGCGGCCAGGGTGACGATCAGGAGCCACAGCGGCGGCGTGCCCGCGAAGGCCACGACCAGCGCGAGCTGGAGGCAGGCGGCGAGGAACAGCCCGAGCGTGCCCGCATGCGCCAGCCGCCGCATGCCGAGCCGGCGCACCAGGCGCGCGTTGATCAGCGTCGCGACGCCCATCGCGCCGGCGATCAGCGCGAAGGCGACCGGGAACAGCGGCCCGAGATGGTAGAGGCCGGTGTCGAACACGGCCTGCGCCGAGCCGACATAGCCCATGATGCAGCCGGTGGTGAGGCCGAGCGCCGTGGCGTAGCCGAACGAGGCGCGGGTGCGCACCGTGACGCCGATGCCCGCCCCGATCGCCCGGGCCGAGACCGGACGGCGGAAGGCGGGGTGCAGGGTCTCGGGCAGGCGCGTGCCGAACCACGCGAGCGTGACGAGGGCGAGCGCCAGCATCATGCCGAAGATCAGGCGCCAGTGGCCGAAAACGAGCACGGCGCCGCCCATCGAGGGGGCGAGGATCGGCACGATGAGGAAGACCATCATGCAGAACGACATCACCCGGGCCATGTCGCGGCCCTCGTAGCGGTCGCGCACGATCGCCACCGCGAGCACGCGGCCCGCCGCGCCGCCCACGCCCTGGATCGCGCGGGCCAGCAGCAGCACCTCGAAGCTCGGCGCCAGCATCGCGAGCACGCTGCCGGCGAGATAGATACCGATGCCGACGATCAGGGCCGGGCGCCGCCCGGTCCCGTCCGAGACCGGGCCGTAGAGGAGCTGGGCGGTGCCGAAGCCCAGCATGTAGACGTAGACCAGCAATTGCAGCCGGTTGGGATCCTGGACCGCGAAGTCGCGCTGGATCGCCGGGAAGGCCGGCAGGAAGCTGTCGATGGTGACCGCGGTCAGGCCCATCATCAGCGCCATCAGGGCCACGAACTCGACGAAGCCGGGCCCTGCCCAGCCCGATTCGGCCCGGATGGTCTCGACGGGACTCGCCCCGCCGCTCGCGCTGGTCGCCATGGTCATCCCGAGGGGCCGGCTCGCGGGAAGGGAAGCCGGCACGGTTGCCGAGCAGTGCCGGAGACCGCCCGCACCCGCAAGGCGGGCCGGGGCATGGCTGCGATGCGGCGACTCCCGCCGCCCCGGGCAGCGATGCGGCAGCTGGCGCGTGATATGACCGATGATCTCCTGCATGCCGAACGACTAGATCTTGTTCCGACAAGGCGGCCGCCCCGTAATGTAGGATAAAATTCTGATTCGACGACCTGCCGGTCATTCATCAACGGTTAGATGATTTCGACGTAACGGAAGCCGGTCTGTCGCAAGACAAGCAAGAGGGCATGACCTTGACTGCTGACGATCCCGTCGCGCCGCGGGTGCCCGAGCCCGTCCCCATCGAGCATCTCGACTGGCTGCTGCGGTTCGATCCCTGCGTCGAGGCGCGGCACGAGGCGGAGCATGGCCGGGATCGCGCCGCCGGGCTGCCGCAGATCATCCTGGTCGGGATGGTCATCTACAACGTCTACAACTTCACCAGCTTCTCGCTGACGCCGGACATCGCCGAATTGAGCGTCATGGCCCGCCTTCTGGTGGTGACGCCGATGGCTCTGGCGATCGCCTGGCTGGTCGTCCGCGTCGGGCCGGTCCTTCGCGAAGGCCTGATCCTCGGCGGAATGATCGGGGGCGTGGTGGCTCCGATACTGTTGTTCTGGTTGACGCGGGCCCCTCTCGGCAACCACACGTTCGTCGAGCCGGTCCTGGTCATCATCTACGGCAACGTCTTGCTCGCGATGCGCTTCCGCCACGCCCTCGCCTTCTCGGCCGTCGCATCCGCCTGCGCCATCCTGGCCGCTCACACCAAGGTGGGCCTCGATCCGATCCTGCGTGACGCCTTCTGCGTGCAATTCGAGACCGCCTGCCTCTTCAGCCTCTACGCCAATTATCGCATGGAGGAGCGGCGCTGCCGTGAATACCTGCGGACCCTGGCGGCGCAGGACGCCTCGATGGCGGCCGAGACGGCGCGCCGCCGCTATCAAGGCTTGTCGAGCACCGACGCCCTCACGGGCCTGCCGAACCGCCGCGCTCTCGACGAGACCGCCGAGGCCTGGTTGGCCGAGGAGCGTCCCGCCGCCCTGATGATGATCGACGTCGATCACTTCAAGGCGTTCAACGACACCCTCGGGCACCCCGAGGGCGATGCGTGCCTGCGCCGGATCGCAACGCTGTTCGCGACCTTCGTGCCCGGTCCCAACATCCTGGCCGCCCGCTTCGGCGGGGAGGAGTTCGCCTTCGTCGTGCGGGATGCCGGCGCGCCGGAGGTGGTCCGGCTCGCCGCCGCCCTGGTGCGCGCCGTGGAGGCGCTCCATATCGTTCATCCGGGCCGCCCGGACGGGCATGGCGTCGTCACCGTCAGCGTCGGCATCGCGCTCAAGGAAGCGGGCGTCGCGTGCACCCGGGAGGCCCTGCTCGCGAAGGCCGACCAGGCCCTCTACCGGGCCAAGCGCCTGGGGCGGAACCGCCATGCCCTGGCGGAACACAACTCCGTCGCGGCGATCCCGTCGGTGTCGGTGATCGTGAAATCCGCCTGACCCGCCCGGGCCGTCCCGGCCCGGTGACGTCGTCAGGCGAGGTCCGGAACGGTACGGGAGCCGCCCCGGCGGGGCCGTGGCTCGATCAGCGCCCGGTGCAGCGCAGGGCCTCGCGCTGGCAGGCGAAGCCCGGCGTCGAGCAATGGACCCCGTCGGCGCCGCGGGTGCAGACGCGGCAGGAATCGGTCCATTCGCGGCAGCCCGGATCCTCGGCCGGCGACGCGACGGTCGGTGGGGGCACCGGCCCCCGGGCCGGCGCGAAATTCGCGACGAGGATCGTCGCCAGGGTGGCGATGGCGGCGATCCACGCGAAGGCGGCGTCGCGGGAGCGGTCGGGTCGGGTCTCGGCCATGCCGGGGGTCCTCACCCGCCGCCCCTCGCCTGTCAATCCGCCATCTGCATCCTTACTCGGCCGCCCTGACCTCCGGGGTGGCGACGCCCGCCGCCGCGAGCCGCGGCGCGTTCGCGGCCTCGGCCACCGGCAGCGCGTCCTCCTCGGCCAGGACCACGAAGCGCCCGGCCTCGCCGTCATAGACCAGCAGGTGCCCGGTCTCGATCTCGAACAGCCAGCCGTGCAGGGTGAGCTGGCCCGAGGCGAGCGCGCTCGCCACCGCCGGATGGGTGCGCAGGTGGTTGAGCTGGGCGAGCACGTTCTCCATCGCCAGGGCGTGGAGGCGGCGCTTGTCGTCGATGTCGTCCGGATAGGCGTCGCAGACGATCTTGCGCGCCGCCTCGCCGTGGCGCAGCCACGCCGCGACGCTCGGCATCTTCTCGGCGAGGCCCGGGGTGAGCAGGCCCTTCATCGCCCCGCAATCCGAGTGGCCGCAGACCACGATGTCCCGGACGTTGAGCGCCATCACGGCGTATTCCACCGCCGCGGTCACGCCGCCCATCATGGTGGCGAAGGGCGGCACGATGTTGCCGACGTTGCGGGTGACGAACAGCTCGCCGGGGCCCGCCTGGGTGATCAGCTCCGGCACGACGCGGGAATCGGCGCAGGAGATCACCAGCGCCTTCGGCTTCTGGCCGTCATGGACGAGGCGCTGATAGACCGAGCGCTGGCTCGGAAACACCTGCTCGCGGAACTGGGTGAACCCCTGGACGATGTTGTCCATCATCGGCAACCTCCTCTCTCTCGGCCGCAACCGTGCGGGCCCGTTCGAGGGCCGCGCCATGACGCCGAGAACGTCGCGAGGGGCCGGCGGGTTGCCCCGGGTCACGCCTCTCCCTGTGCGTCATCTGGCCCGGCAAGCGGCCGGGATGAGACTTCGGTCCTCGTGCGTGACCGGCGCGCCGGGCACCCTACTGCGACGCCCCCTCCCCGATCATCGTGAAGCCCTGCGCCTCGAAGAAACGCCGGGCGGCCTTGCTCCTGAGATAGGCGAGGAAGCGCGCGCCGCCCTCGCCCTTGGCCTCGGCCGTCACCGCGAAGGGGTAGACCACCGGCGGATGGCTGTCCGCCGGAAACACCCCCACCACCTTCACGCCCGGATCCGACCTGGCGTCGCTCTCGTAGACCACGCCGAGGGGCGCCTCGCCGCGGGAGACCAGCGCCAGAGCCGCCCGCACGTTGTCGGCTTGCGCCAGCCGCGGCTGCACCTGCGCCCACAGGCCCAGCTTCTCGAACGCCGCCTTGGCGTACTTGCCGATCGGCACCGAACTGACCTCGCCGGTGGCGAGCCGCCCGTCCGGCCCGAGCGCCCGGGTGACCCACTCCGCCGTGAACGCCGCCTCGGACACGGTCGCGTCCTTGGGCGCCACCACGACCAGGCGGTTGGCGAGCAGGTTCACCCGGGTCTCCGGCCGGATCAGCTTGCGGGCGGCGAGATAGTCCATCCATTCGAGGTCGGCCGAGGCGAACAGGTCGGCCGGCGCGCCCTGCTCGATCTGGCGCGCCAGCGCCGAGGAGGCGGCGTAGCTCGCCCGGACCGGGAGGCCGCTCTCGGCCGTAAAGGCCTTGCCGGCCTCGTCGAGGGCGTTCTTCAGGCTCGCCGCCGCGAACACCGTCGCGGGTTCGGCCGCCGCGGCCGGGAGGGCGAGGGTCGCGGCGAAGAGCAGGCAGGCGGCCCGGACGATGCGGCGCATGGCGATGGATCCTCGGCAGGCAACGGCTGTCCGCGTTATATGCGGCCCGTCATAACATCGGCCAGCCCCGGACCGCGGATCGATCCTTTTCTTGCGGTCACCAACCATCGTCGGGTTCGCCGGGGCCTCCGGCGCGTGCGACACTCCCCCCAAACGAACGAGACGGTCCGGGGGGAACCGACACCATGCTGCTCTACGAGCACCCGCTCTCGTCCTATGCGCAGAAGGTCAAGATCGCCCTGCGCGAGAAGGGGGTGGCCTTCACGGCCGAAGTGCCGGAGACCTTCGGCACCGGGCGGAGCGACGGTGCGTTCGCCAAGGCCAATCCCCGCACCGAGGTGCCGGTGCTGATCGACGGCGGGGTGAGCCTCTTCGACTCGACCGTGATCCTCGAATACGTCGAGGAGCGCTGGCCCGACCCGCCGCTGCTGCCGCGCGATCCCGCCGCCCGCGCTTTCGCCCGCATGACCGAGGATGTCTGCGACACCCAGTACGAGGCGGTGAACTGGGGTTTCGGCGAGATCCTGTGGTTCCGCCGCGCCACCGGCGCGCTGGCCGACCAGCTGCGCGCCGAGGCCGCGGCGCAGACGAAGACCTTGCAGGACTGGCTGACCGGCCGCCTCGGCGAGTCCGAGTGGTTCGGGGGTGAGCGGTTCGGCTGGGCCGACGCGGCCGCGGCCCCAATGGTCAACCGCTCGGTGCATTACGGGCTCGGGCCCGCCGAGGGCAGCCCGCTCGCCCGCTGGCACGCGCGGATCCGCGAGCGCCCCTCGGTGGCGCAGACGTTCCGGGAATTCGACGCAGCGGCGGCCCGGATGGCCGAGGCCGCCGCCCTCTACACCACCGGCGGGCGCCGGCGGGAATACCGCGACCACCGCCTCGAATGGATGGTGAAGTCCGGCGGCGTCGAGGTGGTGCTGGCGGGCCTGCGCGACCGCACCATCCGCTTTCCCTGGCCCGGCGGCGGGGAACCCTGACGCCGCCCCGCCCAAAACAAGAACAGTCCCGGGAGACCCCATGCACCCCCTGCGCATCCTCGACCGACTCGAGGAGATCCTGATCGCGAGCCTGATGGCGGGCGCGACGCTGCTGATCTTCGTCGCCGTCGTGCACCGCTACGCGTCCGGCATCGACGCCCTCTATTCCATCACCACCGCGATCCACCTCTCCTGGGCCCAGGAGCTGTGCATCTACATGTTCGTGTGGATGGCGAAGTTCGGCGCGGCCTACGGCGTGCGCACCGGCATCCATGTCGGGGTCGACGTGGCGGTGAACCAGCTGCCGCCCGCCTGGCGCGACCGGATCGTGCTGTTCGGCCTCCTCTGCGGCGCGCTGTTCACCGCGATCGTCGGCACGATGGGCGCCCGCTTCGTCTACGGCCTCGTCGACACCGACCAGACCACCCCCGACCTCGAGATCCCGAGCTGGGTCGTCTACCTGGCGATCCCGCTCGGTTCGTACCTCATGTGCTTCCGCTTCCTCCAGGTGGCGTGGAGCTTCTGGCGCACCGGGGAGCTGCCCCACCACGATCCGGGCCACGTCGAGGGCGTGGTCGAGAGCCCGCAGGCTGCCCAAGATCTCGCGCAGGACCTCGCTGCCGAAGCCCGCACCGGAGGCCGTGCCCGATGAACGCCGCCATCATCTTCGGGCTGCTCATCGCCCTGATGCTCACCGGCATGCCGATCTCGATCGCGCTCGGCCTCTCGGTGCTCACCTTCCTGTTCACCATGACCACCGTGCCGATCGAGGCGGTGGCGCTCAAGCTGTTCACCGGGATCGAGAATTTCGAGATCATGGCGATCCCGTTCTTCATCCTGTCGGGCAACTTCCTCACCCATGGCGGCGTCGCCCGGCGGATGATCAACTTCGCCACCGCGATGATCGGCCACTGGCACGGCGGCCTGGGGCTCGCCGGCGTCATGGCCTGCGCGCTGTTCGCCGCCATCTCGGGCTCGAGCCCGGCCACCGTCGTGGCGATCGGCTCCATCATCCTGCCCGCCATGGTGGCGCAGGGCTTCCCCAAGCGCTTCGGCGCCGGCGTCATCACCACCTCCGGCGCGCTCGGCATCCTGATCCCGCCCTCGATCGTCATGGTGATGTACTCGGTCGCCACGAGCGGCGCGGTGGTGACCGGGCCCGACGGCCAGCGCGTCTCCTCGGCCTCGATCTCGACGCTCTTCGTCGCCGGCGTGATCCCGGGCCTGATGCTGGCGGCGCTCCTCGGCCTCACCACCTGGTACCGGGCGCGCAAGTTCGGCTATCCGCGCATGCCGAAGGCGAGCTGGCGCGAGCGCTGGGTCGCGTTCCGCAAGTCGGTCTGGGGCCTCCTGCTGATCGTGCTGGTGCTGGGCGGCATCTATAGCGGCGCCTTCACCCCGACCGAGGCGGCGGCGGTCAGCGCGGTCTACGCATTCGTGATCGCGCTGTTCGTCTACCGCGACCTCACCTGGCGCGACGTGCCGCGGGTGCTGCTCGATTCGGCCAACATGAGCGCGATGCTGCTCTACATCATCACCAACGCGGTGCTGTTCTCGTTCCTGATGACGAGCGAGCAGATCCCGCAGGCGATGGCGAGCTGGATCACCGGGGCCGGCCTGAACTGGGTGGTGTTCCTGCTCATCGTCAACCTGCTGCTACTCGTCGCCGGCAACGTGATGGAGCCCTCCTCCATCGTGCTGATCATGGCGCCGATCCTGTTCCCGATCGCCGCCAAGCTTGGCATCGACCCGGTGCATTTCGGCATCCTGATCGTGGTCAACATGGAGGTCGGCATGTGCCACCCGCCGGTCGGCCTCAACCTCTACGTCGCGTCGGGCATCACCCGCATGGGCATCACGGAACTGACCATCGCGGTCTGGCCGTGGCTCCTGACCATGCTGATGTTCCTCGTCGTCGTGACCTACGTCCCGGCGATCTCCCTGTGGCTGCCGCGGATGCTCGGGATGATGTGAGATCCCGCCGAGACGCTGTAGGGTCCGGGCGGTGTCAGATCCGTCCGGAGTTCCACCATGACCCTCGTGATCCCGGTGATCCTCGGCTCGGTGCGCCAGGGGCGCAACGGCCTGCGCGCCGCCCGCTACGTCGCGGGCGCCCTCGCCGCCCGCGGCCACGAGGCGCCGCTGGTCGATCCGGCCGAGCTCGGCCTGCCGCTTCTGGACAGGATGTACAAGGAATACCCGAAGGGCGAGGCGCCCGACGCCCTGGAGCGGCTGGCGGCGCTCCTGCGCCGGTCGGACGCCTTCGTGGTCGTCTCGGCGGAGTACAACCACAGCATCCCGCCGGCCCTGTCGAACACCCTGGACCATTTCCTGGAGGAGTATTTCTGGCGGCCCTCGGCGATCGTCTGCTACTCCGCCGGCCGCTACGGCGGCGTGCGCGCGGCGATGCAGCTGCGCGCCATGCTGGGCGAGCTCGGCACCCCGAGCATCCCCTCGCTGCTGCCGATCCCCGAGGTGCACAAGGCGCTCGATGAGGAGGGCCGGCCCCTCCTTCCCTGGCTGGAGCGCCCGACCGGGCGGTTCCTCGACGAGCTGACCTGGTACGCCGAGGCGCTGCGGGAGAAGCGGCGGGGCGGGGTGCCGTACTGACGCTTCGGCGGGGACTGAAGCATCCGCGGCGCGCGCGGGGCTAGCGTCCGCCACCGGCCCATTTCCGGTGCCGGAGGGGACCGACCATGAACCCGGACGCCGCCATCCGCCACATCCACCGGCAGTGGCACGACAGCGTCGTGCATCGCGACATCGAGGGACTGACGGCGCTCTACGCCGAGGACGCCGTCTTCGAGAGCCCGCTGGTCTGGGCGTCCCGGCCGGAGGGCGACAGCGGGATCCTCACCGGCAGGGCGACGATCCGGGACTTTTTCGAGGACGGCTTCCGGTCGCCGCAGAACGGCTTGGGCCGCTGGTACCGCACCGGAATCGTCTTCTCCGCGGGGCAGCAGATGGCATGGGAATACCCGCGCCAGACGCCGGACGGCGACCAGATCGACCTGATGGAGATGATCGACCTCGCCGATGGGCTCATCGCCCACCATCGGGTCTATTGGGGCTGGGTCGGCGTCCGAACGCTCGCGCGCCTGCTGCCGCGATAGAACTTCATCCGACGAAGCGGATACCGGTTCGTCGAGAGACAGCGACGGTTCCGAGCGGCCAAGATCCCGAGGGGAGACAAGATCCGGAGGGGAGACATGCCGCTTCCACCTCCGTCCCTTTCCCGGACGACTGTAACGAAGTGGAAGGAGATCCGGGATCCAGCGCAAAAAGTCGCGAAGCGTCCATCTGCTTGCAACGGTGCAAAGATAGAGCCGCTTCGCGGCACTTCCTAGCTGGATCCCGGATCTCCTTCCGCTAACGCTGCAGTCGTCCGGGAAAGGGGGAGAAGCGGCAGCGGGTTTGGCTGAGCGAGGAAACTCGGCGGCACCGAACTTTCGCTCTATGCCAGTGTCGTGCGCCGTGCCGCGTCGCAAGCAGACGTTGCTCCATCCCGCCGTCAGACCACCCCCGCCCGCAAAATATCGTGGATGTGCAGGATCCCCACCGGGCGCCCGCGCTCCACCGCGAACAGGGCGGTGATCTGGCTGCGGTTCATCAGCTCCAGGGCGGCGCTGGCGAAGGTGCCGGGGCTGGTGGTGATCGGCGACGGCGTCATGATCTCCTCGACCCGGCGGGCGAGGAGGTCGCTGTGGCCGGTGCCGGCGCTCATGTGGCGGCGCACGTCTCCGTCGGTGATCATGCCGACGAGCCGCCCCGCATCGTCGACGATGCCGGCGCAGCCGAAGCGCTTGCCCATCACGGCGATCAGCGCCTCGGAGACCCGCAGGCCCCGGGGCACCAGCGGCATCTCCTCGCCGGCGTGCATCAGCTGGGCCACGGTCTTGAGCCGGGCCGCGAGCTTGCCGCCGGGATGGAAGAGCTTGAAGTCGCTGGCCGAGAAACCGCGGCGCTCGAGAAGCGCCACCGCCAGCGCGTCGCCGAGGGCGAGCTGGATCACGCTCGACGAGGTCGGCGCGAGGTTGTGCGGGCAGGCCTCCTTCACCAGCGGCAGCGGCAGCAGGATGTCGGCGGCCTGGCCGAGCGTGCTGCCCGGGTTCGAGGTCATGCCGATCAGCGTGACGGCGAAGCGCTTGGAGAAGCTGATCAGGTCGCCGAGCTCGGCGGTCTCGCCGGACCAGGACAGGGCGATGACGATGTCCTGCTGGGTGATCATCCCGAGGTCGCCGTGGCTGGCCTCGCTCGGGTGGATGAACGAGGCCGGGGTGCCGGTGGAGGCGAGCGTCGAGGCGATCTTGCGCCCGATATGGCCGCTCTTGCCGATGCCCGACACGATCACCCGGCCCGGAATGGCGTGGATCGCCGCGACGGCGGCGCCGAACCCGGCCTTCAGCTCGTGGTCGAGGGCGCGGGCGAGGGTCAGGAGCGCCTCGGCCTCGGTACGGACGCTGCGGATGGCGGAGAAATGCGCCGCCTCGACCACCTGCGCCGCCGCACCCTCGTGCGCCTCGTAGCTCTCGGCCCGGTTCGAACTCTCCATCGTGCTCCTCGATCGCGACGTGATCCTGCGGCCCGGAGCCTGCCGACTCATTTGCGGCCAGAATACGTGTGCCGGCGCCGCCGCCCGGTGATTTTCGGCGGTGGCGGCGCCGGCGCCTCAGGCGCCGCGCCGCCCGCCGAGGTAGTTCTCCACGAGGCCGGTCAGCTCGGCGGCGGTCTCGGCCACATTGTGGTCGGCGGTGTCGACCACCGCCCGGGCCCGGGCGTAGAGCGGCTCGCGGCTCATCAGGATGCCGCGGATCTCCCTGAGCGCGTTGTCGCTGTCGGGCATCCGCGTCGGGGCGATGCCCTTGGCGGCCTGCTCGCGAACGCGGTGGATATGCTCCTCCGGCCGCGCCTTGAGCCAGACGGTGAAGAACGAGGACAGCAGGAGGTCGAAGGTGACCGGCTCGGCGACGATGCCGCCGCCGGTCGCCAGCACCATCGGGCCCGGCCGCTCGGCGAGGCGCCGCAGCGCCCCCTGCTCCAGGCGGCGATAGGTCTCCTGGCCGTAGATCGCGAAGATCTCGGCGACCGACAGGCCGTTCTCGCGCTCGATCTCGCGGTTGAGCTCGACGAAGGTCCAGCCCATCCGCTCGGCGAGGATCCGCCCGAGGGTCGACTTGCCGGCGCCGCGCAGGCCGATCAGCGCCACGCGCTGCGTCGGGGCGCCGCCCGGCGCGGCCGCGCCCGAGAGCACGCGCTTGGCCTCGGCGATCTGGTCCGCCGAGGCCTTTTCCAGGAGGTCGCGCACCACCGGCCAGTCCGGCGGGCTCTCGACCGCCGCGATCAGGTCCTCGAGCCGCACGCCCATGGCGAGCGCGACCCGGCGCAGCAGGATGATCGAGACGTTGCCCTGCCCGCCCTCGAGCTGCGCGATGTAGCGCTCGGACAGGCCGGAGGTCTGCGACAGCATCTTGCGCGACATCGCCCGCACCGCCCGCATGGTGCGGACGCGCTGGCCGAGGACGGCCAGGAAGTCGGATTCCGGATCGTCCGCCTGGGTGGCGCCGGCCGGGAGCTCGTCCGCGCCCGGGCGCGGTCCTTGTCTGCTGGGCATCGCTCGCGCCTCACCGGGACCGGAGGACGAAGCGGCGGCTTCGTCCGGGCGGCGGAAGGGCGGGGCCGGAGATGAGGTTGGAGCGTGTCATGGGATCGTCTGCCGGCGATCGTCCCGCCGAGGGCGGGCGCGTCGTCCGGGCGGTTCCTCGGGACGGACAAGGGGACAGGCGGGAAGGGACTGCTTACCGCATGCCGGGCGCGCGTGCCATGGTGCAGTGCGGGATGACCGTAACCTTCGCGGCGTTTCGGCTGCCGCCCCCAGCTTTTTCCGCTGCGGCGGGGCTCCGTGCGGCGCCCCGCCGCGGTGGGGCGCTCAGCCGACGCGCTCGACCGCCAGCGCGACGCCCTGGCCGACGCCGACGCACATCGTGGCGAGGCCCAGCCGCCCGCCGGTCCGGGCGAGCTGGAGCGCGACGCTGCCGGCGATGCGCGCGCCCGACATGCCGAGCGGGTGGCCGAGCGCGATGGCGCCGCCATGCGGGTTCACGTGGTCGGCATCGTCCGGCAGCCCGAGGCCGCGCAGGCAGGCCAGGGCCTGCGAGGCGAAGGCCTCGTTGAGCTCGACGGCGTCGAAGTCGGACGGCTTCAGGCCGAGGCGCGCGCAGAGCCGCTCGACGGCCGGAACCGGCCCGATGCCCATCACCCGGGGCGGCACGCCGGCCGAGGCCAGGCCGAGCACCCGGGCAATCGGGGTGAGGCCGTGGCGCTCGGCGGCTTCGAGCGAGGCCAGCACCAGGGCGGCGGCGCCGTCGTTGACGCCGGACGCGTTGCCGGCGGTCACCGTGCCGTCCTTCTTCACGAAGGGTTTCAGCTTGGTGAGGCCCTCGGCCGTGGTGTCGGCCCGCGGGTGCTCGTCGCGATCGACCCTGATGTGAGTGCCCTTGCGGTCGGGAATCTCGACCGCGACGATTTCCTGGGCGAAGGTCCCGTCGCCCTGCGCGCGGGTGGCGCGCTGTTGCGAGCGCAGCGCGAAGGCGTCCTGGTCGGCGCGGCCGACCTGGTAGTCCTCGGCGACGTTCTCGGCGGTCTCCGGCATCGAATCGACGCCGTACTGGTGCTTGAGCACCGGGTTGATGAAGCGCCAGCCGATCGTGGTGTCGTGGATCTCGGCCTGGCGCTGGAACGCGCCCTCGCTCTTGCCCATCACGAACGGTGCCCGGGTCATCGATTCGACGCCGCCCGCCACCGCGAGGTCGAGGTCGCCGGCGCGGATCGCCCGGGCCGCCGCCCCGACCGCGTCGAGGCCCGAGGCGCAGAGACGGTTCAGGGTCAGGCCCGGCACGTGCGCGGGGTAGTCGGCGAGCAGCAGCGCCATGCGGGCGACGTTGCGGTTGTCCTCGCCGGCCTGGTTGGCGCAGCCGAGGAACACCTCCTCCACCGCCTCCTTCAGGGCCGGGTTGCGGCGCGCGAGTTCGGCGAGCGGCACAGCCGCGAGGTCGTCCGCCCGCACCTTCGCGAGCGCGCCGCCGTAGCGGCCGATCGGCGTGCGCACGTAATCGCAGATGTAGACGTCCCGCGCCGCGCTCATGGGGCTCCTCCCGGTGCTCGTTTCGAAAAATCGGTACGGCGGCGGGCCCGTCCGATCAAGCCCCCGCACCCGACCGGGCCGGTCCGGTCCGGGCTCTGACAGAATGTCGCGGCGCCTTGTGCGGTGCGGTCGGAACCCCCACTGTCGCGCTGTGACCGGTCGACTCTGGACATCTCTCGCGCGCTTCTGTGCGACCGCCCTTCTCGGCCTCGGCTTCGCCCTTCTTGCGATGTCGGCGGCGGATGCCGCGGGCAGCCGTCCGGAGCCGGTGCTGCGTGCCAGCCACGGCGCCTCGCCGATGGCGAGCCTGCACGCGCACTGGGTCAAGAGCCCGGCCTGCACCCTGACAGCCGGCGGCGTCGACAATCCCCGCCCGGACGACAGCGGTGCGGCGAGCGCGAACCTCGCCTGCCCGACCGACGGCCCGGCCGCCCCCGCCGCCACGCTGCTGCCGCCGCGCCGCCTCGGCGCCCTGGTCCAGGCCGGTGCCGCCCTGCCCGAGCGCCCGCCGAAGCGTCTCGCCTGACGGACCGGTCTCCCGCCGGATCTCCGTCACATCTCCGCCTCGGAACCCTGCGAGCCTCCGACGCTCACCCATGCCGTGTGCCGACCGGCGGCAGGACCGACGCGCGATCTTGTAGAGTTCCCGACACCTGATTCGGGTGATCCGAGCCGCGCCGACCGCGGCCCCGATCCCTCGCCCTGATCTCTCGCGGGAAGCCCCGCGGCGCTGATGCGCCCGCTTCCCGAAAACCGCGCAGGAAAGACCGCCCGTGACCCAACGCCGCCGCATCCTCCTCGGAGCGACCGCCCTCTTCCTCGGGCTCGCCGCCTGCAAGCCGGCCGAGCAGGCCGCCGCCCCCGCGGCCCCGACCGCCCCGCCGGAAGTCTCGATCGTCACGGTCAAGCACCAGCCGATCCCCTACGAGCGCGACCTGCCGGGCCGCGCCGCGCCGACCCGCATCGCCGAGGTGCGCGCCCGCGTCGCCGGCCTCGTGATCAAGCGCACCTTCGAGCAGGGCAGCCAGGTCAAGGAGGGCGACGTCCTCTACAAGATCGACCCGATGCCGTTCCGCGCCGATCTCGCCAGCGCCGAGGCGACGCTGGCCAAGGCGGAGGCCGCCCTCGTGCTCGCCCGCCAGCAGGCCGAGCGCCTGGAGACCCTGCTCTCGCGCCAGACCGCGAGCCAGGCCCAGTACGACGCCGCCTTCGCGGGCCAGAAGCAGGCCGAGGCCGAGGTCGCCGGCGCCAAGGCGGCGCGGGACCGCGCCCAGCTCAACCTCGGCTACACGGACGTCCGGGCGCCGATCTCGGGCCGCATCGGCCGGGCGCTGGTGACGGAAGGAGCGCTCGTCGAGCAGGGCGGCGCCAGCAACCTGGCGACCGTCCAGCAGCTCGACCCGATCTACGTCGACATCACCCAGTCGGTCGGTGAGTTGAACAAGCTGCGCCGGGACCTCGCCAGCGGCGAGCTCGACCGCCTCGCCGCCGACGTGGCGAGCGTGCGCGTGATCATGGATGACGGCTCGCTCTACCCCGAGCCCGGCCGGCTGCTGTTCTCCGACGTGACCGCCGATCCGAGCACCGGCCAGGTGACGCTCCGCGCCGTGGTGCCGAACCCGCACGGCGAGCTCTTCCCCGGCATGTACGTTCGCGCCCGGATCAAGCAGGGCATCGATTCCGACGCCATCGCGGTGCCGCAGCAGGCGGTGCACCGCTCCAACGACGGCCGCGCCCAGGTCTGGCTCGTCGGCCCCGATGAGAAGGTGGTGCTCCAGCCGGTCGAGGTCGGTCCCGTCGTCGAGGGCCAGTGGGTGATCCGCGACGGGCTCAAGGCCGGCGACCGGGTCGTCGCCGAGGGCTTCCAGAAGATCGTCGCCGGCACCAAGGTCGCCGCGGTGCCGTTCGAGACCACCACCATGGCCGCGGCCGGGGCCGGGCGCCAGCCCGCCTCGACCGAGCAGCGCTGAGGAGGCACCATCGTGGCGAGCTTCTTCATCGACCGGCCGATCTTCGCCTGGGTCGTCGCGCTGTTCATCTGCCTCGGCGGCGTCCTGACGATCCCGATGCTGCCGGTGGCGCAGTACCCGATCATCGCGCCGCCCTCGATCGCCCTCTCGACCGCCTTCCCGGGCGCCTCGGTCGAGGACCTCTATACCGGCACGACGCGCCTCATCGAGGATGAGCTGAACGGCGCGGCCAACATCCAGAGCTTCGAATCGGCGAGCGACTCGTTCGGCGTCGTCGAGATCACGGCGAACTTCGAGCCCGGCACCGATCCGGGCTATGCCGGCGTCGAGGTGCAGAACCGCCTCAAGCGCGTCGAGGCGCGGCTTCCGGCGGAGGTGCGCCAGCAGGGTATCCTGGTCGAGGAGGCCTCGGCGGCGACCCTCAACATCATCACGCTGGTCTCCAAGGACGGGTCGATGGACGAGGTCGCGCTCGGCGACTTCCTCATCCGCAACGTCATCAACGAGATCCGCCGCATCCCGGGCGTCGGCCGCGCCACCCTGTACTCGACCGAGCGCTCGTTGCGCGTCTGGATCGACCCCGACAAGCTGCGCGGCCTGTCGCTCAACGCCTCCGACGTGACCCAGGCGATCACGCGCCAGAACGTCCAGATCGCGTCCGGCGCCGTCGGCGCCCAGCCGAGCCCGGAGGTCCACAAGGTCAACTTCCCGATCGTCGTGAAGGGCCAGATGCGGGCGCCGGAGGAGTTCGGCGCGATCGTGCTGCGGGCGAATCCCGACGGCTCGACCGTGCGGCTGCGCGACGTCGCCCGGATCGAGCTCGGCGGCGAGGATTACAAGTTCACCACCCGGCTCAACGGCGGGCCCGCCGCCGGCATCTCGGTGACGCTCGCCCCCGACGGCAACGCGCTCGACACCGCCAAGGCGATCCGCGCCAAGATGGAGGAGCTGTCGCAGTTCTTCCCCGACACGGTGAAGTGGGACATCCCCTACGACATCACGCCGGCGGTCGAGGCCTCGATCGAGAAGGTGCTGCACACCCTCGTCGAGGCGGTGGTGCTGGTGTTCATCGTGATGTTCCTGTTCCTGCAGAACATCCGCTACACCCTGATCCCGACGATCGTGGTGCCGATCGCGCTGCTCGGCACCTGCACGATCATGCTGCTCGCCGGCTTCTCGATCAACGTGCTCACCATGTTCGGCATGGTGCTCGCCATCGGCATCCTGGTCGACGACGCGATCGTGGTGGTCGAGAACGTCGAGCGGATCATGTCCGAGGAGGGCCTGTCGCCGAAGGAGGCGACCCGCAAGGCGATGGGCCAGATCACCGGCGCGATCATCGGCATCACGCTGGTGGTCGTCGCGGTGTTCATCCCGATGGCGTTCTTCCCCGGCTCCGTCGGCATCATCTACCGCCAGTTCTCGATCGCGATGGTGACCTCGATCGCCTTCTCGGCCTTCCTGGCGCTCTCGCTCACCCCGGCCCTCTGCGCCACGCTCCTGAAGCCCGTCGAGCCCGGCCACCACCACGCCAAGCGCGGCTTCTTCGGCTGGTTCAACCGGATCGTCGACCGCGAGACCGCGCGCTACGGCCGCGGCGTCGCCTGGGCGGTCGCCAAATCCGGCCGGATGATGGTCGTCTACCTGATCCTGGTCGCGGGCGTGGCCTACGCCTTCGTGCGCCTGCCCGAGGGCTTCCTGCCGGTCGAGGACCAGGGCTTCTTCACCGTCGACATCCAGACCCCGCCGGGCTCGTCGTTCAACCGCACGCTGGCCGCGGTGAAGAAGACCGAGGAGCACCTGATGGCCCAGCCGGGCGTGGCGACCGTCACGATCGTCAACGGCTTCTCGTTCTCGGGGCAGGGCCAGATGACCTCGCAGGCCTTCGTCACGCTCAAGCCCTGGTCGGAGCGCGGCAAGGACCAGTCGGCCGCGGCGCTGGTCGTCGGCACCAACAAGGCGATGGCGAGCTACCGCGACGCGGTGATCCAGGCGCTGGAGCCGCCGCCGATCGACAACCTCGGCAACGCCTCGGGCTTCAGCTTCCGCCTCCAGGACCGGGCCCAGAAGGGCTACGCCGCCCTGATGGCGGCCCAGGAGCAGCTGCTGGCGCTCGCCCGCAAGAGCCCGATCCTGAAGAACGTCTACGTCGAGGGCCTGCCGCCCGCGCCGCAGGCCGAACTGGTGATCGACCGCGAGAAGGCGGCGGCGCTCGGCGTCTCGTTCGCCGACATCAACGACACGATCCAGGTCAATCTCGGCTCGGTCTACACCAACGACTTCCCCAACCGGGGCAAGATGCAGCGGGTGATCGTCCAGGCCGAGGACGGCCAGCGCCTCAACGCCACCGACCTGCTGAACTACAGCGTTAAGAACCACCTCGGCACGATGGTGCCGATGTCGTCCTTCGCCGACCTGAAATGGAGCGTCGGCCCGGCCCAGATCATCGGCTTCAACGGCTACCAGTCGGTCCGCTTCACCGGCGAGCCGGCGGCGGGCTTCACCTCCGGCGAGGCGATCGCCGAGATGGAGCGGCTGATGACGCAGCTGCCGAAGGGCTTCGGCTATACCTGGACCGGGCAGTCGCTGCAGGAGAAGCAGGCCGGCTCGCAGGCGACGCTGCTGCTGGCGCTCTCGGTCCTGATCGTGTTCCTGTGCCTCGCGGCCCTGTATGAGAGCTGGTCGATCCCGCTCGCGGTGATGCTGGTCATCCCCCTCGGCGTCATCGGCTCGGTCGCCGGCGTGCTGATCCGCGAGATGCCGAACGACGTCTACTTCAAGATCGGCCTCATCACGATCATCGGCCTGTCGGCGAAGAACGCGATCCTGATCATCGAGTTCGCCCGCGAACTGTGGAAGCCCGGCACGAAGCTCGTTCCGGCGACGGTCGAGGCGTCGCGCCTGCGCTTCCGGCCGATCGTGATGACCTCGCTCGCCTTCATCTTCGGCGTCGTGCCCCTCGCCATCGCGACCGGCGCGGCCTCGAAGAGCCAGCAGGCGATCGGCACCGGCGTGATGGGCGGGATGATCTCCGCCACCGTGCTGGCGGTGATCCTGGTCCCGGTCTTCTTCGTCGTCGCGATGCGGTTCTTCCAGCGCCGCCGGGTGCGGGCGGAGAACGAGGCGGGGGCGGTGCAGGCGCCGGAGCCGGTGCGGGAGCACGCGCACGGACACTGATCGCGGCCTGCGCGGGCCAGCTCTTCCGGGCCGGTCCGCGCAGGTCTTTTGGCCGTTGGTGGCCCTCGCCTCGGGGAACGCGGGGTGCTCTCCCCTGGGCAACAGGCGGGTGCCTGATCGGCGCTCTGTCGCCCGGCCAGCGAGCGCCGGGACGACGGCGAGAGTTCGATGAACGGGCGTTCAACGGACCTCCGGCCCTCGGAACTCACGCCGCCCTGACGGTCGTCAGGAACCGCCCGACCTCCCCGCGCAGGTGCTCCGACTGGCGCGACAGCTCGCTCGCCGCCGACAGGACCTGGCTCGCCGCGGCCCCCGTCTCGTCGGCCGCGCCCGCGACCCGCACGACGCTGCCCGTCACCTCGTCCGTGCCCTTGGCGGCCTCCGAGATGGTGCGGACGATCTCCCGGGTCGCCGCGCCCTGCTCCTCCACCGCCGCCGCGATGGCGGTCGAGGCCGCGCTGATCTCGCCGATCTGCCCGGCGATGCCGCCGATCGCCGCGACGGCCTGCTCGGTCGAGCCCTGGATGCGGGCGACCTGGTCGGCGATCTCCGCGGTGGCGCGGCCGGTCTGGCCGGCGAGCGCCTTGACCTCGGCGGCCACCACCGCGAAGCCCCGGCCCGCCGCACCCGCCCGCGCCGCCTCGATCGTGGCGTTGAGCGCCAGCAGGTTGGTCTGGTCGGCGATCGACGAGATCAGGCCGAGCACGTCGCCGATCCGCGCCGCGCCCTGGCGCAGCTCGTGGACGAGACGCGCGGTCTGGCCGGCGGCCTCGGCTGCGGCCCGGGCCATCTCGGCGGAGGTGCCGGCCCGGCCGCCGATCTCGTGCACCGAGGCGCCGAGCTGGCCCGCCGCCGCCGCGACGGTTGCGACGTTCGAGGAAGCCTCCTCGGCGGCGGCGGCGACGCTGGTGCTCTGGTCGGCGGTGCGGCCGGCGATGTCGCTCATGCCGCGCGCCGTGGCCTCCATCTCGGACGAGGCGGCGGTCACCGCCGCCAGCACGCCGCCGACCGAGCTCTCGAACCGGTCGGCGAGCTCGCGCAGCGCCGCGCGGCGCTGAGCCTCGGCCCCTTCGCGGGCGGCGGCCGCCTCCTGCTCCAGGGCGGCGGCGCGGGCGAGGCCGTCGCGCAATTGCACCATCGCCGTCGCCATCGCGCCGATCTCGCTGCGGGACGAGGCCGCCGGTACCGCGACCGCGAGATCGCCGGCGGTGAGGCGGCGCATCGCCTCGATCATCCGGGCGAGAGGCCCGGTCACGCCGCGCACCAGCATCAGCGCGCCGCCGCCGACCGCCGCGCAGGCGCCGGCGAGGATCGCCAGCGCGGCGAGCAGCCAGGTCTCGGCGGCCCGGCTCTCCGCCGCCACGATCGCACCGAGCGACGCGGTGGCCGCTGCCCGGGCCTCGGCGATGCCGGCGACGACGTCGCTCGCCTGCCGGAACCACTCCTCCGCCGTGACGGGGTAGGGCTCGCGCGCCGCGCCGGCCCGGATCACCGCCGCGCGGGTCGCCTCGAACGCCTCGGCCCGGCGCGAGGCCGACGCCAGCGCGGTCCGGAATTCCGGCGAGAGGGCCGGCCCGGAGGCGCGGGCCTGGGCCAAAGCGGCCTCGACCCGCCCGGCGAGCCCGGAAAGCGCGCGGACCTGCTCGACGGGAAGCGCCTGCCGCCCGGCGATGGCGGCGTTGAGCCGGCCGCGCTCGCGGCCCGCGAACTCGCCCGCATCCCACAGGGCGCGCTTGATATCGAGCCCGTGATGCAGTGCGCCGGGCACCGAGCCGGCGAGGCCGGCCCGCACCGCGTCGAACAGGGCCTGTTCGCGGGCGATCACGCCGGTCGCGGCCGGGAACCAGGCCGCCGTCAGGTCGGCATCGGGCGTGCCGGCGAGCACGCGGTCGACCCGCCGGCGCAGGTCCGCGAGGTCGCGGCGCGCCTCGCCGAGGGCCGTCGCCGCCGTCGCGGCCGCTCCGTCCTGCCGCAGGGTCTCCAGGGAGAGGGCGAGCTGGCGGTCCCCCTCCTCGCGCAAACGTGCCAGGGTCGGGAGTTCTCCGGCCGCCGGCGGCTTGGCGAGCCAGCCGTTGGTCAGGCCCCGCTCGGCTGCCAGCGACGCGGCGGCGGCGGCGAGCCCGTCAGTCACCCGGTTGGCCTCCGCCGCCCGCCGCATGATGTCGGCCTGGTTCCAGGCGTCAGTGACCTGATAACCCGCGAGCCAGACCAGCAGGCAGCCGATCAGGCCCAGGATGAGGAATATTTGTCTACGCAGCGACATGTTTGGCGGCTCTGACGGTCGACTTGAGCAATCTAACGACTCTATCGCGGCGATTGCTTAAGATAGGTCTTACACCCTGAATCTCGAGCCGCGGGAGGGCCATCCTCGGGCCGGCACGGACGGCCCGCCCGGCCCGCCCCGGCAGCAGCCCCCGACACATCGCCGCCGCCGTTTGGTCTTGCCGCTGCCCCGCGCAGGGTCCAATGTCCCGCCGATTTCGCGTGCCGGCGCCGCGGCCGGCGCGATCACGGAGCCACGAGTTTGGTGCTCAAGACCCGAATCCCCGCCCCCCGCCGCGGAGTTGCGCGCGCCGCGCTGGCCCTGCTTCTCGCCGCCTCGACGGCGCCGGCCCTCGCGGCCCGGCTGCCGGCGCGGGAGATCGCCGCTCCGCAGGCCTACGAGCCGGCGGATTCGCTGGAAGGCAACTTCCTCGCCGCCTACATCGCCGGCGCCTCCCGCGACACGGCCGCCGCCGCCACCTATTACCGCGAGGCGGTGAAGGGCGACCCCCGCAACGCCGAGCTGCTCGAACGCTCCTTCGTGGCCCTGCTCGCCGACGGCTCGCTGCCGGAGGCGTTCCGCGCCGCCGAGCGCCTGACGGCGCGGGACGGCGCCAACGGCCTCGCCCAGCTCGCGCTCGGCGTGCAGAAGATCAAGGCCAAGCAATTCGCCGCGGCGCGCCAGAACCTGCAGCGCGGCGGCAAGGGCGCGGCGGCCGACCTGACCTCGACCCTCCTGACGGCATGGTCCTATGCCGGCGCCGGCGAGGGCAAGAAGGCGCTCGAGACCATCAACAAGCTGAAGGGCGAGCGCTACTACAACGTCTTTCGCGATTACCACGCCGGGCTGATCGCGGCGCTCGTCGGCGACAAGGTCGAGGCGGAGCGTCGGCTGAAGGCGGCCTACGATGCCGACCGCAACACCCTGCGCATCGTCGACGCCTACGGCCGCTTCGAGGCCGAATCCGGCCGGCCCGACCTCGCGGTGGCGGCCTACCAGGAATTCGACAACGTCCTGCCGCGCCACCCGATCGTGCGCGACGCCCTCGACAAGCTGAAGGCCGGCAAGCCGCTCACGCCGCTGATCGGCTCGGCCCAGGAAGGCGCGGCGGAGGTGCTCTACGGCCTCGGCTCGGCCGGGACCTCGCAGGGCGACGAACTGCCGGCGGTCGTCTACCTGCGCCTCGCCCTCTACCTCGCCCCCGAGCACTCGCTGGCGCTGCTGACGCTCGCCGACACGCTGGAGCGGATGAAGGCGCCCGACCGGGCGAACGAGGTCTTCGCCCGCATGCCGGCCTCCTCGCCGCTCAAGCTCAACGCCGACATCCAGATCGGCCTCAACCTCGAGCAGATGGGCAAGGGCGAGGAGGCGATCGCCCATCTCGACCAAGTCGCCAAGACCTATCCCAACGACATCGACGTGATCTCGGCGCTCGGCAACGTCCAGCGCTCGCGCAAGAAGTACGCCGAGTCGGCCCAGACCTACACCAAGGCGATCGACCTGATCGGCGACCAGCCGGCGCGCAACTACTGGACCCTGTACTACTTCCGCGGCACGTCATACGAGCGCGCCAAGGAGTGGCCGAAGGCCGAGGCCGACCTGAAGAAGGCGCTCGACCTCGTGCCGGCGACGCAGCCGAACGGCCGCGCCCAGGTGCTGAACTATCTCGCCTATTCCTGGGTCGACCAGAACATGAACATCGACGAGGCGTTCCGCATGCTGAAGCAGGCGGTCGACCTCCAGCCGCGCGACGGCATGATCATCGACAGCCTCGGCTGGGCCTATTTCCGCCTCGGCCGCTGGGACGACGCGGTGCGCGAGCTCGAGAAGGCGATCGAGCTGAAGCCGGGCGACCCCACCATCAACGACCACCTCGGCGACGCCTACTGGCGCAGCGGCCGGCGCCTCGAGGGCAAGTTCCAGTGGCAGCACGCCAAGGACCTGAACCCCGAGCCGGAGGACCTGGCCAAGATCGAGGCCAAGCTCAAGGACGGGCTACCGGAGCTGGAGAAGCCCGCCGCGACCGCCGAGAGCCAGCCCGCCTCCGCGCCCCAGCCCGAGATGCCGAAGGGCGCCCCGGCCCCGACGGAGCCGCCGGCGATGGGCACCGAGACGAAGAGCGGGGGCTGAACGCCCCTGCTCTCCCAGCATCGAGACGACATCGCGGGCGCGGCGCCGGACAGGCGCCGCGCCCCTTCGCCGTTCAATGACCTTGCCCGTTCGAGAGACGTCGCCGTGCTCCCCCTCACGACCCGCGCGCCCGCCAAGATCAACCTGACCCTGCACGTCCTCGGCCGGCGCCCCGGCGACGGCTACCACGAGTTGGAGAGCCTGGTGGTGTTCGCGGGGTCCAATGCCGGCGATCTCCTGACCCTGGAGCCGGAGCCGGCGCTCGATCTCGTCGTCACCGGCCCGACCGCGGGGCCCGCCGGACCGACCGACGACAACCTGGTGATGCGGGCGGCCCGCCACCTCGCCGCCGAGATCCCCGGACTGACGCTCGGGCGGTTCCACCTCGTGAAGCGCCTGCCGGTGGCGGCGGGGATCGGCGGCGGCTCGTCGGATGCGGCCGCGGCCCTGCGGCTGCTCGGCCGCCTCAACGGTCTTACCCCCGATCACCCGGCCCTGATGGCGGCGGCGCGCCGCACCGGCGCCGACGTGCCGGTCTGCCTCGATCCCCGCGCCCGGATGATGCGCGGGGCCGGCGAGGCGGTCGGCCCGGCCCTCGCCCTGGCCCCGGTGCCGGCGGTGCTGATCAACCCTGGCGTACCGGTCGAGACCGCGCCGGTCTTCCGCGCCCTCGGGCTCACGGTCGGCGAGGCGCATCCCCGCGCCGCCGAAAAGCATCCGGACATTGATGGGGCGGACGGTCTCGATGCGCTCTTCGCCCGCATCGGGCCTGCCCGCAACGACCTCGAGGCCCCGGCCCTCACGGTCGCCCCGGTGATCGGCGACACGCTGGCGGCCCTGCGCGACCAGGCCGGCTGCCGGCTCGCCCGGATGTCGGGGTCGGGTGCGACGGTGTTCGGGCTGTTCGGCTACCGTTCCGAGGCGGTGCGGGCGGCGCGGGCGATCGCGGCGGCGCAAGCAGGCTGGTGGGTGCGGGCGACTTTGCTGCGCTGAGCGCGCGGCGAGGTGGGCCGCGACCCCTCCTGTCAGCCGAGGGCGTGTTCGACCTGCCCGACGAACCTGATACCCTCAGCGTCATCCCGGGGCCGCGCAGCGGAACCCGGGATGACGTGACGGTGTCGGCTTGCGTGCCCGATCGATCGGCACGGTCGATCGAAGAATTGCCGGCGCAGGCGCCTCAGCGCGCCCGGGCGATGCAGAAATCCACCGCTTCGAGCAGTGCCTGCTTCATCGGCGAGGCCGGAAAGGGCGCCAGCGCGTCCTTCGCCCTGTCGCCGTAATGGCGGGCGCGCTCGATCGTATCCTCGAGAGCGGAGTGGCGGCGCATGATCGCGAGCGCCGCGTCGAGGTCGCGGGGCTCCTCGATCTCCTGGCGCTCCAGGGTGCGGCGCCAGAAGGCCCGCTCCTCGTCGCTGCCGCGGCGGAACGACAGCACCACCGGCAGGGTGATCTTGCCCTCGCGAAAATCGTCGCCGACGTTCTTGCCGAGATCGGCGCTGGTGCCGCCGTAATCGAGGGCGTCGTCGACGAGCTGGAAGGCGATGCCGAGATTCATGCCGTAGCTGCGGCAGGCGGCGATCTCGGCCGTCGGCCGCTCGGCGATGACCGGGCCGACCTCGCAGGCGGCGGCGAACAGCTCGGCGGTCTTCGCCCGGATCACCGCCAGGTACTCGTCCTCGGTGGTCTCGGTCGAGCGGGCGGCGGTGAGCTGCATTACCTCGCCCTCGGCGATCACCGAGGCGGCGGAGGAGAGGATGTCGAGGGCGCGCAGCGAGCCGACCTCGACCATCATCTTGAAGGCCTGGCCGAGCAGGAAGTCGCCGACGAGGACGCTGGCCTCGTTGCCCCACTTGATCCGGGCCGCGACCTTGCCGCGGCGCATGTCGCTCTCGTCGACGACGTCGTCGTGGAGCAGCGTCGCGGTGTGCATGAACTCGACGCTGGCGGCGAGCTTCACGTCGCCGTCGGCGGCCGGGTCGTAGCCGGCCAGCGACGCGGTCGCGAGGGTCAGGATCGGGCGCAGGCGCTTGCCGCCCGAGGAGATCAGGTGGTTGGCGACCTCCGGGATCATCGTCACGTCGGAGCCGGTGCGCGACAGGATCATCGCGTTGACGCGCTCCATCCCGCCCGCCACGAGGCCCACCAGGGCGTCGAGGCTGGCCTCCGGATCGGAGGGTCTGTCCTGAAGGGGAAGTACGACGCCCACGCCCGCGCGATCTCCTCGGAGACGGCCCCGAACCGCGGGGCATCTCGATCAACTCCCGCCCCCTTTGGCACGCGAGCGCCCCCGGCGGCAACACGCAAGCTGCCGCAAGGCCTGGTTGCCGGCCCCGCGGCCTGGGGATGCGGCGCAACCGGCGCGCTTGTGTGGTATGGCCGCCGCGATCCGAACAGGGACCCTGTGCCGCACCATGATCGAGCTGATCCGCACCAACGACCTCGTCCTGATCGGCTTCGCGGAATCCCTCCTCACCGGCGCCGAGATCCCGGTACTGGTCGCCGACAACCACATCAGCGTGATGGAGGGGATGATCGGCGCCTTCCCGCGCCGGCTCCTGGTGCCGGAGGACCATGCGCGCCAGGCCCGGCGCATCCTCACCGATGCGGGCCTCGCGCACGAGCTGCGCCACCCGTGAGCAGCGCGGCCGACGCCCCTCCCCCCGCCGAAGCCTGGCTCGGCGGGTGTCTCACCTTGCGCCAGCCGCCGCGGGGTGCCCACCGGGCCGGGACCGACGCGGTGCTGCTCGCCGCGAGCGCCGGCGCGCAAGCCGGCGAGACGGTGTGCGATCTGGGCGCGGGCACCGGCGCGGTCGGGCTCGCGGTCGCTCGCGCCTGCCCGGAGACGCGGGTGATGCTGGTCGAGCGCGACCCGGAGGCCGCGGCGCTGGCTTGCCTCAACGCGGAGGAGAACGGACTATCGGCCCGCGTCCGGGTGATCGAGGCCGACGTGACGGCGCAGGGCCGCGAGCGACGGAGCGCAGGCCTCCTTCCCGATTCGGTCGATCTGCTGCTCACCAACCCACCCTTCTTCGAGCCCGGCCGGCATCGCGCCTCGCCGGTGGCGGCCCGGGCCGCGGCGCACGGCTTCTCCGAGCCCGGCGGATTGGAGGCATGGCTGCGCACCTGTGCCGACCTGCTGCGTCCCGGCGGCCGGCTGGTGCTGATCCACCGGGCCGACGCCCTCCCCGCCTGCCTCGACGCGCTGGCGGGACGGTTCGGCGGGATCCAGGTCACGCCGGTTCAGCCGCGGGCGGATACCGCGGCGATCCGGGTGCTGGTGGCGGGGGTACGCGGCAGCCGGGCGCCGTTCGTCCTGATGCCGGCCCTGGTGCTGCACGGGCCGGATGGGCGGTTCACGGACAGGGTGGAGGCGATGCACCGAGGTGAAGGGCTGTCATAGGGTTATCGTACAACGAGAAAGTCGCGGGATCCCCTCTCCAGGCGATGCCGGGCTTGCCAGAGATCCTTGCCCGGTATCGCTGCAAGGCGTGGGAGAGGGGTCGGGGCGATCGAAGATCGCGCGAGGGTGGCTCGGTCTCCGCAATGTTCCTGGACAGTTGAGCTACCCGCACGACGCTCAGCGATTCACACTGAAGCGTGTCACCCTCACCCCTGACCCCTCTCCCAAACGGGAGAGGGGAAGCGCGCTACTTGGAAGCATGAGTGCAGATCACAACATGATCTCGACTTCCGCTCTCACCGCAGCGATACCGCCCCACCCGGATGCCGCCAGATCTTCCCGTCGAGTTCCAGCTCCATCAACAAGCCCTGAACCACCCGCGCCGGCATCCCGGCCTGGCGCGCGAGCGCGTCGACCGGCACCGGCGACGGCCCGCGGAGTTCGAGCAGGATGGTGCGCTCCTCCCGCGGCCCGGGTCGCGCGGGTGCCTCGTCGAGAGGGCGCTGCGCCGGCTCGGCCGCCATGGCGGTGACGGGCTCCTCGGCGGAGAAGTCGATTTCGTCCCAGTAGAGCGCGGGCTCCGGCCGGTCCGCCGCATCCTCGGCCCCGGTGTCGGGGGCAGGTCCCCCGATCAGGGGCGCCAGCACCGCCATCACGTGCTCGGGGGCGGCGCAGAGCGTGGCGCCGTCGCGGATGAGGTCGTTGGTGCCCTCGGCCCGGGGATCGAGGGGCGAACCCGGGACGGCGAAGACCTCGCGACCCTGCTCCAGGGCGAAACGGGCGGTGATGAGCGAGCCGGAGCGCCGCGCTGCCTCCACGACGACAGTGCCGAGGGAAAGGCCGGAGATGATGCGGTTGCGGCGCGGGAAGTCGCGGCCGCGGGGTTCCCAGCCGATCGGCATCTCGGCGACGACCGCGCCGCCGTTATCGAGGATGCGCGCGACCAACTCCTCGTGCTCGGACGGATAGATCCTGTCGTGTCCGCCGGCGAGCACCGCGACGGTGCCGGTCGCGAGCGCCGCCTTGTGGGCACGGGCATCGACGCCGCGGGCCAACCCTGAGACGATCACCATCCCCTCGGCGCCGAGCGCGTGCGACAGCCGCTCGGTGAAGGTGAGGCCGGCGGCGGAGGCATTGCGTGAGCCGACGATGGCGACCGCCGGCCGCCTCAGGCAGGCGGCGTCGCCGCGTAAGGAGATCAGCGGCGGCGCGTCGGCGGTGGCCTGGAGCGGCAGCGGGTAATCGGGCTCGCCCATCGCCACGAACCGGGCGCCGAGGCGGGCGGCCGCCGCGATCTCGCGCTCGGCCTCGGCCTTGGTGGTCACCCGGATCGGTTTGCCCCGGGCCTTGGCGAGGCCCGGCAGGGCCTTCAGCGCGGGGCCGGCGCCGCCGAACTTGTTCACCAATCCCCGGAAGGTGCGCGGGCCGACGCCCTCGGAGCGGATCAGCCGGAGCCAGTCGAGGCGCTGCGCGTCGCTTAAGGTCACGGCCCTCTCCCTCTGGGTGAGGGTCGATGTCAGACCTTCAGCCCTTCTGCCCGATGCGCCCCTCGGTCCCCGCGGCGAGGCGGCGGATATTGGGCGCGTGCTTCCACCATAGCAGCAGGGCGAGCACGCAGAACAGCACGGCGAGGCGACCCTGCCCGAACGCCCACAGGGCGGCGGGGGTGGCGGCCGAGGCGGCGAGCGCCGAGGCCGAGGAGTAGCGCAGCAGGAAGGCGAGGCCGAGCCAGACCACCGCGAAGACCAGGACCCCGAGGGGAAACAGCCCGAGCAGCACGCCGATGAAGGTGGCGACACCCTTGCCGCCCTTGAAGCCGAGCCAGACCGGGAAGAGGTGGCCGAGGAAGGCGCCGAGCCCGGCGGCCAGCGCCGCCTCCTGGCCACCGAACCGGGACGCGATCAGCACCGCGACGGTGCCCTTGAGCGCGTCGCCGAGCAAAGTCGCGGCGGCGAGACCCTTGCGGCCGGTGCGCAGCACGTTGGTGGCGCCGATATTGCCCGACCCGATCGCCCGTACGTCGCCGAGGCCGGCGAAGCGCGTGAGGATCAGCCCGAAGGGGATCGCCCCGAACAGGTAGCCGACGGCGAGCCAGAGGGCGATCTGCGTCCAGTCCGGCGCCATCAGCGCGTCTCCTCGAGGCGATGGACGATGCGGCCGGCGACCATGGTGAGGGCGGCCTGCCCCTGGAGCCGGGCCTCGTCGAAGGGCGAGTTCTTCGAACGCGATTTCAGTTGCCGCTTGTCGAGGACGTAGGGCGCGTCGGGGTCGATCAGCACGAGGTCGGCCGGGGCGCCCGGCCTGAGGTGCCCGGTCTCGCGGCCGAGGACCCGCGACGGCGCCGCCGAGAGGGCCGCAAGCAGCCGCGGCAGCGCGATGTCGCCGGCATGCACCAGGCGTAAGGAGGCGGCGAGCAGCGTCTCGATCCCGAGGGCCCCGTCGGCGGCCTCGGCGAAGGGGAGGCGCTTGGTCTCGACGTCCTGCGGGTTGTGGTCGGAGACGATCACGTCGATCACCCCCTCGTTGAGCGCCGCCACCACGGCCTGGCGGTCGGCTTCCGTGCGCAAGGGAGGCGAGAGCTTGCAGAAGGTGCGGTAGTGGCCAATGTCGTTCTCGTTCAGCACCAGGTTGTTGACCGAGACGCCGCAGGTCACCGGCAGGCCGGCCTCCTTCGCCCGCCGCACGATCTCGACCGAATCGGCGCAGGAGATCATCGCCGCGTGGTAGCGCCCGCCGGTGAGGCGCACGAGGCGGATGTCGCGTTCCAGGAGAATCGTCTCGGCCTCGCGCGGGATGCCGTGGAGCCCCAGCCGCGAGGCCATCTCGCCCTCGTTCATCACCCCGTCGCCGACCAGCGTCGGCTCCTCGACGTGCTGCATCAGGAGCACGCCGAAATCGCGGGCATAGGTGAGCGCGCGGCGCATCACCTGGGCGTTGGTGACGGCCTTGAGGCCGTCGGTGAAGGCGACGGCGCCGGCCTCGGTGAGCAGGCCGAACTCCGTCATCACCTGGCCGGCGAGCCCCTTGGTGATGGCGGCGGCCGGCAGCACGTGGGTGCTGGCGGTATCGCGGGCGCGCCGCAGCACGAAGTCGACGATGGCCGGATCGTCGATCGGCGGGTTGGTGTCGGGCATGCACACGAGCGTGGTCACGCCGCCGGCGGCGGCCGCGGCGCTGGCGCTCGCCAGGGTCTCGCGGTGCTCGGCCCCCGGCTCGCCGACGAAGGCGCGCAGATCCACGAGGCCGGCGGTGAGCACCTGGCCCCCGCACTCGATCACCTCGGCGCCCTCGGGCACGGAGGCGGGCGTGCCCCAGTGCACGTCGGCGATGCGATCGTCGCGGACGAGCACCGCGCCCGGGCCCTCGCGGCCGGTGGCGGGGTCGATCAGGTGGGCGTTGGTGAGGAGGAGGAGTGTCGTCATCGGATGGGCCGCTCGGGGTTCGGCGGAGGCATGGCGGAGCGTTGCTCGATCGCGGCGAGCACGGTGTCGAGCGCTCGCAGGGGATTGCCGAGGAAGGCTTCGTTCGTGAACCGCATGATTTCGAAAGTCTGGCTTCGGAGCCAGGCATCCCGGGTCGCGTCACGCCTGCGGCGTTCGGCGGTGTCGTGCGGCTCGCCGTCGAGTTCGACGATCAGGCGGGCCGACGGGCAGAGGAAATCGACGATGTAGGGGGTGATGGGAACCTGACGCTTGAACTTGTGGCCGGAGAGGCGGCCGGCGCGGACCTGGCTCCAGAACAGGGCTTCGGCGCGAGTTGCAAGAATGCGCTGGTCCTTGGCGAAATCGCGGAGCCGCTCGGAAACTGGGTTTCGCTTTTCCTGCTCCACCCGCCCCTCCTCACAAGTTCGCCGCCCCTGATCCCTCCCCCCTCTGCGGGGGAGGGTGCCCGGCGGAGCCGGGCGGGAGAGGGGAACCCCGTTTCCGGATAGACCTGAACCGTTCTGGCGGGCGCGCGCTGGATCACCGTCGCGCTGCCCCTCTCCCGTCTCACTTCGTTCGCCACCCTCCCCCGCAGAGGGGGGAGGGTTGGGCCGGTGCGCCTATCCCCATCACGCATTCGGCAGGTGCATGGCCAGCGCTTCCAGCACCGCCATCCGCACCGCGACCCCCATCTCGACCTGCTCCCTGATCAGCGACTGCGCCCCGTCGGCGACCTCGGACGAGATCTCGACGCCGCGGTTCATCGGGCCGGGATGCATCACGAGCGCGTCGGGTTTCGCGTGGCGCAGCTTGTCGCCGTCGAGGCCGAAATAGCGGAAGTACTCCTTCACCGACGGCACGAAGGAACCGTTCATCCGCTCGCGCTGGAGCCGCAGCATCATCACGATGTCGGCGTCCTTGAGCCCCGCCCGCATGTCGGTGAAGACCTCGACGCCGAAGCGCGACAGCCCGGGCGGCAGCAGGGTCGAGGGGCCGATCACCCGCACCCGGGCGCCGAGCGCCATCAGCAGGATGATGTTGGAGCGCGCCACCCGCGAATGCAGGACGTCGCCGCAGATCGCGACGGTGAGCCCCTCGACCCGGCCCTTGTTGCGCCGGATCGTCAGCGCGTCGAGGAGCGCCTGGGTCGGGTGCTCGTGGGCGCCGTCGCCGGCATTGACCACAGAACAATCGACCTTGCGGGCGAGGAGATGCACCGCGCCGGCCTGGTGGTGGCGCACCACGATGATGTCGGGGCGCATCGCGTTGAGGGTCGCGGCGGTGTCGATCAGGGTCTCGCCCTTCTTCACCGACGAGGAGGCGACCGACATGTTCATCACGTCGGCGCCGAGGCGCTTGCCGGCCAGCTCGAACGAGGACTGCGTCCGGGTCGAGGGCTCGAAGAACAGGTTGATCTGGGTGCGCCCGCGCAGGGTCGTGCGCTTCTTCTCGACCTGGCGGCTGATCTCGACGGCCTCGTCGGCACGGTCGAGGAGCGCCGCGATCTCGAGGGGCGAGAGGCCCTCGATGCCGAGGAGGTGGCGGTGCGGGAAGCCGGGGGGTGCCTGGGTGCTCATCCTGAGACGAGCGCTATAGGAGCCGCGGGCCCGGGCCGCAAGGACGGCCTTTGCGGAACGCATCCGGATCATCGGGGGTATTTGACAACCGCCGCGTCATCACCCACTTGTCCGCTTCGCCACGCCAAAATCCGCGCCGGCCGCCCCGCACAAGTTGAAGCCCGATCTGCCGCGGTGTGCTCTTCGAAGAGGCAGCCCGTCCATGAAAGTCGTCGTCGTCGAGTCGCCCGCCAAAGCCAAGACGATCAATAAATACCTCGGCAGCGACTACGAGGTGCTGGCCTCGTTCGGGCATATCCGGGATCTTCCGGCGAAAGACGGCTCGGTCGATCCCGAGCAGGACTTCCATATGCTGTGGGAGCTGGAGGATCGCGGGGCGAAACGCGTCGCCGAGATCGCGAAAGCGGTGAAGGGCGCCGACACGCTGATCCTGGCGACCGACCCGGACCGCGAGGGCGAGGCGATCTCCTGGCACGTGCTGGAGGCGCTGCAGGCCAAGAAAGTGCTGAAGGACGTCGCCGTCGAGCGCGTCACCTTCAACGCCATCACCAAGGACGCGGTCGCGACCGCGATGGCCCAGCCGCGGGCGATCGACCAGGCGCTGGTCGACGCCTACCTGGCGCGCCGGGCGCTGGATTACCTCGTCGGCTTCAACCTCTCGCCGGTCCTGTGGCGCAAGCTGCCGGGGGCCCGCTCGGCCGGCCGCGTGCAGTCGGTGGCGCTCCGCCTCGTCTGCGACCGCGAGCGCGAGATCGAGACCTTCAAGCCGCGGGAATACTGGTCGATCGTCGCGACGCTGAAGACCGCGAACGGCGCGGTGTTCGAGGCGCGCCTCGTCGGCGCCGACGGCAAGCGGATCCAGCGCCTCGACGTCGGCACCGCCGAGGAGGCCGAGGCCTTCCGGCGCGACCTGGAACTCGCGACCTTCACGGTCGCCTCGGTCGAGGCCAAGCCCGCCAAGCGCCATCCCCAGCCGCCCTTCACCACCTCGACCCTGCAGCAGGAGGCCTCGCGCAAGCTCGGCCTCGCCCCGGCCCAGACGATGCGGGTGGCCCAGCGCCTCTACGAGGGCGTCGAGATCGGCGGCGAGACCGTCGGCCTCATCACCTACATGCGGACCGACGGCGTCGACATGGCTCCCGAGGCGGTCGCTCAGGCCCGCGAGGTGATCGGCGCCGAGTACGGCGACGCCTACGTGCCGGGCGCTCCGCGCAAGTACAGCGTGAAGGCCAAGAACGCGCAGGAAGCCCACGAGGCGGTGCGCCCGACCGATCTCAGCCGGCTGCCCAAGGAGGTCGCCCGCTTCCTCGATCCGGAGCAGGCCAAGCTCTACGAGCTGATCTGGACCCGCACGGTGGCGAGCCAGATGGAATCGGCGGAACTCGAGCGCACCACGGTCGAGATCGCGGCCCAGGTCGGGCCGCGTCGCATCGATCTGCGCGCCACCGGCCAGGTGGTGAAGTTCGACGGCTTCCTCACCCTCTACCAGGAGGGCAAGGACGACGAGGAGGACGAGGAATCGCGCCGCCTGCCGCCGATGCGCAAGGACGACGCGCTGACCCGCGAGCGCATCGCCGCGACCCAGCACTTCACCGAGCCGCCGCCGCGCTACTCCGAGGCGAGCCTGGTCAAGCGGATGGAGGAGCTCGGCATCGGCCGGCCCTCGACCTACGCCGCCGTGCTCCAGGTCCTGCGCGACCGCGAATACGTCAAGATCGACAAGAAGCGCCTGGTGCCGGAGGACAAGGGCCGGATCGTCACCGGCTTCCTCGAGAGCTTTTTTCGCCGCTACGTCGAGTACGACTTCACCGCCGACCTCGAGACGCAGCTCGACCGCGTCTCGAACGCCGAGATCGACTGGCGCGCGGTGCTGCGCGACTTCTGGCGCGACTTCTCCGCGGCGATCGCCGGCACCAAGGAACTGCGCACGACGGAGGTGCTGGAGGCGCTGAACGGGCTGCTCGCCGAGCACATCTTCCCGGCCAAGGCCGACGGCTCGAACCCGCGGGCCTGCCCGAACTGCGCCAGCGGCCAGCTCTCGCTCAAGCTCGGCAAGTTCGGCGCCTTCGTTGGCTGCTCGAACTATCCCGAGTGCAAGTACACCCGCCAGCTCAACGCGACAGGCCTCGACGGCGACGGCGAGGGGGCCAGTGAGGGCGGCCAACCCGGCGTGCGGGTGCTCGGCGACGATCCCGAGACCGGCCTGCCGGTCACCCTGCGCGACGGCCGCTTCGGCCCGTTCCTGCAACTCGGCGAGGCCTCGGCCGAGAAGGGGGCGGAGAAGCCGAAGCGCTCCTCCCTGCCCAAGGGTCTGTCGCCGTCGGCGGTCGATCTCGAGAAGGCCTTGAAGCTCCTCTCGCTGCCGCGCGAGGTGGCGCGCCACCCGGAGACCGGCGAGCCGATCCTGGCCAATATCGGCCGCTACGGTCCCTACGTGCAGCACGGCAAGACCTACGCCAATCTCGGCAAGGACGACGACGTGCTGGAGGTCGGCGCCAACCGCGCCATCGACCTGATCGTCCAGAAGGAGCAGGGCGGCGGGCGCCCGGCGCAGGATCCCGGCCGGCTGATCGGCACGGCGCCCGACAGCGGCAAGCCCGTCACCGTCAAGGCCGGCCGCTACGGCGCCTACGTCACCGACGGCGAGATCAACGCCACCCTGCCGAATGGGGCCGATGCCGAGGCGGTGACGCTCGACGAGGCCCTGCGGCTGATCGCGGCCCGCCGCGAGGCTGGGGGTGGGACGAAGAAGAAGGCGGGCGCGCGCAAGGCCCCGGCCAAGGCGTCGGCCGGCAAGACCGCCGCCGGCAAGGCGAAGGCTGCGGCGAAGGGCGAGACGGAGGCCTCCGGCGACGAGGCCGCCGAGGCGAAGCCGAAGTCTGCGGCGCGCAAGACCCCGGCTAAGAGCGCTGCCGCCAAGCCGGCCGCCAAGAAGGCTCCGGCGAAGAAGCCGGCGGCGAAGAGCGCGGCCGGCGAGTAGGGTGCTGCGGCCGAGCGCGTGACCCCTGCCCCTTCTTTGTGGGACTGTCCGGGGAAAAGAACGGCGCGGGCATTCCCCTCTCCCCGCGGGCGGGGAGAGGCCTGAGCTCCGAAGGGGCTCAGGGAGCAGCGAACCCAAGGTTCGCTGCGAGGGTGAGGGGGTGTCTCCGGATAAGACTCCTCCGGAAACACCCCCTCACCCTCGCTTCGGCCTTCGCCTGCGCTCACTTCATCGACGACAAGGTCGATGAAGTCCTCTCCCCGCCCGCGGGGAGAGGGGGAAACCCGCGCCGTTCCTTCTCACGGACAGCCCTGCCACAGAGGAGGAAGGGTTGGGCGTCACGCCCTACCCTTCCGAAAAGTCGTCCTCCCCCTCCTCCCGCAGCCCGTCCAGCACATCCAGGCAGCCCTGCAGGATGTAGGCGGCGGCCAGCTTGTCGACGAGTTCGCCGCGGCGCGCCCGGGAGGCGTCGGCCTCCAGCAGGGTGCGGGTGACGGCCGCCGTCGACAGGCGCTCGTCCCAGAACAGGACCGGCAGGGGCAGGATCGGCTTCAGGTTGCGCACGAAGGCCCGGGTCGATTGCACCCGCGGGCCCTCGCTGCCGTCCATGTTGAGGGGCAGCCCGACCACCAGCCCGCCGACCCCGTGCTTTGTCGCGATCCCCGCCAGGGTCGCCGCGTCGGGCGTGAACTTGACCCGCTTGATCGTCTCCAGCGGCGAGGCGATCCGGCGCTGCACGTCCGAGAGGGCGAGCCCGATGGTCTTGGTGCCGAGGTCGAGCCCGAGCAGGCGGGCGCCCCCGCGCGACTCGGCCGCGAAGGCTGCGATCGTCTCCCGGTTCACGGCCGGCCTCCGCGCGTTAAGTAGGCGGTGCCGGCCCCGCCCCGCCGCAGCGTCCGGGCGGGCTGCCGCCGAGTCCCACACCGAAAAAATCCTCGCCCGGAGACCATCCGATGCGCATCACCTGGTTCGGCCATTCCACCTTCCGCCTCGATTTCGGCTGCGCTCACGTGTTGATCGATCCGTTCTTCAGCGGCAACCCGGCCTTCGAGGGCGACCGCAAGGCGGCGACCGAGGGCGCGACCCACATCCTGATCACCCACGGCCACGGCGACCATGTCGGCGACACGGTCGAGATCGCCGCCGAGACCGGTGCCAAGGTCGTCACCAACTACGACCTGTGCATGTGGCTGTCCTCGAAGGGCGTGACGCAGTTCGAGCCGATGAACACCGGCGGCACGGTCGATGTCGGGGGCTTCAGGGTCAGCCTGGTGCGGGCCGACCACTCGGCCGGCATGAGCGAGGCCGGGGTGACGGTGCCGCTCGGGCTGCCGAACGGCGTGATCGTGCGGGCCGAGGGCGAGCCGACGGTCTACCACATGGGCGACACCGACATCTTCGGCGACATGGCGCTGATCCAGGAGATCTACCGCCCCGATGTGCTGATGGTGCCGGTCGGCGACCGCTTCACCATGGGGGCGGAGACCGCGGCGCTCGCCGTCACGCGCTTCTTCAAGCCCAAGGCCGTGATCCCCTGCCACTACGGCTCCTTCCCGATCGTCGATCCGAGCGCCGACCGCTTCGTCGCCGCCATGGACGGCAGCGGCGTGCAGGTGATCGTGCCGCACAAGGGCACCGCCGTCACGGTGCAGTAGAACCAGGGCGGCCGCCCTCCGCCGGGGCGGCCGTCGCGCCGCGCCGCGGCCGGCGGCGTTAAGGTTAACGAAAGGTTGACATGGCGGGGCGGGGCCGGTGGGATTAACCAGGCGTTAACCTGTCGTCTCCCTTCACCGAGGTCGCCCGTGGCTGCCGACATCCTTCCCTTCGCGCTCGCTCCCGGCCGGCAGGAGCCAAGCCCCGCCGACGGATCGGCGCCGCGGATCCCGGGTGCGACGGCCCTCGACCGCGACGGGAGCGTCCCGACCGATGCCGCGCCCCGCCGGCGCGTGCCGGCGGACGCGATCCTCGCCATCGGCCGCGGGATCCGCCCTGCCGCGGGCCGCCCGGACGCGGCCCCCGCGCCCGTGCCGGCGCGCCGGCGGATGGAGCGCAAGCACAAGCTGATGCTGGTGACCGCCGCCGCGGTCCTCTACTTCGGCGGCTCGGAGGCGCGCCGCCACTTCAAGCCCCGGGCGGTGCTGATCGAGGTGCCGAACGCCCGCACCAACGCCATCGCGGCGCTGCCGCTGCGGATCCCGACGGCCTGACCCTCCGCCCGTTGCGGCAGCGCGAAAGCCGGTGCTATAGCGCCCCGCGGCCGTGACCCGGCCGCCGGGCCGTGTCGCGCCCGGTCTCCCGCTTGTCCGAACGGAGTGCCCATGTCGGTCGACGCCAAGACGGTCCGGCGCATCGCGCACCTGGCGCGGATCGCAGTCACCGACGAGGAGGTGGCACCGCTCCAGGACGAGCTCAACGCCATCCTGTCCTTCGTCGAGCAGCTCGACGCGGTCGACGTCTCCGGCGTCGAGCCGATGACCTCGGTGACCCCGATGGCGATGAAGAGCCGCGAGGACGTGATCACCGACGGCGGGCATGCCCGCGAGATCGTGTTCAACGCACCTCTGACCGAGGACAACTATTTCGTGGTGCCGAAGGTCGTCGAGTAGGCTCGGCTCCGAGCAACCTCGACCTGCAGACCCCTTTCAGCGCACCCATGGCGGCCGACGGGCCGCGACAGGACGGACGATCGTGAGCACCAAGCCGGCAGAGCTGACCGACCTCACCCTGGCGCAGGCCCGCGACGGCCTGCGGGCGAAGGAGTTCTCCGCCCGGGAGCTGGCGCAGGCCCATCTCGACGCGATGGAGAAGGCCCGCCTCCTCAACGCCTACCTGCTCGAGACGCCCGACCGGGCGCTCGCGATGGCGGAGGTCGCCGACCAGAAGCTCGCCGCCGGCGAGGCGCGGCCCCTCGAGGGCCTGCCGCTCGGCATCAAGGACCTGTTCTGCACCCACGGGGTCGCCACCACCGCGGGCTCGAAGATCCTCGAAGGCTTCCAGCCGCACTACGAATCCACCGTCAGCCACAACCTGTGGCGCGACGGCGCGGTGATGCTCGGCAAGCTCAACCTCGACGAGTTCGCCATGGGCTCGTCGAACGAGACCAGCGCCTACGGCCCGGTGATCTCGCCGTGGCGGCGCCAAGGTGCCGACGGCAAGCTTTCCGACGCCAAGCTGGTGCCCGGCGGCTCGTCGGGCGGCTCGGCCGCCGCGGTCGCGGCCCGCCTGTGCCTGGGCGCCACCGCCACCGACACCGGCGGCTCGATCCGCCAGCCGGCGGCCTTCACCGGCACCGTCGGCATCAAGCCGACCTACGGCCGCTGCTCCCGCTGGGGCACCGTCGCCTTCGCCTCGTCCCTCGACCAGGCCGGGCCGATCGCCCGCACGGTGCGCGACACCGCGATCCTGCTCACCTCGATGTCCGGCCACGACGACAAGGACACCACCTCGGTCGACATCCCGGTGCCCGACTTCGAGGCGGCGGTGAATCGCGGCGTCAAGGGCCTGACCATCGGCATCCCGAAGGAGTACCGGGTCGACGGCATGCCGGCCGAGATCGAGCGGCTGTGGCAGCAGGGCGCCGATTGGCTGCGCGACGCCGGCGCCAAGGTGGTCGAGGTCTCGCTGCCGCACACCAAGTATGCCCTGCCGGCCTACTACATCGTGGCGCCGGCCGAGGCCTCCTCGAACCTCGCCCGCTACGACGGCGTCCGCTACGGCCTGCGCGTGCCGGGGCGTGACATCGTCGGGATGTACGAGGCGACCCGCGCCGCCGGCTTCGGCCGCGAGGTCAAGCGCCGGATCATGATCGGCACCTACGTGCTCTCGGCCGGCTATTACGACGCCTATTACGTCCGGGCCCAGAAGATCCGCACGCTGATCAAGCGCGACTTCGAAGAGGTCTACGCCTCGGGCGTCGACGCGATCCTCACCCCCACCACCCCGTCCGCCGCCTTCGGCTTCGGCGAGAAGGCGAAGGCCGACCCGGTCGAGATGTACCTCCTCGACGTGTTCACCGTGACGGTGAACATGGCGGGCCTGCCCGGCCTCGCGGTGCCGGCGGGGCTCGACGCGCAAGGCCTGCCCCTCGGCCTCCAGCTCATCGGCCGTCCCTTCGACGAGGAGACCCTGTTCGCCGCGGGCCAGGTGATCGAGGAGGCGGCGGGCTGCATCGCCCTGCCGCAGGCGTGGTGGGCGTGAACCACCCGACCGTCCCCTACTACCCGCCCTCCGTCTGGATCCTGGCGGCGTTCGATCCGGTCCTGATCGGGCTCGCGCTCTACCTCGGCTGGAAGGCGGACCAGTTCGGCAAGGTCGTGCTCGTCGCGATGATCGCGCTCGTCGGCTCGGTGCTGGTGTCGTGGGTGCTGACCGGGATCGGCGTGCCGTGGCCGGCGCCGATCGGGCGGGAACTTCCGACCTTCTTTCCCGTGCGCACCGGTGCGGCGCTGATCTACGCGATCATCGGCTACACCGCCCGGCGAGCCATCGCGCCGCGCGCTTGACGCGCTTGACCGGCTGGCGCCACCCTTCCTACTAGACTCAACCTACCCCCCCTCTCCCGTGTGGGAGAGGGGCTGGGGGTGAGGGTGCTACGGTTCAGTGTAAGTCGCTGACCGTTGTGCTGGCAGCTCAACGCCGAGTGCTCGACTTAGAACCGTAGCACCCTCACCCCCGGCCCCTCTCCCACACGGGAGAGGGGAGAATCGCTTGAGAGACCAGACCCTCATGAACGCTCCCGTGAACCCCAAGAAGCTGATCAAGGGCGCGCTGGGCGACTGGGAGGTGGTGATCGGCATGGAGATCCATGCCCAGGTCACCAGCCGCTCGAAGCTGTTTTCCGGCGCGCCGACCGCCTTCGGGGCCGAGCCGAACGACAACGTCTCGCTGGTCGACGCCGCGATGCCCGGCATGCTGCCGGTGATCAACCGCGAATGCGTCGCGCAGGCGGTGCGCACGGGCTTAGGCCTCAAGGCGCAGATCAACCACCGCTCGGTGTTCGACCGGAAGAACTACTTCTACCCGGACCTGCCCCAGGGCTACCAGATCAGCCAGTACAAGAGCCCGATCGTCGGCGAGGGCGAGGTGCTGGTCGACCTGCCCGACGGCGAGAGCATCCGGGTCGGGATCGAGCGCCTGCACCTCGAGCAGGATGCCGGCAAGTCGCTGCACGACCAGTCCCCGACGATGAGCTTCGTCGACCTCAACCGGTCGGGCGTGGCGCTGATGGAGATCGTCTCGAAGCCGGACCTGCGCTCGTCGGAGGAGGCCAAGGCCTACGTGACGAAGCTGCGCACCATCCTGCGCTATCTCGGCACCTGCGACGGCGACATGGAGAAGGGCAATCTCCGGGCCGACGTGAACGTCTCGGTGCGCAAGCCCGGCGACCCCTTCGGCACCCGCTGCGAGATCAAGAACGTCAACTCGATCCGCTTCATCGGCCAGGCGATCGAGGTCGAGGCGCGGCGCCAGATCGCGATCATCGAGGATGGCGGCACGATCGACCAGGAGACCCGCCTGTTCGACCCGAACAAGGGCGAGACCCGCTCGATGCGCTCGAAGGAAGAGGCGCACGATTACCGCTACTTCCCCGATCCGGACCTGCTGCCGCTCGAATTCGACCAGGCCTTCGTCGACGGCCTCGCCGCCGGCCTGCCGGAGCTGCCCGACGCCAAGAAGGCCCGCTTCATCGACGCGTACGGCCTCTCGCCCTACGACGCGACGGTGCTGGTGGCCGAGCGTGCGTCCGCCGACTACTTCGAGGCGGTGGCCAAGGGCCGCGACGGCAAGATCGCGGCGAACTGGGTCATCAACGAGCTGTTCGGCCGCCTGAACAAGGAGGGCAAGGGCATCGAGGACAGCCCGGTCTCGGCGGACCAGCTCGGCGCGATCGTCGACCTCATCGGCGACGGCACCATCTCGGGCAAGATCGCCAAGGACGTGTTCGAGATCGTCTGGAGCGAGGGCGGCGACCCGCGCCAGGTCGTCGAGAGCCGCGGCCTGCGCCAGGTCACCGATACCGGCGCGATCGAGGCGGCGATCGACCAGATCATCGCGGCCAATCCCGACAAGGTCGAGCAGGCCAAGGCCAAGCCGACCCTGCTCGGCTGGTTCGTCGGCCAGACCATGAAGGCGACGGGCGGCAAGGCCAACCCGGCGGCGGTGAACGCGCTGCTGAAGGCGAAGCTCGGGATCGAGTAATCGGCCTCACCCTCCCCGCGTGAACCCTCCCCCGCAGAGGGGGAAGGGTTCAGGAGGGTGCGCCTCGTCCCGCGACGGATCGCCCTCGTCGCGCAGGCTCCCTTGCCGGCTCCGCGTCCGGCTCCGTACCCTCGCGAGCGGCCCACCGGCTCGATGGTCGGGCGGCCGTCCCTCCCGCGAGGCCGCATGCCCGACCTGTTCAGCCCCTTCACCCTCAAGGACGTCACGCTCCGCAACCGGATCGCGATGTCGCCGATGACCATGCACCGGTCGGTCGACGGGGCGATGGGCGACTACCACGTCATGCTCTACGGCTCGCGGGCGGCCGGCGGGTTCGGGCTCGTCTTCCCCGAGCAGATCGCGATCACCCCGGAAGGGCGCACCACCACCGCCTGCGCGGGCATCTGGGACGACCGGCACGTCGAGGGCCTCGCCCGCGTCACCCGCATCATCCGGGAGATGGGCGGGGTACCGGCGATCCAGCTCGGGCATACCGGGCGGAAAGGCAGCGAGCAGAAGCCCTGGGAGGGCAAGCTGCAACTGCCGCCGGACCATCCCGACGGCTGGCAGCTCAAGGCCCCCTCCCCGATCTCCTACGGCGGCCGCTACACCTACCCGGTCCAGGAACTGACGGTCGAGGAGATCGCCGGCATCCACCGGGCCTACGCGGAGGCCGCCCGCCGGGCCGTCGAGGCCGGGTTCGAGTGGCTGGAGATGCACTTCGCCCACGGCTATCTCGGCGCGAGCTTCTTCTCGCCCCTCGCCAACCAGCGCACGGACCGATACGGCGGCAGCCTCGACAACCGGCTCCGGTTCCACCTCGAGGCGCTCGACGCCGTGCGGGCGGTCTGGCCGGAGCGCCTGCCGCTCACCATGCGGCTCGGCTCCGACGACCTCCACCCGGACGGCGTGCAGTTCGACGAAGCGGTGGTGGCGGTCGGGCGGATGAAGGCGCACGGCCTCGACCTCGCCGACCTGTCGATCGGCTTCAACACCGACGCGATGACCGATCCGCCCTTCGCCCGGATGTCGTTCATGGTCGAGCGCGGCACGCGGGTGCGACGCGAGGTCGGGATCCCGGTCGGGGTGAGCTGGAATCTCGGCCTGCCGGCAGTGGCCGACCGGGTGATCCGCGACGAGCTGATCGACCTCGTCTTCCTCGGCCGGCCGGCCCTGTCGAACCCGCACTGGCCGGTCTGGGCGGCGCGGGAGCTGGCGCATCCCGACCCGTTCGCGCTGGTGCCGGAGGATTGGGGCTGGTGGCTGCGCAACTTCCGCGCCCACGAGGCCTGCATCGGCTGGCCCGCCCCGGGGGCGGTCACCGCCTAAGTGATGCGCGGCCGGGACTCGCGGAGCGGGTCCTGGGACCCCGTCCGGGCGGTCCGGCAGACGGGCGACGTCGCGCATGAGAGCAGCGTTTTACAGGATGATTTTCCGGAAATTCCTTCGCTCTCGCGTGATTTTTTAGTCGTTCCGACCGGCTCGCCTGATATTTTTTCGAGAGCCTTGCACTCTGTCGCAAACTGAATTAAATATCTGGAATCGATTGTTGGCCTGATTACCGAGCCTCTCCGCCGCGTTGTCGCCGGCGCATGCTCTGCCACTCGCTCCAAATCCGTCGATTGATCCGAGTCTTGGCGCTGCCGACGGCGTGCCGAGCTCCACCATGCGCTTGCAGATTATGGATACGACAATGACCATCGGCACCGTGAAGTGGTTCAACGTCCAGAAGGGTTTCGGCTTCATCCAACCGGATGACGGCGGCAAGGACGTGTTCGTGCACATCTCCGCCGTCGAGCGGTCGGGCATGCAGACCCTGTCGGAAGGACAGAAGGTCTCTTACGAGATGGAAACCGACCGCCGCAGCGGCAAGCAATCGGCCGGCAACCTGCGCGCCGCGTAACGCTCCGGTACCGGGATGCGGATGGTTTCGTCCGCATCTCCCGCCCTGCGCCACGGCGCAGGCCTGACCTCCATCGGATCACTTGAGTGAATTTCACGTTCAGTTCGCATTCCACCGGCGCGGCGATCGAGCCCGCGACCTTCCAGGTGCAGCAGATCTGGCAGCAGGTCGACGACCAGAGCCACGACGTCAGCCACCTGATCGACCGGACCTACCGTTATCATTCCGTCCGGGAACTCCATTGGCACCTCGCCGACCGGTTCTCGCGCCCGATCCGCTCCGTCGCCCTGAGCCGGGTCTGAGCGATGGCCAAGTTCAAGGAAGCGTCCAAGTTCAAGGAAGCGTCGCTGGGCGACCGGCTGGGCTCGGCCGCGGCGGCCCGGAACGGCGCGCTCGCCCGGTTCCAGGCGCGGCCCACCGAGGACGACCCGGCCTTCGCGGCGCGGCGCGCAGTACGCCAGGCGATCACCGCGGCACGGACCGTCCGACTGGCCGAGCGCGAGGCCGAGCGGACCGCGCTGGAGGCCGCCCGGGTGGCGCGCGAGGCCGAGGCGCAGGCCGCGGAGGCGCGCCAGCGCGAGACCGAGGCCGCCGAGGAGGCGGAACGCGCCGCCGAGGCCGTGCGGACGAATGCGGCGCTCCAGGCCGATCAGAAGGCTGCGCGCGACGCCCGATACGCGGCCCGCAAGGCGCGCCGTCGCGGGTGAACGGCGCCGCGTCGCCGGATGTCGGAAGGAGTGGCGCGATGTCACACAAGTTCAAGCTGAACCAGCGCGTGCGGATGCTGCGGACCGGATCGTCCGTCAGCCTTGCCAGCGACATGGATGCCTTCGAGGTCGTCCGGCTGATGCCGGAGGACCGCAGCGGAGAGGCCGCCTATCGCATCCGGTCGCGGATGGGCGAGCGCGCCGTGCGGGAGAGCGAGATCGTCGCCCTTCCCTGATGCGGCAGCGGACCGTTGAGGCGGTCCGCTGCGCCTGTCGATCGAAGACCTGACGTCAGTTGCAGCCTTCCTTGTGCACGGTCTTCGAGTTGCCCATGCCGTCCTCCTTGTGGACGGTCTTGGAGCCGCAATCGACGCTGCCGGTGGTGATGTCGCGGTGCTCGACGACGCCCTCGCGATGCTCGACCGCGATGCCCGGCGCCCGGTCGCGATGGATCACGGTGGTTTCCTCGGCCATCGCCGAGACCGAGAACCCGGCCAGGACGAGCGCGGTCGCACCAGCTGTGAAGACTGTCCGCATCGGTGATCTCCCTAGTTCATCTGGCGCTAACAACTTCGTCGCAGCAGAAAGGGTTCCGGCTTTCCGGGGCCGTCGGCGCGCCGAATAGCCTGGTAGGACAATCATCCTCATCGCACGGCCCGGAGGATGCAACCGCGCCCCGGCGCGGATCATCGATAGACTATCGACACCGTGCGTGGCGCGCGTGTTCGTGGCGCGCTCGCAACAGGGGTGAAACCTTGTCGGCGTGCCGGCAATAACGCGCTGCGCCTCGTCGTTTGTCCTTAGGGTCTGCTTGGGTGCGCCGATCACATTTACATCACCCGCGTCATCCCGGGGCCGCGGAGCGGAACCCGGGATCCATAACCGCCGACGGTTGAGAACGAAGCGGAAGACGTCCCGACCCATCCGGGAGCGTCAGCGGTTATGGATCCCGGGTTCCCGACTGCGTCGAGTCCCGGGATGACGTGGTGAGTTGTCGGTGTGCGTGCAGGATCGATCGACGTAACCGCTCGAATGCGCTCTGCGTGTTCTTACGGCCGAAGCTTGGATTCGGGCCGCGACGCTCTCGCCGCACAGGGTCATTCCGGGGCCGCGCAGCGGAGCCCGGAATGACGAGGTGGGTGTCAGTTCCGCCGATGAGAGACCTAAATCCGGGGCTGACTTCCTACAGATAGCTCAGCACCGGATGCCGCCCCCGCCGCTTCAGCCCCACCATCCAGCGGCACGCCCCGTAGAGCGGCAGGCTGAGGAGCGCCGCGATCAGCCAGAGCTGCGCCGGCGACCCGGCCTCGACCCTCCCTGACATGCCGGCGAAGCCGAGGGCCAGCGCGAGATGATGAAGCCCGCGCAACAGCCAGAGATGGACGACGTAGAAGAACAAGGGCGTCCCCCCGAACACCCGCAGCCAGGCAAGGCGCGCGGCCGGCAGCGCCTCGAACAGGGCGAGGAGCCAGAGCCCGAGGCCCAGAGTGAGCAGCAGGAAGCAGGCGGAGGGCGGGTACTTGGTGAGATTGAGGAAGGACAGGACCGTCGCCCCGATCGTCGGGCCGGCCTGCCAGGGCACCGGCTCGCCGTAGCCGTCGAGCCCCCGCAGCACCAGGAACCCGGCGAGCGCCGCCGCCCCGAGGGCGAGGAGCCGGCGCCGCCGGGCATCGGGATCGAGGGCGAACCACGGTCCGAGGGCGTAGCCCGCCGCCGCGACGCCGATCCAGGGCAGTACCGGATAGGAGGTGCGGGCCACCCCCCAGGGCAGGTCGATGAGGCCGCGCTGGTGCAGGATCGACCACGGCACGTAGCCGGCCTGGCCCGGCGCCAGCACGATCCCGTCGAGGAGGTTGTGGCCGAGCATGATGACGAGGGCGACCGCCGCCAGGGCGGGGCGCGGCAGCCGCAGCAGGCCCGCGAGCGCGACCATGCTGAGGCCGATGGCCCAGATCACCTGCAGGTAGAGGACCGGCGGCAGGAGCCGGCCCGTCCAGGCGAGGTTCACGAGCGTGACCTCGAGCCCGATCAGGAACAGGCCGCGGGTGAGCAGGAAGCGCGAGGCCGCGCCCGTGCCGTGCTTGCCCGCGTAGAGGCAGGCCGAGAGGCCGGTGAGCAGCAGGAAGACCGGTGCGCAGAGATGCGAGGTCAGCCGCGTCGCCACCAGGTCGGGGGCAGTGACCGCGAGGTCCATCGGATCGCGGAGCTGGGCGTGCAGGAAGACGGTCTCCCGCACGTGGTCGACCAGCATCAGCAGCATGACGAGGCCGCGCAGGGCGTCGATCGCGCCGATGCGCGGGGCGGTCGTGGGCGTAGATGTGGACGCTGACGTCATGATCCGGTCTCGGCGGCGAGGCGGGCGAGGAGCCGGCGCACGTCCGGCGGCGTCCAGATCGGGCCGCCGCGGGGCTTGCGCACCCCGCGCCGGGTCAGCGAGGCGGCGATGCCCTCGGGGGTCCCGCCGGTCTCGGCGGCGATCACCGCCAGGACCGGCGCGAGGTCCCGGCGGTAGCGCCGGGCGCGGGCGGCGGCGGCATCGCGGCCGGCATCGCCCTTGCGGAGAGCCACCATCAGAACCGCACCGACAGGGTTCCGGTGAACCGGCGCGGCGCTCCCGGATAGACCCGGAGCGCGCTGAGCGAGCTTTCGTAATACGTGGTGTCGAACACGTTCTCGACGTTCAGGCCGAACCGGACATTCTCCCAGCGGTAATAAGCGAGGGCATCGACCGCGATGTAGCCCGGCAGCCGGAAGCTGGCATTGGCGTCGCCCGCCCGCTCGCCGACGGCGCGCACGCCGCCGCCGAGGCCGAAACCCTTCCACGGGCCCGCCTGCACCTCGTGGACCGCGAGCAGGCTGCCCGAATGGCGCGGCACGTTGATCAAGGGCGCGCCGACCGGCAGCACATTGTCCTTGGTGATCACCGCGTCGGCGAAGACGTAGCCGGCCAGGACCTTGATCTCCGGCGTGATCTGGCCGGACGCGGTGAGCTCGAAGCCCTGGCTGCGGACGCCGCCGGCGGCGAGGGAGAAGCCGGAATTGTTGGGATCGGCGGTCAGCACGTTCTGTCGCTCGACCCGGAAGGCGGCGCCGGTGAGGCTCAAGGCGCCTCCGAACAGGTCGAGCTTGGTGCCGACCTCGTAGCCGAGGCCGCTCTCCGGCGCGAAGGGAGCACTCCGTGCCGCCGCGAACGCGTCGGGCCCGGTATTCGGCCGGAAGCTGGTGCCGACATTGGCGTAGAAGGAGAGCGCCTGTAGCGGCTGGTAGACGAGCCCGGCCCGGGGCGAGGCGGCGAAATGGGTCTGGTCGGTCTGGAGCCCGGTGGTCCGCTCCCGGAACGACTGCTCGAAGACGTCGAAACGCGCGCCGACGAGCGCCTTCCATTCCGGGGTCAAGCTGATCTGGTCCTGGGCGTAGAAAGCCGTGTTGGTGACCTGCTCGAATCCGTTGGTCTGGAAGGCGAAGGGCGGCAGCGGCCGGCCGTAGACCGGGGCATCAATGTCGAGGGAATAGGGCGTCTGGCGGAAGCGCGAGCGGACCTGCTGGTAGCGGGCATCGGTGCTCTCGCGCTCGACACCGAGGAGCAGGGTGTGGCCGATCCCGGCGGTGTCGAAGCGTCCGACCAGCTCGGCCTGGCCGATCGCCACGTCCCAGCGGTAATTGCGCAGGTTGCGGTCGCGCAGGACGGTGCGGTTGTCGGCGGCGATCCCCCTCACCTCCACCGCCTCGCCGGTCAGCGCGCCGGTGTTGAAGTAGGTCGCGAGCCGCATCTGCCAGTCGGCATCGAAGCGGTGGTCGACCCGCACCTGCATCGTGTCGCTGGATTGATGGATGCTCTGGCCCGGCTCGCCGAGGAAGCGGGAGATCGGCAATGCGCCGAGCTGCCCGTTGATCGCCACGATGCCGCGGTCGAACACCGCGCGGTTGCGCAGAAATTCGGTCTCGACCGTCACCCGCGTATCGGGCGTGACCTGCCAGCTCACCACCGGGGCGACGAGGAGCCGGTCGCCGTCGACGAAATCCCGGAAGCTGCTCTGGCGTCCAGCGGCGAGGTTGAAGCGGTAGAGGAGCGTGCCCTCCTCGTCGAGGCTGCCTCCGGCATCGACCGTGCCGCGGGCCTGTTCGAACGAGCCCCAGAGCCCGCCCATCTCGACGAAGCGCTCCCTCGTCGGCTGCTTGGTGATGATGTTGACGAGGCCGCCCGGGTCGCTGCGGCCGAACAGGCCGCCGCCGGGGCCCTTCAGCACCTCGATCCGCTCGATGTTCTGGGTGTCCTGCTGGGGCGGGAACCCGCGGGCGAGGGGAAATCCGTTCTTGTAGATCTCGGCCGTGGCGACGCCGCGCACGGCGTAGCCGAGGGGCGAGAGCCCGCCGAAATTGTTCTGCTGCACGATGCCCGGCGTGTAGGCGAGGACCTGCTCGGCCCGCGTCGCCGCCAGATCGGTGATGACCTCGCGGGGGGCGACGGTGACGACCTGCGGCACGTCGCGCTGGGGCGTGTCCGTCTTCGTGCTGCTGACGGCGCGGTCGGCGCGAAAGCCCGGGGTCGGGCCGACGAGGCCGATCGTGCCGGCGGCGGTGGTCGGCAGCACCGGCAGGCTCGGGCCCGGCACGGGCGGGCGCGGGCCCTCCACCACGACCTCGTCGAGGGCGATGGTCTCCTCGGCCCGGGCCTCGGGCGCCGCGGCGCCGAGAGCGAGCGCGGTCGCCAGGGTCGCACCGTACCGACGCCGGTGGGGCGCCGGGTGAGCGGACGGAACGCTGGGGGACGGCGGACGGCGTTTCACGGAGCGTACTCGACTGTTGCCGCGCGACGCGATCCGGGCGAGCGGCAGGCTGAGTCCGCGCGTCCGCGCGGCGCATGCCCGAGCGCTCCTCCGGGCCGTACCGCCCGCGGGACGTGACCGCGCCAGACGGCGCGCGCTCAAGGCAGGTCTCCTGGCTCGCGGATCGTCGGACCCGCCTGGCCTTCCCGGTGCAGGCGCACCAGTGGCCGTCGGCGGCGGGACCTCTCCGCTCACAGTTGCGGGGGCAGCCTCGGCTTCGTCCCGTCAGGACTCACCGAGTTCCCTCTTCGCCCGCGGGCTCGCGCCCCAGGAACCTTGGCGGCACCATCCATGGCAGCCCGCCCACCGGGGAGCAACATCCAGAAACGCAATGTAATAATGTTGCGATCGCTGTGGCTGCGGGATCACACTGTCCGGCAGGGCCTCCCGGCCCTACTCCCCGCGCAGGAAGGCCGCCGTCGCGGGGTGCAGCCACGCCGCCGGGACGGCGTCCTTCAAGTCGCGCGGGTCGCTCGGCCGCTCGTGCGGCAAGAGCCGGGCGAGGGCCGGCTTCGCCTTGTCGATCGCCGCGACGAGGCGGGTCACCGCGGCCGGGTCGAGGCCGGGCCGGCCGAGAACGAAGCTCCACGACCCCACCGTCTCGATCGCCGCGTTCTGGCCCGGGAAGGTGCCGGGCGCGACGGTGATGCGCCGCAGGGACGGGCTCGCCGCCAGGATCGCCGGGATCGCCGCCGCCGAGGGGCCGAGGAAGCGGGCGCCGCCCGGCGCTTCGGCCATGGTCCGGAAGCCCGGCCAGCCGGTGCCGCCGCCGAACAGGGCCGCGGCCCGTCCGTCGCGCACCATCGCCGGGCCGTCGCCGGCGTGCTCAAGGAGGATCGGGCGGATGTCGTGCTCGGGGTCGATGCCGGAGCCGCGCAGCACGGTTCGGCCCATGGCGGTGAGCCCGGAGCTCTTCGTGCCGAGGGCCACCATTTGCCCGCGCAGGTCGTCGATGCGCGTCACCGGGCTCCCCGCCGGCACCACGAACAGGCCGGGTGCGGCGTAGACCGGCGCGACCACCGTCACCGCCGGTGCGCCCTGGCCTTCGAGCGCCTCGTAGGCGTACTCGCCCTGGACGAGGCCGAGATCGACGTGGCGATCGCGCAGGAGGACTAGATTCTCGGTCGAGCCCTTGCTGGCGCGCAACTCCAAGGTGAGATCCGGATCCACCTCCCGGAGCGCCGCCGCCAGCGCCTCGCCATAGGCCGGAAACCCGCCGCCGGGCGTCGCGGTGGCGAGGACGAGGCGTAGGGGTTCGGCGGCGCGGGGGGCGGGGATCGCGGTGAGGAGGGCGATGCAGGAGGCGGCGATCAGCCAGGGTTTCAGCATTGCTTGGTGTCCTGCATTCTCTCGACGACTCTGCACCCCGCCATGTCATTCCGGGGCCGCGCAGCAGAGCCCGGAATCCAGACGCTCAGGTGATACAGGATGAAGCGAAATGTAATCCGCATTCTTCTGCAAAACCTGCGGTTCTGGACTCCGGGCTCCGCTGCGCGGCCCCGGAATGACGTGGCGGATGGAAAAATGTCGTGGAGCGATGTCTCAATTCGCCGGCACTGGCGCCGCCGCCTTTGCGGGCGCCACGTCCGGCTGGAGCAGCGAGACGGTGATCGCCCGGGTGACGTGCTCGGCCATGCAGCGATAGCCGAGATCGGCCAGGCGGAAGCCGGCGCCGGACTGCGCCGTGTCGCCCCGCGATTCGCCTTTCAGCGCGCTGATCGCCCGCGTGGCGAGGTAGCGCATCGCCTCGTAGCGCTGGACCAGGGGCACCTGCGCGCGCTCGGCGACTTTCTGGATCGCCTGGACGAACTGGCGGTAGTAATCGTCCTTGGCGAGGCTCGCGGTGTATTGCGGATCGACCAGGACCACGTCGATCCCGTGCGACTTGATCCAGGCCACGGTCTCGGCCAGCGACTGCGAGAAATCCTCGATGTCGACGCGGGCGAGCGCGTCGTTGCCGCCGACCTGCCAGACCACGAGGTCGGGCTCGATCTCCGCCACCTGGTTGCGCAGGCGCTCGGCCGCCCCGAAGGCGATCTCGCCCGACACGCCGCGGCTCTCCACCGTCACCTCGATGTCGGGCAGCGAGCGGGTGAGCGCGTCCTCCAGGCGAACCGGGTAGGTCGCGGCGGTGCCGATGCCCCCGGAATTGGAGCCGATGGTCAGGACCTGGACCGCACGGTGCTCGACCAGCGCCTTCTTCACCGCCTTGAGCTTGGCCAGGGTGTAGAGCTTGGAGCCCGGCACCCGGCACTCGGGCGAGAGGCTGGGATCGGGCGCGTCCAGCCCCGGCGCGGTGGCCTGGAGCGCCGGGATCTCGGCATGCGCCGGCTGGGCCGGTTGAACCTGTCCGGGTTGCACCGGCGCGGGTTGGGGCGTCGTCGACTGCGCCTGCACGGCGAAGCCGAGGCACGAGACCAAGGCGAGGCTCACGCCGCCGAGGAGGGACGGGGAGAGCGAGAGCGCCATTCGACGAACCATGCCGTGAACGAGAGTGAGGCCAGCCCGCATCCTACGACGAATATGTCCGTCGCGAAACCTCCCCCGCTCCAGAAACGAATCAGCTGTGCACCGAGGCTGGCGACCGAGCCGACCGAGAACACCGCGAGCGAATTGCGCCCGAGGCCGGCGAGCTGGCGGGTGAGCCAGCGCGCCCGCGGCTGAACGAGGCCGAACACCGCCTGGAAGGCGAGGAGCACGCCGAGGAAGTGCACGAGGCGCGCCGGCGACAGGTAGGACTTGTCGAAGATGAAGAGCAGCCGCGGCTCCGGCACCGCCAGGGGGTCGGGCCGCAGGTTGAACCAGGACAGGACCGCGCCGACGATCACGATGACGATCCCGAGCGGCATCAGCTTGCGGCGCCACGCCAGGAACCGCTCCGAGCTGCGCCGCCACTCGTGCGCTGCGAAGCCCAGCACCAGCAGCAGCTGCCAGCACAGCGGGTTGAAGAACCAATGCCCCTCCACCGGCCAGCTCGGGATGTTGATCTCGAAGACCAGGCTCACCGCGTAGAGCAGGGCCGAGATCCCGACCGCGAGGCCGAGATGCACCCGCGACAGCAGCACGAAGGCCGGCGCCAGGCCGAGCAGCACGACGTAGAGCGGCAGGATGTTGAAGAAGCCGAGCTGGTGCAGCAGCGTCACCCAGCCGACGGTGGCCTGGATCGGGTCGCTGAAGATCGGCCCGGCATTGTGCCACTCCACCAGCAGCGGATTGTCGAGGTAGAGGGCCGCGCCCGCCAGCATCGCCAGCGCGATGGCGGTGATGACGAGCTGCGCCCGGTACACCTCGACCATGCGCGAGATCAGCCGCAGCACCGTGCGCAGGGCCGGCTCCGGCACCCCGTCGCGCCCGCGGGTGGCGATGCCGATCGACCAGCCGGCCAGGAACACGAACAGCTCGGCCGCGTCAGAGATCCCGTACTGGGAATAGGTGTAGTTCTGGAAGACGTTGCCCGGGATGTGGTTGATGAAGATCGTGATCAGGGCGATGCCGCGCCAGAAGTCGACCGCATTCGGTTCACGCATGAGGCTCGTGGTCCCTTTTGCCGGCCTGCGGACGTCCCCGGACCGATGGGGAGTGCCTGTCGTCGTTGAATTTAGCGCATGAGGAGGCCACCGCGCATCTCCCGCGCGGCGGCCGGCCGGGATCGTGGAGGGCGCCCTGCCCTACTTCACGATCCGGTCGAGGCGGTTGTTGACGAAGAAGTACAGCTCCTTCGCGCCGGGCTCAGTGTAGAGCACCTGGACCTCGCGCTGGCCCCGCCCGCTCTCGCCGACGAGCACGTCGGTCGGCGGCTTGCCCTTCAGCCGAACCAGTTCGCACTCGGCGATGCCGGGAGCGATCCCGGTCGCGGTCGCCGGGACCGATCCGGTGCAGCTGCCGTCCGGCGCCAGGACCGGGCCCCAGGCCGGGGCGGGCGGCGGGGGCGGCTTGACCGGGGTCGCGAGGTTCACCGGCGGGGCGGCCCGGTCGGTGCTGCTGCAGCCGGCCAGAGGCAATGCCGCCGAGGCGAGTCCCATCAGGGCGATCCCGATCACCGTCCGCCGCATCGTGCCCCGCCCGTCATCGTCCGTCGTTGCCGCCCTGCCGCGCGGCCAGGGCCGTCTCGTAGAGGCGGAGCGCGTCCCCGCGCAAGGCCGCCCGCGAGGCTTTGCGGAAATAGAACATGTGGCCGCCGGGATAGACCGACAGGGAGAGGCGCGTCTCGCGGCCGTAGGGCGGGATCTGGTCGAGGATCAGCTTCGAGGCGAAGTAGGGCGTGACGAGGTCGGTGTAGCCGTGGGCGACGAGCACCCGCATCGCTCCGTCGAGGGCCAGCGCCTGGCGCAGCTCGCTCACCACCTCCGGCGGCGAGCGGCCGCCGCCCCAGTTCCAGCCGCCGTTGACCGCGTTGCTGAGGAGCTCGTAGCGCAGGTTCGGCACCCGCCAGTTCAGGGTGCGGGCGGTGAGATCGACGATGGCGCTGGTGAGCGGCGCCTGCATGGCGGAGAGGATCGGATCGACGAACCGGCCCGACGCCGCGCTCGGGTCTGGGTCCCAGCCGGTGACGCCGGTGTCGTAGGCGCTCGACACCCGCCCCGACTCGCGGTCGGCCTCGCGCTGATAGCTCGATCCGGCGACCCGGCCGGCCTGGCGGCGCACGAGCGCAGGATCGAGCCCGGTCAGCGCCGCGACGCGCTCGGTCATCCGCCCGGTGGCGGCGGCATCGGCGGGCCCGCGCAGGAGGTCGGCGAGGTAGGGCCCGGCGGCGTAGGCCTCGGCCTCCTGCATCCGGGCGGGGTCGGGCGTCTGTCCGCGCCGCTCCAGGCCGGCGGCGGCGAGCGAGGGCAGCCGCGTCACCGCGCCGAGGGGGTTGTGCCGCGGCGGCTGGAGATAGCCGAAATCGAGCACGGGCGAGAGCAGCACCAGCCCCGAGAGACCGACGCCGACATCGTCCTGGAGCTTGCGGGCGATCAGCGGCCCGCGAAAGCCGCCGTAGCTCTCGCCGAGGAAGAATTTTGGGGAGGCGAGCCGGTCGTTGGTGCGCAGCCAGCGGGCGATGGCGGCCGACAGCACGGCCGCGTCGCTCTCCACGCCGTAATAGCGCTTAGCCTCGTCGCCGGCGGCGCGGCTGTAGCCGGTGCCGACGGGATCGATGAAGACGAGGTCGGTGAAGTCGAGCCAGGTCTCGTCGTTCGGGACCGCCGTCGGCGGCATCGAGGGGCTGATGCTCGGTCCGTCGAGCGGCAGGCGCCAGGGCCCGACCGCCGCGAGGTTGAGATAGGCCGAGGCCGCGCCCGGCCCGCCATTGATCGCGAAGGTGACCGGCCGCCTGCCCGCCTCGCGCTCCGGCAGGGTGAAGGCCGTGAAGGCGATCTCGGCCTGGAGCTTTCCGGATTCGTCGACCAGCGGCAGGCTGCCGGCGACCGCGGTGAAGCTCAAGGAGCGGCCGTCGGAGAGGGTGAGGCTGTGCTGCGTCGTGGCGTCGGGCGGCAGGCGCCGGCCCTCGGGCTGGCGGGATTCCTGGCGGTTCTCCTGACGGGCGGGCTGCGCCAGCAGCGGTGACGGCCCGAGCAGCAGAGCGGCCGCGAGCGCGAGGATGCGGGTCGTGAGGTAGGTCATGACGTCTCCTCGCGGGCCGGGGCCCTGGTTCATCCAAAGGTCCCCGCTCCCTCTCCTTTGAAGATTGGGCGCGGGTTCCCCCTCTCCCCGCGGGCAGCAGGGCTGTCCGGGGAAAGGAATGGCGCGAGTTTAACCCCTCCCCCCTCTGCGGGGAGGGTGGCCCCCGCGTCAGCGGGGGTCGGGAGAGGGGAACCACGCTTCAGGATAAGACAGAGCCGTTCTGACGGGCGCCAACCTGGATCAGCGTCGCGCCGCCCCTCTCCCGCCCGGCTCCGCCGGGCACCCTCCCCCGCAGAGGGGGGGAGGGGAAACCCGCGCCATTCCTCGCCCCGGACAAGTCTGCCCACACGGTAGAGACGAGATGCGTGTCATATCGGCAGCACAGAGGACACAGATCCCGCCTCACGCCTTCTTCTGCCAGCGGCCGCGCTCGTCCTGCTGCCAGTAGGCGACGCTGTGGCCGGCCTCCTTGGCGCCCCGCCACTGCTCGCGGGCGTGGAGCAGGGCGTCCTGGTCGGTGCCGTCGAACAGGATGCAGATGCGCTGGTAGCTCGCCACGTCGTCGGGCAGGGCTGCGCCCTCGACCAGGAAGCGGATCGAGGCGCCATTCGGGTTGGCGTCGCGCAGGGTCAGCACCACCGGCTGGGTGGCGCAATCGGGGTCGCGGTCGGTGCCGTGGGGCAGGAAGCTCTCCTCCGAGAACACCCAGAGGTGGTCGTCGAGGGCCTGGAGCCGCTCCTCGCTCGTCGCCTGCACGGCGACGCGCCATTGCCGCTCCAGGGATTTCTCCAGGAGGCTCGGCAGCACCGTCTCCAGGGGCTGGCGCTGCATGTGGTAGAACAGGATCTCGGTCACGGTGCTCACGAGATAGGGCATCCCGGGCCGGACGGCACCGGCCCGGGATGCGATGTCCGGCCTTCAGGCCTTCGCCGCCTCTTGCGCCTGCCCCAGCAGTGTCACCAGGTCGCAGCCGGCATAGAGGTCGTGGGCGACGCCCGCCGCCCGCAAGGGGGCTTCGAGCTCGCCCGGCTTGCCGGCGAGGAAGAGCGTGGTGGCGCCGGCCGCCTTCAGGGCTTCGGCGGCGGGCACCGCCTCCTCGGCATAGACCGCGTCCGAGGAGCACAGGCAGGCGAGCGTCGTGCCCGACGCCCGGAAGGCCTCGACCAGGGCGGCGTGATCCGCAAAGCCCTCGTTCGTCACCGCCTCGAGGCCGCCGGCCTCGAAGGCGTTGCGGGCGAAGGTGGCGCGGGTGTTGAAGGCGCTCAAGGGTCCGAGATTGGCCAGGAAGACCCGCGGGCGCCGGCCGGTGCGGGCCAGGATCTCGTCGGAGGCCTCGCGCAGGGCCTCGTAGGGCTCCGCGAGGCGCCGGGACGGCAGCGCCCCCTCCGGCAGGGCGTCGGCGACCGGGGCTGGGCCGAGCACCGCCACGGGTGCCTCGTGCAGGTCCGGGAACTCGCTGGTGCCGGTGATCGGCTGGCGGCGGGTGGCGAGATCCGTGTCGCGGGCGTCCCGCAACGCCGCGAGGCGGCCGGCGAGCGCGCCGGAGCGCAGGCTCTCCGCGATCCCCCCTTCCCGCTCGATCGCCTGGAAGAGCGCCCAGGCCTCGGTGCAGAGCGCGTCGGTCAGCGCCTCGAACCCGCCCGCACCCGCGGCCGGATCGGCGACGCGCCAGAGGTTGGCCTCGTCGAGGAGGACGTGCTGGGTGTTGCGGGCGCAGCGGCGCGCGAAGGCGTCGGGCAGGCCGATCGCCGCGGTGAAGGGCAGCACCGTGATCGCGTCGGCCCCGCCCAGGCCCGCCGAGAATACGGCGGTCGTCGCCCGCAGCATGTTGACCCAGGGGTCGCGCCGGGTGGTGCTGCGCCAGGCGGTCTCGGCATGCAGGCGGATCGGCGCCGGCGTCAGGCCGCAGGCCTCCTCGACCCGTGCCCAGAGGCGGCGCAGGGCCCGGGTCTTGGCCACCGTCAGGAACTCGTCGGCATCGGCCACGAGCAGGAAGGCCAGGGCGGCGCGGGCGCGCTCCAGGCTGTGCCCGCCGGCCTCGAGCGCCCGCAGGGTCGCGAGGGCTCCGGAGAGGAGGCAGGCGAGCTCCAGCGCCTCGCCGGCGCCGGCCTCGTGGAAGGGGCGGCCGTCGGCCAGGAAGGCGCGGCCGGAGAAGCCCTGCGCCTCGAATTCGCGCAGGAGGTCGGCGAGACCGGGCCAGGACGGCACGGTCCCGGTGGCGGCCTGCACGGCGACCGGGTCGAGGCCGAGATCGATGTCGAGGGCGCCCGTGTCGTCGCCCCTTGCCGTTGCCAGGGCGAGGAGGGCCCTGGCGGTCTCGGGGGCCGCCGGGCCAGCATCGAGCCGCAGCCCGATCAGCGGCAGCATCACGCCGTCGAGCGCCGCCTCCAGGGCCTGGGGCCCGGGAAGACCGAAGCCGCGGGCGGCAGGGCTGCCTGCCATCACCAGGGTCAGGGCGTCGGCGCCGCCGTCGAGGTCGGTCAGCGCGAGCGCGTTGGCCTCGGCGGGATCCGGATGGTCGACCCGCTGGCTCACCCGCCAGCGCCCGGGCGCCGCGCGCCCGGGCTGGGGGGCGGCGTCGGCCGGCGGATAGAGCGGCTGGACCGGGATGCCGTCCGGCGTGCGGCGCACCAGCCGCTTGCCGAAATCGGCGCCCTTCAGCACCCCGTCCACCAGGGCACGCCACTGCGCCTCCGTGGCGGCCGGAAACGCGGCGGCGAGCGTCGTATCGTCCATGGCGGGTCCTCGTGGCGCGGGTCGTTTCCTGACCACGACATAGCCGCGCGACCCGCCCATGGTCGAGTGCCGTTGCGGGGACGTCGGTCCCCTTGTCGTCAGCCGAACACGATCAATCCGGCGAAGCCCGCCGCGCCGACGATGATGCGCCACCAGGCGAACAGCGAGAAGCCGTGCCGGGAGACGTAGTTGAGGAGCTTGCGGACCACGAACAGGGCCGACAGGAACGCCACCACGAAGCCGATGGCGATCAGCCCGACATCGTCCTTCGACAGGTTCTTGTAGTTGTCGAGCAGGTCCTTGGCGAAGGCACCGGCCATGGTCGGCATGGCGAGGTAGAACGAGAACTCGGTGGCGGCGCGCTTGCCCGAGCCCATCAGCATGGCGCCGACGATGGTGGCGCCGGAGCGCGACACGCCGGGGATCATCGCCAGGCATTGGAACAGGCCGATCTTCAGCGCCATCGGCAGCGAGAACTGGTGCACGTCGTCGTATTTCTGCTCGATCTCGGTCTCGTCGATGACGAGGAGCACGAGGCCGCCGGCGACCAGGGTCGAGCAGATGATCCAGGGGTTGAACAGGTAGAACTTGATGTACTTCGAGAACAGGCCGCCGATGATGGCGGCGGGCAGGAACGCGATCAGGATCGCCAGGATGAAGCGGCGGGCGTTCGGGTCGCTGGGCGCACGCCGCAGCAGGTCGAGCAGCTGGCGGAAATAGACTCCGACGATCGCCAGGATGGCGCCGAGCTGGATCAGCACCTCGAAGGTGTTGTTGGGCGATTCGAAGCCGATGAAGTGGCCGACGAGGAGCTGATGCCCGGTCGAGGAGACCGGGATGAACTCGGTCGCGCCCTCGACGAGGGCGAGCAGGACGGCCTTGCCGATGCTGGCGACGTCCATCACCGCACTCCCCGCTCAGAGATCATGCCACGCGCGGGCCCGCCCACCCTCGATGTCGCCGTCGTCATGTCGTCTGCTCTCGTGGTCGCGCCGCGGGCGGTCGCGACCGCGTCCGGCGGAGATTGGAAACGGGGCCCGGCGTCGTGCCGCGCTCTCGCCGGCGGTCCAGCGCCACCTCTATGGCAAGTCTGTGGTGGAGTGCCTGTGGTGAAGGGCGTGCCGGGGTTCTCACCCTCTCGGAGGAGCCTCGCACCAACAAGGTTGAGGCTCGGTTACCAGCCCCGGTCACCCGTGTTAAGGATGCCGAAAGTTTTCTATGAGCCGGTGACCGGACGTTAATCACGTCGGGGTCAATCCTGACACACACGACCCACCGCGAGCCGACCTTCAAGGCCAGCCAACAGACGAAGCGCGAAACGGCCCCGCATGGCGACGCTCCACCACTCCCCGTTCTGCCCGCATTCCCGCTTCGTGCGCCTGATCATGGCCGAGATGGGCATGGAGCCCCAGCTCGTCGAAGAACGCCCGTGGGAGCGCCGGGAGGACTTTTTGATGATGAACCCGGCCGGCACCACCCCGGTGCTGGTCGAGGAGGGCGGGCTCGCCGTGCCGGGCGGCGGCATCATCGCCGAGTATCTCGACGAGACCCGGGGCTTGGGGCTAGGCGGGTCGCGGCTGCTGCCGGAATCCCCGGCCGCCCGGGTCGAGGTGCGCCGGCTGCTCGACTGGTTCCTGCAGAAGTTCGACCAGGAGGTGACCGGCTACCTCGTCACCGAGAAGATCCACAAGCGCTTCATGACCTCGCAGCACGGCGGCGGCCCGCCGGACATGAACGCGATCCGGGCGGCGCGCAGCAACGTGCGCTACCACCTGAAATACATCGGCTACCTGATCTCGCGGCGGAACTGGCTGGCGGGCAGCCAATTGACCTATGCCGACCTCGCCGCCGCGGCGCACCTGTCCTGCGTCGACTATCTCGGCGACGTGCCGTGGGACGAGGACGAGATGGCACGGAACTGGTACGCGCGGGTGAAGTCGCGCCCCTCCTTCCGCAGCCTGCTCGCCGACCGGGTGGCCGGGATGGCGCCGGCCGACCATTACGCGGATCTGGACTTCTGACGCGCAAAGCCCCGCTCACCTCCGAAGCCCTTCGCCGTTTCCTCGAGACCCGCGCCCGGGCGCTGGGCTTCGACACCCTGGCGATCACCCGGCCCGATGCGGTGCCGGCTCTGCCCGAGCGCCTGGCCGCCTGGCTCGCCGCCTCGCACCACGGCACGATGACGTGGATGGAGGAGCGGACGGGGGAGCGGGCCGATCCGGCGCGCCTGTGGCCGGAGGTGCGCAGCATCGCGATGCTCGGCGTCAATGCGGCGCCCGACGGCGACCCGCTGGCGGCGCTCCAGGATCCGTCCCGCGGGTCGATCGCCGTCTATGCGCGGCGGCGCGACTATCACGACGTGATCAAGGGCAAGCTGAAGGAGCTGGGCGGTGCCTTCGCGGCCAAGGCCGGGGCCGGGGTCAAGGTCTTCGTCGACACCGCGCCGGTGATGGAGAAGCCGCTCGCCGCCGCCGCCGGACTCGGCTGGCAGGGCAAGCACAGCGTGCTGCTGTCGCGGGATTTCGGCAACTGGCTGCTGCTCGGCGCCATCTACACCACCGCCGAGCTGCCGGTGGACGCGCCCGAAAGCGACCATTGCGGCCGCTGTCGGCGCTGCCTCGACGCCTGCCCGACGAACGCCTTCCCGGCGCCCTACCAGCTGGATGCACGACGCTGCCTCGCCTACCTGACGATCGAGCATGCGGGGCCGATCCCGCCGGAGTTCCGGGTGCCGATGGGCAACCGGGTCTTCGGCTGCGACGATTGCCTGGCGGTGTGCCCGTGGAACAAGTTCGCGACCGCCACGCGGGAGACCCGGCTCCTCGCCCGCGAGGACCTGGTGGCCCCTCCTCTCGCCGAGCTCGCCCGGCTCGACGACGCGGGGTTCCGCACGCGCTTTGCCGGAACGCCGATCAAGCGCACCGGGCGGGACCGCTTCCTGCGCAACGTGTTGATCGCCATCGGCAATTCGGGGGATGAGGCGCTTGCCGGCGAGGCGGCGCGCCTGCTCGGCGACGCCTCGCCCCTGGTGCGCGGCACGGCGGTGTGGGCGCTCGCCCGCCTCGGGCGCCTGCCCCCCGCCCCGCCGCCCGACGAGGGGGATCCCGACGTGCTGGCCGAGTGGGCCTTGGCGAAAAACTCCGGAGTCCAGAGGGCGAGCCCTCTGGCGGGTGCAGGGCGGCACCCTGCATAAGACGGCATCTCCCGTGAGACAGGGCTTTTGAGCCACATGAACCTGTTCGTCTTCGGGCTCGGCTACACGGCCGGCCATTTCGTGGCACGCGAGCGCGCCCGCTTCGGCAGCGTCACGGCGACCCGCCAGGCGCCCGCCACCATCGACGGCGTGACGCTCCGGGTGTTCTCGCCCGACGAGACCGATCCGCGCATCGCCGACGACCTCGGCCGCGCCGATGCGATCCTGGTGTCGATCCCGCCCGATTCCGGCGCCGACCCGGTGCTGTCGGCCTTCGCTGACGCGATCGCCGCCGGCCCGGCGCGCTGGATCGGCTACCTCTCGACCATCGGGGTCTACGGCGATCAGGGCGGCGCCTGGATCGACGAGGCGACGCCGCCGGCGCCGACCCACCAGCGCACCCGCGACCGGGTGGCGGCGGAGGAATCCTGGCTGGCGCTCGGCGCGCGGACGGGCAAGGCGGTGCAGGTGTTTCGGCTGTCGGGCATCTACGGGCCGGGCCGCAACGCCTTCGAGAAGCTGCGCCAGGGCAAGGCGCAGCGCATCGTCAAGCCGGGCCAGGTGTTCAACCGCATCCACGTCGACGACATCGCGACCACGCTCGCCGCCTCCCTCGACCGGCCGCGGCCGGGGGCGATCTACAACGTCACCGACGACGAGCCCGCCCCGCCGCAGGACGTGACGGCCTACGCGGCCGAGCTCGCCGGGCTGCCGCTGCCGCCGGCGGTGGATTTCGACACGGCCAGCTTGAGCCCGATGGCGCGCAGCTTCTACGGCGAGAACAAGCGGGTGCGGAACCGGCTGATCCGGGAGGAGCTGGGGGTGGAGCTGGCCTGTCCGACGTACCGGGAGGGGTTGCGGGGGGTGATGTAGGGGGTGGCTACCGCTGATGGCGTCGCTTGTTCCTCCCAACCGTATGGACACTCTCTATGTCATCCCGGGGCCGCGTAGCGGAACCCGGGATCCATAACCGCTGATGTTCGAGGCCGAAGCGGACTGTGCTCAGTCTATTCCGGGGTCGTTAGCGATTATGGATCCCGGGCTCTCGACTTCCTCGAGTCCCGGGATGACGTGGAGAGATGGCGGTCTGTATGCCCGTACGATCGATGTATCGGTCAAACAGGCTTGCGGGCAGATTGACAGCTGTGGAGCGGGAGCAATCCTGATCCGCTGCAATGCCGATGCGTGCGGAACAAGACACTGGCCTATAGCGAAGGTTGGATACGGCTGGGATTGAGAGTAGCCGAGAGCCATTGGGGATACATTTCCTTCCGCTTCTTCCCCTTTCCCGGACGACTGGAGCGGTAGCGAAAGGAGATCCGGGATCCAGCGCAAAAAGTCGCGAAGCGTCTTTGTGTCTGCAACGGTGCAAACTTCAGAGCCGCTTCGCGGCCCTTTTCGTGCTGGATCCCGGATCTCCTTCCACTTCGTTTCAGTCGTCCGGGAAAGGGGGAGAAGCGGAAACGGAGTTGCTGGCCCACGGACCTCAGTCGCGCTGAATCTTCGCTATAGGCCAGTGTCGTGTACCCTGGCCGATGCGTCGGCGCTCATGTCACGCCTGCCGGGCGATGGCGACTGGATCGACCGAGACCTCCTGCTTCAGGGTGCGCAGCGCGAAGACCGAGCGCGACTGGCGGATACCGCGGATCCGGTAGAGCTTTTCGCGAAGGAACCGCTCGTAATGCGCGGTGCCGCTGACCGCGACCTTGATGATGTAGTCGTACTCGCCCGTCACCAGATGCGCCTCCAGGACTTCCGGGATGCGCAGGATCTCGACGCCGAAGGCCTCCAGCACCGAATCGTCGTGCTTGTCGAGGGTCACCTCGACGAAGACCACGTCGGGGATGCCGAGCGCCCGGTGGTCGAGCACCGCGACGTAGTCGCGGATCAGCCCCGCCTCCTCCAGGCGCTTGAGCCGGGTCCAGCACGGCGATTGCGACAGGCCGACGCGCTCGGCGAGGCCCGCGATGGTCAGCCGGCCGTCCGCCCGCAGGGCGCCGAGGATCCGGCGGTCCATGTCGTCGAGCCGGTGCGGCTCCGCGCCCTTCGCGGGGGCCTGTGCGCGCCCGGAACGCCTGTTCGGCGAATCTGCCTTCGATGCCATCATCTGTTCTCCGGAAGCCGGCTTTAGCGTCGAAAATCGGCGAGGACCATCCGGCCGGACCGGGCTACAAGGGAGCCAAATCAAGCGTCGCGGGAGGACGCGCATGGCTCGTGAGCAAGGCCACATCATCGAGATCCGGGCCCGGATCCTGCACGCCTTCGACGGCGTGACGCGATTGCTCGGCGAGGTCGAGCGGGCCGGATACGCCCTGCGCAACCTCGCCCTCGACGCTGAGGGCGCCTCCTCCGCCGTCACGCTGTCGATCCTGGTCCCGGACGGGACGGACCTCTCCTTCCTCGCCGCCCGCCTGTCGCGCCACCCGGCGGTGGTCGAGGCGCGGGTCGGCGCGCCGTCCTGACCTCCCCTCACCCAAGGGACTCCCTCATGCCGCCAGACGCCCCGAGCCCCGAGTCTCCCCTGAACCTGCATGCCCCTTTGAGCCTTCACGTCCCCGAGCCCGCCGTCCGCCCGGGCGGCAACCCGAGCTTTTCCGATCTCGACATCCCGGAGGCCGGTGCCGTCCGCCGGCCCGAGGTCGATGTCGCGGCGGCCGACATCCGCGACCTCGCCTACACGCTGATCCGGGTGCTCGATGCCGAGGGCAAGGCGGTCGGTCCCTGGGCCGGCTCGCTCACCGACGAGGAGCTGCTCGCGGGCCTTCGCGACATGATGAAGCTGCGCGCCTTCGATGCGCGCATGCTGATGGCCCAGCGCCAGGGCAAGACCTCGTTCTACATGCAGCATCTCGGCGAGGAGGCGGTGAGCACCGCCTTCCGCCGGGCGCTCGCGCCCGGGGACATGAACTTCCCGACCTACCGGCAGGCGGGTTTGCTCATCGCCGGCGGCTATCCGCTCGTCGACATGATGTGCCAGATCTACTCGAACGAGAACGATCCGCTGCACGGCCGCCAGCTGCCGGTGATGTACTCGGCCAAGGATCACGGCTTCTTCTCGATCTCCGGCAACCTCGCGACGCAGTACATCCAGGCGGTCGGGTGGGCGATGGCCTCGGCGATCAAGAACGACTCGAAGATCGCCGCCGCCTGGATCGGCGACGGCTCGACGGCGGAATCCGACTTCCACGCGGCGCTCGTCTTCGCCTCGACCTACCGGGCGCCGGTGGTGCTCAACGTCGTCAACAATCAGTGGGCGATCTCGACCTTCCAGGGCTTCGCCCGGGGCGGCTCCTCGACCTTCGCGGCGCGCGGCCACGGCTTCGGCATCCCGGCGCTGCGGGTCGACGGCAACGATTATCTGGCCGTCCACGCCGTGGCGAAATGGGCGACGGAGCGGGCGCGGCGCAATCTCGGGCCGACGATCGTCGAGTACGTCACCTACCGGGCCGGCGCGCACTCGACCTCCGACGATCCCTCCGCCTACCGGCCGAAGACCGAGTTCGACGCCTGGCCGCTCGGCGATCCGGTCAAGCGCCTGAAGGATCACCTCATCGCCCGCGGCGCCTGGTCGGAGGAGCGCCATCGCCAGGGCGAGGCCGAGATCCTCGACGAGGTCGTGGCCGCCCAGCGCGAGGCCGAGACCCACGGCACGCTGCATGCCGGCGGCAAGCCCTCGCCGCGCGACATGTTCGAAGGAGTGTTTTCGGAGATGCCCCCTCACCTGCGCCGCCAGCGCCAGCAGGCGGGGTACTGACATGCCGCGCCGCACGATGATCGAGGCCATCCGCGACGCGATGGCCGTGGCGATGGAGCGCGACGACGACGTGGTCGTGTTCGGGGAGGACGTCGGCTATTTCGGCGGCGTCTTCCGCTGCACGCAAGGCTTGCAGGCCCGCTTCGGCAAGAGCCGCTGCTTCGACGCGCCGATCAGCGAACTCGGCATCGTCGGCGCCGCCGTCGGCATGGCGGCCTACGGCCTGAAGCCCTGCATCGAGATCCAGTTCGCCGACTACATGTACCCGGCCTACGACCAGATCGTCTCGGAGGCGGCGCGCCTGCGCTACCGCTCGGGCGGCCAGTTCACCGCCCCGATGGTGGTGCGGATGCCGACCGGCGGCGGCATCTTCGGCGGCCAGACCCACAGCCAGAGCCCCGAGGCCCTGTTCACCCACGTGGCGGGCCTGAAGACCGTGGTCCCGTCGAATCCCTACGACGCCAAGGGCCTCCTGATCGCGGCGATCGAGGATCCCGACCCGGTGATCTTCCTGGAGCCGAAGCGCCTCTATAACGGTCCCTTCGACGGCCACCACGACCGGCCGGTGACGCCCTGGGCCCGCCACGACCTCGGCGAGGTGCCGGACGGGCACTACACCGTGCCCCTCGGCAAGGCGGCGATCCGGCGGGAGGGCAGCGCCGTCACGGTGCTGGCCTACGGCACCATCGTGCACGTGGCCGAGGCCGCCGCGGCCGAGACGGGCATCGACGCGGAGGTGATCGACCTGCGCACGCTGCTCCCCCTCGACATGGAGACGATCGAGGCCTCGGTGCGCAAGACCGGGCGCTGCGTCATCGCCCACGAGGCGACCCTGACGTCCGGGTTCGGCGCCGAGCTCGCCGCGCTCGTGCAGGAATCCTGCTTCTACCACCTGGAGGCGCCGATCGTCCGGGTCGCGGGCTGGGACACGCCCTACCCGCACGCCCAGGAATGGGCCTACTTCCCCGGTCCCGAGCGCGTCGGCCGGGCCCTGCGCGCCGCGATGGAGGGCTGACTCATGGGCTTTCGCATCGTCAAGCTGCCGGATATCGGCGAGGGCGTGGCCGAGGCCGAGGTCTCGGCCTGGCACGTCAAGGTTGGGGACGTGGTCCGCGAGGACCAGCCGCTCGCCGACGTGATGACCGACAAGGCCACCGTCGAGATCCCGTCGCCGGTGAGCGGCACCGTCGCGGCGCTGGGCGCCGAGGCCGGCCAGATGCTGGCGGTCGGCGCCGAATTGGTGCGGCTCGAGGTCGAGGGCGGGGACTCCGCGCCGGCATCCGGCGTCGCGGTGACGCCCGAGGTGGCGAAGGCGCAGGACGCGGCCGCCGGCCAGCCGGCCGCCGCCCTGGTCCCGGCCGCGGACGGCCTGGAGCCGGCCCAGCCCGCGCCGGCTCCGCAGTCCGCCGCGGCAACCAGCGTCGCCTTGGCCCCGAAGCCGGCCGAGCCGCCGAAGCCGGTGCCGGCCAAGCCCGCGGCGCCCGCCCCGCGGCCCGCCGCGGCGCCCTCCTCCGGCCCGCCCCGCCCCGCCGGCGAGAAGCCGGTGGCCTCCCCGGCCGTGCGCCGGCGCGCGCTCGATGCCGGCATCGACCTGCGCCAGGTTCGCGGCACCGGTCCGGCGGGGCGCATCGGCCACGACGATCTCGACGCGTTCCTCAACGCCCCGCCGGAGGACGCCGCCCCCGCGCCCGCCGGCCGCGTCGCCCGCACCGGCGTCGAGGAGATCAAGGTCATCGGCCTGCGCCGGCGCATCGCCCAGCGCATGGCCGACGCCAAGCGCCGCGTCGCGCATTTCTCCTACGTCGAGGAGGTCGACGTGACGGCGGTGGAGGAACTGCGCGCCGCCCTCAACCAGCGCCACGGCACGAGTCGCCCGAAGCTCACGCTGATCCCGTTCCTGGTCCAGGCCCTGGTGCGCGCCCTGCCGGACTTCCCGCAGATGAACGCGCACTACGACGACGAGGCGGAGGTGATCCACCGCCATGCGGGGATCCATGTCGGCATCGCGACCCAGACCCCGTCGGGCCTGATGGTGCCGGTGCTGCGCCACGCCGAGACCCGCGACGTGTGGAACTCGGCCGCCGAGGTGCGCCGCCTGGCGGAGGCCGCCCGCAACGGGCTGGCCGCCCGCGACGAGCTCTCGGGCTCGACCATCACCATCACGTCGCTCGGCGCGCTCGGCGGCATCGTGACGACGCCGGTGATCAACCGGCCGGAGGTGGCGATCATCGGCGTCAACAAGCAGGTGATGCGCCCGGTCTGGCGCGACGGCGCCTTCGTGCCGCGCCTGACGATGAACCTCTCGGCGTCCTTCGACCACCGGGTGGTCGACGGCTACGACGCCGCCCTGTTCGTTCAGGCGCTGAAGGGCCTGCTCGAGACGCCCGCGACGTTGTTCATGGAGGCCTGACCCGTGGGCGAGATCACCACCAAGCTCCTGGTCCTCGGCGGCGGCCCGGGCGGCTACGTCGCGGCGATCCGCGCCGGCCAGCACGGCATCGACACCGTCCTGGTCGAGGAGAACCGGCTCGGGGGCACCTGCCTGAACGTCGGCTGCATCCCCTCGAAGGCGATGATCCACGCCGCCGAGGCCTTTCACGCGGCCGTGCTCCAGGCCGAGGATGCCTCGCCCTTCGGCCTCTCGGCCGGCCCGCCGAACCTCGACTTCACCCGCACGGTGGCGTGGAAGGACGGCATCGTCGGGCGGCTCAATACCGGGGTGGCGTCGCTCCTCAAGCGCGGCGGGGTCAAGATCCTGCGCGGGCGCGGGCAGATGGCCGACGGCAAGACCTGCCTCGTCGAGACCGATACCGGTCCCGAGCGGGTGCGGGCCGAGCACGTGATCCTGGCCACCGGCTCGATCCCGGCGGCGCTCCCGCACATCCCCTTCGGCGGGCGCGTCATCTCCTCGACCGAGGCCCTGTCGCTCCCCAAGGTCCCCGCCACGATGGCGGTGGTGGGCGCCGGCTATATCGGCCTCGAACTCGGCACCGCCTTCGCCAAGCTCGGCGCCAAGGTCACGGTGGTCGAGATGGCCGAGCGGATCCTGCCGGCCTACGATGCCGAGCTGACCCGGCCGGTGGCGCGGCGCCTGGGCGCCCTCGGGATCGAGGTGCTCCTCGGCGCCAAGGCGACCGGTCTCTCGGGCGATGCGCTCGCCGTCGAGGTCGGCGGCGAGGCCCGAACGATCCCGGCGGAGGTGATCCTGGTCGCGGTCGGCCGCAAGGCGCGCACGCAGGATCTCGGGCTCGACCGGCTCGACCTCGACATGAGCGGGCCGTTCATCCGCATCGACGAGCGCTGCGCCACCTCGATGCGCAACGTCTGGGCGGTCGGCGACGTCACCGGCGAGCCGATGCTCGCCCACCGCGCCATGGCGCAGGGCGAGATGGTGGCCGACCTCGTGGCGGGGCGCCGCCGCGCCTTCCACAAGGTGGCGATCCCGGCGGTCTGCTTCACCGATCCGGAGGTGGTCTCGGCCGGCCTCTCGCCGGAGGAGGCCCGGGCGGGCGGCCACGAGATCCGCACCGGCCTGTTCCCCTTCGCCGCCAACGGCCGCGCCATGACGCTCGGCGCCGAGGACGGCTTCGTGCGGGTGACGGCCCGGGCCGACAACCACCTGCTGCTCGGCATCCAGGCGGTGGGCGCCGGCGTCTCGGAACTGGCGGCGGGGTTCGGCCTCGCCCTGGAGATGGGGGCGCGTCTGGAAGACATCGCCGGCACGATCCACGCCCACCCAACCCTCGGCGAGGCTTTTCACGAAGCGAACCTGCGGGCCCTCGGCGAGGCCCTGCACATCTGACGCGCGACTGCTGCAAGGCGGAGCCATGCGTGTGGGGCGGCCCCGCCAGCGAAGCGGGGTCGCGCTTCAGCGAGCGCAGGCGAAAGCCGGGTTCTGCCGGAATGGCGGCCAGATCCCGGTCCGCTTGGCTTCCTCGTAATACCCGTCGCACCCGGCGGCGTAACGCGGGTCCGATCGCGCCACGCAACCTTGATGAATCTCCTGGCAGGTTCGCATTCCAGCCTGTGCCGGTCGTCCTTGCTGTGCCGAAGCCCCGGTAACCGGCAGAAGGACTGCGAGCATCAGTATCGAAGCGCGGATCATCATTGCTGTCTCCTTAAATCACGCTCCAGTCGTAGCGTGACGAGCTGTTCCAGCATCCTCCATCTGGGGTATGCGCGAGGGATCTGGCCGCTCGCGGCCCGAATGGTGCGACCTCGATGGGGCGATGCATTGCGGAATGAACCGGCTCGATTGTTTCGTGCCGGCCTGGAATGGGATAGACTCGGCTTGACGCAATCCAGCCGCGTTTCCGCGGCGACGCCACATCCGGACCGGCATGTCGCTCGACGACGAACTCAGCCGCCTGATCTTGCGCATCCACGGGGTGCCCCTGGGCGATGAACCGTGGATTTCGGTGGCGAGCGCGGTCGCCGAGCGACTCGGAGCCTACGGGGTCACGGCGGTGCTGCATCGGGCGGACCGTCCCGAGGTGCTGGCCTCCGCGATGGCGGGGTATCGCGACCTACCCTTCGACCGCATCCTGTCCGAGTACGCCGAGCACTATCACGCGGAGAATCCCCAGGCCCTGTTCGAGCGGGCCCGGCCGGGGGCCGACCACTACCTCGACGGTCTCGACCCGGTCTTCACGGCAGAGAACTACCCGGATTTCTCTCGGTGGGAGGCCGACCGGATCGGCATCCGCTTCCACGCCACGGGGTATTGCCGGCCGGCCGAGGACTTGACCTACGCCTTTGCCTTCTCCGGCTCGGCGCGGACCGGCCCGTTCTCGGGCGAGCAGGTCCCGCTCTTCCACGAGCTGATGCGCCACCTGCGCCGCGCCGTCGCGACGGCCCACCGCCTCGGCACGCTCACCGGTACGGCGCCGCTCGAGAGCGAGTTCGAGGCCTATCTCGAGGGATTGCCGCAGCCGGCCGCGATCCTGCACGGCGATGGCGGGCTCGCCTTCGCCAATTCCGCCCTGCTGGCCCTGTCCAGCGCCCGTGACGGCATCCTAGTGCATTGACTCATTCGGATAGTGCAGCTTTGCCATTGACGGCATCGAGGATGGCCGTGGCCGGCTTGGTCCAGACGAAGGGCTTCGGCCTGTCGTTGTGCTCGGCGATGTAGCGGTTGATCGCTGCTTGCAGGTCGACGATCCCGCTGAAGCTGCCCCGTTTCAGCCTTCGCCGGGTCAGGGCGGAGAAGAAGCCCTCGACCGCGTTCATCCACGAGGCCGAGGTCGGGGTGAAGTGGAAGATCCAGCGCGGATGCCGGGCCAGCCAGGCTCGCACCTTCGGGTGCTTGTGGGTGGCATAGTTGTCCAGGATCACATGGATCAGTTTGCCGGCCGGCACCGCGGCCTCGATGGTGTTGAGGAAGCGCAGGAACTCGTCGTGGCGGTGACGCTGCATGCAGCGGCCGATCACGGTACCCTCCAGCACGTTGAGCGCGGCAAACAGCGTCGTAGTGCCGTGACGGACGTAGTCGTGGGTCTGGGTCTCGGGGCGACCTGGCATGAGCGATCGGCTCGGACGGGTGCGCTCCAGGGCCTGGATCTGGCTCTTCTCGTCGAGCGAGAGCACGACGGCGTGGCGCGGCGGGTCCATGTACAGGCCGACGATGTCCTCGACCTTCTCGGCGAAGGCCGGATCGTTCGAGCGCTTGAAGCTGCGCACCCGATGCGGCTGGAGGCGATGGGCATCCCAGATACGCTGGACGGACCGCAGCGAGATCCCGACGGCTTGCGCCAGGGCGCGGCCGGTCCAGTGGGTGACCTCACCGGGCGGCTCGGAGCAGGTCAGCGCCAGCACCTCGGCGACGGTGTCGGTGGAGTGGGGCGGCTTGCCGGGCGGACGGGTCTTGTCGCGCAACAGTCCCTCGACGCCTTCTTCGGCGTAGCGCTGTTGCCAGCGCCACACCGCGGGTCGGCTGACGCCGGCCTGCTGGGCGACGTCGAGGACGGAGAGGCGTTCGGCCGAGAGCAGGACGATGCGGGCGCGCTGAATATGCTTGAGGGGCCGCGCCCGATCGGCGACGATGGCGGACAGGTCCGCCAAGTCGGCGGCGCTGGGGATCACGCAGACAGTCTGAGCCATACCTCAGACTCGCATACCTCACGCCTGCCGTGAATCCTCTGAATGCGTCAATGCACTAGTGACGACGACCCAGCTGCGGCTGCTGCGGTCGGCCGACCAGCTCCGCTTCGCTCAGCTCTGCGCGGCGGCACGTGCGCTCGTAAGCGGGACGGCGGAGGGGAGCCGGTTCCTCGCGGTCGCCCGTCCGGACGGGCGGCGGCCCTACATCGTGACCGTCTCCCCGCTGGCGCTTGGCCCGGCGCGACCCGGCTTCCCGGTCCGAATGCTGGTGACCGTGACCGATCTCGATCGCGGCCGAAGGATCGCGCCCGACCACCTCGTGGCGGCCTTCGGTCTCACGCGGGGCGAGGCCGGTCTCGTCTCCCTGCTGTTCGAGAGCGGCCACCTCGACGCCGCGGCGGCAGCGCGCGGCGTCGCCATCGCGACCGCTCGTAGCCAGCTCAAGAGCGTGTTCGCCAAAATCGGCGTGACCAGCCAGGGCGAGCTGATCGCGCTCGTCGCCCGATTTGCACGGTGACCCGGGGCGCGGCCGGCGCAGGCGGCGAATCGCGCCGTGATGTGCGAGACCTTCGCTCGGTGCAGGCCTCGGAGGGACGAGGGGTGAGCGAGAAGAAGCGCCGGGCCACGGCCGCGGAGATCCGCGACCGGGCCTTCGGCGACGTGATCGAGTGGCTGGAATACCGCGTCGCGGTCTGCCGCGACGGGCTGGAGCGCTACACCGCCTCGCACGGCGCCGACAGCCGGGCCGCGGCGGCGGAGCGCGCCGCGGCGTTCGAGGCCGAGCTGATCCTGCGCGAGATCGGCAAGCTGGCGCGCGAGGCGCCCCGCACGAGGGCGTTCCGCGAGGCGGCCGAGGCGCGCCGCCGCTTCGTCGCCGCGCAGCGCGAGAGGGACGGCGGGGTGGACGCGCCGGAGGAAGCCTGACGGGTCGCCGCCGCGGCGCCGCGCGGCCCGGGCACACGAAGAATTTTCCGCCTCAGCATTGAATAGATCCGGGCCTGCGTGAAATACTGCGAAGACGGCCCTGGCTGAAGACGGGCCGCGATCCAGGGAGAATCGCCATGACGGGCCGGGGCTCGAAACGCCTGGGGAGATTCGTGTCCGTGCTCGCTCTCTGCCTCGCGGCGCAAGGCGCGCGCGCCGAGGTGAAGACCGGGCCGGTTCTGATGCATTGGGGCCCGTGCGAGGCCTCCGGCGCCGTTCCCTACCCGGCCGGCAGCTTCGGCGACCGTTTCCTGGTGGTCGACGACGAGAGCAACGCCTTGCGCGTCTACAAGGCCGACGAATCCGGCCCGCCGCTGATGCTCAAGGGCGGCGACCTCGACGCGGCGCTCGCGACCAGCGGCCGCGAGGAGCCCGCCACGGCCGACCTCGAATCGCTGGCCTGGCTCGGCAACGACTTGGTGCTGATGGGCTCCCACGCCCGCGATGCGGAAGGGCGCACCCGCGAGGCCTCGCGCCAGATGCTCGCCCTCACCGTCGGCGGCGACCCCAAGACCCCGGCAGTGACGCCGAAGGGCAAGCCGTTCCAGGGCCTGGCCAAGGCGATCGCCGACCTCGACCCGCGCCTGTCCGAGCGCATCGCCGTCGATCTCGCGACGAAGGCGAGCCTGAGCCCGCGGCGACGGGGCTTTGCCATCGAGGGCCTGAGCCCGACGCCCGACGGGCGCGGCCTGTTCGTGGGCCTGCGCAACCCGCTCAACGCCGACAACGACGCCCTGGTGGTGCCGTTCGAGAACCCGTCCGAGGTGCTGGCGGGCGGCGCGGCGCCGAAGCTCGCGAAGCCGGTCGCCCTCGACCTCAAGGGCCGCGGCATCCGCGACATCGCCTACGTGCCGGGGCTCAAGGCGTATTTCCTGATCGCCGGCGGCTCGGGCAGCGGCGGCGAGGCCGCCGACCTCTACCGCTGGTCCGGCCAAGCCGGCGAGGCGCCCTCCCGCGTGGCGGGCGTGGCGGAGGCGCTGGCTGCGCTCCCCGACTTCCAGCCCGAGGGCCTGATCGTCGCCGCGGACGGCAAGAAGGTGCAGCTGATCAGCGACGACGGCGACATCTGCCCGGCGCGCAAGCCGCAGGGCTTCCGGAGCGTGGTGCTGGAATTGGAGTGATACCAGATCCGGACGATCACTTCCGGATCTGGTATCCCAAGCCCGCACGGTTGGGCCCACGACTCCACACACCTGAGCGAATCCGGAATCTGCATTGCGAAAGCGATCCGACAGGATCGTCAAAAGCAATCAATCAGATCTCTTATGAGAGCCTGTTTGCATCGCGAGGACAGCACCAAGAGACACTTTCCTCTCCCACCCGCAACTTCATCCTGAGGTGCGAACGGAGTGAAACTCGATGAACTTCTCCTTCGAGGTCGGTCGATTTTCAATCGATTGACACCTCGGGATGAGGCTGTAGGTGGGATAATAACAATCCATCACTCAAACAGATTCTGGGACGCGGCTTGGTATATCTCACAAAACTCCAGCCGCGCTTATGCCCCATAGCGAGCGACGGCGGTGACTGGGAGCCTTTCGAGATGCTCGTGGTTGTTCTACCCGTGGTCTGACGCCTCCGCACCCCGGGCTACTGGCTTGCGGCATCCGCGCGGATCAGAAGCCAACAGGCTTGGCCTTTCAAAAATTTAGAAATTTTATATTATGATACTATATTTGCCGAGTTTGGCACGGGCGATTGCTTCCTTTGCGGAATTCAAGTTCAGCGCCTCGCCCGGGGGGGCGGAAATTTTTACGACAAAAGGAGACATCTGTTGTCGGAATTTGCACGATCAAGGGACGATCTGGCCCAAGGGACTTGGTATATCGTCCGATCTACGCTCGGTTTATGGCGCAACCAAGCTGGCGCAATTTCGTACTGCATGTTGCCGGATGGTTCGGTCGGCGATTTCGTGACCGTGCAGAAGACTAATGGGAGCAACCACATCATCGGGGTGGACAGACCTATCGATCAGGAAGGGTGGCAGTGGCAATGGCGAGGCGTTCAGCCGCTGACGATCCTTCTACGAAGCCGCTGGTGCTTCGTTGCTGGTGACGCAGAGGCTGGATGGGCGGTTACGTTGTTCGACAAGACGATTTTCACTGCCGCGGGGATCGATGTTTATTGCCGCACGCCCACCATTGGTGCACGGGCGCTGGCAGCCGCCACTTCCGCTTGTGCTGCCGACGTGCGAACCAGAGATCAGGCAGGAAGCCTCTTCGAACCCCCGCCTTGGCGAGCCTGAACGGAGGTGAAACCTCGCTCCTGTCTCAATCACAACGTATGCTGAAGATAGACGTTGTGGCTACGGCATTGCCAATTGGGAAGGACGCCACGCCTGCCTTAGCGGACCTGGGAAATGCGAGCATCAGAGAACGCCGTTTGCAAGTACTTAAATGATGGGAAAAACCGCCAGGAGATCTGATCGTCCTTTGCCGCTCGAGGATGTTGGAGACGCTGTCACCGATCCTGCATGGGCGTATCCTCCGCGAGCATCGCTGCTCTCCGCCGCCTGTCCCGCTGTAGCACGCAGAGCTGCCAGAACCCGAACCCCAGCACCGCCCCGAAGACCAGCCCGAAATCGAGCAGCGCGAACAGCGTCTGGCTCACGACGGGGCCGCGCCGCCGAACCGTTCGCGCTCGCGCAGGGTCTCGATCAGGTCGAGCACGCGCACGGCCCGCCCGCCGAGGTTCCACCAGGCCGGTCGCGAGGCAGCAGGAGGCACAGGCATCGCCGCCACCGCCTCGACCAGGAAGGCCGCCTCCGACAGGGCCGGCCGCTCGGCGCGGCGGGACGAGGACGTGAGAACCGCGCGGGCGAGCAGCCACGCCTTGCGGGCGCCCGGCACCCGGGCGCGGCGGGTGACCGGATCGAGCCCGCTGCGCGTGAGGTCGCGTCCGATCTCGGCGTAGATCAGCCCGGCGGCGCGCACGGCGGGGCGGCAGGAGGGCGGCAGCATCGCGATGCCGGATTCCGCCCGCGCGTAGAGGAGGTCGGCGGCGGCGAGCAGGCGGGCGACGACGGCGGCCAGCGCCGGGCTCGGCTCGGGACGCGCCAGGAACGCGTCGGGATCGAGCCCGGCCTCGCGCAGCCAGGATTCGGGCAGGTAGAGGCGCCCGTTGCGGGCATCCTCGCCGACGTCGCGGGCGACGTTGGTGAGTTGCATGGCGACGCCGAGGTCGCAGGCCCGGGCCAGCGCCTCGGGCGAGCGCTCGCCCATCAGCAGCGTCATCATCGCCCCGACCGAGCCGGCGACCCGGGCGGCGTAGGCGACGAGGGAGGAGAGGTCCGGGTAGCGCCGGCCCGCGGTGTCCCAGGCGAGGCCCTCGAGGAGCGCGGCGGGCAGGGCCTGGGGGATCGCGTGGCGGGTCACGATCTCGGCCAGCGCCCGGTCGGCGGCCGTATGGGCGGGCCGGCCGGCATAGGCGGCCGCCAGGCGCGCCCGCAGGCGCGGCACCGCGTCGGCCCGGGCGCCCGCCCCGTCCACCGCGTCGTCGGAGAGGCGGCAGAAGGCGTAGAGCCCGTAGGCGTCGCGGCGCACCGCCCGGGGCAGCAGCCACGAGGCGGCGTAGAAGCTGCGCGAGCCGGCCCGGATCGCCGCCCGGCAGGCGGCGTGGTCGGCGGCGCGGGCCAGGGACGCGGCGAAGGGCGTCTGACGACGCGCATCAGGCGAAGACGGCTGCATCCGGCACCACGCGATCGAGGATCTTGGAGGAGGAGAGCACGCCCGGCAGCCCGGCCCCCGGATGGGTGCCGGCGCCGACGAGGTAGAGGTGGCGTACCGCGCCGCATCGGTTGTGCGGGCGGAAATACGCGCTCTGGGTCAGGATCGGCTCGAGGCCGAAGCCCGAGCCGCGGAAGGCCAGAAAATCGTCGGAGAAATCCTGCGGCGTCGTCACCCGGGAGGTGACGAGGGACTCCGACAGGCCGGGCAGCACGGTCGCTTCGAGGCGTGCGGCGATGCGCTGCCGGAACGGTTCGGCGAGCCGCGCCCAGTCCTGCCCACCGGCGAGATTCGGCACGGGAGCCAGCACGTAGAACGCGTCATGGCCCGGCGGCGCGACGCTCGCGTCGGTCGCGGTCGGGCGGTGCAGGTAGAGGCTCATGTCCTCGGCCAGCACCTTGCGGGAAAAGATGTCGTCGAGGAGACCGCGATAGCGGGGACCTAACAGGATCGTGTGGTGGGCGAGATCCGGATAGGTCCGCCGCGTGCCGAAATACCAGACGAACAATCCCATCGAGGAATGCGCCCGGTCGAGCCGCCGCTCGCGCCAGCCTTGCGCCTCCGGCGGCAGCAGGTGCAGCGCCGTCACGGCCGAATCGGCGTTCGACACCACGACATCGGCGGGGACCTCCGTGCCGTCGGCCAAAGCCACGCCCCGCGCGGTGCCGTTCGTCACCAGGATGCGCTCGACCTCGGCGCCGCAGCGCACCTCGCCGCCCTGGCCCTCGATCAGGCGGACCATCCCGCGCACCAGGGCGCCCGTGCCGCCGAGCGCCGAATGCACGCCCCAGCGCCGCTCCAGGGCGGCGATCAGGCAGTAGAGCGCGCTCGCCCGGAACGGCGAGCCGCCGATGAGGAGCGGGTGGAAGCTGAACGCCGTGCGCAGGCGCTCGTCGCGGAACACCGAGGAGACAAGGCCGTACACGCTGCGATGGCCACCGATCCGCAGGAGGTCGGGGGCGATGCGCAGCATGTCGGTGAGGCGCCCGAACGGCACCGCGCCGAGCTGCTCGAACCCGACCCGGCACAGCTCGTCCGAGAGCGCCATGAAGCGGTCGTAGGCGGGCGCCTCGCCGGGCGACAGGCGCTCGACCTCGGCACGCATCGCCTCGGCCTCGCCGCACATCGCGAAGGTGGTGCCGTCGTCGAAGCGGATGCGGTAGAACGGCCGCATCGGTACCAGCGTCACGTCGTCGGCGAGGGATCGCCCGCAGAGCGCCCACAACTCCTCGAACAGGAACGGCGCGGTGACGATGGTCGGCCCGGCATCGAAGGTGAAGCCGTCCTGCCGGTGCACCCGCGCCCGCCCGCCGGGCTGGTCCAGGCGCTCGAGCACGCTCACCCGGTAGCCCCGCGCGCCGAGCCGGATCGCCGCCGCGAGCCCGCCGAAGCCGCTGCCGATCACCACCGCACGGGGTCTGCGCCGGGCGGACGTGACCCGCGGCGGCGCCTCGTCGATTGTCAACATAAGTTGACACTATCATCGCGAGCCGGGCGGGTGGCAAGCGGGAAAGTCGGTGGCAGGCTCCGCCTGTGCCGAGGCTCCCGGCTGAGCCATCCCGGCCCGGATCAGCTCGGCCACCACCTCCGGCTTCTCCTCGTGCGCCAGATGCCCGAGGCCGCGCAGCAATTCCACCCGCGCCCGGCCGCCGAGCCGGTCGGCGAGGCCGAACGACACCTCGGGCGCGATGGTGCGGTCCTGCCCGCCGACGATCAGCAGCAGCGGGGCCTTGAGGCGCGGCAGCTCGCGGTCGAGGGGGATCAGGTCCCAATGCGCCATCATGCCCAGCGCCCCGGCGACGTGGCCGGGGGTCTGGAACAGGCGGCGGTAGAGGTCGAGGCCGGTGCGGTCGAGGGTCGAGCCGGTGCCGTGGATCAGCCGCTCCACCGCCGCCCGGTCGGCCGACCAGGCGAAGACCCGCGGCGTCACCGGGTTGAGGAACAGGGCGCGGGCCATCGCCGGGAAGATGAAGCCGGCCATGCCCGGAAAAGGTTTCAGCGCGGCGTTGAGCCCGACGAGGAGGCGCGGCGACACGACACCGTCGAGGCAGAGCCGGGCCAGGATCGCCGCCCCGGCGGAGTGTCCGACCGCGACCTCGGGTGCCGCGCCGAGGACCCGCAGGAGGTCGCCGAGGGCCCGGGCCATGCGCGGCAGCGAGGGCGTCGGCAGCGGATCGGTGAAGCCGTGGCCCGGCAGGTCGGGGGCGATGACCCGGAAGTCCCTGGCGAGGAGCGGCAGCAGCCCGCGCCAGGAATGGGTCGCCGCGCCGGTGCCGTGGACGAGGAGCAGCACCGGGCCCGTCCCCGCCTCCTGCACGTGCCAGGTCAGGCCGCCGGCGGCGACGAAGCGGCTCGCCTCGCGGTTCGGCCATTCGCGGCCCTCGCGGGCGAAGGTGGGCCTGTCGTCGGTGGGAGGCATCGGTCAACCCGGCGGGGCGGCCTCGCGCACGGCCCGGGTCAGGCGCGCGGCGTCGGCCTGCGGCATGGCGAGGTAGCGCGCGGCCATGGCGGCGGCGAGCGCCCGGGCCGACTCCTGCGGGCGGGCGGCGGTGTCGATCACCAGGGCGCGGGTGCCCGACGCCGCCAGCGCTCTTGCCGCGCTGAGCGCGTCGGCGCCCGCCTGGGCCCGGCCCGGCGCACCCGAGCGGGCGACGTTGGCGCGGCCGTCGGTGAGGAGCAGCACGGTCGCGCTGCGGCCGGCCCGGCGCTCGGCGGCGGCGAGACGCCCGGCCGCCTCGATTCCGGCCGCGAGCGGCGTGCCGCCGCCGCCGGGAAGCGAGGCGAGGGCGCGCTTGGCCCGCACCAGCGAGCGGGTCGGGGCGAGGAGCAGGTCGGCGCCGCTGCCGCGGAACGCCACCAGGGCGACGCGGTCGCGCCGCACGTAGCACTCGGCGAGGAGCGACTCGACCGCGCCCTTGGCCTCGGCCAGCCGCTCCAGGGCGGCGGAGCCGGAGGCGTCGACCGCGAAGATCGTGGTGGTCTCTCGCTTCTGCACCAGGCGGCGGATGCGCAGGTCGTCGGCGGTGATGCGCAGGCGCGCCTCGGCCTCGCCGCGGCGCAGGCGCTGCCAGGGTGCGGCGGCCCGCAGGGTCTCGATCAGGGCGAGGCGGCCGTGGCGGGGATCGCCCGGCCTCGCCCCGACCGCACGCCCGCGTCGCGCCGATGCGGCGGCGCCGGCGCGGCCGGCCCCGGGATTGCGTGTCCGGACGCCCTCGCCGGCGAGCAGGCGGGCGAGGAGGCCCGGCGGCAGGCCTGCCGCGACGGCCGCGAGGACGCGGTCGTCGAGGACCTGGTTCTCGGCCGTCCGGTCGTTCTCCTCCCGGTCCGCCGGTTCGGCCTCGCTCGGGTCGGACGGGGGTTCGGACGGCGCCTCGCTCCCGCCATCGGGCCAGGCGCGGGCCCGGGGCGCGAGCACCAGGGCGACGGCGGCGGCGAGATCGGGATCCTCCAGGGCCGTGCGTCCGAACAGGGCGGCGTGCAGCCGGGCCACCCGCAGGGCGAGGAGCGGGGCACGCAAGGACGCGATGCCGAGGCGTGCCGCGAGGACGCAGAGCGCCTCGGCTGCCTCGGACGGGCCCTCGGGCCGGGTCGCACGGGCAGCCGCGAGGTCCGGGAGCGGCGGCGCGGTCGCGACGGCCCCGAGCGGCACGGCGTCGAGGTCGAGATGGAGGGCCGCCCGGTCGGCGAGGCAGGCCGGAATCGCCTCGTCCTCGCCCTCCCCCTCGTCGAGGAGCACCAGGCCGAAGCGGGCCGGGTGCCGGGTCGCGATCCCGTCGCGGGCGACCTCGACGGCACCGGTATCGAGCGCTTGCGCGATCCGCGCCGCGGTGCCGGGGGTCAGGCGCTCGGCCATCGGCACCACCACCACCCCGCCATGGCTGCGGGCGATCAGCCCGGGCTGCGCCACCGGATGCCCCGCCGCCAGGGTCGCCGGGAGGTCGAGCCCGCCGAGGAGCGCATCGTCGGCGATGCCGGCGGGCAGGCGCGTCACCGGCGTGCCCTCCGGGAGAAGGGCGCGCAGCCGCGCGAGCCAGGCCTCGCGCACCGGGCCGGGCCGGGCCCGCACGACGACGCTCGTTCCCGCCGGATCGATCGCCGCCAGGGATGCCGCGAGGCAGGCCTGGGTCCAGGCCGCGTCGGGCGCGGCGCTCACCCGAGCACCTCGGCGAGCGCCCGGGCGATCCGCGCCTCGGAGCCGGCCTCGTCGAGAGGGTTGCGGCGCAGGCGGTGGCTCAGACCGCTCGGGGCGACCTCGCGCAGGTGGTCGAGGGTCACGGTGCCGGCCCCATCGAGGCTCGCCGAGGCGCGGGCCGTGCGCATCAGGGTCAACTCGCCGCGCAACCCGTCGGTGCCCAAAGCCAGGCACAGGCGGGCGGCGGCCTCCAGCACAGCGTCCGGCACCACGACCTCGGGCAGGTGGGCGCGCGCCGCCAGGATCGCCTGCCCGAGCCGCGCCTCCTCCGCCGACCATTCGGCCGCGAAGGCGGCGGGATCGCGCTCGTAGGCGTCGCGGCGGCGCACGATCGTCACCCGGCTCGCGAGGTCGGTGGGCGTCGTCACCGTGACGGCGAGGCCGAAGCGGTCGAGGAGCTGCGGGCGTAATTCGCCCTCCTCCGGGTTGCCGCTGCCGACGAGGACGAAGCGCGCCGGGTGGCGCAGGCTCAGTCCCTCGCGCTCGACGGTGTTGACGCCGGAGGCCGCCACGTCGAGGAGCAGGTCGACGAGGTGGTCCTCCAGGAGGTTGACCTCGTCGATGTAGAGGAAGCCGCGGTTGGCGCGGGCGAGGAGCCCCGGCTCGAACGCCTTCTCGCCCGCCCCGAGCGCCCGGCCGATATCGAGGGCGCCGACGACCCGGTCCTCGGTGGCGCCGAGCGGCAGGTCGACCACCGGCACCGGCACGGTCTTGACCGTGAGCCCCTGCGCCCGGCGCGCCGCGCAGGACGGGCAAAGGGAGGCGGCATTGACGGGATCGCAGGCGTAAGGACAGCCAGCCACCGCCCGCATCGGCGGCAGCAGGGCGGCGAGCGCCCGCACGGCAGTGGACTTGCCGGTGCCGCGATCGCCGAAGACCAGCACCCCGCCGACCGCCGGATCGACCGCCGCGACGAGGAGCGCGCGCCGCATCGCGTCCTGCCCGACGATGGCCGAGAACGGATAGGGCGGGCGCGGCATCGCCTCGGGATGCGCGGCGGGATCCACGACGGTCGGCGTCGAGAAGCCCGGCTTGGGAGCCCGCCGGGACAGGGCCGAGTGGGTGGGGGCCACGGTTCGCGTCCTCGAAGGGTGGAGGTTAAGGGCAGGATCGGCCAGGGCGACGGGATTGTCTAATAAAATTGACGGTTTGTTTGGGTGACAGACCTGTGTCGTCATTGCCTGACAGACCGTGACTGTCGCGCGCAGAAGAACCCTCCCCCCTCTGCGGGGGAGGGTGGCCCCTGCGTCAGCGGGGGTCGGGAGAGGGGCGGCGCGACGCCGATCCAGGTAGCGGCCTTCAGAACGATTCAGGCCTATCCGGAAGCGTGGTTCCCCTCTCCCGCCCGGCTCCGCCGGGCACCCTCCCCCGCAGAGGGGGGAGGGATCAGGAAGCGTCGCGTCCTACGCCGCCCGCGCCAGCCCGATCCGTCCCCAGATCGCCCCGAGCGCCCGCGCCAGGTGGTCGATGTCGGCGTCGCTGTGCAACGGCGACGGGGTGATGCGCAGGCGCTCGGTGCCGCGGGCCACGGTCGGATAGTTGATCGGCTGGACGTAGATCGCGAACTCGTCGAGCAGCGTGTCGCTGATCTGCTTGCACAGCACCGGATCCCCGACCATCACCGGCACGATGTGGCTCGGATTGTTGAGGAGCGGGATGCCGATGCTCGAGAGCCGCCGGCGCACCGCCGCGACCCGGTCCTGGTGTCGGGCGCGCTCGACCCCGCTCGCCTTGAGGTGGCGGATGCTCGCCGCGGCGCCCGCCGCGATGGTCGGCGGCAGCGAGGTCGTGAAGATGAAGCCCGAGGCGAAGCTGCGCACGAAGTCGCAGAGCGCGCTCGATGCCGCGATGTAGCCGCCCGAGACCGCGAAGGCCTTGCCGAGCGTGCCCTCGATCACCGTGAGGCGGTGCATCAGCCCCTCGCGCTCGGCGATGCCGCCGCCGCGGGGCCCATAGAGGCCGACCGCGTGCACCTCGTCGAGATAGGTCATGGCGCCGTGGGCCTCGGCCACGTCGCAGAGTTCGGCGATCGGCGCGATGTCGCCGTCCATCGAGTAGACGGATTCGAAGGCGACGAGCTTCGGCAGCGTCGGATCGACGAGGCGGAGCTTGCGGTCGAGGTCGTCGGGATCGTTGTGGCGGAAGATGTGGCGCTCGGCACGGCTGGAGCGGATGCCCTCGATCATCGAGGCGTGGTTGCCCTCGTCGGAGAACACCACGCAGCCGGGCAGCTTGGACGCCAGGGTTCCGAGCCCGGCCCAGTTCGAGACGTAGCCCGAGGTGAAGAGGAGCGCCGCCTCCTTGCCGTGCAGGTCGGCGAGTTCCTGCTCCAGGAGAACGTGGTAGTGGTTGGTGCCCGAGATGTTGCGGGTGCCGCCGGCACCGGCGCCGCAGCGGTCGATCGCCTCGTGCATCGCCCCCGTCACCGCCGGGTGCTGGCCCATGCCGAGGTAATCGTTCGAGCACCACACCGTTACCTCGCGGGTGCCGTGCGCGCCGTGCTGCGTGGCGTAGGGAAAGCGCCCGGCCTGCCGCTCGAGATCGGTGAAGATCCGGTAGCGTCCCTCGCGGTGGAGGCCCTGCAGGGCCGAGGAGAACATCGCGTCGTAGTCCATCGAACGTCCCCTTGTACGGTATTCTTGTGGTGGTGTTCCTGTGCTTACGGAGCGGCGTCGGCCCCGGGGCGGCGGGCGGGCAGCCCCCAGCCCCAGAGCGCGGCGGAGGGCAGCGGCAGCATCAGGAAGCCGTGCTCCAGGATGGCGAGGGCCATCAGGGTCGCCATCATCGTGTGGCCGGAGCGCTTGAAGGCCGAGGCGCTCTCGGTCACGGCCGGGTGCAGCAGCACCAGGAGGAAGCCGGTGGCGAGGATCATCGCCACCGGGAACAGCGCGTTCATCGGCGCGCGGCGAAAGAAGCTGCCGAGATAGCGCAGGTGCTCGGGCAGGAACTCGGCGTTGAGGTTGCGCACGCCGAGGAACAAGTTGAGCCGGGCGCTGAGATTCATCCCCCACAGCACCAGGTAGGTCCAGAGCGCCATCCGGTTCGGGCAACCCGCCGTCAGCCAGAGGATGGCGACGAACCCGAGGATGATCGCCGCCTCGTGCCAGAGGTTGGTCGCCGCGGCCGCGCCGAATCGGGCGAGCCCCCGGTCGGTGGCGAGCCCCGGGGTGCGACGGGGACCGGCGAGATAGCCCATGTAGAAGGCCATCTCCTGCCAGCCCCAGACGATCAACGCCGCCGTGAAGGCCGCGTAGGCCCCCGCCTCGCTCTCTTGGCGTCCGCTCCAGGCGACGACCCAGAGGGCGGCAGCCAGCGCCAGCGTCGTCGCGCCGAAGCTCCAGGCGTGGGTGCGGCGTGGCCGGTGGTTCAGCCAGAGGATCGCCCCGGTCAGAAACCACCAGATCACGACGGCGTAGAGGATCGGCGCGGCGTAGTCGGACATGCGGGCGCTACCAGGCGGGGCTGAGGCGGATCTGCGCGGGCATCGGGTTGGCCTTGGCCGGCATCGCCATCAGCCGCCCGAAGGCGAAAGCCGCCTTCGCGGCGTAGCCGGTATGCTTGAGCTTGCCGACGATGCCGCCCTGCGCCTTCGCCTCCTCGATGCCGCGGGCGCAAGAGAGCAGCCGTTCGAGGCCGACCCGGAAGCCCGGATTCTCGATGTCGAGGGTGAGCGGAAACACCTGGCGCGAGATCTCGGAGGTGATGGCGAAGACCTGGAAGTCGTACTCCTTCGGGTCGACCCCGAGCGCCTTGTGGAAGGCCGGCCGGCATTGGTCGCGCACGTACATCGTGCAGAAGACGGCCAGCAGGAAGAACTTGATCCAGTAATAGTTGATGCCGGTGAGCAGCTTCGGGTTGGCGCGCATCAGGAGCGCGAAAGCCTCGCCGTGGCGGAACTCGTCGTTGCACCACTTCTCGAACCACTTGAAGATCGGGTGGAAGCGCTTGTCCGGATGGCGCTCGAGGTGGCGGAAGATCGTGATGTAGCGGGCATAGCCGATCTTCTCCGAGAGATAAGTGGCGTAGAAGATGAATTTCGGCCGGAAATGGGTGTACTTCTTGGCCTTGGTCAGGAAGCCGAGATCGATGCCGACGCCGAAATCCTTCAGCGTGTCGTTGATGAAGCCGGCGTGGCGCGCCTCGTCGCGGCTCATGAAGCCGAACAGCTCGCGGATGTCCTTGTTCTTGGCGCGCTTGCGCATCTCGGCGTAGAGCACGCAGCCCGAGAACTCGGCGGTGATCGACGACACGAGGAAATCGAGGAATTCCTTGCGCAGCTCCGGGTCGAGGCCGGACAGGTCGAGGTCGAAGTCCGAGTTGCGCACGAAGTGGCGCTTGTTCGGATCGCTCCGCATCTCGGCGATCAGCACGTCCCACTCGGCCCGCACCGGCTCGATGGTGGTGCGGTCGAGTTCCTCGAAGTTCGTGGTGTAGAAGCGCGGGCTCAGGAACGTCGTCGCCTGCGCCGACTGGGTGCTCTCGTTCGGGCTCTTCAGGGTCGTCGCGCTCATAGCCGCGTCCTTTCCGAGAAGCTGACTTCGTAGAGTTCGGTGAGCTCGAAATGGCCGGCGATGCGGGTCCACAGGCGCTCGACGGCGCCGGCGCGCACCACGGTCGCGGTGCGGCGCACCACGATCCGGTCGCCGTAGGGCACCGAGGTCGGCGCGTCGTGCACCGTGACCTCGTCGCCCGGGGCGATGAGCAGTCCGCCGTCCAGCGTGACGTGGGCGTGCAGGCTCTCGGCGGTCTGCTCGATCTCGACCGTGCACGGCACCTCGATGCGGCGTCGGCCGCCCAACCAGTGCATCACGATGCGCCCCTCCCCTGTTCGAGCAGCCGCGCGAAGGCGGCCGCATTGCCGAGCCCGAAGGCTTCGAGGTTGATCCGCCGGCCGGTCGCGACGTCGTCGAGCGAGAGCGTGCCGTTGTCCCAGCGGGTGAGCCGGAACGGCGGGGTCCGCGACAGGCCCTCGCGCAGCCGCGCCTGGGCCATCACCCGCAGGGTGGCGCGCAGGAACCCGTCCTCGCCGGGCTGCACCTCCGCGACGAGGCGGCCGTCCGCGGCGTTGCGGAGATCCACCCGGCCATCCGGCCGGTCCTCGACCGTGAGATCCAGGACCTGGACGGCCTGGGCCGGGGGCATCTGCGTGGTGCCGATTCCGCCGAACCGTCCGATCGCCACCGCCGCCAGCGAGAAGGCGACGAGGAGGCCGGCATTGCGCAGGAGGACCCGCGGGACCGGAATGTCACCACCTGCGAGATTTTGCGCCATCCGCCCCTCCCTAGTGGCCCGCCGCCGCGAGGCGGCCGGGGAGGACGGAGGCGGTCTCGGCGGCGGGCGGCAGGGCCTGCACCGGCTGGCCGTTCGCCTCGGCGAGCGCCGCGGCGATGCGCTTGGCGACCGCCTCGGCGTCCGGCACGCAGCGCAGCATCGGCTCGGGCCGGGACAGGCGCCAGGGCCGGGCATGCGGCCAGAGATGCAGGTAGGCCAGCCGCACGCCGGGCTTGAGCCGCAGCGGCAGGTCGCCGCTGCCGTCGCTGAGCCGGCGGAAGGCGGCGCTCTCGATCTCCTTGAGCGGGAGATTGATGTCCATCTGGAGCGCGATGCCGATGCGCAGCATCAGCCGCCGGTCGGTCAGGGTGTAGACCGTGGTGCGGCGGGCGCCCCAGGCGAGGAGGAACAGGATCGCGAGCGCCAGCGCGCCGGCGAGCAGGACCGGCCAGGCCGCCGCGGTCCGCCCGGCCGAGACCGCCTGGTAGAGCGCGAGCCCGCCGAAATAGACCGCCACGAGATCGACGTGGAAGGCGCGGCGCGCCAGGCTGAGGAGCATCGGGCGGCCCTGCCACAGCAGGCGCTCGCCCTTCGGCAGCGGGCCGGGCAGCCCGTGAGGAAGAGCGTCCGTCACAGCAGCGGCTCCTGGCGAGCGTCGGTGGCGTAGAGCGTGCCGGCGCCGTAATAGGCGATGACCCGCTCCTCCTCCCGAAGGGTGATGCTGTCGGGGTCGCGGTGTTGGGGCACGCCGGCGAACTGACGGGCGAGCAGGGCCGCGACGACGATCTTCTTCTCCCGGCTGAAGCGGTGCAGGTCCGCGAAGGTCACCGGGATCAGCACGGTGCGGTCGCGGGCGCCCTCGATCTCCATCTCGTAGTAGCGCGGCAGCGACTCGCCGCGATCGACCCAGATCTCCGTGACGGTGCCGGCCAGCACCCCGTCGGCGCCGTAGACCGGCAGGCCGCGCGGATCCGGATCGTCCGCCGAGACCGTGAACTCGTCGGCGACGCGCATCGGCACGATGCGGGTCTTGCCCTCCCAGGTCAGGTCCGGCCGCTCGGCGCGCAGGGCGTAGGCGCCGGGGCCGACGCCGTCGGCGAGGCGGGAATCGTCGGTCGAGGTCGGGACGATCGGGGCGCCGGGCCAGGGTTCGAGCTTGACCGCCCTGAGTTCGCCGACCGGCCCCTCATGCGGGCGCGGCGCCAGCACCGCCGAGCCGTCGGCGATCAGGAAGGTTTTTGGGGACGGCAGAAAGAGCCAGTCCCAGCCCTTCAGGCCGCCATGGGTCTCGGATTCGAGCGGGTAGCCCTCGCGGCGGTCCTCGCGGCGCAGGTAGAAGACGAGACCCGCGAAGAAGATCCAGAAGGCGTAGAGCACCACTTGCGCGACGTCGAGATAACCTGTGAGGGCACCCTTGGGCATAATGGCCTCCTTCCAGAGCAGTTTCTGACGAACTGGACACCGGTTCGCGGAAGAAAATGCAGCAAAATCAAAAACTTAGAGTGGCGCGCGTGCGCGCTGCTCTAGGACAGGGCCGGACGGGCGGTGAGCGGGGCGCGACCGGGCCGGCGCACCAGCGGCCCGATCGCCACGAGGGTGGCGAACAGGAGCCCGATCTCGATGTGGTAGACGACGAGGTAGCCGGTGGAGGCCTCTGCGAGCGCCTCGCCGAGGCGGCCCGAGACCGCGAGCGCCGAGCCGAGATCGCGCAGGATGCCGCTCGCCGCGATGGCGAGGCCCGCGGCGCAGGCCTGCACGGCGCCCCAGGCGCCGAGCGCCAGCCCGGTCTGCTCAGCTTGCGCGCCCGCCATCGAGGCGGTGAGCGTGCCGTGGGCGAAGAGGCCGCCGCCGACGCCGATCAGCGCCACGCCGCAGGCGAAGAGACTGCCGGAGCTCAAGGGCGCGGCGAAGACCACCGCCGAGAAGGCCGCGATGCCGACGACCGCGCCGGCCGCCGCGACCCGGAACGGATCGCCGCCGCGGTTGAGCCAGCGCGCCGCGGTGATGAGCCCCGCCCCGCCGCCGACGGCGAGCACCGCGGTCAGCGCGGTCGTGGCGGCGACCGGCAGGTGCAGGATCTGGCCGCCATAGGGTTCGAGCAGGATGTCCTGCATGCTGAACCCCGCCGTGCCGAGCCCGGTGGCGATCAGGCGCCGGCGCGCCTGCGGCTGGGCCGCGTAGGCCTGCCAGGCATCGCCGAAGCGGCGCGGTGCCTGGGCCTTGCGGGAGGTATCGCGCGGCTCCTGCTTCCACAGGGCGATGCCGTTGAGGATCAGCGTCGCGAGCGCCGCGCCCTGGATCACCTGGATCAGCCGGATCGCCGAGAAGGCGTGCAAAGCCAGCCCGAACACCACGGCGCTCGCCATCATGCCGGCCAGCAGCATGGCGCAGAGCAGCGCCACCACCTTCGGGCGGGCATGGGCCGGCGCGAGGTCGGTGGCGAGCGCGAGCCCCACCGTCTGCGTGGTGTGGAGGCCGGCGCCGACGAGCACGAAGGCCAGCGCCGCCGCGGCTTGCCCGATCACGATCGGCCCGGTCGTGTCCCCCGACAGGATCAGCAGCGCGAACGGCATGATGGCGAAGCCGCCGAATTGCAGCAGCGTGCCGAACCACAAGTAGGGCACCCGCTTCCAGCCCAGCACCGAGCGGTGGGTGTCGGAGCGGAATCCGATCAGCGCCCGGAAGGGAGCGGCCAGCAGCGGCAGCGCCAGCATCACGGCGACGATCCAGGCCGGCACCTCGAGCTCGACGATCATCACCCGGTTGAGGGTGCCGATCAGCAGCACCGCCGCCATCCCGACCGTGACCTGGAACAGCGACAGGCGCAGGAGCCGGCCGAGCGGCAGCTCGGCGGTCGCGGCATCCGCGAAGGGCAGGTAGCGGGGCCCGAGCGCGGCGAGCGCCCGGGCGAGGCGGTGGGCCGTGCTCATCGGCGCGCCAGCTCCAGGGCGTTCGAGAGGTAGAAGCCGGAATCGACCCGGCGGCTGCGGGCCACCGTGAAGGGCGCGAGGCCCGGATCGGCGGCGATGCGGCGGCGTAACGAGCCCTCGCCGACCGGCTCGATCGCCGGCGCCCGGTCGCCGCGGGGGAAGAGGCGGCCGGCGGCGTGCATCACGGTGAGCAGCGGGGTGCGCGGCGCGACGGTGAAGAGGAGCGAGGCGTCGGTGCGGCGGGCGAGCGCCGCCAGCGCCCGGACGATGTCGGGCGTGCGGTAATGGATCAGCGAATCCATCGCCACGACGTGGTCGAAGCGGCCCCACCCCTCGTCCAGCATGTCGCCGACCTGGAAATCGAGGCGGCCCGGGAGCCGCAGGCTCGCGGTGCGCTCGCGGGCAAGATCGACCAGCGTCGGCGACACGTCGACGGCGACGACCTCGGCGCCGCGCCGCGCCGCCTCGACGGCGAGCGCGCCGGTGCCGCAGCCGGCATCGAGCAGGCGCCGCCCGGTGAGGTCGGCCGGCAGCCAGGACAGGAGCTCGGCCCGCATCGCGTCGCGGCCGGCCCGCACGGTGGCGCGGATCCGGCTCACCGGCGCGTCGGAGGTCAGCCGCGCCCAGGCCTCGACGGCGGTGCGGTCGAAATAGGTTTCGAGCTGGGCCCGGCGGGTGGCGTAGGTGGAGCTGGTCATCAGTCGAAGCCCAGGAACTCGAACAGGTCGCGGTCCTTCATCGGCACCGCCGGGAGCGGATCGACGCCGGCCCAGAGCTGCTCGGCGAGCTGCAGGTACTCGGCCTGCACCGCCAGCAGCTCCGGCGAGGGATCCATCTCGAACAGCGTCGCCTTCTTCAGGCGCGAGCGGCGCACCACGTCGAGATCCTGGAAATGCGCCAGGCGCTTGAGGCCGACCGCGTCGTTGAACCGGTCGATCTCGTCGGTCTTGGCCGAGCGGTTGGCGATGACGCCGCCGAGGCGCACGCCGTAATTCTTCGACTTGGCGTGGATCGCCGCGACGATGCGGTTCATCGCGAAGATCGAGTCGAAGTCGTTGGCGGTGACGATCAGCGCCCGGTCGGCATGCTGGAGCGGCGAGGCGAAGCCGCCGCAGACGACGTCGCCGAGCACGTCGAAGATCACCACGTCGGTGTCCTCCAGAAGGTGATGCTCCTTCAGGAGCTTCACCGTCTGCCCGACGACGTAGCCGCCGCAGCCGGTGCCGGCGGGCGGTCCCCCCGCCTCGACGCAGCGCACGCCGTTATAGCCCTCGACGACGAAGTCCTCGACGCGCAGCTCCTCCGAGTGGAACTGCACCGCTTCCAACGCATCGATGACGGTGGGCGCCAGGCGCTTCGTCAGCGTGAAGGTCGAATCGTGCTTCGGGTCGCAGCCGATCTGGAGCACGCGCTTGCCGAGCTTCGAGAACGCGACCGAGAGATTCGACGAGGTCGTGCTCTTGCCGATGCCGCCCTTGCCGTAGACGGCGAAGACCTTGGCGGTCTCGATGCGGATGTCCGGGTCGAGGGCGACCTGGAGGCTTCCTTCCTCCCGCCGCGGCACGGGGTTTCGGATCGCGATGTTCATGCGGCAGCCTCCGCGGTGATGCCTTCGAGCCGGTCCTCCAGGGCCTCCTCGGCCCGGTCGAGGGCGGCACGGGTCTCGGGGTCCGGGGTCCAGAAGCCGCGCCGATGCGCCTCGATCAGGCGGTGGGCGACCTTGGCCGAGGCGGCGGGGTTGAGCGCCGCCATGCGCTCGCGCATCGCCTCGTCGAGGACGTAGGTCTCGGTGATGCGCTGGTAGATCCAGGGCGCGACCTGGTCGGTGGTGGCCGACCAGCCCACGGTATTCGTGAGGTGCTGGTCGATCTGGCGCACGCCCTCGTAGCCGTGGCCCAGCATCCCCTCGACCCATTTCGGGTTGAGCATGCGGGTGCGGGTCTCCAGCGCCACCTGCTCGGAGAGCGAGCGCACCCGGCCCTCGCCGCGGGTCTGGTCGCTGATATAGACGGGGACCGCATTGCCCCGGGCCTTCGCCACGGCGCGGGCCATGCCGCCGAGCCCGTCGAAGTAATGGTCGACGCTGGTCACCCCGACCTCGACCGAATCGAGGTTCTGGTAGGCGAGGTCGACCTGCGCCAGCACCGCCTGCATCAGGGCGCGGCGCGGCTCCGGCTGGCCGGTGCGGCCATAGGCGAAGCTCTTGCGGCGCGAGAACGTCTCGCACAGCTCGGCCTCGTCCTCCCAGCGTCCGGAATCGACGAGGTGGTTGAGGTTGGCGCCGTAGGCTCCTTCCGCGTTGCTGAAGACCCGGAGCGCCGCGGTCTCGATGTCGATCCCCTGCGCCGCCTGATGGGCGAGCGCATGCTTGCGCACGAAGTTCAGCGCCTCCGGCTCGTCGGCGGTGGCGGCGAGATAGGCGGCTTCCGCCAAAAGCTTCGTCTGGAGCGGCAGCAGATCGCGAAAGATGCCCGAGAGGGTCGCGACCACGTCGATGCGCGGGCGTCCGAGATCTTCGAGCGGGATCAGCACCGCGCCGCAGAGCCGGCCGTAGCCGTCGAAGCGCGGCGCGGCGCCCATCAGCGCGAGGGCCTGGGCGACCGGGGCGCCTTCGCTCTTCAGGTTGTCGCTGCCCCACAGGACGAGCGCGATGCTCTCCGGATAGGTGCCGCCATCGGCCGCGTGGCGGGCGAGCAGCCGCTCGATCTGGACCCGGCCGTCGGCCAGCGCGAAGGCGCTCGGGATCCGGTAGGGGTCGAAGCCGTGCAGGTTGCGCCCGGTCGGCAGGATCGCGGGCGAGCGCAGCACGTCCCCGCCGGCGACCGGGGCGAGGAAGCGGCCGTCGAGGGCGCGCAGCAGGGCCGGGATCTCGTGGTCCTCGGCGAGCAGCCGGTCGGTCTCGGCCAGCGCCCGGAAGGCGGCGAGCGTCGCATCGTCGGCGGACAGGCCCGCGACCGCGATCGCCTCCTCCGGCGCGGCGCCCCCGACCAGCCGGGCGATGCCGGCGCGGCCCGGCGCGAGGCCGTGGATGGATTCGGCCAGCGCCAGCAGCAGGTCGACCCGCTCCTCCGCCGGGGTGCCCTGCCCCACCACGTGCAGGCCGTGCGGGATCAGGGTGTGTTCGAGCTCGACGAGCCGCACCGACAGGGCGGCGATGCGCTGTTCCGCACCCTCGCCCCATTCCTCGCCCTCGGCGAGGTCGAGCGCGAGCGCCTGGCCGTGGATGAGGATCGCGAGCTTTTCCCGCTCGGCCGCATCCTCCGGCGGCAGGGCGCGGCGGCGCTCCAGCGACGCCTTCAGATCGATGAGCCCGCGATAGAGCCCGGCCTGGGCGAGGCTCGGGGTCAGGTAGCTCACGAGCGTCGCCGCCGCCCGGCGCTTGGCGAGGGTACCCTCCGACGGGTTGTTGGCGGCGTAGAGGTAGATATTGGGCAGCGCACCGATCAGCCGCTCGGGCCAGCAGGCGGCCGACAGCCCGGTCTGCTTGCCGGGCATGAATTCGAGCGCCCCGTGGGTGCCGAAATGCAGCACGACGTCGGCGCAAAAGTCCTCGCGCAGGTAGCGGTAGAAGGCCGAGAAGGCGTGGGTCGGGGAAAAACCCTGCTCGAACAGCAGGCGCATCGGGTCGCCCTCGTAGCCGAAGGCCGGCTGCACCCCGACGAAGACGTTGTCGAAGTGGGCCCCGAGCACCAGGATCCCGCCGCCGTCGCTCTGGTGGCGGCCCGGCGCCGGGCCCCACTGCGCCTCGATCTCGGCGAGATGCGCCTCGCGCCGCACGTGCTCGTCGGCCGAGATGCGGTGGGCGACGTTGGCCGGCGTGCCGTATCGGGCGGCATTGCCGTCGAGCACCCGGGCGCGCAGGGCCTCGACGCTCTCAGGGACCTCGACGGAATAGCCGTCCGCCTCCAGGCCCCGGAGCACCCGGTGGAGTGATTCCCACACCGACAGGAAGGCGGCGGTGCCGGTGGCGCCGGCATTCGGCGGGAAATTGAACAGGACCACCGCGACCTTGCGCTCGGCCCGTGCGCGGGACCGCAAGGCAACGAGCCGCGCCACCCGGTCGGCCAGGCGAGCCGTTCGCTCGGGATGCACCGCCATGTCGCGGGACTCAGCCCCGCCGGCGGCGCGGCCACCGAACACCATCGGGGCGGTTGCGCCATCGAGTTCCGGGATCGCCACCATCATGGTCGCCTCGACCGGCGACAGGCCGCGGGCGGAGGCCTCCCACTGCTCCAGGCTCTGGAACTCGACCGCTTGCGCCGCGAGGTAGGGCACGTCGAGCCGCGCCAGCATCGCGCTCGCGGCGGCGGCGTCGTTGTAGGCCGGCCCGCCGACGAGGGAGAAGCCGGTGAGCGACACCAGCGCGTCGATCGCCGGCCGGCCGTCGCGCAGGAAGAATTTTTCGACCGCCGGGCGGTTGTCGAGCCCGCTGGCGAAGGCCGGCACGACCGTGAGCCCGCGCGCTTCGAGCGCCGCGATCACCCCATCGTAATGGGCGGTGTTGCCGGCGAGCACGTAGGAGCGCATCAGCAGGAGGCCGACGCGGCCCCCCTTGCCGGAGGCCGGCAGCCAGTCGAGGCGTTCGGTCACGCGTTCGGCAAGCCGCGGGTGGTAGAGGCCGGTCTCCGGATAGGCCAGGGGCTCGGCGGCCGTGAGATGCCGGCGCCAGGCGGCGCGCGGACCGGCGGCGTAGCGGCCGGCGAGGAAGCGCACGAGGTTGACGACGTTCTCGTCCGAGCCGGCGAGCCAGTATTGCAGGGTCAGGAAATAGGCGCGCACGTCCTGGGCCGAGCCCGGGATGAAGCGCAGGATCCGGGGGATCTGGCGGATCAGCGCCATCTGGCGCGCGCCGCTGCCCTGGGTCCCACCGGGGCCCGACTTGCCGCGCAGGCGCTTCAGAAAGTCGAGCGCGCCGCGCTGCGACCCGTCCATGGCGAAGCGGTTCATCCGGGTGGTGCGCACGACCTCGGCCGCCGAGAGGCAACCCACCATCGCGTCGCAATGCGGGCGGCGGGCGAGCAGCGCCGGCAGCACCGCCCGGACGTGCTCGTCCATGAACAGCATCGCCGCGAGCACGATGTCGGCTCGCGCGACATCGGCCCGGCAGGCCTCGAGGGCCGAGGGGTCGGTCTCCCACTCGGCGGCGGCGTGGAAGCCGAGGACGAGGGTGGGCGCCGTCTCCGCCAGCACCCGGCGCGCCCGCTCCACCGCCCCGGCGAGGTGGTTGTCGAGGGTGACGATGACGACGCGCAGCTCCGGCAGCGCGCTCACCCTCTCACCGGCTGAAATGCGCTTTGGCATCGTACAGGGTCTCGACGGTGATGAGCGGGAGCGCCCGCTCGCGGGCGAAGCGTTCGGTGTTGTGGCGGGCCTTGCCCCGCACGAAGAACGGGACCTTCTTCAGCTCGCGCTCGGCCTCGATCGACCAGACCACCGGCACGTCGGCGGTGACGGGCGCCGCGACGAGGACCGTCGCGGCCTCCTCGCGCGGCCGGCCGCCGAGGTGAGAAGGGGCGACACCGTCATGGAATTCCGGGTCGTCCCGGAACATCGCCAGCAGGTGCTCCTCCAGCCCCATCATCAGCGGGTGGACGAAGGTGTCGAACAGGACGTTCGCGCCCTCGAAGCCCATCTGCGGCGCGTGGCGGGCCGGCACGTCCTGCACGTGCATCGGCGCCGAGATCACCGCGCAGGGGATGCCGAGACGCTTGGCGATGTGGCGCTCCATCTGGGTGCCGAGCACCAGTTCCGGCTGCGCCGCCGCGATCGCCGCCTCGACCGCCAGGTAATCGTCGGTGATCAGCGCCTCGATGCCGTGGGCGGTGGCTTCCGCCCGCACCTCGCGGGCGAATTCGCGCGAGTAGGTGCCGAGCCCGACGACGGAGAAGCCGATCTCGCGCGAAGCGACCCGGGCCGCCGCGACCGCGTGGGTGGCGTCGCCGAAGACGAAGACGCGCTTTCCCGTCAGGTACGTCGAATCGACCGAGCGGGAGTACCAGGGCAGGCGCGAGCCTTCCCCGTCGAGGACCGGTACCGGATCGATTCCGGCGAGCGCCGCCACCGCCTCGACGAAGGCGGTCGTGCCCTTCACGCCGATCGGCGTCGTCTCGACGAAGGGCTGGCCGTGGGTGCGCTCCAGCCATTGCGCGGCGCTGCGCGCGACTTCCGGATAGAGGACGACGTTGAAGGCGGCGTTCCCGAGGCGCCCGAGATCGGTCGGCGTGGCGCCCAGCGGCGCCACGACGTTCACCACGATGCCGAGTTCCCCGAGGAGCCCGCGCACCTCCCGCAGGTCGTCGCGGTGGCGGAAACCCAGCGAGGTCGGCCCGAGGATGTTGCAGCTGGCCTGGATCCGGGCTGGGTCGGTGCGCGGGCCGGCGAGCGTCCGCACGACGCGGTAGAAGGTCTCGGAGGCGCCCCAGTTCTCCTTCTTCTGGTAGGCCGGCAGCTCCAGCGGGATCACCGGGATCGGCAGGCCGAGCGCCCGCGACAGCCCGGCCGGGTCGTCCTGCAGCAGCTCGGCGGTGCAGGAGGCGCCGACGATCATCGCCTGCGGGCGGAAGCGGTCATAGGCGGCGGCGACCGCCTGCTTGAAGATCTCGGCGGTGTCGGAGCCGAGGTCGCGGGCCTGGAAGGTGGTGTAGGTCACCGGCGGGCGGGCGCCGTGCCGCTCGATCATGGTGAAGAGCAGGTCGGCGTAGGTGTCGCCCTGCGGCGCGTGCAGCACGTAGTGCAGGCCGCGCATCGCGGTGGCGACCCGCATCGCACCGATGTGAGGGGGCCCCTCGTAGGTCCAGAGCGTGAGCTGCATGGTCCTAGCCCTCCAGCCGTGCGCGGCGGGCAAGCGGTCGGGTGAACAGACCGGCGAGGTCGCCGGCCTGCTCGTAGCCCTGGATCGGGGTGAACAGGAGCTCGATCGACCACTTGGTCGCGAGGTCCTCCGCCTCCAGCGGGTTGGCGAGGCCGAGGCCGCAGATCGTGAGGTCGGGCCGGGCCGCCCGGCAGCGGTCGAGCTGATCGTCGAGGCTCTGCCCCTCCGTCACCACCGTGCCGCCGGGCAGCAGCGCCAGGTCCTCGGCGAGGTGGCCGCGATGCAGGTAGGGCGTGCCGACCTCGATCAGCTCCGCCCCCATTTCCCGCGACAGGAAGCGGGCGAGCGGCACTTCGAGCTGCGAATCGGGGAAGAAGAACACCCGGCGCCGGCTGAGGGCCGCACGATGCGCCTGGAGCGCCCGCGCGGCCCGGGCGCGGCCGGCCTCGGTCACCGCGACGAGGCGCGACGGCGGGATCCCGAAGGCGCGGGCGGCCGCCGCCAGCCACAGGGTCGTGCCCTCGGCGCCGAGCGGGAACGGCGCCGCGATGCGGGTCGCGCCCCGGTTCTCCAGGGCACGCGCCGTGTCGGTGAGGAAGGGCTGGGCGAGGAGATAGCGGGTGTTCGGGCCGACCGGCGCCCGGTCCGCCGCGCGGCGCCCGGGCAGGAAGCGCACGTCGGCGATACCGAGATCGGCGAACAAGCGCGCGAACTGGTCCTCGACCACGTCGGCCAGCGCCCCGACGACGAGGAGCGACTGGTCGGAAGAGTCGTTTTGGGCGCCCCGCGGCAGATCCGGGACGAGGGAGGCGAGGCAGGCATCCTCTCCTTGAGTGAACGTCGTCTCGATGCCGCTGCCGGAATAGCTGAGCACCCGCACGTCCGGGGCGAAGCTGGCGGAGAGCCGCGTCGCAGCGCGGCCGAGATCGAGCTTGATCACCTCGGACGGGCAGGAGCCGACGAGGAACAGGAGCTTGATGTCGGGCCGGCGCTCCAGCAGGCGGCGCACGACGCCGTCCAGCTCCTCGTGCGCGTCGGCGAGGCCGGCGAGGTCCCGCTCCTCGATGATCGCGGTGGCGAAGCGCGGCTCGGCGAAGATCATCACCCCGGCGGCCGACTGGATCAGGTGGGCGCAGGTGCGCGAGCCGACGACCAGGAAGAACGCGTCCTGGATCTTGCGGTGCAGCCAGACGATGCCGGTCAGCCCGCAGAACACCGCCCGCTGGCCGCGCTCGTGGCGGATCTCGGGGCCACAAGGGACGGGGGACGCGAGGGGAGTGGCGAGCGCCGTCATCGGGCGACCCCCACGGCATAGGCGGGGGCCTGCAGCCGGGCGGCCCGCAGCTTGAGCAGGAACTGGCCGGCATTGACGAGGTAGCTGGCGTAGGCCGCGAGCGCCAGCAGCATCAGCCCGGCGGTGCCGAGAGCCCCCGTCGCCAGCGCCACCAGGTAGGCGGTGTGGAGCGCCAGCACCAGCATGCTGACCACGTCCTCCCAGTAGAAGGCCGGGGCGAAGAGGTAGCGCCCGAACACCGCCTTTTCCCAGAGGGAGCCGGTGACCATGATCGCGTAGAGCGCGAGGGTCTTGGCCACCACCGAGGCGTTGGCGAGAGCGACCCCCTCCCCAGTCGCCAGCGTGCGCGAGACGAGGGCGAGGCTGATGAGGAAGATCGCGAACTGGAGCGGCGCCAAGACCCCCTGGACCAGGGTCCAGGGTGAGGCGTCCCGGCGGCGGCGCTCGGCTTCGCTGTAGAGAAACGGCCGGTCCGTGGACGTCGCCATCGCGCCTGCCCTCACCTGTCCGACCCGCGTTGGCCGCGGATGCCGATGGAGGAAACCTAGGGCCGGCGGCGCCGGAGTGTCAACCTAAGTTGACAGTTGAATGTGATGACAATCCGGGGAGGGTCTCACGAATGCGCCTTGCGGCGCGCCGCCGAGGCTGTATCCTGGAATGAATCCGGATGACGCCGCCCCACAACGGCGCTCCCAAGGTAGAATACCCGACACAAGGTCGAGAAAACTCGATTTTCCTGAGCATCGGGGAGGTGCCGGTGGGAGATCAAGCACAGTCCGGCACATTGCCCGGCGATAGGCCGGGCCCGCGTGACCGCGCGTTTCGTGATCGGTCTACCCTCGACATGAACTCCGGGGGAGTACAAAGGCGCTTGCGCTGGCGGGACGATCTCGCTCAGGTCGTCGAGGCCGAGATCATTCCCCGGCTGATGCTCGCCCACCGCAGCGAACGGCCGGTGCGCCGTTTTCCGGCTCGCCTGAGCGGGGCCGACGATATCGGCCGCCTCGGCGCCCTGCTGCTGCTGCCCGAAGACCGCGACGTGCTGGCGGAGATCCGCGGCCTGATCGCGGACGGCATGAGCCTCGAGGAGGTGCTGACCGGGCTCCTCGCCCCCACCGCCCGGCATATCGGCCGGCTGTGGGAGGAGGACCTCTGCGACTTCGTCCAGGTGACGACCGCGATGGCCCGCCTGCGCCGCCTCGTCCACGACCTCGAGACGCTGTCCCTCGACCCGCATCCGGTCGATCCGGCGAGCCGGCGGGTCCTGCTGGTGCCGGCGCCGGGCGAGACCCATACCTTCGGGTTGACGCTGGCGGCCCACTTCTTCGCCGAGGCCGGCTGGGAGGTGACGACGAGCTTCGACCCCCATCTCGCCGACGCCCTGGAGCGCCTGCGGACCGAGTGGTTCGACGTGATCGGCCTGGCGCTCTCCTGCGACGTCTGCCTCGATCGGCTGGTCGCGGCGGTGCCGGTGCTGCGGCGCGCCTCGCGCAACCGCGACCTGCAGGTGATCGTCGGCGGCCCCGCCTTCCACGGCCGGCCCGACCGAATCCGGCTCGCCGGCGCCGACGCGGTCGTCGACGATGCGCGCGATGCACCCGGAATCGTGCAAAGCTTGCTTGATCTGCGGATTAGAGCCTGCTGAAAGACCTGTTCGATACGGTCGGCGTGTGTTGGTGACCCTTGAACAGACCCCTGAGCCCTGCTGCGAAGGAATCGTTCGCGGTGCTGCGAGACGCCGTCTCCCGCCTCGATCCCCGGATGACGGGTAGCCTCGTCGCTGCCGCCAGCGACGTGTCCCTCGTCGTCGACGGCGAAGGCGTGATCCGCGACGCCGCCTTCGGCGCCGACGGCCTGTACGAGGAGGCGGGCGACAGCTGGCTCGGCCGGCGCTGGATCGACACCGTGACGGCGGAGAGCCGGCCGAAGGTCCTGAGCCTGATCGAGGACGCCGCCCCCCACGCGGTCACGCGCTGGCGCCAGGTCAACCACCCCTCCGCGCAGGGCGGCGTCGACGTGCCGATCCGCTACGCGGCCCTGCGCGTGCCCGACGACGACCGCATCATCGTGATCGGCCGGGATCTCCGGGCGCTCTCGGCCCTGCAGCAGCGCCTGACCGAATCGCAGCAGGCCCTGGAGCGCGACTATGCCCGCCTGCGCAGCGCCGAGACCCGCTACCGCGTGCTGTTCCAGCTCGCCGGCGAGCCGATCCTGATCGTCGATGCGGGCACGCGCCGCGTCACCGAGATCAACCCGGCCGCCGCCCGGCTCCTCGGCCGGGCGGTCAAGCGCATCGTCGGGCGCGACCTCGTCGACCTGTTCGAGCCCGAAGGCGCCCGCGCCGTCCAGGCCTTGCTGGTGGGCCTGCGCCTCACCGGGCAGGCGGAGGATCTGACCGCCCGCCTCGCCCAGCGGCGCGGCGAAGCGCGGGTCTCCGCCACTTTGTTTCGCGAGGAGGCCGGGATGAACATCCTGGTCCGCCTCGCCGCCCTCAATCCGGCCCCGCATCCGGTGGCGCCGCGCTCGGGCGCGCTCGAGGTGATCGAGGCGATGCCCGAAGGCTTCGTCGTCACCGACCGCGACCGGCGCATCATCGGCGCCAACGCCGCCTTCCTCGACCTCGCCCAGCTCGCCACCGAGCATCAGGCCAAGGGCGAATCGCTGGAGCGCTGGCTCGGGCGCGAGGGCACCGAGATCGCCGCCCTGTTCACGACCCTGACCGAGCACGGCTCGGTGCGCCATTTCGCCACCGTGGTGCGGGGCGAGTTCGGCGCGCTCGACGAGGTCGAGGTCGCGGCGGTCTCGGTGCCGGGCGGCGACCGGCCCTGCTTCGGCTTCACCCTGCGCACCCTGCCCCGCCGCGTCGCCGCCGTGGCGCCGGGCGGGCGCGAATTGCCGCGCTCGGTCGAGCACATGACCGAGCTCGTCGGCCGCGTGTCGATGAAGGCCCTGGTGCGCGAGACCACCGACCTGATCGAGCGCCTCTGCATCGAGGCGGCCCTGCGCATCACCCACGACAACCGCGCCTCGGCGGCCGAGATGCTGGGCCTCAGCCGGCAGGGCTTCTACGCCAAGATGCGCCGCTACGGCCTCGGCGACCTCGACGGAACGGAAGAGGCGGATGACGGCGCTGAGTGAGCGCGCACGTCTTCGCGACGGCGTGGACGAGAGTGTAAAGCGCGCTTGACACTCGCCCGGGGCCGTCCCACCCTCGCGGCATGACGACCGAGCCCCTGACCAAGCCCCTGATCGCGCCCCCGGCGGGACCAGTACCCCGGGCGCTTCTGGAACTGCTCAAGCCGATCACCTGGTTCGCCCCGATGTGGGCCTTCGCCTGCGGGGTGGTCTCGTCGGGAAGCCCGGTCCAGGGGCGCTGGCCCGTGGTGATCGCCGGCATCCTGCTCGCGGGGCCGCTGGTCTGCGCCACCAGCCAGGCGGCGAACGACTGGTTCGACCGGCACGTCGACGCGATCAACGAGCCGAACCGGCCGATCCCGTCGGGCCGCATTCCCGGCCGCTGGGGCCTCTACGTGGCGATGGCCTGGACGGTCCTGTCGCTCGCGGTCGCCGCCCTGCTCGGGCCCTTCGTGCTGGCTGCGGCGATCTTCGGGCTCGCCCTCGCCTGGCTCTACAGCGCGCCGCCGGTGCGGCTGAAGCGCGACGGCTGGTGGGGCAACGCGGCCTGCGGCCTCGCTTACGAGGGCCTGCCCTGGTTCACCGGCGCCGCCGTGATGGGCAGCGCCCTGCCGGACGGGCGGATCATCGGGCTCGCCGCCCTCTACAGCCTCGGCGCCCACGGCATCATGACGCTGAACGACTTCAAGTCGATGGAAGGGGACCGGCGCACGGGCATCCGCTCGCTCCCGGTCCAGCTCGGCGCCGACCGCGCCGCCCGCCTCGCCTGCCTGGTCATGGCGGCGCCGCAGGCGGTGGTGGTGATCCTGCTCTTTGCCTGGGGGGCGCCCTGGCACGCCGCCCTCGTCGCCGCCCTGCTCGCCGGCCAGGGGCTGCTGATGCGCCGCTTCCTCGGCGATCCGCACCGGTGGGCCGCCTGGTACAACGGTACCGGCACCCTCCTCTACGTGCTCGGCATGCTCACCGCGGCGCTCGCCCTGAGTGGGGGTCCCGCATGAGCGGCCCGGCGACCTTCGGCTGGGGCACCATCGTCCGCCTCGGCCTCGTCCAGACCGCGCTCGGCGCCATCGTGGTGCTGATCACCTCGACCCTCAACCGCGTGATGGTGGTGGAGCTGGCACTGCCGGCCGCCCTGCCCGGCGGGCTGGTGGCCCTGCACTACGCCGTGCAGGTGCTGCGCCCGCGCTGGGGCTACGGCTCGGATCTCGGCCGCCGCCGCACGCCCTGGATCGTCGGCGGCATGGCGCTGCTGGCGCTCGGCGGCGCCGGCGCCGCCCTCGGCACGGCGCTCGTCGCGAGCCATCCGGCGGCGGGTTACGGGCTTCTGGTCGTGTCCTTCCTCGCCGTCGGCATCGGGGTCGGGGCGGCGGGCACCTCGCTGCTCGTGCTGCTCTCCACCGGTGTGGCGCCCCATCGCCGGGGGGCCGCCGCGACGATCGTCTGGATCATGATGATCGCCGGCTTTGTCGTCACCGCGCCGACCGCCGGGCACCTGCTCGATCCGTTCTCGGGCTCCCGCCTCGTCGCGGTCTCGAGCGGCGTGTCGCTGATCGCCTTCCTGGTGGCGCTCGGCGCGCTCTGGGGCGTCGAGCCGGCGCGGGCCCCCGCCTCCTCCTCCGCCGGAGACGCGCCGCCGCGGCCCTTCGCGCGCGTGCTCGCCGAGGTCTGGGCCGAGCCGGAGGCGCGGCGCTTCACGGTCTTCGTCTTCCTGGCGATGCTCGCCTACAGCGCGCAGGAGCTGATCCTCGAACCCTTCGCCGGCCTCGTCTTCGCGCTGTCGCCGGGCGCCACCACCAAGCTCTCGGGCCTGCAGAACGGCGGGGTGCTCGTCGGCATGATCGTCGTCGCCCTCGTCACCGCCAACGGGCGCGGGCCGCTCGCCTCCTTGCGCCTGTGGACCGTCACCGGCTGCCTCGGCTCGGCCGCCGCGCTCGCGGCGATCGCGGCCTGCGGCTATGCCGGGCCCGGCGTCCCCTTGCGTCCCTGCGTCGTCGGGCTCGGCCTGTTCAACGGCATCTTCGCGGTGGCGGCGATCGGCCAGATGATGGCGCTCGCCGGCAGCGGCGGCGCGCCCGACGGCGAGAGCCGCCACGGCACCCGCATGGGGGTGTGGGGCGCGGCGCAAGGTGTCGCCTTTGGGCTCGGCGGCTTCCTCGGCGCGGCGGGCGTCGACCTCGCGCGGCTGGCCTTCGGCACCGTGGTGCCGGCCTACGCGACGGTGTTCGTGACGGAGGCCGCGCTGTTCCTGGTCGCCGCCGGGCTGGCCGCCCGGATCGGGCGGCCGGAACGGGATGCGCGGGCGATCGAAAGCCTGTCGGTGCGGCACGCCGTCTAAGAACAGATCCGGCCGGACCCGGCCCGGACAACCCGGAGGCACGGCCATGGACGAGGGAATCGTCGACGCGGTGGTGGTGGGAGGGGGACCGGCCGGGGCGACGGCGGCGACCGATCTCGCGCGGCTCGGACGCCGGGTCGTGCTGCTCGACCGGGCCGGGCGCATCAAGCCCTGCGGCGGCGCGATCCCGCCGCGGCTGATCCGCGACTTCGCCATCCCCGACGAGCTGCTGGTGGCGAAGATCCGCTCCGCCCGCATGGTCTCGCCGCGGGACCGCGCGGTCGACATGCCGGTCGGCGAGGGTTTCGTCGGCATGGTCGACCGGGGGCCGTTCGACGAGTGGCTGCGGGTGCGCGCGGTCCTGGCCGGCGCCGAGCGGGTGACCGGCACCTACCTGCGCCTGGCCCGCACGGAAGACGGTCCGGTCACGGTGCATTACCGGGATGCAGCGGGCGGCGAGGCGACGATCCGCACCCGCCTCGTCATCGGGGCCGACGGCGCCAATTCGGCGGTCGGGCGCCAGGAGATCCCGGCGCACGGCAAGATGCGGCAGGTCTTCGCCTACCACGAGATCGTGCGCACGCCGCCGGCCGGCGCGGGCGCCGTCGAGGCGACGCGCTGCGACGTCTACTACCAGGGCGTCCTGTCGCCGGATTTCTACGCCTGGATCTTCCCGCACGGCGACACGCTCAGCATCGGCACCGGCAGCGCCCGCAAGGGGTTCTCGCTGCGCGGCGCGGTCGGGCGGCTTCGCGCCGCCACCGGACTCGATCTCGGCGAGACGGTCCGCCGCGAGGGCGCGCCGCTGCCGCTCAAGCCGCTCTCCCGCTTCGACAACGGCCGCGACGTGCTGCTCACCGGCGACGCCGCGGGCCTCGTCGCCCCGGCCTCGGGCGAGGGCATCTACTACGCCATGTTCGGCGGGCGCCTCGCCGCGGAAGCAGCCCACGACTTCCTCGCCAGCGGCAAGCCCCGCGCGCTCGCCCAGGCACGGCGCCGCTTCCTCAAGGCGCATGGCCGGGTGTTCTGGATCCTGCGGCTGATGCAGGGCGTCTGGTACCGCAACGACGCGTTGCGCGAGCGCTTCGTCAGCATCTGCCGCGATCCCGACGTGCAGTCGCTCACCTGGGACGCCTACATGAACAAGGAACTGGTGCGGGCCAAACCCGCAGCGCATGCTCGGATCTTCTTCAAGGATCTCGCCCACCTCTTCCGCTGGGTCTCGCCGTGATCGAGAACTTAAGCGGGGGCTGGGGCCCGATCGTGGTGGCGGCGGTCTCGGCCATCGTGGTGGCGGCGGCGGGCGCCTGGCTCACCACGCTGGGTCCCTGGTACCGCTCCTTGCAGGTGCCGTCCTGGAAGCCGCCCGACTGGGCCTTCGGCCCGGTCTGGACCACCATCTTCACGCTCGCGGCAATCGCCGGCGTGCTGGCCTGGAACGCGGCGCCGGAGGGGCCCGAGCGGGTCTGGCTGCTGGCCGCCTTCGCGGTGAACGGCGTCCTCAACATCGCCTGGAGCGGCGTGTTCTTCCGCCTGCAACGGCCGGACTGGGCGCTGATCGAGGTGGCAGCCCTGTGGCTGTCGGTGGCCGTGCTGATCCTGGTGGTGGGGCGGCATACCGGCCTCGGCGCGCTGCTCCTCGTGCCCTACCTCGTCTGGGTCGGGACCGCCGCGATGCTCAACTGGTCGATCGTGCGGCTGAACGGGCCGTTCTGATCCCCCTCACGCAGCATCCGCCGGGATCGGCACAGATCCGACGGACCCGGTACCGCACCCGTTGCTTGGGTCGCAAAAAATTCGATTGTTCTAGACCGGATCTCCGCAGATGCGACATCGTGAACCGTGGGGCGATTTCGGCGAATGCCACCCTATGTCCCGAGTTTGCAGGATTGGACTCCCCCGTCTGCTCGGTAATTTCCACGATCGACTGCGCATCGTCGATGCGGTCAGGAGGATTGACGCGTGCCGGACCTCCTTGCCAGCGGCCACATCGTCGACGCCGCGCTGCTGATCGTCGCCGCGGAGGCCGTCCTGATCGTCCTGTGGCGCCGCCGGGGCGGGCCTAAGCGGGGGGCGCTCCTCGTCAACCTCGCCTCGGGCGCCTGCCTGATGGTGGCCCTGCGCGCCGTGCTCGCGGGCGCGTCCGGATTCTGGCTCGCCGCCGCGCTCGCGGGGGCGGGCGCTGCCCATGTCGCCGATCTCTGGCTGCGGCTGCGCTCCGCCGCCCACTAACCCCGGAGGATTGTTTCATGCGCCGCCAGCCCGTCACCCGTCGTCGCACGCTCACCGCCCTGCTCGGCTCCGGCGCGCTCGCCTTCGCGGCCGGCACGGCGCTGGCGCAGCCGGCCTCCTCCGACCTCGTGGAGAAGGGCCGCTACCTCGCGACGGCCGGCGATTGCGTCGCCTGCCACACCGCGCCGGGCGGCAAGCCCTATGCGGGCGGCCTCACCATCAATTTCCCCGGCGGCATCGGCAAGCTCGCGACGCCGAACATCACCCCGGACAAGCAGACCGGCATCGGCAGCTGGAGCGACGACGACTTCAGACGCGCGATGCACCAGGGCATCACCAAGAACGGCAGCTACCTCTACCCCGCCTTCCCGTTCCCCTGGTACACCCGCCTGTCCGACGAGGACGTGGCGGCGATCAAGGCCTACCTGTTCTCGCTCGAGCCGGTGAACGCGCCGCGCAAGCCCACCGACATCGCCTTCCCGTTCAGCATCCGCGAGGGGCTGCTCGCCTGGCGCCTCGCCTTCTTCACGGAGGGACGCTTCAAGCCCGACCCGAAGGCGAGCGACGAGGTCAATCGCGGCGCCTACCTGGTCGAGGGCCCGGGCCATTGCGGCGCCTGCCACAACGGCAGCAAGCTCGTCGGCGCCTCGCAGTGGAGCGGCTACCTCGAGGGCGGGACGATCGACGGCTGGTACGCCCCGAACCTGTCGGGCGACGACAACCAGGGCCTCGGCAAGTGGAGCGAGGACCAGCTCACGACCTACCTCAAGACCGGCGCCGCCCCGGGCCGCGCCGGCGTCGTCGCCGGGCCGATGCGTCAGGTGATCGAGGAGAGCCTGAGCAAGATGACGGATGCGGACGTGCGCGCCATCGCGATCTACCTCAAGACGCTGGCGCCCAAGCCGACCTACACGCCGGACGTGAAGTCCGACTTCAAGTCGGCCTCCGCGGCGCCGGGCGCCGACACCTACCTCAACCGCTGTGTCGCCTGCCACCGGCCGGACGGCCAGGGCCAGCCGGGCGCGATCCCGCCGCTCGCCGGCAACGGCGCGGTGCTGGCCAAGGGCCCCGAGACGGTGATCCGGGTGATCCTCGGCGGCCTCGACGCCAAGGGCGAGTACGCGGCGATGCCGGCGGTCGGCGTCGGCATGACCGACGCGGAGATCGCCAACGTCACGAACTACGTCCGCCAGACCTTCGGCAACCAGGCCCCGCCGACCGCCGAGCCCGGCCAGGTAGCGAAGCTCCGTGCCGAGACCCAGACGATGCTCGCGGGCAACGCCCCCTGCGAGACGGTGTCGAACCCGACGCTCGCCGAGGCGCTGAAGACCGCGGATGCGGCAGGCCAGCTCAAGGACCTGAAGGCCGAGCAGATGCTGCCCCGCGTCGCGACCCTGCTGCCGGCCGTGCGCCAGGCCGCGCCGCAGGCGAGTTCGGCCGACCTCGTCAACGGGCTGACCGCCACCTTCTGCCAGGTCGCCGACCACGACAAGACCGGGCTCGACTGGCCGACGACGATCGGCAGCTTCTCGGGCGTGGTCTACGGGCAGCTGAAGAGCCCGAGCCGGGCTGAGAAGTAGGCGGCGGGGGAACGGATCTTCCGTCCCGCCACGCTCGTCGCCGGTCTCCGAGAGCCTGACCGGCGCCACGCGAGACGGGACGATCACCCGCCGAGCCGCACCGCCACCTCGTTGCGTCGCAGGAACGGCAGCGCGAAGGGCGGGTCGTACCCCATGAAGAACGGTGGCGCGGCCGGAGACCGGCCGGCGGCGCGCAGCACCTCGGTCAGGATGCGCTCCTGCGCGGCGCGGGCCTCCGGCGTGATGCGGCCGGAGAAGCGCAGCGCCGCGATCCGCTCCGGCGGCACCTTGACGAGGCGCACGCCGGGCTCGGTCGGCTGCGGCGCGCCGGCAGCCGCGACGGCGTGCGGCAGGAAGAACCGCATCGTGCCGCCCGTCCCCTGCTCCACCGGCACCGTCATGGCGATGTGCCGGCCGCCGGCCTCCACCGGCGCGGTCATGACTGGCGCCGTCATGGCGATGCGGTCGCCGGCCTGGTTCGCCCCGGTGATGTAGCGGAAGAGGCGCCCGAACGCCTCGCCGTCGCCCTGGCCGCGCGCGTCGGTCTCGACCGCGAGCCGCGGCTCGTAGTCCCGAATCTCGACGCCGCGATCGAGCCGTTCGACCACCGCGTAGCGGGGCTGGTCGTAGAACGCACGGATCCCGAACACCCCGAGGACCGATTCGATCAGCGTGACGGCGTAGTAGAGGATCTTGTCCATGGCAGCGAATTCTTGCGCGGTCAGAGCGGGAGCGGGAGCGGGTGGTGGATCAGCACGACGGCGCGCCCGACATGGTCGTTGCTCGCGATCTCGCGGGTGATGAACTGCGCCACGTCCGCCCGGGCGATCAGCCCGTTCTTCCACGAGGACGGCCGGTCGAGCACCTGGTAGCGCCCGGTCGCGGGCCCGCCGGTGAGCACGCCGGGGCGCACGAAGGTCCAGTCGAGCCCGCTCTGGCGGATCCGGATCTCCTGGGCGTCCTTGTCGTCGTAGGCGCGGCCGAAGACGAGGCGGAACGGCAGGCGCTGCAGCGGGCCGATCGCCGCGCGGCTGTCGCCGGTGCCGAAGCCGGTGACCGCCACCAGCCGGCGCACGCGCGCCTTCTCCATCGCCGGCACGAGCACGTTGGTGGCGTCCGAGAACAGCCGCACCGGCCCGAACAGGTCGCGGACCGGCACGCCGAGGGCCTGGACCACGGCATCGACCCCGTCGAGCGCGGCCGTGACGTCGGCCGTCGACAGGGCGTCGCCGGGGAAGCGTTCGAGATTCGGATCGGACAGCTCGATCTTGTTCGCGGATCGCGCGAAGGCCCGCACCCTGTGCCCTGCGGCGAGCGCCGCCTTGACCGTCTCCAGGCCGATGCCCTGGCTGGCGCCGATGACGAGGAGATGGGGCATGGATGCGTCCTGGGGGAGCGAGAAAGTCGGTCGACCCTAGGAAGCGTTCGGGCACGCGATGGTTGCTGGCGCTGGGGCAGATTCCGTCACGGGTGCCGCCGTTGCGGCGATAGGACCCGGACGTCAGGCGCTGAGGAATGCCCAGCCCGCATCGCCCCAGCTCCCCCACTCACGACCTCAGGATGAGGGCGCGAGGAGGATGGAGGAATATATTGGGGCCGGCGATCAGGCGCTCCTCGAACTCAGCTTTGCGAGTCACGCAGACGATCAATGATCGATGCAGGTGCTCGACATCGCTCTCTCGATGCCGTTCTCTATTCGAAGCCTGCCCGACTTCTCCAGCCGGGCAGGCGTCGCGATCTCACACCCGCGCTTCCTCGAAGGCCCGCACCCATTCGGCGCAGATCCCCGAGCGCACGATGTCATCCAGGCCGAACTCGACGATCGGGATCGGCATCATCCGGCTCTTGACCAGGTGGATCACCGTGCGAAGCCCCGAGGTCTCGCGCAGGTCGGTCTGGGAGACGTCGCCGTTGATGATGACCTGGGTGTCGTCGCCGATCCGGGTCAGGAACATCTTGATCTCGGCGGGGGTGGTGTTCTGGGCCTCGTCGAGGATCACCAGGCAGTTCTTGAAGGTACGGCCGCGCATCACTTCGAAGGGCACGACCTCGATGTCGCCGGCCTTGACGGCGATCTCGAAGGCGCCCTCGCCCATGCGCTCCTTCATGGTCTCGGTCAGGGGGGCGACCCAGGGGGCGATCTTGTCCTCGAGGGTGCCGGGGAAGAAGCCGAGGGAGCGGCCGGAGGGCACGTTCGGCCGGGTGATGACCACCTTGGCGACCCGGCGCTGGCGCAGCTGGTCGGCGGCGCGGGTGCCGGCGATGTAGGTCTTGCCGGTGCCGGCGGGACCGAGGACGATGACTTGCGGGTGGGACCCGAGGGCTTCCAGATACTCGGCCTGACGGGCCGTCATCGGCTGGATCGGTGGCGGGTTGCGCTCTTCCTCGAAGCGCGTGCGGTGGACGCGGATCGGGCGGTCATCAACCAGTTCAAGTCGTGCGCGTCGTCTCTTCACGGATCAACACTCCCACTGGACTTGCGGTGCCGATATTGGTGTGCCCTCTCGTGTCCCTGATCTCCTGTGTTCTTGTGACGACTCAAAGCCTCGCGGGCTGCAACGGTTCCGGTCGGGGTTGACGCAGGCGGTGGACAAGTCCGCCTGTTTCACCCGACAAGGTAAGCAGTCGATGATGAACGAGCAATTGTCGCGCCGCACCATGCCCCTGCGAAACCGGAGGGGACGCGGATGGGGCGACGGATTGTGATGAAAACCACACAGAGGTGGAGGGGATGGGCGCGGAAGCGGTACGAGCGACGGCGGGGCGGGCGATGAGGACAGGCTTGCCGGATGAGATCGCCACCTGATCGCCGCTCCCGGTTGGCCCGCGGACGGTGCCCGCGGGACCGCTTCAGCCCGGCTGGACGAAGCTGTCGAGGACCATCTTCCGGCCGGCCTTGTCGAAGTCAACGGTGAGCTTGTTGCCGTCGACGGCCGCCACCGAGCCCGGTCCGAATTTGGTGTGGAAGATGCGTGCGCCCGGCTCAAAGGCCGACGGGGTGCCGGTGGATTTGGCCACCAGCGTGCCCTCGATCTGCTGCGGCCCGCGCCGGCCGGGCGAATTGTTCCGCCCTCCCCCGCCGAACCGATCCTGATTGTAGCGATCTTGGCCGGCAGTCTGGGCCTGGGCCCGCTGCCAGCCGGGGGTGGAGTAGGACGAGCCGAAGGCCGGGGCCTGCCGGTCGAAGCGCGAGGGCCCCTGCGAGAAGCTGGCCGGCGCGTCGAGCACCGCGACGCTCGCTTCGGGTAACTCGTCGATGAAGCGGCTCGGCACCGTCGAGGACCACAGGCCGTGGATGCGCCGGTTGACCGCGAAGGAGATCTTGGCGCGCTTGCGCGCCCGGGTCAGGCCGACATGGGCGAGGCGCCGCTCCTCCTCCAGGCCCGCCCGCCCGCTCTCGTCGAGGGCGCGCTGGTTCGGCATCAGGCCGTTCTCCCAGCCGGGCAGGAACACGGTGTCGAATTCCAGGCCCTTCGCCGCGTGGAGCGTCATCAGGCTCACCCGGTCGCCGCCCTCGGCCTCGTTGGCGTCCATGACGAGGGAGACGTGCTCGAGGAAGCCGGCGAGGTCCGGGAACTCCTCCATCGAGCGCACCAGCTCCTTCAGGTTCTCGAGCCGGCCGGCGGCGTCGGCGGTGCGCTCCTTCTGCCACATCTCGGTGTAGCCGGACTCTTCCAGGATCGTCTGCGCCACCTCGGTGTGCGGCTGGTCCTCCAGGAGCTTGGCCCAGCGGGAGAAGCTCTGGCACAGCGCTCGCACGGTGGAGCGGGGCTTGGGCTTCAGCTCCTCGGTCTCGCTCATCATGCGGGCGGCCTGGAGCAGCGGCACCTTGGCGCGGCGGGCGAGCCCGTGCAGAGCCTGGAGCGTCGCGTCGCCCAGGCCGCGCTTCGGCGTGTTGAAGATCCGCTCGAAGGCGAGGTCGTCGGAGCCGTTGGCGACGATGCGAAGATACGCCAGCGCGTCCCGGATCTCGGCCCGCTCGTAGAAGCGCGGGCCGCCGACCACCCGGTAGGGCAGGCCGAGCTGGACGAAGCGGTCCTCGATCTCGCGCATCTGCGCCGAGATGCGCACCAGCACGGCGATCTCGGCGAGCTTGTGGCCCTTGGCCTGCAGGCTCTCGATCTCCTCGCAGACGAGGCGCGCCTCCTCCTCCGAGTCCCAGGCGCCGGTGACCGTGACCTTCTCGCCCTCCGGGCTGTCGGTGCGCAGGGTCTTGCCGAGGCGGCCCTCATTATGGGCGATCAGCACGGAAGCCGCGGCCAGGATGTGGCCGGTCGAGCGGTAGTTGTTCTCCAGCCGAACCACCAGGGCACCCGGAAAATCGTGCTCGAAGCGCAGGATGTTGTCGACCTCGGCGCCGCGCCAGCCGTAGATCGACTGGTCGTCGTCGCCGACGCAGGCGACGTTGCGGTGCCCTTGCGCGAGCAGGCGCAGCCAGAGATACTGGGCGACGTTGGTGTCCTGGTACTCGTCGACCAGGATGTAGCGGAAGCGCTGCTGGTAATTGGTGAGTACGTCCGGATTCTCGCGCCACAGCCGAAGGCAGAGCAGCAGCAGGTCGCCGAAATCGACGGCGTTGAGCGCCCGCAAGCGCTCCTGGTAGGCGGCGTAGAGCCCACCCCCCTTGCCGAAGCCGAAGGCCGAGGCTTCGCCCGCCGGCACCTGCTCGGGGCCGAGGCCGCGATTCTTCCAGCCGTCGATCGTGCCGGCGAGGCTGCGGGCGGGCCAGCGCTTCTCGTCGAGATCGGCCGCGGCGATCACCTGCTTCAAGAGCCGCAGCTGGTCGTCGGTGCCGAGGATCGTGAAGTCGGAGCGCAGGCCGACCAGTTCGGCGTGGCGGCGCAGGATCTTGGTGCCGATGGCGTGGAAGGTGCCGAGCCACGGCATCCCCTCCCCGGCCGGACCGATCAGCGTGCCGATGCGCTCCTTCATCTCCCGGGCGGCCTTGTTGGTGAAGGTCACCGCCAGGATGTCGAAGGGCCGGGCGCGCCCGGTCGAGATCAGGTGGGCGATGCGGGTCGTCAGCACCCGGGTCTTGCCGGTGCCGGCGCCGGCCAGCACCAGCACCGGCCCCTCCGTCGCCTCGACGGCGCGGCGCTGCTCGGGATTGAGCCCCGTGAGGTAGGAGGCGTCCTGCGGCACCACCGCGGCGCGGGCGCGGGCGGAGATCGAGGTGGGGGCAGTCCCGGCCGGGAAGTCGCGAGTCATGCCCGCATCACTGGACCAAAACGCGAACGGCGTCGAGGGTGGGGAGCGCATACGTCTCGGGTGCGAGGCCGGAACCTTGCGAGAGCCCCGGCGTCGTTCCCGCAGCGACCAACCCGACAGGGAAAGGACCCCGATGCGCGCCCACGCCCTTCTCATCCTCGCGCTCGCCGCCGCGCCGCTCCCGGCGCTGGCGCAGAACCAGGTGCCCGCCAACCGCTCCCAGCAGGCCGTCGAGGGGATCAACCGCTCGATCACGTCCGGTGCCGAGACGCGGAGCATCCAGCAGCAGAACCGGTTCGAGACCAACCAGCTCCAGGGGCAGATCCGGAGCCAGCAGGCCACGCCGCCGCCGCCCGCGCCGATCGTGGTCCCGCGGCGCTGACGCGCTACACTGTCGGTTGCGCGGCGCCGACGCGCCACAGTGTTGGTTCCGCGGCGCTGACGCGCCGCCCGGGCCTCAGTGCCTGACCCGCGCCCCGGCGGCTGCGAAGGCGATCGCCTCCGGTCGCGGGTGGCTGCGGTCCGGAATGCCGATCACCCGGCCGAGATCGTCGGGCCGCGGCAGCCGGGCATGCGAGCCGAGCATGACCGAGAGGTTGGCCTGGATGTCCTCCGGGAACGGCGCCACGCGCCGCGTCATCGGGTCGACGTGGAGGGACAGGTTCTCCGAGGTGGCGGCGACCCAGCCCTCGGTGGCGTGGCGGATCTCGGAATAGAAGTGGATCCGCTTCTCGTCGAAGGCGATGAGCTGCAGCGTCACCCGCACCCGATCGTCGAGGACCAGCTCGCGGCGGTAGCGCACGTGGACCTCGGCGGCGAAGGTCGTGCCGCGCCCGGTCTCCATGTAGTCGGGCCCGAGGCCGACCACGCCGAACGCCTCGTCCACCGCCCGGTCGAACAGGACGTGGTAGTAGGCCATGTTCAGGTGGCCGTTGTAGTCGATCCAGCCCGGCTCGATCGCCATCGTGGACGACACGAACGGCGCGAAGAAGAAGACCGAAGCGGGACGGTCGTCAGCCATTGTGGGGCTCCCGGTGAGCGCAAGCGGGATGACAAGGGCGCCCAGGGACGTACCACGCTTGGGCGAGGGATGCATCCCCGGATGCGTTGCACCTTGGGGCAAGGTGTCAGCCCCGGAGCGCACTTCTCCGTGACCGGGCGCCCGGATATGCCGGCCGGGACACGGCTGCTAGAGTGGCCGGCAAAAGGCCGGTCCGCCCGGTCGCCACACCGTCCGGGAGACCCGCCATGAACGCCCCAAGCCCTGTTCCCACCCGCGAGCGCCCGTCCCCGGAGACCGTGGATGCCGTCATCCGCGAGCTGACCTCGCTCTTCGGCAACCGCGTCGTCACCTCGCAGGCGGTGCGCGAGCAGCATGCCAGCACCCTGACCTGGGTGGCCAACCAGCCGCCGGACGCGGTGGTCTACGCCACGAGCACCGAGGACGTGCAGGCGGTGGTGCGCGTCTGCGCCGCCCACAAGATGCCGGTCGTCGCCTTCGGCACCGGCACGTCGCTCGAGGGCCACGTCAACGCGCCGTTCGGCGGCATCTCGATCGACATGAACGGGATGAACAAGGTGCTGGCGGTCCATGCCGAGGACCTCGACTGCGTGGTCCAGCCCGGCGTGACCCGCAAAGCCGTGAACGAGCACCTGCGCGACCAGGGCCTGTTCTTCCCGATCGATCCGGGCGCCGACGCGTCGCTGGGCGGCATGGCGGCGACGCGGGCCTCGGGCACCAACGCGGTGCGCTACGGCACGATGAAGGACAATGTCTTGTCGCTCACCGCCGTGATGCCGAACGGCGACATCGTCCGCACCAGCCCGCGGGCGCGCAAGACCTCCGCCGGCTACGACCTCACCCGGCTGCTGGTGGGCTCCGAGGGCACCTTCGGCATCATCACCGAGCTGACCCTCAAGCTCGCCGGCATCCCGGAGGCGATCTCCGCCGGCGTGTGCCCGTTCCCGAGCATCAAGGCGGCCTGCGACGCGGTCATCGTGACGATCCAGTCCGGCCTGCCGGTGGCGCGGATCGAGCTCCTCGACGAGGTCCAGGTCGCGGCTTGCAACGCTTACTCGAAGCTGACCCTGCCGGAGACCCCGCTGCTGCTGGTCGAGTTCCACGGCACGGATGCCAGCGTGCGCGAGCAGGCCGAGCGCTTCGGCGAGATCGCGGCGGAGTTCGAGGGCGGTCCCTACGAGTGGGCGACGAAGCCGGAGGACCGCACCCGGCTGTGGCAGGCGCGCCACGACGTCTACTGGGCGGCGGTCGGCTTGCGGCCGGGGGCGCGGGTCATCGCCACCGACGTCTGCGTACCGATCTCGCGGCTCGCCGAATGCGTCGACGAGACCAAGCGCGACATCGTCGAGAGCGGCATCACCGCGCCGATCGCGGGCCATGTCGGCGACGGCAACTTCCACACCTCGCCGCTCGTGATGATGGACGATCCCGACGAGATCGCCCGGGTCACCGGCTTCATCGAGCGCCTGGTCGCCCGCGCCATCGCCATGGAGGGCACCTGCACCGGCGAGCACGGCATCGGCCAGAAGAAGATGCGCTTCATGGAGCTGGAGCACGGGCCGGAGGCGCTGAACCTGATGCGGACACTGAAGCGGGCGATCGATCCGGACAACATCATGAACCCGGGGAAGGTCGTGGCGGTGTAGGCGGCCTTCTTTCCACGATGAGATCGAGCTTGTAAGCGGACGTTCGTCACAAGGCTCTCCCTTTCCCGGACGACTGAAACGAAGTGGAAGGAGATCCGGGATCCAGCGCAAAAAGTCGCGAAGCGTCTTTATGTCTGCAACGGTGCAGCATACAGAGCCGCTTCGCGGCACTTCTTCTGCTGGGTCCCGGATCTCCTTCCGCTTCGCTGCAGTCGTCCGGGAGAGGGGTGAGGCGGAAATGCACTTTGTTTAATTGTTCAAGTCGGCTGACAAATCACGCTATTCCGGGTTCATCGTTTCGAACAGCGCGATTTTCCACGCACGGCGCCAATTCTTGAGCGCGTATTCGCGATGTCGGGCATCAACGATGAGTGCATACTGCTCGTGCCAGACCAAGTTTAGTACGCCATAGCGAGTCGTGAATCCGGGCGTATGAGCCTGCTGATGCTCATAGATGCGACGGCACAGATCAGCCGTCGATCCGAGATAGAGCGTGCCGTTGCGCCCGCTCGCCAGCATGTAGACGAAGCCGCCCTTCGCCATGCGCGCACCGCCCTTTCCCGGACGACTGCAGCGTAAGCGGAAGGAGATCCGGGATCCAGCGCGAGAAGTGCCGCGAAGCGGCTCCATCTATCAGCACAACGCCGACACAGCCGCTTCGCATCCGGATAAACCCGAAAGAACGAACCCTACGGCAACACCACCACCTTCGTCCCCACCTTCACGCGATCGTACAGGTCGATCACGTCCCGGTTGGTCATGCGGATGCAGCCCGAGGACACCGCCGCGCCGATCGTCTCCGGCTCGTTCGAGCCGTGGATTCGGTAGAGCGAGGAGCCGAGATAGAGCGCACGCGCCCCGAGCGGGTTGTCGTTGCCGCCGGCCATGTAGCGCGGCAGGTCGGGGCGGCGCTTGATCATCTGCTCCGGCGGGCGCCAGGACGGCCATTCCTTCTTCATCGTCACGGTCTTGGTGCCGGCCCAGGAGAAGCCCTCGCGGCCGACGCCGACGCCGTACTGCACGGCCTCCTGGTTCGGCAGGATGTAGTAGAGCCGGCGCTGGCTGGTCGAGATCACCACCGTGCCGGGCTTGTAGGGGCTGTTCCAGCCGATGGTCTGGCGCGGCACGCCCTGCTGGCGAAACACCGTCAGGAAGTCGGCGATCGGCCCGCGCTCGAGCAGGCCGATGGCGTGGGCCGGCGCCGCGAGGCTCAGCAGGGCTGTCGCCGCCAGGATCGGCCTCAAGCGGCGCCGCGGTGCGGTCAGACGGGTCATGGTCCCCTCCCGTTCGAAAAACATCGAACGGGTTGGCCGCCGGGCTGTGGCGAAAACAGGGCGGAAACAATCGCCGCCCGACCCGTGGTGCTAATCCGCCACAGGCCGCGCGATGACACTGTCGCCTATTCGGCCGCCTGCCGAAGCGGCACGAAGCCGATCGGCTGGCGCTGCGGGCCCTCCTGCTTGAGGGTGCGCAGCATCGTCTCGTAATCCTGCTCCATCTCGGGCGTCACCGAGGCGCGGGTCTCGCGCAACGCCGCGTCGAAATGCGCCTGCGTCACCCGCTCGCTCGCCAGGTTCTCGCGCAACGCCATCAGGCCGGCCCGGCGGGTCAGGTCCTCGAGGTCGGCGCCGGTGAAGCGGGTCGTGCGCTCGGCGAGCCCGTCGAGGTCGACGTCGTCGGCGAGCGGCATCGCGCGGGTGTGGATGCCCAGGATGTGGCGGCGCCCGGCGATGCTCGGCACCGGCACGTAGACGAGCTCGTCGAAGCGGCCGGGGCGCAGCAGGGCCGGATCGACGAGGTTCGGCCGGTTGGTGGCGGCCATCACCACCACGCCCTGCAACTCCTCCAGGCCGTCCATCTCGGCGAGGATGGTGTTGACCACCCGCTCGGTCACCGCGGGCTCGCCGAGGCCGCCGCCGCGGACCGGGGCGAGCGAATCGATCTCGTCGATGAAGATGACCGTCGGGGCGACCTGGCGGGCGCGGGCGAACAGGCGCGAGACCTGCTGCTCGGATTCGCCGTACCATTTCGAGAGCAGGTCCGAGGACTTGGTGGCGACGAAGTTCGCCTGCGCCTCCCGGGCCACCGCCTTGGCGAGCAGGGTCTTGCCGGTGCCGGGCGGTCCGAACAGCAGGAAGCCCTTGGCCGGGCGGATGCCGATGCGGCGAAACGCCTCCGGGTTGCGCAAGGGCAGCTCGACGCCCTCGCGCAGCTTGGTCTGCACGTCGCCGAGGCCCCCGACATCGTCCCAGGTGACGTTCGGGACCTGGATCATGATCTCGCGGAGCGCCGAGGGCTGCACCCGCTTCAACGCGTTCAAGAAATCCTCGCGGCAGACCTGGAGCTGCTCCAGGATCTCGTGCGGGATGCCCTCCTTGAGGTTGATCTGCGGCAGGACGCGGCGCAAGGCGTCCATCGCCGCCTCGCGGGCGAGCGCCGAGAGGTCGGCGCCGACGAAACCGTAGGTGGTCCGCGCGATCTCGTCGAGATCGACGTTGTCGCCGAGCGGCATGCCGCGGGTGTGGATGGTCAGGACCTCGCGCCGGCCGGGCTCGTCGGGCACGCCGATGATGATCTCCCGGTCGAAGCGGCCGGGGCGCCGAAGCGCCTCGTCGATGGCGTCGCGCCGGTTGGTGGCGCCGATCACCACGATATTCTGGCGCGGCTCGAGGCCGTCCATCAGGGTGAGCAATTGCGCCACGATGCGCCGCTCGACCTCGCCGCGGACCTCCTCGCGCTTCGGGGCGATCGAATCGATCTCGTCGATGAAGATGATGGCGGGCGCGTTGCGCTGGGCCTCGGAAAAGATCTGGCGCAGGCGCTGCTCGGATTCGCCGTACTGGCTGCCCATGATCTCCGGGCCGGCGATGTGGAAGAACTGCGCCTCGGTCTCGTTCGCCACGGCGCGGGCGAGCAGCGTCTTGCCGGTGCCGGGGGGCCCGTAGAGCAGCACGCCCTTCGGGGGATCGATGCCGAGGCGCTGAAAGAGCTCGGGATGGCGCAGCGGCAGCTCCACCATCTCCCGCACCTGATCGACGGTGGTGCCCAAGCCGCCGATGTCGTCGTAGGTGACGTCGGCGCGCCGCACCTCCTTCGGCTCCTCGTAGAGCGGGCGCAGCTCGACCTCGGTCTCGGCGGTGACCTGGACGATGCCGCGGGCCGGCTGGGTCGAGACCACGACGAGGCGGATCTCCTGCAGGCCATAGGCCGGCAGGCTGAGCATCTGGCGCAGTTCCTCGGGCACGTCCTCGCGCTTGAAGCGCGAGGGGACCGAGGTCGAGATCACGTCGCCTGAGACCAGCGGCCGGCGGTAGAAGGTGCGGCGCAGGGCCTCGCCCGAGCCTTGCAGGCGCAGGTTCTTCTGGGCCGGGGCCAGCACCACCCGGGTCGCCGGACGCACCTCGGCCTTGCGGATCTCGACGTGGTCGCCGGAGCCGACGCCGGCATTGACGCGCTGGAGGCCGTCGAGCCTGATGATGCTCAGGCCCTCGTCCTCCTGGCCGAGCGCGATGGCAAGCGCCGTGGTGTGGCGCTTGCCGATGATCTCGATCGGCTGGCCCTCCTGAAGCCCGAGGCTCTGGAGCAAGGCTGCGCTGACACGGGCGACGCCCCGGCCTACATCCTCCGCCCGCGCGTTCGCGACCTGCGCTCTGACGTCGCCTGCTTCGTCCGCCATCGGAGTGACCTCGCTCCTCGGGGCCGGGACGCGAAGCCCCGCCGCGGGCGGCCGCGCCGCCTCCCCTGCCGCAACACCGGCGTCCCCTGAAGAGCGGGGGCGCGTCGGCGGGAGAACGTCCGCTCGCCTGAAATGTTGCGGCCGGGTTAGACCTTAGGGATCACGCCTTGAGGGTCAGGGTGCCGAGATCGCCCAGCCCCCCCTCGGGCAGGAGGCCGCGCAAGGTGGCGGTGAGGGCGTAGCCGGTGGCCGTGCGTTCGATCTCGTAGAGGTGGTAGCCGGCGCAGTGCTTGAGCGCGCCGCCGCGGGCCGAGGCCGAGGGGGCGCCGATCACCGGCACGCGCCGCCCGCCGGGCGCCATCAGGAAGGCGACCGAGCCGACATGGTTGTGGCCGTGCAGCACGAGGTCGGCGCCGACCCGGCCGATCATCGCCTCGAAGGCGTGGGCGTCGGTGAGGTTGCGCCCCGCCTTGGCGCCGCCGACATGGGGGGGATGGTGGATCATCACCACCCGGCACGGCCGCTCCGGCTCGGCGGCGAGATCCGCCAGCAGCTTTTCGGCGGCCCGGATCTGCTCGGAGCCGAGGCGCCCGCTCGCCACGAAGGGCGCGGTCGGAATCGCCGAGGACAGGCCGACGAGGGCCAGCGGTCCGCGCCGGCGCAGGTAGGGAAACGTCTTGTCGCGTCCGGCATCGTCCCGGGTCCAGGGCCCGACGGCGTCGAGAAGGCCCCGGAGCGAGCCGCGCACGTAGGCGTCGTGGTTGCCGGGCACGAAGCTGACGAAGCCGGGCTCGCCCAAGGCCTCCATGAAGGTGCGGGCGGTCTCCCACTCGCTCGGCAGGCCGATGTTGCAGAGGTCGCCCGTGCAGGCGATGTGGTCGGGCGCGGCGGCACGCAGGTCGGAGACCAGCGCGGCCAGGATCTCCATGTCGTGGGTGAGCTTGCGGCCGCGGCTCCAGTTGACCCAGCCGGTGGCGCGCTTGCTCATCAGCTGACGCAGGCGCGGGCGGGGCAGCGGCCCGACATGCGGATCGGTGAGATGGGCGAGGCGGAACGTCATGGAGGGCAGGAACGCATGGGATCGGATCGGGTCCATCGCGCCGGGGTCGCGCACGGTTCCCCGTAGCAGCGGACCGGGCCGTCACGCATCCCCTTCGCGCTCATCATCCCCTCCGGCCCGGTGGCACACCACGCAGAGCTTGTTGCCGTCGAGATCGCGGAAGTAGGCGCCGTAATAGGCCGAGTGATAGTGCGGCCGCAGCCCGGGCGGACCCTCGCAGGTGCCGCCCGCCGCCAGCGCCAGGGCGTGGCACCGGTCGACGCTCGCGCGCGAGCGGGCGGTCAGCGCCGTCATGTGCCCGTTGCCCGGATTCGGGGCCTCGCCGTTCCACGGCCGACCGACGATCACGAGGGGCCGGTCGGCGTCCCGCGGCATCCAGCCGGCCCAGCCGTTCGCCGGCTCGTGGAAGCGGAGCTTCAGGCCCAACTCCTCGAACAGGGCGGCGTAGAACGGAACGGCGCGGGCGAGATCGGCGGTGCCGAGGCAGACATGCGAGATGACGCTCATGATCGTCTGGCCGCTCCCTCGATGGTCGATGCCGGATCCTCAGATCCCGGCGTACATCCGCCCCGGGTTGAACAGGCCGGCGGGATCGTGCGCGGCCTTGAGGCCGGCGGTGATCCGCATCAGCGGCTCGGACAGGGGCTCGAAGACCGGCACCGCCGCCCGCACGGCATCGGGCGCGCGCACCAGCGTCGCGTGACCGGCGCCGCCGAGGGCCGCCCGCACGTCGCGCGCGCCTGCATCCCCGGTCGCCGGCGTCGCGAGCCAGACGAGGCCGCCGCCCCAGTCGTAGAACCAGCGCGCCGGACGGGCTGCCGCTACGGCCGCCGCGACGGCGGGGCCGCGGTTCGGCGCGGTCGAGAGGCGCCAGACCGCCTCGTCGCCGCCCGCGAAGGGCAGCACGTCGCGCACCGCGCGCCACAGGGCAGAAGCGGGTTCTCCCTCGATCGCGTCCGGCTTACCGACGCGGCGCAGCAGGCGCGTCAGCTCGCCGAGGCGGTAGTCGACCGAAGCCGAGAAGCCCTCGATGCGCAGGAGCGTGCGCGCCGGGCCGTCGATCCCTTCCGGCAGGTGGGCGGCGCCGGTGATCTCGAACGGCGAGCCGAGGCACAAGCTCATCGCCTCGACGGCGCGGGCATCGTCGAGGCCGGCCAGCACCAGGGTGGCGGTGCGCTCGGGCACCGGCAGCACCTTGAAGGTGACCTCGGTGAGGAAGCCGAGCGTTCCCCAGGAGCCGGCCATCAGCTTCACGAGGTCGAGCCCGGTGACGTTCTTCATCACCCGGCCGCCGGACTTCACCGCCTCGCCGCGCCCGTTGATGAAGCGCACGCCGATCAGGCTGTCGCGAGCGGCGCCCCCGGCGATCCGCCGCGGCCCCGAGATGTTGCCGGCGGCCACCGCCCCGATCGTCGGCGCGCCGGAGGTGCCCAGCAGCGCGCGGTGGTCCATCGGCTCGAAGGGCAGCATCTGGCCGCCCTCGGCCAGCCGCGCCTCGACCTCGGCGAGCGGCGTGCCGGCGAGAGCCGCGATGACGAGCTCGGCCGGCTCGTGGAGGGTGATGCCGGTGAGGCCCGCCGCCGAGAGCGTCGCCTCGTCCTGCGCCGGCCGGCCGATCCCCGCCCGGGTGCCGCCGCCGACGAGCCGCAGCCGCTCGCGCCGCGCCGCCGCCTCACCGATCAGGGTGGCGGCCTCGGCCTCGCTTCCGGGCTGGTAGATGCGCATCGCGGGCTCGCTCGGGCAGGGCCGCGCCGGATGCGCGGGGATCGGGGCGCGGATCATTGCGGGCAACCGGGGCGGGTTGCAAGCGGGGGCGACGGCGTCAGGTGAGGTCGATGCCGAACCGGTCAGCCACGTCGCGCAGCGCATTGGCGTCGGGCAACAGGTCGACCATCAAGTCGATCCTGTGAGCGACGGTTCGGCTCGCGTGAATGCCTTCGGCGGTGAGAACCGCCTTCACGATCTTTTCCGCAGCTTGTGAGCAGAGATATGGTGCATTGCGGGATCGCATGTTCGCGAGAATGCGCGCATCGGCGAGATCGGCTGTCGCGATCCGCAACAGAGCAGCGGCCGCCTTATCGGCTGACATTCAGGCGGATGCCCTCTTGGGCAAGCACATAACCGATCGTGTTCGGCACACCCCAGACCGCGTCGAGATCGCCCCGCGTCGCCGTCAGCACATCCGCTCGAACCCCGCTGTCGCGCTGGAGCCGCTAGCCGAAGATCGGATCGAGCAAGGCTTCGTCGACATCGTCGGGGAGCACGACGAGCAGGTCCCAGTCGCTATCGGCCCGCGCCTCGCCCCGGGCGCGGCTTCCGAACAGCCAGATGACGAGCGGGTCCGCATGGCGGATGATGCGAGAGACGAGCGGCCTCAGAGGCTCCGGGACGTCGGCGCGGCGGGCGATGTCGGTCATGCGATCCTCGTACCCGATCGGGCGACGAGACCGGGTCGGTCGCAAGCCCCTACTCCGCCGGCACGACACGGCCGAATCGCGCCAGCACGGCCGCCCGCAGGCCCGCGATGTCGAAGCACCAGACGAGCGCGCCGTAGACGAGGCCGCCGGTGACGATGCAGGCCGGCAGGGCGAGCCAGGGGGAGAGCCCGCGCAGCGGCAGGATCGCCACCGTCATCGCCCCGGTGGCGAGCAGGACGGCGAGCGGATCGCGCCAGGACATCCGCAGGCGGCCCGGCCCGGTGAGCGCACGGATCCCGAGGAACAGCATGGCGGCGACGAAACCGAGCGACTGCGCGGCGGCGATGCCGTGAGGGCCGTAGGGCCCGGCGAGGGCGAGCGCCGCCACGACGTTGACGAGCGCGCCGATGCCGCCCGCCGCGACGAGGGGCAGCGTGCGGCGGCGGATCTGGAAGATCGGGTTGAGGGCGAAGTTCATCAGCGCCAGGGCGAGGAGGCCCGGCAGCAGCAGCAGCGTGTAGGTCACGAAGTGGCCGCGGAAGGCCTCGGGCACCGCGATCGCCTCGAGCGCCGGGGCCAGCGCCCAGAATCCGGCGGCGCTCGGCAGGATCAGCGCCAGGACCACGGCGCCGTTGCGGGCGACCTGCTCCTCGCCGGCCTCGTGGCCGTGGGTCTCGGCCGCGAGCACGGCGATCTGGAACAGCAGGAGGTCGAGGGCGGCACCGAGCGTGCTGAAGATCCGCCCGCCGATATCCGCCGCCAGCGAGAAGTAGCCGGCCTCGGCGAAGCCCGCCGCCCCCGCGACCGCCCAGCGGTTGGCGAAGGGCATCAGCTGGTAGACGAGGTTGGCGGCGACGATCGGCAGGCCGTAGCCCATGAACAGCCGGAGCGAATCCCGCCGGCGGGCACTCTCGTGGGCGCTCGGCGGGTCCGCGAAGGCGCGCCGGACGAGGAGCGCGGCGAGGAACTGGCTCAAGCCCCCGGCGAGCATCACCGCGGCGGCGTCCGCGGTGGCCCAGGCGGTGCCGACCATCAGCGGCAGGGTCAGGGCGTTCTTGACGAGAACCAGGCGCAGGTAGAGACCGCCGACGAAGCGGGCCCGGGCCAGCGCCGCCGCGTAGTCGAACAGGCCGAGGCCGATCGCGGCCGCCGCCGCGGCCGCGGCGAGCAAGGCCGGATCGCCGACGAGGGGGCGGCCGGCGAGGGCGAGCAGGGCTGCGCCGAGGAGCCCGATCACGGTGGCAAGGTAGGCACGGTCGAGCATGGAGCGGATCCATGGCTCGGCCTGCCGGACGCGCTCGGAGTAGAACCGGGTCGCCGAGAGGCGCAGCCACTCGAACAGCAGCGTGTTGAGGGCCACCGCCCCGGCGGTGCCGAGGGCGAAGCGACCGAAATCCGCCGGCCCCAGGATCTGCGCGATGAGCAGACCGAGGGCCAGGTTCATGACCGCGTTGACCACGAAGGCCGCGATGACCGCCATTGGGGTGGGTGCTCGTTCGGGGGCTGGGTGGGTGTGGCGCGATGCAGGAGGATCTGCGGAAAAAACGGTCTGAGTGTAAAGCGCGGCCCCCCTCCTCTCCCCGCGGGCGGGGAGAGGGCCGAGCCACCGTTCAGGTGGCGCGGCTAGCCCGCAGGGCCAGGGTGAGGGGGTGTTGCCGGAAGAGGCTCATTCGTCGAGACCCGCTCACCCTCGCTCCGGCTGCGTCTCCGCTTGCCGCGGACCCGACGAGGGGCCCGCGGCCCTCTCCCCGCCCACGGGGAGAGGAGAAGTCCGAGCCTCATCGGGAAGCCGAGCTGGAGTTCCTACCCCACCGCCCTCGCACGTGGCGCCACCCGCCCCTCCTGCCCGACGACCTCCCGGTACACCCGCTCCAGCCCGTCGAGATGGCGCTCCAGGGTCAGGGGATCGGCCCAGAACAGGTCGTAGGCGCTCCGGCCCATCCGCATCGCCGTCGCATCGTTGGACAGGTGGCCCATGGCGTCGGCGAGGGAGCGCGGGTCGCTGGAGCGGAACCACAGCCCGCTCTCGCCGTGGCGCACGGACTCGCGACCGGCGCAGACGTCGCTGACGAGGACCGGGGTGCCAAGCGCCAGCGATTCGAGCACCGTGAGGGGCTGGCCCTCGTACCAGACCGAGGGGAACACCAGGGCGCGGGCCCCGCGCAGGACCGCCTTCACCTGGTCGGGGCTCTGCCAGCCGAGGAAATGCGCCTCGGGGAAGCGCGCCTCCAGCTCCGCCCGGACCGGGCCGTCGCCGGCGAAGACCGCCCGCATGCCGGCGAGCCGCGCCGCCTCGGCGAAGATCTGCGGGCCTTTCTCCGGCGAGATCCGGCCGACGAACACGAAGTCCCCCGGCGGGCCCGCCCGGTGGCCCAGCGGCGCGACATCGACCGGGTTCGGCACGTCGTGGTAGCGCATCCCCTCCGGAAGGTACGGCGCCAGCGCCTCGCGCTGCAGCCGGCTGATGGTGATCATCGCGTCGATGCCCTCGACGAGACCGGTGCGGCGCATCAGGGCGTGGCGGGCGGCGCGCATCAGCTTGCGCGGATAGGTGCGCGAATCGCAGTTACGCGTCAGGCAGGCCGGCCCGTTCGGGGTCCGGTGGCAGGTCATGGCGAGCGGATAATCGTAGAAGCCGCCATTCGGGCAGGCGAGGTAGTATTCGTGCGCGGTGTAGACCACCGGCGCGGCCGTGCCCCGCAGCACCGGCCCGATCGAGGGCGAGAGCGCCTTCGCCCAGGCATGGACGTGGATCACCGTGTCGCGCGGATCCGATTCCTCGATGAGGGCGCGAAGCTCGGCCGCGGCGGGCCCGTTCCACAGCCATTGCACGCCGAAGCGCGCGAGCGAGCGGGCCTGCGTCACGTCGGTCTGGTCGAGCAGCACCGTGCGCACCCCGGCCTCGGCGAGGCGCGGATCGGCCGGGCCGACGGCGGCGAACAGCACCACCTCGTGGCCGCGGCGGGCCAGCCCGATCGCGCTCTCGAGCGAGACCTTGGCCTGGCCGCCGTTGATGTAGGCGTGGTCGGCGACGAGGACGATTCTCACGCCTGCTCTCCGCAGGGTGGGCCGGCACCATCGTGCAGCATCGGTCGGGCTCCCTTCGGGCGTGGCGGATCCGGAGCCGACGATGGATCCGACCCCTTAGGAATCGCCTAAGCGCCGCGGAGGCGTCGGCCTTGCGCCACGCCCCTCCCCGAGCCATTCGGCTTAAGACCATGCGTTCCCCCTCCCCCGCCTCCGCGATCCTGCTCGCCGCCCTCGGCATCGGCCTCCTCTCGCTGATGGATGCCACCATCAAGGGCTTGTCCGATCGCTACGGCGTCACCGGCATCGCCTTCGCCCGCTACCTCGTCGGCACCCTCGTGATGGCGGGCGTGCTCGCGGCCTTGCGCCCCGGCTGGCCCTCGGCCGAGACCTGGCGCGCCAACGGTCTCCGCGCGGCGCTGGTCGTCGTGACGGCGCTCTGCTTCTTCCACGGCCTGTCGGTGCTGCCGCTCGCCGAGGCGCTGGCGCTCTCGTTCCTGAGCCCGATCTTCATCGCGCTGTTCGCCGCTTTGCTCCTGCGCGAGCGGGTGCGGCCGCCGGTCTGGGCCGGGCTCGTCGTCGGCTTCGCCGGGGTCGGGATCGTGGTGGCGGGGCAGGTCGGCACCGAGGGGCCGCGGGCGGCGGGCTCCGCCTGGGGCATCGCGGCGATCCTCGCCTCGGCGCTGACCTACGCGCTCTCGATGGTGCTCCTGCGGGCCCGGGCCCGGCACGACCCGGTGGTGACCATCGTGGCGATCCAGAATGCCGGCCCCGCCGCGATGCTGGCGGCGCCTGCGGCCTGGACCTGGAGTCCCGTGGCTGCGCCCGACTGGGCGCTTCTCGTCCTCGTCGGCCTGCTCGGCGTCGCCGGCCACCTCGTGCTCAGCCGCGCCTACGCCAGGGCCGAGGCCTCGCGCCTCGCCGCGATGGAATACACCGCCCTCCTCTGGGCGATCGGCCTCGGCTACGTCGCCTTCGGGGAGGTTCCGGGGGTGGCGACGCTGGCCGGCGCGGGTCTGATCCTGGCCGGGTCGGCGCTGGCCGCGCGGCGGTGAGCGGGGGCCTCGTCGCGTGCCTCGGCGATCCGGACACCCTCCGTGTCATTCCGGGGCCGCGTAGCGGAGCCCGGAATCCAGAACCTCAGTTCGCGCAGGAAATAGCGGCTCGCGCTCCGCCCGATGCTACACCATCAGCGGTTCTGGATCCCGGGCTCCGCTGCGCGGCCCCGGGATGACGCGGAGGGTGGCAGATCGGTCGAGATGATCAGGTGCCGTCGGCCTCAGAACCACCCCTTCAGCTTGAAGTACACCGCCGGGATCAGGGCGCTCGCGGCGATCACCGCGAGCCCGAACGGATAGCCGAACGTCCAGTCCAGCTCCGGCATGTGCTTGAAGTTCATGCCGTAGACCGAGGCCATCAGGGTCGGCGGGATGCCGATCACCGAGACGACCGTGAGCACCCGGAAGGTGTTGTTCTGCTCCATGTTGATCAGGCCGAGCGTCGCGTCGAGCAGGAACTGCACCGTCTCGGACAGCCGGGTCTCGAACTCGTCGAGCGAGGCGACGTCGAGGCGCAGGCTCTCGAAGCGGGCCTTCTCCTCGGCTTTGAGCCAGCCTTCCGCCTCGCCGGCGACGTAAGGCAGGATGCGGCCGAGCCCGAGCAGCGAGGCGCGCAGCTTCGCCAGGGCCTTGCCGCGCCGGCCGATGGCGCGCAGCAGCCGCCGCAGCGCGAGGTCGCGGCGCTTCGGGGCCGAGGCCTCGGTGCGGCCATGGCCGTTGGCGCTGGTGTCGAAGGTGAAGATCCGGGTCGAGAGCGAATCGAGTTCGTCGCTCATCGTCTCGAGGGTGTCGGCGAGGCGGTCGATCAGCTCCTCGACGAGCGCCAGAAAGGTCTCGACGCTGGAGGCAGGCCCGTCCCGCTCGGCCTGGCGCGCCTTCACGGTGTCGAAGGCGGCGAGCGGCTGGAACCGGACGGTGAGCAGCCGCTCCGGCGTCAGCACGAAGCCGAGGGGGCGCAAGGTGAGGTCGTCGTCGCGGAACGAGACCATCGGTGTGCTCAGATAGAAGGCGTCCCGGCGCCGGTTGAGCCGGCGCGAGTTCTGCACCTCGCTCAGCGCCGCGCGGGAGGGCACCCTGAGCCCGGTCGCGGCCTCGGCGAGGGCCGTCTCGGCCTCGCTCGGGTCGTCGAGGTCGAGCCAGGTGCCGTGGGCCGGAAGCGGCGCGGCCGCGCAGGCCTGGCCCTCGGCGACGACCCCATCGGAGCCGTGCAACGTGATCATGAGAGGCAGAGCTCCTGCTCGACGGGTTCGAATGTCCCTCGCCCGTCCATTGTGCCGCGCCAGCCACACGCCAGCGCCTTGACTCGCCCGCGCGGCCCGATTATCTCCACGCCAGCCTTAGCACTCACCTCACGAGAGTGCTAATGCCCGGGTTGGCAGGCGGCTTCGGCGCCAGCACCAACCGCAATGCGTTCTGCGAAGCAAGAGGGCAGCACATGCAATTCCGTCCGCTGCACGACCGTGTCGTCGTCCGTCGCATCGAGAGCGAGGAGAAGACCAAGGGCGGCATCATCATCCCGGACACCGCCAAGGAGAAGCCGCAAGAGGGCGAGATCGTCGCCGTCGGGCCCGGCGCCCGCGACGAGTCCGGCAAGCTGAACCCCCTCGACGTCAAGGCCGGCGACCGCGTCCTGTTCGGCAAGTGGTCGGGCACCGAGGTCAAGATCGACGGCAAGGACCTCCTCATCATGAAGGAGTCCGACATCATGGGCGTGCTGGCCTGACCGCCACCCCCTGATCGCCCTGCAAGCCTGACGGCGGCGCCCCTGTTTCGGGAGCTGACGCCCGAGGGTTTCCCCCCGCAACACCGAGTCACTGAGAGGATTCACCATGGCAGCGAAAGACGTCCGTTTCGCCTCCGACGCCCGCGAGAAGATGCTGCGCGGCGTGGACATCCTGGCGGATGCCGTGAAGGTCACGCTCGGCCCGAAGGGCCGCAACGTCGTGATCGAGAAGAGCTTCGGCGCGCCCCGGATCACCAAGGACGGCGTGACCGTCGCCAAGGAGATCGAGCTCGCCGACAAGTTCGAGAACATGGGCGCCCAGATGGTGCGCGAAGTGGCCTCGAAGACCAACGACATCGCGGGTGACGGCACCACCACCGCGACCGTGCTGGCCCAGGCGATCGTCCGCGAGGGCGCCAAGTACGTCGCCGCCGGCATGAACCCGATGGACCTGAAGCGCGGCATCGACCTCGCCACCCAGGCCGCCGTGAAGGACATCCAGAGCCGCGCCAAGAAGGTGTCGGCCTCGGAGGAGATCGCCCAGGTCGGCACGATCTCGGCCAACGGCGACAAGGACATCGGCGAGATGATCGCCCATGCCATGCAGAAGGTCGGCAACGAGGGCGTGATCACGGTCGAGGAGGCGAAGACCGCCGAGACCGAGCTCGACGTCGTCGAGGGCATGCAGTTCGACCGCGGCTACCTCTCCCCGTACTTCATCACGAATGCGGAGAAGATGATCGCCGAGCTCGAGGATCCCTACATCCTCATCCACGAGAAGAAGCTGTCGTCGCTGCAGGCGATGCTGCCGGTGCTCGAGGCCGTCGTCCAGACCGGCAAGCCGCTGCTGATCGTCGCCGAGGACATCGAGGGCGAGGCGCTCGCCACCCTCGTCGTCAACAAGCTGCGCGGCGGCCTGAAGGTCGCGGCCGTGAAGGCGCCGGGCTTCGGTGACCGTCGCAAGGCCATGCTCGAGGACATCGCGATCCTGACCCAGGGTCAGATGATCGCCGAGGACCTCGGCATCAAGCTCGAGAACGTGACCCTCCCGATGCTCGGCCGCGCCAAGCGCGTCCGCATCGAGAAGGAGAACACCACGATCATCGACGGCGCCGGCGAGAAGGCCGACATCGAGGCCCGCGTCCAGCAGATCAAGGCGCAGATCGAGGAGACCACCTCGGACTACGACCGCGAGAAGCTCCAGGAGCGTCTGGCCAAGCTCGCGGGCGGCGTCGCGGTGATCCGCGTCGGCGGCGCGACCGAGGTCGAGGTCAAGGAGAAGAAGGACCGCGTCGACGACGCCCTCCACGCCACCCGCGCGGCGGTCGAGGAAGGCATCGTTCCCGGCGGCGGCACCGCGCTCCTGCGCGCCAAGAAGGCCGTGGCCGGCCTGTCGAGCGACAACGCCGACGTCCAGGCCGGTATCAAGATCGTCCTGAAGGCCCTTGAGGCCCCGATCCGCCAGATCGCCAGCAACGCCGGCGTCGAGGGCTCGATCGTGGTCGGCAAGATCGGCGACAAGGGCGACTCGGAGACCTACGGCTTCAACGCCCAGACCGAAGAGTACGTCGACATGATCCAGGCCGGCATCGTCGACCCGGCCAAGGTCGTGCGCACCGCCCTGCAGGACGCCGCCTCGGTGGCCGGCCTGCTGGTGACGACCGAGGCGATGGTCGCCGACGCCCCGAAGAAGGACAGCCCCGCTCCGGCCATGCCGGGCGGCGGCATGGGCGGCATGGACTTCTAAGTCCAAGCCAACCAGTCTTCGAGAGACGGGAGGGGGTCGCCGAAAGGCGGCCCCCTTTTCGTTTGTGCCGGCTCACGACGCGCTTGCGGACGCAAAGCCTTCATCACAAATTATGACTATTGTGGTCATAAGAGGATGCGATGCGCGAGATTCAGCTTCGGGATGCCAAGGCGACTCTGTCCGCCGTCATTGACGATGCCGTCCGCGGCGAGCCGAGCGTCATCACCCGTCACGGTAGACCGGAGGCGGTCGTGCTGTCCTACGCCGATTGGCAGCGGCTCTCGACGGTCCCGGATTTCGGCAGGCTCCTCGCCTCGTCGGGATTGCGCGACGGCGACCTGCCGGAGCGCGACCGGACCCCGCTGCGCGACTTCGACGTCTGATGTACCTCGTCGACACCAACATCCTGTCGCAGGGAGCGCCGACGAAGGAGACCGATCTCGCCTTTCGCGATCTGGCCGACTGGCTGGAAGCTGCCGCGGATCACCTGTGGCTCTCGGTCGTGACGGTTGCCGAGGTGATGGCCGGGATCGAGCGGTCGATGATCCGGGGTGAACCGCGGAAGGCGGCACGGCTGCGGGCCTGGCTCGACGTCGTGGAACACCTTTACGGCCCCCGCATCCTGCCCCTCGACCGTGACGCGGCCCGCCTGACCGGGATCCTCTCGGCCCGTGCGCAGATGCGTGGAGCCTCGCCGGGCTTCGCCGATGCGGCTATCGCGGCGACGGCCGAGCTGCGCGGCTTGTGCGTCCTGACGCGCAACGCGAAGGACTTCGCGCCGATGGGCGTCGCGTTCGTCAATCCGTATGAGTCTGGCGTGCCACCGATTCCCGGCTGATCATGAGCGCCACTTCGGGATCTGGCATTCCCTGCATGGTGAGGGCGGTTTCGCCGAAGGCGGCAACGGCACTCCCGATCGCTATCCCGGGCTCGCCGCCGACCCCGCCAGCAATCCCGCCGTCCAGGTTGAGTTCCGCTCCCGTCATGCAGGCGGCCTCGTCCGAGGCGAGCATCGCCGCCACCGCCGCGACCTCCTCCGGCGTGCCGAAACGCTTGAGCGGGGTGTCGGCGACGAGCGCCGCCCTCCGCGCCGCGCGCCCAGGCCCCTCGCCCAGCATCGGCTCCCAGATCGGCGTCAGGATCGCCGCCGGATGGATGGCGTTGCAGCGGATCGCCCAGCCCTGCTGCGCGCAGTAGAGCGCGACCGTCTTTGTGTGGTTGCGGATCGCGGCCTTCGACGAGGCGTAGGCCGCGGCGGCCGGAATGCCGACCAGCCCCGAGCGCGACGAGATGTTGATGATCGAGCCTTTGACGATCGAACCTTGGACGATCGAACCTTGGCCGCGCGCCTTCATCGCGCGGATCGCGTAGCGGCAGCCGAGGAAGGTGCCGTCGAGGTTGACGCGATGGACCGCGCGCCAATCCTCGAGCCTCGCATGCTCGGGGTCGTGGGGGACCGGGCCCTTCTCGAAGCCGGTGATGCCGGCATTGTTCACCACCACGTCGGCGGCCGGGACGGCGTCGGCGAGGTGCAGCCAATCCTCCTCCCGGCCGACATCCAGGCGAATGAACCGCGCACCGATTTCGGAGGCAGTGACAACGCCGGCCGCCTCGTCGACGTCTGTGACGACGACCTCGCCGCCCTCCTGCCGGAAGCGGGCCGCGATGGCACGCCCAATGCCGCGCGCGGCGCCGGTGACGATGCAGGTCTTCCCGGTCAGCCGATGCATGGTGGTCTCGCAGGCGAGGGGAATCTGCGACGTCGATCTGGCACGGACATCGACATTGCTCGACGTCTTCCCGGAACTCGACGAAGTCGAGAACCCGGGATCCATGACCGCCGATGGTGCGGAACGGGGCGGCCAGCGTTCCGCTTCATCGTCGAATGTCAGCGTTTATGGATCCCGGGTTCCGCTGTGCGGCCCCGGGATGACGATGGAGGGCTTCGAGGCCGTCGATACCTCCGAATAGGCTCTCACCCCAGATCCAGCATCCCCTGCCGCCCCCCGAGCCTCACCCCCTCGTGGGCGAGCAGCCATTGCTTGCGATGGAGCCCACCGCCATAGCCGGTGAGGCTGGCATTCGCCCCGATCACCCGGTGGCACGGCACGACGAGGCCGACCGGGTTGGCGCCGTTGGCGAGCCCGACCGCCCGCACCGCCTTGGTCCGGCCGAGGCGCTGCGCGAGCGCGCCGTAGCTCAGGGTAGTGCCGACCGGAATCGTTCGGAGCGCCGCCCAGACCTCGCGCTGGAAGGCGGTCCCGTTGTGACGGACCGCGAGCGCATCGATGGCCGCGAGATCGCCGGCGAAGTAGGCCTCGATCGGGTCACGCAGGGCCGGCGGCGGAGCGGCGTCGCGCAGGGTGAAGGCGGTGCCGTAATGCAGGCGCAGCAGGCGCCGCATCCGCTCCTCATGGTCCGACCAGTCGAGGGCGCGCAACGCGGCGTCCTCGTCGAAGACCAGCAGCATCGTGCCGATCGGCGTCGGAAGCGTGCCGAGGAGGAAGGGGATGGGCGCGGGCATGGCATTCGGACTTTAAGCCGGATGCAGGGCCGCCGGGATCGCCCGGGCCGCCCCGTCCACCGCTCAGTCGAGCCAGCCCTTCAACTCCCGGGCGACGACGTGCTCGATCACCCGCATGCCCTCCGGGCCGTCGTTGAGGCAGGGCAGGTAGGCGAAGTGCGTGCCGCCGCCATCCTCGAAATAGTGCCGGTTCTCGCCGTCGAGTTCCTCGAGCGTCTCGAGGCAGTCGGCCGTGAAGCCCGGCGCCACGATGGCGAGGCGCTTCACCCCTTGCGCCGCCAGTTCCTTCACGGTCTCGTCGGTATAGGGCTTCAGCCATTCCTCGTTGCCGAAGCGCGACTGGAAGGTCGTCCGCATCCGCTCGGGCGAGTAGCCGAGCGCCTCGCGGATCAGCCGGCCGGTCTTCACGCACTGGCAGTGATAGGGATCGCCCTTCAGCAGGTACGATTTCGGCACGCCGTGGAACGAGGTGAGGATCACCTCGGGCTCGAAGTCGAGGGCGGCGAGGTCGCGGCGGATCGCGCTCGCCACCGCCTCGATGTAGACCGGGTCGTCGTGATAGGGCGGCGAGACCCGCACCGTCGGCTGCCAGCGCATCTTCATCAGCGCCCGGAACGCCTGGTCGCAGGCGGTGGCCGAGGTCGCGGCGGCGTATTGCGGATAGAGCGGCACCAGCAGGATGCGGTCGCAGCCCTGGTCGAGCAGGGCCTGGATGCGCTGGTCGACCTCGGGCTTGCCGTAGCGCATCGCCCAGTCGACCACGACACGATCGCCCATCGCCGCCTGCAGCTTCTCGGCCTGGCCGCGGGTGATGGTCTTGAGCGGGCCCTCGTCGCGCTCGGTGTTCCAGACCGAGGCGTAGTCGCGCCCCTTCGGGCCAGGGCGCTTGGTCAGGATCACGAGGTTGAGGAGCGGCCACCAGATCGCGCGCGGCACTTCGATCACCCGCCGGTCGGACAGGAACTCCTTCAGGTAGCGCCGCATCGGCCAGTAGCTCGTGCCCTCCGGCGTGCCGAGATTCATCAGGAGCACGCCGATCCGGCCCCAGCGCACCGGCGGGTGGTCGGCCGGCAAGGTTCCGGCCCCGCCGGCGGACTTGACGGCGGCCTGCCCGGCGGCGCTCGCGCCCGTCTGGCCGACAGGGGTGGCGCCGCGGGCGAGCGCGGCGTTCGGGGTCACCTCGTTCATGGTCGTCCGGTCTGCTGGTCGGCCCGGAGGATGGCGCGCCCGGGCCCGTCTGTTTCGCGTCGGGTGGCCGTCTACATAGCGCAAAGGCCGCCCGAACCAACGTGTCGTGACGCTGCACCGCGGTGCGCGGGCGACATCCAACGGTCAAGATGCCCGTGAGACAAGCACCCCTCGACCAAAACGGGCGCCCTCGCAGCCCGCCGGAGCCCCGCATGACCGCGCCCAGCCGCCGCCAGACCCTCGCCCTCGGCCTCGGGGCCGGCCTAGGTAGTGGTTTCTTGGGTCTGGCGGGGGGCCCTGCCGCCGCGCGGGGGCCGGACGTCGACTTCACCCTGATCCTCGTCAACGACATCTACCGGATGGGCGCGGTCGACGGCCGCGGCGGCTTCCCGAAGCTCGCCGCCGTGGTCAGGGCCGAGCGCGCGAGAACCGAGCGGGGGATTGGCCGGCCGGTCCTGGTCTGCCACGCCGGCGACACCCTCTCGCCCTCGCTGATGTCGGGCATCGACAAGGGGCGCCACATCGTCGAGCTGACCAACCTGATCAAGCCGGACGTGTTCGTGCCGGGCAACCACGAGTTCGATTTCGGCCAGGACGTCTATCTCGAGCGGATGAAAGCCGCGAATTTTCCGGTGTTTGCCGCCAACCTGCGCCGGCCCGACGGCAGCCCGGTGCCGGGCACGAGCGAGTCGACGATCCTGGCCCTCGGGGGGATCAAGGTCGGCGTGGTCGGCATCGCGCTGCCGGAGACGCCAGCCAAGTCGCAATCGGGCGACTGGCGGTTCGGGCCGGCGGTCGCGACGCTCGCCCGCGAGGCGGCGGCCTTGCGCGCGGCGGGCGCCGAGATGGTGCTCGCCGTCTGCCACACCGACCGGGCGACCGACGACGCCCTGGTGGCGAGCCGCCACGCCGACATCGTGCTCTCGGGCCACGACCACGACCTGGCGCTCCGCTACGACGGCCGCACGGTCTTCGCCGAATCCGGCCACGACGCCGAGTACGTCACCGCCATCGACGTGAAGGCGGAGGGGACCGGCAAGGCCCTGACCTGGACCGCCGCCTTCCGCATCCACGACACCGCCGAGATCGAGCCGGATCCGGAGGTGCTGGCGGTGGTCCAGCGCCAGGAGAGCGAGCTTGCCCGCGAGCTCGACGTGCCGCTCGGCCGGGTGACCAACCCCCTCGACACCCGCATCGACGCCGTGCGCCGGCGCGAGACCGTCTTCGGCGACCTGATCGCCGACGCCCTGCGCCACGCCGCCGAGGCCGAGATCGGCCTGATGAACGGCGGCGGCATCCGCGGCAACCGGACCTACCCGGCCGATTCCGAGCTGACCCGCCGCGACGTGCTGACCGAGCTGCCCTTCGGCAACACCTCGGTGCTGGTGAGGATCACCGGCGCGCAGGTGCTCGCCGCCCTGGAGAACGGGTTCTCGGAGCTCGGCCGCTCCGCCGGGCGATTCCCGCAGGTGTCGGGGGTCGCCGTCACGGTCGATTCGGCCGCCGCCGCGGGCAAGCGGGTCGTCGCGGTGACGGTCGGCGGGGCGCCCCTCGACCCGAACCGGACCTATACGGTCGCGGCCAACAACTTCATGCTCGCCGGCGGCAACGATTACGGAATGCTGGCCGAGGGGCGCACCCTCGTCGGCGCCACCGACGGCACGCTCGTCGCCAACGTGGTCATGTCCTACATCCGCGCCAACGCGCCGCTGACGATCGAGACGGGGCGCCTGACCATCCGCTGACCCTCGATCTCGCTTGTGCCAAGGTCCGATGCCGACAGACCAAACCGTCGCGGGCGCCCTCGCCCGCTTCCGCGCCTCCGGGTCGCCGTGGCTCGCCCTGCCGTTCTTCCAGGACGGCAGCGCCGAGCGGGTGGCCGAGGCGGTCGATGCGAGGCGCGAGTCCGGCGCCCGGGTGCTGCCGGCGCCCGAAAACATCTTCAACGCCCTGACCCTGACGCCGCTCGACCGGGTCCGGGCGGTGATCCTCGGCCAGGACCCCTATCCGACGCTGGGCGACGCCCACGGCCTCGCCTTCTCCTATGTCGGCGGGCGCCGGCTGCCGGCCTCGCTGAAGGTGATCCTGGCCGAGATGGCGGAGGAGACCGGTACGAGCGTGCCGACGACCGGCGACCTGAGCCCCTGGGCTCGCCAGGGCGTGCTGCTCCTCAACGCGGCGCTGACCGTCGAGGCCGGCAAGTCCGGCGCGCATATGAAGCTCGGCTGGTCGGCGCTCACCGACCAGGCGGTCTCGGCGGTCTCGGCGGAGCGTCCGGCGGTCGCCTTCCTGCTCTGGGGCGCGCCGGCCCGCCAGCGCGCCGCCCTGATCGACCGGGAGAAGCACCTCGTGCTGGAGGCCGGCCATCCCTCGCCCCTCAACCGCAAGGCGGATTTCCGCGGCAGCCGGCCGTTCGGCCAGGCGAATGCCTGGCTGGCGGAGAAGGGGCTGGAGGCGATCGACTGGCGGCTGACCTAGCAGAATGGCCGTATTCCTGCGGCAATCCTGAAACCCTCCGCGTCATCCCGGGGCCGCGCAGCGGAACCCGGGATCCATAACCTCCGACGGTGCAGGATGAACCGGAACGCCGTTCGCCTCTCCTGTAGACCCCAGCGGTTATGGATCCGGGGTTCTCGCCTGCGGCGAGCCCCGGGATGACGTGGAGAGTTACCGGGCAAGTCTCGGTTTGCGGAGCGACGGAGACAGCGCCCTACGCCCCCTCCCCCGCCACGAAGGCCAGCATCCGCCGGTGGGCCTCCTCGTCCGAAAACTGCTCCGGCGGCGATTTCATCAGCCAGCTCGAAGGGCCGATCAGCGCCCCGCCGATGCCGCGCTCCCGCGCCAGGGCGGCGCAGCGCACCGCGTCGATGACGATGCCGGCGGAGTTCGGCGAGTCCCACACCTCCAGCTTCAGTTCGAGGTTCAGCGGCACCCCGCCGAACGCCGTACCCTCCAGGCGGATATGCGCCCATTTGCGGTCGGTGAGCCACGGCACGTAATCGCTGGGTCCGACATGGATGTCGTCGGGCGGGAGCGCCGTCTCGAGTTGGCTCTGCACTGATTGCGTCTTCGAGATCTTCTTCGATTCGAGCCGCTCGCGCTCCAGCATGTTGCGGAAGTCGGCGTTGCCGCCGAAATTGAGCTGGTAGGTCCGGTCCAGCGTGACGCCGCGTTCGCGGAAGAGATGGGCCAGCGCCCGGTGCACGATGGTCGCGCCGACCTGGCTCTTGATGTCGTCGCCGATGAGCGGCAGCCCGGCCCGCGCGAAGCGCTGGCGCCACTCGGGATGCGAGGCGATGAAGACCGGGATGCAGTTGACGAAGGCGCAGCCCGCCGCCAGCGCGGCCTCCGCGTAGTATTCGGTGGCAGCTTGCGAGCCGACCGGCAGATAGGAGACCAGCACCTCGGCGCCCGAGCGGCGCAAGGACGCCGCCACGTCCACCGGCCGGGCCGGCGATTCCGGCACGATCGCCTCGATGTAGCGGCCGAGCCCGTCGAGGGTAGGCCCGCGCTCGACCGTGACGCCGGTCGGCGCGACCTCGGCGAAGCGGGCGGTGTTGTTGGGCGAGGCCAGGATCGCCTCGGCGACGTCGCGGCCGACCTTGTCCCTCGCGACGTCGAAAGCCGCCACCACGCGTACGTCCGCCACCCGGTAGCCGCCGAGATCGGGGCTCATCAGGCCCGGCACCGCCACGCCGGGGCCGGCCTCCCGGTAATAGGTCAGGCCCTGCACGAAGGAGGAAGCGCAGTTGCCGATTCCCGCGATCGCGACCCGCACGCTCTTCTGGCCCACCGCCCGCCCTCCTCGTCTCAGGAACTTACCCCTGCAACTAGAACACTCCGCCGGAGTATCGACCCCGATCGAGCGTGACCGGACCGGCGAACGAGTCGTAGGGTGCGCGCGACACGGGAGGAGCACGCATGGAGATCTTCGACGGGCCGGAGGCCCTGAAGGCGGCGATCGGTCAGGAGATCGGCGTCGGCGCGTGGGTGACCGTCGACCAGGCGATGATCGACCGCTTCGCCGAGGCGACGGACGACCATCAGTGGATCCATGTCGACCCGGAGCGGGCGGCGCGCGAATCTCCCTACGGCGCCACGGTGGCGCACGGCTATCTTACCCTGTCGCTGGTACCGCGCTTCATCGCCGGGGTGCGCCGCCTGGAGGGCTTGCGCCTCAGCCTGAATTACGGCCTCGACCGGGTGCGATTCCCGGCGCCGGTCATCGTCAATGCCCGCCTGCGCGGCCGGGTGCGGGTGGCGGCGGCCCTCGACGTGCCGCCCCGGGGCCTGCGCACCACCTACGGCGTGACCGTGGAGATCGAGGGCGGCGCGAAGCCGGCCTGCCTCGCCGAGGCGGTGGTGCTGCACCATTGGTGAACCCGGCGCGCCCTGACGGATTGTCGGGGGAGACGTCAGCGGAGCCGCGAGCAAGGGAGCGGGAATGACCTTCGAGACCGAGCGGCGCGCCCTTCAGCGCGTGGTGGCTGTGGCGGGGCTGGTCCCGGTGCTGGGCGGCCTTTACGGCGTGCTGTTCGGCCAGGCCGGCCTCGGTGGCGGCGCCTTCGACATCTCGAGCGACAGCCATTTCCGCTACCTGTCCGGCCTGCTGCTCGGGATCGGCCTGCTGTTCTGGTCGACGGTCCCGGGAATCGAGGCCAAGACCTCGCTGTTCCGCTTCCTGACGATGGTGGTGGTGCTGGGCGGCCTCGCCCGGCTGCTCGGCCTGTGGCTCACCGGCCTGCCCTCGCTCACCATGCTGGCGGCGCTCGGCATGGAGCTGGTGGTCACGCCGCTCCTGTGCCTGTGGCAGATCCGGGTGGCGAACCGGGCGGGGACGCCGGTTCTGTAGGCCTCCCCGCCGGCGGACCGGGGTGGCGTCAGCCCTTCGGCAGCAGGGCCGTCACCTCGATCTCCACCTTCATCTCCGGCCGCAGCAGGCCTGCGACCACCACCAGGGTCGCGGCCGGGCGGATCTCCCGCAGCACCCGGCCGCAGACCGTCAGCACCGCCTCGGCCTCCGCCCGGTCGGTGACGTAGTAGGTGGCGCGCACGACGTGCTCCAGCGACGAGCCCGCCTGATCCAGCACGCCCGCGATGGTGCGCCAGCACGCCTCGGCCTGGGCACCGGCCTCGTCCGGCATCGTCATCGCGGCGTAGTCGTAGCCGGTGGTGCCGGCCACGAACACGAAGCCGTTCTGCACCACCGCGCGGGAATAGCCGTACTCGCGCTCGAAGCTCGAGCCGCCGTCGATCCGCCGCCGCATCCCTGCCCTCCCGATTCGTCCGGGGAGAGCATGGCGCGTCAGCCGAACTCGCTCCAGCCCGCGAAGCCGGCGAGGGGCTCCTGGTCGTAGGCCGCCATCAGGGCCCGCATCGCGCCCTCGTCCCGCAGGCGGTCCTCCGTCGCGAGCGCCGCCAGCCCCTCGAAGAAGCCCTCACGGCGGAGCGCCGGGGTGAAGGTGAGGGTGAAGCGGACCGGCTCGATCCCGCGATTGGCGAAGGCGTGCGGCTCGCCCGGGCGCACCAGCACGAAGCCGCCGGGCCCCACCGTCACGTCGCGATCGTTCAGCCGCAGGGTGAGGGCACCCTCGTGGACCTCGAACGCCTCGGTGAGCCGGGCATGGCGGTGCAGCCCGGCCCCGGGCGAGCGCGGGGCCAGGGTCATGCCGTAGATGCCGATCGCGTCGTGCGTGGCGTCGCTGCGGGCGAGGTAGCGCACCTGCATCCCGCCGATCGTGACGCCGGTGCCGGGCTCGGAGGGCGTATCCATGGCGTGAAGCTCCTCGTGGGCGATTCCCGGGGCAACGCCGGTTCAGGGCTTGAGGATGCGAAGCAGGGTGATCATCGCGCCGGTGATGGCGACGGTCTGCAAGCCGACTGCCCCGATCATCCACTTGGCCAGCTCGGCCCGCGTCTCCGAGAGCTGCGCCTTGAAATCGGAGCGCAAATTCTTTTCCATTCCCTGTAGATCGCTGGCGAGGGCCTTATGGTCAGCCCGAAGGGCAGCGATGTCGGTGCGCAGGCCCGCCTCAACCCCTTTGATCTCGGTGCGCAGGGTTGTCTCGACCTCTTTGATCTCGGCACGCAGGCCGGGCTCAACAGCCTTGATATCGGCGCGAAGAGCCGCTTCGGACGCTTTCAGGTCCGACTTGGTCGCGAGATCACCCTGCACCGCGTCGGAGATCGCCTCGGCGAAGCCTTCCGCCTGATCCGGCGACAGCTTGGCCTTGTCCCGCAGGGTGCGGGCGAGTTTCAGCGTATCGAAGGCGATGGCCGTCATGCGAGGCATCCGGGCACGCGGCCAAGGATATCACCTCGGGATATCACCTCGACGGTTCCGCTTCCATCCTTCCCCAACGTAAAAGCCCCGCCCGGATCGCTCCGGGCGGGGCTCGTCACACGCGAAGCCCTCGACGTCTTGACCTTACTCGGCCGCGACCTTGTGGGCCTGCGAGCCGTCGGTGTAGGTCTCGGCCTTCAGGCGCTGGCCGGGGGCGGCGCGGCCCGGGAGCGGCGGCAGGGCCTTGGCCTTCTCGAGGTCGATGCCCGCTCCTTCCGCGACGCGGCGGCCGTACTCCTCGTCGGCGTGCCAGAAGTGCCAGACCATCCGGAGCTGGATCGCCTCGGGGCACTCCTTCATGTCGCCGACCAGGTTGGCGATCAGGTCCTCGCGCTCCCATTCCTCGAAGGAGCGGTAGCGCTCGCCGGCCTGGGCGTAATCGTCCTCGGTGCGGCTGGTCTGGTAGCGGCCGAGCTTGCCCTCGACCGGCTGGTGGTACTCACGCGCCGGCTTCGGAGCCTCACGGAGGCCCTGGCCGATGGTGCTCGGCTCGTAGTTGATGTGCTTGTTCTCGCCGACCCCGTCGACGTAGAACGTCATCTGGCCGTCGCGCTGGTTGGTCGCGGTCTTCACGCCCGGCGCCGGCGCGTTGATCGGCAGTTGCAGGTAGTTCGGGCCGACGCGGTAGCGCTGGGTGTCCGAGTAGGACAGGGTGCGCCCCTGGAGCATCTTGTCGTCCGAGAAGTCGATCCCGTCGACCAGCACGCCGGTGCCGAAGGCCGATTGCTCGACATCGGCGAAGAAGTTGTCAGGCACCCGGTCGAGCACCATGCGGCCGCACTTCAGCAGCGGGAACTGGTCCTCGGGCCAGCGCTTGGTGTCGTCGAGCGGATCGAACGACAGGTGGTCGTTCGGGCCGTCCGGCATGATCTGCACCGCGAATTCCCACTCCGGAAAATTGCCGGCGGCGATGTTGTCGTACAGGTCCTTGGTCGCGTGGCCGACATCGCGCCCCTGGATCTCTGCGGCCTGGGCCGAGGTCAGGTTGCGGACGCCCTGCTTCGGGATCCAGTGGAACTTGCAGAGGTGGGCGACGCCCTGGTCGTTGACCAGCTTGTAGGTGTTGACGCCCGAGCCTTCCATCTCGCGATAATTGGCCGGGATGCCCCACGGCGACTTCAGCCAGGTCACCATGTGGATCGACTCGGGGTGCGCCGCCACGAAGTCGAAGAAGCGCCAGGCCTCCTGGCGGTTGGTCACCGGGTCGGGCTTGAAGGCGTGGATCATGTCCGGAAACTTGATGGCGTCCCGGATGAAGAAGATCTTCAGGTTGTTGCCGACGAGGTCCCAGTTGCCGTCGACGGTCTTGAACTTCACCGCGAAGCCGCGCGGGTCGCGAGCGGTCTCCGGGCTCTCCTTGGCGCCGGCCACGGTCGAGAAGCGCACGAACATCGGCGTCTTCACGCCGGTCTCGTTGAGGACGCGGGCGCGGGTGTACTTGGAGGCCGGCTCGTCGCCGATCTTGCCGTAGGCCTCGAAATACCCGTGGGCGCCGGCGCCGCGGGCGTGGACCACGCGCTCGGGGATCCGCTCGCGGTCGAAATGGGTGATCTTCTCGATGAACTGGTAGTTCTCGAGGGTCGCCGGGCCACGCTCGCCGACCGTGCGCATGCTCTGATTGTCGCGGACCGGGTGGCCCTGGCGGGTCGTCAGGATCGGGCGTTGGTCGCTCATGGGAACTCCTCTGGCGTGCAGGCGCGGCGTGCCGGGACGGGGACACCGCGCGAGGAACCGCTCACATAGGGGCTCGGTCGCCGGACCGACACCCTGGAACTGCTCTCGCTCGAACCTATGACCGCTGCGTGACCCGAAAACAAATGCATCGTTGCGAAGCACGTGATAGGCACAGCCTATGAACGCCTCCGGCCTGTCCCTGCGCGACCTCGAATACGTCGTGGCCCTGGCGGAGGAGGGCCATTTCGGCCGCGCCGCCGAGCGCTGCGCCGTGAGCCAGCCGACCTTGAGCGTGCAGGTGCGCAAGCTGGAGGAGGCACTCGGTCTCGTCCTGTTCGAGCGCTCGAACCGGCGGGTGCTCCTCACCCCGAGCGGCCAGGCGGTGGTGCGCCAGGCCCGCGCCGTGCTGGCGGAGGCCAAAACCCTGCTGCTGCTCGCCCGCGAGGGGGCCGGCCAGGGCTTACGCGGCCGCCTCGTCCTCGCGGCGATCCAGACGCTCGGGCCCTACCTGTTCCCGCAGGTGCTGCGCGGGCTGCGCCAGGCCTTCCCGGACCTCGCCCTCGCCTTGAGCGAAGGGCGCACGGCGGAGATCCTCGACGCCCTGCGCGAGGGCCGGGCCGACGCGGCGCTGATCTCCCTGCCGATCCCGGAATCGGGCCTGACGGTGTCAGCCCTCTTCGACGAGCCGTTCCTCCTTGCCTGCCCGGCCGAGCACCCCTTCGCGGGTGGGGAGCCGCCGCGCCCGGGCGACCTCGCCGGGCCGGACCTGCTGCTCCTCGACGAGGGCAACTGCCTGCGCGACCAGGCGGTGGCGGCCTGCGGCGCCGGGCCGGCGAGCGGGCGCCACGCCACCAGCCTCGAGACCCTGCGCTCGATGGTGGCGGCGGGCGCCGGCTATACCCTGCTGCCGGCTCTGGCCGCCCCGCCCGGTCCCGATCCCGCCGGGCTCACGATCTGCCGCCGGTTCGGGCCGGACGGCCCGCGCCGCACCATCGCGCTCGCCTGGCGCGCCAGCGATCCGCGGGCCGAGGGGCTCTCGGAACTCGCCGGATTCTTCCGCGCGCATGCGCCGCACGCAACGCTGCCCCTCGGGAAGCCGGCGGAGACCGGCCCCGGTCGCGACACTGGCACGATTCCCGTATAGCGACGCGGCCACCATCAGCTTCCAATCCAGGCCCCGGCTTTCCCCGACCATGGACGCCATGACTCCCGCCGCGATGGATCGCCGTCGCTCGCTCGTCCGCGCGGCGGCCCTGTGGGCGGGCCTCGTCCTCGCCTCGGCGGCGCTCGCGGGCCTGTTCCACCTCGCCGGCCTGCCCGCCGCCCTGCTGCTGGGCCCGATGCTCGCGGCCATCGTGTTCGGGGTCCGCGGGGCGCCGATCCGCGTGCCGAAGCCCGGCTTCCAGGGCGCGCAGGCGCTGATCGGCTGCCTCGTCGCCCACTCGGTCAACGCCTCGATCGCCGCCACGCTGATGCAGGACGGGCTGCTGATCCTCGCCGTGGTCGGCGTCACGGTGGTGGCCGCCGCGATCACCGGCTGGGTGCTCACCCGCATCCGCCTCCTGCCCGGCACCACCGCGGCCTGGGGCTCGTCGCCCGGCGGGGCCTCGGCGATGGTGGCGATGGCGGAGGAGTTCGGCGCCGATCCGCGCCTCGTCGCCTTCATGCAGTACGTCCGGGTCGCCTGCGTGGCGCTGACCGCCTCCGTGGTCGCGCGCTTCCTCGCCGGCGGCAGCGGCGCGGTGCCGGGCGCCGACATGGATCCGGCGCCGCTCGCGGTCCTCGGCACGCTCGCGGTGGCGGGCATCGGCGCCTGGCTCGGCCTGCGCCTGCGCATTCCCGCGGGCGCCCTGATCGGCCCGCTCGCCATCGGGGCGACGCTCCACGCCACCGGACTCGCCGGCATGGCGCTGCCGTCCTGGCTCCTGGCGCTGGCCTATGCGGGCATCGGCTGGACGGTGGGCCTGCGCTTCACCCCCGCCACCGTGCGGGCGACGCTGTTCGCCCTGCCGGGCGTGCTGGTCGCGACCTTCGGGCTGATCGCCCTATGCGGTCTCTGGGCCTGGGGCCTGACCTTCCTGCTGCCGATCGATCTCCTCACCGCCTACCTGGCGACGAGCCCGGGCGGGCTCGATTCGGTGGCGATCATCGCCGTCGGCACCCATTCCGACGTGTCCTTCGTCCTCGCGGTGCAGACCCTGCGCCTCCTCGTGGTCATCATCACCGGCCCGCTGGTGGCGAAGTGGATCTCCCGGAGCGCCGGCGCGGCGCGCTGAGGCGGATCCGCACCAGTCAAGCTCGCATCCGGTGGCGAAACCCGCTATCCCGTCGCTTCCGGCAGTTCCGTCGCCCCTGGCGAGTCCGTCGCCTCCGGCGCGCCGCCCTCGAAACAAGACCGCTTCCGTGCACGACTACATCAAGAAGATCCTCGGCGCCCGCGTCTACGACGTCGCCGTCGAGAGCCCCCTCGATCCGATGCCGCGCCTGTCGCAGCGCATCGGCGCCAAGGTGCTGCTCAAGCGCGAGGACCTGCAGCCGGTCTTCTCGTTCAAGATCCGGGGCGCCTACAACAAGATGGCCGGTTTGAGCCAGGAGGCGCTGGCCCGCGGGGTGATCTGCGCCTCGGCCGGCAACCACGCGCAAGGGGTGGCGCTCGCCGCCGCCCGCCTCGGGATCCCGGCCGTCATCGTGATGCCGCGCACCACCCCGGCGATCAAGGTCGAGGGCGTGAAGTCCCGCGGCGGCCAGGTCGTGCTGCACGGCGACGCCTTCGACGAGGCCTACACCCACGCCAAGGGGCTCGAGGCCGAGCAGGGCCTGACCTTCATCCACCCCTACGACGATCCCGACGTGATCGCCGGCCAGGGCACGATCGGCCTCGAGATCCTGCGCCAGCACGGCGCGCCGATCGAGGCGGTGTTCGTGCCGATCGGCGGCGGCGGCCTGGCGGCGGGCGTCGCCACCTTCATCAAGTTCATGCGGCCCGAGACCAAGGTCATCGGCGTCGAGCCGGCGGATGCCGCCAGCATGAAGGCGGCGATCGAGGCGGACGAGCGGGTGGTGCTCGACACGGTCGGCCTGTTCGCCGACGGCGTCGCGGTGCGCCAGGCCGGGGCCGAGACCTTCCGGCTCTGCCGCGAGCACCTCGACGAGGTCATCACCGTCGACACCGACGCGATCTGCGCCGCGGTCAAGGACGTGTTCGACGACACGAGGGCGATGTCCGAGCCCTCCGGCGCGCTGGCGCTCGCCGGCCTCAAGGAATACGCCGCCCGCGGCAGCGTCGTCGGGGCGGGGGCGCTGGTGGCGATCAACAGCGGCGCCAACCTCAACTTCGACCGCCTGCGCCACATCGCCGAGCGGGCCGAGATCGGCGAGCGCCGCGAGGCCCTGCTCGCCGTCACCATCCCGGAGCGCACCGGCAGCTACCGCGCCTTCATCCGGGCCCTGGGGCGGCGCGCCATCACCGAGTTCAACTACCGCTACGCGCCGGGCGCCGAGGCGCACATCTTCGTCGGCGTCCAGCTCGCCGGCGGCCGGGCGGAGAAGGAGGCCCTGATCGCGGAGCTGCGCGGCCTCGGCTACCCGCTCGTCGACCTCACCGACAACGAGATGGCGAAGCTCCACGTCCGCTACATGGTCGGCGGCCGGGTGCCGGGCCTGTCCGACGAGCGGCTCCTGCGCTTCGAGTTCCCGGAGCGCCCGGGCGCGCTCCTGAAGTTCCTCGACAGCCTCGGCGTCGCCTGGAACATCTCGCTGTTCCACTATCGCAACCACGGCGCCGATCACGGCCGCGTGCTCGCCGGGATCCAGGTGCCCGCGCCCGAGCGGGACCGCTTCGCCGCCGCGCTCGCCGAGCTCGGCTACGAGCACCACGACGAGACCGACAACGCCGCCTACCGGCTCTTCCTCGACGGCCAGCCGCGCGAGGTGCCGCGGACGGTGGCGCCGGCGGCGTGAGGCCGGCCGACCCGCCACCCCCGTGACGAAGCGGAGACCGTTTCGTCACGGAAAAGGCGTCGAGACCGGCGATGGAGGCCGGCGCCCGGCCGGGCGCCGGCTCAAGGGCCGCGTGATCGCGCCTTGACGCCGCCCCGCCACAGGTTCACCTCTCCCGCCCGATGCCTCCGCTCCTCGCCCTGCCCTTCCCCGCCATCGACCCCGTCGCGGTCGCGATCGGGCCGCTGCAGATCAAGTGGTACGCCCTCGCCTACATCGTGGGCCTCGTGGGCGGCTGGTTCTACGCCAAGCGCCTGGTCGCGGCCCCCTCGCTCTGGGGCGCGGTGCGTCGGCCCACGGCCCTCGATATCGACGACCTGATCGTCTGGGTGGCGCTCGGCGTCGTGCTCGGCGGGCGCATCGGCTACGTGCTGTTCTACAATCTCGCCGCCTACCTCTCGCATCCGGCCGAGATCCTGGCGATCTGGCGCGGCGGCATGTCGTTCCACGGCGGCTTCCTCGGCGCGGTGCTGGCCCTGGTGCTGTTCGCCCGCCGTCGCGGCCTCAACGCCTACGCCATGCTCGACCTCGCCGCCGTGGTGGTGCCGATCGGGTTGTTCTTCGGCCGCATCGCCAATTTCGTGAACGGCGAGTTGTGGGGCCGGCCGGCGCCGGACTTTCCGTACGCCATCGTGTTCCCCAATGGCGGGCCGCTACCGCGGCATCCGAGCCAGCTCTACGAGGCCGTCGCCGAGGGGCTGGTCCTGTTCATCCTGATGGCGCTCGCGGTCCGGCGCTTCGGCTTCCGCCGCCCCGGGCTGCTGGGCGGCCTGTTCGTCGTCGGCTACGCCATCGCCCGCACCGCCTGCGAGTTCTTCCGCGAGCCGGACCCGCAGCTCGGCTTCCTGTTCGGCACCCATGTCGGGGCGCTCGGCGGCGGCATCACCATGGGGATGCTGCTCTGCGTGCCGATGCTGATCGTCGGTGCGGTGTTCATCGTGCGGGCCTGGCGCGGAGACACCCGGCCGCGGGCCCGGCTCGAGGCCGAATCGGGAGCCGAAACCGAGTCGCCGGAAGTGAAGTCCGCGTGAGCGAGACGCCGCTGCTCGGCGAATTGCGCCGCCTGATCGCCGTCGAGGGGCCGATCACCATCGAGCGCTACATGGCGCTCTGCCTCGGCCACCCGGTGCACGGCTACTACCGCACCCGCGATCCGCTGGGCGCGGCCGGCGACTTCACCACGGCGCCGGAGATCAGCCAGATCTTCGGCGAACTCCTGGGTTTATGGACGGCGGAGGTCTGGCACGGGCTCGGGCACCCGGCGCCGTTCCGCCTGGTCGAGCTCGGCCCCGGACGCGGCACGCTGATGGCGGACGCGCTGCGCGCGCTGAAGGCCGCGGCGCCCGATTGCCTGGCGGCCGCCGACCTCCACCTCGTCGAGACCAGCCCCACGTTGCGCGCTGCGCAGAAGCAGGCGCTCGCCAATGCGAGCCCTTCCTGGCACGACGCCATCGACACCCTGCCGGGCGGCCCTGCGATTATCCTCGCCAACGAGTTCTTCGACGCCCTGCCGGTGCGCCAGTACCAGCGCACCGAGCGCGGCTGGTGCGAACGCCGGGTCGGCCTCCACGGCGACGCCCTCGCCTTCGGGTTGAGCCCGGACCCGACACCGGAGATCACCCGTGACGCGGCGCCCGGGGCGATCCTGACCCTGCCGGCCGTCGCCCTCGACCTCACACGCCAGCTCGGCCGCCGCCTCGCCCGCGAGGGCGGCGCACTGCTCGCGATCGATTACGGCGACCTCTACGGCGGTACCGCCGACACGCTCCAGGCCGTGGCGCGCCACCGCTTCGCCGATCCCTTGGAAGCCCCGGGCGAGACCGACCTGACTGCGCAGGTGGATTTCGCGGCTCTGGCCCGCGCCGCCGCGGGCGAGGGCGCCGTGGTGCACGGGCCGGTGACCCAAGCCGACTTCCTCCTGGCGCTCGGTCTCGCCCAGCGGGCCGAGCGCCTCGGCGCCCGGGCGAACCCGGTCCAGGCCGCCGCGGTCAAGGCTGGGGCCGACCGTCTGATCGACCGTACTACCCGCGGCATGGGCAGCCTGTTCAAGGTGATGGGCCTGGCCGGTCCCGGCCAGCCACCTCTTCCCGGCATATAATCAGAGTTGCACGGGGCAAATCTGATTAACTTCTTGTTTTTGCGTCATTTTCGCCGCCGAACCGGTGACCGCTTCGGCACCGGACGACGCGGCCGGCGGAATGATGCTCAGATGTTCGACACGATTGTCCGGCGATCCTGCGGGACGCCTTGCCCCAGGATCCCCCCGCGATGTTCATCGAAGCGCCCGAGCTGAGCTCCCATTCCGAGATCCGTCACGCCTTCTTCACCCGGCAGGGCGGCGTGTCGGAAGGCCTCTACGCCTCCCTCAACGGCGGCCTCGGCTCCGGCGACGACCCGGCCCGGGTGCGGGAGAACCGCCGCCGCATGACGGGGCAGCTCGCGCTGCCGCCGGAGAACCTGGTCAGCCTCTACCAGATCCATTCCGCGCAAGCCGTGGTGGTCGAGGCGCCCTTCACTGATCGCCCCCGCGCCGACGCGATGGCGACCCGGGTGCCGGGGCTGGCGCTCGGCATCCTCACCGCCGATTGCGGGCCGATCCTGTTCGCCGATCCGGTCAATCGGGTGGTGGGCGCGGCGCATGCCGGGTGGAAGGGCGCGCTCACCGGCGTGATCGAGGCGACGCTCGGGGCCATGGAGGGGCTCGGCGCCGAGCGCAGCGGCATCGTGGCGGTGCTCGGGCCGACGATCGGCCCCGCGGCCTACGAGGTCGGCCCGGAATTCCGCGAGCGCTTCGAGGCGGCGGCGGCCGACAATGCCCGCTACTTCGCGGCGAGCCCCGAGCGGGAGACCCACAGCCTGTTCGACCTGCCGGCCTACATCGTCGCCCGGCTCGAGGCGTCCGGCATCGGCGAGGTGGCGAATCTCGGCTTGTGCACCTACGCCGATCCGGATCGCTTCTTCAGCTACCGCCGCACCACCCACCGGGCGGAGGGCGATTACGGCAGGCTCGTCTCGGCCATCGCGGTGACCCCGTGACGGGGTCACACGGCCCCGTGAGCCGGCCACACCGGGACGATTCTGCCGCCCGATAGGGCGCCGTTCGGCTTTCGTTAGGATTGCTCCGCCAAGCGTAGCAAAAAAATCGTGTGCGTGAGTGAACCTTGGCCATTGGCGCGCGTTGAGGGGGTAAGGAAGCCAAGGGAATGCTCGCGATGAACAGCCGTTAAGGCCGCGGTGAAACCCACCAGCGTTGTCGCGAGGACACAGCTTTCCCGGAGCTACCGGGGTATGTCGGGGACACTGCTTCGGTTGACCGCTGACCCGCAAACGGGCGCCGTCGCCGCGGCATAGTAGGAAGGACCAGTTCCATGAAGTCGCTTCTCAAGAGCGCTACCGCCCTCGCTGGCATCGTCGTCGCCGGTTCGGCCCTCGCCGCCGACCTGCCGCGCCGCGCCGCCCCGCCGCCGGTCTTCACGCCGGTGCCGGTCTTCACCTGGACGGGCTTCTACGCCGGTTTCAACGCCGGCTACGGCTTCAACACCGCTGACACCCGCGCCCCGACCGTCGTCGGCGTGCCGGCCGGCGCCACCGCCGCCAGCAGCGTGTTCGTCACCGGCGCCGGCGCCCCGACCACCGGCGTGCTCGCCTTCGGCAACCGCAACAGCAACGACGGCTTTGTCGGCGGCGGCCAGATCGGCTACAACTACCAGTTCACCCCGGGCTCGGGCGTGGTCGTCGGCATCGAGGCCGACGCCCAGTACGTCGACTTCGGCCGTGACCGCAACCGCTACGCCTTCGCCACCGCCGCCGGCGGCGGCGTCGCCCCGGGCACCCTGGTGTTCAACCCGAACGGCATCTCGGGCCTGGACTTCTTCGGCACCGTGCGCGGCCGTCTCGGCTACGCCTGGGATCGCACCCTCGTGTACGCCACCGGCGGTTTCGCCTACGGCTCGGGCGGCGGTCGCGACTTCGGCCTGACCAACTCCTCGCGTGACGACTTCCAGACCGGCTGGGTCGTCGGCGGCGGCGTCGAGTACGCTCTGCCCACCGACTCGTTCTTCAACTTCTTCCGCTCGTCGGCGGTGACGCTGAAGGTCGAAGGCCTGTACGTGAACCTGGATCAGGGCAACCGCAACAACGGCGTGTTCGCTCAGACCGCCAACGGCACGCAGTACTCGGTGTTCTCGCCGGGCGTGGTGTCGGTCGGCCCGGCCAACCTGTACCGTCGCGAGACCGAGTTCGCGGTCGTCCGCGCCGGCCTGAACTACAAGTTCAACGGCTTCTAGTCGTCGCACTCCGTCACTCCGACGGAGCGGAGCCCGGCCTCACGGCCGGGCTCTTTTTTGTGCCTCGATGCCTGTTTGCCTTGCTGGGACGGTGCCACGAGGCGCTTCCCTGTCCCACCCACAACCTCATCCTGAGATTGTGGGTGGGATAAGATCTACCGATCAAGCGAAAGGGGTTCTTATACGCCCGTCGGCACCTTCACGCTGAACTTCACCTCGCGCAGCGCGAAGTTCGAGTGGATCTGCTGCACCGCCGGGCAGGAGAACACCGCCTCCTGCAGGAAGCGCTCGTAGTGTTGGGCGTCCCGCACCACGACCCGGAGCAGATAATCGGCCTGGCCGGTGGTGGAGAAGCATTCCAGCACCTCGTCCCGGCGCCCAATCACGCGCTCGAACTCGGCCACGCCGTCCCGGTCGTGCTTGGCGAGCGTCACGTGGGCGAAGACGCACTGGCCGTGGCCGAGTGCCGCGGCATCCACCAGCGCGACGTAGCCGCGGATGATGCCGCGCTCCTCCAGCGCCTTCAGCCGCCGCCAGGTCGGCGAGGTCGACAGCCCGATCCGCTGCGCGAGGTCCTGCACCGAGAGCCGGGCATCGTCCTGCAGCGCGTCCAGGATCGCCCGCTCGAAGCGGTCCGGCGCGTCTCCCCGTTCAGGCATGGGCATGTCCCGTTTCGGCGTTTCCGGCTCCGTTCGTACCTCCGGACCCCGCGACACGGAAGCGAAGAGGCAGGTTTTGCCTGTGCGGGCGGCATAGCCTGACGGCGAGGAGACCCCGCCCGAGGAACCCCCGCCGATGCCCGAGCCCGACCGCGCCTACCGCCTCGACGACCGTTTCGACCGTGCGACCGGCCGGGTCTACATGACCGGCACGCAGGCCCTGGTCCGCCTTCTCCTGGCCCAGAGCCGGATCGACCGCCGCGACGGGCTGAACACCGCCGGCCTCGTCTCGGGCTATCGCGGCTCGCCGCTCGGCGCCGTCGACCAGGAATTGTGGCGGGCGAAGGAGCGGCTGGCCGGGGCCGGGATCCGCTTCCAGCCCGGCATCAACGAGGACCTGGCGGCGGCCGCCCTGCTGGGCAGCCAGCGCGTCGCCCTCGATCCGGCCGCCACCGTCGAGGGCGTGTTCGGCATCTGGTACGGCAAGGGCCCGGGCGTCGACCGCTCCGGCGACGCGCTCAAGCACGGCAACGCCTATGGCAGCAGCCCGAAGGGCGGCGTGCTAGTCGTCGCCGGCGACGACCATGGCTGCGTCTCCTCCTCGATGTCGCACCAGAGCGACCTCGCCCTCGCGGCCTGGCACATGCCGGTGATCCACCCAGGCTCGATCGCCGAGTACGAGGCCTTCGGCCTGTGGGGCTTCGCCGCCTCGCGCTTCTCCGGCGCCTGGGTCGGGTTCAAGGCGATCTCCGAGGTGGTGGAGGGCGCGGCCTCGGTCGCGCTGGCGCCGCTGCCCTCCTTCGCGACCCCCGACTTCACGCCCCCGCAGGGCGGCCTGCACATCCGCTGGCCCGACCTGCCGAGCCTCGCCATCGAGGCGCGCGCGCTCCAGAAGCTCGAGGCGATCCGCGCCTTCGCGCGGGCCAATCCCCTCGACCGGCTGGTGGTGGCGCCGGAGCGCCCCCGCCTCCTCGTCGTCACCGTCGGCAAGGCCCATGGCGACGCGATGGAAGCCTTCCGGCTCCTCGGCCACGATCCGGATTCGCTGAAGGCCGCCGGCGTCGCGGTCATGAAGGTCGGCCTCGTCCACCCCCTCGACGTCGCGGGACTCTCAGGCGTGGCGGCGGGCGTCGAGACCGTGCTGGTGATCGAGGAGAAGGCGCCGCTGGTCGAGCGCCAGCTGCGCGAGGCGCTCTACGACCTGACCCCGGCGCACCGCCCGCGCATCCTCGGCAAGCGCGACGCGGACGGCCGCCCCCTGGTTCCGGAGGTCGAGGAGCTGCGCCCGTCGCGCCTCGTCGGGATCTTGGGCCCATGCCTTCGCGGCCTCGGCCTCGCGGTCGCGGAGCCGCAAGGCCTCTCCGCCCCCGCTCCCTCCGGGCCGCTGCCGGTGCGCACGCCGTATTTCTGCTCCGGCTGCCCGCACAACACCTCGACCCGGGTGCCGGAGGGGTCGCAGGCCCGGGCCGGCATCGGCTGTCATTTCATGGCGAACTGGATGGAGCGCGACACCACCGGCATCGTGCCGATGGGCGCCGAGGGCGTCGACTGGACCGGCCAGGCGCCGTTCACCCGCCAGGCCCACGTCTTCCAGAATCTCGGCGACGGGACCTATTTCCATTCCGGCCACGCGGCGATCCGGCAGGCGGTCGCGAGCGGGGCGAACATCACCTACAAGATCCTCTACAACGACGCGGTGGCGATGACCGGCGGCCAGCCGGTCGACGGCGTGCTCACCGTGCCGCAGATCACCCGCCTGGTCTCGGCCGAGGGCGCGGCCCGCGTCGTGGTGGTGTCGGACGATCCCGAGCGGGTGGCGACGGCCGCCGCGCGCGATCCCCTCGGTCCCGGCGTCACCGTGCATCACCGCGACGACCTCGACGCCGTGCAGCGGGAACTGCGGGAGACGAAGGGCGTCACGGTGCTGGTCTACGACCAGACCTGCGCCACCGAGGCGCGCCGGCGGCGCAAGCGCGGCACGAGCCCGCAGGCCGCCCGGCGGGTCGTCATCAATCCGCTCGTCTGCGAGGGCTGCGGCGATTGCCAGCAGAAATCGAACTGCCTCTCGGTCGTGCCGGTCGAGACCGAGTTCGGCCGCAAGCGTGCCATCGACCAGACCGGTTGCAACAGCGACCTCTCCTGCCTCAAGGGCTTCTGCCCGTCCTTCGTGACCTTGGAGGGTGCGACGCCCCGGCGCCGGCCCGGCGTCGCGGTCGCGCCCGACGCGGTCGCCGCCCGGGCCGCCGCTCTCCCCGAACCCGACACCGCTCTCGGGCCTGCGCCCTACGAGATCCTGGTCGCCGGCGTCGGCGGCACCGGCGTCGTGACGGTGGGCGCTCTCGTCACCATGGCCGCCCATCTCGAAGGGTATGGGGCCAGCGTGCTCGACTTCATGGGCTTCGCCCAGAAGGGCGGCCAGGTGCTCTCCTTCGTGCGGCTCGCCCGGGATCCGGGCGCGCTCCACCAGGTGCGGATCGATCGCGGCCGGGCCGACGCGGTGCTGGCCTGCGACCTCGTGGTGGCGGCGAGCTCGGACGCGGCAGCGGTGATCGATCCCGCCCGCACCCGGATCGTCGCCAACACCCACGAGATCCCGACCGGCGCGACCCTGCGCGATCCCGACGCCCGCATCGACACGCGAATGCTCGAGACCCTCCTCGCCCGCCGGGTCGGGGCCGGGGCGCTCCGCAGCCTCGATGCGCAGGCGATGGCGGCGCGGCTGATCGGCGACGGGCAAGCCGCCAACGTGCTGCTCCTCGGCTTCGCCTGGCAATGCGGGCTGGTGCCGGTCTCGCGCGAGGCCCTCGACCAGGCGGTGGCGCTGAACGGCGTCGCGGTGGCGGGCAACCGCCTGGCGCTCGCCTGGGGCCGCCTGCTCGCCGCCGATCCGGCCTTCGTCGAGACCCACCTCGCCCCGGAGCCTGCGCCGGCGCAGGACCTCGACACCCTGGTGGCGCGCCGGGCCGAGTTTCTCACGGCCTACCAGGACGAACGTTATGCGGCGCGCTACCGCGACCGGGTCGCCGCGGTGCGGGCGCGGGGTGGGGAGGCCCTGGCCGAGGCGGTCGCCCGCTCGCTCTTCAAGCTGATGGCGATCAAGGACGAGTACGAGGTGGCCCGCCTCCAGTCCGATCCGGCCTTCCACGCCTGCCTCGCCGAGGAGTTCGAGGGTCGAGAATCGGGGGGCCGCTTGCGGCCGACCTTCCACCTCGCGCCGCCCTTCCTCGCCCGGACGCGGCCCGGCGAATCCGAGCCGCGCAAGATCGCCTTCGGCCCTTGGCTTCTGCCGGTGCTGCGCGGGCTCGCGGCCATGAAGGGCCTGCGCGGCCGGCGCCTCGATCCGTTGCGGCTGATCGCCGAGCGGCGGGAGGAGCGGGCGGTGCTGGCGGAGTACGAGGCCCAGATCGACGCCGCCCTCGCCCTCGTCGGCCGGGCGGACTCGTCGGCCTTGAAGGACCTCCTCGCCGCCCCCCAGGAGATCCGCGGCTTCGGCCCGGTCAAGGCGCGGGCCATCGCGGCCTGGCGCGCGCGAAGCGACGCGCTGCTGGCCGCCGCCCGGGCCGGCAACGATTCCGGGGCGCCGCTGTCGCGGGCGGGGTAGCGCGTCGTCCACCTGCGTCGGCCGGCCGGATTGCCGTCCGGCGGCCGCTCGCGTAGGCGGGGCTCACGAGACCGCCACCGCCTCAGGGTTGCCCCACCATGCGCCGCCGCACCCGTTCCTTCGTCGGGACGATCGTGATGATCGCCTTCGTGCTGATCTACGCGCCCCTCGCCATGGCGCTCGCCGACAGCCGCATCGCCCAGACGCCGCCGGTCGTGCAATCGGTGCTCTATGCGCTCCTCGGGCTCGCCTGGATCATCCCGCTGATGCCGCTGATCCGCTGGATGGAGCGGCCCGACCGCGACCCGGCCTGACGCCGTCGCGATGCACCGACTGGTGCAGAGGCCGGGTTTTCGCCAAAAAGGTCTGCCAGACGTCCCGGTCGCAGCCTTTCGGCCCGCGCCCTCCCGCTTCGGCACTCCTCGACACCCGCAAGGCAGCCCCAGGCCCATGCGCCACGCGCTCGCGCTCATCCTCCTCCTCGGTCCCCTCGCCGGTGCCGCCCTGGCGCAGGGCGCGCCGCGCTCCGTCGGCGAGTGCGAGCGCATCAAGGGCGACCTCGCCTACAACCAGTGCCTGTCGCTGTTCGGCCCCGCCGCGAAGGGCGTCGCCGCCGCGGCCGCGGCGGTGTCCGCGGCGATCCCGCGCCTGCCCGTCCCCCCTGCCCTCGCCGAGGCGGTGGAGCCCGCGCCCCGCGGCCGCCGCGGCTGGACCCGGCGCCTGCGCGGCGGCCGGCAGAGCGCGAGCTTCGCGGTGATCAGCGGCGGCAGCCGCCACTACCGTCGCGGCCGTCGCCGCTGAACCTCACCCGACATTGAGCCGCCGGAAGCGGTTCCAGGCCAGGAGCGGCACGCCGGAGAGCAGGGCGCGCAGGGCCGCGTCGGTCTGGAAGCAGCCGTTGACCGAGACCCGCGGCAGGGCGTGCAGGTGCGCGGCGTGCTCCGGGAAGAGGTGGCCGGGCCGGGTCGTCACGGCGGTGCGGTAGCCCGCCTCGCGGGCGAGCCCGAATTCCCGCGCGCCCGCCGAGCCCGGATCGCCGACCGGGTAGGAGAAATGCTCCGGCACCCGACCGAGCAGGGCGCCGAGGCGCGCCCGCCCCTCGACGATCTCGCTCCGGGCGGTGGCCGCATCGTGCTTGGCGAGCATCGGGTGGGACAGGGTGTGGGCGGCGAGCGTCACCGCCTCGTCCCGGGCGAGATCCCGCAACTCGCACGGAGACAGGCACAGCTCGCCGGCGATTCTGCCCGCATCGATCCCCGCCTCCCCGCACAGGCGCAGGGTCGCCGCGCGCAAAACCTCCTCCGGTCCGGCCCGCAGGACGCGATAGGCCTGCGCGAAGGCGGCGGATTTCTGCGGGTCGTCGCCCGCGGGCAGATCGAGCCCGGCCTCCGGCAGCCGCACCCGGTCGAGGACCCGGATCGCCCGCTCCAGCTCGATCCACCACAGCCGGCCGGACCCGGTGGCGTAGTCGTGGGTGACGTAGAGCGTCCAGGGCGCGCCGTGGCGGCGCAGGATCGGGGCGGCATGCTCCAGGTTGTCGCGGTAGCCGTCGTCGAAGGTCAGCACCGCGAAGGGCTCTCCCGTCTCCGTCAGACGCCGCGGCAGGTCGGACAGGGGGACGATCGCGAAGCCCCGCTCCCGCAGCGCCGTCAGCGATCGGTCGAGGAAGGACGGGGTGATGGCCAGCAGCCGGTTCGGCGCGTAGGCGCCGGGCGGCGGCTCGTCCGGCCGGACGTGGTGGAAGGTCAGGATCACGCCCCGGCCGCGGGCGGCGGGGGCGAGCCAGCGGTCGGCCCCGGTCGCCGCGATGGTGGCGAAGCCGGCCCGGAACAGGCGATGGCGCGTGGAAGAAACGAGAGCTTTTGGGGAGAGCATGACCGGAGGATGGCGGCGATCGGCCAAAGCTTCGTTACGGCGTTTGGGGATTCTGCACGCTTGCCCGGTAGGCCATCAGCGGAACGTGCGGGGTGGAGCGATGAGCGGTACGATGCAAATCGCGGCGGAGGGCGTGGAGGAGGGCGTGGCGGCCGGCCCGGCGCCGGCGCCCGCCCTGACGCCTGAGATCTTCTCCGGCCTCGCGGCGGCCGAGGCGCCCTGGCGGGCGCTCGAGGCGACGCCCGGCGCGGTGATGACGCCCTATCAGCGCTTCGACTGGGTGGCCGCCTGCGCCCCCCTGCTGCCGGCGGGGGCTCAACCCCGCCCGGTGCTTCTGCGCGATTCCGCCGGGCGGCCCGTCGCGCTCCTGCCGCTGTTCAAGCACCGCGAGGCCGGCATCCGGGTCGCCCGGGTGATCGGCGGCCGGCACGCGAACTTCCACATGCCGCTCTTCTCCGGCCCGGAGGCGATGGCGCTGCCGGCCGACGCCTATGCCCGGGCGCTCCGCCGCGCCGGCGCCGAGGCCGGCCTCGACGTGATCCATCTGCCGGATCAGCCGCGACTGTGGAACGGCGTGGCGAATCCGCTGGCAGCGGGCTCTCCCTCGCCGAGCGACGCCTACGGTCTGGTCCTGGAGGCCGATCCCGACGCCGTGCTGAAGCGCGTCTTGAGCGGCGATGCGCGGCGCAAGCTGCGCCAGAAGGAGAAGTGGCTGATCGCCGCGCACGGCCCCGTCGCCCACCGGGTCGCGGCGGACGTCGCCGAGGGCGAGGAGATCCTCTCGGCCTATCTCGCCCAGAAGGCGGTGCGCTTCGCGAAAGAAGGCATCCGCGACCCGTTCGCCGATCCGGCGGCGCGGGACTTCCTCGCGGCCGCGCACCGGGCCGGCGCCCTGGAGCTGCATGCCCTGCGAACGGAGGGGGGACGCATCCTCGCCACCTTCGTGGGCGCGGTCGATGCCATGCGCTTCAGCGGCATGCTGACCTCGTTCGATCCCGATCCCGCGCTCGCCCGCTTCAGCCCCGGCGACCTGCTGCTCCAGGCGCTGATCCGCGACCAGTGCCTGCGCGGCCGCGCCGCCCTCGACCTCGGCGTCGGCGAGGCGCGCTACAAGGCGAGCGTCTGCGACGAGACGATCGCCCTCGTCGATGCGGTGATCCCGGTGAGCCTGCGCGGCCGGGCCTACGGGGCGGCGGCCGAGGCGGGCGCGCGCCTGAAGCGGCGGATCAAGCGCGATCCGCGGCTCTGGGCGCTCGTCGGGCGGGTGCGCAAGGCGATGGCGCGGACGGCCTGACGGAACGTCGGACCCACGATCAGTCCGACGAGCAGTCTTTCCACCCTCCGGGTCATTCCGGGGCCGCGAAGCGGAGCCCGGAGTGCCGAAGGCACGCCCAGACACTCAGGTGGACGCGGACAAGGCGGCACGCGCTCCGCCTCATCCTGAACGATCCGCGATTCTGGATCCCGGTCTCCGCTGTCGCGGCCCCGGGATGACCCCGAGGGTGTGATCGATGTCGTGGAACCTGGTCTCCGCGGAACCGCCGTCCCGATCACACCGGCCCCGACACCCCCGCCTGCGCGAAAGTCGCCATCTCGCGGTGGCAGGCCACCGCCGCCTTGACGAGTCCGAGCGCGAGCGCCGCGCCGCTGCCCTCGCCGAGGCGCAAGCCCAGGTCGAGGAGCGGACGAAGCCCCAGGCGTTCCAGCACCGCGGCGTGGTCGCCCTCCGCCGAGACGTGACCGGCGAGGCAATGGTCGAGGGCGCGGGGATCGACGGCGTGGAGGAGCGCGGCGGCGGCGGTCGAGACGTAGCCGTCGATCACCACCGGCACCCGCTGCAGCCGCGCCGCCAGGATCGCACCGGCCATGGCGGCGATCTCGCGGCCCCCCAAGCGCGCCATCACGGCGAGCGGATCGTCGAGGTGGCCTTGGTGGCAGGTGAGCGCCGCCTCGACTGCCGCGACCTTGCGGGAAAAGCCCGCCTCGTCGATGCCGGTGCCGCGGCCGACCCAGCGGGCCGGCTCGCCGCCGTAGAGCGCGGCGTAGATCGCCGCCGCCACCGTGGTGTTGCCGATCCCCATCTCGCCGACGGCGAGCCCGTCGGTGCCCGCCGCCACCGCCTCCATGCCGAACGCCATGGTGGCGACGCAGGCCTTCTCGGTCATCGCCGGCTCGGTGGTGATGTCGCCGGTCGGCATGTCGATGGCGAGGTCGAACACCTTGAAGCCGAGCCCGTAGGCGGCGCAGATCTGGTTGATCGCCGCGCCGCCGGCGGCGAAATTGTCGAGCATCTGGCGGTTGACCGTCGACGGGTAGGCCGAGACGCCTTTCGCCGCCACGCCGTGGCTGCCGGCGAAGACGCAGACCAGCGGCCGGTCGAGGCTTGGCGGCGCCTTGCCCTGCCAGGCCGCCATCCAGGCGGCGAGGAATTCGAGCCGGCCGAGGCTGCCGGCGGGCTTGGTCAGGAGCGAGTCGCGGGCCGAGACCTCGGCGGCGGCGGATTCGTCCGGCCCCGGCATGGTGGCGATCAGGCGGCGGATGTCGTCGAACGGGGCGGCGTCGGTCGGGGTGTCGGCCATGGGAATCGGTGTCCTGCGGGGCAACCCGTCGGGCGGGCTATCGTGAGGCGTGCAGATACAGCAAAATGCCGGAGGGGCGAATCCGCAGGTTCAAGGGGCGCCCCGCGTCGGGGTGTGGTGTCGAGATGGCGACGGGACTGAACGCGGGGCCGCCCCTATCCGACGAACCTGCCGGGGATTCCGCCGACGACGCGTTCGAGCCGCCGCCCGCCTCCGGCCCCGCTTCCGGCCTTTGGCCGCCGCTCGCCGACCTCGCCGCGTGCCTCCGCTTCTACAGCCGCCTGCCGGTCCCGGCCCTGCCGGGCGAGGCGGACGCCCACGCCGCGCCCGATTTCCGCACCGTGCCGCGGATGCTGCCGCTCGCCGGCCTGGTGATCGGAGCGGCGGGCGCCGTCGCGCTCGCCGCCTCGCTGGCGCTCGGCCTCGGGCCGTTCCTCGCCGCCACCCTGGCGCTCGCCTTCACGACGCTGGTCACCGGCGCCCTGCACGAGGACGGCCTCGCCGACGTGGCGGACGGGTTCGGCGGCGGCCTCACGCCGGCCCGCCGCCTCGAGATCATGCGCGACAGCCGCATCGGCGCCTACGGGGCCGCCGCGCTCGTCCTGTCCTACGCGCTGCGCATCGGGGCGCTCGCCACCCTCGCCGACCGGATCGGCTGGCGCGTCGCCGTCGCCTTCCTGGTAGCCGCCGCCCTGTCGCGCACCGCCGCCCTGTGGCCCCTCTGCCGCCTCCCCCCCGCCCGGCCGGACGGTGCCGCCCACGCGGTCGGCCGGCCGACGGGGGCGACCCACGCCACCGCCTGGGCGCTCTGCCTCGCCGTGCTCGTCGCCGCCGGCCTCCTCGGCCTGCCCTGGCTGGGCCTGTGCCTCTCCGGGCTCCTCGCCCTCCTCGCCGCCTGGACGCTGAGCCGCATGGCCGCGCGGCTCGTCGGCGGCCAGACCGGCGACGTCATCGGGGCGAGCCAGCAGCTGGCCGAGATCGCCGCCCTCCTCGCCCTCGTGATCGCGTTTCCCGCCTGATGCCCGCCTCCTCCCCCTGCATCCGCCTCTGCGTCCTCGATCCCGTCACCGGCCTGTGCGAGGGCTGCGGCCGAACCGGCGCCGAGATCGCCGCCTGGGGGTCGTTGTCCGAGCCGGAGCGGTTGCGGATCATGGCGGGGCTGCCGGCGCGGCTGGCGGCCGCTGATCCTGAGCCGGAGCCCGAGCCGGCCCCGGCCCTGGCCTGACGCCCGTGCCGGGCGCCGTCGGCATCGGGCTCCTGCTCCTCGCCTGCGCCTACGCGCTCAACGCCGTCGGCGGGCGGACGGTGGCGGGCCTGCGCCCCGACGAGGCGGCCGGGCTCGCGGCGGCCGGCGGCGCGGCCCTGATGATTCTGAACGGCGTCGGCAACCGGTTCCGGTCGGGATTCGGCGAGGGGCTCGTGTCGCTGCTCCTCTGGATCGGGATCGGGGCGGGCGCCGCGGGCCTCTACGCCTATCGCGACGCAGCGCGCGACATGGCGTTCCGGGCGCTCGGCGAGATGCGGCCGGGCGAGCCGGTGCCGGGGCGCGGCGACGAGGTGGTGATCGCCCGGCGGGTCGATGGCGGCTTCACGGTGCAGGCCAAGGTCAACGGCCGGGCGCAGTCCTTCGCCTTCGATACCGGCGCGAGCGCGGTGGTGCTCACCGCCGAGACCGCGACCCAGCTCGGTCTCCATCCGGGCCCGGGTGCCTTCCGGGTCCAGGTCCAGACCGCCAACGGCCGCACCGCCGCGGCCCCGGTGGTGCTCGACACGGTGGCGGTCGGGCCGATCACCGAGTCGCGCGTCGCCGCCCTGGTGACGAAGCCCGGGGCGCTCAGCGTGAACCTGCTCGGGATGAGCTTCCTGGAGCGGTTGAACTCCTACGAGGTGCGGGGCAGCCGCCTGATCCTGCGCGGGGCGCGGGGGTGAGGCTCGGCGCACCTCACAAAACTCCCGATCACCGGCGCTGCTCGTTGGGGCAGCGTCAGCGCAGCGGGAGTTTCGTGAGAGACGCTCACGCCGGCGAGGCCAGCGGCTTGCCCTTCTCGACGATGTAGGTGCTGAGGATGCGCACGGGCTTGGTCCCGCTCTTCGCGCCGGCATGGGGCACGCCCGGCGGGACCTGGAAGGCGTCGCCGGCCTTGAGCACGCGGGTCGGCTGGCCCTCGATCGGCAGCTCGATCTCGCCGTCCAGGACGTAGCCCGCCTCGATGCCCGGATGGGTGTGGCGGCCGACCAGCACGCCGGGCTCGATCTCGACCTCGGCGGTGATGGTGACGTAGCCGGGGGCCGGCCCCTCGGTCTGCCCCAGGACCTTGCGCTTCACCCCCGGCGTCGCCGCGGGCGGCGTCTGCGCTCCGGCCTCGGTGGCGAGAAAGCCGGTCAGGCTGCAGATCGCGCACGAGGCGAACCCCGCGAAACCGCGTCGCGTCAGCATGGTGTTCCTCCCGTCTGTCGCGCCCTCTCCGGGACGCGGTTCGGGGAGTGTGCGCGCGTGCAGGGGGCAGTCAAGGGAGGGCGATAGACTGAATCCTTTTGACCGCAGGGCCGTCTGCGGCAAGACGTAGCGCGGGTTCTCTCCTCTCCCCGCGGGCGGGGAGAGGGCTGCGTCCCCGTGCAGGGGATGCAGCAAGCCCGTAGGGCGGGGGTGAGGGGGTGTTTCCGAAAGAGTCTCACTCGTCGAGACCCCCTCACCCCCGCTTCGGCTTCGCCTCCGCTTGCCGTGTCCCCTGAACGGCGACACGGCCCTCTCCCCGCCCGCGGGGAGAGGAGAGAACCCGCGCCACTTCCTTTCTCGGGCTGCTCCGATGCGACCGGAGAAGCTTGTCGCGCACGGCCACGCGGCATCGCGAAAAGACAAAGCCGCCCCGGCGCCGCAGAGCGGAACCGAGGCGGCTCGGAGATCCAGTTGCCGGCGCCCTGGCGCCGGCGATGCCGTGTCTCAGCGCTTGCCGAGCCTCTCCATCGGCGTGCGGTAGGTTTCCCGCGCGGTGAAGATCGAGACCGCGGCGATGCCCGCCGTGGCGGTGACGAAGAGCGCCACCGGGACCCAGCCGGTCGGGCCCGTGCCGAGCAGCGAGGCGCTGATCACCGGGGCGAAGCCGCCCAGCGCGAAGCCGATCTGGGTGCCGATCGCCATGCCCGACAGGCGGACCTTGGTGTCGAACATCTCACCGTAGAGCGACGGCCACACCCCGTTGGCGGCGCTGTAGACCACGCCCGAGAGCAGGATGCCGAAGCAGAAGATGAGCGGCAGGTTGCCCTGGCTGATCGCCCACATGTAGGGCCAGATCAGCGCCGCGGAGCCGAGCGCGCCGAAGATGAAGACCGGGCGGCGGCCGATCCGGTCGGACAGGGCCGCGAAGGCCGGGATCGCGCCCAGCGCCACGACGTTGGCCAGGATCAGCACCGTCAGCATCGTCGAGCGGTCGATCTGCATCGTGTTGACGGCATAGGACAGGGTGAAGACGCTGAAGATCGTGCTCACCACCGAGACCAGCGCCGCGAAGATCACCCGCACCACGTCCGCCCACTGGGTGCGGAACAGCATCGCGACCGGAAGCTCCGCCTTCGCGTGGGTGTGCTCCTCCTGCTCCTTCTCGAAGACCGGGGTCTCCGGCAGGGTGCGGCGGACCCAGAAGCCGACCGCCACCACGAGGGCGCTGAGGAAGAATGGGATGCGCCAGCCCCAGGACAGCATCTGCGCCTCGGGCATCTGGGTGATCGGCAGGAAGACCAGCGTCGCCAGGATCAGCCCGGCCTGGGTGCCGCTCAGGGTGAAGCTGGTGAAGAAGGCGCGCTTGTGCGCGGGCGCGTGTTCGAGGGTCATCGAGTTGGCGCCGGCCTGCTCACCGGCGGCCGAGATGCCCTGGAGCAGGCGGGCGATGACGAGCAGGATCGGCGACAGGATGCCGAGCTGGTCGTAGGTCGGCAGGCAGCCGATCATGAAGGTCGAGATGCCCATCAGGAGCAGCGTGAAGGTGAGCACCTTCTTGCGACCGAAGCGATCACCGATATGGCCGAGCGCCACCGCGCCGAGCGGCCGGGTGATGTAGGCGACGCCGAAGGTCGCGAACGAGGCGATCGCCGCCGCCTGCGGGTTCGCGGCCGAGAAGAAGAGTTTCGGGAAGATCAGCGCCGCGGCGGTGCCGTAGATGAAGAAGTCGTAATACTCGACGGCGCTGCCGATCCAGCTCGCAAGCGCGGCCTTTTTGGGAGTCTTCACGGCGTCGGGTTCGGCGTGCGACGCGGCGCTTGCCGGAAGGACGGTTGAGGTCATCGGGCGTTTCCTGTGAGGAAGAGAGGACGGGCCCGTTGGGTCGGGCCGCATTCTGGAAGAGTTGGGCCGCGGCGCGCACCGCCGGCCGGAAAAATCTCAGGCCGTCCGGCCGAGCTCGGCGAAGTGGCGCAGCATCCGCTCCGGATCCGGGGTCCGGCCGGTGATGAGCCGGAACGCCTCGACCGCCTGGAACACCGCCATGCCGCCGCCGTCGAGGGTGCGGCAGCCGATCCGGCGCGCCTCGCGCAGGAGCGCGGTCTCGAGCGGGAAGTAGACGATCTCGGCGACGAAGAGGCCGGGGTGCAGGTATTCCGCCGGCAGCGGCAGGCCCGGATACTTGTCCATGCCGGTCGGCGTGCAGTGGACGAGGCCGTCGGCGGCCGCGACCTCCGCCTGGAGGTCGGTGCAGGCCCGCGCCCGGCCGGCGCCGAAGCGCTCGCACAGGGAGGCCGCCACCGACGCCGCCCGGGCCGGGTCGATGTCGTTGAGGACGAGGTCCTTGACCCCGAGGGTGAGCAGCGCGTGCGCCACCGCCGCACCGGCACCGCCCGCGCCGAGCTGCACGACGCGGTCGAGCTTGACGTCCGGCAGGCCGCGCCGGAACGCCTCGGCGAAGCCCCACCAGTCGGTGTTGTGGCCGACGCGCTTGCCGTCGCGCAGCACCACCGTGTTGACGGCGCCGAGCGCCGCGGCGTCCGGAGACAGCTCGTCGAGATGGGCGAGCACCGCTTGCTTGCACGGATGGGTGATGTTGAGGCCGGAGAAGCCCATCCGCTCGGCCGCCTGCAGCAGCTCGGGCAGGTTCTCGGCGCCGAGGCCCAGGCGCTCGAGATCGATCTTCTGGTAGAGGAGCCGCAGGCCCTGCGCGTCGCCCTCGTGCTCGTGCATCGCCGGGGTGCGGGAGGCCTGGATGCCGTTGCCGATCAGGCCGGCGAGAATCGAATTGGGAAGAATGGATGTGGAGCTTGCGCCCATCACGGGCTCCTCTCTCGGTGCGTTCCTCGGATGGCGCGATTGCGACGCGCTTGAATCCAAATGTACTAACCGGTACGTTCATGTCAAGCGCGAAAGAACGCGGCCTGCCCGGCTGCCGCTTCGGGCTCGACGGAGCCGGCCCCGTTTGCGATGGAGAGCCGGCGGAAACGGGAGAGGGAGAGCGCGATGAGGAAAGCGATCGCCACGGTGAGCCTGAGCGGCACGCTGATCGAGAAGCTGGAAGCGATCGCGGCGGCGCGCTTCGACGGGGTCGAGATCTTCGAGAACGACCTCCTGTTCCACACCGGCGCCGCCCGCGACGTGCGCCGCTACGCCTCGGATCTCGGCCTCTCGATCGACCTGTTCCAGCCGTTCCGCGATTTCGAGGGCGTGTCGGACGAGCAGCTCAAGCGCAACCTCGACCGGGCCGAGCGCAAGTTCGACCTGATGGAGGAACTGGGCGCCCCCCTGATCCTGGTCTGCTCCAACGTCCGCACCGAGGTCTCGGACGACGATGCCCGCATGGCCGACCAGCTCTACCAGCTCGCCGAGCGGGCGGCGAAGCGCGGCCTGAAGATCGGCTTCGAGGCCCTGTCCTGGGGCACCAAGGTGCGCACCTTCGACCGGGCCTGGGGCATCGTCGAGCGGGCGAACCACCCGCATCTCGGCCTGATCCTCGACAGCTTCCACACCCTGGCGCTCCCCGACGACTGGTCGGGCATCGCGAATCTCCCGGGCCAGCGGGTGTTCTTCGTCCAGCTGGCCGATGCGCCGCGCATCGGCATGAACCCGCTGACGCTGAGCCGCCACTTCCGCTGCCTGCCGGGCCAGGGCGACCTCGACGTGCCGGGCTTCCTCCAGGCGGTGCTCGCCTGCGGCTACACCGGCACGATCTCGCTCGAGATCTTCAACGACGAGATGCGCGCCGCACCGCCGCGCCAGACCGCGGCCGACGGCCACCGCTCGCTGCTGTTCCTCGAGGAGCGGGTGCGGCGCACCGAGGAGGCGGCCGCGCAAGCGCCCTCCCCCGCCAAGCGCCCGCGCCGCCGGGTCGAGCTGTTCGACCCGCCGCTGCCGCCGGCCATTGCCGGGCACCGCTTCATCGAGGTGGCGGTCGACGAGCGCTGCGAGGGGGCGTTGGCGCGGCTGCTGGGCCAGCTCGGCTTCACGCGGTTGGGGGTCCATCGCAGCAAGGCGGTGACCCTCTACGGCCAGGGCGAGATCCGCATCGTGCTCAACCGCGAGCCGGATTCCTTCGCCGCCTCCTACTTCCTGATGCACGGCCCCTCGGTCTGCGCCCAGGCCATCGCCACCGACGACGCGCTCGCGGCTCTCGGCCGGGCCGAATCCTACGGCGCCGCCCGGTTCGGCGGCCGGATCGGGCCGGACGAGAACACCTTCCCGTCGATCCGCGCGCCGGACGGCAGCCTGATCATCCTCACCGACCCGCAGACCGGCGGCGACTTCGAGCACGACTTCGTGATGGACGGGGACGCGGCGCCCGCGGGCCTGCTGACCCGGATCGACCACGTGGCGCAGGCGCTGCCCGAGGGCCAGCTCGATTCCTGGGTGCTGTTCTACCGCGCGGTGCTCGGCCTCGAACCCGAGGACGTGGTGGTGCTGCCCGACCCCTATGGCCTCGTGCGCAGCAAGGCGATGTCGAATGCCGAGCGCACCATGCGGCTGCCGCTCAACATCTCGGAGAGCCGCAACACCGCCACCGCCCGCCTCGTGACGAGCTTCGCCGGCGCGGGCGTGCACCACATCGCGCTGTCCACCGACGACATCTTCGCGGCGGCGGAGAGCCTGAAGAAGGCGGGCGTGACGCTGCTGCCGATCCCGGCCAACTACTACGACGACGTGGCGGCCCGCTTCGGCCTCGACGACGCGCTGATCGCCCGGATGCAGAGCTTGAGCATCCTCTACGACCGGGTCGGCGACGGCGAGTTCCTGCAGCTCTACACGACGCCGTTCGAGGAGCGGTTCTACTTCGAGCTCGTGCAGCGCAAGGGCGGGTACGACCTGTACGGGGCGCCGAATGCGCCGGTGCGGATGGCGGCGCTGGCGGCGTTGCGGGGGCCGAACCTATCGCAGGTATTGCGGTAGAACGTCAGCAGGGCGGGCCCGTCCCCACTATTCCAGGGGGATAATTCGAAGCCCGCTCGCTCCGCTCGACGGCGGTGCCAACCCTCCGCGTCATTCCGGGGCCGCGAAAGCGGAGCCCGGAATGACACAGAGGGTGGGGAAATCCGTCGCGAGAAAATCAAGAGCATGATTTCATGAGAAAAGCCCCCGGAGCATCGCTCCGGGGGCTTTTCTCATTGAAGAACCAATCCTCAGTTCTTCTTCTCGTCCGCCTTCGGCGCCGTGGCAGGCGACGCCGGAGCCGCCGCGGTCTTCTCGATCTTGGCGCTCTCGCGCAGCTTGGTGATGAGGTCCTGCTGCGTCTTGCGGGTCAGGTAGGCCTCGACCTGCTCCTTCATCTCGTCGAAGCTCGGCACCGGCTTGGTGCGCTTCTCCTCGACCCTGATGACGTGCCAGCCGAACTGGGTCTTGACCGGCTCGGAGATCTTGCCGGCCTCGAGCTTGAACGCCGCGTCGGCGAAGGGCGCGACCATCCGTTCCTTGGTGAACCAGCCGAGATCGCCGCCCTCGGCCTTGGAGCCAGGATCCTTCGAGGTCTCGGCCGCGACCTTGGCGAAGTCCTCGCCGCCCTTCAGGCGCGCGGCGATCTTCTTGGCCTCGGCCTCGTTGTCGACGAGGATGTGGCGGGCATGCACCTCCTCCTCGGGCTTCATCGCCTTGACGGTCTCGTCGTAGAGCGCCCGCTCGGCCTGCGGCGTCACCGCCTTCTTGGCCTCGCGCTCCAGGTACTCGTCGAGGAGGAGCTTGTCGCGGAAGTAGGAGAGCTTGCGGACGAAGTCGGGGTTCTCGGCGATCTTCGCCTTCTCGGCGGCCTGGGCGCCGATCTTCAGGTCGACCATATAGTCGACGAGAAGGCCCTTCTTCTGCGCGTCGTCGACGCCGGGGAGCGACAGGGCCGGATCGTCGGCCGCCACCGCGAGGTCGCCGGCGGTGATGGTCGCGCCGTTGACCTTGGCCACGACCGTGTCGGGGGACGGGGCGGGGGCGGCAGGCGCCGCGGCCGGGGCGGCGGGGGCCGGTGCTTGCGCGAGCGCCGCACCCGGCAAGGATCCGGGCAAGAGGAGCCCGAGGGCGAGCGCGCCGTTGCGCCAGAAGGGAGAGAGGGTCGACATGGCGTGATCCTTGGGGCCCGTGCGCGAGGTCGGTTGAAACCGCCGGACAGGTGGCAAAGATCGGCCGACAAGACAAGCGGCGCGCACGCCGCAGAGGCAAGGCAAGCGGCGCGCGCGCGCCGCAGAGGCAAGGATGGGCAGCGCCCCCGCGGATCCGCGATCCGCGGGGAGGCAGGAGGGCTTCAGTAGCCGGTCGAGGCGACCTCGATCCGGTCGCCGCGACGGGCGAAGGCGACCGAGGCGGCGGCGCCGTCCTGGGTGCCGGGCACCGAGAAGCTGACGACCTGCTCGGAAGCGAGCGTGGTGACCACCCGCAGCGGGGTGGCCGTGTTGGACTCCGTCGGCGCCAGGGTGGCGACGACGCGCAGGCCGTCCTTCTCGACGGTGTAGTAGGCCGAGCCGCGCACCGGGCCGAGATCAAGGCTGTGGGCCTGGCGCGGGTTCAGTTCCGCGGCGCCGGCCGCGGTGGCGAGAACGAGGCCGAGGGCGGTGAGGGAGAGGAGACGCATCGGTGGTCCTGGAGGTTCTGTCCGGCGCGAGGAGCGCGTCCGGAAAGCCGGGATTCGCCGGGAGCCCGTAGCTAATCATTCATCATAATGCACCGCAATAGAATTATGTTGCAATGCACAATCGGCAACTTGCACTTCCGATCATCCCATCGCACTGCGAGGCGGTGGCAGGACCACCGTCGAGCCCGTGAGCCGACGACCCGGCGTGACCTTCCGGCTGCTCCGCCCTAACTGCCGGCGTGGCGAGCGACGACGCCGCGACGATTGCCGACGCCCGGACGCCCTCATGAGACCCGCATGAGCACCTACCGCTTCGACAGGCTCCTCAGCCCCCGCTCCGTGGCTTTGGTGGGCGCGAGCGCGCGGCCGAACGCGTTCGGCGCCGCGATCCTGCGCAACCTGCGCGAGGCAGGATTCTCCGGCCCGATCTGGCCGGTGAACCCGCGCCATGACAGCGTCGACGGCGTGCAGGCCTTCGCCGACCTCGCCGACCTGCCCGAGCCCGCCGACCTCGCGGTGATCGTCACCCCGCCCGAGACCGTGCCGGAGGTGGTCGAAGCGGCGGGCCGCCGGGGCTGCGGCGCGGCCGTCATCATCACCACCGGCCTCGGCAGCGGGCCGGATTCCCTGGCGGAGGCCGCGCGGGCGGCGGCCCGGCGGCACTCCCTGCGCCTCGTCGGGCCCGACAGCATGGGGCTGGCGGTGCCGCACGCCGCCCTCAATGCCAGCCTGCTCGCCCGGGCGCCGCTCCCCGGCGACCTCGCGCTGATCTCGCAGTCGCGCACGGTGGCGGCGGGCATCGTCGCCTGGGCGCAAGGACGCGGCACGGGTTTCTCAGGCATCGTCTCCCTCGGCAACGCGCTCGACGTCGACATCGCCGACTGCCTCGACCACTTCGCCACCTGCATCCGCACCCGGGCGATCGTGCTCTCGATCGACAGCGTGACCGACGCGCCGAAATTCATGTCGGCGGCGCGGGCCGCCGCGCGGGCGAAGCCCGTGGTGGTGCTGCGCTCCGGCCGGCACGACACCGCCCGGACCATCGACGGCCGGGCCGCGACCCATACGGGAATCCTCGCCCGCACCGACGCGGTCTACGACGCCGCCTTCCGCCGCGCGGGCCTCCTGCGGGTGCAGGACCTCGACGAGATGTTCTCGGCGGTCGAGACGCTGGGGCGCCAGCGCCCCTTCCCCGGCCGGCGCCTCGCGATCCTGGCCAATGGCCGCGGCGTCGGCGCCATCGCGGTCGACCGGCTGCTGGATCTCGGCGGCACCCTGGCGGGCCTCTCGGACAAGACGCGGGCGCGGCTCGCGGCGGCGGTGCCGGGCACGGATCCGGCCGCGTCGAACCCGGACACTTGGCGCAACCCGGTCGATATCGGGGCGGACGCCGACGGGCCGCGCTACGCCGCGGCCCTGGAGGCGCTGATCGCCGACCGCGACAACGACGCCGTGCTGGTGATCAACGTGCCGACCGCCTTGTCCGGCGGCTGCGCGGTGGCGACGGCGATCGTCGAGGCGGTGAAGGCCGGCCGCAAGGGGAGCTTCCGGGCCCGGCCGGTCTTCGCCGTCACCGTCGGCGACGAGGCGGCGGGCGAGATCCTGAGCCAGGCCGGCATCCCGCGCTTCGCCACCGATGCCGATGCGGTCGAGGGCTTCACCCATCTGGTGCGCTACCGCGAGGCGCAGGACGATCTCACCACCACCCCGGCGGTGCTGCCCGACGACCTGGTGCCGGATGCGGGTGCGGCCAGGGCGATCGTCGTGTCCGTGCTCGCGGAAGGCCGCACCTGGCTCGACCCGCGCGAGATGGCCGATCTGCTCGCCGCCTACGGCATCCCGGCCCAGCCGGTGACCCTCGCCGCCGACGCCGACGCGGCGGCCGAGGCCGCCTGGCCGGTCATCGCCGCGGGCGGCACCGTGGCGCTCAAGCTCGTCTCGCCGGACGTGGTGCACAAGTCCGACGTCGGCGGCGTGCGGCTCGGCCTCACCAGCGAGGCGGCGGTACGGGACGCCGCCCGCGAGATGCTGGCGCGCGTCGCGCAGGAGCGGCCGGAGGCCCGGGTCACCGGCTTCGTCGTCCAGGCGATGCTGCGGCGGACGCAGGCGCGCGAATTGATCGCCGGCCTCGTCGACGATCCGGTCTTCGGCCCCGTGGTGGTGTTCGGCCGCGGCGGCACCGCCGTCGAGGTGATCGACGACCGGGCGCTGGCGCTGCCGCCCCTCGACCGGCGGCTCGCCGCCGACCTGATCGGCCGCACCCGGGTGGCGCGCCGGCTCAAGGCCTATCGCGACGTGGCAGCGGCGGACGAGGCGGCGGTCGCCCTGGTGCTGGTCAAGCTCGGCCAGCTCGCCGCCGACCTGCCGGAGCTGCGCGAACTCGACATCAACCCGCTGCTCGCCGACCGCGACGGCGTCATCGCGCTGGATGCCCGCGCCGCCGTGGCGCCGCTGCCGCCGGAGCGCCGCCGCGATGCGGGCACCGGCCCGAGCCACGCGCGCTTCGCCGTGCGGCCCTATCCGCGCGCCTGGGAGCGCCGCCTCGTGCTGGACGGCCAGGGGATCCTGGTGCGGCCGGTGCGGGCCGAGGACGAGGGGCTGTTCGAGACGTTCTTCCGGCAGGTCAGCGCCGAGGACCTGCGCCTGCGCTTCTTCGCGCCGGTGCGCGACTTCAGCCACGCCTTCCTCGCCCGCCTGACCCAGCTCGACTACGCCCGCGCCATCGCCTTCGTGGCGATCGAGGAGGCCAACGGCACGATGATGGGGGCGGTGCGCCTCCACGCCGACGCCAACCACGAGACCGGGGAATACGCGATCCTCGTCCGCTCCGATCTCAAGGGCCTCGGCCTCGGCTGGGCCCTGATGGGGCTGATGCTCGACTGGGCGCGGGCGGACGGGTTGCGGGTCGTCGAGGGCCAGGTGCTCCGCGAAAATACCACCATGCTGGCGATGTGCCGCAAGCTCGGCTTTACGGTAAGGACGGATCCCTCCGACCCCGACCTGATGCTGGTGCGGCGCACGCTCACGGAGGAGAGTGCCGCGCCCGAATCCTAGAAGACCTTAGCTCCCCTCATGCGCGACACCCCTCCCCTCGACATCGCCGGCGGCCTCCTGCTCACCGCCGCGGCGGGCTACGTCGACGCCGTCGGCTTCCTGCGGCTCGACGGGCTCTACACCTCGTTCATGAGCGGCAACTCGACCCAGTTCGCAGTCTCGCTGGCCCAGACGGGGCACCCGGTCGCCTGGGAGATCGGCCTGCTGTTCGTGTCGTTCCTGGTCGGGGGTTTCTGCGGCAGCCTGGTCTCGCTGCGCGTGCCCGGGCGCTGGGGGCCGGCGGCGGTTCTGAGCGTCGAGGCCGGGCTCCTGGTGCTCGCCCTCGCGCTCGCCGTCAGCCCGGCGCCGGGCCCGGTCGCGCCGCTGCTCGCCGCCGCCATGGGGGCGCAGAACGCGGCGCTCCGCCGGAGCGCGGGCTTCCGCCCCGGCGTCACCTTCGTGACCGGCACGCTGTTCAGCCTCAGCCACACCCTCGCCCAGGCGGCGACGCGGCTCGGCCCGGCCTTCGGATGGGTGCCGGATGCCTGCACCTGGCTGGCACTCGTCGGCGGCGCCGTGGCCGGAGGACTGGCCTATCGCGGCTACGGGCTGGAGGCGCTGGTGGTGCCGGTGACGGGCGTCGGGCTCGTGCTGGCGCTCGCGGTCGGGCGGGCGACCCGGGGCGCCGCGGCGGCATGACGGAGCGTCATCGCTCCCCGCGAGGCCGTTTGGGGCGAGGAAGGGCCCGCGCCGCATTGTCGAAGAATTTTTGCCTATGGTTCAGGGCTTGACCGCAAGACGACGCTCGATGCCGACTCGAATCGGATGGGACCGCCCGCCGCACTCCCCGGCGCTCCCGCAAACCGGCACCTCCCCCAGTATCGGTCAGATATTGGACAGATAGTGCCAAGCCTATGTCCGCAATCGAACCGTTTTGTCCGGATCAGGCACTATATCACCGATCATGCGCCCCGAAAGCGAGCCCCTGCGAGAAATCGGCCGCCCTTCCACACCATCTACGTGCACTCACAGACAGTCTTTTTCACATCTTGCCACTGGCTTTCAGCCGTGTCAGGCGGCCCACGGCCCGCTCGGCCGAATCATCCCGCTGCATCTCCTGCTCCCATTCCTCGATCATCGTCGGGCGGGAGCGCAGGTTCTGCCGCAGGATGTCTATCTGGGTCCGCAGAATGGTGTTCCGCGGAGCCGTTTCGTGCTTCGGAATCGGGGGTGATTTGCGGGAACTCGACATGCCGGGCATGCTCTGACGGCATCGTTAACGAGGGGTAAATTTCTGTCGGATCCACCCCGTGTGCCGCTCCCGCTCACCCGATGGTGATGGACGACCTTGAAGCACGGGTCTCCGGGCCGATAACTCCGGGCAACACGAACCAACCCGGGAGGCGGCCCGCATGGCGATCCAGGCCCTCATCTTCGACGTCTTCGGCACCCTGCTCGACTGGCACGGCGGCGTCGCCCGGGAGGCGGCGCGGATCCTGGCTCCGTTCCGGCCCGACCTCGACGGAGGCGCCTTCGCGCGGGCCTGGCGCGACCGCTACCAGCCCGGCATGGAGCCGATCCGCCAGGGCGCCCGCCCGTATGCCGATCTCGACACCCTGCACGGCGAGAGCCTGGAGGGCGTGCTGGCGGGAATCGGCCTCGCCGAGGTGGTGCCGGCCGAGGCGCGCCGCGATCTGGTTCTCGCCTGGCACCGGCTCGATGCCTGGCCGGAGGTGCCGCACGCCCTGACGCGGCTGCGCGAGAAATACCTGCTGGCGCCCTGCTCCAACGCGCATGTGCGGCTCGCCATCGCGCAGGCCCGCCGCAACCGCCTGCCCTGGGACGCGGTGCTCGGGGCCGAGTTCGCCCAGGACTACAAGCCGAAGCCCGCCGTCTATCTCCGCGCCGTCGAGGCCCTGCGGCTCCGGCCGGGCGAGGTGATGATGGTGGCGGCCCATTCCTCCGATCTCGCCGCGGCGGCCGCCTGCGGGCTGGCTACCGCCCATATCGCCCGGCCCGACGAGAGCGGCCCGGGCACCGGCGAGCCGGCGCCGCTGGTGCCGGTGGATTGTTCCGCCTCCGATCTCGCCGATCTGGCGAGGCAGCTCGGCTGCTGACGAAGAATGGGCCCCGCCTCCCGTGAGGAGGTGGCGCCCTTCAGGTTCGACGCCCGATCAGCTTGGCGACGTGAGAGGCTACGGCCGACCCATCGTGCGTCCTCGGCCTGTGTGCTTTCAGGCAATCGGTGAGCCAGAGACCTTTGATTGAACCGGAGGACCACGGTCAGGCCGCCCCGGAATGGCTCGGGAGTTCGGCGGACACTCAGACCATGCTGCTCGCGGTCGCGACCGCCGCGAGGACGTTTCTGCTCTCCCATTGGCCGCGCTGGCACGAGAAATGGGGGCCGCCCGCACCGTTCACGTTATCCCAGTGGACCTGCGTGCGGTCCAGCCTGCTGCTCGCCAGGGCACTGGAGCGGCGCGGCATCCGAGCCGCACTCAGAAGTGGCCAGCCGCATCATCACCAAGGCTTCGGCCTGCTCACCGTCGATGGTTGGGTCAGCCATGCGTGGGTCGAAGCGGAGGGATTTGTCGTCGACATCACCGCCGACCAGTTCGGCAACCCCCCGGTCGTCGTCACTCCGGTCGATCACCCGATCTATCGCGGCGCAGAGGACGAGGCTCACCAGCTTCGGCCAACCCGCACTGCTGTTGCGGCCGTGGACGAGATTTGGCTCTCGTGGTGTCGATACGCAGATCAGCAGCGTTGATTCTTGGACATCGACCACGGAAGTCGTGACGGCTGGCTCGGATCGACATCGAAGCGTTCGCTTCTGGGTGACGGGATCGAGATCCGTTTGCCACCCTCGGCAGCTCGTCGCGGGGTCAGATCGAGTGGGTGTTGATCCTGCGCGAGCAGCGCCCGACGGCCTTGCCATCGGGCGCTGCTCCGGGTTGTGGTCTTGCCGCGGTGTCGCCGAGGAATCGGTGACCCAGCCGGCGCCGGCCGTTCGCGGCCGGCTTTCTGACGCTTAGTTCAGCAACGCCTTCGCCGGCCGGCGCTCGTCCGGGGCGACCGCCTGGTCGCCGATGAACAGCCCGGCGGGGCCGAGACGCACCGGCACCGTCTCGCCGTCATGGACGCGACCGGCCAGGATCTGCTCGGCGAGCGGGTCCTGCACCGCCTTCTGGATCACGCGCTTCAACGGGCGCGCGCCATAGGCCGAGTCGTAGCCCTTCTCGGCGAGCCAGGCGCGGGCGTCGGGCTCGATCTCGAGGGTGATCTTGCGGTCCTCGAGGAGCTTGGCGAGGCGCCTGAGCTGGATGTCGACGATCGCCCCCATCTCCTGCCGCTGGAGGCGGTGGAACAGGATGATCTCGTCGACCCGGTTCAGGAACTCGGGCCGGAAGTGCGAGCGCACCACGTTCATCACGTCGTCGCGCACCACGTCGGTGTCCTGGCCCTCGGGCTGGTTGACCAGGTATTCCGAGCCGAGATTCGACGTCATGACGATCAGCGTATTGCGGAAGTCGACCGTCCGCCCCTGCCCGTCGGTGAGCCGGCCGTCGTCGAGGACTTGCAGGAGGACGTTGAACACATCCGGATGCGCCTTCTCGATCTCGTCGAACAGCACGACCTGATAGGGCCGGCGCCGCACGGCCTCCGTCAGCGCCCCGCCCTCCTCGTAGCCGACATAGCCCGGAGGCGCGCCGATGAGGCGGGCGACCGCGTGCTTCTCCATGTACTCGGACATGTCGATGCGCACGAGCGCCGTGTCGTCGTCGAACAGGAAGCCGGCCAGCGCCTTGGTCAGCTCGGTCTTGCCGACGCCGGTGGGGCCGAGGAACATGAACGAGCCGATCGGCCGGTGCGGATCCTGCAAGCCGGCGCGGGCGCGCCGCACCGCGGTCGCCACCGCCACCACCGCCTCGTGCTGGCCGACGACGCGCTTCCCGAGCGCCGCCTCCATCCCGAGCAGCTTCTCGCGCTCGCCCTCCAGCATCTTGTCGACCGGCACGCCGGTCCAGCGCGAGACCACGCCGGCGACGTGGCTCGGCGTCACCGCCTCCTCCATCATGCCGGAGCCGTTGCCGCGCGACCCGTCCGCGCCCCTGGCCTCGATCTCGGCGAGCTCGCGCTCCAGACCCGGGATGATGCCGTAGGCGAGCTCGCCCGCCTTCTGGTACTGGCCCTGGCGCTGCGCCGCCGCGAGGTCGTTCCGAGCCGCGTCGAGCTTCGTCTTCAGCTCCGCCGCACGTCCCAGCTTGTCCTTCTCGGACTTCCAGCGCGCGGTGATCGCCGCCGACTGCTCCTCGAGGTCGCCGAGTTCCTTCTCCAGCCGCGTCAGGCGATCGCGGGAGGCGGAATCCGTCTCCTTCTTCAGGGCCTCGGCCTCGATCTTGAGGCGCACGATCTCACGGTCGATGTTGTCGAGCTCCTCCGGCTTCGAATCGACCTGCATGCGCAGGCGCGAGGCCGCCTCGTCGACGAGGTCGATCGCCTTGTCGGGCAGGAAGCGGTCGGTGATGTAGCGGTTCGACAGGGTCGCGGCCGCCACCAGCGCCGAATCCTGGATCCGCACCTTGTGATGCTGCTCGTACTTCTCCTTGATGCCGCGCAGGATCGAGACCGTGTCCTCGACCGTCGGCTCGGAGACGAAGACCGGCTGGAAGCGCCGGGCGAGGGCCGCGTCCTTCTCGACGTGCTTGCGGTACTCGTCGAGCGTGGTCGCGCCGACGCAGTGCAGCTCGCCGCGGGCGAGCGCGGGCTTGAGCAGGTTCGAGGCGTCCATCGCCCCGTCCGCCTTGCCGGCGCCGACCAGCGTGTGCATCTCGTCGATGAACAGGATGATCTGGCCCTCGGCCGCGGTCACCTCGGACAGCACCCCCTTGAGGCGCTCCTCGAACTCGCCGCGATACTTCGCGCCGGCGATCAGCGCGCCCATGTCGAGGGCGAGGAGCTGCTTGTCGCGCAAGGATTCCGGCACGTCGCCGTTGACGATGCGCAGGGCCAGGCCCTCGACGATGGCGGTCTTGCCGACGCCGGGCTCGCCGATGAGGACGGGGTTGTTCTTGGTGCGCCGCGACAGAACCTGGATGGTGCGGCGGATCTCCTCGTCGCGGCCGATCACCGGGTCGAGCTTGCCGTCGCGGGCCGCCTCGGTGAGGTCGCGGGCGTATTTCTTCAGCGCGTCGTAGGCGTTCTCGGCCGTGGCGTTGTCGGCCGTGCGGCCCTTGCGCAGGGCGTTGACCGCGCCGTTGAGCGAGGCCGCGGTGACGCCGGCCTGGCTGAGGATCTTGCCGGCATCCGTGTCCTTCTCGACGGCGAGCGCCAGCAGCAGGCGCTCCACGGTGACGTAGGAATCGCCCGCCTTCTCAGCGGCCTTCTCGGCGGTGTCGAACAGGCGCATCAGCTCGCGGGTCGCCTGCGGCTGCGACGCGCCGCCCGACACCTTCGGCTGCTTGGACAGCCACGCCTCGGTCTGGGCGAGGGCCACGCGCGACTGGCCGCCGGCCCGGTCGATCAGGCCTGCGCACAGGCCCTCGGGATCGTCGAGCAGCACCTTCAGGACATGGGCCGGCGCCAGCTGAGGATGGCCCTCACGCAGAGCCAGCGACTGCGCCGATTGCACGAAGCCCCGCGCCCGCTCGGTGTACTTCTCAAAATTCATGAATTCGCTCCTCCTTGGCCGGTCCCTCCGCCCTCGCGAAAGAGGCATCGGGAGACCGGTGGGTTCTCGCCCTCGCGCGTCGGTCGCGCGCCGGGCGCCGGCCCTTCCAGGAAGCTGCCGGCCCTCCCCATGTGGTGTGACATATCGGTAACACAAGGGGGCGGCGCCGCGATTTGCGGGCCGGAGGCATGCGGCCGGGGGATGGCTTCGCGGGGAGCCGGGACCGGACGTCCGCAGCCGATTTTCAGCGCGGCCGAATTCCGTTACGCAGGAGGCCATGACGCAGGCCTCCCTCACCGTCACCGCCCTCCACCGCTACCCGGTGAAGGGCCTCTCCCCCGAGCCCCTGGCTTCGGCGGCCCTGACCCAAGGCGCCTATTTCCCGGGCGACCGGCTGTTCGCGGTCGAGAACGGCCCGAGCGGCTTCGACCCGGCCGCGCCGGTGCATCAGCCCAAGATCAAGTACCTGATGCTGATGCGCAACGAGGCGCTCGCGCGCCTCTCGACGACTTACGACGACGCCACCGGCGTGCTGACGCTCCGCGAGGGCGGTCGCGAGGTGGCGCGCGGCGACCTCGCCACCCCGGAAGGGCGGCTCGCCGTCGAGGCGTTCTTCCGCCGCTTCGTCCCGAAGGAATTGCGCGGCCCCCCGAAGGTGCTGGCGGCGCCGGAGGGCTACCGCTTCACCGATTCACGTGGCGGCTTCGTCTCGCTCATCAATCTCGCGAGCGTCGCGGCAGTCGAGGACATGGTCGGGGCGGCGGTGGACCCGCTGCGCTTCCGCGGCAACCTGCACGTCACCGGGCTCCCGGCCTTCGCCGAGCTCGACCTCGTCGGATTGGAACTGGCGACGGAGGCAGGCCTGCGCCTGAAGGTGACGAAGCGCATCGTGCGCTGCGCGGCGACCAACGTCGATCCGGCGACCGGCCAGCGCGACCTCGCGATCCCGGAGGCCCTGCAGAAGAATCTCGGCCACGCCGATTGCGGCATCTATGCCGAGGTGGTCGCAGGCGGTGAGGTGCGGGCGGGGGATGTGCTGCGGGTGGCGGGCTGAGCGACCGCCTCACCGCTTCGTCGGCAGCCAGTCCGGCTCCGGCTCCTGGCGCGGCAGCACCGCGGCCACCTCGTCGAGGTCGACGGTGTAGCTGTCGGTGAGCAGGCGCCAGAGGTCCTGGCGACTGGCGGCACGGTGGCTGAGCGACGTGACCGTCGCGGCGAGCAGCGACGCGTTGGTGAGGGCGGGACGCGGCAGGAGTGTGTCGGCGAGGCGCATCGTTCGGAGATCCGGTGGACCGTCCACAGGATGCGGGGAACGTGGTTAAGCCCCGGTAAAGTCGGCCGTCATCGAACCGTCGCGGGCCGCGGCGAGAACCCGGCGGCCGACGGGGCGCGGCCGTCGCGTTGAAATGTCCGCTCGCGAGATTTCAGTGTGACACGCCGCACGTTGATGCGTAGAACGCCGCGCCGTCCCCGGCCGCTTGCCGCGATGGCGCCGGCCCGACCTTGCGAGAGGAAACCCGCCACGATGAGCGATTTCGGAGCGGACAAAGCGCCCGACGTCCAGCTGCCCAACGTCCATGTGCGGGCCGAGGTCCTGGTGCAGGCGCTGCCGCACATGCAGCGCTACGATCAGGAAGTCGTCGTCATCAAGTATGGCGGCCACGCCATGGGCGACCGCGCGGCGGCCGAGGACTTCGCCGAGGACATCGTGCTCCTGGAGCAGTCGGGCCTCAAGCCGGTGGTGGTCCATGGCGGCGGGCCGCAGATCGGCCGCATGCTCGACCGGCTCGGCATCAAGTCCGAGTTCCGCGAAGGCCTGCGCGTCACCGACGAGGCCACCGTCGAGGTGGTCGAGATGGTTCTCGCCGGCTCGATCAACAAGCAGATCGTCGGCTGGATCTCGGCCGAGGGCGGCAAGGCGATCGGCCTCTGCGGCAAGGACGGCAACATGGTGCGGGCGCGCCGCGCCGCCCGCACGGTGACCGATCCCGATTCGCACATCGAGCGCCACGTCGATCTCGGCCTCGTCGGCGAGCCCGAGCACGTCGACCGCACGGTCCTCGACGCGGTGCTGAAGGCCGAGCTGATCCCGGTCCTCGCCCCCGTGGCGGTGGGCGGCGACGGCCAGACCTACAACGTCAACGCCGACACCTTCGCGGGCGCCATCGCCGGCGCGATGCGGGCCAAGCGCCTGCTTCTGCTCACCGACGTGCCGGGCGTGCTCGACAAGAACAAGAAGCTGATCCCGGAACTGTCGATCGAGGATTGCCGCCGGCTCATCGCCGACGGGACCATCACCGCCGGCATGATCCCGAAGATCGAGACCTGCATCTACGCGCTCGAACAAGGCGTCGAGGCGGTGGTCATCCTCGACGGCAAGGTGCCGCACGCGGTGCTGCTCGAGCTGTTCACCGATTACGGCGCCGGCACGCTGATCCGCCGGTCGTAGGACGCTCTCCCCCGGGCGGCCGGCCAGGGCCGCCCGGTTCGCCAGGTCCCTTCTGTCCTCTGGTCCTCTCTTTGATCTTCCCTTCCGCCCCGCCTCGCTTATCTTGGGCGTCCGGGGCCGTGGGGCCCCCGTCGCCGGAACGTCCCTTGCTCCTGCCAGGCGAGAGCCACCTCACCGCGCCTCAGGCCCGCGGCTTCTCCGGGATCGACACCTGGGTGTTCGACCTCGACAACACGCTCTATCCCCACGACGCCCGCGTCTGGCCGCAGGTCGACGAGCGCATCACCCTCTACGTGATGAATTTGTTCGGGCTCGACGGGATCTCGGCCCGCGCGCTGCAGAAATACTTCTATCACCGCTACGGCACGACGCTCCGCGCGCTGATGGCCGAGTGGAAGATCGACCCCTACGAGTTCCTCGACTTCGCCCACGACATCGACCATTCGAGTATCGCGCTCAATCCGGATCTCGGCGTCGCCATCGAGGGGCTGCCCGGCCGCAAGCTGATCCTGACCAACGGCTCGCGCCGGCACGCCGAGAACGTGGCGAAGAAGCTCGGCATCCTCGATCATTTCGAGGACGTGTTCGACATTGCGGCGGCCGATTTCGTGCCGAAGCCCGAGCGCTCGGCCTACGAGAAATTCCTCGACCGTCACGGGGTCGACCCGACCCGCTCGGCGCTGTTCGAGGACATCGCCAAGAACCTCGTCGTCCCGCACGACCTCGGCATGGCGACGGTGCTGGTGGTGCCCCGCACCATCGACCCGTTCCGCGAGACCTTCGAGCAGGAGGCGGTGCGCGCGCCCCATATCGACCACATCACCAACGACCTCGCGGGCTTCCTGACCGACAGGGTCGCCCCGGTGCTCGCGGCGTGAGCCCGCAACTCCCGCCCGGACAGGACGGGCCGGGAGATCGCGATCCCGTCGAGATCTGGGGCCGGCGCATCGGCCGCGGCCTCGGGGCCGTGGCTTTCGTCGTGCTGGCCTGGCTGCTCGGCCGGCAGTTGCACCTGTGGTGAGCCCCGAACACGAGACCCGCATGTCCGAGACCGACTGGAGCCCGTTGCGGGCCCCCGACCTCGCCGCCATCGAGGCCCTGGCCGAGGCCGCCTTCGCGCGCCTGCCGGACGAGTTCCGCGCCCTGTGCGAGGGCGTGGTGATCCGGGTCGAGGAGTTTCCCGACGAGGAGACGCTGGCGGAGATGGGCTGCGAGAGCGAGTTCGACCTCCTCGGCCTGTTTCGCGGCACCGGCCTGGCGCAGGGCGGCGGCGCCTCAAGCCTCGCCACCGGGCAGTTCCCCAACATGGTCTGGCTCTACCGCCGTCCCCTGCTCGATTACTGGGCCGAGCACGACGAGACCCTCGGCCACCTCGTCGCCCACGTGCTGGTGCACGAGATCGGCCACCATGTCGGGCTCTCGGACGACGACATGGCGGCGATCGAGGCGGCGGCCGATCTCTGAGTCTTCCGCGCAGAGCCGTAGCGGTCGGATCTGCCTGGGATATACTCAACCAACGTGCGATCGGGCTGGAACCAGGCCTCCGATCTTGCAGCTTTGCTTGGGTGAGCCGCGACCCATGCTTCTGGCAAGCAGCCTCGATCGAACGGCTTATTTCATCCGCCGAGGATCTCGATCGGGCCGAAAAGGCTTCGTTTGGACGAACTAGGCCGCAGCACGATCCCCGCATCCCCAATAACGTACTAACCGGTTAATACAACAGCATTTTCGGGAGCCGCTCGATGCGGCAGCACGGGTAAATCAGCTCAAACAGCATAACCGTGATGCGGTTGCCGGTATGATGAACACTTCGTATCGGCGGCGCCGGACGATCGGTCCGGCTGCGACGACGAAGCAGACATGTCCACGTGCATCACCCTCGACCACGTCCTCGTCGATACAGGAAGTGTCGATAACGAGGGGTACTTAGCTTATCTCGACGGCCGCCTGATCGCTGTTCTGATCCAGCTCGATCCGGAGCTTCACGGCGATTTGCGCGTCGGCCGACACTGGTATCTCGAAGCCGGGTTCGGGCCGATCGCGAATGCGACGCGGCCCCTCCCCTTCCCGACTCTCGACGACGCGAAGGCCTGGCTCGCCGGCTGCGTCGGCGTCCATCCGCCCTGCCTGCCGCCCTGCCTGCGGGATGTCCCGGCACCGCGCCCGCCGCGGAGCGCCTGGACGCGGCCGACCTGCGGCGATCGACGGGAGGGCGGACGCCCGGAGGAGGCCTGACGGCCGGCACGGTCGCACCGGCTCGCCGACGCCGTCGGACAGGCAAGGTTTGGGGAACTGCCTCGCGATGCCGGTCGCGATCAGGCGCATTGCCGAGGCATCGTCCCCCGGGCATCGGCATCGCGCGGGCGTCAGGCCGCGGGGCGCGGCGGCAGGGCGCTCGCCTTCGGCCGGCTGGTGCGGAACTGGCCGCGCTCGGCGGCGATGAACACCAGCACCACCACGGTGACGCTGGTGAACCACCAGCTCGCGGTGGTGCCGATGCCGAGGCAGGTGGAGGCGAAGGCGGTGGCGGCGGTGGCCATCGCGCCCGGGGTCAGCACCGGGTGCTCGCGGCCGGAATGGCGGATGCCGTTCCACAGCACGAAGGCCGCCGCAAAGGCGCCGACGATGCCGAGCTCGTACCAGATCTCGAACAGCAGCGAGGCCGGGGCGTTGACCGGCAGCATGCCGATCGCCTTGCCGCGCAACGCCGTCTCGAGGCCGTGGCCGGTGATGAGCCGTAGCGGCTCGGTCGTCACCACCCGCTGCCAGGCCTTCAGCGCCAGGATCGTCGGGTGGAGCGGCCCGAGCACCGGCGTCAGCACGGGGCGCAGCAGGAAGGGCAGCAGGGGCGCGAGGGCGACGAGGCCCGCCGCGACGCCGGCGGTGACCCGCACGCCGAGGCCCTGGCGCCAGGCCGAGAGCGCGAAGGCCGCGGCCCCGCAGGCCAGCGCCAGGAGCGGCACCGGCCCGGGGGCCAGCACCAGGGCGAGGGCCACCACCACGGCGAGGCCGAGAGCCTCCATGTCGCGGCGGCGCGAGCGCAGCCAGGCGGCGGCGGGCCAGAGCAGCAGGGCGAGCAGCATCGCGCCGCGCTCGAGCGCGCTGTCGTCCTCGAAGCCGCCCCGCAGGGAGGCGCCGCTGACCAGCCCGAGCATCACCGCCCCGACCGCCGCGATGCCGACGCCGAGGGGCAGGAGGTAGAGGTTGGCCGAGCGCATCCGGTCCGGCAGCGCGAGGTAGCCGGCCACCGTCAGCCCGACCGTGGCGGCGAGGTTGAGCAGCCGCTCGCTCGCCGGTCCGGGGAACGGTGTCCAGACCAGCGACAGGGCGCACCAGCCGAGGAGCAGGAGGCCGGCCAGGATCGCCCGGGCGCCGCCGAGACGCGACAGACCCGTCGCGAGGGGACGCTGCGCCCCGTCGAGGAGGGCAGCGATGATCAGGAGCACGATGCCGATCGGCGCCAGGATCACCACGCTGCGTCGCGACACCAGTGCGGTGACCGGGATCACCACCGTCAGGCCGAAGAAGGCGAGCCGGCGCAGCAGCGCCGCCGCATCGACGGCGGGATCGGGGGTGGGCGACGTCGCGCGCGGCATGGCGGCCAATCCGGATGACGGCGCCGAAACGGGGCCGTTCTCCCTCCTAGTCGAGAGGGCGGGCCTGAAGCTGTAGATGGGGCGCAACACTGGGGACGGGCGCGCCCTCAGGGGAGCGGCTGGAGCGCCGGCAGCAGGTCGGTGTTCTCCTCGATCCGCAGCATCCGCACGTCGACCACGTCGGCCCGGAACCAGGGGCATTCCCGGGCCACGTCCTGGATCGCCGGGACGCAGCGCACCGGGTCGACCTGGTCGTTGCCGAAGGAGACGCTGCCCCGCTGCCGGTCGAAGCCGCGACGCTCCAGCACCCGGACGATGTCCTGGTCGCCGTTCTGCCACGACGGGTTGTGGTACTGGTGCTTGAGCGTCTCGGTATCGAGATCGAAACAGATCGCGTACACCCGCTTGCCCCAGGCCGGTCGATTCGGGATATGGTGGAGCGCAAGACTATCGGCCTCATGACCCTGCGGCAAGCGACGGTTCGGGCGTCGGATCCTCATGGATCTGCTGCCGCCCTCACCGAAAGGCTCGCCTGGGAATGCAGGACGGCCGTCAGGCGAAATGTGTGCGGTTCCGCGCTCTCGTGAAGGCGCCGGCGTCAGGCGCCGAGCGCCCCCGCCACATCCTCCTCCGTCACCTCTTCCAACGGCTTGCCCACCTTGCAGGCGCGCGAGCGCGCGCCGGGCTGCATCACCAGGATCACCGTCTCGGTGCCCGGGCAGGCCGGATCGGCGCAGACGATCTCGTTGACCCTGAGCGTCACCTCGGGGCCGAAGGCGCCGAGGCGGCGGGCGATCTCGGCCACCCGGGCCCGCGCGGCGGCGTCCGGTGAGGGGCGGCGCCGGAAGGCGCCGAGGAGGTCCATGGCCCTAGCGCGGCAGGCTGAGGAGGCCGGCCCGGCCGTCGGCGCAGCCGAAGGCGAGGTGCTCGCCGCCGGAATGCCAGCTCATCGCCGTCACGGCACTGCCCTTCACCGCGGGGCGCACCAGGAGCTCGGAGGCGTCGGTGAAGCGGATCAGGAGCACGCAGCCGTCCTCGTAGCCCGCCGCCAGGACGGGGGCCTTGGGATGGAACGCCACCCGCGAGACCCGGGCCGGGCGCACGCCGCATTCCCGCGGCGCCTTGCCCGTCGGGCCTTCCTTGGAATCGAACGGCCACACGATCACGGCCTCGGCGCCGCTGGTCGCCAGCCAGTCCCCGTCCGAGGACCAGGCGGTGGAGCGCACCTTGGCCGGGTAGCCGGTCATCCGCATGTGGCCGCGGTCGGGCTGGAGGCGCCAGCCGTGCAGGGCATTCTCCTGCATCGTGGTGATGACGAAGCGCCCGTCCGTCGACCAGGTCACGTCGATGTGCGAGCCCTTCCAGGTCAGGGCGTCGGGCGCCGTGTCGAGATTCGGGTACCACAGGGTGGCGCCGCCGTAATGCGCCACCGCCAGCCGGTAGCCCTTGGGCGCGAAGGCGAGGCCGCGGGCGGTCGAGGGCGCCTCGAACACCTTCTCGCGGCCCTTGGCGTCGCGGGCGACGACGCGCTTGCCCGCCGCGAACGCGACGGCGCCATCGGGATGGAGCGCGAGCGCGTCGATCCAGGCGCCGCCCTTCGCCGCCGCGACCTCCTCGACGGTCCCGTCGGCCCTGACCGCGACGACCCGGCCGTCGTCGCCGCCGGTGACGAGGCGCTTGCCGTCGCCGGCGGCGACCAGGATGCCGGCCTCCGGATGCGCCTCGACCCGGGTGGTCCCGCCATCCTCGGCGACGAGGAGCACCGCCCCGTCGCCGAGCGCCAGGGCGAGCTGCCGGCCGAGCCAGTGCGCCGCGATGACGTGGGCGCCGGCCGCGATCTCGGTGACCTGCTGGGTGAGGGAGGGGGCGGCGGTGGCGCTCATCGCTCTTCCTGTGAACCTCGAATGCGGCCCCGGGCCTGTCACACGGGGCTGGCCCGCGCAAGGGCGGCCGCGGTTCCGCTCCGCATTAACCGGTCCTCCCGCAGGGTTAAGGCTTCGCTCACCAAACCGCGTCAATTCGAGGGATCGGGCCTGAACACGGCCGAGGTTCGGGCGGTTCTTCCCTCGAACCGTCGCCGGAACGGCTCACGACGAACCGGCGGCCCCCATCGTCCTGGAGCGAGTTGCGTCATGATCCAGTCTGCCTTTGCGGCGATGGTGCCGCCCGCCGCCCTCCCCTACGAGACGGTGCTGGTGGTCGAGGACGAGGCGATGGTCTGCGAGATCGCCGCCGAGGCCCTGGCGGACGAGGGCTACCGCGTGCTCACCGCCGCCGACGCGGTCGAGGCCGGCCGCATCCTCCAGGCTGAGCGGGTCGACATGCTGTTCACCGACATCGACCTCGCCCGCAACACCAACGGGGTGGCGCTCGCCCGCGACGCGCGGCGCCACTGCCCGCGCCTGCCGGTGGTCTACACCTCGGGCGGCCGCCACACGCTCGGCGCCGGCGAGGCGGTGACCGACTCGGTCTTCGTGCCCAAGCCCTATCGGCCGAGCCAGATCGTGGCGCTCGCCAACCGCATTCTCGGACACTGAGTCCCTTCGAACACTTCCCCCTGCCCCTGCCCCGGAGCCCTGCACCCATGCGCCCGCCCTTCGTCCTGTCCGGCCTCCTCGCCCTCGTTCTCGCCGGCCACGCCCTCACGGCGGGCGCCAAGGACGCACCGGCCCCCGCGGCCGCCCCGAGCGCGACCTGCGACGTCGTCGGCCTGCGCCTCGAGGACGTGATCGCCAAGTCGTCCGAGCTGCAGCGCTCAGCCAACGAGCAGACGGTGCGCGACCTGCGCACCCTGCGCGACGCCGCCGTGGTGCTGGACGCTTACAAGCATCCGGAGGTCTGCGCGCAGGTTCTAACGGTCCTGCGCGGACTGGCCGCCAACCCCGAACGCGCGATCGACCAGAGCGGCGACACCGACGAGGAGAAGGCCGAGGCCGTCGAGAAGGCCCGCGCGCCCAAAGCTCCTGCGAAGTCTCCCGAGACTGTGCCGGAGACGAAGGCCAAGTAGACCGGTGAAGTCGAGGACAGGTGAGCGGACGGGATAATGTGGCAAGGGGGTCCACCGGCCCGACCCGGCATCCCGATAACAGATTGGAATTCCTCTGAGTTTCGTGGGCGGCCTTGATCCCGCCCGGTCACCTCGCTAGTTCGTTCCTGCCGGCGGCCCGGGATCCATCCCGGGTCGATCCGGTCTGTCCGACGAACAGGAGCGAGAGCCGGGAAGGCGTCGCGCCGGTGCCCTGACGGGCGGCCGGTCCGCGCGCGGATGGCTGTTTGGCGCTCGCCGTCCCAGAGGAGTCGCACGACGTGCTCACGCAAGGGTTGCCCCGGTTCGGGGCCCGCATCGGTCGGGTGACGGCCCTCTGCCTCGCCCTTTCGCCGCTCGCCGCGGCGTCCCAGGCCCAAGCGACCTCGGCCGAGGCCACCGTCACGCCCGCCGCCGTGAGCCAACCCGCCGCCTCGCCGCTGCGGGTGGAGCTGAACAAGCTCGAGACCGCCGGTGAGACCTGCAAGGCGATGCTGATCGTCGAGAACGGCAAGGGCGGCCCGATCCGCTCGCTGCGCCTCGACCTCTACGCCTTCGACCAGGACGGCATCGTCCAGAAGCGCAGCCTGGTCGAGCTCGGGCCGGTGCCGGCGCGCAAGACGGCTTTGCGCCAGTTCGAGATCGCCCCCACCCCCTGCGCCCAGATCGGCCGGGTGCTGCTCAACGACGTGGCGGCCTGCGAGGGCAAGGAAACGTCGGGCCAGGACCTCACCCGCGACACCTGCCTGGAGCGCATCGAGCCCTCCTCCGCCAAGGGCGCCGCGCCGTTCGTGCGCTGACCGCCTCTCTTCCTTCCCTTTCTTCCGGAGACCGCCGAGATGGATCCGACCACCGCGCCCGCCGCGACTGCCGGCCACGACTTCTCCTTCCTCGGCCTCTTCCTGCAGGCCGACCCGATCGTGAAGGGGGTGATGATCCTCCTGATCCTGGCCTCGCTGGTCTCCTGGACGATCATCATCGAGAAGCTGGTGCGCCTCGCCGGCGCCCGCCGCCAGGCGAAGTCCTTCGCCCGCCTCGTCGCCACCGGCGGCATGCCGGAGGCGCGCTCGGGCATCTCCGCCCGGGTGGTGGCCGCCGCCCAGGAGGCCTGGCGCGACCAGGACCCGAGCGAGACCCGCGCCGAGCGGCGCGAGCGGATCGAGCGCGCGATGCGGGCGGCGCTGACCCTCGACATCAAGCGGCTGCAGGTCGGGCTGCCGTTCCTGGCGAGCTCCGGCTCGGCGGCGCCGTTCATCGGCCTGTTTGGCACAGTGTGGGGCATCATGAACTCGTTCTCGTCGATCGCGAAGAGCCAGGACACCAGCCTCGCGGTGGTGGCGCCGGGCATCGCCGAGGCGTTGTTCGCCACCGCCATCGGCCTCGTCGTCGCGATTCCCGCGGTGCTCGCCTACAACAAGTTCTCGAGCGACCTCGCCAAGGTGCAGTCGGCCTTCGTCGCCGGCATCGGTACACTGGGCAACCGGCTGGCGCGCGACCGCAGCCACCACGCCCGCAGCGCCGCCGCCGAGTAGGTCGCTTCCCGTTCAACGCGTAGAATAAGCCCCTGCCCGCTCGGGCAGGCGGCCGGAGGCCCGCCAGATGGGTATGGGACCGGTGCAGGCCGGCGCCGGCGACGAGGATGGCTTCGACGCCGCGCCGATGTCCGAGATCAACGTCACCCCTATGGTCGACGTGATGCTGGTGCTGCTGATCATCTTCATGGTCGCGGCTCCGCTGATGACCGTCGGCGTGCCGGTGCAGCTGCCGAAGACCGCCGCCGCCAAGACGTCCGAGTCGAAGAAGCCGGTGGTGGTCTCGGTCGACAAGGACGGCCAGGCCTTCCTCGCCAAGGAGCCGCTGCCGGCCGACGGCGCACTCGCGCGCCTGAAGGCGGCCGCCGCCGAGGATCCGGGCCAGACCGTGCTGGTGCGCGGCGACAAGGACGTGCCCTATGGCAAGGTCATGGAGGTGATGGGCCTCGTCGGGCAGGCCGGCTTCGCCAAGGTCTCGCTGATCGCCAATGCGCCCTCGGGTGCGCCGTCCGTCGGGGCGGCGCCCGCGCCGGCGGCCCCGCGGTAAAGCCATGAACCACACCGTGACGACCGACGCGCCGGAGCCGCGCGAGCCGGGGACGGGCCTCGGCCTCGCCTTCCTAGTGGCGCTCGCGCTCCACGCGGGCGGCCTCTTCGCCCTGACCTACTGGCGCAGCCCCCCGGCCCCGCCCGGCGAGAACGAGATCGCCATCGATCTCGCGCCGGACATGGCGGCGATCGACGTGCCGACCCAGTCGCCGGACGTCGAGGCGACGCCGACCCCCACGGACACGGCCGAGCCGACGACCGTCCCGACGGCCGAGCCCCCGTCCGACACCGTTCCGGTCGAGACCCCGCCGCCGGAGACCAAGGTCGAGGAGACGCCGCAGGAGACCCCGGTCGAGCAGGCACCGGCCGAGGCGGTGCCGATGGAGAAGCCGCCCGAGGCGGTGGAGGCGGTGCAGGAGCCCGAGGAGCAGGTCGTCACCTCGACCAACCCGGAGGCGCCGGCCGCCGTGGTGGCGAAGCCCGTCCAGGAGCCGAAGCCGGTCCCCAAACCCGTGCCGAAGCCGGTGGCCAAGCCGAAGCCGGTCGAGAGACCGAAGCCTGTCGAGAAGCCGGTCGAGGCGAAGAAGCCGGCCCCGAAGCCCGTGCGCGACGTCAAGCGCGAGGCGCAGAAGGCGGCCGAGCGCACCATGGAGGCCGCCCGCCAGCGCCGCGCCGCGGCCTCCGCCTCGCAGATGAACCAGAGCGGCGCCTCGGCCGCCGCGAGCGCCAACGCGGCGCGAGCCTGGGGCGCGATGGTGCGCGGGGTGATCCAGAGCCGGGCGCGGGGCGCCGCGGGGGCGAGCGGCACCGCGACGGTGCGCTTCACCGTGTCCCGGTCCGGCCGGGTGCTCGGCGCCTCGCTCGCCGGCAGCAGCGGCAACGGCTCCCTCGACGCCGCGGCGGTGGCCGCCGCCTCCGGCAGCCTGCCGCCGGCCCCGGCGGAGTTCACCGGCGCGCAGCAGAGCTTCACCTTGCCGGTGCGGTTCAACTGAGAATCCAACGGCGATTTGACCTGATCGAAGAAGAATAAAGCCCGTCCCCCTCTCCCGTGTGGGAGAGGGGTTAGGGGTGAGGGTGATACGCTTCCGTAATATACCTGAACCGTCGAGCTGCCCAACTCGACGCTACGCGAGTTATCCTGAACCCGAGCCTCCCTGCGCGACTTTCGATCGCCCCTATCCCTCTCCCAAACCGGAGAGGGGATCCCGCGCTTTATTGTCGAACGGGATGATCGGGAACCGACTCACCCCTCCCGCCGCATGAAGTCGAAATCGCAGCCCTGATCGGCCTGCGTGACGGTGTCGTGGAACAGGCGGGCATAGCCGCGGGCCGCCCAGTCGGGCCGGGCCTGTGGGGTGAGCGCCGCGGCGCGGGCGGCGAGCTCGGCCTCGTCGACCAGGAGGTCGATGCGCCTTCCCTCCACGTCGAGCCGGATGCGGTCGCCGGTGCGCACCAGGGCGAGCGGCCCGCCGACCGCCGATTCCGGCGTGACGTGCAGCACGATCGTCCCGAAGGCGGTGCCGCTCATCCGGGCGTCCGAGATCCGCACCATGTCCTTCACGCCCTGGCGGGCGAGCTTCTTCGGGATCGGCAGGTAACCGGCTTCCGGCATGCCCGGCGCGCCCTTCGGCCCGGCATTGCGCAGGACCAGCACGTCGTCGGCCGCGACGTCGAGGTCGGGGTCGTCGATCCGCGCCGCCATGTCGGGGATCGAGTCGAACACCACCGCCCTGCCCTCGTGCTGGAGCAGGCGCGGCGTCGCCGCAGAATGCTTGATCAGCGCGCCGCGGGGCGCGAGGTTGCCGGTGAGCACCGCCATGGCGCCGACCGGCTTGATCGGCTGGCTCGGAGAGCGGATCACGGTCTGGCCCGGCACGTCCTCGGCCGCCGCCACCACGTCGCGCAGGGTGGCACCCGTCACGGTCGGAGCGTCGAGGTCGATCAGGCTGCCGAGCTCGCGCAAGAGCTTCGGCACGCCGCCGGCATGGTGGAAATGCTCCATGTAGTGGTCGCCCGACGGTTTCAGGTCGACCAGCACCGGCACCTCGCGGCCGATCGCGTCGAGGCTCGCGAGGTCGAGGTCGATGCCGGCGCGGTTCGCCATGGCGGTGAGGTGGATCACCCCGTTGGTCGAGCCGCCGATCGCCTGCATCACGACCTGCGCGTTGCGGATCGAGGCCGGGGTCAGGATCTCGCTCGGACGGGGACCGCCGGTCTTCGCCATCGCGGCGGCGCAGGCGCCGCTCGCCTCGGCGAGGCGTATCCGCTCGGCGTGGGGCGCGGGAATCGTGCCGGCCATCGGCAGGGCGAGGCCCATCGCCTCGATCATGCACGCCATGGTCGAGGCGGTGCCCATCACCATGCAGGTGCCGACCGAGGGGGCGAGCCGGCCGTTGACGGTCTCGATCTCCTGCTCGTCGATCTCGCCGGCCCGGTGCGCGCCCCAGAGGCGCCGGCAGTCGGTGCAGGCGCCGAGCACCTCGCCGCGGTGATGGCCGACCACCATCGGGCCGACCGGGATCACCACCGTCGGCAGGTCGACGGAAGCCGCCGCCATCACCTGCGCCGGCAGGGTCTTGTCGCAGCCGCCGATGACGATGACCGCATCCATCGGCTGGGCGCGGATCATCTCCTCGGTGTCCATCGCCATCAGGTTGCGCAGGTACATCGAGGTCGGGTGGGCGAAGCTCTCGTGGATCGAGATCGTCGGGAAGACCATCGGCATCGCGCCGGCCAGCATCACCCCGCGCTTGGCCGCCTCGATCAGCTGCGCGGCGTTGCCGTGGCAGGGATTGTAGTCGGAGGCGGTGTTGGTGATGCCGACGATCGGCCGGTCGAGGGCGTCGTCGGAATAGCCCGCCGCCTTGATGAAGGCCTTGCGCAGGAACAGCGAGAAGCCCGCATCCCCGTAGCTGGTCAGTCCCTTGCGCAAGCCCTTGCCCATCGCGTGCTCCTCCCGCCGGCGTTTTGACCGGTTCTAGGGGTGGGGGGATGGTTGTCAACGAAGCGGGTGGCATGGGAGGCGGGCGCAGGAGGCATCCTGGAATGATGCCGCAGATGACGATCCGCATCACATCAAATTCGGAAAAACATAAATTTCACATAGCAAATTTTATTATTTGATGGGTGATAAATATTATCCGTTATTGCAATCAACGATGCAGGTCCAGCCAAAATATGCAAAAATTACTACACTTCGCGGCTGCCCATGCACCCCCTTCCTATGTCCCACCACCCCTTTCCCGGACGACTGAAACGAAGTGGAAGGAGATCCGGGATCCAGCACAAGAAATCGCGAAGCGTCCGTCTGTCTGCAACGGGGTAGCATAGGGGCCGATTCGCGGCACATCTCTCCTGGATCCCGGATCTCCTTCCGCTGACGCTCCAGTCCTCCGGGAAAGGGGGTTGGTTCATGACACACGATACGTGCGCAATACCGATGGTCCGTCGCTATCGTGCTGCCCCTGGTCACATCTCCGGATCGTCCGCCGCCTCCAGCCGCCCGGACGCGATCGCCTCCAGGAACAGCCGGTGGTCCGCCGCATTCCGGTCTCCGTAGGCCCGCGCCCAGTCGGCCAGGGCCTCGCGAAAGTCGGCGTGGCGGTCGCGGCCGCAATAGCCCGCGATGGCGGCGGCGTCGCCGGTGCGGGCATGGGCCCGGGCGAGCAGCGCGCCGTAGGCCCAGGAGAAGTAGACGAGCGGCTGCCCGCGCATGCAGGCGACCGGGATCTCGCCCTTCATGTTCTTCATCTGGCGGACGTAGAACGGCCGGTCGTCGATGGTGGTCCAGCCCAGCAGCGGGTCGCCGACCGCCTGGAGCAGGCGCTGACCGTAGATCACCCGCTCGCCCTCGTGCGAGGCGTAGGGCTCGGGCATGCCGGACACGTAGGGCGCGTGGGCCGGGCGCACCGCCTCCTTGACCTGGAGGAAGAGCACGTCCTGGTCCGAGTTGCCGCAGAGCAGCGCGACGTAGGCCCGGGTGCCGACGCTGCCGACGCCGACGACCCGGTGGGCGACGTCGACGACGTGGTAGCGGCTCAGCATGAACCGGCGCTCCCGCGGTAGTGTCTCGGCGTAGCGCTCGAGCCCGGCGGTCACCGCCTCGCGGGTCTCGGCATCGACCCAGGTCAGGATCGGCGGGTCCTGGCGGAAGCGCCAGCCGCCATCGACCCGGCGCTCGCCGATCCGGGCGAGCAGGCTCTTGTTGTGGCGCTTGCGCGCCTTCTCGACCGCCCGCTCCACCACGGCGCGGGATTCCGCGTCGATCGCGATGCCGCTGAAATCCAGCTCCTCGGCCCGCGCCGCCCGGTGCCAGACGTCGAGCGGTCCCTGCGGCGCCAGCTCGGTCATGGTGTGCTGGTAGCCGTAGGCGGCGGCGATCACCGCCTCGCGGCGCTCCGGCTCCGGCACGTCGAGGTCGCGGGCGGCGACCTCGATGCTGGCGCAGAGCCGCTTCAGGTCCCACTCCCAGGGGCCGATCGTGACCTCGTCGAAATCGTTGAGGTCGAGCACGATGTCGCGCTGGGGCGTGCCGAACAGGCCGAAATTCGAGATGTGGGCGTCGCCGTTCATCACCACGTCGATGCCGCTCGTCGGGGTGCGGGCGAGATCCCAGGCCATCACGGTGGCCGCACCCCGCAGGAAGGCGAAGGGCGAGCTCGCCATCCGGGCGACGCGCAGCGGGATCAGCCGCGCCTGGCGCCCGGCTTGCGCCTGCTCGATCAGCCGCACCGGGTCGGGCCGGTCCTTCGGGACGGGCACCGGACCGTGGCTGTGATGCGGGACCTTGGCGCGCAGGCCCTTGCCGGCGGCGCGGCGCTTCTCCCACGGCTCGCCGGGCGTGCGCAGGTCGATGTGGGGGAAGTCGGCCAGGGGCTCCAGAACGACGTCCTCGGCCGCCACCACGGCCGCGTCGGCCGCAGGCGCCTCGGGCAGTGGGTCAGGGTTGGCTCTGTCCATGGGGCGCGGCTCGTCGGCGGCCTCGATCGGTCCCCGAGTCAACCTTGGCCGTGAGCAATCGTTCCGGGCGCCGGATGAAAACCCGGCGCCGGACGTGCCACCCGTCACCCCTGCTGATCGCGGGCCTCCTGGATCCGGTGCAAGAAGTCGGCCGCCAGCTCGCCACGCCGGTCCGGGTCGTCGCAGGGGCGGCGCAGGATCAGCCGTCCGTCACGGGCGGTCACGTCCTCGGTCAGCGGCATCGCGGCCGGGGCGCAGCCGGGCCGGAAATCGACCGCGAGGCCCTGCGGCCCGCCGCTGAGGCGGGCGATGCCGAGGGCGAGGCACGCGACCCGCAGGTGGGCCAGCGCGAACAGCGCCCGCACGCCCTTGGGCAGCCGCCCGAACCGGTCCTCGACCTCGCCGCGCAGGGCTTCGACGTCCTCCGGCGTGCCGAGGCGCAGGAGGCGGGTGTAGAGGCTCAGGCGCACCTCCGGCTCTGGCACGTAATCCTCCGGCACGTCGCCGGCGAGGCCGAGATGGATCTCCGGCGCCCAATCCTCCGCCGGCTCGCCCTTGGCGGCGCGGAGCGCCAGCTGGAGCAGGTGCTGGTAGAGGCCGAGGCCGATCAGCTTGACGTGGCCGGCCTGGTTCTCGCCGACGAGGTCGCCGGCGCCGCGGAGATCGAGGTCGCGGGCGCTGATGGCGAAGCCCGCGCCGAGGCGGTCGAGGGCCTCGAGCGTGCGCAGGCGCTTCTCGGCCGAAGGCGCCAGGTCGCGGTCGGGCCGGGTCAGCAGGTAGGTGACGCCCCTTCGCTGGCCGCGGCCGACCCGGCCGCGCAGCTGGTGCAGCTGCGCCAGGCCGAACCGCTCAGCGTCGTGGACCAGCATCGTGTTGGCCCGCGGCACGTCGAGCCCGCTCTCGATGATCGAGGTGGCGAGCAGGACGTCGCCCTCGCCGTCGGCGAAGCGCACCATGATCTCGTCGAGTTCCGCCGGCTTCATCTCGCCGTGGGCGACGACCGTCTCGAGCTCGGGCACCAGCGCCTTCAGGCGCTCGGCCATGGGGCCGATCTCCTCGATGCGCGGGCAGACGACGAAGCTCTGTCCGCCGCGGCCCTTCTCGCGCATCAGGGCCGCCCGCACCGTGTCGTCGTGGAGCGGGATCAGCACCGTGCGGATCGGCTGGCGCACCGCCGGCGGCGTCGCGATGACGCTGAGGGACTTGAGCCCGACCAGCGCCGATTGCAGGGTGCGGGGGATCGGCGTCGCGGTCAGCGTGAGCACATGGGCGTCGCCCGCCATCGTGCGCAGGCGCTCCTTGAGGGCGGCGCCGAAGCGCTGCTCCTCGTCGATCACCACGAGGCCGAGATCGGCGAAGGTCACGCCCTTGCCGGCGAGCGCGTGGGTGCCGATCACGAGGCGGATCGAGCCGTCGGCGAGGCCCTGGCGCACGCGCTTGGCCTCGGCCGGGTTCGCGAGGCGCGAGAGCTGCGCCACCCCGATGCCGAAGCGGGCGAAGCGCCGCTCGAAGGTGCGCAGGTGCTGGCGCACCAGCACGGTCGTCGGCGCCACCACCGCCACCTGCCTGCCGGCGAGGAGCGCCGCGGCGGCGGCGCGCAGGGCCACCTCGGTCTTGCCGAAGCCGACATCGCCGCAGACCAGCCGGTCCATCGGCCGCTCGCCGGCGAGATCCTGAAGCGCCCCGTCGACGGCCTTCGCCTGATCGGGGGTGAGCGGGAAGCCGAAGCCGGCGCCGAACCGCTCCATCTCGCGCTCCGGCGGCACCAGGGCGGGCGCCTTCGCCGTGCGGCGCTCCTCCGCCGCTTCCAGCATGGCGCGGGCGGCCCGCGCGAGGCCGGCCTCCGTGGCGAGGCGCCGCTTGGGCCAAGTGCCGCCCTCGAGCTTGTCGAGGGTGACTGCCTCCTCCTCCGAGCCGTAGCGCCAGATCCGGTCGGCCTGGGCCACCGGCACCATCAGGATCGCGTCGCCGGCAAAGCGCAGGCGCAGGGCCTCGGTGCCGTCGCCGGTGGCGATGCGCTCCAGCCCCTCGAACACGCAGAGACCATGGTCGCGGTCGACCGCCACGTCGCCGACGCGGAGATCCACCTCGCCCATCGGCAGGATCACCGGCTGGCCGACGCTCGGCCGCGCCGAGGTGCCGCCATAGACGTCCGGTGTGGCGATCACGGTGGCACCCAGGTCCGGCGCCCGGAAGCCCGCATCGAGGGGCGCGGGCAGGGCGACGATCTCGCCACCCGCGGCGGCGACCGCCTCCGACCAGTCGGCGACCGGGCGGACGCCCCGCTCGGCCGCCCGGGCGGCCTGGCGCGACAGGCGCTTGAGCCCGGCGGGATCGCCCGCCAACACCACCCGCTCGCCGGCCTTCAGGCGCTCGCGCAGGTAAGCCGAGAAGGCCGGCCCGGGCCGGCGCTCGCGCAGGAAGGCCGGCACGGCGATGGACGCGGCGTCGGCGTCGCTCGCCACCGCCACCTCGCGGGCCTTCCGGGTCTTCGTCCACTCGGCGGGGGTCAGGTAGAGCGGCGCCGCCTGGCCGCGGCTCGCGACCTCCGAGGTGCGGCCCTCGGCGATCTGCTCGAAGAAGGCCTCGGCACGGCCTTCCGCCCCGGCCTCGACCACCAGGCGGGCCTCCGGCACGTAGTCGAGCACCGTGACGAGGCGGCCGTAGAGGGTCGGCAGCTGGTGCTCCTGGCCGGAGAAGGGCCGCAGGCGCACGGGAGAATCCGGCGCCAGGATCACCTCGGTCGCCGGATCGACCACCAGGGTCTCGACCTCGTCGAGGGAGCGCTGCGAGACCGCATCGTAGGTGCGGATCGCCGTGATCGTGCCGTCGGCATGCTCGATGCGGCAGGGCCGGGGCGCGGCGGCCGGATAGACGTCGACGGTCCGGCCGCGCACCGCGACCTCCCCGGGCTCGTCGACCCGGTCGTCGAGGATGTAGCCGAGGCGCTGCAGCTCCGCCGTCAGCCGGGCGGGATCGAGGGCGTCGCCGGCTCTCAGCTCGACCCGGGCCTCGGCCCAGGTCTCGGGCGGCGGCACCCGCTGGATCAGGGCCGGCGCGGTGGTGAGCAGGATGTCGGGCAGGTGCGCGGCATCGGTGAGCCAGCGCAGCACCCCGGCCCGCGCCCCCATCGTGCCGCGGGAGGGCGAGGCGCGGTCGAAGGGGAGGCAATCCCATTCCGGATAGACCGCGACGCCGAGGCCGGGGGCCAGCGCCCGCAGCAGGGCGGCGATCTCCTCCAGCCGGCGGGCATCGCGGGCGACGTGGACCAGCGGCCGCCCCCGCTCGCGCAGGCCGAGCAGCGCCACCGCGAGAGCCCCGGGCGGCACCAGCGGCGCCACGTTCTCCTCAGGCCCCGTCCCTGCGCGCCGGCTCACCTTGCGCTTCGCCATCGGCCCCCACTCCCTGTGTCTGGTGCGGGAAACGCCCGGGGGCTGTGGCGGGTCCGGGCCAAGGCTGTCGCATGCACAGGAATGATGTGGGGGAGTACGGGAGAGGGCGACCTGGCCTCAGAAAAATGCGCGGGTTCTCCCTCTCCCCGCCCGCGATTTCGTTTTTCCGGACAGCCCTGCGCGGGCGGGGAGAGGAGGATCCCGCACCATGAGGGCCAGGGCAGCCCGGCGACCGTCCGAGGATGCCCTACACCACCAACCCGCCCACCGGCCGCAAGCCCTCCGTCCCCGGAAACACGTGAGCGGCGAGCACCGCCGGCGACAGCCCGAACAGGTCCGCCGCCAGCCCCTTGGCGACCGCCCGCACATCCGTGGTCGGGGCGAGGTCGCGGCCCTCGTGGAGCTGGGCGGGGCCGAGGCCGGGCCAGTCGGCCAGGACCCGGCCGCCGCGCACCGCGCCGCCGAGGAGGAACGCCACCGTGCCGGTGCCGTGATCGGTGCCGGTGGTGCCGTTGACCCGGGCGGTGCGGCCGAACTCGGTGACGACCAGGATCGCGGTGTCGGCCCAGCGCGGGGCCAGGATCTCGGCGAAGGCGGACAACACCCCGTCGAGGCCGCCGAGCAGCCCGGCGAGGCGGCCGGTGGCGCCGCCCTCGTCGGCGTGGGTGTCCCAGCCGTCGAGCGCCAGGGCGGCGATGCGGGGGCCGTCATCGGCGGCGATCAGCCGGGCGGCGCCCTCGGCGAGGCCGCGCAGGCCGCCCCCTCCCTTCGGCCCGCCTTTCGCCAGGGCGTCGACGTCGAGGCCGCGGGCGAGGGAGGCCGCCAGGGCCGGGTCGCGCGCCTCGTAGAGGCCGAGCACCCGCCGGGCGAGCTCGTCGCTCGCCCGCGGCAGGCGCGGCGGCGCCCAGCCGAGGACCGGAGCCGGCCCGCGCAGGATCAGCGGCGGCACCACGCCCACCCCGAGGGCGTTCCGCGGGGCGATGCCCTCCCCCGCCGGCAGGGCGGCGACGAGGCGGTTGAGCCAGCCGCTGGCGGTGTGGCCCGGGCCCGGCTGGCCGCTCTCGAGCACGTCCTGCCCGTCGAAGTGGGAGCGCTCGCGGTAGGAGGTAGCGGCGGCGTGCACCACCATCGCCTGGCGGGCGGCGTAGAGCCGGGCGAAGGTCGGCAGCGCCGGATGGAGGGCGAAGAAGCCGTCGAGGGGAAGCGCCGCCCCCGGCCCGTCGCGGGTCAGCGCGATGCCGGGGCGAAGGTCCGCGTAGGCCGGATCGCCCAGCGGCGCCACTGCCGAGAGCCCGTCGAGGGCGCCGCGCAGGATCACCACGACGAGGCGGGCGTCGCGGGCGCCCGGGGCGGCGTAAGCGGTGCGGGGGATGGCACCCCAGGCGAACAATGCGCCGGCCGTGCCGAGGAGTGCCCGGCGGTTCGGATGGGCGGTTCGGGGACCGGACTGGCAGAGATCGCTCATCGAGAGGTCCTCCTGGAGATCACCGTCGCTGGAACTCGGGGGCCATCAGGACGAGGGCGATGGCTTGCGCCCGGCTCTCGGCCCGGCGGATCGCCGTGCGCGTCTCGTCGGTCGCGAGCGGGCCCAGCACCGCGTCGGCGAAGGCGGTCGGGTCGGTGGCGGCGGCGAGCTGGCCGGTCCGGGCGGCGAGGTCGAGGCGGGCGTGCAGCCCCTCCGGCGAGGCCCAGGCTCCGGCCTCGTCGGGGTAGCCGTTCGGCGCCGGCGCCGACCAGTACGGCTGGCCCAGAGCCGCGAGCGCGCCCATGACCATCCGGGGATCCACCATCCGGGGATCCGGCGCGAGGGAGAGCCCGCGCATCGCCGCGACCAAAAATTCCTGCGGCGAGCGGATCTTGCGCTGCACCGGGTCCCAGGCCTCCGGTGCCTCGATCAGCGCCAGCGCCAGGCGGGAGAGGTCGCCGTCCTGGTCGAGGAAGGTCCGGGCGAGGCGCGCCACCAGGGCGGGGGGCGGATCGTCGGCGACGAAGTGGCGGGCGAGGCGCAACGCGACGTGGCGGGCGGTCGCCGGATGCACGGCGAGGTCGTCGAGGGCCATGCGCAGCTGCCCGGGGCCGACATCGAGGTAGGTGCGGCCGAGCAGCGTCACGGCGCCCGGCTCGTGGGCGCCGCGCCGGAAGGTGGTCGTGCCCGGCAGGCCCTCGGCATTGCCGTCGCGCTGCAGCGACCAGCCGGTGAGGATGCGGGCGAGCGCCGTCACGTCCGCTTGCGTGTAGCCGCCCTCCGTGCCGAGGGTGTGCAGCTCCAGGAGCTCGCGGCCGAGATTCTCGTTGAGGCCCTTGCCAGGACCTGGGCCTTTGCGCTGGCCCGCCGGCGAGTTGGGACCGACCGAGGCGACGTTGTCGAGGTAGATCAGCATCGCCGGATGGGTGGCGGCGGCGAGCAGCAGATCGCGAAACCGTCCGAGCACGTTCGGGCGGATCGCCTCGCGCTCGAAGGCGCCGGCGCTGACCCGCAGGCGCGGCCCCCGCGCCACCGAGACGGTGAAATGGTTGGCCCAGAACCAGACCAGGCGCTCGACGAAGCCGAGGGGCGCCGCTTGCGCCAGGGCGAGGCGGGCCGTTACCTCGGCCCGGTAGACCCGCTCCTGGATCGGCGGCGCCGGCGGGCCCTCCGGCATCGGCGCGTCCGGGCTCCCGGCCCGGGCGAGCTTGCGGCCCTGCTCCTCGGCCTGGAGGGCGGTGAGCAGGGTCGGGGCGGGGGCAAGGTCCGGCCCGCCCGGCAGGGGCACGGTGCCCGCCAGGATCTCGCGGCGCAGGGCCTCCTCGACCGGCTCCCCGAGGGCGAGGTCGCCCGGCCGTGCGCCGAGCCCGAACCGCCCGAGGCCGAGCGCCGTCCGACGCGGATCGACCGCCATGCCCGTGCCCTCCCCGCCCGTCAGCCACCATGACGCGCCGGCATGACGCGCTTCTCGGGCTTAACCGATGCTGAGCGGGAGATGACGGTTTCGTAAGGTGAGCGCTCGCCCCGCGCTATGCCGCCAGGGCGAGCAGCCGGTCGCAATCGACATGCGCCTCGAGATGGTCGGCGAGGCCGTCGAGCACGCGCTCGATCACCGCCTCGTAGGCCTCCGGCCCCGGTGCGGCGCCGAGGCGGGCGAGCCATAAGCCCCGCTGGCCCTCGTCCGAGAACAGGCCGTGGACGTAGGTGCCGCAGACCAGCCCGTCGGCCGAGACCGCGCCGTCGGGGCGGCCGTCGGCGAGGCGCAGGAGCGGCCGGGCGGCGTCGGGCCCGTCGGTCTCCCCGACATGCATCTCGTAGCCGGTGAACGGGGTCCCGTCCGGCAGGCTGACGCCGGTCGCTGCCGCCAGCCGCTTCTCGGCGGTGAGCACCGTCGCGACGTCGAGGAGGCCGAGGCCCGCCACCGTGCCCGGCGGCCCTTCGATGCCCTGCGGATCGCTCAAGCTGGTGCCGAGCATCTGGTAGCCGCCGCACAGGCCGAGCACCCGCCCGCCGCGGCGGCGATGGGCCAGGATGTCGATGTCCCAGCCCTGCTCGCGCAGGAAGGCGAGGTCGGGGATCGTGGTCTTCGAGCCCGGCAGCAGGACGAGGTCGGCCTCGGCGGGAATCGGCCGGCCGGGCTCGACCAGCACCACGCTCACGCCGGGCTCGGCCCGCAAGGGGTCGAGGTCGTCGAAATTGGCGATGCGGGGCAGGACCGGCACCGCCACGACCTTGCCCCCTGGGCGCTCGGCGCCCTTGAGGCCGAGCACGTCCTCGGCCGGCAGCCGCGCGGCCTCGGGGAAGTGCGGGATCAGACCCAGCGCCTCCCAACCGGTGCGGGCGGCGATGAGGCTCATGCCGTCGGAAAAGAGGGCCGGGTCGCCGCGGAAGCGGTTGACCAGGAAGCCCCGCACCATCGCGGCGTCCTCCGGGTCGATCACGGCCCGCGTGCCGACGAGGCTCGCGATGACCCCGCCGCGGTCGATGTCGCCGAGCAGCACCACCGGCGTGCCGGTGGCGCGGGCAAAGCCCATATTGGCGATGTCGCCCCGGCGCAGGTTCACCTCCGAGGCCGAGCCCGCGCCCTCGACCAGCACCAGGTCGGATTCGGCTCGCAAGCGGTCGAAGCTCTCGACGACCGCCGCGAGGAGCCGCGGCTTCCAGGCCTGGTACTCGCGCGCCCGCGCGGTGCCGACCATCCGCCCCTGCACCACCACCTGCGAGCCGGTCTCGCTCTGCGGCTTCAGGAGCACCGGGTTCATGTGAACGGAGGGCGCGACGCCCGCCGCCCGGGCCTGGAGCGCCTGGGCCCGGCCGATCTCGCCGCCGTCGGCCGTGACGGCGGCGTTGTTCGACATGTTCTGCGGCTTGAACGGGCGCACCCGCAGGCCCCTTCGCGAGAAGGCGCGGGCGAGCCCGGCGACGATCAGCGACTTGCCGACGTCGGAGCCGGTGCCCTGGATCATCAGGGCCCTGGCGCCCTCTCCCTCTGGCATGGCTCCTCGCACAGGTCGCCTCGCACTCTGCTGGCCGCCCTGTGCGGCAGCGCACGGAAAAAATTCGGAAACTTGGCCGGTCGACCGCCAGGTGTGGCACGGCGGTCATAGGCGTCCGGTCACGCTCAAGCTAGCCTGCGGCCACAATTTCGCTCAACCGGGGCGTCCTCCAGTGCTCAAGAAGTTCATGCTCGCCGGCGCCGCGACGTCGCTCCTCGCCGGGGCGGCCTCGGCCGCGGACCTGCCGCGCCGCGTCGCCCCGCCGCCGGTCTTCACGCCGGTGCCGGTCTTCACCTGGACCGGCTTCTATGCCGGCCTGCACACCGACTACACCTTCACCGACCGCCAGCGCATCACCACGATCGGCAACGACGTCACGCCGACCAACACGATCGGCAACGTCGCGACCCTGCGTCGCCCGCCGGTGGTGCGCAACGAGCAGGACGGCCTCGCCAATATCGGCGGCGGCTTCGGCTACAACTACCAGTTCACGCCGGGCTCGGGCTTCGTGGTCGGCGTCCAGGCCGACTGGGCCTGGACCGACATCCACAAGAACACCTTCTACCTCGGCCCGCAGCTCGCCGCGAATAACGGCTTCTCCGACCCGAGCGCCTTCCGTCAGGAGCTGTCCTGGCTCGGCACCGTCGTCGGCCGCGCCGGCTACGCCTTCGACCGCGTCTTCGTCTACGGCATGGGCGGCTTCGCCTATGGCGGCGTCGATTACCGCGCCAACTTCTACACCACGGCCGGCGCCACCCCGCCGCTCGCGCTCGCCTATACCGGCCGCTACAACGACATCGCGACCGGCTACGCCTATGGCGGCGGCATCGAGTACGCCCTGCCGACCGACTCGTTCCTGGCCCGCTACAGCCTGCTGGGCCTGCTGGGCATCCAGTCCCAGGCGGTGACGATCAAGGCCGAGTACCTGCATTACGACCTCGGCAGCCGCAACGTGCAGGTGAACAACACCGGCCTCACGGTGGCCGCCGCCGCGCAGCCGCGCGGCTCCTACACCTCGCGCTTCACCACCGAGGGCAACCTCGTCCGCGCCGGGTTCAGCTACAAGTTCAACGGCCTCTGATCCTCGGATCAGCTGAGCCGATATCGGCGGGCCGAACCGGCCCGCCTCTCTCGACGGCCGCGGGGCAGATGCCCGGCGGCCGTTTTTAGTCGTGGTCAGCGCCCCGATCGATTGAACCGATCGCTCGACCGGGCCGGACGGGAAGTCCGATCCGGCACGGCAACGGCTGTGTTAGCCTCACCAGTCATCATCACGCCGCACCGATATCCTCGACGCGAACCTTCGTGATCGGCGCGAAGAGCCCCACACGCCTCGTCTCCCCACCCCGATCGTCCAGGATCCGGCGCTCGACGTCCCCGGGCCATTCCGGTGCGCCCGCGACCTCCCCACCGACCGCCGAGATGGCCGACGCCGCGAGGCTCGGGACGATGCTCCAGGCCACGGTGGCACCGATCGCGATGAGATCGAGGGCGACACGGGTGACGAGGGCCGCCCGCGCGCGGTCGTGCCGGAGCTCCGACCAGGGCGCGGCTGCCTGGACGTAGGCATTCGCCCGGGCCCAGAGCGCCCGCGTCTCGGCCGCCGCGCGCCGGAACTCCCGCGCCTCGTGATGCGCGCGAATCGCGGCCACCTGCGAGGCGGCCTCAGCGGCGAGCGAGCGCTCGGCCGGACCGGGCTCAGCCCCCGTCGGGACCTCGCCGTCGAACGCCGTCGCCGCGAAGCGGGCCACCCGCTGGACGAGGTTGCCGAAGACGTCGGCGAGATCCTTGCTCACGTCCGCCACGAACCTTTCCGCGCGGAAATCCGCATCGGCTCCCTCGGGAGCATTCGCGATCAGCCACCAGCGCCAGAGATCGGCGGGCAGCGCGTCGAGCGCCGCCTCGCAGGAGAGGCCGCGCCCCCGGCTGGTCGAGAACTTGCCGCCCTCGTGGGTGAGCCAGTGAAGGCCCTTGATCACGTCCGCCGTGCGCCACGGCTCGCCGGAGCCGATCAGCGTGGCGGGAAAACTCACCGTGTGGAACGGCACATTGTCCTTACCCAGGAACTGGACGATGCGGCCGGTCCCGGCAGACTCGCCCCACCACCAGTCGCGCCAGTCGCGACCCTGGTCGGCGGCCCAGTCCTGCGTGGCGGCAATGTAGGCGATGGGCGCGTCGAACCAGACGTAGAATACCTTCCCCTCGAAGCCGGGCCGCGGCACCGGCACACCCCAGGAGAGGTCGCGGGTGATGCAGCGGTCCTTAAGGTCGGCGGTCAGCCAGCTCCGCGCGAGGGAGACGACGAAGGGCGGCCAGCCCGAGCGGGTATCAAGCCAGTCGTTCAGGCGCTCCCTCAGTGCCGATTGCCGCAGGAACAGGTGGCGGCTCTCGCGCAGTTCCAGCCGTGTGTCCCCCGACAAAGCCGAGCGCGGCGCGATCAGCTCGACGGGGTCGAGCAGGGTGCCGCAGGCCTCGCACTGGTCGCCCCGCGCGTCCGGGTCGCCGCAATGGGGACAGGTGCCGCGGACGTATCGATCGGGCAGGTAGCGGTTATCCGTGGGCGACCAGATCTGCGGCACGCTCCGCTCGGCGATCAGCCCGGCCTCGTCGAGGCGTCGGTAGAAGTGCTGGGTCAGCGCGTGGTTGGATGGCGCGGAGGAGCGGCCGAAATGGTCGAAGCTCAGACCGAAGCGTCGGTAGATCGCCGCCTGCCGCGCATGCTCGCCGTCGCAGAAGGCGCGCGGCGCGAGGCCTGCCTGCGCCGCAGCGAGTTCAGTCGGCGTGCCGTGCTCGTCGGTGGCGCAGACGAACAGCACCTCGCTGCCGATCTGACGGTGGAAGCGGGCATGGACGTCGGCCGGCAGGAGCGAGCCGACGAGGTTGCCGAGATGCTTGGCGCCGCTGACGTAGGGCAGCGCGCTGGTGATGAGGATGCGGTGCGACATGGGGAGCGTCCGATGCGAAAGACGAGGGACGCGCCGAACCCGTGCTGATGAAAAAGCCCTCCCGCTCGGCACGGAAGGGCTCGGGTCCGGCGCTCTCGCCTGTCTCGCGCTGACGCGCGCTCACCCTCTCCGGCCGGATCTCGCGCGGTCGGGCCGGGTCATTCGCAGGGTCGGGGCGAAGAGCGGACGCATGAGCTATCCTTAGCGCGCGGACGGGGCGCCCTCAAGGTCCCCCGCGAACACTGCGACTCGTCGCGGCGGCGCGATCGTCTTATTCCCGCCCCTCCTCCCGCAGATGCCGGATGATCCCCGAGAAGTCGGTGCCCCCCTGCCCCGCCGCCTCGAAGGCGGCGTAGATCGCCTCGGCATGCGCGCCGAGGGGCGTCGCGGCCCCGGCGCCCGCGGCGGCCTCCTGGGCGAGGCGCAGGTCCTTCAGCATCAGGGCGGCGGCGAAGCCCGGCTTGTAGTCGTTGTTGGCGGGCGAGGCCGGGACCGGGCCGGGGACCGGGCAGTAGGTGGTGAGCGACCAGCATTGGCCCGAGGAGGTCGAGGCGACGTCGAACAGGGCCTGGTGCGACAGGCCGAGCTTTTCCGCCAGCACGAAGGCCTCGGCGACGCCGATCATCGAGATGCCGAGGATCATGTTGTTGCAGATCTTGGCTGCCTGACCGGCGCCGGCCTCGCCGCAATGCACGACCTTGCGGCCCATCTTCGCGAGGACCGGCTCGGCCCGGGCGAAGGCGTCCGGCGTGCCGCCGGCCATGAAGGTCAGGGTCGCGGCCTTGGCGCCGCCGACACCGCCGGAGACGGGGGCGTCGAGGCTGGCGAGGCCGCGCGCCTCCGCCTTCTCGTGCGCCCCCCGGGCGCTGGCGACGTCGATGGTCGAGCAGTCGATCAGCAGGGCGCCGTGGGCCACGTGCGGCAGCACCGCGTCGTAGACCGTCAGCACGTGACGCCCCGCCGGCAGCATGGTGACGACGATCTCGGCCCCCGCCACCGCGGCTTCGGCGCTTTCCGCCACCGCGAGTCCGGCGGCGCGGGCGGCGTCGAGCGCCTCCGGCATCAGGTCGAAGCCGGTCACCGCGTGCCCCGCCGCCACGAGGTTGGCGGCCATCGGGCCGCCCATGTTGCCGAGGCCCAGGAAGGCGATCTGCGTCATGGCTCAGCGTTTCCTCTGCTGGATTCTGTTCTGTGAGAGAGATGCAACTTGCGAGACGCCGCCAGGATGTCGGCGCGACAGCAAGGGCGACCTTTCCAAGACGCGACCTCATCCTGAGGTCGCGGTGGGACGACCATCTTTCCGTGGCACCAAGGCTGCGATCAAACCGATCCTCAATTCCCCACCAGTCCCCGCGCCACGATCACCCGCATGATCTCGTTGGTGCCCTCCAGGATCTGGTGCACCCGCAGGTCGCGGACGATCTTCTCCACCCCGTATTCCGAGAGGTAGCCGTAGCCGCCGTGGAGCTGCAGCGCCTCGTTGGCGACCCGGAAGCCGGTATCCGTGGCGAAGCGCTTGGCCATCGCCGAGCGCTGGGTGGCGTCCGGGTCCTTGCGGTCGAGGGCGGCGGCGGCGCCGTAGAGGAGCGCCCGGGCGGCCTCCAGCTCCGTCGCCATGTCGGCGAGGCGGAATTGCAGCGCCTGGAACGCATCGAGGCGCTGCCCGAAGGCCTTGCGCTCGGCCATGTAGGCCAGGCTCTTGTCGAGGGCCGCCTGCGCCCCGCCGAGGGAGCAGGCGCCGATGTTGAGCCGGCCGCCGTCGAGCCCCGCCATGGCGATGCGAAAGCCGATCCCCTCCTCGCCGAGGCGGTTCTCGACCGGCACCCGGCATTCCTCGAAGATCACGGCCCGGGTCGGCTGGGCGTTCCAGCCCATCTTGCGCTCGTTGGGCCCGAAGGACAGACCGGGCGCGTCGGAGGGCACGACCAGGGTCGAGATGCCCTTCGGCCCCGCCTCGCCGGTGCGCACCATCGTGACGTAGACATCGGCGGCACCGGCGCCCGAGATGAACTGCTTGGCGCCGTTGACGACGTAAGTATCGCCCTCCCGCCGGGCGGTGGTGCGGAGCGCGGCAGCGTCCGACCCCGAGCCCGGCTCGGTCAGGCAGTAGGCGGCGACCGTGTCCATCCGGCAGAGTGCCGGCAGGAAGCGCTCGCGCTGGGCCGCGGAGCCGAACCTGTCGATCATCCAGGCGGCCATGTTGTGGATCGACAGGAACGCCGCGACGGTCGGGCAGCCGAGGCTCAGTGCCTCGAAGATCAGGGCGGCATCGAGCCGGGTCAGGCCCGATCCGCCATGCTCCTCCGAAATATAGATGCCGCCCATGCCGAGGGCGGCGGCCTCCCGCAGCACGTCGAGAGGGAAATGCTTGCGCTCGTCCCAGTCGAGGGCGTGCGGCGCGATCCGCTCGGCCGCGAAGCTGCGCGCCATGTCGCGGATGGCGATCTGGTCCTCGGGCAGGGTGAACAGGGTCATGGCGGCGGTTCCTCCTGCCCGGATTTGGTATTTTGTCCGGCCGGACATGGCACGGGTGTCTCCTCTCCCCGCGGGCAGGGAGAGGGTCGCTTGCACCTTGTCGTGCAAGCGACGAGCGTCGGCGCAGCCGAAGCGAGGGTGAGGGGGTCTCGACGAATGAGACTCCTCCGGAGAGACCCCCTCACCCTCGCGGCGAACCTGCGGTTCGCAGCTTGCCGCACCCTCTGAACGAGGGCTCGGCCCTCTCCCCGCCCGCGGGGAGAGGAGGAAACCCGGGCCGCTTACTGCATCACCGGCATCGAGAACTGCGCGCCTTCCTTCACCCCCGACGGCCAGCGCTGGGTGACCGTCTTGGTCTTGGTGTAGAAGCGCACGGCGTCCGGCCCGTGCTGGTTGAGGTCGCCGAAGCCCGAGCGCTTCCAGCCGCCGAAGGTGTAGTAGGCCAGCGGCACCGGGATCGGCACGTTGATGCCGACCATGCCGACCTGCACCTTGGCGGCGAAGTCGCGGGCCGCATCGCCGTCGCGGGTGAAGATCGCGACGCCGTTGCCGTATTCGTGCTCGTTGGGGAGCCGCAGCGCCTCGGCGTAGTCCTTGGCCCGCACCACCGACAGCACGGGCCCAAAAATCTCTTCCTTGTAGATCCGCATCTCCGGCGTCACGTGGTCGAACAGGCAGCCGCCCATGTAGAAGCCGTTCTCGTAGCCCTGCATCTTGAAGGCCCGGCCGTCGACCGCGAGCTTGGCGCCTTCACGCACGCCGATCTCGACGTAGTTGCGCACCCGCTCGAGCGCCGCCCTGGTGACCAGCGGGCCGTAATCGGCGCTCGGATCGGTCGAGGGGCCGATCTTCAGGCTCTCGACCCGCGGGATCAGCTTGCTCATCAGGGCGTCGGCGGTCTTCTCGCCGACCGGCACCGCCACCGAGACCGCCATGCAGCGCTCGCCGGCCGAGCCGTAGCCGGCGCCCATCAGGGCGTCGACGGCTTGGTCCATGTCGGCGTCGGGCATGATGATCATGTGGTTCTTGGCGCCGCCGAAGCACTGGGCGCGCTTGCCCGTCGCGGTCGCCCTTGCATAGACGTACTGGGCGATGTCGGACGAGCCGACGAAGCCGACCGCCTGGATGATGTCGTCGTCGAGGATCGCGTCGACCGCCTCCTTGTCGCCGTTGACGACGTTGAGGATCCCGGCCGGGAGCCCGGCCTCGATCATCAGCTCGGCAAGCCGCATCGGCACGCCCGGATCGCGCTCCGAGGGCTTGAGGATGAAGGCGTTGCCGCAGGCGATGGCGGGGGCGAACTTCCACATCGGGATCATCGCCGGGAAGTTGAACGGCGTGATGCCGGCGACCACGCCCAGCGGCTGGCGCATCGAGTAGATGTCGATGCCGGGGCCGGCGCCTTCCGTGTACTCGCCCTTCTGCAGGTGCGGGATGCCGCAGGCGAACTCCACCACCTCGACGCCGCGCTGGATGTCGCCCTTGGCATCGGGGATGGTCTTGCCGTGCTCGCGGGCGAGCAGGTCGGCGAGGCTGTCCATCTCGCGCGCCACGAGGTCGAGGAAGCGCATCATCACCCGCGCGCGGCGCTGCGGGTTGGTGGCGGCCCAGGCGACCTGCGCCTTGGCGGCGTTCTCGATCGCGGCGCGCATCTCGGCCTGGCTCGCCAGCGCCAGGCGCCCGACCACCTCGCCGGTCATCGGCTGGTAGATGTCCGAATACCGGCCCGAGCGGCCGGGAACGTGCTCGCCGCCGATGAAGTGCCCGACTTCGCGCGCCATGAGGGATCCTCCCTGGATCGATCTGTGTTGGGGCCACCTTGCCCTGGCGATCCCCATAGCGGAAGGGGCGTGAGAGCGGAACGGGTGTGCGCGGATGCGGGAACCGGATGGGCCGAGAGGCGACGTGTGGGACGATTACCGCTTCGTGCTCGCGGTACACCGGGCCGGCACGGTCTCGGCGGCGGCGCGGCGGCTCGGGGTCGATCACGCCACGGTGATCCGGCGAATCGACCGGCTGGAGCGGCGCCTCTCCGAAAGGCTCTTCCACCGCCGCGCCTCCGGCTACACCGCGACGCAAGCGGGCCTCGCGCTGGTCGCGACCGCCGACGCGATCGAATCGGCGATCATCCACGGCGAGGCGGCGATCGGCCGTGCCGGCTCGCAGCTCGTCGGCACGGTGCGGATCGGCGCGCCGGACGGCTTCGGCAGCGCCTTCCTGGCCGCCCGCCTCACGGCGCTGATCGAGCGCCATCCGGAACTCGACATCGAGCTCGTCGCCACCGCCCGGCTGTTCAGCCTGTCGAAGCGCGAGGCCGACATCGCCATCGGCCTGAGCCTGCCGCCGGAGGGGCGCATCGTCGGGCGCAAGCTCACCGACTACACGCTCAAGCTCTACGCCGCCCCGGCCTATCTCGACCGCCACCCGCCGATCGCCGAGCGCCGCGACCTCGAAGGGCATCGCTTCATCGGCTACATCGACGAATTGCTGTACTCGCCGGAGCTCGACTACCTGCACCAGGTCGCGCCGGGGGCCGGCGCGCGGCTGCGCAGCGCCAACCTGAACGCGCAGTTGCAGGCGGCGGTGGCGGGACTGGGGCTCGCGGTGCTGCCCTGCTTCATGGCCTCGGGGCGCCCGGATCTGACTTGCGTGCTGCCGGACGCCGTGTCGCTCACCCGCAGCTTCTGGCTGATGATGCACGCCGACAGCCGCGACCTCGCCCGCATCCGCGCGGTCGCCGAGCACATCTATGCGGTGGTGGAGGCGGAGCGGGAGGTGTTCCTGCCCGGGGGGTGATGTGGTCTCGCAGGCGCTTCACAGCGCTGGCCCCGCCTTCTCCGGCGTCATCTCAAGCTCCACGCCCTTTCCCGGACGACTGAAGCGCCAGCGGAAGGAGATCCGGGATTCAGGGGAGATGTGCCGCGAAGCGGCCCTGTATACTGAAACGTTGCAGACAAGCGGTCGCTTCGCGAGTTTTTGCGCTGGATCCCGGATCTCCTTCCGCTTCGCTTCAGTCGTCCGGGAAAGGGCGCAGGCTTGCCGAAGGCGGCTCTGCAGTACAGGCCAGGGCCTCACACCGGATGCCACCACCGCCCGCGCAGCACCACGCCCTCCGACGTGATCCGCCGGTCCCCCGTCATGTGCTCGCCCAGCACGTCGACGTAGTCGAACGCACCCTCCCGCACCGCCAGCACCGTGGCGTCGCCGAGCGAGCCGACCTTCAGGCTGCCGTATTCCATGCGCCGGAGCGCCACGGCGGCATTCACCGTCGAGGCGGCGATCACCTCGTTGAGGCTCATGCCGAGGCAGAGCATCTTCGACATCGTGGTGACCTGGTCGAAGGCCGGGCCGTCGATGCAGAGCGCGTGGACGTCGGACGAAATCGTGTCCGGCAGGAAGCCGCCGGCCAGCATGGCGCGGGCGGTCTTGAAGGCGAAGGAGCCCTTGCCGTGACCGATGTCGAAGAGGATGCCGCGCTCGCGCGCCTCGCGGACAGCCGGCTTCACCGCACCTTGCGCCGTCACCGGCGAGTTCGGGAACGGCCGGAAGGCGTGGGTGAGCACGTCGCCGGGGCGCAGCATCGCCAGCACCGCCTCGTAGCTCGGCGGCGGCTCGTCGATATGGGCCATCAGCGGCAGGCCGGTTTCCTCGGCGACCTGGAGGGCGATCTCGAGGGGCGCCGTGCCTTGCGTGCCCGAGGCGTGGGCGCCGACCCGGACCTTGATGCCGATGATCACGTCGCGGTTGGCCTCGGCCACCGCCACCGCCTCGCGGGGCGCCATCAGGCGCATGTCCTGGCTCTCGCCGACCATCACGGTCTTCGAGAAGCCGTAGATGCCGGCGAAGGAGACGTGCAGGTAGGCGAGGATCCGCGCCTCCGAGCGCTCGATCACGTGCTTGCGGAAGCCCGGGAAGTTGCCGGGCCCGGCGCTGCCGGTATCGACCGAGGTGGTCACGCCCGACAGCCGGCAGAACTCGTCGGCGTCGATGCCGAGCGAGGTGCCGCCCCAGTAGACGTGGGTGTGCAGGTCGATGAGGCCCGGGGTGACGATCGCCCCGTTCATCTCGCGCACCTCCGTCCCCTCCCCGACGGGCAGGTCGCGGCCGAAGCCCGAGACGAGGCCGTTCGCGAAGGCGACGTCGGCAATGCCGTCGTGGCTCTGCGACGGATCGATGATGCGGGCGCCCCGCAGGATCAGCTCGTGCTGCACGGTTCTTCCCCTGATGATGTAACAGGACGGGCGGGTCACGCGGCCCGCGCCGGCAGGGCGGCGCCGTCGAGGTGGCAGGCCGCGAAATGATGGTCGGCGCCGACCGGATCGAGCCGCGGCTCCTCGGTGCGGCAGCGCTCGAAGGCGTGCGGGCAGCGGGTGTGGAAGCGGCAGCCGCTCGGGGGGTCGATCGGGCTCGGCACGTCGCCGCGCAGGACGATGCGGGTGCGCCCGGCACCGGGCTCCGGCACCGGCACGGCGGAGAGCAGGGCCTGCGTGTAGGGGTGCCGCGGCGCCAAAAAAATCTCCCGGCGCGGGCCGATCTCGACGATCTTGCCGAGATACATCACCGCGACGCGATGCGTCATGTGCTCGACGATGGCGAGATCGTGCGAGATGAACAGGAGCGCCAGGTCCAGCTCCTTCTGCAGGTCCTGCAGCAGGTTGACGATCTGCGCCTTGACCGAGACGTCGAGGGCCGAGACCGCCTCGTCGCAGATGATCAGGTCCGGCTCCGCGGCGAGCGCCCGGGCGATGCCGATGCGCTGGCGCTGGCCGCCGGAGAATTCATGCGGGAACCGCGACAGGGCCTCCCGCGGCAGGCCGACCCGCTCCATCAGGGCGGACAGGCGCCCGTCGAGATCGGCGCGGCCCTTGGCGAGGCCGAAGTTGCGGATCGGCTCGGCCAGGATGTCGCGCACCCGCATCCGCGGGTTGAGCGAGGAGAACGGGTCCTGAAACACCATCTGGATCCGCCGGCGAAGGGGGCGCAGGGCGCCTGCCGAGAGATCGTCGATGCGTCGGCCGGCGAGCACCACCTGGCCGGAGGTGGGCGGGAACAGCCGCATCAGGCTGCGGGCGACCGTCGACTTGCCGCAGCCGGATTCGCCGACGAGGGACAGGGTCTCTCCCTTCTCCAGGGTGAAGGAGACGCCGTCCACCGCCCTCAGGCTGCGGGCGCCGCGGCCGAGCAGGCCGCCGCCGAGGAGGAAGTGCTTGCGCAGGTCGTTGACCGCGAGGAGAGGCTGGCTCACGCGGCGAGCGCGTCCTTCGGCGCGTAGTGGCAGGCGGCGAGGTGGCCCGGCGCCTTCGGCTCCAGGGCCGGGGCGTGGGTCCGGCAGAGGTCGGTCACGGAGGGGCAGCGGCCGGCGAAGACGCAGCCGTCGATGCGGGTCTTCAGGCTCGGCACCATGCCGGGGATCTCGGCCAGCCGCTGGGGGGCGCCCGGCAGCTCGGCGGCGCCGAGGCGCGGCACCGCGCCCATCAGGCCGCGCGTGTAGGGATGGCGCGGGGAGCGGAAGAGGTCGCGCACCGCCGCCTCCTCGACCTTGCGGCCGGCATACATGACGACCACCCGGTCGGCGACCTCGGCCACCACGCCGAGATCGTGGGTGATCAGCATGATCGCGGCGCCGACCCGGCGCTTCAGGTCGCGCATCAGGTCGAGGATCTGGGCCTGGATCGTCACGTCGAGCGCCGTCGTCGGCTCGTCGGCGATGAGGAGCTTTGGCGAGCAGGCGAGCGCGATGGCGATCATCACCCGCTGGCGCATGCCGCCGGAGAGCTGGTGCGGGTATTCCCGCACCCGGCGCCGCGGCTCGGGGATGCCGACGAGGGCCAGCATCTCGACCGCCCGCTCCTCCGCCTCCTTGCGCGAGAGGCCCTGATGCAGGCGCAGGGTCTCGCCGATCTGGCGGCCGACGCTCAGCACCGGGTTGAGCGAGGTCATCGGCTCCTGGAAGATCACGCTGATCGCGTTACCGCGGATGCGGCGCATCTCGCGCTCAGGCAGCTGGAGGAGGTCGCGTCCCTCGAACCGGATCGCGCCGGCGAGCCGCGCCGGCGGCTCGGGCAGGAGCCGCAGGATCGACATCGAGGTCACCGACTTGCCGCAGCCGGATTCGCCGACGATCGCCAAGGTCTCGCCGGACTGGATCGCGAAGGAGACGCCGTCGACCGCCCGGTTGACCCCGTCGGGGGTGCGGAAATGGACCTGGAGGTTCTCGACGGAGAGGAGCGTCATGGGCGTCGTCTCCGGGGATGGTTGGATATCTTTGATAATCTTGTCCCACCCACGACCTCATCCTGAGGTGCCGGCCGATCGGAGATCGGTTGGCCTCGAAGGAGGCCTCCAGAAGCCTCCGCGATCCCTGGAGCCCTCCTTCGAGGCCCACTGCGTGGGCACCTCGGGATGAGGTTGCGGGGGGGAGGAAGAGGACGCCCGGAAAGCTGCCGATCCGCAGCAAGCGCGCACTCACGCATCCTTCGCCATCCGCGGATCGAGGGCATCGCGCAACCCGTCGCCGACGAGGTTCACGGCGAGCACGGTGAGCGACAAAAAAATCGCCGGGAAGAGGATGATGTAGAACTTCACCTGCCACAGCGCCCGGCCCTCGGCCATGATGTTGCCCCAGGACGGGGTCGCGGGCGGCACGCCGGCACCGATGAAGGACAGGATCGATTCGGCGATCATCGCGGAGGCGCAGATATAGGTCGCCTGCACGGTCATCGGCGCGAGCGTGTTCGGCAGGATGTGGCGCCAGATGATCATCGGCATGCGGGTGCCGGTGGTCACCGCCGCCTCGACATAGGGCTGCTCGCGCAAGGACAGCACCACGCCGCGCACCAGCCGGGCGACGCGGGGAATCTCCGCCACCGTGATCGCCAGGATGACGTTCTCGATCGAGCCGCGCGTCAGCGCCATCAGGGCGATGGCGAGCAGGATCGGCGGGATCGACATCAGGCCGTCGACGATCCGCATGATGATCCCGTCGGCCCAGCGCACCATGCCGGAGACGAGGCCGATCGCGAGGCCGGCGAGCGAGGCGAGCAGCGCCACCGCGAAGCCGACGAGGAGCGAGACCCGGGCGCCGTAGACGACGCGGGAATAGATGTCGCGCCCGAGCATGTCGGTGCCGAACCAGTAGAGGCTCGATGGCACCCGCGTGCGGCGCGACGGGCTGATCGCCGTCGGGTCGACGGTCCCGAGGTAGGGCGCGAGGATCGCCATCAGGGCGACGATCGACAGGATCACGCCGCCGATCACGATGGTCGGGTGGCGTTTCCAGGTCCGGCGGATCGGCCCGAGGGCCTTGCGCGGCGGGTAGAGGTCGGGCAGCGGCGCGGCGACCGCGAGGCCGGGGGGCGCCTCGCTCCCCAAAGGTCCGGCGGACAAGGGCTGGGCGGCGCTCAATAGCGGATCCTCGGATCGATCAGGGTGTAGAGGAGGTCGATCGCGAGATTGATCAGCACGTAGGTGAAGCTGAACAACAGCACGACGCCCTGGATCACCGGATAGTCGCGCCGCAGGATCGCATCGACGGTGAGGCGGCCGAGGCCCGGGATCGCGAACACCGTCTCGGTGACGACGGCGCCGCCGATGAGGAGCGCGATGCCGATGCCGATCACCGTGACGATCGGCACCGCGGCGTTCTTCAGGGCGTGGACGAACAGGACGCCGCCCTGCGCCACGCCCTTGGCCCGCGCCGTGCGGACGTAATCCTGCTGGAGCACGTCGAGCATCGTCGCCCGGGTGACCCGGGCGATGAGCGCGATGTAGACGAGGCCGAGCGTCAGCGCCGGCAGGACGAGGTTGGCGAGCCAGGCCCCCACCCCCTGCTCGATCGGCGTGTACCCTTGCGCCGGCAGCCAGCCGAGCTCGAGGGCGAAGACGTAGGCGAGCAGGTAGCCGACGACGAAGACCGGTACCGAGAAACCGAGCACCGCCGCCCCCATCACCAGCCGGTCGACGAGGCGCCCCGCCTTCCAGGCCGCGACGACGCCGAGCGGCACCGCGACGAGGACGGCGAAGACCAGCGTGACCAGCATCAGGGACACGGTCGGCTGCACCCTCTGCCCGATCATGGTGGTGACCGGCAGGTTGGTGAAGATCGAGGTGCCGAGATCCCCGTGCAGGATGCGCCAGGCCCACTCGCCGAAGCGGACCAGGAACGGCCGGTCGAGGCCGAGCGAGGCGCGGATGCGCTCGATATCGGCCGGCGAGGCCTGGTCGCCGGCGATCAGGGCCGCCGGATCGCCCGGCGCCAGCGACAGCAGGCTGAACACGAACAATCCGACCACCGCCATCACCGGGATGACGGCGAGGACGCGCCTGACGAGGAAGCCGAACACGGAGAGTTCCTCAGGCCTTGGAGACGCCCCAGGTGAAGGGCAGCGGCCCCTTGCCCACGCCGGTGACGTTTTTCCGCCAGGCCTGGTAGCCGAGGAAGTAGCCGGTCGGCACGTAGACGCCCCCGCTCACCGCGGCCGCGTTCACCTTGTCGATCGCCGCCTTCTCGGCCGCGGGATCGGCGGCGTCGAACCACTCGGTGATGCCGGCCTCGACCACCGGCAGGTCGGGCCAGCCGAACCAGGCCTTGTCGCCGTTGGCGCGGATCGCCGGATAGACCGCCGGGTTGATGCAGTCGGCGCCGGCGTGCCAGGTGTGGAACATGTTCCAGCCGCCCTGCGCAGGCGGCGCCTTCGAGGCGCGGCGCGTGCCGACGGTGCCCCAGTCGGTGGCCACGAAATCGACCTTCATGCCCATCTGCTTCAGCAGGTCGGCGGTGACGTCGCCCATGTTCTTGGTGATCGACTGGTCCTGCGCCACCACGCAGACCACCGGCTCGCCCTTGTAGCCCGCCTCGGCCAGGAGCTTCTTCGCCGCCGCGATGTCGCCCTTGCCGATCTTGGTGCCGCCCGCCTCGCTGTAGAGCGGGGTGCCGGGCGTGAAGAAGCCGGGCAGCGGCTTCCACAGCTTGTCGTCGTCGCCGATCAGCGCCCGCATGTAATCCTCCTGGTTCATGCCCATGAGGACGGCCTGGCGCACCTTCGGGTTGTCGAAGGGGGGATGCAGGTGGTTCATCCGGAACGCGCCGATGTTGCCGAGCGGATCGGCGATGTCGACGTTGATGTTGGCGTTCTTGCGCAGGAGCGGGACGAGGTCGGGAATGGGGTTCTCCCACCAGTCGACCTCGCCGTTCTGGAGCGCCGCCGAGGCGGTGGCGGGATCGGGCATGATCACCCACTCGACCCGGTCGAGCAGCATGCGCTTGCCGCCGGCGAGCCACGAGGACGGCTCGTCGCGGGGCTTGTAATCCGAGAACTTCTCGAAGACCGCGCGGGCGCCCGGCACCCACTCGGAGCGGGCGAACTTCATCGGGCCGGAGCCGACATACTCGGTGATCTGGGTGAACGGATCGGTCTTGGCGATCCGCTCCGGCATGATGAAGGCGCAAGGCGCGTTGTTCTTGCCCAGAGCCAGCAGGAGCTTCGGGAACGGTTTCTTGAGCTGCCAGCGGAAGGTGCGGTCGTCGACCGGCGCCAGTTCGGCCTGGATCGCCCGGATCATGATGCCCATCGGGTCGCGGGCCATCCAGCGGGTCAGGCTCGCCACCACGTCCTTCGACAGAACCGGCTCGCCGTCGTGAAACTTGAGGCCGGGCCGCAGGCGGAAGGTCCAGGTCAGGCCGTCGGACGAGACCTCCTCGGATTCCACCATCTGGCGCTGTGGCTTCAGCTGCGCGTCGACGCCGTAGAGCATGTCCCAGACGAGGGCGGCGGCGTTGCGGACGACGTACTGCGTCCCCCAGATCGGGTCGAAATTGGCGAGGTTGGCCTGCGGCACGAAGCGCAGCACCTTGGCCGGCTGAGCGAGCGCCGGGGCGGCGAACTGGGGCGCCATGCCGGCGGCACCGAGGGCGGCCGAGCCTTTCAGAAAAGTCCTGCGGTCCATGGCGTGTCCTGCCTGCGGGGCCTGTGGTCATGAGCCGTGCCCGAGCCCCGAGAGGGCCGGCCCTCCCGCGAGGTTCGCCCCGGTCCGATCCCTCGGTCAAGGCGGTTCGCGGGTTGTCAACGGTCACGCTCGGCCGGAGAGCAAGCTTCGCGCCAGAGGCGGCGGCGCGGGAGAACCCCTGCGGGGCGACCGGGCCGAAGCCATGCGCCCTAGTCCCTCGTGCCTATCGCCTTCGGTCGATTTCAGGCGCGAACATTCGGTCATCTTGAGCGATAATCGCTCTTCGTGCGAATGTCCGGAACCATACGATGAACGTGTCTTCGGCATCGGGGGATGAGCCCATGGGGTCCACCGGTGAGATCATCTTCGACGCGCCGTCGCCGGCCGTCGATTGTCGCGTCTCGAACCTGACAGTCTTCGCCGCAACACTGACGGTTCCGGCCGGGCTCGCGGTGCCGGACGGGTTCACCCTGGCGATCACCGGCGAGTTCGTGATGCGCCGCTGCCGCGTGGTGTGGCGCCGGCGCGGCCGCGTCGGCGTGGCGTTCGAGATGCCGGTGTGACCCTGCGGGAGATGTCCTCGAACGCGGCTCCGGCGAACCGGCGTAGGATCCGCACGTTGAGGGCGGCGCGTTAGAACGGTTTCGCCGGATGATCGCACGCCATCCGGTGAAATTCGAACGATGCGCGAGCGCGAGGATCGTCGACTCATCTCGGGCATGACCACATCTCACGCACGACGAACGGAGCCGATGCGGCGCGCTTCCGCCGACCCGACGCGGAGCACGCCCCGATGCTGAGCCAATCCGACGACACCGCGACCGAGATCCGCACCTTCCCGGTCTTCGAGCGGCGCTGGAACTGGTTCCAGATCGGCGTCCAGAGCCTGATCGGCCTGGTGATCGCCTCCGGCCTGGCCGGCCTGTTCGGCGACGGACCCCTGGCCCGTGCCGAGCGGGCCGTGCCCGACACGCCGATCGTGCTGCGCTACGACCGCTTCCTGCGCGCCGGCTTCCCCTCGCAGATGCGGATCGGGATCACCCGGCCGCTCGAGGCCGAACACGTCGCGATCGACCTCAACGCCGATTTCCTCCAGCACGTCTCGGTCGACGCGACCCAGCCGCGGGCCGAGGCGGTGGATGCCACGCCCGCCGGCGTCACCTACCGCTTCCGCCTCGGGCCCGAGCGTCGCGGCGACATCACCCTGATGCTGTCGCCGCGCGAGTTCGGCCCCGTCGCGGCCCGGGTCTCGGCCCTGGGCCGGCCGGTCGATGTGCCGCTCCTGATCTATCCGTAGCCCGAGGCCTCGCGATGCGCACCGTACTGACCGCCGCCCTGATGTACGGCATCGTCCTGCTGCTGCTGCGGGTCACCACGCGGCGCATCATGCGCTCGGCCACCCCCCTCGACATGGCGGTGGTGTTCCTGTTCGGCGGCATGGCGGTGCAGCCGATCCTCGGCGCCGACCGCTCGATCACCGGGGCCTTGCTCGCCGCCTGCACGGTCGCGGGCATGCACCTCGCGGTCTCGCGGCTGAAGCTGTGGTGGCCGGTAGTCGGACAGGTGGCGGAGGGCACGCCGGTGGTGATCTACTCCAACGGCACCTGGGATTGGACCCAGATGCACCGCCTGCGCATCGACGAGCGCGACGTGGTCGCCGAGATGCGCCAGAACGGCATCCGCAGCTTCGCCGAGGTGCAATCGGCAATCATCGAGCACACGGGCGGTATCACCATCGTGCCGAAAAAGAATTAGAGCATTTTCCGACGGAATGAGCTTCGATTTTGCTGCATAAAATGCGGCAAAACCAGCGATGTATAGCAGAAACAGGTTACAATACGATAGGGCCCGACTCTATAGTGAGGTCCCGAGTTGCGGTGAAATGCGTCGGGGCGCATTTTTCTCGATGCCATAAAGACCCTCCGCGTCATTCCAGGTTCCGCTGCACGGCCCCGGAATGATGCGGAGGATCTGGCCTCTGTCTGAGGGCGTCGAACGGGCTCGCACTCTTCGATGATCGACCGAGAGGCTTTTACGCCGGAGCACCCGCCGCCCCACCCTCACAGCGACCGGATCTTCTCCTCGATGCGCTTGGCCTCCTCCTCATCGACCGCGACCGGGGAACTGCTGTCGTTCGGCAGGCCCGGGCCGGTCTGAGCGATCGTCTCGTCCCTCGGGCGGGCGTTGGGGCCGTTCGAGATCTTCGCCGGCCGGTCGTCGTCGTCCTTGGCCATCGATGCCTCCTCGTCGGCACAAATGCCGTCACAGGAGGCAATTGGGTGGGCGAGCCATCGTTCCGGGACGACGGTCAGATCACCTCGACCTTGGTGCCGACCGGCACGAAGCGGTAGAGCTCGATCACATCCTCGTTCAGCATCCGGAAGCAGCCGGCCGAGGCGGCGCGGCCGATCGAGTCCGGATCGGTGGTGCCGTGGATGCGGTAGAGCGTCGAGCCGAGATAGAGCGCCCGGGCCCCGAGGGGGTTGCGCGGGCCGCCGGCGACGGTGCGCGGCAGGCCGGGGCGGCTGCGCCGCATCTCCGGCGTCGGCGTCCATTGCGGCCATTCCTGCTTGGCGGTGACCGTCTGCACGCCCTTCCAGGTCGTGCCGGGGCGCCCGACCGCCACCCGGTAGCGGACCGCCGTGCCGTCGCCGCGCACGAGGTAGAGCAGGCGCGCCGCCGTATCGACCACGATCGTGCCGGCCCCCTGCGCGCCGGGATAGCCGACCACCTTGCCGCGCCGCAGGGCCGGCAGGGCGACGGGCGGCGCGGGCGTGAGGCGCGGGGCCGGGGGCGCCGGCAGCGGCTCGATGGGCAGGGCGGCCAGGCGCGCGGGCGCGTCCGGCGCCGGGGCGGGCGCGGCGAGGGGCGCGACGGCGGGGGCCGGCGGAGCGGGAAGCGGCGCGGCGGGCGCTGTCGCGGACAGCGCGGCGGCGGAGAGGGGATGGGACGGCGCCGGCTCGGGGGCGAGCGCGGAGAGGCGCATGGGGGCGTCCGGCAGGGGCAGGCTCGGCACGGTGGCCGGCCCCTCCCCCGCCGCGACGGGGCTGCGCGGCGCGTCCGTGGCGGCCGCCGGGCGGGAGCGGCAGCGATAGACGCGCTGCCTGTCCGCCCGCATCGTCGCCGGGCCGATCGCGTCGACGACGATCTGCCGGGGCTCGGCCCTCGCCTCCGCCCGCAGGTCCTCGGCCGAGCGGAAGCAGCGCATGTGGAGGCGGTAGCCGATCGCCGTGTCGGAGACCTTGTCGATCCGGCAGCGCAGGTCGCGCGCGTCGAGCCGCGCCTCGGCGGCGGGCTTGAGCCGGATCTCGAACGCCCGCGGGCTCGCCGGGTCGGCGCAGTCGCGCAGGGTCGGCGCCCACCAGCCCGCCGGCGACTCGTCGGCGCTCATCGCCTGGGCGGCGCCGGCGCTGCAGAGAAGGAGGGCGGGCAGGAGCCGGCCGAGACGTCGCATCGTGGTGGCTTTCGGAAGAGGGACTCGACGGGCGGGGGACTGGAGGGAGCTCAGCGGGCAGGCGGCTGTCCGGCCTCGGCGACGGCGCGGAAGCCCGCGGCGTGCGGGGCGGTGCCGATCACCACGAACCCGCTCCAGCCGTCCCGGGGCGCGGGCCCGCCGGCCGGGCCGCCATCGGCGACGAGGGCGACGCGGACCTCCTCGCCGGACCGGCTCTGGTCGCGGGGCGCCGGCGGGACATCGGCTTCCTCGAACAGGCCCGCCCGCAGCAGCAGCGGCGCCTCCTCGGCGACCTGTCTCGGGGGGCCCTCCGCCGGACGGGCGGCCACGCGCAGCGACGCCATGCGGGCGCCGAGCCGGTCGAGGGCGAGGCGGATCGGCCGGCCCTGCGGGGCATCGAGCGCCGCGAGCGCCGCCTTCGTGTCGTCGCGCGCCGGCACGACGTGGACGACGCGGTAGCGGCGCGCCTTCAGCTCGCGCAGGAGCGCGGGCAGGATCGCGACGGTGCGGGGCTGGATATCGTGGAGCAGGATGATCCCCCGCCCCGCCGCGTCGAGGCGCCGGATCACCCGGTCCATCACCGCCTGCGGCGAAATCTTCTTCCAGTCGTCGCCGTCGACGTCGATGCTGAACGGCACCAGCTTCTGCCCGGTCGCATAGCGGTCGAGGGCGGGGCTGTGCCCGAGGCCGGGGAAGCGGAAGAACGGCGACAGGGCCGGCGCGTCGTCGGTGAGCACGGTGCGGACGGCCTCCAGGCCGCCGTTGATCTGGTCGCGCCGCACCTCGGGGCTGCGGACCCGGTCGAGGTAGCGGTGCGACCAGGTGTGGCTCGCGATGGTGTGGCCCGCGGCGGCGGTCTGGCGCAGGGTGTCGGGGAACTGCGCCACCATGCTGCCGACGACGAAGAACGTCGCCTTCACGCATTCCGCCTTCAGCGCGTCGAGCACGGCCTGCGTGCGCCGGGGCAGCGGACCGTCATCGAAGGTCAGCACCACCTCGCCGCGCTCGAGCGGCAGGGTGCGGCCGTAGCTCGCCTTGCCGACGGGCCCTTGCGTGAACGGCACTTCGAGGGTGCGCGCGGTGCCGAGCGCCTCCGGTCCGCATTCCGCGGCCGCGGCGAGGGCCGGCGGCAGGCACAAGGCGGCGGACAGCAGCAGGAGCTTGAAGCAACGCACGAACAAACTCCGCCACGCCAACGACCTTTCCGCCAATTTCACACGCAAATCTGAGTCGCCGGTAAACGCGCCACGATCTCGCCGCAGTCGCTGGGGAATCGCGTGCAGGACTATCCTCTCACCCCGCCCGGAGCCGCGGCAGGATCAACGTGGTTAATCGGGATTAATGCGACGACACTTGCCCTGCGTCAGCGGGCAAGACCTGCAGCGCGGCAGCAAAGCCGGATCGTCCGTCGACCTCGCGCCGACCTGCCCGGCCGTCGGTCGCGCAAGACGAGCGAGCCGGAACGACGGCGGTGCCGCGGGCCGTCCGCACACCTTAACCCAGTGCTAACCATGGCCGTCGTTCCGTTGCCGGAGGGCAGCGGAATCTCGGGCGGATGGCACGGCGCGGACACACCCTTCGGGCGGAGACCCCGCCGCACGGCGCCGTCCCGGCGGGGCCGGCAGCCCTCGCGCCCGGCCTGCTGACGCTGGCGCGCTGGCGGCTGCTGGCCATGCACCGGAGAGCCGGCGTCGGCCATGTCGGCGGCAACCTCTCGGCGCTGGACGCGATGATGCTGGTGCATCACGAGATGCTGTCCGAGGCCGACCGCTTCGTCCTCTCGAAGGGCCACGCGGCGGGCGCGCTCTATGTCACCCTGTGGAGCCGGGGCCTCCTCGCCGAGGCCGAGCTCGACACGTTCCACGCCGACGGCACCCGGCTGCCGGGTCACCCTCCTGCCGGGCATCCGCCCGGACGCGGCCTCCCCGGCATCCGCTTCGGCACCGGCAGCCTCGGGCACGGCCTCTCGCTCGCCGCCGGGCTCGCCCTCGCGGCCCGGCTGCAGGGCCGGCCGGGCCGGGTGTTCTGCCTGACCTCGGACGGCGAGTGGCAGGAGGGCTCGACCCTCGAGGCGCTGATCTTCTGCGCCCACCGGCGCCTGTCCAACCTGACGATCCTGATCGACCACAACCGCCTCCAGGGCTTCGGCACGACCGGCGAGGTCGCCTCCCTCGATCCCATCGGGCGGGCGCTGAGCGGGTTTTCCGTCGAGATCCGCGAGACGGACGGGCACGACCTCGCGCAGATGCGCCGCGCGCTGACGCCCGGCACCGACCGGCCGGTGGTCGTCGTCCTGCACACCGTGAAGGGGCACGGCGTGCCGGCCATCGCGGGGCGCCTCGACAGCCACTACCTGCCGCTCACCGAGGCGCAGGTGCAGGAGGCGATTCTCGGCGAAGAGATTCTCGGCGAGGCGATTCTCGGCGACGCGATCCCCGGCACCGGGGAGACGGCCTGATGCGGCGCGAATTGTGCGAGGCGCTGGTCGCCCGGGCGGCGCGCCCCGGCCTCGTCTTCCTCACCGGCGATCTCGGCTTCGGCGCCCTGGAGCCCCTGCGCGACGCCCTCGGCGAGCGCTTCCTCAATGCCGGCATCGCCGAGCAGAACATGATCGGGGTGGCCGCCGCGCTCGCCAGCGAGGGGCTGGAGCCCTGGACCTACACCATCGCGCCGTTCTGCTACGCCCGCGCCTTCGAGCAGATCCGCAACGACGTCTGCCTCCACCGCCTGCCGGTGCGGATGCTCGCCAATGGCGGCGGCTACGCCTACGGGGTGATGGGCCCGACCCATCACGCGCTGGAGGATTACGGCATCCTCTCGACCCTGCCGTCCCTGCGCATCTTCGTCCCCGCCTTCGACAGCGACGTCGCCGCGGTGGTCGAGGCGGCCGGGAGCGATCCGGGCCCTGCTTACGTCCGGCTCGGGCGCGGCGAGGTGCCGGCGGGCCGCACCGCGCCGGCTTACGCGCCCTGGCGGCGCCTGCGCGCCGGGCGCGGGGCGGTCGTGGTGGCGGTCGGGCCGGTGGCCGGCCTCGCCTGGTCGGCCTTCGCGGAGGACGGCGAGGAGGGGCCGGAGATCTGGGCGGTGAGCGAGCTGCCCTTGGGCATGAGCCCGCCGCCGCCGCCCTTCGTCGAGGCGTTGCCCGGCCGCGTCCTCTGCGTCGTCGAGGAGCACGTCGCGCAAGGGGGGCTCGGCCAGGGCCTCGCCGCCTGGTGCCTGGAGCGCGGCGTCGCGGTCTCAGGCTTCCGCCCGGTCGCGGCGTCCGGCTACCCGTCGGGCACCTACGGCTCGCAAGGCTTCCACCGGCGCGAGAGCGGCCTCGATCCGGATTCGCTCCGCGCGAGGCTTCTCGCATGAACGGCTCGCCCGCCGACTGGATCGACACCCTCAAGGGGCCCATCGCCGTGCTCGGCGCGGGCGGCTTCGTCGGGTGCAACCTGTTCCGCCACATCCTGGCGCGGCGCCGCGACGTCTACGCCGTCGCCCGCACCCTGCCCGCACCCCGCCTGCGCGACGTCGATCCCCAGCACCTCGTCGCGGTCGACTTCACCGACAAGGCGGCGACCGCGAGCTTCGTCGAGGCGATCCGCCCGGCGACGGTGTTCGACTGCATCGCCTACGGCGCCTACTCGTTCGAGACCGACGCCGACCTGATCTACGCCACCAACTTCACCGCCCTCGTCTCCCGCGTCGAGCGCCTGGCCCTGACCGGCGCGCTCGCGGCCTACATCCATGCCGGCTCCTCGTCCGAGTACGGCCTGAACTCCGCCGCGCCCGGCGAAGACGCGGCCCTCGTGCCCAACAGCGCCTACGCGGTCTCGAAGGCGGCGGCCGCCCAGTTCCTCGCCTATGCGGGCAAGACCCGGCGCTGGCCGGTGGCGAACCTGCGGCTCTACTCGGTCTACGGTCCCTACGAGGACGCCAACCGCCTGATCCCGGCCGTGGTGTCCCGCGGGCTGGCGGGGGGCTATCCCGATCTCGTCGATCCGTCGATCGCGCGCGACTTCGTCTACGTCGGGGACGTCTGCGAGGCCTTCGTGCGGGCCGCCGCCAAGATGTCGCTCGACCTCTACGGCGAGTCGCTCAACATCGGCACCGGCACGCAGACCACCATCGGCGACCTGGCGCTGACGGCGAAGGACGTGTTCGGCCTCGCCGAGGCGCCGCGTTTCGGCGCGATGGCGCCCCGCGCCTGGGACCTCGCGCGCTGGCAGGCCAATCCCGACAAGGCCGCGCGCCTGCTCGGCTGGGAGGCCAGGACCCCGCTCACCGAGGGACTCGAACGCACCGCCGCCTGGATGCGCGAGGCCGGGGCCGAATTGTCCGGCCTCACCAAGGCCGGCGCGACGCGGCGCCGGAGCATCGCGGCGATCATCGCCTGCTACAAGGACGAGGAGGCGGTGCCGATCATGCATGCCCGCCTGACCGCGGTGTTCCGCAAGATCGACGTCGATTACGAGATCATCTTCGTCAACGACGCGAGCCCGGACGGGTGCGGCGAGCGGATCCGCGCCTTGTCGGCCTCCGATCCGCACGTGCTCGGCATCACGCATTCGCGCAATTTCGGCTCGCAGATGGCCTTCCGCAGCGGCATGGAGCTGGCGACCGCCCAGGCCGTCGTGCTCCTCGACGGCGACCTGCAGGACCCGCCCGAGCTGATCGAGCCGTTCTACGCGCAATGGGTCGCGGGCCACGACGTGGTCTACGGCCGGCGCGTCGAGCGCGAGATGCCGTTCGTCTGGGGCCTGCTCTACAAGGCGTTCTACCGGGTCTTCGCCGCCTTCAGCTACGTGCGCATCCCGCACGATGCCGGCGACTTCTCGCTGATGGACCGGCGCGTCGTCGGCTGGCTCCTGAACTGCCCGGAGCGCGACCTGTTCATGCGGGGCCTGCGCGCCTATGTCGGCTTCCGCCAGACCGGCGTCGATTACGTGCGCCCGAAGCGGATGTTCGGCACGAGCACGAACAACCTGTTGTCCAACCTCGAATGGGCCAAGCGCGGCATCTTCTCGTTCAGCAACACGCCGCTGAAGATGCTCACCGCCGCCGGCATCGGGCTGCTCGGCCTCTCGGGCCTGATCGGCCTCGCGATGATCGGCCTGCGCCTCGCCGTCCCCGACATCGCTCCGCGCGGCGCGGTCTCGACCCAGCTGGCGATCCTGTTCTTCGGCGCCCTCAACCTGTTCGCGATCGGGCTGATCGGCGAGTACGTCGCGAAGATCATGGAGGAGGTGAAGGGCCGCCCGCGCCTCATCCGGGCGGCCCTGATCCGCGGCGGCGTCGCCACCGACCTGCCGCCCGAGGGGAGGACCCGCCCGTGACCGGCACGCTCGCGCAGCCAAGCACGTCCGCGCGCCGGGACCACGCCGTCCCGGACGCTCCCCCGCGCGCCGCCGGCTCTCATCGCACCGCCGATCGAACCGCTGCGCGCGTCGCGGGCGAGGGCCTCGGCCACCTGCCCTTCACGATCGTGGTGGTGCTGGCGGCCGCCCCCAACCTGATCTTCCTCGCCACCCACCTCCGGAGCGCGGCCCTGGCCGCTTTCTGCCTCGCGCTTCTGTCGACGGCGCTCGCCCTGGTCCTGCGGGATCTCGGCCGGACTCGCGCGCCGATCGACGCGCCGCTCCTCACCGCCGCCCTCGCGGCCGGGATCGGGCTCTGCCTGCTCGGCGGCGAGGGGCACCTGTTCTTCGCCAACGACGACTGGCTGCTGCGCGACGCCGTCCTGCGCGATCTCGTCGCCGAGCCCTGGCCGGTCGGGTACCTCTATGCCGGCGACCCGACGATGCTGCGCGCGCCGCTCGGGATGTACCTGCTGCCGGCGGCGGTCGGTAAGGTTCTCGGCCTGTACGGGGCGCATGCCGCGCTGCTCGCCCAGAACGCGCTCCTGTTCGGCTGCCTGTTCTACGGCTTCGCCCGCCTCGCACCCACGCACCGGCAGGGCCTCGCCCTGATGGCGATCTTCGTCGCGTTCAGCGGCTGGGACGTCGTCGGCGCCTGGAAGCTCGGCGGCCCGCTCACGCCGGGCATCCATCTCGAGCAGTGGCTCGGCAACCTGCAATTCTCCTCCCACGTGACCCAGCTGTTCTGGGTGCCGAACCACGCCGCCTCGGGCTGGATCTTCGTCGGGGCCTGTTGCCTGTGGCGCACCGCCGTCCTGCGGGCCTCCTCGCTGGCGGTGGTGTTCGGGCTCTGCGTGTTCTGGTCGCCGCTCAGCACGATCGGTGCCCTGCCCTTCCTGCTCCTGGCCCTCGCCGGCGACGCGCGCGCGGGCCGGCTCACGCCCGGCGCCGTCGCGACCGTCGCCCTCGCCGGGCTCGGGCTCGTGCCGGTCGCGCTCTATCTCGGCGCCGATGCCGGCCGCGTCCCGCACGGGGTGCAGGAGCTGACCGGGGAGTTCTTCGCCCGCTACGTCCTCCTCCTCACCGTCGAGATCGTCCCGATCCTGGTCGTCCTCGGCCTCGGGCCGGGATCGCTCCTCGGCACCGACCACCGGACGCGGCGGGAAACCGGGCTCGTCCTCGTCCTGCTGCTGCTCGCGCCGCTCTACCGGCTCGGGGGGCGGATTTCGTGATGCGCGCCTCGATCCCGGCCCTCGCCCTGCTGGCCCTGCGGGTCGGCGCGGTCGTGCCGACGCTGCGCGGGCGGCAGGCCGCGATCGCCCTGGCGATCCTCGCCATCGGCGCGGTCACGCCGCTCTACGAGATGATCCGCGCCGTGGTTCTCCCGTCCTTCTCGGTCAGCGCCTGCACCGTCCTGGCCGCCGCCCGGACCCCGCCGAACAACGGGCCGCTCTTCCACTACGTCTCCCGGATCGACGCGCTCCCGGGGCACCTCGCGGATCGCGTCCTCGCCAAGCCCGAAAGGCTGGTGCGCCTCGTGCCGCAGGGCCAGTGCTGGCCGGATCATCCGGCGCATCAGGAGCATGCCGGGGAGGTGTTCTAGAGCAACACGCGGTCACACCGCAGCCGGACGCCGCTTCAGATCTTTGATTTTTCCGGCATCTTCTTTGCCCATCCGGCGACCACTTGGTCGGAAAATGCTCCAGGTCTTCGACTTTGGCGCATCGTCTTCGACGAACCGGAACTCGACCCGTCGATCGTTGCCGCACGGCCGAAATCACGTCCGCTCGACCGGGCCACGAACCGCTCGCGTCGGCGACCGCGCCGGATTGCAGGCGCTACGGCGCTGCGATGACGTACTCCTTGGGTACGGAGGGACAGCACCGCGCATCGTTCGGGCCGAGCGTCGTCAACGTAACCCTTACCTGACCGCGGCTGAACTTCGCCAAGCGCGGCGACTGACCATACACGTCGGGCACCGTCTTGATGAAGCGAAAGCCGCTGCTGGTTCCCCGATAGAGGCTCACCTCGATCGAGTCCGAGTTACCGCCGCCCTTCGGGTGAGAGTAGGATACGGCGAGCGCATCCTCCCGCCGATCTCCCGTGAAGTCACCGAAGAACGGATGAACTTGGACGTAATCGGCGCCCCTGATTCTCTTTCTCTCGAGAGCGACCAGCGCCTTCCGGCCGGCACCCTCGGCACGCGCCGGCTCGGGCAAAGGAACGAAGCATAAAACCGACAAGCAGACAGGCAACCTGACAAGATGTGCGGACCAGCGCGCCGGATGGACGATCATACGACTCTCCCCGCGTTCGCGTGTGCCAAATTGCATACGAAGCGTCGCCATCGGTGACAACCGGTCCTTCGGCGCTGAAGGAGTCGATCCGGCACTTCGATCGGGCGAGCATGGCACGACCACGCGGCGTACGATCATCGAATGGATGTTGGCCGCCTCGGTCTTTCGCATCGTCGAGCCGACCGGGATTCGATTCCAGGATCGCAGCTGGGACGGGACTGTCATCCAGCCCGACCCATTTGCGTTAAGTCTCCGCTAACCAAGAATGCCGTTCCATCCCCATCGGCATGCGGGGGAGAGGCACCGGATCCAGGGGATGCAAGGCGCCGGCCGCTGCGTCCCCGCCCGACGCCGCGCCAGGATTGTCGAGGACGCCCAGTGACCCCGGACAGCCAGACCATCTCCGCCCCGGCCGCGATCCTGGACGGGCTCCAGGGCCGCGACTGCCCGGTCTGCGGCGCGCCCGAGCGCGGGGCGCGGCCGTTCCTGTCGGCCTCGGTCGATCCCGGCCGGATCGGCGCCCTCAGCTTCGCCTCCCGCAAGCCGCCCGAATACATGTCGTTCCGCCTGGTCCGCTGCGAGACCTGCGAGACGGTCTTCGCCGCCGAGGCGCCGGGCGCCGAGGCCCTGGCCCGCGCCTACCGCGATGCGGGCTACGACAGCGCGGAGGAAGCGCTCTACGCGGCGCGCACCTACGCGCAGGCCCTCGCCCCCCGTCTCGGCCCGGAGCATCGCCGGGGCACCGCCCTCGAGATCGGCGCGGGCAGCGGTGTCTTCCTGCAGGAATTGCTCGATCTCGGATTCGCCGAGGTGATCGGGGTCGAGCCCTCGCACGAGGCCGTCGCGGCGGCCCCCGTGGCTTTGCGCCCGCACCTGCGGATCGGCGTGTTCGAGCCCGGCGCGCACCGGCCGGGCAGCCTCTCGCTCGTATGCTGCTTCATGACCCTGGAGCACGTCGCCGATCCGCGTCCGCTGACGCAGGCGGCCTACGACCTGCTCGAACCCGGCGGGCTGCTCGCCTTCGTCACGCACGATTACCGGGCGCCGATCAACCGGCTGCTGGGCCGCCGCTCGCCAATCATCGACATCGAGCACATGCAGCTGTTCTGCCCGGCGAGCCTGCGCCGCCTCCTCGGCGAGGCGGGGTTCGGAGAGATCGACATCGGGGCGATCCGCAACCGCTATCCCCTGCGCTACTGGCTGCGCCTGCTCCCCCTGCCCGGGCCGCTCAAGCCGGCCGGCCTCGCGGCCGCCGAGGCCTTGGGGCTGGGTCAGCGCAGCGTCGGGCTGAATGTCGGCAACCTCCTCAGCGTGGCGCGCAAGCCGCTCTGAGGCGCGACGGGGCACCAGTCCGGCGCGTGGCCGGGCTTCGCCACGCCACCCTTTCCGGGCCTGGAAAGGGTGGAGCTCGAACTGCTCGCCCCGCACAGTCTTGCCGCTGTCGCGTACGGTGGAAAAGCGGGAAGCCGCGAGGGCGCGCTGGGGGCGGCCTTCATCCCGGCCGGACCAGACCTGCCCAGTGAAGCGGCGGGCACGGATCGCCTCCATCCAGCCACGGGATCGGCCGCAGGCGCGTGACGAGACGAGCTTGCCGATGACGGCTGGCGCCACACCAAGCTGATGCTTCGATTTTCAGATTGAGAAGACGAGTGGCGCGCCCGAAAGGATTCGAACCTCTGACCCCCAGATTCGTAGTCTGGTGCTCTATCCAGCTGAGCTACGGGCGCCCGATCGAAGGGTGAACCTTCGATAATGATGCGGCGGAGCGGGGCAGAGCCCCGTCACACCGTGACGTCTCAAGTGTGGAATGGCGCGCCCGAAAGGATTCGAACCTCTGACCCCCAGATTCGTAGTCTGGTGCTCTATCCAGCTGAGCTACGGGCGCCTGACCGGGGGGAGCGGTGCGCCCCGCCGGTGGAGGTGGGATCTAAGGGGTTCGCCCCGGCTTGGCAACCCCTATTTCGCCGGCGGACAGAGGGGGCCGCGCGAGGCGGCCCCCTTCCGGCTCAGAGGCCGGCTTGCCCGCTCAGAAGCCGGCCTGGGTGACGAACTTGGTGTTGAGGTAGGCCTCGATCGCCTCCGAGCCGCCCTCGCTGCCGTAGCCCGAATCCTTCACGCCGCCGAAGGGCGTCTCCGGCAGGGCGATGCCGTGGTGGTTGATCGACATCATGCCGCTCTCGACCCGCGTGGCGAGCTTGGTGGCGGTCTCGGCCGAGCGGGTATAGGCGTAGGCGGCCAGGCCGTAGGGCAGGCGGTTGGCCTCCGTGAAGGCCTCCTCGTCGTCCGAGAAGCGCTGGATCGCGGCGATCGGCCCGAAGGGCTCCTCGTTCATGATCCGGGCGTCGAGCGGCACGTCGGTGAAGACCGTCGGCTCGAAGAAGTTGCCCTGGTTGCCGATGCGCTTGCCGCCGGTGCGCAGATTGGCGCCCTTCTGCTCGGCATCGGCGACGAAGCCCTCCATCGCCTCGATGCGGCGGCCATGGGCGAGCGGGCCCATCTTCACGCCGTCCTCCAGGCCGTTGCCGACCTTGAGGTCGCGGGAGAAGCCGACGAAGCCGTCGACGAAGGCGTCGAACACCGAATCGTGGACGAGGAACCGGGTCGGCGCGACGCAGACCTGGCCGGCATTGCGGAACTTGTTGGCGCCGAGCACCTGCACGGCCTTGGTCACGTCGGCATCGCGGAAGACGATCGCCGGGGCGTGGCCGCCGAGCTCCATCGTGGCGCGCTTCATGTGCTTGCCGGCCAGCGCCGCGAGCTCCTTGCCGATCGCGGTCGAGCCCGTGAAGGTGATCTTGCGGATCACCGGATGCGGGATGAGGTACGACGAGATCTCCGCCGGGTCGCCGTAGACGAGGCCGAGCACGTCGCCCGGCACGCCGGCATCCAAGAGGGCCTGGATGAGGGCGGTGCAGCTCGCCGGGGTATCCTCCGGCCCTTTCAGGATCACCGAGCAGCCGGTGCAGAGCGCCGCCGAGACCTTGCGCACCGCCTGGTTGATCGGGAAGTTCCACGGCGTGAACGCCGCGACGGGTCCCACGGGCTCGCGGATCACGAGCTGCATCACGCCCTCGGCGCGGGGCGGGATCACCCGGCCGTAGGCGCGCCGGCCTTCCTCGGCGAACCAGTCCATCGTGTCGGCGCCGCCGAGCACCTCCATCCTGGCTTCCGCCACCGGCTTGCCCTGCTCCAGGGTCATGATCCGGGCGATCTCGTCGGCGCGCTCGCGCATCAGGTTGGCGGCCTTGCGCAGGACCTTGCTGCGCTCGAAGGCCGAGACCTTGCGCCAGGCCTTGAAGCCGCGGTCGGCCGCCTCGAGGGCCTCGTCGAGGTCCTGGCGGGTCGCGACGGCGAGCTGGCTCAGGGTCTCGCCGGTGGCCGGGTTGAGGATCGGCAGCGTCTGGCCGGCGCTGCCGGCGCGCCACTCGCCGGCGATGTGGAGCTTAACGTCAGGAAACATCGAAGGCCTCATCCTCGTTCCGGAGGGGACGAGCCCTAACTAAGGCAGTCCCCACCGGCGGGACAGGCACCATCGCGCAAAGCCCGTCCGTGCCCGGCGCGCCTTGTGCGTCCGTGCACGACCTGACAGAGTTCCCGGCCTCACACGGTCCCCGGCCTCGTCCGGCGCCGCGGCATCCGCCTCAACGGCCGGCGACCGCGCGGGCGATGGCCTCGAACCGCTTCTGGGTCGCGTCGATCTGGCCGTAGACGGTCTGGCGCGTGCAGGCCGAGACTGTCATGCCGTGGAAGAACTGGCTGGCATCGTGTCGGCTGCGGCAATCGAGGTAGTTCGGCAGCACGAAGATTGCGATCAGGACGAGGACCGGGAGCCCGAGCTTCACCAGGATCCGGACCGGCCAGGGCAGGTAGGAGAAGGCGCGCTCCGTCCGCCGCTCGGCCGGCGGGGCCGACACGACGATCCGGATGTCGCCGTGATCGCCGTCGAGGCGCTCGATCCCGCTGCTCCGGTGATGGCCGCGCATCCCGCTCCCCACATTCAGTCCGCCACGATCATCGATCGTGCGGGTGCGATCCTGACGCAGCGGAATTAAATTTCCGTGCGCCGAAACGAAGACAATCGTCGGGATCGCTCGGAGAAGGCCGAACCGGTCATGTGCGCCTGCGCACGCCGCCGATGTCCCGCCGGTGCCACAACGGATTGAGCCCTGACGGGCGTTCCTCCAAGACTTCGGGCCGCCCGCTGGGGCGGCTTTTCTTTGTGCCCCGGAGCCGGTCCCGGTCAGAGCACGACGTGCCGGCCGAAGGTCTCGGGCCGGAACGGCAGCCGGAAGGTGACGGCGAAGCCGTTCTCGAGGTGGCGCACCACCGTGGCGCGGCGCTTGCCCACGGTCACCGTCTCCCCCACCGGCGGAACGTCGGTCACCGCGACGGCGACGCCGCTCATCGACAAGTCGATGATCGTCCCGGGTATGACCCGGCCGTCGGCGCGGCGCACCTCGACGGAGCGGGTATGGGGCACGATGCGCGGATCGCTGCGCTGGTCGGCCTTGCCGTTGGCCTGCGCAGCGAGCCAATCGAGGCGGGCAGCGAAGCGGGCGCGGCGCTCGGGCCCCACCTCCACCGCGACCGTGAAGCCGTCCGACGCGACCGCCTGGATCACCCCCGTCACCGGTCCGACATTGTCGAGGTAGAGCGTGACGGGGTCGCCCCGCAGGCCGCTCTCCGGCGCCCTCACCTCGATGGTCGAGAGGGAGAGGCTGCGGGTCTCGCAGACATGCTCCGCCCCGCCCGGCAGCAGGTAGCGGCCGCCGACCCGGATCTGGATCGCCCGGAGACCTGATTCGGGTTCGGGCTGGAGATGCAACTTCAAGGGACCCGCCAAGATCTTACAAACGCGCGGGAGTAGCATCGCGCGAGGCCCGGCCGGCCGCAAGGCCGCCCGCTTTTCGTCCTTTACAATCCACCACGAGGCTTAATGCAGGGTGCATGCGATCGGCACGACCCTCGGCGCCGGGACGGGCTGGCCGCCGGACGGCCGTGCCGGCGCCGGTTTCCGCCAGTTCCCCCACAGAACAGGTCGGTCGCGACGACACACGGCACGCAATCACGACGCAATCCCGCATCGCTAATCCGGCGTCGCGGCCGCAGAGCCGGACAAACGACAATCAAGCGGGATATTCGACCATGACATCGACATCGACGGGGTCGCGTTTCGGCGGCCTGCTGCTGCGCGGCCTGCTCACCGCCATCTTCGTGACCGCCGCCGGCATGAAATTCGCCGCCGTGCCGTTCGAGGTCGCGGGCTTCGCGCGCTTCGGCTACCCGCTGTGGTTCATGTACATGGTGGGGGCGGCGCAGCTGCTCGGCGCCGCCCTGCTGTGGTGCCGCGGCACCGTGGCGTACGGCGCGCTCCTGCTCGCCGCCGTGATGGTCGGCGCGGCCTTCAGCCACCTGCGCGCCGGCGACCCGGTGGCGATGGCCCTGCCCGCCCTGGTGCTCCTCGGGCTGCTCGCCGGCCTCGCCGTCGCGCGCCGGGGCGAGCTGGTCCCCTCCGGCCTCCAGGTCGCTTCGCGGGTCTGAGACGATTTCCGGACGATCAGTTCGGAAGTCGTATCACCAGCCCGCGCGGCGCGTGAGCGAGGCCGATTTCCGCATCGCGACAGCGATTGCGCAGCAATCGCCGAGCGATCAATCGCAAATCGTATGATCTCTACTCCGCGGCGAACAGGCCGGCGGGCTCCTCCGCGCCGCCCTTCGGGTTGCCCGGAGCGGTCTCGCAGCCCAGAGCCGGAAGGGCGACGACGCGGTTGCCGCGGAAATCGGTGCGGCAGACCGCGGCGCCGCGGCTCTCGACATAGGCGAGCAACCGCCGCGCCCTGCCCGGCGAGCGCGAGCCGATGGCGCGGGCGAGGGCGTCGTCGGAGGGGCACGGCGCACCGGCGCGGGCGGCCCGCGCCAGCAGCAGGAACAGGCCCTGCACCTCCTCGGGCAGGCCGGCGCAGGCCGCCATCACCGCATCGGCCTCGTCGCCCTCCGCCGCCTCGCCCTCGACGCCGGCCCGCGCGATGGCGAGCCGCCGGCGGAAGCGGCCGAGATCGAGGGGCTCGCCCGGCAGCCGGCGCATCCGGCAGCGCACGAGGAAATCCTGGTAGAGCACCGCAATCGGGTGGTGCGCCGCGTCCGGATCGGCGGCGATCTCGCGCAGGATGTCCGACAGGGCGGCGTCCCGCTCCGCCTCGCTCATGCTCGGGCCGGCCTCGACCGGCTCGGGCGGGCGGTACTGGGCGAGCTGCTGCAGCAGGTCCGCCGGGCTCGCCCGCGGGGTCGGTACCGGGCGGGGGGCGGGCGTCCAGACCGGCTCGTTCCCGGACGGCGTCAGGATCAGCTCGCGAAGATCGTCGCCGGCGGCCGGGCTCGGCAGCGGCACGAGCTTGGGGCTCGACGAGCGGGCCGAGGTCGCGACCGGCCCGATGGCGATCGGCAGCGGGCGCTTCGACAGGGCGGGCCCGAGGGCGATGAAGTGGCCGCGCTCGAGATCGCGAAAGCTCTCGGCCTGGCGCCGCTCGAGGCCGAGCAGGTCGGCGGCCCGGGCCATGTCGATGTCGAGGAAGGTGCGGCCCATCAGGAAGTTCGACGCTTCCGCGGCGACGTTCTTGGCGAGCTTGGCGAGGCGCTGCGTCGCGATGATGCCGGCGAGGCCGCGCTTGCGGCCGCGGCACATCAGGTTAGTCATCGCGCCCAGCGACGCCTTGCGGGCCTCGTCCGAGACCTCGCCGGCGGCGGCCGGCGCGAAGAGCTGCGCCTCGTCGACCACCACCAGCACCGGGTACCAATGGTCGCGCTCGGCCTCGAACAGGCCGCCCAAGAAGGCCGCGGCGGCGCGCATCTGCGCCTCGACGTCGAGGCTCTCCAGCGTCAGCACCACCGAGACGCGGTGCGCCCGCACCCGGGCGGCGATGCGCTGCAGGTCGGCCTCGCCGTGATCGCCCTCGACGACCACGTGGCCGTGGGCTTGGCTGAGGGTGACGAAATCGCCCTCAGGGTCGATCACCACCTGCTGCACGTGCGGCGCGCTCTGCTCCAGCAGGCGGCGCAGGAGGTGCGACTTGCCCGAGCCGGAATTGCCCTGGACCAGGAGGCGCGTCGCCAGCAATTCCTCCAGGTCGAGGGCGGCCGGCCGGCCGCCCGCCACCCCCATCTCGACGCTGATCGTCATCTCGGCTCCCTGCGATGGCCCGACTCGTAACACGGCGGGGGCGGCCCCGATCCGCGACACGAGTCGGGGTCCACAGGGAGTTGGCGTCAGCCGAAGGTCAGCGCCCGCGAGCCCTCCCCCATCCGCTCCAGCATCCGCTGGCGCCACGCCTCGACCGGATCGTCGGGTTCGAGGAGCGCGAGGTCGCCGACGCCGCGCGCCCACAGGAACGCACCCATCACCACGTGATCGGCGTAGAGCGGGCTCTCGCCGCCGAGGAACGGCTGGTGGCGCAACACCGCGCGCACCGGCGCGAGGGTCTTTCGCAACACGGCGAGCTGCGCCTCCGGATCGGGGCAGACCGCCTCCAGGGGTTTGCCGAACCGGGCCTCGCGGCTCTTGCGGAAATAGGCCTGGTCCTCCTCGGCGAGGTGGCGGTGGATGTCGAGGAGGAGGAGCGGCACCAGGGCGAGGTGCAGCACCCCGTCGGTCCAGGCGACGTGGAAGCGGGTCAGCGCCAGCCCCGCCGCGCCGCCGAACAGCGACGGCCGGTCCGGATAGGCCGATTCGAGATGCGCGGCGATGACGGAGGACTCGACGATCGGCCGCCCGCCCTCGACGAGCACCGGCACCTTGTCCGTCCCCGCGAAGGCGAGCGCGTCGCGCTCGGTGAAGCGCCACGGCCGGCCCTCGAAGGCGAGGCCCTTGTGCTCCAGGGCGAGGCGGATGCGCCAGCAGAACGGGCTGAAGCGCCGGTCCGGATCGGCGGCGGCGAGTTCGTAGAGCACGCGGGACACAGGGCGGTTCCTCCGGCGGGCGCCCGGGTCGAGCCGGGCGGTCTGGCGGGGCGGATCATGGCGGGGGAAGGCTGAGGGGGCAACGCGGCGCCGGCCTCATCCCTGCCGCTCCGGCGACTTCGGGGGAAAATCGGCCGTATCGCCGCGGCACTCTACAAACTCGATCGGCATTCGGGTAAGCCGCGCCGGACCGAGCACGGGCCGCCACGGTCCGACGAGGGCGCCGTCCAGTGCCGAAAAGCCGCGAGAAGCCGACCGCCATGATCCCGAAGACCCCTCTGCGCGCCGCTGCCCTCCTCGCCGCCCTGCTCGCCGGGGTCTCGGGGGCCAGCGCCGATGCCACGCTCGACCGCATCAAGGCTAAAGCCAAGTTCACCGTCGGGGTGATCCTGTCGGGCGCGCCGTTCGGCTCCATCGACCCGAAGACCCAGGAGCAGAAGGGCTTCAACATCGACCTCGCCCGGGCGCTGGCCGAGAAGCTGGGCGTGGCGCTCGAGACCGTCACGGTGACGCCGCCGAACCGGGTGCAGTTCCTGCAGCAGGGCAAGGTCGACGCGCTGCTCGCCAACATGCAGGTCACCGAGGACCGGGCGAAGATCATGGACTACCCGCCCACCGTGTTCGACCGGGCCGGCGGCGCCGCGATCGGCCGCAAGGACAGCGGCATCAAGGACTGGACCGACCTGAAGGGCAAGCCGGTCTGCGTCTCGCAGGGCTCGAACTTCACTCAGCCCTTGATCGAGCAGTACGGCGCGGTGGTGAAGGGCCTGCCGAGCCAGCCGGAATCGCTCCTGGCGCTCAAGGGCGGCACCTGCGTGATCGCGGTCCATACCGGCGCGACGCTGGGCCTGATGCTCGAGGACCGGGCCGACGAGTGGAAGGATTACGGCATCCTGATCCCCACGGAGATCGTGCCGGCCGATTCGGTGGTGTGGATCCGCAAGGGCGAGAAGGACACCTCCGCCGCCCTCGACAAGGCCCTGCGCGAGCTGATCGCGTCCGGCAAGCTCCTGGAGATCGCCAAGGCCAACCGGCTCACCAACACGGCCTTCATCGAGGAGCAGCAGAAGCGGCTCGCGGCGGGGAAGTGAGATCGATAGTCCGGACTACCCGCAACTCTCGATTAGTTCAACCCTATCCATCTCGCACCTCAGGATGAGGTCGTGGGTGGGATAGCCTGAGCGTGCACGCGAAGCGGTTCTGAGCGAAGGCGACGACACGATGCAGGACGCGGTCCGGGGCTTCATCGCCCTGGCGGCCCAGATCGGGCTCAACTTCGACTTCCTGACGAGCCCGTTCGAGGTGCGGATGTGGCTCGACGGGATGGCGACGACGCTCGTCCTCGTCGCCCTCACCATCCCGCTCAGCCTCGCGGGCGGCGTCGTGCTGGCGGCGGCGCTGACCTCGGACCGGCCCTGGCTCGCCGGGCCGGCGCGGGCCTACGTGGAGCTCACCCGCAACACGCCGACGCTGGTCCAGCTGATGTTCACGGTGCTCGTGGTCAACATGCTGATCTCGCAGGCCCTCGGAGGGGCGCAGAACAACCCGCTCGGGGCGTATTTCTGGCTCGTCGCGGTGGTGAGCCTGCACGTGGCGGCGTTGCACGCCGAGGCCCTGCGCGGCGGCATCGAGGCGGTGCCCTCGACCACGATCGAGGCGGCCAAGGGTCTCGGCTTCTCGCGCCTGGAGGTGCTGCGGGCGGTGGAGCTGCCGCTGGCGCTGCGCACGGCTCTGCCGGCCATCGTCAACAACCTCGTCAACCTCGTGAAGCTGACGACGATCGGCTACGCCGTCGCGGTCAACGAGATCACCTACGCCTCGCTGATGATCTGGACCCAGCGCGACAACGTCGTCGAACTCATGATCGTGCTCCTGGTGTTCTTCAGCGCCATCAACCTCGCGGTGGCGCGGATCGGCGCGTTGGTCGAGCGGCGTTTGGCCCTGCCGGGATTCGGGCAGTGACGGCGGGCGCCCTCCCCGCGCGGCCCTCGGTCGCGCCGCTCGTGCTCGCCGGCCTCGTCGGCGCCGCGGTCGCGCTCTGGCTCGTCCTCGACCCGTCGCTGGCGCGGCTCCTCCTCGAATGGCTGCCCTACCTCGCCCGCGGCTTTTCGATGAACATCCTCATCAGCGTGCTCGCCATGGCGCTCGGCACCCTCGCCGGCATCACCCTCGGGGCGATGGAGCTCGCCCAGATGCGGCTCGTGCGGGCCCCGGCCGTCGCCTACGTGCAGGTCTTCCGCAACGCGCCGCACCTCGTGCTGATCTTCGCCACCACCTACATCTTCCCGTTCGAGATCGTCGCCTTCGGCCACTACATCCCGTTCCCCGACTGGGTGAAGGCGGTGATCGGGCTCGCGATCCCGGCGAGCGCCCACACCGCCGAGATCACCCGCGGCGCGCTGCAATCGATCCCGACGCCGCAATGGGACGCCGCCAAGGGGCTCGGCTTCTCGCGGATCGAGGCCCTGCGCTTCATCATCCTGCCGCAGTGCCTGCGCCGGGCGCTGCCGCCGTGGATGAACCTCTACGCGTCGATCTGCATGGGCACGGCGCTCGCCTCCCTCGTCGGCGTGCACGAGCTGCTCCACGCCGCGACCGACGCCAGCACGGCGGTGAGCCGCACCGACTTCACGGTGCTCACCTACGTGACGGTGCTCTTCGCCTTCTTCCTGTTCTGCTACCCGGTCTCGCGCCTCACGCAGCGGCTCGAGCGGCGCCTCGCCCGATGAGGTCGGACATCATGACCGCAGCCTCCACTCCCCTCGTCGCCCTCGAGGACGTACATCTGAGCTTCGGGCAGAACGAGGTGCTGAAGGGCATCGACATGCGTGTCGCCCGCGGCGAGGCGGTGTCGATCATCGGCCCGTCGGGCTCGGGCAAGTCGACGATCCTGCGCTGCATCAACGCGCTGCTTGCGCCGAGCGCGGGGCGGATCACCGTCAACGGCGTGAGGGTCGACGCCCTGCGGACGGAAGCCGAGCGCATCGCGTTGCGCAAGCGCATCGGCATCGTGTTCCAGCAATACAACCTGTTCCCGCACCTCACGGTGCTCGACAACATCACCATCGCGCCGGTCCGCATCCTCAAGGAGAAGCGGGCGGAGGCCGAGCGCCACGCCCGCGAATTGCTCGACCGGGTGCGGCTGGCCGACAAGGCCGCGGCCTATCCGGGCCAGCTCTCGGGCGGGCAGCAGCAGCGGGTCGCCATCGCCCGGGCGCTCGCCATGCGGCCGGACCTGGTGCTGTTCGACGAGGTGACCTCGGCCCTCGATCCCGAGACGGTGGGCGAGGTGCTGGCGGTGATCCGCGGGCTGGTGCGCGAGGGCATGACCAGCCTCCTCGTCACCCACGAGATGCGCTTCGCCGAGGAGATCAGCGACCGGATCGTCTTCACCGAGAACGGCCGCATCGTCGAGGACGGACCGCCCGACCAGATCTTCCACCGCTCGCAGAACCCGCGCATCCGGCAATTCGTGCGCGGCCTCGGCGCCCGCGAGGCGGTGCAGCCCGGCGAAGGGATCTGATTCGATGACGACCTCGCTCACCCACCGTTTCGCTGCGGCGATCGTCGCGTCCGCCCCCTCCGACGCGGCGGTGGACGCGGCGCGGCTCGCGATCCTCGATCTCCTCGCCTGCACGCTGGGCGGCGCCGACGACCGCTCGACCGGGATCCTGGCCGGGACGTTGGGCGCCAACACCGGCCCCTCGGTGCTGATCGGCCGGACGGAGCGTGCCGACCCGTTCACCGCCGCCCTGATCAACGGGCATGCCGGCCACGTCCTCGATTACGACGACGTGCATGCCAGCGTGCGCGGCCACCCGACGGTGGTGATCCTGCCCGCGCTGCTGGCGCTCGCCGGTACCCGCCCGGTCGCCGCCCGCGACCTGATCGGATCTTACATCGTCGGACTGGAGGCGATGGCGCGGCTCGGCCTGGCGCTCGGCTCGCGCCACTACGAGACCGGCTTCCACGCCACCGCGACCCTCGGGACCGTCGGCGCCGCAGCCGCCGTCGCACACCTGCTGCGCTTCTCCCCCGAGACCACCGTGGTGGCGCTCGGCCTCGCGGCGACCCAGTCGGCCGGCCTCAGGCTGCAATTCGGCTACGATGCCAAGCCGCTCCATGCCGGCCTTGGCGCCCGCGCCGGGCTGACGGCGGCCCTCCTCGCGGAGTCCGGCCTGTCCGGCGCGCCGGATTTCCTCGGCGGCCCGATCGGCTTCCTCGACGCCTTCGGCTTCGGCGCGACGGTGCCGGAGCGGCTGCTCGCCGGCTGGGGGGCGCCGTGGCAGATCCTGACGCCCGGCCTCACGCTCAAGGCGTTCCCGTGCTGCACGGCGGCGCATCCGGTCGCGGTCGGGGCGCTCGCTTTGCGCGACGCCGATGGCCTGCGCCCGGAGGCGGTCGAGGCCGTCACGCTCACCTTCCCGCCCGGGGGCGATGCGGCACTCGTCGTCTCGCGCCCCGGCACGGGCATCGAGGCGCGGTTCAGCCCGGAATACATCTTCGCCGCCGCTCTCACCGACGGCGCCCTCGGCATCGGCCATTTCGACGAGCGGCCGGTGCGGCCGGACCTCGCCGGGCTCGCCGCCCGCGTGTCGCGCCGCCACGACGACACCGCGCCGCGCCTGTCCTCCGACCCGGCGACGCGGTTCGTCGTCCTCGACGTCACCCTGACGGACGGCCGCACCGTGAGCCGGCGGATCGAGGGCCTGCCCGGCCTGAGCGACGCCGGCCCGAAATTCCGCGACGCGACCGGGGACGCGGAGAGCTTCGCCGAGATCCCGGATCTCGTCGCCCGGATGAGCGACGCGGACGATCTCGCCCGCCTCCTCGCCCTCCTCGGCCAGAGCCGTTCCTGACCTTTCGAAAGGCGCCACGATGACCGCCCCCCGCCGCATCCATCTCGGGCTCTTCCTCCAGGGCGCCGGCCACCACGTCTCCGGCTGGCGCCACGCCGACGCCGAATCGGGCAGCGAGAATTTCGACCTGCTGCGCCGGGTGGTGCGGACAGCCGAGGCCGCGAAGTTCGACATGGTGTTCCTCGCCGACGGCCTGACCAGCGGCGTCGACGCCCACCCGTCGATGATCGCCCGGTTCGAGCCCCTGACCCTGCTCGGCGCGCTTGCCATGGTGACCGAGCGGATCGGCCTCGCGGCCACCGCCTCGACCACCTACGGCGAGCCCTACCACCTCGCCCGCGCCTTCGCGTCGGTCGATCACCTGAGCCACGGCCGCGCGGCCTGGAACATCGTGACGACCTCCTACGCGCGGACCGCCAACAACTTCTCGAAGAGTCACCCCGAGCACGACGCCCGCTACGCCATCGCGGAGGAATTCGTCGACGTGGTGCGCGGCCTGTGGGACAGCTGGGCCGACGACGCCTTCCCGAAGGACAAGGAGCGCGGCGTCTACGCCGACCCGGCCAAGGTGCGGATGCTCGACCACGCGGGCACATACTATTCCGTGAAGGGCCCGCTCAACATCCCGCGCTCGCCGCAAGGCCACCCGGTGCTGATCCAGGCCGGCTCCTCGGGGCCGGGCCAGGACTTGGCAGCCCGCGCCGCCGACATCGTGTTCACCGCCCAGGCGAGCCTGCCCGAGGCGCAAGCGTTCTACCGCAGCCTGAAGGCCCGCGTCGCCGGCTTCGGCCGCGATCCGAACTCCGTCGCGGTGATGCCGGGCTTCCTGCCGGTGGTCGGCCGCAGCCTCAAGGAGGCGAGCGAGAAGCTGAGCGAGCTCGACCGCTGGACCCCGATCGCGAGCGCGATGCCGCTCCTCGAGGAGCGGATCGGCCACTCGCTCGCCGCTTACGACCTCGACGGGCCGCTGCCCGACCTGCCGCTCTCCGACCAGCTGAGGAGCCGCGCCGAGCTCCTGACCGAGCTCGCCCGCCGCGAGGGCCTGACGATCCGCCAGCTGGCGCTCCGGGTCGCCGCGGGGCGCGGCCACCACATCGTGCTCGGCACCGCCACCGACATCGCCGACCGGATGCAGGAATGGTTCGAGGGGGAGGCGGCCGACGGCTTCAACGTGATGCCGCCCTTCTTCCCGGGCGGCCTCGACGAGTTCGTGGCCGAGGTGGTGCCGATCCTGCAGGAGCGCGGCCTGTTCCGCACCGAGTACGAGGGAACGACCCTGCGCGACCATCTGGGCATCGCGCGGCCGGCCTGGCCGGGGGTGTGATACAAGTATCCGCCTGATCCGGTCATCCAAAGATTGAGCGCGTCTCCCCTCTCCAGGCGATACCGGGCTTGCCAGAGATCCTTGCCCGGTATCGCTGCAAGGTGTGGGAGAGGGGCCGTGGGGATCGAAGATCCCGCGTGAGGGTGGCTCAGGTACAGAATAAAGCTCTGACCGTTGAGCGGCGCAGCTCAACGGGTTGTGTCTTCTTCTGACCCGTCTCCATCCTCACCCCTACCCCTCTCCCACACCTTGCAGCGATACCGGGCAAGGATCTCTGGCAAGCCCGGTATCGCCTGGAGAGGGGATCCCGATCTCTACCTGCTTCGGAATAGATCAAACGGAGAAGGTATCATTCCACGCGCGAGAGCCACGCCGGGCGGACGACGAAGCGCCGCCTCACCGCGCTCCCGACACCTCCTCCGACAATCCCGGCGCCGGCCTGACCGCGAAGGTCCACACCCGGTGGCCGAGGAAGTTCCAGAACACCACCACCCCGGTCGCCAGCCCCTGCGCGGCGAGGTAGGGCAGGCCCAGGCCCCGGGTGAGCCCGGCCATGATCAGCCAGGTCAGCCCGAAGCCGATCACCGCCACGATGCCGAAGCGCCAGGTCGCCTCGGCATGAGGCCGCGCGCTGGCATAGGTCAGGCGGCGGTTGAGCCCGTAGGAGACCACGGCACCGGCGAGGTAGCCGGCGAGCGCGGCCGGCACCGGCTCGGCGCGGCCGGTCTCGACCAGGGCGGCGAGCAGGGCGTAGTGGACGGCGAGCGCCGCGAGGCTCACCCCGACATACGCCAAAAATTGCTTCGCCAGGGCCGCCAGCGCGGCGGTCGCCCACGGATTCGCTCTCGGTTCGCTCGCCACGACGCCACTCGACCACGCACCGGATTCGTCGGGACGGTCGGTGCCGCCCCGCTTCCACGTCTAGCGCCCGGCACTGAACCGAAGATGACCCGAAAGCGGCGAACTCCGTTCATCCTTGCAGGCGAGCCGCCACCTTTCGGCTGAGCCAGCGCGGCATCAGCCGGGCTCCGATCACCGCCGCCCGGTTCGCCGCCCCCGGGATCACCACCGCCCGCCCGGCGAGGTGGCCGGCGACCGCCGCCTCGGCCACCGCCGCCGGCGCCATCACGTTGCCGGTGAAGCGCTTGGTGCCGCCGATATCGGCCCTCTCCGAAAACTCCGTCGCGGTGGCGCCGGGACAGACCGCCGTGACGGTCACCCCGAACGGCCGCGCCTCCTCGTAGAGGGCTTCCGACAAGGACAGGAGGTAGGCCTTGCTGGCGTAGTACGCCGCCATGTTGGGCCCGGGCAGGTAGGCGACCACCGAGGCCACGTTGAGGATGCCGCCGGTGCGCCGGGCGATCAGGCCGGGCAGCACCAGGCGGCTGAGGATGGTCGGCGCCGTGACGTTCACCGCCACCATCTCGGCCTGGTCCCGCACCGGCAGCTCGCTGAGGCGGCCGCGCAGGCCGAAGCCGGCATTGTTGACGAGGGTGTGCAGGGCGATGCCCCGCGCTTCGACCCCGGCGACCAACGCCTCGGCGGCGCCGGGAACGGCGAGATCCGCCGTGATTGCCACCGCCGGCACGGGCAGTTCCGCCATCAGCGCCTCCAGTCGCTCCCCCCGCCGGGCGCTCAGCACCAGCGGGCGCCCGCGGGCCGCGAAAGCCCGGGCGATCTCGACGCCGATTCCGCTCGACGCGCCGGTGACCAGCGTCCAGCGCGCATCTCCCCCAGTGTTCACGTCGTCGGCCACGCCCTTCCCCTGATCTGCACGCCTATGCTAAGGGCGCCCAACGCAATCCCCGCCGCTCCCGCACGTTCCGCTCCCGCCTCGACGCCCGCCAGGGCCTCGAGGACGCCGGATCCGAGGAACGAGGCAGCGCGCGCCGCACGAGTCTGAAGCGTCCGATGCCCAAGCGCACCGATCTCTCCTCCATCCTCATCATCGGCGCGGGCCCGATCGTCATCGGGCAGGCATGCGAGTTCGATTATTCCGGCACGCAGGCCTGCAAGGCCCTGCGCGAGGAAGGCTACCGGATCATCCTGGTCAACTCGAATCCGGCGACGATCATGACCGATCCGGATCTCGCCGACGCCACCTATGTCGAGCCGATCACCCCGGAGATCGTCGCCCGCATCATCGAGAAGGAGCGGCCCGACGCCCTCCTGCCGACCATGGGCGGCCAGACCGCGCTGAACTGCGCCCTCTCGCTCAAGCGGATGGGCGTCTTGGAAAAGTTCGGCGTGCAGATGATCGGCGCCACCGCCGAGGCGATCGACAAGGCGGAGGACCGCAGCCTCTTCCGCGATGCGATGACCAAGATCGGGCTCGAGACCCCGAAATCGGCGCTCGCCAACGCCTCGGCCGCCAAGAAGGCGGACCGGGAGAAGTACCTCGCCGAGGTGGCCCGGATCGAGGCCGCCGAGAGCGACCCGCAAGCCCGCAAGACCGCCCTCGCCGCCTTCGAGAAGAAGTGGGCCTCGGCCGAGAACGACCGGCGCAAGCGCTACGGCGAGCATGCCATTGGCCAGGCGCTGGTGGCGCTCGCCGAGGTCGGCCTGCCGGCGATCATCCGGCCCTCCTTCACCATGGGCGGCACCGGCGGCGGCATCGCCTACAACCGGGAGGAGTTCCTCGACATCGTCGAGCGCGGCATCGACGCCTCGCCGACCAACGAGGTCCTGATCGAGGAGTCGGTGCTCGGCTGGAAGGAGTACGAGATGGAGGTCGTCCGCGATCGTGCGGATAACTGCATCATCGTCTGCTCGATCGAGAACGTCGACCCGATGGGGGTCCATACCGGCGACTCGATCACCGTGGCGCCGGCGCTGACGCTGACCGACAAGGAGTATCAGCGCATGCGCGACGCCTCGCTCGCGGTCCTGCGCGAGATCGGCGTCGAGACCGGCGGCTCGAACGTGCAGTTCGCCGTCGACCCGGCCACCGGCCGGATGATCGTGATCGAGATGAATCCGCGCGTCTCGCGCTCCTCGGCGCTCGCCTCGAAGGCGACCGGCTTCCCGATCGCCAAGGTCGCCGCCAAGCTCGCCGTCGGCTACACCCTCGACGAGATCGCCAACGACATCACCGGCGGGGCGACCCCGGCTTCGTTCGAGCCGACGATCGACTACGTCGTCACCAAGATCCCGCGCTTCGCCTTCGAGAAGTTCCCGGGCGCCGAGCCGACTCTGACCACCGCGATGAAGTCGGTCGGCGAGGCGATGGCGATCGGCCGGACCTTTTCGGAGTCGCTCCAGAAGGCCCTGCGCTCGCTGGAGACGGGGCTCACCGGCCTCGACGACATCGAGATCGAGGGGCTGGGCAAGGGCGACGACCGCAACGCCATCAAGGCGGCGATCGGCACGCCGACCCCTGACCGGCTCCTCAAGGTGGCGCAGGCCCTGCGCCTCGGCGTCAGCCACGAGGAGGTCCATGCCTCCTGCAAGATCGACCCGTGGTTCCTGGAGCAGCTCCAGGGCATCATCGATCTCGAGACCAAGGTGAAGCGCTTCGGCCTGCCGAAGACCGAGGGCGCCTTCCGCCAGCTCAAGGCGGCGGGCTTCTCCGATTCGCGCCTCGCCGTGCTCGCCGGCACCGACGAGGGCGCCGTGCGCGCCGCCCGCCGGGCGCTGTCGGTGCGGCCGGTCTTCAAGCGGATCGACACGTGCGCGGCCGAGTTCAAGTCGCCGACCGCCTACATGTACTCGACCTACGTCGCCCCCTTCGCGGGCGCCGTGGCCGACGAAGCCCAGCCCTCGGACAAGAAGAAGGTCATCATCCTCGGTGGCGGCCCGAACCGGATCGGCCAGGGCATCGAGTTCGATTATTGCTGCTGCCACGCCTGCTTCGCGCTGACGGATGCGGGCTACGAGACCATCATGGTCAACTGCAACCCGGAGACGGTGTCGACCGACTACGACACCTCGGACCGGCTCTACTTCGAGCCGCTGACCGCCGAGGACGTGCTGGAGATCATCGAGACCGAGCGGCAGGCCGGCACGCTGCACGGGGTGATCGTGCAGTTCGGCGGCCAGACCCCGCTGAAGCTGGCGCGGGCGCTGGAGGAGGCCGGCGTGCCGATCCTCGGAACCTCGCCGGACGCGATCGACCTCGCCGAGGACCGCGACCGCTTCAAGCGCCTGCTCGACAAGCTGCACCTCAAGCAGCCGAAGAACGGCATCGCCTACTCGGTGGAGCAGAGCCGGCTCATCGCCGCCGATCTCGGCCTGCCCTTCGTGGTGCGCCCCTCCTACGTGCTCGGCGGGCGCGCGATGGCGATCATCCGCGACGAGACCCAGTTCGCCGACTACCTGCTCGACACCCTGCCGAGCCTGATTCCGTCGGACGTCAAGGCGCGCTACCCCAACGACAAGACCGGCCAGATCAACACGGTGCTGGGCAAGAACCCGCTCCTGTTCGACCGCTACCTGTCGGACGCGATCGAGGTCGACGTCGACGCGGTCTCCGACGGCAAGGACGTGTTCATCGCCGGCATCATGGAGCACATCGAGGAGGCGGGCATCCATTCGGGCGATTCCGCCTGCTCGCTGCCGCCGCGCTCGCTGTCGCCGGAGACCATCGCCGAGCTGGAGCGCCAGACCCGCGGGCTGGCGCTGGCGCTGGAAGTCGGCGGCCTGATGAACGTGCAATACGCGATCAAGGACGGGGTGATCTACGTCCTGGAGGTGAACCCGCGGGCCTCGCGCACCGTGCCGTTCGTCGCCAAGGTGATCGGCGAGCCGATCGCCAAGATCGCCGCCCGGGTGATGGCCGGCGAGCCCCTCGCCTCCTTCGGCCTCAAGCCCAAAACCCTGCCGCACATCGCCGTCAAGGAAGCGGTCTTCCCCTTCGCCCGCTTCCCCGGGGTCGACGTGCTGCTCGGGCCGGAGATGCGCTCGACCGGGGAGGTGATCGGCCTCGACCGCGGCTTCGGCGTCGCCTTCGCCAAGAGCCAGCTCGGCTCGGGCACCCAGGTGCCGAAGGCCGGCACGGTCTTCGTCTCGGTGCGCGACGACGACAAGGCCCGCATCCTGCCGGCGATGAAGCTGCTCGCCGAGCTCGGCTTCACGGTGCTCGCCACCACCGGCACCCAGCGCTACCTCGTCGAGAACGGCGTTCCGTGCGCCCGCATCAACAAGGTGCTGGAGGGCCGGCCGCACGTGGTCGACGCGATCAAGAACGGCGAGATCCACCTGGTGTTCAACACCACGGAAGGCGCGGGCGCGCTGTCCGACTCGCGCTCGCTGCGCCGGGCCGCCCTCTTGCATAAAGTGCCGTACTACACCACTCTCGCGGGAGCGATGGCGGCCGCAGAGGGGATCAAGGCCTATCTCGGGGGTGATCTCGAGGTTCGGGCCCTGCAGGAATATTTCGCGGCTTAAGTCGAAAGACTGCGGACGCGCCCTATCTCATCCCCTCGCGCCCGCGCGAGACAATCGGAAACAGGCCCGGTCGGGAGGCGCACCCTCTCGCCGGGCCGATTATTTGTGACGCGAGACGACGACGATGGACAAGGTTCCGATCACGGTACGGGGATTCGCGGCTCTGGAGGCGGAGCTGAAGCGCCGCCAGCAGGAGGAGCGTCCGCGGATCATCCAGGCGATCGCGGAGGCCCGCGCGCTCGGCGACCTGTCGGAGAATGCCGAGTACCACGCCGCCAAGGAGGCGCAGTCGCACAACGAGGGCCGTGTCCTGGAACTGGAGAGCCTGATCTCCCGCGCCGAGGTCATCGACGTCGCGAAGCTCTCGGGCACGAAGGTCAAGTTCGGCGCCACCGTCAAGCTGATCGACGAAGACACCGAGGAGGAGAAGACCTACCAGATCGTCGGCGAGCCCGAGGCCGACGTGCATGCCGGCCGGGTCTCGATCACCTCGCCGATCGCCCGCGCGCTGATCGGCAAGGCCGTCGGGGACACCGTCGAGGTCGTCACCCCGGGCGGCGGCAAGTCCTACGAGATCGTCGGCATCCAGTTCGGGGCGTAAGGCGCCGCCGATCGGCCTTTCGGGCCGAAGCGTTGCCGTTCCGGTGGCCCGAGGCTATCTCGGCTGTCACGAGGTGGCGCGATCGGGCGCCGTGGAGACGATGCCGATGCTGCGCTGGAGCAAGCCCCTGATCGCGGCCGCCCTGCTGGCGGCCGCGCTGCCTGCGAGCGCCCAGGACGCGACCCTGCCGCCGGACACGCGCTTCTCCGCCATCCGGGTCGATGTCGGCCCCCTCCTCGCCCGCGGCCTCGGCCCCTACGCCGAGAACGTCCGGGGCGAGTTGCAGGCGGCGCTCGCCAAGACCTTCGCCGACCGGGTCGGCGGCCCGGGCCCGACGCTCGTCGTGCGGGTGACCGGCGTGTCGTTCAACCCCTATGCCGGGAGCGAGACCCGCTTCGGCGGCGGCAACGCCACCAACAGCGACTACCTCGAGGGCGAGGCCCTGGTGGTCGACCGCGCCGGCACCGTGCTGCTGCGCCATCCCCAGCTCTCGGCCACCAATGCCAGCGCCGGCGGCGCCTGGTACGACCCGGCCTCGGAGAACCGGCGCGTGACCTATATCGCCGGGCATTACGCGGCGTGGCTCAAGCGGGGGTTGGGGCTGGAGTGAGGGGTGGGCCTGGCGACGTGATTCGTGAACCGCGCCTCGGCGACGAGGCGGCCGAGGAGGCCAGCGTGCCGCATTGGTTCGTCATGCTCCTGGCCGAGCACGGCTCTCCGGTGACGGCGGCGCGCAAGCACCACGGCTGCACCCAAGCCGAGCTGGCGGCGGTGCTCGGGATCTCCCAGGGTCACCTCTCCGATATTGAGCGGGGCCGCCGCACACTGACACAGGCGCAGGCGCATCAGGCCGCCAGCCACACCGGCGTCATGGCTGAATGGCTGGTCTGACGTGCGGCATGTCCTGCGCCGAACCCACATCCACTCGCCGAAAAATTCATCGGGCATCCTGTGTTCCGGGACGACCCCGGAGTTCTGGTTCGAGCGCATCGAGGCTTGAACGATGGCGACGGCCCACCTCCTGTTCGGCTTCCTGGGCTCCGGCAAGACGACCCTGGCGCGCGACCTCGAACACCGGCACCGCGCCGTGCGCTTCACCCCGGACGAGTGGATGGCGCGGCTGTTCGGCGAGAACCCACCGGCCGAGACCTTCCCGCTTCACGCCGCGGCGATCCTCGACCTGATGGAGCCGATCTGGACCCGCTGCCTGCGCCTCGGCGTCGATGTCGTGCTGGATTACGGCTTCTGGCGCCGCGCCGAGCGCGACCACGCCCGCCGCCTCGCCGAGGGATGCGGGGCCCGCGCGCTCCTCTACAGGGTCGAATGTTCGGAAGAGGAGGCGCGGCGGCGGGTGGCGGCGCGCAACGAACGGGCGGAGCGCAGTCTCTTCATCGCGCCGGAGACGTTCGACGTCTTGAAGGAGCGGCTCGAGCCCCTGCAAGCGGATGAGATCTGTCTCGCGGTCGAGACGGGCCACGTCTGATCGCGCGAGAGGTCGGAGCCGCTCCGACCCCTGCATCTCGCAGAGACGCGCGGGCGGCAGCACGCCCCCTCCCCTCTACTCCGGCTTGAGGCCCGAGCGCGCCTCGAGCTCCTGGAGCGTCCGGCGCGCCACGCTGGCGCCAGGCAGGCGGCGCTCGCGCTCGAAGCGGGCGAGCGCCGCGCGGGTGGTCGGACCGGCGATGCCGTCGACGGTGAGCGGGCCGTAGCCGAGCTTGATCAGGGCGCGCTGCGCGTAGGCGACCGCCTTGTCGGGCTTGGCACCGGGAGCCGGCGCGGTGTGGAGCGCCGAGGCCTTGACCGGCTCCGCCGCCCTCGCCTCCCGGACCGGCGCGTGGCCGGCCGGCGCAGTTTTCCCGGCGGCGTCCTTGCCGGCCACGGTCTTGACCGGCGCGACCTTGGCCGGCGCAGCCTTCGGGGCGACCGAGGCGGTGCCGTGATCCTCGTCCCGGATCAGCGCGCCGATTCCGTCCGGCTTGGACCGCGACCCCGCGTCGCCCGCGCTGCGCGGCGCCTCGGCCTTCGCCGTCGCGCCGGGCGCGGCCTCGCCGGCGGGCGCGGGGCCCGGCGGCGCCTTGGCCGGCCCCTTGGCAAAGAGGGGTGCGGGGTGGCGGCCGGTCTGGAAGCTGAGGGCGTTCGCCGCCACCGCCGCCACCGCCCCGAGGGCGAGGAGGCCGCCGACGATGCCGGCGGGATGGCGCAGGATCCGGTCGGCCCTGAGCCGCAGGCGATCGAGGGGGCCGGCAGGGCGCGGGGCGGCTCTCGGCGCACGCGGCGCGCGGGGAGCCGGCCGCGGGCGCGGGGCCGGCCGCGCCTCGGCGGTCAGCGCCACCTCGGGATCGTGTCGCCGGGCTGTCGCCTCGACGGGTTTCCGGGCCGGCGCCTCGGACATCGCCTCTCCTTCCGGCGTCGAACGATCCGGGCCGGGTCGGTCGGCCTTGGATCGTTCCGTTCGGGACCGGTCCGCCTTGGGGCGGACCAGGGGTGGATGGACCGGGCCTGAGTCGCTCACGTCAGCCCGTCAGCCGCATCGTGGCGGGCCGCTCGTCGACGAAGGTCCGCGCGAGGGACCCGGTGCGGATCGGCACCGGGCCGCCCGGCACGGCGCGGGCGCCGCGGCAATCGAGCGGCAGGGCGACCACCACCTTCGTGCCGCAGGACGGGCTGCTCTCGACGATCAGTTCGCCGTGATGCAGCCCGACGAGGCCGCGCACCACCGAGAGCCCGAGCCCCGTGCCCTCGTGCGGGCGGCCGTAGCCGGCGCCGGCACCGAGGCCGGCCTGGAAGAACGGGTCGCCGAGGCGGGGCAGGTCGGCCTCGGCGATGCCGATGCCGGTATCGACCACCGCCATCTCGATCCGGTCGAACACCCGGCGCACCGAGAGCACCACGTCGCCGCCGCGGGGCGTGAACTTCACCGCGTTCGACAGCAGGTTGATCAGCATCTGCCGGCAGGCGCGGGCATCCGCCGCGACCTCCGGCAGGTCGGCGGCGATCTCGCGCCGCAGACGCACGCCGCCCTGGTCGGCGCGGATCTGCATCAGGTCGCAGACGCCGCGGGCGAGGCCCGCGAGGTCGAACGGCTCGGGCGCGTAGTCGAAGTTGCCGCTCTGGATCCGCGACATGTCGAGCAGCGCGTTGACCACCTCCAGCAGGTGCTGGCCCGAGGAATGGATGATGCCGGCATATTCCCGCCGCCGCTCGGGGCCGAGCGCCAGGGTCGATTCGGCCTCCAGCATCTCCGAGAAGCCGATGATGGCGTTGAGCGGCGTGCGCAGCTCGTGGCTCACGGTGGCGAGGAAGCGGCTCTTGACCTCGTCGGCGCGCTCGGCCGCGGCCCGGGCCTGGTCGAGCTCCTCGGCCCGGCGCTTGTGCTCCGAGACGTCCCGGGTCACCGCCACCACGGCGGCCTCGCCGGGGAGTGCCGGCATCGCCGCGCCCGGGATGCGGTGGGCCCGCATCTCGGCCCAGATCACCCGGCCGGTCCCGCCCGCCTCGCCGGCGGCGTGCAGGCGGAACTGCACCGTCACCGGCTGGGCCTGGCCGGCGGCGTCGCTCAGCGCGGTCAGGAAGGCCGGCCGGTCGGAGACATGGACGCGGTTGAACAGGCCGCGGCCCTCGAGCGCGTCCGGGGTCGTCCCGGCGAGCGAGCGGGCGGCCGGGCTCGCCTGCAGCACGCTGCCGTTGCGGTCGTGCCAGGTGACGAGGTCGTCGATGGCGTCGAGGAGCAGGGCGTCGCGCAAGGTCGCGGCATTCAGCCGGTCGCTCCAGCGGCCCTCGCGGCGGCAATGCTCCACGGACAACGCCAGCACGTGGCAGATCGCCGTGATGGCGAAGACCGGCATCGCCAGGGCCGCCGGCCAGGCGAAGAAACCGAGGCCCGGCGCGGGCTCGATCACCGCGACCGCCACCGCCCCCAGGATCGCGAACGCGGCCGCCACCAGGGCGGCCCGGTACGAGCCGGCGAGCAGGGCCTCGACCGGGATCATCACCAGCCAGATCGCCGCCGCCGAGGTCGGACCGCCCGTGAGGCTCGCCAGGCAGACAACGAGCCCGGTCAGCGCCGCCGAGGACAGGCCGTGGGCGAGCGTGAGGTTGCCGGTACGCGCCAGCAGCAGGGCCGCGATCACCGGGAGCATCAGGCAGGCCGCCGCCGCCGCCTCGACCAGCGTCGGAACGCCGCGCCAGAGCAGATAGGGCGGCAGCATCGCCATCAGCACCGCGCCGGTGGCGAGCCGCGAGATCAGGAACCGCTCATGGCGGGCCCGCTCGGCCGGGTCGCCCGCCGCGGTATCGTGGACGAGACCCGTCAGACGGGCATCGATCAGGGACGCAAAGGCACTGTTGATACGCACACCGCCACGCCAGCGCGGGTGACCTCGCGGCCCCGGCGCCCCTACACTGCGAACTGTCGAAACCCTCGCAGAGCCGGCTTAAACGAACGTTAGAGCGCGCCGAGACCGGGATTCTTGTCCCCCGGTCGCTCGGCGCGGGCGCGATCTCACCCGCTCGTCACCTCGCCCGGTCGTGCTTCAGCCGGTCATGGCCTCGGCCTCGTACCCGGCGCGGCCGAGAGCCTGGGCCACGTCGAGGGCCTGGGCGTCGGTCACGACCGCGACCCGGCCGGTCTCCAGGTCCACGTTCACCTGCGCCGCCGGGTCGAGGCGCTGGACCGCCTTCGTCACCGCCGCGACGCAGCCCTGGCAGGTCATGCCCTCGACCTTCATCAGGAGTTCCATCCGCTCGCCCGACCGATCCGTCATCGCACGCGCTCCTTTGCCGCTGCGGCGCACCAGGGCCGCGCAAGCCATCTCGGGTATTGCGGCATTCCGGACAAGGGTGCCGCGAAATCCGTGGGCAGCCCGAGGCGGCGTCTTGCGGGTCCACGGCGCCTCGGCGACAACCGGGAAGGCCGGGATTTGCGGAACCCGTCCTGTTCTCGATGCGTAAGAGGTATCGCGATGGCCCTCATCACCGGCCGGCGCGCCGGCGGGTCGTCGGTGAGCCGGGTTGCCCTCAGCCTCTCCTTCCTCGCGGCCGGCGGGCTCTGCCTCGCGGTCGCGTTCCTGTCCGCGCCGCTCCTCGGGGCCGTGGCCGGGACCGCCCTCGCGGCCGCCCTTCTCGGCGGGGTGGCCACCGCGCTTGCCATGCGCCGCGCCGGACGCCTCGCCCGCCAGGTCGAGAAGATGTCGGGCGAGATCGATCTGCTCTCGCGCCGCCTGGTGACGCTGGAGCAGCGGGAGACGCCGGCCGCCCCGGCGGCGGACCTGGAGAGCGGCCTGTCCGAGGTCACGGCCGAGATCGGCCTGCTCGGCGGCATCGTGCGCGAGCTCGCCATGGCGGTGGCGGTCCAGGACGAGGACCTGACCCGCCTGAAGGCCGGGCCGGCCGCCGCGGTCCAGCCCGCGGCCCCCGCCTTCGTACAGCCGCCCCAGGCCCCCGTCCCTCAGGCTCACACCGCGCAGGCCCCGGTCCCGCAGGCTCCGGTCCCGCCCGTGCATGTTCAGGCGGCGCCCGCCTACGCGCCGGCACCCCGGCCGGCCGCCCAGTCCGAGATGCGGGGCTACGCCGCGGCCCCGTCCGCCGGGTTCGCGCCGGCTGCGCCCGCCCAGCCCGCCGCACCGTCCTGGCTGGCCGAGCTCGCGGCCACGCCGGTGGCCCCCGCGCCCGCCGCCCCCATACCCGCCGCCCCGGCGCCCGCCGACTCGATCCTGCCGCGGGAGGCCGCCCCGGCGCCGCGCCGCCCCTTCGTGCCGGAGCCCGCCGCCGAGACCCATTCCGAGGCCGAGATCCTCGCCGCCCTCGCGCAGGGGCTCGAGGTCCACCTGCAGCCGGTCGTCAGCCTGCCGCAGCGCAAGGTGGCTTTCTACGAGGCCCTGGCCCGCCTGCGCGTCGGCGAGGCCCTGTTGTCCCCGGCGGAGTTCCTCCGGGTGCTGGAGCGGCACGGCCGCACCACCGAGCTCGACCGGCTGATGCTCGCCCGCGTGACGGCGATCGGCCAGCACCTCGCCTCCCGCGGCAGCGAGACGCCGGTGGCCTACGCCCTGTCGCCGGGCTCGCTGTTCGAGCCGGGCTTCCTGCGGGCCGTCGGCCGCCTGATCGACCTGCACCCGGAACTCGCCGGCCGGATGATCCTGGCGCTGCCGCAGCGCAGCTGGCGCAGCCTCGACGCCGAGCAGGCGAGCGCGCTGCGCTCCTTGCGCGAGCGGATCGGCCTCGCGGTCGACCGGGTGGCCGATCCGCGCCTCGACGCCGCCGCGCTCGCGTCCCTCGGGGCGAGCTACGCCAAGGTCGGCCTCGACACCCTGCTCGGCGAGCACGGCGCGGCGCTCGCCGTCTCCCTCGCCCGGTCGGGGATCCGGCTGGTGGCGGAGGGCGTCGAGCGCGAGACCGACGTGCCCGACCTGATCGACCTCGACCTGCCGCTCGCGCAAGGGGCGGTGTTCTCGCCTCCCCGCGTGGTGCGGCCCGAGGTGCTCTCGCCCCCCGCCCCGGAGCCGGCGCCCGAGCCGCAGCCGCCGGCGGACGACCCGCCCCCGCCGGTCCGCCGCGCCTTCCGGGACACGCTGCGCCGGGCCGTGTAGCGGATGACGAACCGGTAGCGGCGACCGCCCCTTCCGCCTAGCATTCGGGGACTTCTGCAGCTGAAAGGCCCCCGATGTCGGACCTCATCGCCCGCCGGATCGCGCAAGGGGCGGGCCGTGCGCCCGCCGATCTGGTGATCCGCGGCGCCCGCCTCCTCGACCTCGTCACCGGCGAGTTGGCGGAGACCGACATCGCGGTCTGCGGCGACACGGTGGTGGGCACCTACGGCCGCTACGAGGGTGCCCGGGTGATCGAGGCCGGGGGGCGCATCGCCGTCCCGGGCTTCATCGACACCCATCTCCACGTCGAATCCTCGCTCATCACCCCGCACGAATTCGACCGCTGCGTGCTGCCGCACGGGGTCACCACGGCGATCTGGGACCCGCACGAGCTCGCCAACGTGATCGGCACCGCCGCCTTCGACTACGCGCTCGCGGCCTCGGCTGAGACGGTGATGGACATCCGGGTCCAGCTCTCCTCCTGCGTGCCGGCGACCGGCCTCGAGAGCGCCGGCGCCCGGATCGAGGCCGCGGACCTGTCGCGCTACCGCGACCATCCCCGCTCGCTCGGCCTGGCCGAGTTCATGAACTTCCCCGGCGTGGTCGCGGCCGATCCCGGATGCCTCGCCAAGCTCGCGGCCTTCGAGGGCCGCCACGTCGACGGCCACGCGCCGCTCCTGTCGGGGCACGCCCTCAACGCCTACGCGGCCGCCGGCATCCGCACCGACCACGAGGCGACGGGCGCGCAAGAAGCGCTGGAGAAGATCCGAAAGGGCATGACCGTGCTGATCCGCGAGGGCTCGGTCTCGAAGGACCTGCACGCCCTCGCCCCGCTCCTCACCGAGCGCGCGGCGCCGTTCCTCGCCTTCTGCACCGACGACCGCAACCCCCTCGACATCGCCGAGGAGGGCCATCTCGACCACCTGATCCGCACGGCGATCTCGCTGGGGGTGCCGCCGCTCGCCGCCTACCGTGCCGCCTCGCTCAGCGCCGCCACAGCCTTCGGGCTCACCGACCGCGGGATGATCGCGCCGGGCAGGCGGGCCGACATCGTGCTCCTCGACGACCTCGAATCCTGCGCCGTCTCGTCCGTCTTCTCCGCCGGCCGCCTCGTCGAGGAGGCCCTGTTCGCCGCGCGGTCCGTGACCCCGCCGCCGGGCCGCCGCAGCGTGCGGGCCGAGCCGGTCTCGGCCGAAGACCTCGCCGTGCCGGTGCCGGCGGGCGAGACCTCGGTGATCGGCGTGGTGCCGGGCCGGATCATCACCGAGCACCGGCGCCTGACGCTGTCGGCGGTGCCGGACCTACACCAGGACGTGGCGATGGTGGCCGTGGTGGCGCGCCACGGCACCCGCAGCATCGGCCGCGGCCTCGTCCAGGGCTTCGGGCTCAAGCGCGGCGCCATCGCCTCCTCGGTCGGGCACGACAGCCACAACCTCTGCGTCGTCGGCGCCGATCCCGATGCCATGGCGCGGGCAGTCGACCGGCTGATCGCGCTGCAGGGCGGCTTCGTGGTGGCCGACGAGACCGGCATCCTGGCGGAATTGGCGCTGCCGATCGCCGGCCTGATGAGCGACCTGCCCTTCGAGGCGGTCCGCGACGCCCTGCCGGCCTTGCGCGAGGCCGCACGCGGGCTCGGCTGCACCCTGCCCGAGCCGTTCCTGCAGGTCGCCTTCCTGCCGTTGCCGGTGATCCCGCACCTCAAGATCACCGATCGCGGCCTCGTCGACGTCGACCGGATGGTCATCCTGTGATCGTCCGCTCCTGTGACGAGGTTGTGTAAACGATTTCAGTCCGGACGTTGCGTTCGGGGCGAACGGCCTTTAAGCCCGGTGCGACCTCCTGCTGCGATGCAGCGAGGACGAGGCGGGCAGGAGTGGCAGAGATGATCCGCGCGAGCCATCCGGGCGAGGTCGCGATCCTGAGCGGGATCGCCGGCATCGCGTCGAGCTTCGACCTGATCCTGTGCGACGTCTGGGGCGTGCTGCACGACGGCGTCCACGCCCACCGGGGCGCGAGCGACGCGCTGACGCGCTTCCGCGCCCTGCCAGGCGAGCGGCCGCGCCGGGTGGTGCTGGTCTCGAACGCGCCGCGGCCGGGCAGCGCCGTGCTGGCGCAGCTCGACTCGTTCGGAGTCCCGCGCACCGCCTACGACACCATCGTCACCTCGGGCGACCTCACCCGCCGGCTGCTCGCCGAGCGGGCGGACGCCCCGATGCACCATCTCGGGCCCGACCGCGACCTGCCGATCTTCGAGGGCCTCGATCTCGCCCGCGGCGGGCCGCATGATGCCGCCCACGTGGTCGTCACCGGCCTCCTCGACGACGAGGTCGAGACGGCGGCGGATTACCGCGCCGTGCTGGAGCCCTGGGCCGCCCGCGGCGTCACCCTGATCTGCGCCAATCCCGACCTCGTGGTCGAGCGCGGCGAGCGGCTGATTCCCTGCGCCGGTGCGATCGCGGCGCTCTACGAGGAGATGGGCGGCGCGGTGGTCTATGCCGGCAAGCCGCACGTCCCCGTCTACGAGGCGGCGCTCGCGACGGCGGAGGCGCTCGACGGCGGCGCTCCCCTCCCCCGCGACCGGGTGCTCGCCATCGGCGACGCGATCCGCACCGACGTCGCCGGCGCGCGGGCCTTCGGCATCGCCTCCCTGCTGGTGGCGCGCGGCATCCACGCCGAGGAGCTGGGCGTCGCGGCGGGCGCCCCGCTCGGCGACATCGCCCACTGGCTCGAGGCCCAGGCCGTGCATCCGGACGGCGTGATCGACCTGCTGCGCTGGTAGCAACGGCGAGAGGCCGGGACGCGGCGAGCCGCATCCCGGTCCTGTGGACGCGGGCCCACTCAGGAGAACAGGGCGTCGATCGCGTCCTGCGGGGTCGCCGGCCCCTTGAGCTGCGGGCCGTTGAGCAGCAGCGTCTCGGCGCGGGCCTTGCGGCGGGCCTCCTCCGGGTCGTGCTCGGCCTCGCCGTCGCGGACGTTCACCACGGTGGAGAACTGCGACAGGCGCTTCTCGAGCTGGCCCAGGGCCTCCACGACCTTGGAGATGCGCTGGCCGGTAATGTCCTGGAAGGTGCAGGCCTCGAAGATGTCGCCGATATGCGCCTCGACCTGGCTGCGGTACTCGTCGAGGGTCTTGGCCTTGATGGCCATCATCGCCTCGGCCGATTCCATGATCCGGTTGGTCGCGCTGGCGGTGGCGGCGACGACGCTGCCGAGCTCGTCATGCGCCATCGGGATGCGGTCGCGGGTGAGCTCCTGGGCCCTCAGCGCCGCGATGCCCCGCTTGAGCTTGGTGATGTAGTCGGCGATCTCGCGCAGCTCGTTCACCGCGGCGGCCTGGGGCGCCGGATCGGCTTGGGTCGCGCGGGCCACGGGCGCCTCCTGGCCGCCCAGCAGCCGGTTGAGGGCGGATCGCGGTCCCGCCGTCATCTGCCTGAGCACGTGGTCGCTCCCCGCGAATGGGTTGTTCTCGGATCGGATGTCCGCGGATCGTCGATCCTGGGACCGGGCATCTCGGGCGCGGATCTCATGCGCCAGCGATCACGGTACTCGGTGCGGCCGGGCGGTCCGGCGCGGGGGAGCGGCCGGCCTCTCGGCCCTGGCCGCCCGGTCCCGCGCCCGGGAGACGCCGCCCGTCACCGCGCCGGCGCGATCACGCGCCGCAGACCGCCTCGATCTTGGTCTTCAGCGTCTGGGCGTTGAACGGCTTCACGATGTAGTTGTTCACGCCGGCCTTCTTCGCCGCGATGACGTTCTCAGTCTTCGACTCGGCGGTGACCATGATGAACGGCGTGGTGCGCAGGGCGTCGTCGGCCCGGACGTGGCGCAGCAGCTCGTACCCGGTCATCGGCTCCATGTTCCAGTCGGAGATCACGAGACCGTACTTCTTCGTCTTCAGCTTCGCCAGGGCGCCGGTGCCGTCCGAGGCGTCGTCGACATCCTCGAAGCCGAGCTGCTTCAGCAGGTTGCGGATGATGCGGACCATCGTCTGGTAATCGTCCACGACGAGGATCGGCATGCCGAGGTCAAGGGCCATGGCTTACGGCTCCGGTGGCGGGCGCGACGCATCCCCGTGCGCGACGAACCCCGCTTGGATCATCAGGGGAAGCACCGGACGGCGCTTCTGGTCTGAGCTTGTACTTCCGCCCCCCTTGAGAAGGGGTTAATCCGGCCGGGCACCCCCGCCGCCCGCTTGCGGCTTGACCCCACGAGCGGATTTCGACAGGGTCCGGCCGCCTTCGGGACAGCCCCCGCTTCCGTCAAGCCAAGGACCGTTGATGCCGCGCGACGAGACTGCCCCGCGCCCCGTCGCGTCGCCCTTCCCCGTCCACCGCGACGGCGAGCCGGTGCCCGGGGCCCTCGGGGGCGCGGTCGCGGCGCTCGGCAATTTCGACGGCATCCATCAGGGCCACCGCGCCCTGATCGCGGCGGTGCGGGAGATGGCGGCGGATCTCGGCCGGCCGAGCGCCGTCCTCACCTTCGAGCCGCATCCCCGCGCCTTCTTCTCGCCCGACACGGCGATGTTCCGCCTCACCGGCGAGGGCGAGAAGCTCGCGGTGCTGCGGCGGCTCGGCATCGACGGCGCCTTCGTCCGCCGGTTCGACGCGGGGCTCGCCGGCACGAGCGCGGCGGACTTCGTCGCCGGGACCCTCAAGGGCGAACTCGGCCTGTCGGGCGTGGTGATCGGCCACGACTTCCATTTCGGCCGCGGCCGCGAGGGCACGCCGGCGATGCTGGAGGCGCTCTGCGCCGAGAACGGCCTCGCCTGCCGGATCGTTCCGGCGGTGGCCGCCGGCGGCGGCGAGGCGCCGGTCTCGTCGAGCGCGATCCGCGCGGCCCTCGAGGCCGGCGACGTCGCAACGGCCAACCACCTTCTCGGCTATCGCTGGTTCGTCGAGGGCGAGGTTCGCCACGGCGACAAGCGCGGCCGCACTCTCGGTTTCCCGACCGCTAACGTCGCGCTCGATGCCTGCGCGCTCGCCCACGGCATCTACGCGGTGCGCGCCCGCCTGAACGACGGCGGCGTGCGCGACGGCGTGGCGAGCTACGGCCGCCGCCCGACCTTCGACGACGGCGCGCCGCTCCTCGAGACCTACCTGTTCGACTTTTCCGGCGATCTCTACGGCCAGCGCATCGCGGTCGAGTTCGCCGGCTTCATCCGCGGAGAGGCGCGCTTCGACAGCGCCGAAGCCCTGGTCGCCCGCATGCACGAGGACGCAGCCGAGGCGAAGCGGATGCTGGAAGCGGACCGCACGCCCTCGATGCTGGGATGACCTTGGCTCGCGTGACCCGGCAGGGGTGAGGTGCCGGTTATCCGGACGCTATTCCGGGATGAATTCGCGGATCGGCGCGTCGTTGTCGGCGTCGCGCGCCCGCGGGCGCTTGGCGCGGCGCATCGTGCCGGGATCGTCGTCGGGGATCAGCAGCGGGTCGGTCGGCGTCACCGACCCGGTGGCGTCGACATCCTCCGGAATCGGCCGCGGCGGCGCACTCCGCTCCAGGGCGACGGCCGGGACGGTCGACAGCGCGGCGAAGGCGAGTGCGGAGAGCAGGATCTTCATGACGAAGCTCCGAGACGACTGAGCCTGTCCGTCAACCGCGCGAAGCCGCGCCCCGTTCCGTCGGAGGATCATGCCCCTGCTGACCGATCTCGGCGTCGCACTCGTCCTGTTCGCCTCGACCAACCTCGACGACATCGTCGTGCTGATCGGCTTCTTCTCGGATCCGCGCTACCGTCCGGGCCAGATCGTCGTCGGGCAAGGCCTCGGCATCGCCGCCCTGGTGCTGGCGGCGCTCGCCGGCGCGCTCCTGTCTCTGGCGGTGCCGCCGGCCTGGCTCGGCCTGCTGGGCCTCGTCCCGATCGGGCTCGGGTGTCGCCGCCTCGTCACCCTGAGGGACGAGGCGGAGGACGAGCCCGCGCGCGGCGCGGCCTCTCTCGGCAACACGCTCGCGGTCGCCGGGGTGACGATCGCCAATGGCGGCGACAATCTCGGCATCTACACGCCGGTCTTCGCCACCGCGCCGACCTCCCGGCTGATCCTGTTCGTCGCCGTCTTCGCCGTCATGACCGCGCTCTGGCTCGCCCTCGCCCGCGGGCTCGTGCGGCATCCGGCTTTGAGCGCGCCGATCCGCCGGTTCGGCCGGGTCGCGACGCCGTTCGTGCTGATCGGGATCGGCGCGATGGTGCTGGTCGAGGCGGGGACGGTGTCGTGGGTTACCGGAGGAGCCTCACGGGGATGACGTGCGTGGCGTTCGGCTCGGCGGTTTCCTGAAATCCGAGGCGCCGGTAGAACGCGGCCGCCTCTGCCGACACCGTGCGCAGGCGAACGACCCGGAAGTGACCCTCGGCCTCCCGGAGCAGGGCTCGCACCAGCACGGCGCCGAGGCCGAGGCGTCGGTGCGCCGCGAGGACGTAGAGGTGCCGCAAACGGCCGATCCCGTTGTCCGCGACGTAAGGATCGCCGTTCAGCCCGCCGACCCCGACGAGATGGCCGCCGTGCCAAGCTCTGAGCAGCCTCTCCCCGGGTCGGTCAAAGCGGTTGGCGCCGGTCGCATGGTCCTCGAACAGGCGGCGCACGAAATCGACGCCATGACACTCGCCATCCAGGCGCAGAGGCTCGGACGCGGCACCGAGAGTCGTGAGACGAGCGAGCGCGATGTCGGCGGGCGTCGTGGGGCGAGATCCGTGCAGCGCATCAGAGTCGCAGCCGTAGGCTGACGCTACGGTACGATACTTCGCAACGAGTGCCGACGATCGGACACTGCCCTCCCCGCAACACCCCGCTTCCCCCGCCCGCCCGCCGCTGCTAGAAGCGCCGGATGATCGAATCGCACCCGCGCCGCGTCGCCATCCGGCGAATTACGAGCCCGGCTTCCGCCTGAGGGCCGCTCGCGGCCGCGCGGAAGGCCGGGTTGCTGCCGTTTCGCCGCTGCGATTCCCTCAAGAGGGCTGCGCGTCCGCGCCCCAGACGAGCCTTGATTTCCATGACCGAGCATAAGCCCGAGCCTAAGCCCGCCGCCGGGCGCGACTATTCCGAGACCCTGTTCCTGCCGGTCACCGAGTTCCCGATGCGGGCCGGCCTGCCGCAGCGCGAGCCGGAGATCCTGGCGCGCTGGACGAGGACCGATCTCTACGCCCGCATCCGCGAGGCCGCCGCCGGCCGGCCGAAATTCGTGCTGCACGACGGTCCTCCCTATGCCAACGGCCACATCCACATCGGCACGGCGCTCAACAAGATCCTGAAGGACATCGTCGTCCGCACGCAGGGCGCGCTCGGGCACGACGCCAACTACGTCCCGGGCTGGGATTGCCACGGCCTGCCGATCGAGTGGAAGATCGAGGAGCAGTACCGCGCCGCCGGCCGCAACAAGGACGAGGTGCCGGTGGTCGAGTTCCGGCGCGAGTGCCGGACCTTCGCCGAGCACTGGCTGTCGGTGCAGCGGGAGGAGTTCAAGCGCCTCGGCGTCACCGGCGACTGGGACCATCCCTACCTGACCATGGCCTACCCGGCCGAGGCCGCGATCGCCCGCGAGCTGATGACGTTCGCCACCACCGGCCAGCTCTATCGCGGCTCGAAGCCGGTGATGTGGTCGGTGGTCGAGAAGACCGCGCTCGCCGAGGCCGAGGTCGAGTACGAGGACCACGTCAGCGACACCATCTGGGCCGCCTTCCCGGTCGTCGCCTCGAAGACGGCCCCGGACTTGCAAGACGCCCGGATCGTCATCTGGACCACCACCCCCTGGACGATCCCGGCCAACCGGGCGGTCGCCTATTCCAGAAAAGTATCCTACGGACTGTATCGTGTCGTTGCTGCGCCTCAAGAGAACTGGTCTCAACCTGGTGTTCGTTACGTTGTTGCTGACAAACTGGCGGGCGACGTCTTCAAGGCAGCGCGGGTCGAGTCCTTCGAGCGACTGAGCGACGTCTCAGGCGAAGACCTCGCCGGCCTGACGCTGGCCCACCCGCTCGCCGCCTGGAACGACGGCTACGGCCACGCCGTGCCGATGCTGGAGGGCGAGCACGTCACCGACGAGGCCGGCACCGGCTTCGTTCACACCGCGCCGAGCCACGGCCGCGAGGATTTCGAGGTCTGGATGGCCAACGGCCGCCAGTTGCGCGAGCGCGCCATCGAGACGACGATCCCCTACACGGTCGATGCCGACGGCGTGCTGACCGAGGCGGCGCCCGGCCTCACCGGCAAGCGCGTCCTCGACGAGAAGGGCCAGAAGGGCGACGCCAACAAGGCGGTGATCGCCGCGCTGACCGCCGCCGGAACGCTGGTCGGCCGCGGTACGCTCAAGCACAGCTACCCGCATTCCTGGCGCTCGAAGAAGCCGGTCATCTTCCGCAACACGCCGCAATGGTTCATCGCCCTCGACAAGCCGGTGGCGACGCTCAACGACGCGACCCTCCGCGACGTGGCGTTGCGCGAGATCGCCGTGACCCAGTGGGTGCCGCCGCAGGGGCAGAACCGCATCACCGGCATGATCGCCAACCGCCCGGACTGGGTGGTGTCGCGCCAGCGCGCCTGGGGCGTGCCGATCACGGTGTTCGTGCACCGCGAGACCGGCGAGCTTCTTCGCGACGAGACGGTCAATGCCCGCATCCACGCCGCCTTCGCGGCGGAGGGGGCGGATGCCTGGTTCACCGATGCCGACGGCGCCCGCTTCCTCGCGCCGGACTACGACCCGGCCGCCTACGAGAAGGTGACCGACGTCCTCGACGTCTGGTTCGATTCGGGCTCCACGCACGCCTTCACGCTCGACGACCCGGACGCCTTTCCGGGCCTCGCCGGCATCCGTCGCCGCCGCGACGGCGGTGAGGACACGGTGATGTATCTCGAGGGCTCGGACCAGCACCGCGGCTGGTTCCACTCCTCGCTGCTCGAATCCTGCGGCACCCGCGATCGCGCGCCCTACGACGTGGTGCTGACCCACGGCTTCGTCCTCGACTCCAAGGGCGAGAAGATGTCGAAGTCGAAGGGCAACACCGTCGCGCCGCAGGACGTGATCAAGAGCTCGGGCGCCGACATCCTGCGCCTGTGGGTGGCGGCCTCCGACTATACCGACGACCTGCGCATCGGCCCGGAGATCATCAAGACCTTCTCCGAGACCTACCGCAAGCTGCGCAACTCGCTGCGCTGGATGCTGGGCACGCTCGCCCATCACCGGCCCGAGGATCGCGTCGCCCCCGAGGCGATGCCGGAGCTGGAGCGCTTCATCCTGCACCGTCTCGCCGAGCTCGACGGCGAGATCCGCGACGCCTTCCGCACCTTCGACACCAAGCGGGTGGTGGCCCTGCTCAACGGCTTCATGACCGGCGACCTGTCGTCGTTCTACTTCGACGTGCGCAAGGACGCGCTCTACTGCGACCCGATCTCGTCGGAGACCCGGCGGGCCGCGCTCACCGTCGTCGACGAGGTCTTCCGGCGCGTCACCGTCTGGCTCGCCCCGGTCCTCGCCTTCACGGCGGAGGAGGCCTGGCTCGCGCGCTACCCCTCCGAGACGGCTTCGGTCCACACCGAGACCCTGCCGGAGACCCCGGCCGCGTGGCGCGACGAGGTCCTGGCCAAGCGCTGGGCCAAGATCCGCCGGGTGCGCCGGGTGGTGACGGGGGCGCTCGAGATCGAGCGCGCCGCAAAGCGCATCGGCGCGAGCCTCGAAGCGGCCCCGAAGGTCTTCGTCGCCGATTCCGATCTGCTGGCGAGCCTCGACGGCATCGATTTCGCGGAGGTCTGCATCACGTCGGACATCGCGGTCGAGGCCGGGGAGGGTCCGGCGGACGCCTTCCGGCTCGACGAGGTCAAGGGCGTCGCGGTGGTGCCGGCCCTCGCGCAGGGTCGCAAATGCGCCCGCTCGTGGAAGGTGTTGCCCAGCGTCGGCAGCGATCCGGACTACCCGGACGTGACGCCCCGCGACGCGCAGGCCCTGCGCGAGTGGGACGCGCTCCACGCCAAGGCCGCCGAGTAGACCTCAAGGGATGCGTCCCCTCCCCTTCGGGCTCCTGGTCGCGCTCGTCACCCTGGTCCTCGACCAGGGGACGAAGCTCGGCCTCCTGTTCCTCGCCGATCTGCCCCTGCGCGAGCCGGTGGTGCTCGCGCCCTTCGCGCAGCTGATCGTGGTGTGGAACCGCGGCGTCTCCTACGGGCTGTTCCAGCAGGATTCGGCGCTCGGGCGCTGGCTGCTGGTGGGCGTGTCGCTGGTGGCGACGGTCGCGCTCTCGGTGTGGATGGCCCGGGCCGGCAGCCGCTGGCTCGCCGGCTCGCTCGGCCTCATCGTCGGCGGGGCGATCGGCAACGCCATCGACCGCGCCGCCTACGGCGCGGTGTTCGACTTCGTCCACCTCCATGCCGGGGCCTGGTCCTGGTACGTGTTCAACGTGGCGGATGCCGGCATCGTCTTCGGCGTGGTCGGACTCCTCTACGACGGGCTGGTGCTGGAGCGCCGCCGGGCCCCGGCAACGGGCGGGCAGACCTGAAAACTCGTGTGTGTCGCGGGCGCCACGCCGGGTCCAGGCGTTGCGCCCGCTCGACGCCACGCCATACCTTCGCCCGAAACCGCCCCCACCCAAGCTCGCAAGCAGGGGAGCGGGACAGGCAAGGGGGCCAGCATGCTCGACAAGCGCACGATATTCGCCGCGGTGACGGTCGCGGGCCTCGCGGTCTCGTCTGGCGCGTACGCCCAGGAGGGCGTCGCGATGAAGAACGCCCTGTCGTCGATCGGCCTGATCGAGCCCCAGCGGCCGACCATCACCTATCGCGAGCGCGCGCCCCTGGTGCTGCCGCCGCACATGGACAAGGCCGCCCTGCCGCCGCCGGTCGATCGCCGCGCCGTGCGCGAGGCCAACCCGCAATGGCCGACCGATCCCGAGGCCGCCGCCCGCGACCGCCGTGCCGCCGAGGACCGCAAGCCGATCACCCGCGGCTATAGCGGCCGGATGAGCGACAACAACGCCACGATCTCGGTCCAGGAGATGCGGGCCGGCCGGCGCGAGGGCGCCAGCATGACGACGGAGCCGACCTACAAGCCGGGCGACAACGTCAAGGAGTCGTTCTGGCTCAACCCGATGCAGCTGCTGGCCGGCAAGAAGGCGGACGAGGATCCGAACCTTCCCGACGTCGAGCCGTCCCGCGACGCGCTGACCGAGCCGCCGACCGGCTACCGCAAGCCGCCGAACGGCAAGATCGCCCGCACCGAGAAGGGCCCGAACGCGATGATCAGCGACCGCGAGCAGGCCGATCCCGGCGCCTATCTGCGCTCGCGCCAGTAACGTTTCCGAGACCGTCTCCGAGTTCCAGCCCCGGGCCGCACCAGCGACCCGGGGTTTTCGTTGGTCGAGACCCGCTCGCCATGCAGGGCTTCGGGCCAGATTGCCCCAAGGGCCGCTCTGGCAGCAGGAAGGTCAAGCTTCCGATGAATGTCCGTTCACGCTTCAACTAAGCCATAACGGAGCCGATCTGCGTCGAGTGCATTTCTCCGCAGTTCTCGGGTCCCCCCTGCCACAAAATGCTCTAGAACAGGGTCTCTAACGGCCAGCGACCCCGGTGGCCGGCCCGCCGGCCGGCTCGGACGCCCCGCTGGCCCGTGACTCGCATGAGCCGCAAGCCTCTCTTAAGTGAGCCGGTTCACGATCCAACACGGGTGGCCCGTCCGGCCGCCCGGCTAAGGTAGATCAGGATGCCCCCATACAGGATGCGCCCCGCCCCCGGCCTCGTCTGCCCCGTCAGCGCGACCCTGCGCACCGACGCGGCGCCCTTCGGCCGAGCGGAGGCGGGCGGTCCCGACGTGGCGTCCTTCGTGCTCGACAACGGCCTCGACGTGGTGGTGGTGCCCGACCACCGCGCCCCGGTCGTCACCCACATGGTGTGGTACCGCAACGGCTCGGCGGATGATCCGCTCGGCCAGTCCGGCATCGCCCACTTCCTCGAGCACCTGATGTTCAAGGGCACCGAGACCCATCCGGTCGGCGCCTTCTCGAAGGCGGTGTCGAGCTTGGGGGGCCAGGAGAACGCCTTCACGTCGTTCGACTACACCGCCTACTTCCAGCGCGTCGCCCGCGAGAACCTGAAGACCATGATGAGCTTCGAGGCGGACCGGATGACCGGCCTGATCCTCGACGACGCCGTGGTGGCCCCCGAGCGCGACGTGGTGCTGGAGGAGCGACGCATGCGGGTCGAGACCGATCCGGCGGCCCAGCTCTCCGAGGCGATGGCGGCCTCGCTGTTCGTGCACCATCCCTACGGCATCCCGATCATCGGCTGGATGCACGAGATCGAGGAGCTGAACCGCACCCACGCCCTCGACTATTACCGCCGCTTCTACACCCCGGAGAACGCCATCCTGGTGGTCGCCGGCGACGTCACCGCCGACGAGGTCCGGCGGCTCGCCGACGACACCTACGGCGTGGTGGCGCCGCGCGGCGCCCGGCCGCAGCGGGTGCGGCCGCGGGAGCCGGAGCCGCGGGCGGCGCGCCGCCTCAGCGTCGCCGACCCGAAGGTCGAGCAGCCGACCCTGCAGCGGCTCTACCTCACCCCCTCCTGCATCACCGCCCGCGACGGCGAGAGCCACGCCCTGGAGCTGCTGGCCGAGGTGTTGGGCGGCGGGCCGACCTCCTACCTCTACCGCAGCCTGGTGCTGGACCAGGGCGTCGCGGTGAATGCCGGTGCCTGGTACATGGGCTCGGCGATCGACGACACCCGCTTCTCGGTCTACGCCGTGCCGGCGGAGGGCGTGAGCCTCGAGAAGCTGGAGGAGGCCCTCGACCGCGCGCTCGCCCGCGCCCCCTCCGAGGCCCTGTCCGCCACCGCGATCGAGCGGGCGAAGACCCGCCTCGTCGCCGAGACGGTGTACTCTTCCGACAGCCAGTCGTCGCTCGCCCGCATCTTCGGCTCGGCGCTCGCCATCGGCGAGAGCATCGAGGAAGTCCGGCGCTGGCCGGCCGAGATCGAGGCGGTGCAGGCCGCCCACCTGGCGGCCGTCGCCGAGCGCTACCTGGTGCCGGCCCGCTCGGTCACCGGCTATCTGACCAAGGGTCAAGCGGCCGCGGCGGCCGCCTGAGCCCGACAGTCCGGATACCGCCCGGCGCCGTCTCGCGCCGCCGGGCGGACTTCTCTCTTCCAAGATACACTCTTCCAAGACACAACAAGAGGTCCTCATGACCCCGGCCGACGCCGTCTCCCGCACTGCCGCCGCCTCGTCCTCCTCCCCGACCCAGGCGCGCCCCGTCCTCTCGGCCCGCGGCATCGAGGCCTGGCACGTCGCGTCGCCGATCGTCCCGCTGATCGCGCTCGCCTTCACCTTCGAGGGCGGCGCCGCGCAGGATCCCGAGGGCAAGGCCGGTACCGCGCAGATGCTGGCCCGCCTCCTCGACGAGGGCGCCGGGCCGCACGATTCCGACGCCTTCCAGGAGCGGTTGGCCGCCCGCGCCATCGAGCTGAGCTTCCATGCCGGGCCGGACGCGATCGGCGGCTCGCTCAAGATGCTGGTCAAGCACGCCGACGAGGCGATCGAGCTGCTGGCGCTCGCGCTGGCCCAGCCGCGCTTCGACCAGCCGGCGATCGAGCGGGTGCGGGCGCAGATGCTGGCCGGCCTGCGCTACCAGCAGAACGATCCCGGCGTGATGGCCTCGCGCCGCTTCTTCGCCGAGGCCTATCCGGGCCATCCCTACGGCCGGCCCTCCTCGGGCACGATCGAGACCGTGTCGTCGATCACCCGCGACGACCTCGTGGCGATGCATCGCCGGCTGCTCGCCCGCGGCCGGGTCAAGGTCGCGGCGGTCGGCGCCATCGACGAGGAGACGCTGGTGCGCGCCCTCGACGCCGCCTTCGGCGCCCTGCCGGAGGGCGGCGAGCTGAATGCGGTGCCGGCGACCGCGATCACGGGCCTGGGGCGGCGCATCGTCGTCGATCTCGACGTACCGCAATCGGTCCTGCGCTTCGGCACCGACGGCGTGGCGTGGCGCGACCCCGACTTCATCCCGGCCTACGTGCTCAACCACATCCTGGGCGGCGGCGCCTTCACCTCGCGGCTGTTCCAGGAGGTGCGCGAGAAGCGCGGCCTCGCCTACTCGGTCGGCACCTCGCTGGTGAGCCACCGCGCCGCCTCGATGACCTGGGGCTACACCGCGACCAAGAACGAGCGCGTCGCCGAGTGCCTGACGGTGATCGCCGACGAGATCGCCCGCCTGACCAGCGACGGCCCGTCCGACGACGAGTTGCAGAAGGCCAAGGACTACCTCACCGGCTCCTACGCCCTCGGCTTCGACACCTCGACCAAGATCGCCCACCAGCTGGTGCAGATCGCCTTCGAGGGGCTGGGCATCGATTACATCTCCCGCCGCAACGGCCTGATCGGCGCGGTGACGCAAGCCGACATCCGCCGCGCCGCGGCCCGCACCCTCGGGGACGGCAAGCTGCTGGTGGTGGCGGCCGGGCGGCCGACGGCGATGGAATGAAGCGAGGGGGGCGGCATGGCCGCCTCCGTTGTGCCCCTTCTCCCAGGCTCGCGTGGCTCCGAGACTGGGGACACGTACCGCCGAGAAACTCAATCGCCGATGAGGCCGCCGCGGCAGATCGGAAAGCACGGACGCCCGTGAGGGCAGACAATCGATCGTAAGCCACTCCCCTTTCCCGGACGACTGCAGCGTCAGCGAAAGGAGATCCGGGATCCAGCGCAAAGAGCCGCGAAGCGTCTGCTTGTCTGCAACGATGCAGCATACAGAGCCGCCTCGCGGCACTTCCTTTGCTGGATCCCACATCTCCTTCCGCTGACGCTACAGTTGTCCGGGAAAGGGTAGTGTTTTGACGTCCAACGGCGTTCTCAGGCTGCGTCTCCCGAATGGCCGTGCGGTCGTCGTCAGACCATCGTGAGGCCCGCCGGGCCGGCTCGGGATAACGGCACCGCCATCCCGAGCCGCCCGGATCAATGCACGCTGAGCGCCTGCAGGTCGTGCGCCCACGCATTGGCGAAGGCCGCGTCGCGGCTGTCGGTCAGCAGGATCGGGGCGCCGCTCGCCGAGAGCAGGGCGAACAGGTCGAGGCCGGGGGTGAGGTCCGGAGCCTCCGGGAAGAGGCGCTTGACCTCCTCCGAGCGCATGGCGCGGACATAGGCCACGTGGCCCTCGCCGAGGGCGGCGAGCGCGCCGGCGTCGAGGGTGGAGTCCAGGTTCAGGGTGGTGTCGGACATGATGCGCCCTCCTCTGAAAGGCAGCAGGACGGTGGATCGACCAAGCCCCGGAGCGGCGGCCCGTCGACCGGTGTGACCCCGATATGGGGATGGTCAGGCGTCGTCGCGCGACCCGATGTCGATCCGTCGCACGATGCGCTCCGGCTCGGGCCGGGCGAGGTCGATCGACAGCAGACCGTTCGACAGGTCGGCACCCAGCACCTCCATGCCGTCGGCGAGCAGGAAGGCGCGCTGGAACTGCCGGGCGGCGATGCCCCGGTGCAGGAAGGTCCGGCTCTTGTCGTCGGCTTGGCGGCCGCGGACGATGAGCTGGCTCTCCTCCAGGGTCACGTCGAGCTGGTCGCGGGTGAAGCCGGCCACCGCCAGGGTGATGCGCAGCCGCTCCGGCTCCCGCTCGGTGCGGGGCAGCCTCTCGATGTTGTAGGGCGGGTAGCCGTCATTGGCGGCCTTGGCGACGCGGTCGAGCGCCTGCTCGATCTCGTCGAAGCCCAGCAGGAACGGATGCCCGAACGGCGAAGGACGCGTCATGGTGTCGGCGAAGCCCTGTTGCGAGAGGCACTTCGGTCAGGTCGGGGCCCGCCTGCGCAGCGCCCGTCGGGGCCGACCGCAACTCCGCCGGGCCCGAGCCGAGATATGAGGAGCACGGGGCAGCGCATCAAGGGGACGCACGGGTCTCCAAAGTCTAGCGCTGCATCGCCCCGGTGAGCCGCTGGCTGATGCGCTCGCGCAGTGCGCCGGGCAGTTCCAGGTCGACGAGGCGCCAGGTCCAGCCGCGCAGGCGCAGGCGCAGGCGGAACCGGTTCTCGATCGGCCGGTCGGGCGGGTAGCTCACCACCATGCCACGAAACCCCCGCGGCTCGGCCGAGCGAAACAGGGCGAAGAGCTGGCTGAGCGTCGAGGCGTGCAGGCCGAGCGCGTTCCTGTCCTTCGGGGCTGCGGGGGACGTGGCCGTGGTGTCGCCGGGCGCGGTCTCGCGGGCGCCGCCGTCGCGGGCGAGGCCGGCGCGCACCGGCCAGCCGTCGTCGAGGAGGTCGATCAGGGTCTCGGGGGTGACGAGGGACTCGACCAGTGGCTCCGCCAGCGCCCCGCTCGCCTCGGTCAGGATGGTGCGCTCGCGGGGCGACAGGTCGCGGCGCGCCGAGATGCCGTCGACCGCCGCGGCGAGCGCCTGCTTGGTCAGGGACAGCCGCAGGGTGCGGAAGTTCACCCGTTGCGCCACGGCGGCCGCGTCGTGCGCCTGCACCGCCTGCGACAGGCGGTAGAGCGCGACGTAGGGCGAGATCCCGTAGGCGACCCATAGGAGCACGACCACGAGGCCGGCGAGCCACCAGCGGGTCATGGGACGGCGCCGGCGGGCGGGCGCGCGGGACCGGTCACGCCGGGCGCGCGAGGTGGGCGAAGGCGGCGATCACCTGCTCGTAGACCGGGCGCTTGAACGGGATGACCAGGTCGGCGAGGTTCGCCAGCGGCTCCCAGCGCCAGCCGTCGAACTCCGCCTTGTGGGCGCCGCCGCCCGGCCGCAGGATGTCGATCTCGCGCTCGTCGCCCTCGAACGCGAAGGCGAACCATTTCTGGGTCTGGCCGCGGTAGCGCCCCTTCCAGGGCTTGCCGGCCGCGAAGGTCGGCAGGTCGTAGGAGTACCAGCCCGGCGCCTCGGCGAGCAGGCGCACCGAGCTGGGAGCGACGTTGGTCTCCTCGTAGAGCTCGCGCAGGGCGGCGTCCCGCGGCGCCTCGCCCTCGTCGATGCCGCCCTGCGGCATCTGCCAGGCATGGGCGCCGAGATCACCTGAGTCGTGCCGCCGGTGGCCGGCGAAGACCAGCCCGTCGCGATTGAACAGGGCGATGCCGACGCAGGGCCGGTACGGAAGGCTGGCCAGGGCGGAGTCGGGGCGGTGAAGCGATGCCATGAGGCGACCTTAAAGCAATTTCCCCGCCTGTGGACCGACCATCCGGCGAAAATGCGGGGCGAGCGTGGCCGTGGCGGCGATTCACGTCCCCGAGCGCATGGCTCGGCTCGCCGGCACCAGCAGGATACCGCGGGATTCGAGGTCGCGCGCCCAGCGGGCGATGCGGTCGATCGAGAGCGGCTGGCCGGTGGCCGAGCCGAGCACGAAGCCGGACTTGCGTGCCGCCTCCTCCAGGCGGGCGAGCTCGCGGTCGATCGCGTCCGGGCGCGGCACCGCGTCGACGACGATCTCGGCCCGGGCCGCCGGCACCTTGGCCTTGCGGGCGAGATCGCGGGCGAGCGAGCGCGGTGAGGTGCCGTCGTCGAGGAAACCGAGGCCGCGCCCGCCGACCTCGCGCAGGACCGGCTCCAGGGCGGAGGCCTCGCCGGTGAGGCGCGCACCCATGAAGTTCATCACCCCGACCGCGCCCTGCACCCGGGCGAGCACGAAGGCGAGGCGGTCGAGATTCTCCGCGGGCTTGGCGCCCGCCAGCAGGGTCTGGGGGCCGGGATCGTTGTCGGGATAGTCGAACGGCTCCATCGGCACCTGCACCAGCACCTCGTGCCCGGCCTCGCGGGCGCGGGCGGCGCTGCGCGGGACGTCGGCGCCGTAGGGCGCGAAGGCCAGGCTGACCGCCGGCGGCAGGCGCTGGATCGCGTCCTGGGTCGCGGCCTGGCCGATGCCGAGGCCCGACACCACGAGGGCGATGCGGCCCGCGACCGCCCCGCCCCGCTCCAGCCCCGCGGCCTCGGGACGGGCATAGACGTCGAGAGGCCGGGCACCGTCCGGGCCGACCTTCGGCAGCGGCCCGTAGCGGCCGCGCTCGGCGAGGCGCGGGTCGGGGGCGGGGTTCAGGCGGATCGGGCCGCCCGGCACCCGGATCACCACCGAATCCGGCGCGCTCGTGCCGTCCGGCCGGTTCACCGCGACGCCGGACGCCCGCTCGACCTCGACGGCGCTGCGGCTCGCCGGATCGGGAGGGGCCGGAACCGCCGGCTCCGGCACGGGAGCGACCGGGGCCCGGACCTCGATCGCCGCGACCGCGTACGGCTCGCCGGCAAGCGGATCGTCGCCGAGGACCAGGAATGCGGCGAGACCGAGGGCACCCGCGCCGAGGGCGAAGGCGGCGAGCGCCTTCGGCCGCAGGACGGCGCGCCAGTGCTCGACGCGGGCGGTCGCCTCGTCCCTCAGCCCGAGGGGACGGGTCAGGATGGTGTCGGACGCGAGCGGCACAGGCGTGAGGTCCCGCGACCGTGTCGCTGCCAGAAAGGCGGAAGGCCCGCAGCGCCGGTCGTTCGACCGGTATTGCGGGCCTTCGTGGTAAATGCCGGGTTAAGGGCGAGGCCTGAGCGGCACCCGCCTCACCGTCAGTTCGGCTTCGGCTCCGTGGTCTTCGCCGTGTTGGCGGCGCCCTTCTGCACGCCGTGCAGGAAGTCGACCGCGGCGATCAGCTGCTTGTCCTTGGCCGGGTCCGGCGGGACGTAGGCCGACGAGCCGCCGCGCTCCTCGGTGTCCTTCTGCTTGAGGTGGCCCTTCAGGCCGGCCTCGCCCTTGGTCTCGTCCTTGCCCTTCAGCTCGTCGGGCACGTCCTGCAGCACCTCCTGGTCCGGCTCGATGCCCTTGGCCTGGATCGAGCGGCCGGACGGGGTGTAGTAGCGCGCGGTGGTGAGCCGCAGGGCGCCGTTGCCGCCGAGCGGGATGATCGACTGGACCGAGCCCTTGCCGAAGGAGCGGGTGCCGAGCACCGTCGCCCGCTTGTGGTCCTGGAGCGCGCCGGCGACGATCTCGGAGGCCGAGGCCGAGCCGCCGTTGACCAGCACCACCACCGGCTTGCCCTTGGTCAGGTCGCCGGACTTGGCCGAGAAGCGCTGCGTCTCGTCCGGGTTGCGGCCGCGGGTCGAGACGATCTCGCCGCGGTCGAGGAAGGCGTCGGAGACCATCACCGCCTGGTCGAGCAGGCCGCCCGGGTTGTTGCGCAGGTCGATGATGAAGCCCTTGAGCTTGTCGCCCGGCAGGTCGGTCGAGAGCTTGTCGACGGCGGCCTTCAGGCCGTCATAGGTCTGCTCGTTGAACTGGGTCAGGCGGATGTAGCCGATGTCGCCGCCCTCGGTGCGCGAGCGCACGGGCTTGATCCGGATCAGGTCGCGGTTGAGCGTGACCTCGAGCGGATCCTTGGCCTCCTTGCGGGTGATCTTGAGCTTCACCGGCGAGTTGACGGGCCCGCGCATCTTGTCGACGGCCTGGTTGAGGGACAGGCCCTGGACCTGGTCGCCGTCGATCTGGGTGATGATGTCGTTGGCGAGCAGGCCGGCGCGGGCGGCGGGCGTGTCGTCGATCGGGGTGACGACCTTGATCAGGCCGTCCTCCATCGTGACCTCGATGCCGAGGCCGCCGAACTCGCCCTTGGTCTGGACCTGCATGTCACGGAAGCTCTTGGCGTCCATGTAGCTCGAATGCGGGTCGAGCGAGGTCAGCATGCCGTTGACGGCCGCCTCGATCAGCTTCCCCTCGTCGGGCTTCTCGACGTAGTCGGTGCGGATCTTCTCGAACACGTCGCCGAACAGGCTGAGCTGGCGATAGGTCTCGGCCGAGGCGGCGACGGCGCTCGTGCTCGAGAGCAGGTGGGTCTGGGTCGCTACCGTGGCCGTCCCGGCGCCCAGGACGGCTCCGAACAGGACGAGGGAAACTTTGCGCATTATCCGCGAACCTTCTCGCTTGACCCTTTGGCCCACCAAGGATCCGGGTCGATGGAGCCACCGTCTTTCTTGAACTCGACGTACAGGACGGGATCGTTCCGCCCACCGGCTCCTGCCGAAGGTGCGGAGCCCGTGTCTCCCATCACGGCGACCGGCTCCCCCGCTAGCACGAACTGACCCACCTCGACGTTGATCTGGTCCATGCCCGCCAGGAGCAGATAGTAGCCGTCGCCCGCGTTGATGATCAAGAGACGACCGTAGGAGCGGAACGCCCCCGCATAGGCCACCCAGCCGTCGGCCGGAGAGGAGACGACGCCCCGCGGGCGCGTCATGAGCGATATGCCGCGGCTGGTGCCCCCGGCGCCGTCGGGGCTGCCGAAGGTCCGCACCACCTCGCCGCTCACCGGGCGCGGCACCAGGCCGCGCACCTGGGGGAACGGCACCTTGGGGGCGAGGCGCGCCGGATCGCGCAGGGCCGCGGCCGCGAAGCGCTCGCGGGTCTCGCGGCTCTCGGCCTCCGCCGCCTCCTTCGCCGCACCCGCGGCGCGGCGGGCATTGGCGAGGTCGCCGTCGAGGCGGTCGACCAGGTCCTTGAGCGAGCGGGCCTGGCCGGCGAGGCCCGTCGCCCGATCGCGCTCGGCGGTGAGCCCGCTCTCCGCCTCGCCGAGGCGGGCCTGGCGGGCATTGATGAGGGCGGTGAGGCGCTGGCGCTCGGCGGCCCAGCCCTTGATGTCGCCGCGCAGGGTCTCCTGGTCGGCGGCGATGAGGCCGCGCAGGCGCACCAGCTCGGCGAGGTCGCCGGCCAGGGTCTCGGCCTCGCCCTGCAGCTCGGGCACCACGGCGCCGAGCAGCATCGAGGTGCGGATCGCCGCCAGCACGTCCTCGGGCCGCACCAGCACCGCCGGCGGCGGCCGCCGGCCCATGCGCTGGAGCGCGGCGAGCACCTCGGCGATGACGCCGCGGCGGCCCTCCAGCGAGCGGCGGAGCGCCGTCTCGCTGCCGGCCATGGTCTGGAGCCGGGCTTCGAGGTCGGAGATGCGGCCTTCCGCTTCCTGCGCCTTGCGGGCGGCGTCGATCAGGGCCTGGTTGAGCCGGGCGCCGTCGCCCTTGATCTCGGCCACCTCGCGCTCGAGCTTGGCCTTGGTCTCGTTGCTGGCCTGGAGCGCGCTCTCGATCGCCCGCAGGCTCTCGGCGCGCCGGTCCTTCTCGGCCTGCGCCTTCGCCACCGGATCCGCGGCCGGGTCCGGCGCCGTCTGGGCGCGGGCCGGCCGATCCGGGACCGGCACGGCGAGCGCCGCGGCGAGGAGGGTGGCGGGGAGGAGCGCTCGGGTCACGGGGCGCCGCGGTGATAGGGGTGGCCGGAGAGGATCGTCATGGCCCGGTAGAGCTGCTCGAGGGCCAGGACCCGGACGAGGCCGTGCGGCAGGGTGGCGGCCCCGAAGGCGAAGACGAGGTCGGCTCTTGCTCTCACACTAGGGTCGAGGCCGTCGGCGCCGCCAATCACGATGGCGAGACCGGGCCGGCCGCCGTCGCGCCAGGCGCCGAGCTGGTCGGCGAAGCCGAGGCTCGTCACCGCCTTGCCGCCCTCGTCGAGGACGACCAGGGCGGCGCCGGGCGGGACCGCCGCCAGGATCGCGCCGGCTTCCTCGGCGCAGCGGTCCGGCGCACGCCGGGCCCGGCTCTCCGGGATCTCGGTCGCTTGCACGGCGGAGAAGCCGAGGCTCCGGCCGAGCGCGTCGGCGCGGCCGCGATACTCCTCGGCGAGGTCGCGCTCGGGGCCGCGCTTGAGGCGGCCCACCGCGACGAGGGCGAGCCGCATGGCGGCGTGTCCGTCCCTGGCGTTGCGGGCTCAGCCGGCGAGGCGGTCGGCCGGCCGGTCGGCGCCCCAGATTTTCTCCAGGTTGTAGAAGTGCCGAACCTCGGGCCGGAAGACGTGGATCAGGATGTCGCCGGCGTCGATCAGCACCCAGTCGCAGGCCGGCATGCCCTCGACCCGAGGATTGCCGAAGCCGCGGCCCTTGAACTCCTGGATCACCTTGTCGGCGATGGAACCGACATGGCGCTGGGAGCGGCCGGAGGTGATGATCATGGCGTCGGCGATCGAAGTCCTGCCGACGAGGTCGATCTCGACGGTGTCCTCGGCCTTCATGTCCTCAAGGCAGGCGAGGGCAACCGACCTCATGTCCGCGGCCTCGGGCGCGCCGGTCGTGGCATCCTGCGCCTGGGCTTCAGCGGGAAGCTCGGTGTCCTGAGCTTCGTGAGAGATTGCGTCGTTCAGTGCCGGCCCCTGTCGATGAAGGCACCCGGTGGCGCCACGAGACGATATTGCCCGCGGCCTACGCGGTGCCGATGCCATTAGATCCCGACAGTGGCGAACGAAAGGCGGATTTTCAAGCTGGCGCGGTGCAAATCCCGCGCAAACGCCTCCGATCAGCGCGCGGGTCGGGCCGAACGACCAGGGTCGGCGGCGCGCAAAGCCGTGGAGGACAGGCCGTTGCGCGGCCCGTGCAGGAAGACCCAGGCGGGCGGCGACCGGCCGGCCAGGGTCGCGGCGGCGGCCGCGTCGATGCGCGATCCGGCGAGCGTCCGGGCGGCGGGAGAGGCCATGGCCTTGAGGGTGTAGCCCGGCCGATCGATCACCGCGAACGGCATCCGGGCGGCGATCTCGCGCCAGCCGCGCCAGCGGTGGAAGCTCGCCAGGCTGTCGGCGCCCATGATCCAGACGAAGCGGACCTCCGGGTGGCGCGCCGTCAGCCAGGTCAGGGTCTCGACGGTGTAGCGGATGCCTAAGCCCGCCTCGAACCCGGTGACGGCGATCCGGGGATCGCGCGCCACCGCCCGGGCGCCCTCGGCGCGGGCCGCGGTCTCGGGCAGGTGCCGACGGTCCTTCAGCGGGTTGCCGGGGCTCACCAGCCACCAGACCCGGTCGAGGGCGAGGCGCCGCAGGGCCAGCCGGCTGACATGCCGGTGGCCGGCATGGGCCGGGTTGAACGAGCCGCCGTAGAGGCCGACCCGCAGGCCCGGGGCGAGGGGCGGCAGGCGCACGATCACGCGCGCGAATCCCGGACCGCGGCGCCTCCTTCAGAGGGTCACGGGCGGATCTGCCCGGCGCCGCGCACCCGGTACTTGAAGGTGGTGAGCTGCTCGACGCCGACCGGCCCACGCGCGTGCATCCGCCCGGTGGCGATGCCGATCTCGGCGCCGAAGCCGAACTCGCCGCCGTCGGCGAACTGGGTCGAGGCGTTGTGGACCACGATCGCCGAATCGACCTCCGCGAGGAAGCGTCCGGCCGCCGCCTCGTCCTCGGTCAGGATCGAGTCGGTGTGGTGCGAGCCGTATCCCTCGATGTGGTCGATGGCGGCGTCCAGCCCGTCGACCACCCGCACGGAAATGATCGCGTCGAGGTACTCGGTGCGCCAATCCTCCTCGGTCGCCGGCGTCACCCGGGAATCGACGGCGCGTGCCGCGTCGTCGCCGCGCACGGCGCAGCCGGCGTCGAGCAGGTCGGTCACCAGGGGCGCGAGGTGGGTGGCCGCGCAGGCGCGGTCGACCAGCAGCGTCTCGGCGGCGCCGCAGACGCCGGTGCGGCGCAGCTTGCTGTTGCGCACGACCGAGCGAGCCATGGCGAGGTCGGCGGCCGCGTGCACGAAGACGTGGCAGATCCCCTCGAGATGGGCGAAGACCGGCACCCGCGCCTCGTCCTGCACCCGGGCCACCAGGCCCTTGCCGCCGCGGGGCACGATCACGTCGATGGCGCCGTCGAGGCCGGTGAGCATCGCGCCGACCGCCGCGCGGTCGCGGGTCGGCACGAGCTGGATCGCGTCGGCCGGCAGGCCGGTCCGGGTCAGGCCCGCGATCATCGCCTCGGCGATGGCGGTGGCGCTGCGGTGGCTCTCCGAGCCGGCGCGCAGGATCGCGGCGTTGCCGGCCTTGAGGCAGAGCGCGCCGGCATCCGCCGTGACGTTGGGGCGGCTCTCGAAGATCACCCCGACGACGCCGAGCGGCGTCGCCACCCGCTCGATCGTCAGGCCGTTCGGCCGCTCGTAGGTGGCGAGCCGGCGCCCGACGGGATCGGGCAGGCCGGCGACGCTCTCCAGGGCCTCGGCGATCGCCTCGATCCGGGCGGGGTTCAGCGCCAGGCGATCGAGGGTGGCGGCGGGCAGGCCCTTGGCGCGCGCCTCCGCCATGTCGGCGGCGTTGGCCTCGAGGATCGCCGCGCCCGCCTCGCGCAAGGCGCGCGCCGCCTCGCGCAGCGCCTCGTCCTTGGCCGGGCCTGGGACGACCGCCATCCGGCGCGCGGCGGCGCGGGCGCGCCGGCCGATCTCGCGCATCAGCGCGTCGACATCCTCTTGGCAGGACTCTTGGCGGGGCTTCAGGCTCAGAACGGACACGGTCGTCATCCTGGCCGCCATCGCGGCGGCGTTCGGCCGCCACGTGTCGGGCGGCGCGTCGGTGGAACGCTCCTCATGCCACGTGCCGGCGCACGGCGACAAGCGCCCGAAGCGGGCGGGAGCGTTCAGTCCGCCAGGCCGATCGCGCCGCTCTTCGGCCCGAGGCCCTTCGGCACCGGCACGTCGGTGGCGCTGTAGCGGGTGTTGATGACGAGGCGCGGGCCGTTCGCCAGGACGATCTGGTTGGCGACGATCGCCGTGTACTCGGATTGATCGGCCACCACCTGGTTGGTCTGCACCGAGAACGTTCCGCGCGGCAGGTAGATCGTGCCGACGAGACGCCTGGCGCTGTCGCTCAGAACCTCGAACGATCGACCGGCCGGCGCGGTGCGATCCTCGAAGAGGAGCAGGCCTGCCATGTCCCCGTCCCTCGGGGCCGTGAGCTCGACGACCGAACTCGGAAGCAGGAGCAATGGCTGTTTGACCTGCACTTTGGCCTTGCCGATGTCTCCGGTAAAGTAGATGCCAACGCCATCCCCCTTCATGTAGCCGGCTGTCTTGACGGTCACGGCCAACTTACATATTTCCTGAGAATATGTTTTGTCCGTTACCCTTGAGGTGTGGGATAGAGTCTTACATTTTTTCTCCACGGCCTGTCGCTGTTCTGCCGGACCAACGATCAGGGGGCCGTCTTTCATGACGTAGATGCCCGGTTTCAACGTGACCTCGGCGCCACCCTCGATCGAGAGACCGCCGCAATACGTTCCGGGCGAGAGCGTGTGGGTGCCGGCCTTGAGCGACAGGTCGCTGGCGATGCAGCCGCCGACCGAAGGCTGCGGCCGAACGGCGAGCGGATCCTTGAGAGTGGGACAGCCGGTCACCGGAAGCGGCCTGAAATTCGATTGTCCCCCTGAAAGCCACCGACCGTACATGTTCTCGTCGCGGCGATCACGCTCTGTTCGCTTGCTGCAAGCCCTCCGGCATAGGGAGACAGGGAGTAGACCACGCAGTCGTCGGCATCGATCCTCGCGTTGTCCTTGAGCTGGATGGTGGTGCCTCCCCTCGACGCCAGCCCCAGGACGCAGAGCTTGGAGGACCCCACCGCCTCGGCGGTGGCCGAGACGGTGATGTCGGTGAGGTGCGGCGTCACGAGACGGCTCATGATCGCGTGCTTGCGCTGCGTCAGCGTCACCTTGACCCCGGTCGGTGCCCGCGCGCCGGGCGTCCAGCCCGCCGGCACGAACGGCCCGCCCGAGCGCTCGCGAGCCACCGCCAGGGTCACGACCGACACAGGCCCGTCGCCGCGCTCCAGCTTCACGGTACCGTCGACATAGGAGCGTGCCAGCGACTGCATCCGCTGCTGGCTCGCCCCAGCGACCTGGATATCGGACATGACCGCGAGGGCTGCGGCGTCGGCCGCCTGCTGCAGCGTCGTCCGTTGCAGCACCCAGGACGTGTAATCGACCCCGAGCCCGATGATACCCAGCAGGACCGGCGCGACCAGGGCGAAGATGACCACCACGCTCGCCGACGGATCCGCCGCAAAACGATCCCACCGAGCGTATCCGCACCGCATCATCGCACCAGCCAGTCTCGCTCCGGTTGTCGCAAGATCATGCGCGGGGCGAGTTAAGGCGACGTTGCGTCGCGTGACGGAGCGATCACAAGTAGAGCACAATCAATCGCGCCCAATATAATCTTGCATTTCGCAGCGTCGTCGAGATCGGAACAGCGAATTTATTCCTTTATCGGCACGACAGGCCAAAAAAAAGCGCCGCCGGGGCGACCGGCGGCGCTCGATCGGGCACATCCGATCACGTTGCGATCGAATACTGCTCCGAGCATTCGGTTCGGCTGCATCTACTTCGACGAACCGACACTCGCTTCGTCGGACAATGACCGCAGAATCCCCCGCCGACGTGGTCACCGGCTCGGCACCGGAAATGCTGCAAGACAAAAAGCCGAGCAGAGTCGCCCTGTGCAACTCTGCCGAGGGGCCCGGCCCCGGGTCGGACGTCAGCTGTCCATCTTGAGGGCGGCGATGAACGCCTCCTGCGGGATCTCGACCTTGCCGAACTGGCGCATGCGCTTCTTGCCCTCCTTCTGCTTGTCGAGGAGCTTGCGCTTGCGGGAGATGTCGCCGCCGTAGCACTTGGCGGTGACGTCCTTCGACAGGGCCCGGATGGTCTCGCGGGCGATGATCTTGCCGCCGATCGCCGCCTGGACCGGGATCTGGAACAGGTGGCGCGGAATCAGGTCCTTCAGCTTCTCGCACATCGCCCGGCCGCGGCTCTCGGCGCGGGTGCGGTGGACCAGCATCGAAAGCGCGTCGACCGGCTCGGCATTGACGAGGATCGACATCTTCACGAGGTCGCCCTCGCGGTAATCCGAGATGTGGTAGTCGAACGAGGCGTAGCCCTTCGAGATCGACTTCAGCCGGTCGTAGAAGTCGAACACGACCTCGTTGAGCGGCAGGTCGTAGACGACCATGGCGCGCTTGCCGACGTAGTTGAGGTCGATCTGGGTGCCGCGCCGGTCCTGGCACAGCTTGAGCACGCCGCCGAGATACTCGTCCGGCGTCATGATCGTGGCGCGGATCCAGGGCTCCTCGATCGTGTCGATCTTCATCACGTCGGGCATGTCGGCCGGGTTGTGCAGCTCGCGCTGCTCGCCGTCGGACATGTTGAGGTGGTAGACCACGCTCGGCGCGGTCGAGATCAGGTCGAGGTTGAACTCGCGCTCCAGCCGCTCCTGGATGATCTCGAGGTGGAGGAGCCCGAGGAAGCCGCAGCGGAAGCCGAAGCCGAGCGCGGCGGAGGTCTCCATCTCGTAGGAGAACGAGGCGTCGTTGAGCCGGAGCTTGCCCATCGCGCCGCGAAGATTCTCGAAGTCGGCGGCGTCGACCGGGAACAGGCCGCAGAACACCACCGGCTGCACCGGCTTGAAGCCCGGCATCGCCTCCTTGGTCTTGCGCTTGTCCTCGGTGATGGTGTCGCCGACGCGGGTGTCGGCGACCTCCTTGATCGAGCCGGTGAAGAAGCCGACCTCGCCGGGGCCGAGTTCGGCCATGTCCTGCATCTTGGGCCGGAACACGCCGAGGCGCTCGACGCCGTAGGCCGCGTCCGCGCCCATCATGCGGATCGTCATGCCCTTCTTGAGCACGCCGTCGACGATGCGCACCAGCACCACGACGCCGAGATAGACGTCGTACCAGGAATCGACCAGCAGGGCCTTCAGCGGCGCCGCCCGGTCGCCCTTCGGCGGCGGCAGGCGGGTGACGATCGCCTCCAGCACCGCCTCGATGTTGAGGCCGGTCTTGGCCGAGATCGGCACCGCGTCCTTCGCGTCGATGCCGATCACCTCCTCGATCTGCTCCTTGACCCGGTCGGGCTCGGCCGCCGGCAGGTCGATCTTGTTGAGGACCGGGACGATCTCGTGGTTGGCGTCGAGCGCCTGGTAGACGTTGGCCAGCGTCTGCGCCTCGACGCCCTGCGAGGCGTCGACGACCAGCAGCGAGCCCTCGCAGGCGGCGAGCGAGCGCGACACCTCGTAGGCGAAGTCGACGTGGCCGGGAGTGTCCATCAGGTTGAGGACGTAGTCGCGCCCGTCATGCGCCTTGTATTCCAGGCGCACGGTCTGCGCCTTGATGGTGATGCCGCGCTCCTTCTCGATGTCCATCGAGTCGAGCATCTGCTCGCTCATGTCGCGCGCCGCGACCGCGCCGGTGATCTGGATCAGCCGGTCGGCGAGCGTCGACTTGCCGTGGTCGATATGGGCGACGATCGAGAAGTTGCGGATGTTGTCGATGGGGGACGCGGTCATCGTGTGGCTGTCTCCGGCGCACGGGCGCGGCGATGCGCGGGGCGCACGGCGTAAGGGAAAAGTCGCCCGGAGATAGCAGCGGCACCCCGCCGCGCCAAGACGGCGGCCGGACGCACGCGAGTCTCGAAGGAGCGGTGCGACCGGCGATCGCCGCACCGGGGGCGGGCCGCGGCAAGCCCCCTCCCCTCACCACCGATAGATCAGGCTCCCCAGGATCTGCCGCGGCTGGCCGCGATAGCAGGCGCCGGCCTGGCAGTTGAAGTAGGTGCGGTCGAGGAGGTTCGAGACGTTGACCTGCGCCCGCATGCCCTTCAGCCGCGGATCGATCCGGGCGAAATCGAAAGCCGCCACCGCGTCGAACAGGGTCACGGTGGAATTGCGAAAACTGCCGATCACGTCGTTGGCCGGGCTGGTGCCGGCGTAGCGCACGCCGCCGCCGAGGCTGAAGCCGCTCAAGGGCGACGCGGTCGGGAAGGCGTAGGTGGCAAACAGCCGGAAGGTGTTGCCGGGGATGCCCGAGAGGGCGAGGCCGACCGTCTCCGGGCTGCCGGGGTTCTTCGTCGTGCGGATGTCGACGTGGCTGTAGGCGGCGGTGAGGTTGATGCCGGGGCCGAGATTGGCCGTCGCCTCGAGCTCGGCGCCGCGGGACTTCACCTCGCCGACCGCCGCCGTGTAGAGGAGCGGGTTGACCGGGTCCGGCACGAGCACGTTGGTCTGGGTGATGTCGAACACCGCCATGTTGAGGAAGACGCTGGTGCCCGGCACGTTGAACTTCACGCCGCCTTCGAGCTGGTTGCCCCTGGTCGGCTGAAACGCCTGCCCGAGCCGGTCGAGGCCGAGCTGGGGCGCGAAGGTGGTGGCGTAGCTGACATACGGCACCAGCTCGTCGGTGAGCAGGTAATTGAGGCCGACGCGGCCGCTGAAGGCCCGGTCGGAGCTCGCGGTGCGATTCGTCGGGTCGCCGGCGGTCTCGTTCGCGGTCGCGACGCTGTCGTGCCGGCCGGTGAGGGTCAGGATGAAGCGGCCGAACTTCGCCTGGTCCTGCACGTAGGTGCCGAGCTGCGACTGCGTCAGCCGCGTGGCGGTGCCGAGCACCGGCGCGGCGATGACCTGCGCCCCGTAATTCGGCCGCACCAGGCCGCCGATCTGCAGGTCCGGTGCCGCGCCGAAGCCCATGCGCTGGCCGTAGGTGGAATAAGTGTAGTCCAGGCCGGCGACGAGGTCGTGCCGCACCGGGCCGGTGGCGCCGCGGATCTCGATCTGGTTGTCGAGGGAGATCGTGTCGAGGACGTTGGTGATGCGACCGGTGCTGCGCGAGGCCCGGGCGAGATCGTCGCTCAGGGCGTCGATCTGCGTGTACCGCAGGTCGGCATCGACGTGGTAATACCGAAAATTCTGACGGAAGACGATGTCGGGCGTGAATTTGTGCTCGAAGGCGTAGCCGATCCGGGCCTGCTCGGTGTTGAAGTTCTGGAACGCCGGATCGCCGGAGAAGATCCGGCTCTTCTGGAAGCGCGGATCGGCGTAGCTGGAGTAGAACGAGGTGTTTCCCGGCACCGTGTTGTTCAGGTACTCGGCCAGCAGCGTGACGCTGGTGTCCGTCGAAGGGCGCCAGGTGAGCGCCGGGGCGATCATCGCCCGGTCGTCGGTGCTGCCGGGCAGGAAGGTGCCGCTCTGCCGCACGAGACCGGTCAGGCGGTAGAGGAGCGTGCCGTCGCTGCCCTCCACGGGGCCGCCGAGATCGAAGTTGCCTTGCGCGCGGTCGTAGTTGCCGCCCTGCAGCCAGACCTCGCCGAACGGCACGGAGGTCGGGCGCTTCGAGGTCAGGTCGACGATGCCGCCGGGCGAGCCGAGGCCGTAGAGCCCGCCCGCCGGTCCGCGCAGGATGGTGATGGCGTCGAGGCCGTAGGGCTCGACCCGCGGGATACCGAACGGCGAGGAGGGCTGGCGCAGCCCGTCGCGGTAGATGCCGATATTCGTGACGCTGAAGCCGCGGATGTAGAACGCGTCGAAGCGCGGATCGTAGCCGAACACGTTCGAGGCGACGCCCGGCGTGTAGTTGATCGCCTCGTTGAGCGTCTGGACGTTGCGGTCGTCGAGCTGCTCGCGGGTGACGACCGAGACCGATTGCGGCGTCTCGATCAGCGGCGTGTTGGTCTTGGTGGCGGTGGGCGACACCCGGGCGGTGTAGCCCTGCACCCCGCTCGGGCCCCCGCCTCCGCCGCTGGTGGCCGAGGCCTCCGCCGGCGCGCCGACGCTCCGCGGCGCCTGCGGCGCGGAGACCGAGATCTCGTCGAGCTTGATCGCCTCCTGCTGCTGCGCGAGCGCCGGCGCCGCGGCGAGCCCGGTCGCCAGACCGGAGAGGAGCAGCGAGCGGAAGGAGGGCCGGCGCGACGGACGGGAGGGGGACCGGGGATGCTGGCTCATGCGTGACGCAACTCGAAAGAGGAGGGAAGCGGCCGAATGGCCGCAAGCTATGTCGCGCCGGCGGGAGCGTTAAGTATCCAGTTCGTATCGTTTAGATCGACTCGACATTACATCCCAATTTGTCAGCGCATGAGGCCGAGATACAACAATTTTTACTTGTTATAAGTCAGTTTAGAATGATACGAAACAAGCCGTCGGGATTTGAAAGCCGGGTCGTCCTCGCCTAAGAGGGCGCCGACGGGGTGCAAACGCGCCCGACCGGACGACGCTTGAGCGAGGAGCCCCCCATGGCCGACGGATCCACCTTCGTGCAGGCCTTCACCATCCTGTTCCGCGAGGGGCTGGAGGCGCTGCTGGTGGTGGCGGCGCTCGCGGCGTTCCTGCGCCGGGCCGGGGCGGCGGAGCGCATCCGCCCGGTCTATGCCGGCGCCGGCCTCGCGGTGCTGGCGAGCTTCGGCATGGCCTGGGTGTTCGAGGCCTTCTTCGACGGCAACCACAACGACCTGATCGAGGCCGGCGTCATCCTGGTCGCCGCCGGGCTGATGTTCACGATGAGCGGCTGGCTCTTCCTGCGCCAGGATCCGGCGGCCTGGAAGGCCGAGATCAACCGCATGGCCGAGCGGGCGATGGGCGCCGGCACGCTCCTGTCGCTGGCCGGCATCGCCTTCCTGGCGGTGTTCCGCGAGGGCGCCGAGACGGTCCTGTTCCTGCACGCCCTCGCCCGCACCGCCGGCGGCTTCGACGTCTCGCTCCTGAGCGGGCTCGCGGTCGCCGTCGCCGCCCTCGCGGTGGTGTTCGTGGCGATGCAGTGGCTGGCGCTGCGCCTGCCCCTGCGGCCGGTCTTCCTGCTCACCTCGGCCTTCCTGTTCGTGATGGGCCTGCGGATGGTCGGCGCGGCGATCCAGGAATTCCAGGAGCAGGTGCTCGTGCCGGTGCACAATGACGGGGTGCCGGACCTCGTCACCGAGCTCGGCTTCAACGGCAGCTGGGAGGCCTTGAGCGTGCAGGGCGCGATCGTGCTCTGCGCCCTCGTCTGGCTCGTGATGCGCCGCGCCCGCCCGGCGGCCGGCGTGGCGGCGCGCCCGCAGGTTTCCGCCTGAGGCGGCCCCGGCCGGGGACCGGAGCCCGGGCGGTACCGCCCGGACCCGGCTTGGCGTAAGGGACGTAAGAGCGCCGCCCCGCACGGCTGAAGGCGCGGCGGCTCGCGCCGGGAGGCTCCCTTGTCCGACACCCTCACGCTCTACTACTCGCCGGGCGCCTGCTCGCTCGCGCCCCACATCGCCCTGGAGGAGACCGGTGCGCCGTTCGAGGCGGTGAAGGTCGATTTCGCCACCGCCGAGCAGCGCGGCGGGCGCTATCTCGCCATCAACCAGAAGGGCCGGGTGCCGGCGCTCGTCGAAGGCGAGTGGGTGCTGACCGAGAACCCGGCGATCCTGCGCTACATCGCCCGGCGGCACCCCCAGGCGGGCTTGTGGCCGGAGGACCCGCGCGAGGAGGCGCGGTGCGCCGAGTGGCTCGCCTGGATCTCCTCCACCATCCACCCGGCCTACGCCCATATCCGCCGGGCCGAGCGCTACGCCACCGATCCGGCGGCGATCGAGGACGTGAAGGCCAAGGGCCACGAGACCTGCGCCGATCTCTGGACGATGATCGAGGTCGGGCTGTCGCGCGGCGGCTGGGCTTTGGGCGAGCGTTACAGCGTCGCCGATCCCTACCTCCTGGTATTCTGGCACTGGGGCCGCGGCCAGGTGCTCGGCTACGACATGGCCCGGCAGTTCCCCTACTGGACCGACCACGCCCGCCGCATGGCCGAGCGCCCCGCCGTGCAGCGCGCCTTCGCCCGCGAGGGGCTGCCGCTGCCGGCTTAGTGCACCTCACGAAACTCCCGTCGCGCTGACGCTGCCACAGCCAGCGACAACGGCGATCGGGAGTTTTGTGAGAGACACTTAGACGTCAGCCCCGGAACGCGTCCTCGCCCGCCAGGTATTCCCGCTCGGCCGCCGTCTCGGGGCGGCCGAGCACCGCGTTGCGGTGGGGAAAGCGGCCGAAGCGGCGGATCAGGTCGCGGTGCTCGACCGCCGCCTCCCGGTGCACGGGCAAGCCGAGCGCGGTGAACAGCGCGACGCTGCGCTCCTGCAAGCCCGGATCCTCCGCATGGGTCAGGGGCATGTAGAGGAAGATGCGCAGGGCCGGCTCGATCGCCCGGTCGTGCCCGCGGGCGAGCGCGCGCTCGGCCGCCGCCAGCGCGAGCGCGTCGGTCGCGAAGGCCCGCGGCGTGCCGCGAAACAGGTTGCGCGGGATCTGGTCGAGGAGCAGCACGACGGCGAGCGCCCCCTCCGGCGTGGCCTCCCAGGCCGCGAGGTCGCCGCGCGCCGCCGCCTCGTGCAGGGGCCGGTAATCCCGGCAGGCGGCGTCGAAACCCGGATCGGCGGTGAACCAGCGGTCGAACCCGGCCTCGCGCCAGAATTCGATCAGTTCGGCGGGCGTCGCCCCTTGCGTCATGGCGGATCCCCTTGGCGCCGAAGCGGCGCCGTTCCGCGCATCGTGCCGGCCAGCCATGTGCGCTTCCGCGCGCATAGCCTATTCCCTGACGCGAATCACGCCGCTACAAGCCGCCCGTCGCACGGCCGCTCCAGCGCCCGGAGCGTTCGAGTTTCTCGCCATCTGCACAAGGGGGAGCCGCCATGCGGGTCTATTACGATCGTGATGCCGACATCAATCTGATCAAGGGCAAGAAGGTCGTCATCGTCGGCTACGGCAGCCAGGGCCACGCCCACGCGCTGAACTTGCGCGATTCGGGCGTGAAGGACGTGGTGATCGCGCTCCGCAAGGGCTCGGCCAGCGCCAAGAAGGCCGAGGCCGAGGGCTTCACGGTCAAGGAGGTCGCCGACGCCGCCAAGGACGCGGACGTCGTCATGATGCTGACCCCGGACGAGCTTCAGGGCGAGATCTACCGCGACTCGCTCCAGGCCAACATGAAGCAGGGCGCCGCCCTGCTGTTCGCCCACGGCCTCAACGTGCACTTCAACCTGATCGAGCCGCGCGCCGACCTCGACGTGCTGATGGTCGCTCCGAAGGGCCCCGGCCACACCGTGCGCTCGGAGTACCTGCGCGGCGGCGGCGTGCCGACCCTGATCGCCATCGCCCAGGACGCCTCCGGCAACGCCCACGACCTCGGCCTGTCCTACGCCTCCGCCAATGGCGGCGGCCGCGCCGGCATCATCGAGACCACCTTCAAGGAAGAGTGCGAGACCGACCTGTTCGGCGAGCAGGTCGTGCTCTGCGGCGGCCTCGTCGAGCTGATCAAGGCCGGCTTCGAGACCCTGGTCGAGGGCGGCTACGCCCCCGAGATGGCCTATTTCGAGTGCCTCCACGAGGTGAAGCTGATCGTCGACCTCATCTACGAGGGCGGCATCGCCAACATGAACTACTCGATCTCGAACACCGCCGAGTACGGCGAGTACGTGACCGGCCCGCGCATCATCACGCCCGAGACCAAGGCCGAGATGAAGCGCGTCCTGACCGACATCCAGAACGGCACCTTCACCCGCAACTGGATGCTGGAGAACAAGGTCAACCAGACCTCGTTCAAGGCCACCCGCGCCCGCAACGCCGCCCACCCGATCGAGGAGGTCGGCGAGCGCCTCCGCGGCATGATGCCGTGGATCAAGGAGAAGGCCCTGGTCGACAAGGCCAAGAACTAAGCGCGACACGCCGCGGCCGCCCCCGGGCAGGCCGCGGCCCATGGTGCGAACGCCGCGCGGCAGCCCCTGCCGCGCGGCGTTTCGCGTTCCGGAAGCCACCGGGAGGCCGAGTTGACCCGGCCGTCCGGCGTAGATCCGAGGCCCGCGCCCGCAGACTCGGCAAGGTCGATCGATTGCCCGCGAAGCTCTCGTGGCCCGCCGTTCAGGATACGTCCACGGCACCTACTTCGTCATTCGAGAAATTTAACATAGGTCAAATTCGCCGTCGGCCCCGCCGATGCTGCCAGCATCCGCCGATCGACGGCGCGCCGGGACCAGTTATCATCGCCGGTCCGGAATGATGATTGTCTGTCGAGGCAAGCCTTCGCGCCAGTCGCGACCTCCCCGATACCGTTCAGGAAGCCGTCCACCGGCCTGATCGTTGCGTCGACGACTCGACACATCATCCCGGGGTGCTGCAAGGCGCCGCGGGGAGGCCGCCGTTGACGCAGCGCAGCACCGCGCGATCTCGCCGGCATGATTGACCACCCCGTCCTCTTCTGCCTGCATTTCCTCGGAGGCAGCGCCCGCACGTGGCGCTCCCTCGCCGAGCAACTCGGGCCCACCCTGCGATGCGTCGCCGTCGACCTGCCGGGATTCGGCGACGAAGCCCATTTGCCGGGCGGCGACGTCGCCGCCATGGCCGACCACGTCGCGGCCCGCGTCCAGGGCGAGGCTCCGACCGGGCCCTGGCTGATCGCCGGCAACAGCATGGGGGCGAAGGTCGCCCTGGCGCTGGCGCGCCGCCACGAGGACGGCGATCCCGGGCTCAAGGGCCTCGCCGGCCTCGTGCTGCTGGCCGGCTCACCGCCCTCGCCCGAGCCGATGGCGGAGGAGCGCCGGCAGGCGATGATCGCCTGGATCGACGCCGACCCGGAGACGAGGCGGCGGGAGGCAGAAGGCTTCGTCACGGCCAATACCGGGGCGCCGCTGCGGCCTGAGGATCACGCCCGGACGGTCGAGGACGTGCTGCGGGCGAACCCCCAAGCCTGGAAGGCCTGGCTGACCGGCGGCGCCAACGAGGATTGGCGCGGGCGCATCGGCACGCTGTCCACCCCGGCGCTCGTGGTGAGCGGGGCCGAGGACGGCGATCTCGGGCCGGAGGCGCAGGCCGCCCTGACCCTGCCCCACCTCGCCCGCCACCGCCACGCGGTCGCGCCCGGTGCCGGTCACCTGCTGCCGCTGGAGCGGCCGGACGGCCTCGCGGCGCTGATCCGCGACTTCGTCGCGGCACCACCGCAAACCGCCGAGACCCCGGAACTGCCGCCGGCCTTCGCCGCGCTGATGAGTTCGGACCGGGTCAATTCCCGCCTGCGGGCGACGCTCCGCGCGCGGATGCGCGAGCCGGACGGCCCGTTCTGCCTGAGCCCCGAGGCGCGCGCGACGCTGACCGCCTGCCTCGACCGGGTGCTGCCGCAGGAGGGCGCGGGCAGGATCGATCTTGCCCGCCGCATCGACGCGCGGCTCGCCAGCGGCACCGGCGACGGCTGGCGCTACGCCTCCCTGCCGCCGGACCCGCAGGCCTACGCCCGGGCGCTCCGCACCCTCGACGCCGCCGCCCGCGCGACGCACGGCCGTCCCTTCGTCGCCCTCGACGGCGCGGACCAGGACGCGCTCCTCGACCGCGCCGCCTCGGGCCGCCTGCCGGCGACCTCCGACGGCATCGCCCCCGAACTGATGACCTGCTGGTTCGAGGAGCTGCGGGGCGAGGCGGTGCGCATCTGGCTCGCCCACCCGGCCGGCCTCGCGGCGATCGGCTTCACCGGGATCGGGGCGGGCGGCGACGAGGCCGAGTCCCTGCCGGGCTACCGCCAGACCGGCCTGAACGCGCGCGAGCCTTGGGAAGCCCCGATCCTTGAGACGACTGGAGACGTTCGATGAATCTCGCGGGGCAGCGCCGCTACGGCCACGACGAGGTCGTCGACGTCGTGGTGGTCGGAACCGGGGCGGGGGGCGCGCCGCTCCTCGCCGAACTCGCGGCGGCCGGCCTGAAGGTCATGGCGCTCGAGGCCGGACCGAACTTCGATCCGGCCGGATACGGCTTCGACGAGACCTTGGCGGATGAGATCTACTGGACCGAGGAGCGCCTGAGCGGCGGCTCGACCCCGGAGGCGTTCGGGGCCAACAACAGCGGCACCGGCATCGGCGGCTCGACCCTGCATTGGGGCGCCTTCGTGCCCCGGGCCGACCCGCGCGACTTCCGCCTCAACACCGAGACCGGCGAGGGCTGCGACTGGCCGATCGACCACGCCGATCTGGCGCCGTTCTACGATCGCGTCGAGCGGTTCATCGGCACGTCGGGCCCGACGCCCTATCCGTGGGACGAGGCCCGCCGCTTCCCGCTGCCGCCGGTTCTGCGCAACGGCCCGGCCCAGCTGATGGCCTCGGCCTGCGACCGGCTCGGCATCACCGCGACCGACGCGCCGGCGGCGGTGGTCTCGCGCGACTTCACGCCCGGCGCGGACGTGCCCGAGCGCAAGGCCTGCATCAATTGCGGCTATTGCCACCAGGGCTGCCGCACCCGCGCGAAGGCCAGCATGGACGTGACCTACCTGCCGCTGGCAGTCGCAAAGGGCGCCGAGATCCGCGCGGAGGCCCGGATGCACGGGGTCGAGCGCGACAAGGCCGGGCGGATCACCGCGGTGCTCTACCGCCACGGCGGCCGCGACCACCGCCAGCGTTGCGCCCACCTGATCCTGTGCGCCGGCGCCGTCGAGACGCCGCGGCTCCTGCTCCACCTCGATCTCGCCACCGGCAGCGGCCAGGTCGGCCGCAACTACATCGGCCACGTCGCCACGCAGGTCTGGGGCACCTTCGCCGACGAGGTCGGCATGAACCGCGGCTACCCGTCCTCGCTCATCACCGAGGACTATACCCGGCCGAAGGGGGTCGATTTCGCCGGCGGCTACCTGGTGCAGAGCCTCGGCGTCGAGCCTTTGACCTGGGCCAATTCCGTCGCCCGCGGCCGCGGCCTGTGGGGCAAGGCGCTGACCGACTACCTCAAGCAGTACAACCGCGTCGCCGGGATCGGCATCAACGGCGAGACGCTGCCCTGCGACGCGAACGTCCTGACCCTGTCGGACGAGACCGACGCGCTCGGGATGCGAAAGGCGCATGTCAGCTTCGGCTACGGCTCGAACGAGGACAAGCTCAACGTCCACGCCACCACGCTGATGCGCGAGATCTGGGAGGCGGCGGGCGCCCGCGACATCTGGGTGCTGGAACGCGTCGCCCACACGCTCGGCACCTGCCGGATGGGACGGAACCAGGACAGCTCCGTGGTCGATCCTCAAGGGCGGAGCCACGAGGTCGAGAACCTGTGGATCTGCGACGGGTCGGTCTTCCCGAGTTCGCTCGCGGCGAATCCGGCCCTGACCATCATGGCGTTGTCCCTGCGCACCGCCGGCGCATTCCTGAAGGGCACTCGATGAGCGACGATCCCCGCGAGGCCTATCCCCGGCCCCCCTTCCCCGGCGCGCAGCAGCAGCCGCGCCCCGGCCTCACCGGCCCGATGGATCCCCCGCCGGACCACGGCGAGGAGAGTTACGTCGGCAAGGGCCTCCTCACCGACAAGGTCGCGATCGTCACCGGGGGCGATTCCGGCATCGGCCGGGCGGTCGCGATCGCGTATGCCCGCGAGGGGGCCGATCTCGCGATCTCCTACCTCGCCTCCGAGGAGGAGGACGCGCAAGGAACGAAGGCCTGGGTCGAGAAGGCCGGCCGGCGCTGCCTCCTGATTCCGGGCGACCTGCGCGACGAGGCGCATTGCCGGGCGGTGGTGGAGAGGACCGCCGCCGCATTCGGCCGGATCGACATCCTGGTCAACAACGCCGCCGCGCAGGTGGTGAACGAGGGCCTCGACGACGTCACCGCCCACGACGTCGAGGGCTCGTTCCGCGCCAACGTCTTCGCGATGATCTACCTGGCGCAGGCCGCGGTGCCGCACATGCGTCCTGGCTCGGCGATCGTGAACTCGACGAGCCAGCAGGCCAAGGTCGCCGATGCCAGCATGCTGGTCTACGCCGCCACCAAGGGGGCGATCAGCACCCTCACGGTCGGGCTGTCGAACCTGCTGGCGCCGAAGGGCATCCGGGTCAACTGCGTCGCCCCCGGCCCGGTCTGGACGCCGATCCAGCCGATCGTGAAGTCGCCTGAGCAGATCGAGCGGCTCGGCGCCGACACGCCGCTCGGCCGCGCCGGCCAGCCGGCGGAGCTGGCCCCGGCCTACGTGCTGCTCGCCTCGCGGGAGGGCAGCTACATGACCGGCGCCCTGGTGCCGGTCACCGGCGGCCAGCCGATGCTCTGACGGTAGGGCAGGGTTTCGGGCGGCGGGGTGTCCGCCGGGGTACCCCGCCCTAGTCTCTTCACGAGCGGACGAGACGGACCCCTCTCCGGTCAGACGACCGGGGATGGCCACCAAAACCACGCCGCAGCACCGGAACGGCTGCCCCGCGGCCTCGTTGTTGCGGCAAATCCATGGAGTTGATCGACATGACGGATTCCCAGGGCAAGGCCGGCCAGCCGCGCCAGCACCGCACCCGCAACAACACCGACTCGAACGCCAAGCGCGTCTCGATCGAGACCCTGAACGCGCGCCTCGCCGACGGCATCGACCTCGCGCTCAACATCAAGCAGGCGCACTGGAACCTGAAGGGCCCGCAATTCATCGGCATCCACGAGATGCTCGACGGGTTCCGCACCGAGATCGACGACCTCAACGACAAGGTCGCGGAGCGGGCCGTGCAGCTCGGCGGCACGGCGCTCGGCACCGCCACGGTGGTCTCCGCCTCCTCGAAGCTGTCGCCCTACCCGACCGACATCTACGCCATCGCCGACCACCTCTCGGCCCTGATCGACCGCTACGCCGCCTACGCCAACGCCGTGCGCGAGAACATCGACCAGACCGACGAGGCCGGCGACCCGGACACGGCGGACCTGTTCACCGAGGTCTCCCGCGCTGTCGATAAGCAGCTGTGGTTCCTCGAGGCCCACGTTCAGGAGCCGACCGGCGCGCTGCGCGATGGCGACGGCAAGGGCGCGCGCTGAGGCGGGCGTTCGGGAGTCGGGACTCGCGATCGAGGGGGCCCCGACTCCGAATTCGACGACAGTTTTGCTCACGCTGAGGAATGGCAACACGGTTCGCCTCTCCCGCTATCGGGGGAGGCGCTTTCATTTGTGGGAAAGAGATATCGACGGCTGAGGGTCGTTCGGTTACGCTAGGTCATAAGGCGGTGAGGATCCCCGCGTGACCGTGGCAAAGCCCGATGAATCGGAAATCGCTGCGCGTCGCAAGCACGTGGCGAAGCGCCTGAACGAGCACGTCAAGCTGTTTGCAGCCTACGTCAATGCCATGGCGATCGCCGTCGCCGGCGCGGCGATCATCGTACCCTTGGTCAGCAATCCGGATGCGACCCTGGGCCGGACACACCTCTCTTGGTTCGCGGCCTCTCTCGCCTTACATTGTATCGGTCACGCGGTGATCCGACTGCTGCGCCGGGAGGAGTGACGATGCCCTGGGACGCCACCGTCGCGATGCTCAGCTTCGCCCTGTTCATTTCTGTGACGGGCCTCACCACCCTGAGTTTCGCCGTCTACCGCTTCGAGCGGAAATACGGGAAGGCAGGGCAGACCGGCGCCCCGCCCGCCGAGTAGCCGAAGCGTTACATCGCCTCCGGACCGCGCCCCATCGCGGCCACGCCCGTCCGCGACACCTCGACCAGCCCCACTGACGCCATCAGCTTGACGAAGCGGTCGATCTCGTCGGTCGTGCCGGTGAGCTCGAACACGAACGACGTCAGCGTTGCGTCGACCGTCCGGGCGCCGAAGGCGGCAGCCAGCCGCATCGCCTCGACCCGGTGCTCGCCCTTGCCGGCCACCTTCACCAGCGCCAGCTCCCGCTCCAGCGAATCGCCCTGAAGCGTCAGGTCCACCACCCGGTGCACCGGCACTAGGCGGTCGAGCTGCGCCTTGATCTGGTCGATCACCGCGTTGGTGCCCGTCGTCACGATGGTGATGCGGGAGATGTGCCGGGCGTGCTCGGTCTCCGAGACGGTCAGGCTCTCGATGTTGTAGCCGCGGCCGGAGAACAGCCCGGCGATGCGCGCGAGCACGCCGGGCTCGTTGTCGACGATGACCGCCAGGGTGTGGCGGTTCACCGGCTCGACGCGGACCGGATCGGGGTAGTGGGTGTTCATGGCGTTCATCGTCCTCAAACCCTCGCCCGGTCAGACCAGCATCTTGCCTTCGTCGGAGATCACGTCGCCCAGATCCGCCCCGGTCTCGCCGAGGTAGTCCGAGAGCAGCATCTCGTTATGCGCCTTGCCCGACGGGATCATTGGGAAGCAGTTCTCGGTCTTGTCGACGATGCAGTCGAAGACCACCGGGCCGTCATGGTCCAGCATCTCGGCGATCGCCGCGTCGAGGCTGCCGGGATCGGAGCAGCGGATGCCCTTGGCGCCGTAGGCCTCGGCCAGCTTGACGAAATCGGGCAGGCTCTCCGAATAGCTCTCGGAGTAGCGCGAGCCGTGCAGCAGCTGCTGCCACTGGCGCACCATGCCCATATACTCGTTGTTCAGGATGAAGATCTTGACCGGCAGGCGATACTGCGCGGCGGTCGACAGCTCCTGGATGTTCATCTGGATCGAGGCTTCGCCGGCGATGTCGATCACCAGGGCGCCGCGATGGGCGAGCTGGGCGCCGATCGCCGCCGGCAGGCCGTAGCCCATGGTGCCGAGGCCTCCCGAGGTCATCCAGCGGTTCGGCTCGTCGAACTTGTAGTACTGCGCCGCCCACATCTGGTGCTGGCCGACCTCCGTCGTGACGTAGGTCTCACGGTCCTTGGTGGCCTCGTAGAGGCGCTGGACCGCGTATTGCGGCTTGATGGTGGTGCCCGACGGCCAGTAGCCGAGGCATTCGCGCGCCTTCCAGCCGCGGATCTTCGACAGCCACTCGGTCAGGCGGCCCTTGTCGGGCTCCGGCGTCACCGCCCGCCACTCCCGCAGCATGTCGCCGAGCACCGAGGCGCAGTCGCCGACGATGCCGATATCGGCCTTGACGGTCTTGTTGATCGACGAGGCGTCGATGTCGACGTGGATCTTCTTGGAGAAGGGCGAGAAGGCGTCGAGCCGGCCGGTGATGCGGTCGTCGAAGCGCGCGCCGATGCAGACCATGACGTCGCATTCGTGCATCGCGAGGTTCGCCTCGTAGGTCCCGTGCATGCCGAGCATGCCGAGGAACTGCGGGTCCGAGCCCGGAAAGGCGCCCAAGCCCATCAGCGTCGAGGTGACCGGGAAGCCGGTGGCCCGGGCGAGGTCGCGCAGCAGCTGCGAGGCCTCCGGCCCCGCATTGATGACGCCGCCGCCGGTATAGAAGACCGGCCGGCGCGCGCCCGCCATCAGCGCCACCGCGGCGCGGATCTTGTCCGGATCGCCCTGCGTCTGCGGGTTGTAGGTCTTATGGCTGTTGTCGACCGGGCGGCGGTAGACGCCGCTGGCGAACTGGATGTCCTTCGGCAGGTCGATGACCACCGGGCCGGGCCGGCCGTGCGAGGCGACGTAGAACGCCTCGTGCAGGATGCGCGGCAGGTCCTCGATCGATTTGACGAGGTAATTGTGCTTGGTGCAGCTGCGGGTGATGCCGACCGTGTCGCATTCCTGGAACGCGTCGGAGCCGATCAGGTGGGTCGGCACCTGGCCGGTGATGCAGACGAGCGGGATCGAATCGAGCAGCGCGTCCGTCAGCCCGGTGACGATGTTGGTGGCACCCGGCCCCGAGGTGACCAGCACGCAGCCGACCTTGCCCGACGAGCGGGCATAGCCCTCGGCCGCGTGCACCGCGCCCTGCTCGTGCCGGACCAGGATGTGCTTCACCGTGTCCTGATGGAAGAGCGCGTCGTAGATCGGCAGCACCGCGCCGCCCGGATAGCCGAACAGGGTGTCGACCCCCTGATCCTGAAACGCCCGGATCACCATCTCGGCGCCCGTCATGACCTCGCCCGCACTCATCGCCGCGCTCCGTTCCTTGGTCTCGTCCGCGCTCTCGGGTCCGTTTTACGCAACAAAAAAGGGCCCCGAAGGACCCTTGCATGCGCCACCCTTGGGATGCCGAGCTGTCAAGCTCGCCCCGTCGGTGGCGCCTCCGCTACAATAAGGACCGTACGCATGCTGTGAGAAAGCCTGCCCTTGAGAGAGTGGCGCGGACCCTACGCCGCTGGCCCGGCAGGGTCAACCGATTTCGGGGCGCGCGTCAGGCATTCGGATCAGCGCGGGGTCAGCGTCGGATAGGCCCGCCGCACGGCGCGGGCGATCGCGAGGGCGAGGACGACCTTCACGGCGTCGCCGGGCAGGAACCAGGCCGAGCCGATCGCCGCCTTCGCGAGATCGACCCGGGCGACCGCGGCGATCCATGGGATGCCGACCGCGTAGGTCAGCACCACCCCGCCGAGGACGAGGATCAGCGCCTCCTTCCAGATCGTGAGGCTTCTGACGCTTCGCTCGACCAGGAACCCGATGACGAGGGCGGCGACCGGCCACATCAGCACGAAGCCGCCGCCCGGCCCCATGACGATGCCGAGCCCGCCCCGCCCGCCGGCCATCAGCGGCAGCCCGGCGCAGACGAGGAGCACGAAGAGAGCCAGGGCCGCGCCGCCGCGCTTGGCGCCCGCGATGGCGCCGGCGAGCATCACCCCCATCGACTGCGCGGTGATCGGCACGCCGATCACCGGCAGGGTCACGGGCGGAAACAGCCCGAGGGCGGCGGTGAGGGCGGCAAAGAGCGCGACGAAGACGATGTCACGGGTCGACATGGGGGTCCTTGGATCGAGAGGGATTGTGTCAGCGGCCGGCTTGGTCCGGATCATACGACCGCGCATCGATCGCCGCCGCGATGTCGTCGCTCATCTTGAGCATCCGCACGACGACCGGCACCGTCAGCGCCACGAGGCTGCGCTCCAGCCCCCGGGCGCGCTGCGCCTCGCGCACCTCGGCGGTGATGGCGGCCAGCACCGGGATGAAGCGCAGGGTGAGCGCGATGGCGAGACCGGCCTTGGCGGGATCGACCCCGAGGGGCCTAAGCCAGCCGAGCCCCCGTTGCAGCGCCTCGATCAGGTCGGCGCTGCGGGTCGTGAGCGTCACGAGGCCGGCGAGTAGTACCAGGCTCGCCAGACGGACGGCCACCAGCAGGCCGGCGAGCCAGCCGTCGAGGGCGAGCTGGACCAGGACCAGCACGGCGAGGATCCAGGCGAGCGGCCGCAGCTGCGCCAGCACCAGGGGGCCTGAGATACCGGCGAGCCGGTAGAGCAGCCCCGTGGCAGCCAGCCCCGCGAGGGCGAGATCGAGCCGCGGCAGCGCGAACAGGACCGTGCCGGCCACGATCATCGCGACAATCTTCGCCCCCGCCGGGCAACGGTGGACCGGGCTCCCGCCCGGAACATACGGGGTCACGACATCATCGCGACGTAGGCCGGAAGCGCCACGGACGGCGTGTCGTCGATGACGACGCGGCCGTCCTCGAACACCAGCACCCGGTCGAAATGCTCGAGGAAGGCGAGGTCGTGCGAGACCACGACCGCGCGCTGCGCCAGCCCGTCGATGGCCTCGGCAATCCGGCGCTTGTTGCGCAGGTCGAGCAAGGTGGTCGGCTCGTCGAACACGATGACGTCGGGCGCCATCGCCAGCACGCCCGCGATGGCGAGCAACTGCTTCTGGCCGCCGCTGAGCAGATGGGCCGGGTGATCGCGCAAGTCCTGCAGATCGTAGCGGCGCAGGGCCTCCTCGGTGCGCCGGGCGATCTCGTCCTTGGGCAGACCGATGTTCTTCAGTCCGAAGGCGAGGTCCTCGGCCACCACCGGCAGCACGATCTGGTTGTCGGGGTTCTGGAACACGAAGCCGACCTTGCGGCGCACCGCCTTGCCGTCGCGGCGCGTGTCGAGCCCGTCGACCCGCACCGTGCCCTGGCTCGGCACCAGGAGGCCGTTCAGGAGGCGCGCGAAGGTGCTCTTGCCGCTGCCGTTGCCGCCCACCACCGCGATCCGCCGCTCCGTCAGGTCGAGGGTAAGGTCGCGCAGAACCGTGCGCTCCCCGAAGGCATGGCCGACATGCCGGATCTCGATCATCGACGGGTCCGCTCCTCTCGCGCCGGGCGGCGCCTCATAGCACCTCCGGCCGGGGCCGACAGGGCGGTTTGGAAACTTCCCCCGCCTCCCCTATCTCAGGCTCGGGCGTACGGGCCCGCGGGGGTGCACGGGATGACGACCGGGACGGCCTACCTCTTGGTCGCGATCGCCGGAACCGGCTGCGCCCTGCCGCAGCGAGCGGTGCGCGAGATCCTGCCCCTGCCCCGCCTGTGGCGCCCGCCGGGGGCGCCCGGCGCGCTCGCGGGCTTCCTCAATCTCGCCGGTTCCGCCGTGCCGGTCCTCGACCTCGCGGTCCTGTTCGGCCTCGGCCGGCCGGTTACGGCGCAGGCAGCTCTCTACCGCCACCTCGTCCTCCTCCACGGCGAGGCGCCGCTCGCCCTGCTCGTCGACCGGGTCGCGGATGTCGTGCGGGTCGAGGCCGGCCAGGTCCGGCCGGTCGCCGACGAAGCCACCCTCAACGGCTGCGTCGCCGCCGAGATCCGCCTCGGGGACACGCTGGTGCACGGCCTCGCCATCGACCGGATCCTCCTCGCCGAGGAGCGCGAGCGGCTGGCGGCGCGGACCCGGGAGGCGCAGGCGCGGCTCGCCGAGTGGGCGGCCTGAGCCGGAGATGCGCAACGCGCGGGGCGCCGCCCCCCTCGGCGATCCGGCCTTCGCGGCCCTGAAGGCGCGGCTCGTCGCCCGCACCGGCCATCATTACTACGCCGACAAGGACGACCTCCTGTGGGAGCGCGTCGGCCGGCGCATGCGCGCCCGGGGCGTGCCCGATCCCGCCGGTTACCTGCTGCTGCTGGAGGAGTCGGAGGCCGAGTGGGCGGCCCTCGAGGCCGAGATCACCATCGGGGAGACGTTCTTCTTCCGCTACGCCGAGCAGTTCGCGGCCCTGCGCGGCACGATCCTGCCCGAACGCATCGCCGCGCGGGGCGAGGAGCGGCGCCTGCGGATCTGGAGCGCCGGCTGCTCCACCGGCCCGGAGACCCACTCGGTCGGGATCGTGCTGCACGAACTGCTCGGCGACCGGCTGCCCGACTGGCGCATCGGGCTCACCGGCACCGACATCAACCGCGACGTGCTGGCGGTGGCGCGGCGCGCGGTCTACGGCGCCTGGGCCCTGCGCACGCTCGGGGCGGAGGAGCGCGCGCGCTACTTCCGGCCCGGCCCGCGGGAGGGCACCTTCGCGCTGCGCCCCGAGTTCCGCGGGCTCGCCCGGTTCGAGCCGCAGAACCTGATGAGCCTGCTCGACGGCACCGCCTCCCTGGCGCTGACCGATTACGACCTCATCCTGTGCCGCAACGTCCTGATCTACTTCCACCCGGACGTGGTCCAGGCCCTGGTGCGGGCGCTGGCCCAGCGCCTGCGGCCCGGCGGCTGGCTGCTGCTGGGACATGCCGAGCCGAACCCGGCCTTCGCGGAATTCCTGGAGCCCGTCTCCCTGCCCGGCACCGCCGCCTATCGCCGGCCGGACGACGGCGAGATGCCGGACTTCGCCTCGGCTCAAGGGCTGGTGCGAGGGCTGGTCCCAGGACTGGCGGAGCCGGTTCCGGACTGGGTGCCGCTCCTGCCCCCGGCCCTGCCGACGCCGGAGACGCCCCTCGCCTCCGAAACAGTTGCCTGCAAGACGCCCCCACCCCGGCCGGTCACGACAAAGCCCGCGCCGATCGCGAGCGACAGCCCCCTCGCCACCGTCCGGGCGCTCGCCGATGCGGGCGACCTCGAGGCGAGCTGGCGGGCCTGCCGGGCGGCGCTCGGGCAAGACCCGACCGATCCGCGTCTGCGCTACTACGAGGGCCTGCTCGCCCGTGCCCGGGCCCGGCCGGACGAGGCGGAGCGCGCCTTTCGCGGCGCGCTGTACCTCGATAAAGAGTTCGTCATGGCGCATTACCACCTCGGGTTGACCCTGATCGCCGCCGGCCGCGCCGAGGCCGGCCGCCGCGCCGTGGCCAACGCCCTGCGGCTCGCCGCGCGGCTGCCGGCCGGGGCGGAGCTGCCCGAGGGCGACGGGCTCACCGCCGCCGACTTGTCCGGCGCCGCCCTGCCGTTCCTCGGCGGCGAGGCCGCCTGATGCCGCAATCGACGACCTCCGCCGCGGTTCAAGCCGGGCCGGTCCTGCCCGGCGAGGCTGCGCTTGGCGCCGCCCGGATCGAGGAGATCCTGGAGGCCCGCACCCGCAACCTCGCCGCCCGCGGCACGGCGCCGGAGGCGCGGCCCACGCGCGCCCTGCTCGTCTGCCGCGCCGGCTCCGAGACGGTCGGCCTGCCGCTGGAGAGCGTCGCCGAGGTGTTTCCGTTCCGGCCCTGCACGCCGGTGCCGGGAGCGCCCGCCGCGCTCGTCGGCCTCACCGGGCGGGGCGGGGCCCTCGTCAGCGTGGTCGATCTCGCGATGGCGCTCGGCGCTGCGCCGGCGGCCCCGGAGGGGATCACCGGCCACGTCGTGACCCTGCGCCGCGACGGGCCGCGGATCGGCCTCCTGGTCGAGCGCGTCCTGTCCGTGGCCGAGGCCGTGGTCGAGAGCGTGACGGAACCCGGGGGCCTGGGCAGGCGGGCGGTGGCGGGCTATGCCCGCGCCGCGTCGCAGGCGTCCCGTCCGGAAGCGGACGGGTCCGGTTTCGCGGTGCTCGATCTGCCGTCTCTCCTGGCGCCGCTCCTCGCGGCCGGCCGTCCCGGACCGGTCTGACTCAAGTCTCCAGCCAAAGAGAACCCCACGCGTGTCGCTCTCGATCGGGAACCGCATCCTCCTCGGCTTCGCCGCCGTCGTCCTGGTGATCGTGGCGCTCGGCGTCTACGCGGTCGGGCAGATCGGCGAGGTGCGCAACGCCACCGACATCATCGTCACCCGCGACCTGACGGTGATGCACCAGCTGGAGAACATCCGCGAGGCGCAGCGCCGGATGAGCGACCTGCGCGACGAGGCGACCACCCGCTACTACCTGCGCACGCTCGGCCGCGAGCCGACGGCCAAGGAGGAGCCGACGGTGACCTGGCGGCGCAACGCCGCCGCCGCCGAGACCGCGATCGCCGGCGCCATCACCACCGCCAACGACTACCGCGCCCAGTCGCTCTCGCCCGACCGCGCCGCCGCCTGGCAGCGCATCGCCGAGTTGCTCGTCACCGCTGGAGCCGAGTTGCGCACCACCCGCACCGCCACCGAGCGCCAGTTCGAGGCGATCAACGCCAACGACGTGCCGGGCATCCAGGCGGCCGAGACCGCCCTCGACCAGTCGGGCGAGAGCTTCGTGCGCACCATGGGGGCAGCCCGCGAGGCCCTCGACGGTGCCATCGCGGCCGGCCAGCGCCGGGTCGGCGCGATCTACGAGGAGAGCCGGCTGTCGACCATCGCGGCGCTCGTGGTCTGCGTCGTGATGGCCCTCGTCATCACGGTGCTGATCCGCCGCTCGGTGGTGCAGCCCCTCGACGCGGTGATGGCCTTCGTCGGCAAGGTCGGGAGCGGCGACCTCACCGGGCGGATCGCCGACACCCGCCGCGACGAGCTCGGCCGCTTGGGGGGCGTGCTCAACCAGATGGTCGAGGGCCTGCGCCAGCTGGCGAGCCAGAACCGCGCCTCGACCTCGAACCTCAATGCGGCGGCGGCCGAGATCCGCGCCTCGGCCCAGGAGCAGGCCGCGAGCGTCGAGGAGCAGTTCGCCGCCGTGCAGGAGACCGCCGCCACCGTCGACGAGATCACCCATGCCGGCGCCCAGATCGGCAAGCGCGCGCAGGAGGTGATCGCCACGGCGCAAGCCACCGCCCAGACCTCGAGCGCCGGTCTTCGCGCCGTCGACGAGACGGCCCGTGCCATGGACGCGATCCGCGAGCAGAGCGAGGCGGTGGCCGAGAACATCGTGGCGCTCAGCGAGAAGACGCAGGCCATCGGCGAGATCATCGCCACGGTCAACGACGTCTCCGAGCGCACGCACCTGCTGGCGCTCAACGCCGCCATCGAGGCGGCGGCGGCGGGCGAGAGCGGGCGCAGCTTCGCGGTGGTGGCCTCCGAGATGAAGGCGCTCGCCGACCAGGCCAAGGAGGCGACCGCCCAGGTCCGCGCCATCCTCGGCGACATCCAGCGCGGCATCAACGCCTCGGTGATGCTGACGGAGGAGGCGGTCAAGCGCGTGGCGGTCGGCAAGGAGCGCACCGACACCACCCACGCGACGATCGAGGAGATCACCGCCCGGGTGCAGGAGAGCGTGCAGACCTTCCAGCAGATCGTCGCCTCGACCAACCAGCAGCAGCTCGGCATCGAGCAGGTGATGGGCGCGCTCCAGAACATCCGCCAGGCGAGCCAGCAGACCGCCGCCGGCACCCGCCAGGTCGAGGCCGCCGCCGCCAACCTGAGCGAGCTCGCCAGCGCCCTCCTGGCGCTCGCCGAGCGCTACCGGCTCTGACGGACTCGAAAGCGCGTTCAAGCTCCGATGGACGACATCCGCCAGCTCCTCCTCGCGGCCTTCGACGCCGAGCATCGCGAGCACCTCGCGGCGATCCGGGCGGCGCTCGCCGAGGCCGAGGCGGGCCGGCCGGCCGACTGGAACGACGTCTTTCGCCGCGCCCACAGCCTGAAAGGAGCGGCCCGCGCCGTCGACCTGCCGGCGGTGGAGGAGGTCGCCCACCGGCTGGAAGCCCTGTTCGACCGGGTGGTGCAGGGCCGCACCGGCCTCGACCGGAGGACCGCCGGCGTGGTCGATCTCGCCCTCGACCGGATCGAGGGACTGGTCGCCGGCCTCGCTGGCACGCCCGAGCCGGCCGCCCCCGCGGACGCCATCGCGGCCCTGGATGCCTGCCTGTCCGGCGCGCCGATCCCGGAGGCCAAGCCGGACGCCAAACCCGACAGCGAGCCGGAGATCGGGCCGGAATCCGGGCCCGGACCGGCGGCCGAACGGCTCCCCGACCCCGCGCCGCCGACGCATCAGGACCACGCCGTCGCGTACCTGCGCATCGCCAGCGACCAGGTCGAGAGCCTGTCGAAGGCGGTGCACGACCTCACCGCCGTGCTCCAGGGACAGGAGGCGATCGGAGGCGCGGTTGCGGGCCTCGAATCCGGGGCGCGCAGCTTGCGCCGCAGCGTCGATACGGTGCAGGGCCGCACCGGCGAGATGGTGGCGCTCGCCCGCCGCCTGCGCGAGGCCGGCGATCCGGCCGGCATCGCCCTCGACGGCTTCGTCGACCGGGTGCGTCGCCTCGACGGCGACCTGAGGAGCGTGATCCGCGGCATCTCGGGCCTTGCCCGGGTGCAGAGCCGCAGCACGGGCGCGGTCGACACGGCACTCCGGCGCCTGCGCGACGACGCCGACCGGTTGCTGCTCGTCCCGGCCGAGACGGTGTTCGGCGGCTATGGCCGGATGGTGCGGGAGATCGCCCGCGAGGCCGGATTGGCCGTGGAGGTGCGGCTCCACGGCCTCGACCTCCAGGTCGACCGCGGCCTGCTCCAGGCCCTCAAGGACCCGGTCCTGCACGCCCTGCGCAACACGATCAGCCACGGCGCCGAGAGCCCCGAAGCGCGCCGGGAGGCGGGCAAGCCCGAAGCCCTGTCGGTCACTCTCTCGGTCGCCTCGAAGGGCTCGCAGCTCGTCGTGACGGTCCGCGACGACGGCCGCGGGCCGGACCTCGCCCGCATCCTCGAGACCGGGCGGCGCCAGGGCCTGGTGCCGCCCGGGCCCGATCCCGGCCGGGACGAGGTCCTGGACCTCGTCTTCGCCCCGGGCTTCTCGACCGCGACGGCCGTCGACCGGATCGCCGGGCGCGGCATGGGCCTGTCGGTGGTGGCGGAGGCCGCGCGCACCTTGCGCGGCCGGGCCTCCTTACGGCCGGCCGAGCCCCACGGCACCGAGGTGACCATCACCGTGCCGCTCTCCGCCGCCCGCCAGCCGGTGCTGCTCGTCGAGGCGGCGTTGCGGCCGGGCGAGGCGCCGCAGACCTTCGGCCTGCCGAGCGGCGCGATCGCCGGGCTCCTGCGCCTGACGGAGCGCGACCTCGCGTCCGTGGCGGGCGAGCCGGCGGCACGGATCAAGCAGGGGGGACGGGACGTTGTCGTGCCGCTCGTTCCCCTCGCGTCGCTTCTCGGATCCGGTGTTGCCCCCCTTCCCCTCCGCGACGGCCTCGTCCGCGCCGTTCTCCTGCGCTGCGGCCCCTCGCTTTGCGCGGTCGCCGTCGACCGGCTGCTCGATGTGCGCGTCCTCCTCGTCGGCCCGGCCCCGCCCTTCGGCGGCGACTCCGCGCTGATGTCCGGCACCGTCATGCTCGCCGACGAGACCCCCGCCCTGGTGCTCGACCCCGAGGGCCTCTGCGTCCGCGCCCGCACCGGCGGGCTGGTGGCGGCCCCGGTCGCGGCACCGGAGCGCCGGGCGACGCGCGTGCCGACCGTGCTGGTGGTCGACGATTCGATCACCACCCGCACGCTGGAGAAGAGCATTCTTGAGGCGCACGGCTACCGGGTCTTCGTCTGCGTCGACGGCCAGGACGCCCTCGACCGCCTGCGCCGCGACGGGGCCGATGTCGACCTCGTGGTGGCCGACGTCGAGATGCCGCGCCTCGACGGGTTCGGCCTGCTCCAGGCGGTGAAGGCCGATCCGGGCTTGACGCGGCTGCCGGTGATCCTGATGACCTCCCGCGGCGATCCCGCCGACATCCGCCGGGGCCTCGATCTCGGGGCCGACGCCTACATCACCAAGCAGAAGTTCGACCAGCGCGAGCTTCTCGACACGATCGGTCAGCTGCTGTGAGCACCCCCGTCCGCGTCATGCTGGTGGAGGATTCGCTGGTGGTGCGCCAGCTCCTCGCCCACATCGTCAGCCGCGACCCCCGGCTCGCCCTCGTCGCGGCGGTCGCCTCCGGCGAGGAGGCGCTGCGGGAGATCCACCGGGTCCAGCCCGACGTGATCTCGATGGATATCCGCCTGCCGGGCATCGACGGGCTGGAGACCACGCGGCGGATCATGGCCGAGCGCCCGACCCCGATCGTGGTCGTGGCCGACGCGGTCGAGGATTCCTCGCTCAAGATCTCGATGAACGCCCTGCGGGCCGGGGCGCTGAGCGTGGTCGAGAAGCCGGTCGGCACCGGCCACCGCGCCTACGAGGCGATCTCGGACCAGATCTGCACCCAGTTGCGCATCATGAGCCAGGTGCCGGTGATCCGGCGCCGGCCGATCGGATCCGAACGCCTCGCGCCGGCGCGGGACGAGGCGCGCGGCCAGGCCTTGCAGGTCCCCGCGACGCAGGCGCCGAGCGTGCTCGCGGTCGCCGCCTCGACCGGCGGGCCGCCGGCCTTCGCCAAGCTGCTGGGCGCCCTGCCGGCGGATTTTCCGCTCCCCGTGCTCCTCGTCCAGCACATGGGCGCGGCCTTCATGGAGGGCTTCGCCGACTGGCTGAACGGCGTCGTGCCGCTCACCGTCGTCATCGCCGCCGAGGGCGTGCGGCCGCTGCCCGGCCACGTCTACGTCGCGCCCGGCGACCGCCACCTGACGCTCGGCCCCGGCGGTCTCCTGACGCTCGTCGACGAGCCGCCGGTCGGGGGCCAGCGCCCCTCGGCGACGCTGCTGTTCCGCTCGGTCGCCCGCTCGGCCGGCCCGCGGGGCCTCGGCGTGCTCCTCACCGGCATGGGCGAGGACGGCGCCGCCGGCCTCCTCGACATGCACCGCGCCGGAGCGGCCACCATCGCCGAGCACGAGAGCTCGGCGGTCGTCTACGGCATGCCGGCGGCGGCCGTGCGCCTGAAGGCCGCCGGCAGCGTGCTCCCCCTCGACCTGATCGCGCCGCGGATCCTGCGGGCGGTGCAGCCGGGCCTCCAGGCGTGACGGCAGCGCCCCAGCCCCGCATCCTCCTGGTCGAGGATTCCGAGACCCAGGCGCTGCAATTGCGCCTGTTCCTCGAGCGCAACGGCTTCTCGGTCGCGCGCCACGCCACGGCGGAAGCCGCGCTCGAGGCGATGAACCACGGCCTGCCCGACCTCGTCGTGGCCGATTACCACCTGCCGGGGATGAACGGCGACGAGCTGACCCGGCAGATGCGCCTCGCCCTGCGCACCCGGGCGACGCCGGTCCTGATGCTCACCGAGGCGAGCGGGCGCGACTTCGAGCGCCAGGGGCTGGAGAGCGGCGCCGACGCCTACGTGCCGAAATCGGCCGACCGCGACCTGCTGCTCCTGCGCATCCGAGCGCTCCTGCGCGAGCGCGCCGCGGTGCCGGCCGACGAGCCGGGCCGCCCGGCGAGCTTCCGCCGCGCCCGCATCCTCGTCGTCGACGGCTCGGCCACCTTCCGGGCCTATCTCGCGGCTCTCCTCGCCCAGGAGGGCCACGAGGTCGTCGCCGCCGACGGGCCCGACCAGGCGATGGCGGCTTTGGAGGCGCCGGGTGAGGGCTTCGACTGCGTCACGGTCGATCTCCTCGGCACCGGCTTCGACGCCATCGCGCTCTGCCGCCGGATCGATGCGTTCCGGGGTGCCGCCACGGGTGCGGGGGCACCGGGCTTCTACCTCGTCGGCATCGGCTCGGCGGCCTCCTCCAGCAAGGACCTGCTCGTCGAGGCGTTCTCGGCCGGGGCCGACGACGTGGTGGCGAAGGGGGCCGACGCCGACCTGCTGGCGATCCGGGTGCGCACCCTGGTCCGCCGCAAGCTCCTGGAGGAGGACGACCGCCGCGTCGCCGACGAGGTGCGCCACCACGCGCTGGCCGCCGAGCGGGCCAAGGCCGAGGCCACCGCGGCGGAAGCCAAGGCGGCGCTCGCCGGCGCGCTCGCCCAGGCCAATCACGACCTCGAACAGGCCAACCACCGCCTCAAGGACACGCAGGCCAAGCTCGTCCAGGCCGCCAAGATGGCTTCGCTGGGCGAGCTCGTCGCCGGCATCGCCCACGAGATCAACAACCCGCTCGCCTTCATCCTCGCCCATCAGGGCACCGTCGAGCGGCTGGTCGGCGAGGTGGCGGGCGCGGTGCCGGAAGGCACGCCGGCCCGGCGCGCCCTCGACAAGGCCCGCGACCGGGTCGGATCGATGCGTCTCGGCCTGTCGCGGATCCAGGACCTCGTCGTCAACCTGCGCAAGTTCTCGCGCCTCGACGAGGGCGAGATGCAGACCGTCAACGTGCCGGACGCGATCGAGAACGTGCTGGCGCTGATTCAGCACAAGCTCGGCACCCGCATCACGGTGCGAAAGGAATTCGCCGGCGCCGCCGAGATGCGCTGCTCGCCGGCCCTGCTCAACCAGGTGGTGATGAACATCCTCGGCAACGCCGCCGACGCGATTCCCGGCGACGGCACGATCACGATCGAGACCGTGATCCGCGACGACCACGACGTGATCCGGATCTGCGACACCGGCCCGGGAGTGCCGGAGGACTTGCGCGAACGGATCTTCGAGCCGTTCTTCACCACGAAGCCGGTCGGATCCGGCACCGGGCTCGGCCTCGCCATTGCCTACAGCGTCGTGCAGGCGCATAGCGGACAATTGTCCGTGGAATCGTCGCCGGAGGGAGGGGCCTGCTTCGTGATCAGCATTCCGAGGCGGGCCGCATGACCATGGGTGCGGCGGACCAACCGATGACCCCGGCCGTGCGCGGCACGATCCTGGCTGTCGACGACGAGCCGGACATCCTGGTGGCCCTCGAGGACCTGTTCGAGGACGAGTACCGGGTGCTCACCACCAGCCGGCCGGCCGAGGCCCTGGCGCTGATCGCCGCCGAGCCGGACATCGACGTGATCCTCTCCGACCAGCGCATGCCGGGCCTCACCGGCGACGCGCTGCTCGCCCAGGCGCGGGAGATCTCGGACGCGCAGGCGATCCTGCTCACCGGCTACGCCGACATCTCGGCGGTGGTCTCGGCGCTCAACCGCGGCGGCATCACCGGCTACATCACCAAGCCCTGGGATCCGGCGCTCCTGCGCAACGCGGTGCGGAGCGCCTACGAACGCCACCGCCTCGCCCGGGAACTCGCCACCGAGCGCGCGCTGCTGCGCGGGCTCCTCGATCATTCGGGCGACGCGATCGCCTTCAAGGACACCGAGGGGCGCTTCCTGCGCCTCAACGCCCGCATGGCGGAGCGCCTCGGCGCCCCTTCGGCCGCATCCTGCCTCGGCCGCACCGAGGCGGACATCCTGGGAGACGGCGCCGGCGAGGCGGAGGCCGCCGACCGCGCGGCGATCGAATCGGGTGCACCGACCGAGATGGTGGCGGCGACCGGGCCGGAGGCGGCCCCGGGTGGCTTCAGGGAATCCTGGAGCCAGATCACCCGCGTGCCGATCCGCGATCCCGCCGGGGCGATCGTCCACCTCGCGGTGATCGCGCGCGACATCACCGAGCAGCGCCTGCTCGAGACGCGCCTGCGCCAGGCCGACAAGATGCAGGCGCTCGGCACGCTGGCGGGCGGCGTCGCGCACGATTTCAACAACCTGCTCACCGCGATCCTCGGCAGCCTGGAGCTCGCCCTGCCGAAGGTGGCGGGCGACGCGCGCCTGTCGCGGCTGATGACCAACGCCGCCCAGGCGGCGCAGCGCGGCGCGGCGCTGACGAAGCGCCTCCTTACCTTCAGCCACCGCCGCGACCTCCAGGCCCGGGTCGTCGACCTCAACGCGGTGATCCGCGGCATGGACGACCTGCTCGGGCGCAGCCTCGGTGGCTTCGTGCAGGTCGAGCGCTCCTTGAGCGACGACCTGTGGTCGGCCAGGGTCGATCCCGACCAGCTCGAACTCGCGATCCTCAACCTCTGCATCAACGGCCGCGACGCGATGCCGGAGGGCGGCGTCGTCGCGCTCTCGACCCGCAACGAGACGGTCCGGGGCAGCACCGACCCGAACCTGAAGGACGGCGATTACGCGGTGATCGCGATCCGCGACACCGGCACCGGCATCCCGCCGGAGATCCTGGGGCGGGTGTTCGAGCCGTTCTTCACCACCAAGGGCGTCGGCCAGGGCACGGGCCTCGGCCTCGCCATGGTGTTCGGCCTCGTCCAGCAATCGGGCGGCACGATCCGCATCGACAGTGAAGTCGGGCATGGCACCACGGTACACCTCTACCTGCCGCGCTCGCGCGAGGCGGTCGAGGCGGCCCCCGCCATGCAGGCCGTCCCGGCCCCGGCGCCGCGCCGGGCCCGCGTCCTGGTGGTCGACGACGATCCCCAGGTGCGCCACGTCACCGCCTCGTTCCTCAACGGCTTCGGCTACGACGAGGCCGAGGTGCCGAGCGGCGAGGCGGCGCTGGAACGGCTCGCGGCGGAGCGGTTCGACATCGTGGTCGCCGACCTCGCGATGCCGGGCATGAGCGGCCTCGACCTCGCCGAGGCGGTGCGGCAGCGTTTCCCGGCCCTGCCCTTCCTGCTCGTCACCGGCCACGCCGAGGCGGCGCGCATCCCGGCGGATTTCTCGGTGCTGGAGAAGCCGTTCCTGTCCGCGGATCTCGCGGCGCGGGTGGCGGCCCTGCTCGAGTCGAGGACGTAACCGGCGTCCTCGCGGGCCACAAACAACCTGAGAAGTATAGAGCGCGGGTCCCCCCTCTCCCGTGTGGGAGAGGGGCCGGGGTGAGGGTGCTACAGTTCTGATCGGAGCTCAGACCGTCGTGCTGGCAGCTCAACGCTTGGCGATTTACTCGGAAACGCAGCACCTTCACCCCTACCCCTCTCCCACACGGGAGAGGGGATCCCGCGCCATATCTTTCTAGGATTATTGCTGGGAGAGGCTGGCGCACGCTTGATCCCAAGCCTCGCTGACACCCGTGCGCAAGTGTATCGCCGACGGCACAGCCGGCCCGGAACCGGTCGGGCGCGAAAGTTATTCACGCTTGCGTCAGCAAGATTGGCTAAGTGTTGCCCGCGCGTTGCCGATCGGTCATCCCCGTCGCGCCGCAGCGGTGCGCTAGCCGACGAAGAGTGTGACGAACATGCCCCGGACGCTGAGACCGATCAGCCAAGTCGTCGTCCTGGCCGTCGTGGCCGCAGGCGCGGTCGTCGCCTACACCATGGTGCGACCCAGCCATCGCCAGGAGCCGATCACCGCCTTCGCGGACGTGCCGGCCCGGCCGCAGGCGGCCAGGGGCTTCACCCTCACCGCATCGCAGCTCGCCACGGTGTCGAGCGAGCCGGTGGTCAAGCGCCGGTTCGTCGAGGAGATCGCCACCGAGGGCAAGATCGGGGTCGACGAGTACCAGGCGACGCCGGTCTTCTCGCCCTATCCCGGCCGCGTCATCGCGATCTTCGCCCGCACCGGCGAGCAGGTGAAGCGCGGCGATCCGTTGTTCTCGGTCCAGGCCAACGAGATGGTCCAGGCCCAGAACGACTATCTCGCCGCCCTCAACGTGCTGAACAAGAGCCGCTCGCAGCTCAACTTCGCGCAGGCCGCCGAGAAGCGGCAGCGCGACCTGTTCGAGACCCGCGCCACCACCCTGCGCGACCTCCAGGCCGCCCAGAACGATCTCACCACCGCCACCAACGACAACCGCACCGCCGAGGTCGGGCTGGAGGCGGTGCGCAACCGCCTGCGCATCTTGGGCCTGCGCGACGAGGAGATGGCGGCCCTCTCGAGAGGCTCGGCGATCAATCCCAACACCCCGATCAATGCGCCGCTCAGCGGCACCATCATCCAGCGCAAGATCGGCCCGGGCCAGTATGTCGGCTCGAGCGGCGATCCTTCCTACATCATCGGCGACCTGTCGAAGGTCTGGCTGGTGGCGCAGCTGCGCGAGACCGACGCCGCCAAGGTCGAGATGGACGAGAAGATCACCTTCCGCGTGCCGGCCCATCCGGAGCGCGAGTTCGTCGGCCGGATCAACTTCATCGGCACCTCGGTCGACCCGACGACCCGGCGCATCACCGTGCGGGCCGAAATCGACAACAAGCAGGGTCTGCTCAAGCCCGAGATGTACGCGAGCGTGCGCATCATCAACGAGCGCGAGAGCCTGTCCCACGCCGTGCCCCGCGCCGCCGTGATCCTGGAGGGCAACAAGGCCAGCGTCTGGGTGCTGCGGGCCGACAACTCGGTCGAGAACCGGCCGGTCCGGGCCGGCATCGTCGACGGCTCCACCGTCGAGATCCTCGACGGGCTGAAGGAGGGCGAGCGGGTGATCTCCCGCGGCTCGCTCTTCATCGACCGGATGTCGACCCAGAGCTGACGCCACCCCCTTCCGTTCGACCCCGCACCTTCGGATCATCGGCCATGACCGGCATCGTCGGCCTCGCCCTGCGCCAGCGCGCCCTCGTCGTCCTGGCCTTCGTGGCCCTGATCCTCGGCGGGCTCGCGGCGTTCCAGAGCCTCAACATCGAGGCTTATCCCGACCCGACGCCGCCGATGGTGAACGTCATCACCCAGGCGCCGGGCCTCTCGGGCGAGGAGATCGAGCGCTACATCACGGTGCCGATCGAGGTGATCACCTCGGGGCTGCCCGACCTGAAGCAGGTCCGCACCGTCTCGCTCTACGGCCTGTCCGACGTGAAGCTGCAATTCGGCTTCGCCAACAGCTACCGCGAGGCCGAGCAGCAGGTGCTCAACCGGCTGGCCCAGCTCGACGCGCTGCCGAACGGCGCCAAGCCCGCCATCTCGCCGGTGAGCCCGATCGGCGAGATCTTCCGCTACAAGCTCGTCGCGCCCGAGGGCTACAGCGTCCTCGACCTGAAGACCCTGCAGGATTGGGTCCTGCGCAAGCGTTTCCGCGCCGTGCCGGGCGTCATCGACGTCATCGGCTGGGGCGGCAAGACCAAGACCTTCGAGATCGGCGTCGATCTCGACCGGCTGATGGCGCACGGGCTGACCCTGTCCGGCGTGGTCAAGACCCTCAACGACAGCAACCTCAATGTCGGCGGCAACCGCATCACCTTAGGCAGCCAGTCGGCGGTGGTGCGCGGCGTCGGCCTGATCCGCTCGGTCGACGATATCGGCGAGACGGTGCTGACCCAGTCCGGCGGCGCTCCCGTCCTGGTGAGGGACGTCGCCACCATCACCATCGGCCACCAGCCGCGGCTCGGCATCGCCGGCATGAACGAGGACGACGACATCGTCCAGGGCATCGTCCTGATGCGCCGCGGCGAGCGCTCGACCCCGTCGATCGAGGCGGTGAAGGCGGAGGTGGCCCGCATCGAGGCCGCCGGCATCCTGCCGCCGGGCGTGCGCATCGAGCGCATCTACGACCGCGCCGACCTCATCGCCGTCACCACCCACACCGTGCTGCACAACATGATGGTCGGCATCCTGCTGATCCTGGTGGTGCAGTGGCTCTTCCTCGGCAACCTGAGGAGCGCGCTGATCGTCGTCGCGACGATTCCCTTCGCGCTGTTCTTCGCCGTCATCATCCTGGTGGCGCGGGGCGAATCGGCGAACCTGCTGTCGGTCGGGGCGCTCGATTTCGGCCTGATCGTCGACGGTACCGTCATCATGGTCGAGGCGATCTTCCGGCGCCTCTCGGGCCACGGCCCGCCGCTGCCTCCCGGCCTCGTCGGCGCCCGGGGCATGCCGAGGAAGCTCGGGCTGATCTCGCTGGCCTCCTCCGACGTCAGCCGCTCGATCGTGTTCGCCGCGGTCATCATCGTCACCGGCTTCCTGCCGCTCTTCACCCTGTCGGGCGTCGAGGGCAACATCTTCGGGCCGATGGCCCAGACCTATGCCTACGCGCTGGCGGGCGGCCTCATCGCCACCTTCACGGTGACGCCGGTGCTGTCGGCCTACCTGCTGCCGGAGCACATCCACGAGGTCGAGACGATCCTGGTCCGGAGCCTCGACCGGCTCTACCGCCCGGTGATCCGGGCGGCGCTGAGCCATCGCACCCTGACGCTGGGGCTTGCCGCCCTCATCGGCCTCGGCGTGGCGGTGGAGGGGCGCAATCTCGGCCTCGAATTCCTGCCGAAGCTGGAAGAGGGCAATCTCTGGATCCGCGCCACCATGCCGGCGACGATCTCGCTGGAGGAGGGCAACCTCTACGTCAACCGGATCCGCCGGGTGATCGCCGAGGTGCCGGAGGTCGAGCGGGTGGTCTCGCAGCACGGCCGGCCCGACGACGGCACCGACGCCGCCGGCTTCTTCAACGGCGAGTTCTTCGCGCCCCTGAAGCCCGCCGAGCAGTGGCGCGAGGGCGTGACCAAGGACGCGATGACCGGGACGCTGCTGGAGCGGCTGCGGACCGAGTTCCCGGGCGTCGAGTTCAACCTGTCGCAGTACCTGCAGGACAACGTCGCCGAGGCGGTGTCGGGCATCAAGGGCGAGAACTCGTTCAAGGTGTTCGGACCCGACCTGCAGACCCTCACCGACGTGGCGCGCCAAGTCGAGGCGACCCTGAAGCGCGTGCCCGGCGTCACCGATCTCGGCGTCTTCACCTCCCTCGGCCAGCCGACGGTGCAGATCAACGTCGACCGCACCCGGGCCGCCCGCTACGGCCTGACCCCCGGCGACATCAACACCACGGTGCGCACCGCGATCGGCGGCGACTCGGCGGGCGAACTCTACGACACCGGCTCCGAGCGCCACTACCCGATCATCGTGCGCCTCGCCTCGCAGTACCGCCAGAGCGTCCGCGCCATCCGCGAATTGCGCATCGCCGGCCAGACCCAGGGCGGCGCGATGGTCCAGATTCCCTTGAGCGCCGTCGCCGACGTCGAGCTGGTGTCGGGCCCGGCCTATATCTACCGCGAGGGCCAGGAGCGCTACCTGCCGGTCAAGTTCAGCGTGCGCGACCGCGACCTCGGCAGCACCATCATCGAGGCCCGCGAGCGGGTGGCGCAGGAGGTGAAGCTGCCGCCGGATTACCGGCTGGAGCTCGTCGGCGAGTTCAACAACATGCAGGGGGCGCTGGCCCGCCTCTCGGTCACGGTGCCGCTGGCGATCCTGCTGATCGCCGTGCTGCTCTTCGTGAATTTCGGCTCCCTCGTCGACACGCTGCTCGCGCTCAGCGTGATCCCGATGGCGGTGGCCGGCGGCGTCGTGGCGCTCGCCGTCACCGAGACGCCGTTCTCGGTCTCGGCGGCGATCGGCTTCATCGCGCTGCTCGGCATCGCGGTGATGGACGGCATCATCGTGCTCACCCACTACAACGGGCTGATCGCCCGCGGCGAGGAGCGGGCCGAGGCGATGCTGAAGACCTGCTATACCCAGATGCGCCCGGTGGTGATGACCTGCGTCGTCGCCGGCGTCGGCCTCCTGCCCGCCGCCTTCTCGCAGGGCGTCGGCTCGCAGGTGCAGAAGCCCCTGGCGCTGGTGGTGGTCGGCGGGATGAGCCTGGCGCCGATCCTGATCCTGATCATCCTGCCGGTCCTGATCCTGCTGTTCTCGCGGCGGCGGCCGGCGGCGGTCCACATGCCGGCGGAGCCCGGCGCGCCGGCCCCGGCCGGGGCGGCGATGCACTGACAGGGAGCGAGCGCTCGTCGGCGGTGTCCCGAATAGGACTGGTCAACCGCAGGGCAGGGGCTAACATCATCTGCCCTATCGACGAGCGGACCTGCCCGTGAGCCTCGTATCCCGGTCCCTCTTCACGACGGACAGCCTGCCCGAGCGCGACCGCTTCGATGCGTGGCGGACGCTGTTCTCCGCCCACGACCTCGACGCCGACCCGGCCGGGTTCGCGGGCAGCATCGAGACGACCCTGGTCGGCCCGATGGCGCTGCGCGTGATGAATGCCGCCCCCCAGGGACCCGCCCGGTCGCGATCCCAGATCCGGCGCGACGGCCAGGACGGCTTCATCCTGCATCTGAGCCGGCACGCCTACAGCGTGGCGACCGAGCACGGCGTCACGGAGGTTCCGGCCGGGGCCGTCAGCCTCAACGACCTGTCGCAGCCCTATCGCCGCAGCCGCGTGCCGGAGACGGGCTCGCTGATCCTCGCCCTGCCGCGCGCGTCCGTGGCGTCGCTGCTGCCCGACGAGGAGGCCCTGCACGGGTTGATCCTGACCGGCGGGGCCGGCCGCCTCCTCGCCGACCACCTGCGGAGCCTGTCCGCGCACAGCCACGCGATCACGACGCTGGACGCGGCCCACATCGCCCAGGCCACGCTCCACATGGTCGCGGCCTGCACGCGCCCGAGCCTGGAGGCGGCCGAGCGCGCGAGCCTGCCCCTCGACGCCGCCCGGCTGCGGAGCGCGAAGCAATTCCTGCGCGGCCATCTCAGCTCGCCCTTACGGATCGACGCGATGGCAAAGGCGCTCGGCATGTCGCGCTCGCAGCTCTACCGCCTGTTCGAGCCGGAGGGCGGGATCGCGCGCTACCTCGCGCGCCAGCGCCTCGCGGCGATCCGGATGGCGCTCGACGATCCGCTCGAGCGGCGGTCCATCGGCGAGATCGGCGAAGCCTACGGCTTCGGCACTGGTGCCGTCCTCAGCCGGGCGTTCCGGCAGGCCTACGGTGTGAGCCCGCGGGAATACCGCGCCGCGATCGGGCGGGGTTGAGGCCCGGTTTCATCTGCTCGACGGTAGTGACACCCGCCGCGTCGTTCCGGGTCCGCGCAGTGGAACCCGGAACGACGCGGCGGGTGGAGGAATCGATACAGGCCGATCAAGCAGGCCCCGAACGTGTGGGAGATGCCGGGAGCGTCACGGATACGCTCCCGGATATCGGTTCAGGCCGCGACCTTCCCGCTCCCGCCCGCCTCCCGGCTCTCGGCGGCGGCCAGCAGCACACAGGTCGCCACCACTTCCGCCGCCGCCTCGACCTCGGCGGGCTTCGGGTAGGACGGGGCGAGGCGCAGCAGCCGGTCCTGCGGGTCGCGGCCGTAGGGGTGGGTGGCGCCGGCCGGCGTCAGCGCGAGGCCGCAGGCGGCGGCGAGCGTGACCACGCGGGTGGCGCAGCCCTCCGGCACTTCGAGCAGGATGAAGTAGCCGCCCTCCGGCTCGCTCCAGCGCGCGACACCGGTGCCGCCGAGGTGGCGGGCCAGGGTCTCGGTCACGGCGCGGAACTTCGGCGCCAGCAGGCGGCGGTGGCCGTCCATCAGGGCGTCGAGCCCGGCCCGGTCGCGCAGGAAGCGGATGTGGCGCAGCTGGTTGAGCTTGTCCGGCCCGATGGTGCGCTTGCCGGCATTGCCCAGGTACCAGCGGACGTTGGCTTCCGAGGAGGCGAGCATCGCGAGGCCGGCGCCCGCGAGCGTCACCTTCGAGGTCGAGGCGAAGACGATCGCCCGGTCCGGATGGCCCGCCTCAACGCAGGCGTCCAGGATGTTGCGGAGCGTCGGCCGCCGCTCGGTCAGGTGGTGGAGCGCGTAGGCGTTGTCCCAGAACAGCCGGAAGTCCGGCGCGCCGGTCTCCATCCGGGCGAGCCGCTCGACCGTGGCGTCGGAATAGGTCTCGCCGCCGGGGTTGGAATATTGCGGCACCGCCCACATCCCCTTCACCCGGGGATCGCGGGCCTCGCGCTCGACCACGTCCATGTCGGGGCCGTCTGCGGTCATCGGGACCGGCACCATGCCGATGCCGTAGGTCTCGCACAGGGCGAAGTGACGGTCGTAGCCCGGCACCGGACAGAGAAAGCGGATCTCCTCTTCCTTCGACCACGGCCGCTGCCCCCCAGGCACGCCCTTGAGCAGCGCGTAGACGATGCAATCGTGCATCAAGGCGAGGCTCGAATTGTTGCCGACGACGATCCGCTCAGGCGCTGCACCGAGCACCGGGGCGAACAGGGCCCGCACCTCGGCGAGACCCTGCACGCCGCCGTAGTTGCGGGCATCCTCGCCGGCCTCGGTGCGGTGGTCGCGGTTGCCCGGCAGGGCCGCCAGCCCCTCCGACAGGTCGAGCTGCTCGGGCGAGGGCTTGCCGCGCGTCATGTCGAGCTTGAGGCCGCGCCCTTGCAGCGCGGCGTAGCGGGCCTGGAGGTCGGCGAGAGAGGGAATCGCGGTCATGATCGAAAATTCGCTGGTGGAACGGGAGCGCGTCACCTTCTGCGCCTCCCGCGCCGCGGAATCCAGCGTTTCGCCCGCGTCCTACTTCGCCTTTTCCGACAGGATGGCGCCGGTGCGCGGATCAGCCCGGAACTTCATCGGCTTGCCGTCCTTCATCCCCTCCCCTTCCCAATGCCCGTCATCGGCCTCGATCTCGGAGATCAGGGTGTAGCCGGCGGCTTCGGCCTTCTGGATCACTTGGCCGATCGGCATCCAGTCGGCCCCGACCTTGTCGGCGAGAGCGGCCGTGCCGGTGCCGGCGAGGATCAGCGCGGCGAAGGCCGGGATGGTCAGCTTGGTCATCGGTGGGATCTCCCTTGATTGCCTGGATGCCGCAGGGAGATCGGCCGTTCCGCCGGACGGTTCAGGCCGAGACGAAAAAGGCGGCCCTCGCGGGCCGCCTTCAAGGACAGTCGAGCCGGGTCGCGGCTTACTCGGCGGGGGTCTCGTCGGAGACCTGGACCGGGCCGGAATCCTTGCCGCGGGCGTCGACGTCGCGATCGACGAACTCGATCACCGCCATGGGGGCGTTGTCGCCGTAGCGGAAGCCCGCCTTCATGATGCGGCAATAGCCGCCCGGGCGGCTCTCGTAGCGGGGGCCGAGCACGTCGAACAGCTTCTTGACCATCACCTCGTCACCGCGAAGCGCCGCGATCGCCTGACGGCGGGCGTGCAGGTCGCCGCGCTTGCCGAGGGTGATCAGCTTCTCGACCACGGGACGCAGGTCCTTGGCCTTCGGCAGGGTGGTGATGATCTGCTCGTGCTTGATCAGCGCGGCCGACATGTTCGAGAACATCGCCTTGCGATGCTCGACGGTGCGATTGAAACGGCGACCCCGGAAACCGTGACGCATGGCTCTCTCCTATTGGTTCTCGGCCGCCGTGCCACGGGTCGGCCGTCCTTTGTGGTGAGTGCGGATTCCCGCCACTCCGGATGCGCCGCGGATCGAGGCGCATCCGGAGTGGCGGCGCAGGATGATCCTGCGCCGCCGCTTGCGGCCTAGTAGTGCTCCTCGAAGCGCTTGGCCAGGTCCTCGATGTTCTCCGGCGGCCAGCCGGGCACGTCCATGCCGAGGTGCAGGCCCATCGCGGCCAGCACTTCCTTGATCTCGTTGAGCGACTTGCGGCCGAAGTTCGGCGTGCGCAGCATCTCGGCTTCGGTCTTCTGGATGAGGTCGCCGATATAGACGATGTTGTCGTTCTTGAGGCAGTTGGCCGAGCGGACCGAGAGCTCAAGCTCGTCGACCTTCTTGAGCAGGGCCGGGTTGAAGGGCAGCTGCGGCGCGAGCGGCGCGGCCTCCTCCTTGCGGGGCTCCTCGAAGTTCACGAAGATCTGGAGCTGGTCCTGGATGATGCGGGCAGCGTAGGCCAGCGCGTCCTCGGGCGAGACCGCGCCGTTGGTCTCGACCGTCATGGTCAGCTTGTCCTTGTCGAGATCCTGGCCCTCGCGGGTGTTCTCGATGCGGTAGGACACCTTGGTGACCGGCGAGAACAGCGCGTCGACCGGGATCAGGCCGATCGGCGCGTCCTCGGGCCGGTTGCGCTCGGCCGGGACGTAGCCCTTGCCGGCCGACACGGTGAACTCCATGCGGATCTCGGCCCCGTCGTCCAGGGTGCAGAGCACCAGGTCGGGGTTGAGGATCTGCACGTCGCCGACCGTGGCGATGTCGCCCGCGGTGACGAGGCCCGGGCCGGTCTTGCGCAGGGTCATGCGCTTCGGGGTGTCGCTCGACGAGCGGATGGCGATCGTCTTGATGTTGAGGACGATGTCGGTGACATCCTCGCGCACGCCCGGGATCGACGAGAACTCGTGCAGCACGCCGTCGATGTGGACCGAGGTGACGGCCGCGCCCTGGAGCGAGGAGAGGAGCACCCGGCGCAGCGAATTGCCGAGGGTGGTGCCGAAGCCGCGCTCCAGCGGCTCGGCCACCACGGTGGCGATCCGCTTCGGGTCGTGCCCGGGGGTGACTTCGAGCTTGTTCGGCTTGATCAGCTCTTGCCAGTTCTTCTGAATGACCACGTTCGCACCTCTCGCCAACTTACACCGGGGCGGCCTGGAGGGCCCTCCCCTCGCGGTCTCCCCCGCGCCCGGGAGACACCGCCGTCCTGATCTCTCACGCGTCCGAAGCAGGGGCGGTCAGGACGCCGCGCTCCACTGCTCCGGGACCCAGGCGAAGCCGGCGCCGTCGCGCCGGACCTTGCCGAGGGCCGGAAACTCGAGATGCATCCCGGCGACCAGGAGGCGTTCCGCCGCCGCTTGGTCGAGGATGCGTTTGCGCGTGGCGGCGGCCGTCGCGCCGTCCACGTCGAAGGAGACGCCGGCCTCCGGCCGGGCCAGCTGGATCGCCGGCAGATGCACCACGTCGCCCCAGATCAGCAGCGAGTGGTCGCCCGACTGGACCCGGTAGGCGGTGTGGCCGGGCGTGTGGCCGGGTGCCAGGATCGCCTCGATCCCCGGGAGCACCTCGCCCGCGCCGGCCCGGCGGATCCGGTCGCCATAGGCGCCGACGAGCGCGCGAGCGCGGCGAAACCCCGCCTTCGCCCCCTCCGGCGCCCGCCCCTCGGCCCCGTCGGCGAGCCAGTAGGCGGCCTCGGCCTCCGGGATCACCACCTCGGCATTCGGGTAGAGGGCGGCACCGTCCGGCCCCATCAGTCCGCCGATATGGTCGGAATGCAGATGGGTCACCAGCACGGTTCCGATGTCGCCCGGGGCCACGCCACAGGCGCCGAGCGCCTTCGGCAGATGCCCGAGCGAGGCGGGACCGCCTAGCCCCATCCCGGCATCGACCAGGACCGGCGCCGGCCCGCCGAGGATCAGGAAGGCGTTGACGGAGATCCGCGGCGCCTCGACACTGCGGAAACCACGTTCCTGGAGGCCCGAGGCCTCGTCGGCGGGAATCCCCTGCACCAGCCCGAGCGACGCCGCGAGATGGCCGTCGTTGAGGGCGACCACAACGCGATCGCCCAGCGTCCAGGGGAGGACGCCGGGCCGGACGATGTCGGCTGTGCGGGGTGTCGACACACGATCCTCTTCGCAGGCGGCCGGAGGGCTCAGAGGAGCCCCCCGGCACCGGGGACGATCAGACGCGGCGGCGCTTGCGCGGGCGGCAGCCGTTATGCGGGATCGGGGTCACGTCGCGGATCGACGTCACCGTGAAGCCCGCCGCCTGGAGCGCGCGCAGGGCCGACTCGCGGCCCGAGCCGGGGCCCGAGACCTCGACCTCGAGGGTACGCATGCCGTGCTCGGCGGCCTTGCGGCCGGCATCCTCGGCCGCGACCTGCGCGGCGTAGGGGGTCGACTTGCGGGAGCCCTTGAAGCCCATGGCGCCGGCCGACGACCACGAGATCGTGTTGCCCTGAGCGTCCGTGATGGTGATCATCGTGTTGTTGAACGAGGCGTTCACGTGGGCGACGCCCGACACGATGTTCTTGCGTTCGCGACGACGGACGCGGGTTGCTTCCTTGGCCATACTGTCTTTCGATCCTTCAGGCGCGCCCGTGGTGCCAGGCGCTCGGGACGTCTCTCACGAGTAGCGGTGACGGCGCTCGCGCGCCGCCGGTGTCGGGCGGGAGCCTACGAAACGACCCCGCCGATCGTACGCGGATCGCGGCTTACTTCTTCTTGCCGGCGATCGGCTTCGCCTTGCCCTTGCGGGTGCGGGCGTTGGTGTGGGTGCGCTGGCCGCGGACCGGCAGGTTGCGACGGTGGCGCAGGCCACGGTAGCAGCCGAGATCCATCAGGCGCTTGATGTTCATCGAGACTTCGCGGCGCAGGTCGCCCTCGACGACGTAGTCGCGGTCGATCGTCTCGCGGATCTGCAGCACCTCGGCGTCGGTGAGCTGGTTCACGCGACGCTCGGCCGGGATGCCGACCTTCTCGGTGATCTCCTCGGCCTTCTTGGCACCGATGCCGTGGATGTACTGGAGCGCGATGACGACGCGCTTGTTGGTCGGGATGTTGACGCCGGCGATACGGGCCATGGTGTTCCTGCTCTCCATCGCGTCCAGGGCTCTCGAGCCCGGACGGTGTCCTGGTGTCACGCGCGTCCGGTGGAGTCCCGGCCCCTGCGCGTCGTCCCGACGGCAAATCGGCCCGGAGCGGCCTCCAGAGAGGCACGCCGGGCCGTCCGGGTCTGAACGAAGGAGCGCCCACTAGCGCGGGCGCGAACCGTTGTCAACTCAGGCCCTGCGTCACGCCGACACCGCCTGGAACGGCGCGAGCAGCGCTTCGAGCTGCTTCGTCACCTCGTCGATCGGCGCCATGCCGTCGACCTGGCGCAGGAGGCCGGTCCCGGCATAGTGCGCCGAGAGCGGCGCGGTCTGGGTGCGGTAGGCCTCGAGCCGGGTCTTGAACACCTCCGGCGTGTCGTCCTTGCGCACCGGCTCGCCGCGGGCCTCGGTCTCGGCGGCGCGCTTGGCGATGCGCCCGACCAGCGCGTCCTCGTCGACCTTGAACTCGATCACCGCGTCGAGCGCCAAGCCCTTCTCGGCCAGCATCGTCTCGAGGGCGACGGCCTGTGCCACCGTGCGCGGGAAGCCGTCGAGGATGAAGCCGCTGCGGGCGTCCTGTTCCTCGATCCGGTCGGCGACGATGCCGATCACGATGTCGTCGGAGACCAGCGCCCCGCTCTCCATCAGGGCCTTCGCCTTGAGGCCGACCGGGGTGCCGGCCGCCACCGCGGCGCGCAGCATGTCGCCGGTCGAGAGCTGCGGGATTCCGAACCGCTCGACGATCCGCGCCGATTGGGTGCCTTTCCCGGCGCCGGGCGGGCCGAGCAGAATGATCCGCATAACCTGTCACTCCCCTCCACCGCGTCCCGCACGGGATCCTTGCCTCCCGGGGCGCGGCCTCTGTCTGCTTGTTCTAGCCCGAGACCCTGCCCGGCCGTTATCCGACCATGCGCCAAGCCCCAGCCCCGACGCAAGGGCGCCCGGGCCGGTTGTGCCGGCCCGGGCGCTCGTCGTCGGTCGCGGTCGTCAGCGCCGGCGGGCGCCGCGCAGCTTCGCCTTCTTCACCAGGCCCTCGTACTGGTGCGCCAGCAGATGGCCGTGGACCTGCGCCACGGTGTCCATGGTCACCGAGACCACGATCAGGAGCGAGGTGCCGCCGAAGTAGAACGGCAGCGAGGCGTAGGAGACCAGGATCTCCGGGATGAGGCAGATCACCGTCAGGTAGGCCGCGCCGATCACGGTGATGCGCGACAGGACCTTGTCGATGAACTCGGCGGTGCGCTCGCCCGGACGGATGCCCGGAATGAAGCCACCATGCTTCTTCAGGTTGTCCGCCGTCTCCTGCGGGTTGAACACCACCGCCGTGTAGAAGAAGGCGAAGAAGATGATCAGCGCCGCGTAGAGCAGCATGTAGAGCGGCCGGCCGTGGCCGAGATAGGTCGCCATGGTGGCGATGATGCCGGTGCCGTTCGGATCGGTCTGGAAGCTCGCGGCGGTGGCCGGCAGCAGCAGCAGCGACGAGGCGAAGATCGGCGGGATGACGCCCGAGGTGTTGAGCTTGAGCGGCAGGAACGAGGTCTGGCCCTCGTACATCCGGTTGCCGACCTGGCGCTTGGGATAGTTGATCAGGAGGCGGCGCTGCGCGCGCTCCATGAACACGATGAAGTAGACGACGGCCGCGGCCATCACCACCACGCCGAGGATCACCACCGTCGAGAGCGCGCCCTGGCGCCCGAGCTCGAGCGTGCCGGCGATCGCCGACGGCAGGTGCGCGACGATGCCCGCGAAGATGATGAGCGACGAGCCGTTGCCGATGCCGCGCGACGTGATCTGCTCGCCGATCCACATCAGGAACAGCGTGCCGCCGGTGAGCGTGATCACGGTCGAGACGAGGAAGAACGGCCCCGGATCCTGCACGATGCCGCCGGAGCTCTGCAGGCCGACCGCGATGCCCCAGGCCTGGAAGATCGCCAGCACCACCGTGAGGTAGCGGGTGTACTGGTTGAGCACCTTGCGGCCCGACTCGCCCTCCTTCTTCAGCGCCTCGAGCGACGGCACCACCGAGGTGAGCAGCTGCACGATGATCGACGCCGAGATGTACGGCATGATGTTGAGCGCGAAGATCGCCATGCGCTCGACGGCACCGCCGGAGAACATGTTGAACAGCCCGAGCACGCCGCCCTGCGCGTTCGCGAAGCTCTGGCGGAGCGCGTCGGGATCGATGCCGGGCAGCGGGATGTAGGTCCCGAGCCGGTAGACGATCAGGGCGCCCAGGGTGAACCAGATCCGCTTCTTGAGCTCTTCGGCCTTGGCGATGGCGCCGAAGTTGAGGTTGGCGGCGAGCTGCTCGGCTGCAGAGGCCATGGGTTGCGTGTCCTCAGGGTCGGGATCCGCGGCGGGCCGCGGTCAGGGGCGCGTCAGCACCCCCCAAAACACGAGCGGCGGCCACGCGCTGGTCGCACGGGCCGCCGCCGATGATCGGTGACTTAAAGTGTGCCTTACGCCGACGCAACCGCGTCGTCGGCGGTCGCGAGCGACTGGGTCACCGAGCCGCCGGCCTTCTCGATCGCCTCGACCGCCGACTTCGACGCCCGGGAGACCTGGAAGGTCAGCTTGGCGGTGAGCTCGCCGACGCCGAGGATCTTGACGCCGTCGCGGGCCTTCGAGACCACGCCGGCGGCGATCAGCGCCTCGAGGGTCACCGGCGCGGAGGCATCGAGCTTGCCGGCATCGACCGCCTGCTGGATGCGGCCGATATTGACCTCGTTGAGGTCGGTCGCGCCCGGGTTGTTGAACCCGCGCTTGGGCAGGCGACGGTGGAGCGGCATCTGGCCGCCCTCGAAGCCCTTGATGGCGACGCCGGAGCGCGCCTTCTGGCCCTTCACGCCGCGGCCGGCGGTCTTGCCCTTGCCGGAGCCGATGCCCCGGCCGACGCGCATCCGCTTCTTGGTTGCGCCTTCGTTGTCACGGATTTCGTTGAGCTTCATGGTGCCCTCCTCACGCCGCGTCGTCGAGAACGCGCACGAGGTGATGCACCTTCGCGATCATGCCGCGCACCGACGGGTTGTCGGGCAGGACGGCGATACGGTGCATCTTGTTCAGCTTCAGGCCGATCAGCGTCTGACGCTGGCTGGCCTCGCGGCGGATCGGCGAGCCGATCTGCTGCACGCGGACGGTCTTCTCAGTCATGCCGAGCCTCCCTTACGCCGCGTCGGCGGAATCGGCCGAGGCGGCCGAGTCGGCGTCGCGACGGCGGGCCTGGAGGGCCGAGACCTTGAGACCGCGGCGCGCGGCGACCGAACGGGGCGAATCCTCGTTCTTCAGCGCGTCGAAGGTGGCACGCACGAGGTTGTAGGGGTTCGACGAGCCGAGCGACTTCGCCACCACGTCCTGCATGCCGAGCGTCTCGAAGACGGCGCGCATCGGGCCGCCCGCGATGATGCCGGTACCGGCAGGCGCAGCGCGCAGGATGACCTTGCCGGCGCCATGACGGCCCTGCACGTCGTGGTGCAGGGTGCGGCCCTCGCGCAGCGCCACGCGGACGAGACCGCGCTTGGCGGCTTCCGTGGCCTTGCGGATGGCCTCGGGGACCTCACGGGCCTTGCCGTGACCGAAACCGACGCGACCCTTCTGGTCGCCGACGACGACGAGGGCCGCGAAGCCGAAGCGACGGCCGCCCTTCACCACCTTGGCGACGCGGTTGATGTGGACGAGCTTGTCCACGAACTCGCTGTCGCGCTCCTCGCGGTCGTCGCGGCGACGACCCTCACGCTCACGTGCCATGTGTGTTGTCCATCGACTGACGCGGGCGGCGGTCCCGCTCGCTGTTTATGTCATCCGCCGTAATGAGAGAGGGAGCCGCAAGGGCCCCCTCGCCTCATGGGACATCGTGCCGATCCGCGACGGGGCGGCGCCCGAAGAGGCGCCCTCCCCTGCCGGGATCAGAAGTCCAGGCCGCCCTCGCGGGCCGCATCGGCCAGGGCCTTGACCCGGCCGTGATAGAGGTAGCCCGAGCGGTCGAAGATGACCTGGCTGACGCCGGCCGCCTTGGCGCGCTCCGCCACCAGCTTGCCGACCTCGGTCGCGGCGGCCTTGTCGGCACCGGTCTTGAGGCGGGCGCGCAGGTCCTTGTCGAGGCTCGAGGCGGCGGCCAGGGTGTGGCCGGTCGCGTCGTCGATGACCTGGACGTAGATCTGCTTGGAGGAGCGGAACACCGAGAGCCGCGGACGACCGTTGGCCGCCTTGCGGATCGCCCGCCGGACGCGCGCGCGGCGCCGATCGAGCAGTTCGATTTTGCGAGACATCGGCCGTCCTTACTTCTTCTTGCCTTCCTTGCGGAAGATGAACTCGCCGGCGTACTTCACACCCTTGCCCTTGTAGGGCTCGGGGCCGCGATAATCGCGGATCTCCGCCGCGACCTGGCCGACGCGCTGCTTGTCGATGCCGGTGACGACGATCTCGACCGGCTTCGGGGTGGCGATCGTGATCCCCTCGGGGATCGCGTACTCGACGTCGTGGCTGTAGCCGAGCGACAGCTTGAGAACCTTGCCGGCGACCGCGGCGCGGTAACCGACGCCGTTGATCTCCAGCTTCTTCTCGTAGCCCTTGGTCACGCCCTCGACCAGGTTCGACACCTGGGCGCGGGAGAGGCCCCACATCGCGCGGGCCTCCTTGGTCTGCGACCGGGGCTGGACCGAGATCGCGCCGTTCTCGTGGCTGACCGACACCTGGTCGGGGACACGGAACTGCAGCTCGCCCTTCTGGCCCTTGATCTTCACGTTCTGGCCGTCGACGGTGGCGGTCACGCCGGCCGGCACGGTCACGGGCTTCTTGCCTACGCGGGACATGCTCGTCTCTCCTTTTCGGCTGTCAGGGTCCGAAGGTCAGAAGACCTTGCAGAGCACCTCGCCGCCGACGTTGCGCTCGCGCGCCTCGTGGTCGGCCATGACGCCCTGAGGGGTGGAGACGATGGTGATGCCCAGGCCGTCGGCGACGCGCGGCAGGGTATCGACCGACGAGTAGACCCGGCGGCCCGGCTTGGAGACGCGCTCGATCGAGCGGATCACCGGCTGGCCGTCGAAGTACTTGAGTTCGATCGCGAACTCGGTGCGCCCGTTGCCGTAATCGGTCGTGGCGTAGTCGCGGATGTAGCCCTCGGACTTCAGCACGTCGAGGACGCGGGCCCGCAGCTTGGAGCCGGGGGTCTGCACGACGTTGCGACGACGCATCTGGCCGTTGCGGATGCGGGTGAGCATATCGCCCACGGGATCGTTGATCATCTGTGGCGCCCTCCCCTTACCAGCTGGACTTGACCAGGCCCGGGATCAGACCCCGGGATCCCAGGTCGCGCAGGGCGACGCGGGAGATGCCGAGCTTGCGGTAGTAAGCCCGGGGACGGCCGGTCATCTCGCAGCGGTTGCGGATGCGGGTCGCGCTGGAGTTGCGGGGCAGCTCCGCCAGCTTGAGGCGCGCCTCGAAGCGCTCCTCCATCGACAGCGACTCGTCGTTGGCGGTGGCCAGCAGCGCCTCGCGCTTCGGGGCGAAGCGCTTGACCAGCTCCCGCCGCTGCTTGTTCTTCTCGATCTTGCTCGTCTTAGCCATGTTCTAGCTCTCCAGTGTCCGCGTATGGGGGCGGTTGGCCCTCACTGCCGGAACGGGAAGTTGAAGTGCTTCAGGAGCGCCCGGGCCTCGGCATCGGTCTTGGCGGTGGTCGCCACGACGATGTCCATGCCCCAGGTGTTCTGGGCCTTGTCGTAGTTGATCTCGGGGAACACCAGGTGCTCCTTGATCCCGAGGGCGTAGTTGCCGCGGCCGTCGAAGGACTTGGGGTTCAGGCCGCGGAAGTCACGCACGCGCGGCAGCGCGATGGTGATCAGGCGGTCCATGAACTCGTACATCCGCTGCTTGCGCAGCGTGACCTTGCAGCCGATCGGCATGTTCTCGCGGACCTTGAAGGTCGCGATCGCCTTGCGGGCCCGGGTGATCACCGGCTTCTGGCCGACGATCAGGCCGAGGTCCTCGGCCGCCACGGTGGCCTTCTTGGAGTCCTGGGTCGACTCGCCGACGCCCATGTTGACGACGATCTTCTCGATCGTCGGCACCTGCATCGGGTTGGTGTAGCCGAACTCCTCGATCAGCTTCGGACGCACCACTTCCTCGTAGTGCTTCTTCAGCCGCGGCGTGTAGCCGTCCTTCAGCGCCTCAGCCATCGATCAGATCTCCCGAGCGCTTCGCGAAGCGAACCTTGCGCCCGTCTTCCAGAATGCGAAAACCGACCCGGGTGGGCTTGCCGTCCTTGGGGTCGGCGACCGCCAGGTTCGACAGGTGGATCGCCGCCTCCTTGGAGATGATCCCGCCCTCGGTGGTCTGGGTCTGGCGCGTGTGGCGCTTCACCAGGTTGATCCCCCGGACCAGGGCCCGATCTTCCTTCGGCATCACCTGGATGACCTCGCCGGTGCGACCCTTGTCGCGGCCGGTCAGGACGACGACCTTGTCGCCCTTCTTCACCTTCGCAGCCATTACAGCACCTCCGGCGCCAGCGAGATGATCTTCATGTGGTTGCGAGCGCGCAGCTCGCGCGGCACGGGCCCGAAGATACGGGTGCCGATCGGCTCCTTCTGGTTGTTGATCAGCACGGCCGCATTGCGGTCGAAGCGGATCACCGAACCGTCGGCCCGACGGACGTCCTTCGCGGTACGAACGACGACCGCCTTCATGACGTCGCCCTTCTTCACCCGGCCCCGCGGAATCGCCTCCTTCACCGACACCACGATGATGTCGCCGACGCCGGCATACTTGCGCTTGGAACCACCGAGTACCTTGATGCACATCACGCGACGTGCGCCGGAATTGTCGGCGACGTCCAGATTCGTCTGCATCTGGATCACGGCCTAACGCCCTTTCCTTGTTTCAGGCAGGTCTCCGGCGGGCACGATTGCCCGGCGGACGGCAGCCTGATGGGGATCTCGCGTCCCCGTCCATTAAAAGACCGCGCAGCAGCGCGTTTTCACGCACTGGCGCGGTCAACGAACGCGATGAGGAGCGCGTCACACGCCCTTCATGTTTCGGTGGAGGCCGGCCGTCTACACCGGATCGGCCTCGTTGGCAAGGAGCCGGAACGCCGGAAGGCGCTCCGTTCCGGCTGGACGCGGAAGGGGCGCCGAAACGGCGCCCCGTCTTACGCCTCGGCGGTCGCGGCGGCCTCGCCCTCGACCAGCTTCCAGGTCTTGAGCTTGGAATAGGGCCGCGACTCCTCGATGAACACCGTCTGGCCGACCTTGGCCACGTTGTTCTCGTCGTGAGCGTGGTAGTTCTTCGACCGGCGGATGGTCTTCTTCATCACCGGGTGGGTGAAGCGACGCTCCACCTTCACGACGACGGTCTTGTCCTGCTTGTCGCTGACGACGACGCCCTGCAGCACGCGCTTCGGCATGGTGGTAACTCCCTTAGCCCTGCGCCGCCTGCAGCGTCTTCTGGCGCTGCAGGGTGCGGACGCGGGCGATGTCGCGGCGCACTTCGCGCACCCGGGCGACGTTCTCGAGCTGACCCGTGGCCCGCTGGAAGCGCAGGTTGAACTGCTCCTTCTTCAGGTTCAGGAGCTCTTCGCCGAGCTGATCCGGCGACAGCGCGCTCAGGTCAGACAGCCTCTGGCTCGACTTCATCTCGAATATTCTCCTCAGTCGGCGATGCGCTGGATGAAGCGCGTGCGGACCGGCAGCTTGGCGGCACCCAGGCGCAGCGCCTCGCGGGCGATGTCCTCGGCCACGCCGTCGATCTCGAACATGATGCGGCCCGGATGCACGCGGGCGGCCCAGTACTCGGGCGCGCCCTTGCCGGAGCCCATGCGGACTTCGGTCGGCTTCGCGGTCACGGGGACGTCGGGGAAGATCCGGATCCAGACCCGGCCCTGACGCTTCATCTCGCGGGTGATCGCGCGGCGGGCCGCCTCGATCTGACGCGCGGTGACCCGCTCCGGCTCCATGGCCTTGAGGCCGTAGGCGCCGAAGTTCAGGTCGGTTCCGCCCTTCGCGAAGCCGTGGATGCGGCCCTTGAACTGCTTGCGGAACTTCGTCTTCTTGGGTTGCAGCATGGCAGCCTCTCAAAACTGAAGGGCGGGGGAAGCGCGGCCCTTAGGCCGCGTCCCGTCCGCCGCGCTCGCCGCGCTCACGGTCGCGACGTCCGCCGGAACGGCCGCCCTCCTCGTGCGCGCGCTTGTCCTGCGCCATCGGGTCGTGCTCGAGGATCTCGCCCTTGAACACCCACACCTTGATGCCGCAGGTGCCGTAGGTGGTGAACGCCGTGGCCGTGCCGTAATCGACGTCGGCGCGCAGGGTATGCAGGGGCACGCGGCCCTCGCGGTACCACTCGAGCCGGGCGATCTCGGCGCCGCCGAGGCGGCCGGAGCAGTTGATGCGGATGCCCTCGGCACCGAGGCGCATCGCCGACTGCACGGCGCGCTTCATGGCGCGCCGGAAGGCGACGCGGCGCTCGAGCTGCTGGGCGATCGAGTCGGCCACCAGGGTGGCGTCGACCTCGGGCTTGCGCACCTCGACGATGTTGATCGTCACGTCGGCCTTGGTCATCGAGTTGACCAGCTTGCGCAGCTTCTCGATGTCCGCGCCCTTCTTGCCGATCACCACGCCCGGACGGCCCGAGTGGATGGTGACGCGGCACTTCTTGTGCGGGCGCTCAATGACGATCTTGGAGACCGCGGCCTGCTTGAGCTGCTTGAGCAGCGCTTTGCGGATCGCGACGTCCTCGTGCATCAGGCGAGCGTACTCGCCCTTGTTGGCGTACCAGCGCGAGTCCCAGGTCCGGTTGATGCCGAGCCGGAGACCGATCGGGTTGACTTTCTGGCCCATCGATTCCTCCTCAGGCGGCTTCGGCCGGGACTTCCCGCACCACGATGGTGAGGTTCGCGAACGGCTTCAGGATGCGGGCGCCACGGCCGCGGGCGCGGGCGTGGAAGCGCTTCAGGACGAGCGCCTTGCCGACATAGGCCTCCTTGACGACGAGATCGTCCACGTCGAGGTCGTGGTTGTTCTCGGCGTTGGCGATCGCGCTCTCGAGGCACTTCTTGACGTCGACCGCGATCCGCTTGCGCGAGAACTGCAGGTCGGCCAGAGCGGTCGAGACCTTCTTGCCGCGGATCAGCTGCGCCACCAGGTTCAGCTTCTGCGGGCTGACGCGCAGCATGCGCGCGACGGCCTTCGCCTCGTTCTGGGGGAGCGCGCGGGGTGCTGCTGCCTTGCCCATATCAGCGCCTCTTCGCCTTCTTGTCGGCCGCGTGACCGTGGAAGGTACGGGTCGGCGAGAACTCGCCGAACTTGTGACCGACCATTTCCTCGGAGACGTAGACCGGAATGTGCTTCTGCCCGTTGTAGACCCCGAAGGTCAGACCAACGAAATGCGGAAGGATCGTGGAGCGACGGCTCCAGATCTTGATCACCTCGTTGCGGCTCGCGCCGCGCGCGGCGTCCGCCTTCTTGAGGAGGTAGCCGTCGACGAACGGCCCCTTCCAGATTGAACGTGCCATGGGACGAAGCCCTTACTTCTTGCGGTTGTGGCGGCTCGACACGATGAACGTGTCGGTGCGCTTGTTCGAGCGGGTCTTCTTGCCCTTGGTGGGGATACCCCACGGCGTGACCGGATGACGACCGCCCGAGGTGCGACCCTCGCCGCCGCCGTGCGGGTGGTCGATCGGGTTCATGGCGACGCCGCGGTTGTGCGGACGCCGGCCGAGCCAGCGGTTGCGGCCCGCCTTGCCGAGCGAGATGTTCATGTGGTCGGGGTTCGAGACCGCGCCCACGGTGGCGTAGCACTGGCCGTGCACCAGGCGCTGCTCGCCCGAGTTCAGGCGCAGCGTGACGTAGCCCTGGTCGCGGCCGACGATCTGGGCGTAGTTGCCCGCGGACCGGGCGATCGCCCCGCCCTTGCCGATCTTCAGCTCGACGTTGTGCACGATCGTGCCGACCGGCATGTTGCCGAGCGGCATGGCGTTGCCGGGCTTGATGTCGACCTGCTCGCCCGAGACGACCCGGTCGCCGGCCTTCACGCGCTGCGGCGCCAGGATGTAGCTCTGCGCCCCACCCTCGTAAGACACCAGCGCGATGAACGCCGTGCGGTTCGGATCGTACTCGATCCGCTCGACGGTGCCGACCTTGCCGGCGTGCTCACGCCGCTTGAAGTCGATGTTGCGCAGCGTCCGCTTGTGGCCGCCGCCACGGAAGCGCACGGTGACGCGACCGAGGTTGTTGCGGCCGCCGCTGGACGACTTGCCCACCGTCAGCGACTTGACCGGCTTGCCCTTGTAGAGCTCCGAACGGTCCACGATCACGAGCTGGCGAAGGCTCGGCGTGACCGGCTTGAATGTCTTCAAAGCCATTGGCTTGTTCCCTTACGCCGTTCCCCTCAGAGCCCGGTCGTGACGTCGATGCTCTGACCCTCTTCGAGGGTCACGATCGCCTTCTTCACGTCCGAACGCTGGCCGCGCTGACCGCGGAACATCTTGGTCTTGCCCTTGGTGGTGAGCGTGTTGACGCTCTTCACCTTGACCTCGAACAGCTTCTCCACCGCTTCCTTGATCTGCGGCTTCGTCGCCTTCGGGGCCACCCGGAACACAACCTTGTTGAGCTCCGAGAGGTTGGTCGCCTTCTCGGTGATCACCGGGGAGACGATCACGTCGTAGTGGCGCGGATCAGCGCTCATTTGAATCGCGCCTCCAGCGCATCGACGGCGGCGCGGGTCAGCACGAGCTTCTCGCGGCGCAGGATGTCGTAGACGTTGATGCCCTGCACCGGCAGGACGTCGATCTGCGGCAGGTTGCGGGCCGCACGGGCGAAGTTCTGGTCGAGCTCGGCGCCGCCGATGATCAGGGCGTTCGAGAGCGACAGCTTGCCGAACCGCTCCTTGAGCGCCTTGGTCTTGCCCTCCTCGAGGCGGGCATCGTCCATGACGATCAGCGCGGCGCTCTTGGCCTTGGCCGAGAGGGCGTGGCGAAGCGCGAGCGCCCGGACCTTCTTGGGCAGGTCGTGGGCGTGTGAGCGGGTGACCGGACCGTGGGCGCGGGCGCCGCCGCGGAACTGCGGAGCGGAGGCAGCGCCGTGACGGGCGTTACCGGTGCCCTTCTGCTTGTACAGCTTCTTGGTCGTGCGGGCGATCTCGCCGCGCTGCTTGGTCTGGTGCGTCCCAGCCTGGCGCTTGGCGAGCTGCCAGCGGACGCAGCGCTGCAGCAGGTCGGCGCGGGGCTCGAGACCGAAGATGGCCTCGTCGAGCTCGAGCGAGCCGGCCTCGGCGCCGTCGAGCGTGGTGATCTCGAACTTCATCACGCGTTCTCCTCGGTGGCCGGAGCCGCGGGAGCCTCGACCTGAGCCTCAGACGGGGTCTCCGACGAAGCAGCGGTCTGCTCGCGGAACTTGCCCGGCATCGGGGCATCGGCCGGCAGCTTGCGCTTCACGGCGTCGCGGACGAAGATCCAGCCGCCGTCGACGCCCGGGACCGAGCCCTCGACCAGGATCAGGCCGCGCTCGACGTCGGTGCGCACGACGCGCAGGTTCTGGGTCGTCACCCGCTCGACGCCGAGATGGCCCGGCATCTTCTTGTTCTTGAAGGTCTTGCCCGGGTCCTGACGGCCGCCGGTCGAACCGATCGAACGGTGCGAGATCGACACGCCGTGGGTGGCGCGCAGACCGCCGAAGTTCCAGCGCTTCATGCCGCCGGCGAAACCTTTACCGGTGGTCGTGCCCGTCACGTCGACGAACTGACCGGCCAGGAAGTGGTCCGCGGTGATCTCGGCGCCGACCGGGATGATCGCGTCCTCGCTGACGCGGAACTCGGCCAGCTTGCGCTTCGGCTCGACCTTCGCAACGGCGAAATGGCCGCGCTGGGCCTTCGTGACGTTCTTGACCTTGGCCTTGCCGACGCCCACCTGGAGCGCGACGTAGCCGTTCTTCTCGACCGTGCGGTGGGCAACCACCTGGCACTGATCGACCTTGAGCACCGTGACCGGAACATGCTCGCCGGCGTCCGTGAAGACGCGGGTCATGCCGACCTTCTGTGCGATGACTCCTGAGCGCATGGTTCTCCCCCGCGCAGCCTAGTGAAGCTCTAAGAACCCGCGGGTCCTCAGAGCTTGATCTCCACGTCGACGCCGGCGGCGAGGTCGAGCTTCATCAGCGCGTCCACGGTCTGGGGCGTCGGATCGACGATGTCGAGCACGCGCTTGTGGGTGCGCATCTCGAACTGCTCGCGCGACTTCTTGTCGATGTGGGGCGAGCGGTTGACGGTGAAGCGCTCGATCCGGGTCGGCAGCGGGATCGGCCCGCGGACCTGGGCTCCGGTCCGCTTCGCCGTCGAGACGATCTCGCGGGTCGACGAGTCCAGGATGCGATGATCGAACGCCTTGAGGCGAATGCGGATATTCTGGCCGTTCATGTGATGTCTACCTCGCGACGGGATGGGGCGGGCACGAGGCCCGCCCCGTCACCTGTCCGCTCGTGGAAGCGCCTGGACGCTTACTCGGTGATGGAGGCGACGACGCCGGCGCCGACGGTGCGGCCGCCTTCGCGGATGGCGAAGCGCAGCTTCTCCTCCATGGCGATCGGCACGATCAGCGTCACGTCCATCGTCACGTTGTCGCCCGGCATCACCATCTCGGTGCCCTCGGGCAGCTGGCACACGCCCGTCACGTCCGTCGTCCGGAAGTAGAACTGCGGACGGTAGTTCGTGAAGAACGGCGTGTGCCGCCCGCCCTCCTCCTTCGTCAGGATGTACGCCTCGGCCTTGAACTTCGTGTGCGGCTTCACCGAACCCGGCTTGCACACCACCTGGCCGCGCTCCACGTCCTCGCGCTTCGTGCCGCGCAGAAGAACGCCGACGTTGTCGCCAGCCTGCCCCTGATCGAGCAGCTTGCGGAACATCTCGACGCCGGTCACCGTCGTGGTGGTGGTGGCGCGGATGCCCACGATCTCCACCGACTCGCCGACCTTCACGATCCCGCGCTCGACACGGCCCGTCACCACCGTGCCGCGGCCCGAGATCGAGAACACGTCCTCGATCGGCATCAGGAACGGCAGGTCGATCGGACGCTCCGGCTGCGGGATGTAGGCGTCCACCGTCTTCATCAGCTCGAGGATCGCCTCGTGGCCGATCTTCGGCTCGCGGTTCTCCAGCGCGCACAGCGCCGAGCCCTTGGTGATCGGGATGTCGTCGCCCGGGAAGTCGTACTTCGACAGAAGCTCGCGCACCTCGAGCTCGACCAGCTCCAGAAGCTCCGGATCGTCGACCATGTCGACCTTGTTCATGAACACCACCAGCGCCGGCACGCCGACCTGGCGGGCGAGCAGGATGTGCTCGCGCGTCTGCGGCATCGGGCCGTCGGCCGCCGACACCACCAGGATCGCGCCGTCCATCTGCGCGGCACCCGTGATCATGTTCTTCACGTAGTCGGCGTGACCGGGGCAGTCGACGTGCGCGTAGTGACGGTTCGGCGTCTCGTACTCGACGTGCGCCGTCGAGATCGTGATGCCGCGCGCTTTCTCCTCCGGCGCCTTGTCGATCTGGTCGTACGCCGTGAACGTGGCGCCGCCCGACTCGGCCAGGACCTTCGTGATCGCCGCGGTCAGAGAGGTCTTGCCATGGTCAACGTGACCAATGGTGCCGATGTTGCAGTGCGGCTTCGTCCGCGAAAACTTTTCCTTGGCCATCGCCAAAACTCCGTCGATCGAATGCGTGCGTTTTAGTCTCGAGGTGGTGCCCGCCATGGCGGGCACCGAAGCTGCGAGCTGGCCTGAGATCAGGCCCAACTCATCAGGCGTACTTGGCAACCACCTTCTCGGCCTCGCCGCGCGGGACCTCTTCGTAGTGGTCGAACTGCATCGTGAAGTTTGCGCGACCCTGGGTGAAGGAGCGCAGCTGGTTCACGTAGCCGAACATGTTGGCGAGCGGCACCATCGCGTTGATGACGTTGGCGTTGCCGCGCATGTCCTGGCCCTGGATCTGGCCGCGCCGGGAGTTCAGGTCGCCGATGACCGAACCGGTATAGTCCTCCGGGGTCACGACCTCGACCTTCATCACCGGCTCGAGCAGCACCGAGCCACCCTTCTGCAGGGCCTCGCGGAGCGCCGCCCGCGAGGCGATCTCGAAGGCCAGCGCCGAGGAGTCGACCTCGTGGTAGGCGCCGTCGACCAGCTCCACCTTGATGTCGACCACCGGGAAGCCCGCCAGGATACCGGCGGTCAGCACGCTGTTGAGGCCCTTCTCGACGCCCGGGATGTACTCCTTGGGCACCGAGCCGCCGACGATCTTCGACTCGAACGCGTAGCCGGCACCCGGCTCGTTCGGCTCGACCACGAACTTCACCCGCGCGAACTGGCCGGTACCACCGGTCTGCTTCTTGTGGGTGTAGTCGATCTCGGTGCGCTTGGTCAGCTTCTCCCGGTACGCAACCTGCGGCTGGCCGATATTGGCCTCGACCTTGTAGGTGCGCTTCAGGATGTCGACCTTGATGTCGAGGTGGAGCTCGCCCATCCCCTTCAGGATGGTCTGGCCCGACTCCTGGTCCGTGGAGACCCGGAAGGACGGATCCTCGGCGGCGAGCTTCGAGAGCGCGATGCCGAGCTTCTCCTGGTCCGCCTTGGACTTGGGCTCGACGGCGATCTCGATGACCGGCTCCGGGAACTCCATCTTCTCGAGGATCACGGCCTTGGTCGGATCGCACAGCGTGTCGCCGGTGCGGGTGTCCTTGAGACCCGCGAGCGCCACGATGTCACCGGCGAACGCCTCCTTGATGTCCTCGCGGTTGTTCGCGTGCATCAGGAGCATGCGGCCGACCCGCTCCTTCTTGTCGCGGGTCGAGTTGATGACGTTCGCGCCCGAGTCGATCTTGCCCGAATACACGCGGCAGAAGGTGATCGTGCCGACGTGGGGATCGTCCATGATCTTGAAGGCGAGCATGGAGAAGGGATCGGAGTCGAGCGGCCGGCGGACCACCTCCTCCTCGGTCTTGAAGTCGATGCCCTTGATCTCGCCGCGGTCGGCGGGAGACGGCAGGTAGTCGACGACGCCGTCGAGCAGGGGCTGCACGCCCTTGTTCTTGAACGCCGAGCCGCACATCACCGGGTGGAAGGCGCGGCGCTGCACCGCGGTCCGCACCAGCTTGCGCATGGCGTCCTCGTCCGGCTCGGTGCCGTCGAGGTAGGCGGCCATCGCGTCGTCGTCCATCTCGACGCAGGCCTCGACGAGCTTGGTGCGGTACTCCGCAGCCTGGTCGGCAAGGTCGGCCGGGATCTCCTCCTCGGAGTAGTTGGCGCCGAGCGCCTCACCCGACCACACGATTGCCTTCATCTTGATCAGGTCGATCACGCCCTTGAAGGAGCTCTCGGCGCCGATCGGCAGCTGCAGGCAGACCGGCTTGCCGGCGACGCGGTCGATGATGTCGTCCACGCACTTGAAGAAGTCGGCGCCGATCTTGTCCATCTTGTTGACGAACACGATGCGCGGCACGTCGTACTTGTCGGCCTGGCGCCACACCGTCTCGGTCTGCGGCTCGACGCCCTGGTTGCCGTCGAGCACGCAGACGGCGCCGTCGAGCACGCGGAGCGAGCGCTCCACTTCGATGGTGAAGTCGACGTGGCCGGGGGTGTCGATGATGTTCAGACGCTTGTCGCGCCAGAAGCAGGTGGTCGCAGCCGAGGTGATCGTGATGCCACGCTCCTGCTCCTGCTCCATCCAGTCCATGGTGGCGGCGCCCTCATGGACCTCGCCGATCTTATGGGACTTGCCGGTGTAGTAGAGGATCCGCTCGGTCGTCGTGGTCTTGCCGGCATCGATGTGGGCCATGATGCCGAAGTTGCGGTAGTCCTCGATCGCGTGCGTGCGGGGCATCGGGGGGCTCCTGAAGAAGGGGGCCGCCGCACCCGAAGGGCGGCGGCGAGGCAGCGTTTACCAGCGATAGTGCGAGAACGCGCGGTTGGCCTCGGCCATCCGGTGGGTGTCCTCGCGCTTCTTCACGGCATTGCCGCGGTTGTTGGCGGCGTCGAGCAGCTCGGCGGAGAGACGCTCGACCATGGTGCGGTCGTTGCGCGAACGGGCGGCCTGGATCAGCCAGCGGATCGCCAGCGCCTGGCGGCGCTCGGTGCGGACCTCGACCGGGACCTGGTAGGTCGCGCCGCCGACGCGGCGGGAGCGGACCTCGATCGCCGGGGCGACGTTGTCGAGGGCGGCGCGGAACACCTCGATCGGGTTCGCCTTGGCGCGGGCTTCGATGATGTCGAACGCGCCGTAGACGATGCTCTCGGCGACCGACTTCTTGCCCTCGTACATCACCGAGTTCATGAACTTGGTGAGGACGATGTCGCCGTACTTGGCGTCGGGGATGATCTCGCGCTTCTCGGCGCTGTGGCGGCGGGACATCGCTCGCTCCGTCTTAAGTTCTAAAAATCAACTGTTGTGCCCCACGCAGGCCGCCTGAGCCAGAAGGCCGGCGACATCCTTGCGGGACAGGCGATATAGGTACCGGTCCGCGTCGACTTACTTCGGACGCTTGGCGCCGTACTTCGAGCGGCGCTGCTTGCGGTTCTTGACGCCCTGGGTATCGAGAACGCCGCGCAGGATGTGGTAGCGCACGCCCGGAAGATCCTTCACGCGGCCGCCGCGGATCATCACCACGGAGTGCTCCTGAAGGTTGTGACCCTCGCCCGGGATGTAGCCGATGACCTCGAAGCCGTTGGTCAGGCGCACCTTGGCGACCTTGCGGAGCGCCGAGTTCGGCTTCTTCGGGGTCGTGGTGTAGACGCGGGTGCAGACGCCGCGCTTCTGCGGGCAGGCATCGAGGGCCGGCACCTTGTTGCGGGCCTTCTGCGCCTTCCGCGGATTGGCGATCAGCTGGTTGATCGTCGGCATGCCATTCCTCTCGCAACGCGTCGCCGTCCTGGCGACCGTCGTTTCGCTAAATCTCGTCTGAACGACCGTCGCTTCGGGAAGAAGCGCAACGCAAATCGCGCCCCAGGCTGAAACCAGCCTTTGGCGCGCCATGCGAGCAGAGGACCACCGGGGGCAAGGCCCCAGCGATCATGCCGGTCTGACACGTGTCAGTCGTTGAAGTTCGGTCGCGTTTAGGAGACTTGGATCGAGGCACGAGGGGCACGTCGATCAGCTGTCGCCTACGGCCAGCCGTTCAGTAGGAGGGGCTATTACGGTCTCGTCACACGGACGTCAAGCGGAAACTTTCCCTTAAAGCTTGGCTGCTTACGCGAAAAGGCCGGCGCCCCCGCGAGGGAGCGCCGGCCTTTTTCAATCGGGTCCGGCGGGCGCCGACGCCCGCCGTCGGGAGCCCCCTGCCCTACTCGGCCGCCGGGAGGTGCTCGGCCACCGCCGCGCCGCTCTCGGCCGACTTCTGGGCCATGATCAGGCCGTCGCGCCGGCGCGCGATCGACTTGATGTCGGAGATCATCGCGCCGGTGCCCGCCGGGATCAGCGAGCCGACGATGACGTTCTCCTTCAAGCCCTCGAGGTTGTCGACCTTGCCGTTGACCGCCGCCTCGGTGAGGACGCGGGTGGTCTCCTGGAACGAGGCCGCCGAGATGAACGAGCGGGTCTGCAGCGAGGCCTTGGTGATGCCGAGCAGGACGGGGACGCCCTGGACCGGCTTCTTGCCCTCGGCGAGCAGCTGCTCGTTGATCTCCGCCAGCTCCATCCGGTCGATCTGGTCGCCGGTCAGGATCTCGGAATCGCCGCCGTCGGTGATCTCCACCTTCTGCAGCATCTGCCGGACGATCACCTCGATGTGCTTGTCGTTGATCGACACGCCCTGCAGCCGGTAGACCTCCTGGATCTCGTTGACGAGGTACGCGGCCAGCTCCTCGACGCCCTTGATCGCCAGGATGTCGTGCGGCGCCGGGTTGCCGTCGACGATAAAGTCGCCCAGCTCGACCACGTCGCCGTCCTGCAGGTGGATGTGCTTGCCCTTCGGGATCAGGTACTCCACCGGCTCGGAGCCGTCGTGCGGGGTCAGGCTCAGGCGGCGCTTGTTCTTGTAGTCGCGCCCGAACGAGATCGTGCCGGACTTCTCGGCGATGATCGCCGCGTCCTTGGGCCGGCGCGCCTCGAACAGCTCCGCCACCCGCGGCAGACCGCCGGTGATGTCGCGGGTCTTGGCGCTCTCGGTCGAGACGCGGGCGAGGATGTCGCCGGCCTTGACCCGGGTGCCCGGATCGACGCCGATGATCGCCTCGACCGGCAGGAGCGAGCGCGCGTCCGAGCCGCGCGGCAGCTTCTGCACCCGACCGTTCTGGTCGTGAACCGCGATCGCCGGACGCAGGTCCGCCGTCCGCGCCGAGCCGCGCCAGTCGATGACGACGCGCTTGGCGATGCCCGTCGACTCGTCGGTCGTCTCGGTGATCGACTGGCCGTCGATCAGGTCCTCGTAGGCGACGATGCCGTCGATCTCGGTCAGGATCGGCCGGGTATAGGGGTCCCACTCGGCAATGCGCTGGCCGCGCTTGATCGCGTCGCCTTCGTCGACCCGCACGCGGGCGCCGTATTGCAGGCGGTGGACCGCCCGCTCGGTGCCGTCCGGCCCGACGATCACGACCGCCACGTTGCGGCCGGTGGCGATCAGGTCGCCGTCCGAGTTGCGGGCGAGACCGCGGTTGCGGATCTTGACCGTGCCCTCGAAGCTCGACTCGATGAAGGACGAGTCGGCGATCTGCGCCGCACCGCCGATGTGGAAGGTGCGCATCGTGAGCTGGGTGCCCGGCTCGCCGATCGACTGCGCCGCGATCACGCCGACGGCCTCGCCCATGTTGACGGGCGTGCCGCGGGCGAGGTCGCGCCCGTAGCAGGTGGCGCAGACGCCGTTCCGGGTCGCGCAGACCAGGACCGAGCGGATCTTCACCTCCTGGATGCCGGCCTTCGTGATCGGCTCGAGGTGCTTCTCCTCGATCGTCTCGCCCTTGGCGACGATGATCGAGCCGTCATTGGCGACCAGGTCCTCGGCCGTGGCACGGCCGAGGATGCGGGTCGCCAGCGAGGCCACGACCTGGCCGGCATCGATGATCGCGCGCATCCGGATGCCGCTCTCGGTGCCGCAATCCACCTCGCGGATCACCGCGTCCTGCGCCACGTCGACGAGGCGGCGGGTCAGGTACCCGGAGTTGGCGGTCTTGAGCGCGGTATCGGCGAGGCCCTTGCGGGCGCCGTGCGTCGAGTTGAAGTACTCGAGCACGTCCAGGCCTTCCTTGAAGTTCGAGATGATCGGGGTCTCGATGATCTCGCCGGAGGGTTTGGCCATCAGACCGCGCATAGCCGCGAGCTGCTTCATCTGCGCCGGCGAGCCACGGGCGCCCGAGTGGCTCATCATGTAGATCGAGTTGACCTGCTTGTCGGCGCCGTGCTCGTCCTTCTGCACGGACGAGATGCGGTTCATCATCTCGCCGGCGAGACGGTCGGAGCACTTGGCCCAGGCGTCCACGACCTTGTTGTACTTCTCGCCCTGGGTGATCAGGCCGTCCTGGTACTGCTGCTCGTAATCCTTCACGAGCGAGCGGGTCTCATCGACGATCGACCACTTGTTGTCCGGCACCACCATGTCGTCCTTGCCGAACGAGATGCCGGCGCGGAAGGCGTGGATGAAGCCGAGACCCATGATCCGGTCGCAGAAGATCACCGACTCCTTCTGACCGCAATGGCGGTAGACGGTGTCGATCATCGCCGAGATCTCCTTCTTCGTCATCAGCTTGTTGACGACGTCGAAGGGGACGCGCTTGTGGCGCGGAAGCACGCTCGACAGGATCACGCGGCCCGGCGTGGTGTCGTAGATCCGGGTGACCTCGTTCCCTTCGGAATCGAGGCCTTTCCAGCGCCACTTGATCTTGGTGTGCAGCGTGACGGTGCGGGCCGCGAGCGCGTGCTCGAGCTCGCCGAAATTGCCGAACACGCCCTTCATCGGGTTCTTCGGGTCGTTCGGCTTGTGCTCACCCGGCGAGCCGTCGGCGACGATCGACAGGTAGTACAGGCCGAGCACGATGTCCTGCGACGGCACGATGATCGGCGCGCCGTTCGCCGGGTGCAGGATGTTGTTCGTCGACATCATCAGGACGCGCGCTTCCAGCTGCGCCTCGAGCGACAGCGGGACGTGCACGGCCATCTGGTCGCCGTCGAAGTCGGCGTTGAACGCGGCGCAGACCAGCGGGTGCAGCTGGATCGCCTTGCCCTCGATCAGCTTCGGCTCGAAGGCCTGGATGCCGAGGCGGTGCAACGTCGGCGCCCGGTTCAGCATGACGGGATGCTCGCGGATCACCTCGTCCAGGATGTCCCAGACCTCCGGCTTCTCCTTCTCGACGAGCTTCTTCGCCTGCTTCACCGTGGCCGAGAAGCCCTTGGCGTCGAGGCGCGCGTAGATGAACGGCTTGAACAGCTCGAGCGCCATCTTCTTCGGCAGCCCGCACTGGTGCAGCTTCAGCTCCGGACCGACCACGATGACCGAGCGGCCGGAATAGTCCACGCGCTTGCCGAGCAGGTTCTGGCGGAACCGGCCCTGCTTGCCCTTCAGCATGTCGGCGAGCGACTTCAGCGGGCGCTTGTTGGCGCCCGTGATGACGCGGCCGCGCCGGCCGTTGTCGAACAGCGCGTCGACCGCCTCCTGCAGCATCCGCTTCTCGTTGCGGATGATGATGTCCGGGGCGCGCAGCTCGATCAGCCGCTTCAGGCGGTTATTGCGGTTGATGACGCGGCGATAGAGGTCGTTGAGGTCCGAGGTCGCGAAGCGGCCGCCGTCGAGCGGGACGAGCGGGCGCAGATCCGGCGGGATGACCGGCACGACGGTCAGGATCATCCATTCGGGCCGGTTGCCCGAGAGCTGGAACGCCTCGATGATCTTGAGGCGCTTGAGCAGCTTCTTGGGCTTCAGCTCGGAGGTGGTGGTGGCGATCTCCTCGCGCAGGTCGGCCGCGATCTTGTCGAGGTCGAGCTCCTGCAGGATGCGCCGGATCGCCTCCGCGCCGATCATGGCGGTGAAGCTGTCCTCGCCGTACTCCTCCTGGGCGCGCAGGTACTCCTCCTCCGAGAGGAGCTGACGCTCCTTCAGGGGGGTGAGGCCCGGCTCGATGACGACGTAGGACTCGAAGTACAGGATGCGCTCGAGGTCCTTGAGCGCCATGTCGAGCAGCAGGCCGATGCGGCTCGGCAGCGACTTCAGGAACCAGATATGGGCGACGGGCGCGGCGAGCTCGATATGACCCATGCGGTCGCGACGGACGCGCGCGAGGGTCACCTCGACGCCGCACTTCTCGCAGATCACGCCCTTGTACTTCATGCGCTTGTACTTGCCGCACAAGCACTCGTAGTCCTTGATCGGCCCGAAGATCCGGGCGCAGAACAAGCCGTCACGCTCGGGCTTGAACGTGCGGTAGTTGATGGTCTCGGGCTTCTTGATCTCGCCGTAGGACCAGGACAGGATCTTCTCAGGCGACGAGATCGAGATCTTGATCTGGTCGAAGCTCTGAGGCTGAGCCTGCTGGTTGAAAAGATTCATGACCTCTTGGTTCATGATCTGCTCCTTGGCTGACGGGGCGCCGCGAAGGGCCGGGCGAAGGGCCAGGTAAGCGGCCGCCGTCTGATGAAACGGGTTTCGGCGGCCGGGGCCCTCGCGCTGAGGGCCCCGCCGCCGTCGTCAGGATGGGATCGGGACGAGCTTACTCGGCCGCCTCGGGAGGCGCCTCGAGCTGGTCGTTGGCGGCGCGCTTGGAGGACAGGAGCTCGACGTTGAGGCCGAGCGACCGCATCTCCTTCACCAGCACGTTGAAGCTCTCCGGGATGCCCGCCTCGAAGGTGTCGTCGCCGCGCACGATGGCCTCGTAGACCTTGGTGCGGCCGGCGACGTCGTCGGACTTCACCGTCAGCATCTCCTGCAGCGTGTAGGCGGCGCCGTAGGCCTCGAGGGCCCACACCTCCATCTCGCCGAAGCGCTGGCCGCCGAACTGCGCCTTGCCGCCCAGCGGCTGCTGGGTGACGAGCGAGTACGGACCGATCGAGCGCGCGTGGATCTTGTCGTCCACCAGGTGGTGCAGCTTCAGCATGTAGATGTAGCCGACCGTGACCTTGCGGTCGAAGGGCTCGCCGGTGCGCCCGTCATAGAGCGTCGACTGGCCCGAGCGGTCGAGACCCGCCATCTCCAGCATCGTCTCGATGTCGGCTTCCTTGGCGCCGTTGAACACCGGGGTGGCCATCGGGACGCCGCGGCGCAGGTTGTTGCCGACCTCGGCGAGATCCTGGTCGGTCAGGCCGGCCAGCTCGGTCTCGCTGTAGATCGCCTTCATGCGCTCGCGCAGGGGCTCGATGTCGTGGGTGCGGAGATACGCGTCCACGGCCTGCGAGACCTGCCGGCCCAGGCCCGCGGCGGCCCAGCCCAGATGCGTCTCGAGGATCTGGCCGACGTTCATCCGGCTCGGCACGCCGAGCGGGTTGAGCACGATGTCGGCGTGCGTGCCGTCCTCCAGGAACGGCATGTCCTCGATCGGCACGATGCGCGAGACCACGCCCTTGTTGCCGTGCCGGCCCGCCATCTTGTCGCCGGGCTGGATCTTGCGCTTCACCGCCACGAAGACCTTGACCATCTTCATGACGCCCGGAGGCAGCTCGTCGCCGCGCTGCAGCTTCTCGACCTTGTCGAGGAAGCGCTGCTCGAGGCGCTTCTTCGACTCGTCGTACTGCTTCTGCATCGCCTCCATCTCGGTCATGAGACGGTCTTCGACGACGGCGAATTGCCACCATTGCGAGCGGGGGTAATCCGCCAGGAGTTCACGGGTGAGCGTGGTCTCCTTCCTGAAGCCCTTCGGGCCGGCGACCGGCGACTGGCCGACCAGCAGGTCGCCCAGACGCGCGTAGGTGTTGCGGTCGAGGATCGCCTGCTCGTCGTCGCGGTCCTTGGCGAGCCGCTCGATCTCCTCGCGCTCGATCGCCTGGGCGCGCTCGTCCTTGTCGACGCCGTGGCGGTTGAACACCCGGACCTCGACGATCGTGCCGGTGACGCCCGGCGGCACCCGCAACGAGGTGTCGCGCACGTCCGAGGCCTTCTCGCCGAAGATGGCGCGCAGGAGCTTCTCCTCCGGCGTCATCGGGCTCTCGCCCTTCGGGGTGATCTTGCCGACCAGGATGTCGCCCGCGTGGACCTCGGCGCCGATATAGACGATGCCGGCCTCGTCGAGGTTCTTGAGCGCCTCCTCCGAGACGTTCGGGATGTCGCGGGTGATCTCCTCCGGCCCGAGCTTGGTGTCGCGGGCCATCACCTCGAATTCCTCGATGTGAATCGAGGTGAACACGTCATCCTTCACGATCCGCTCGGAGAGCAGGATCGAGTCCTCAAAGTTGTAGCCGTTCCACGGCATGAACGCGACGAGCACGTTGCGGCCGAGCGCCAGCTCGCCGAACTCGGTCGAGGGACCGTCGGCGATGATGTCGCCCTTCTTCACCACGTCGCCAACGCGCACGAGCGGCTTCTGGGTGATGCAGGTCGACTGGTTCGAGCGCTGGAACTTCTGCAGCCGGTAGATGTCGACGCCGGGCTTCGAGGCGTCGGCCTCGTCGGTGGCGCGGATGACGATACGGGTCGCGTCGACCTGGTCGATGATGCCCGCGCGCCGGGCGCCGATGGCGGCACCCGAATCGCGCGCGACCACCGCCTCCATGCCGGTGCCGACGAAGGGCGCGTCGGCGCGAACCAGCGGCACCGCCTGGCGCTGCATGTTCGAGCCCATCAGCGCGCGGTTGGCGTCGTCGTTCTCGAGGAACGGGATCAGGGCCGCGGCGACCGACACGAGCTGCTTCGGCGACACGTCCATCAGGTCGACCCGCTCGGGGCCGACGACGATCACCTCGCCCGCCCGCCGGCAGACCACCAGGTCCTCCGTGAGCTTGCGGTTCTCGTCCATCTGCGCGTTGGCCTGGGCGACGTGGTACTTCGCCTCCTCCATCGCCGACAGGTAGGCGACCTCGTCCGTGACCACGCCGTCGCGCACGCGGCGGAACGGGGTCTCGATGAAGCCGTACTTGTTGACGCGGGCGAAGGTGGCCAGCGAGTTGATCAGGCCGATGTTGGGGCCTTCCGGCGTCTCGATCGGGCAGATGCGGCCATAGTGCGTCGGGTGCACGTCGCGCACCTCGAAGCCGGCGCGCTCGCGGGTCAGACCGCCCGGGCCGAGGGCCGAGAGGCGGCGCTTGTGCGTCACCTCGGAGAGCGGGTTGGTCTGGTCCATGAACTGCGACAGCTGCGACGAGCCGAAGAACTCGCGCACCGCGGCCGCCGCGGGCTTCGCGTTGATCAGGTCCTGCGGCATCACGGTGTCGATGTCGACCGACGACATCCGCTCCTTGATGGCGCGCTCCATGCGCAGGAGGCCCAGACGGTACTGGTTCTCCATCAGCTCGCCGACCGAGCGCACCCGGCGGTTGCCGAGGTGGTCGATGTCGTCGATCTCGCCCTTGCCGTCGCGCAGGTCGACCAGCGCCTTGACGACCGCCAGCATGTCCTCGCGGCGCAGGGTCCGCACGGTGTCCGCCGCGTCGAGGTCGAGGCGCATGTTCATCTTCACCCGGCCGACGGCCGAGAGGTCGTAGCGCTCCGCGTCGAAGAACAGCGAGTGGAACATCGCCTCGGCGGTCTCGAGCGTCGGCGGCTCGCCCGGGCGCATCACCCGGTAGATGTCGAACAGCGCGCCCTCGCGGGCCGAGTTCTTGTCGACCGCCAGCGTGTTGCGGATGTAGGGACCGATGTTGACGTGGTCGATGTCGAGGACCGGGATCTCCTCGATGCCGACGTCGGAGAGGCCCTTGAGGACCTTCTCGCTGATCTCGTCGCCGGCCTCGGCGTAGATCTCGCCGGTCTTGTAGTTGACCATGTCCTCGGCGATGTACTGGCCGATCAGGTCCTCGTCGGTGGCGCGCAGGGCCTTCACGCCCTTCTCGGCGATCTGGCGGGCGGCGCGCGCGGTCAGCTTCTTGCCGGCCTCGAGCACCACCTCGCCCGAATCGGCGTCGATCAGGTCGGTCGAGGCCTTGAAGCCCTTCAGCCGCTCGGCGTCGTAGGGCACGCGCCAGTCGCGCCCGTCACGGCTATACGTGACGCGGTTGTAGAAGGTCGACAGGATTTCCTCGCCGTCGAGGCCCAGCGCGAAGAGCAGCGAGGTGACGGGGATCTTGCGCTTGCGGTCGATGCGCGCGTGCACGATGTCCTTGGCGTCGAACTCGACGTCGAGCCAGGAGCCGCGATACGGGATGATGCGCGCGGCGAACAGCAGCTTGCCCGAGGAGTGGGTCTTGCCCTTGTCGTGGTCGAAGAACACGCCCGGCGAGCGGTGCATCTGGGAGACGATGACGCGCTCGGTGCCGTTGACGATGAAGGTGCCGTTCTCCGTCATCAGGGGCATGTCGCCCATGTAGACGTCCTGCTCCTTGATGTCCTTGACCGACTTGGCGCCGGTATCGGGATCGACGTCGAACACGATCAGCCGCAGGGTCACCTTCAGCGGGGCGGCGAAGGTGATGCCGCGCTGGCGGCACTCGTCGACGTCGTATTTCGGCTGCTCGAAGGTGTACTTGACGAACTCGAGGAGCGCGGTCGAGGAGAAGTCGGAGATCGGGAAGACGGACTTGAAGACCGATTGCAAGCCCTCGTCGGCGCGCCCGCCCTCGGGCTCGTCCACCATCAGGAACTGGTCGTAGGACGCCTTCTGGACCTCGATGAGGTTCGGCATCTCGGCGACTTCCCGAATCTTGCCGAAGAACTTGCGAATGCGCTTGCGACCGACCAGCGTGTTGGCCATGGGTTGACCTCGCTCCTCATCCACCGCTTATACGGCTCCGGTGGGACGCCGGCCGAATCGAGCCGGCATCAAACCTGCCTGGAACCGCGCGGACCGCCCGTGCACCGGCCGCCCGCAACCTTCGAAAACCTATATGGTGATCCGTACCCCGGATCCCGAGGGGGTGCGCCGAAAGCGACCATAGCCCGCGAGCGCGAGGCCCGCGGGCTGGTGGCCCCGGACCGGCCAGGGCCGGGTCCGGAGCGCGTGGCGGGCCGGACGGCCCGCCATCGTCTTACTTGAGCTCGACCTTGGCGCCGGCCTTCTCGAGCTGGGCCTTGAGCTTGGCGGCGTCGTCCTTGGACACGCCCTCCTTGATCGGCTTCGGAGCGCCCTCGACCAGATCCTTGGCCTCCTTGAGGCCGAGGCCGGTGATCGCGCGGACCTCCTTGATGACCTCGATCTTCTTGTCGCCGGCCGAAGCGAGGACGACGGTGAACTCGGTCTGCTCCTCGGCGGCCGGGGCAGCGGCGCCACCGGCCGGGCCGGCGGCGACGGCGACGGCGGCAGCCGCCGAGACGCCCCACTTCTCCTCGAGCATCTTCGCGAGCTCGGCAGCCTCGAGAACGGTCAGCGAGGACAGGTCGTCGACGAGCTTGGCAAGATCAGCCATTTTTCACTTCCTGATGTTGTCGGTTTGAACGGTTTGGTCTCGAACAGCCCGTTAGGCCGCTTCGTCGGTCTGGGCGTCGCCGGTCTTGGCATAGGCCCCGAACACGCGCGCGAGCTTGGCGGCCGGCGCGTTGACGACCTGAGCGATCTTGGTCGCGGGAGCCTGGACCAGGCCCACGATCTTGGCACGCAGTTCGTCGAGGGACGGCAGCGAGGCCAGGGCCTTCACGCCGTCCGGGTTCAGGGCGGTCGTCCCCATGGCTCCGCCGAGGATGACCAGCTTCTCGTTGGCCTTGGCGAAGTCCACCGCCACCTTGGCGGCCGCGACCGGATCGCTCGAATAGGCGAGCAGGGTCGGGCCCTTCAGGAGGGGCTGAATGGAGGCGACGTCCGTGCCTTCGAGAGCGATGTTGGCGAGGCGGTTCTTCGCGACCTTCACGGTGGCGCCGGCCTGCTTCATCTGCGAGCGCAGCTTCTGCATGTCGGCGACCGTGAGGCCCTTGTAGTGGGCCACGACGACGACGGAGGTGTTCGTGAACACCCCGTTGAGCGTCGCGACGAGATCAGCTTTTGCTGCTCTGTCCACCTTGGCTCTCTCCGGTTGGCGGAACCCGGATGGGCCCCGCCGGTTGCAGTTGCCGCCCAGGATGAGCCGGGGCCTTCGTGAAAAGACCGCGACGTCCTGAACGACGCTTCACGGCCCTGCCCCCGATGCCAAGGACCTGACGGCCCCTCGCCTCGGGCGAGATGGTTCAAACCGACGCCCCGCAGGCCATGGTCAGCCATGGGGGCGGTGAAACTCGGTCTTCCCCGTCTGTGCAGGCTTTGCGGTTTAAGCCGGCGGATGCCGGCGCCTGCAGTCTCGGACAGGACATGGCCGGACGGGGCGCGAGGGGTTGCCCCCTGAGCCCTTCCGGCCACTTTGGTCACCCGGTCGCCCGGGGACCTCTCTCCAGGACCGGCCGGGCGGCCGAATCCTTTCGATCTCGGAAACGTGGAGCCGGGTCTATAGCGGGGTGCAAACAGCCTGCCAAGTGCCCGGACGGAGGAAATTCGGTCGCAGGGGCGAATTCCCGTCAGAGCCTCCGGTTCACGCCGCCTGCCGGGCCCCGCCCCTCGCGGCGGCCTCCGCCTTCGCCTTGTCCTGCGCGGCGTAGAACGAGGCGTTGTGCTCGCCGCGCAGGGCCTCGCGGGTGAAGCGGATCAGGTGGTGGGCGACGAAGCCCATGTTGAACACCGCCTCGACCTGCCCGCGCTTGAGGGCGTAGGCCGCGGCGCGCCAGAACGGCTTGCGGTAGTCGGAGAACAGGCCGACCCGGGTGATGATGTTGAAGCCGAGGATCAGCCCGCGGCGCAGGTTGGTCAGGGTCAGCTTGCCCGCGGTCGGCGTGGTGATCCGGTGCGGGTAGGTCACGTCGCACTGGCGCTTGAAGCGCTCGAACAGCTGCTCGGGCGAGTAGGCGTGGGCGATGGCCCGGCGCCAGGAACCGACCACGTCGTCGTGCGGGCGCTTGAACAGCACGTTCGATTCCAGGCTGGCATCGTGGACGAGCCGGCCCTCCCGCTCCAGCCGGTCCCAGAGCGGGGTCTTGGGCAGCGCCTGGAGCAGGTTGATGGTCAGAACCGGGATCGCCGACCGGTCGATGAAGTCGATCAGGTTCTGCTCGGACTTGTCCGTGTCGCTGTCGAGCCCGAGGATGATGCCGGAGGTCACCTCCAGCCCGTAGGAGTTCAGGGTCTCGATCGCCTCGTACATCGGCACGGCGGCGTTGTGTGTCTTGTCGATGCCCTTGAGCGCGTCGGCCTCCGGGGTCTCGATGCCGACGAACACCGTCATGAAGTTCGCCTGGCGCATCAGCTCGAGGATCTCGGGCTGCTTGGCCATGTTCAGCGTCGCCTCGCAGGCGAACTGAAGGGGGAAGTTGTTCCGCTTCTGCCACTCCACGAGGTGGGGCAGCATCTCCCGCGTCGCCTTGCGGTTGCCGATGAAGTTGTCGTCGACGAAGTAGACCACCGCCGGGTGGGCCGCTTGCGCCACGATGGCGTCGAGCTCGGCGCAGAGCTGCTCGGGGGTCTTGAGGCGCGGCTGGCGGCCGTAGAGCTGCGGGATGTCGCAGAACTCGCAGCGATAGGGGCAGCCCGAGGAGAATTGCAGCGAGCCGATCAGGTAGCGCTTGAGCGGCACGCGCTCGTAGGCCGGGGCCGGGAAGTCGGACAGCGCGAGGCGATCCGTGGTCTCGAACCGCTCCGGCTCGGCCGGGACCGCGACCGTCTCGTCGAGGCGCCGGATCAGCGCGTCGGTGGCGTCGCCGATCTCGCCGATGTGGAGATAGTCGAAATCCGGGTACTTCTCCGGCGCGCCGGAGACGGAAGGCCCGCCGAGCACCGCGACCTTGCCGGCGGCATGCGCCCGCCGGCCGATCTCGTGGATCTGGCCCTCCTGGATGTGCATGCCCGACACGAACACCGCGTCGGCCCAGGCGAAGTCCTCGGGCCTGGCCCGAGCGATGTTCTCGTCGATGACCCTTACCTCCCATGCCTCCGGCATGTAGGCGGCGATCACCAGCAGCCCTTGCGGCGGCATGAAGGCCTTCACGCCGCCCATCAGCGGATAGGCGTGCGAGAAGGTGCCGAAGGACGGCGTGTAGGCGGGGAAGACGCAGAGGATGCGTCGCGAGGAGGAGACCGGGACGGTGCTGCGCATGGGGACGTATCTAGCACAGCGTCGCCGGAAGGCTGCCCCGCCGCGTCGGGTTTTCGCCGCGCTGCAGAGCTACGCCGGAGATCGTGATGCCGCAGCGTCAGAAGCCTGACACACGCTCCAATGCGAAGCGCCCGGTCCGTTGCCGGACCGGGCGCTTCATCGTGTCATCGCGACAGTCGCGTCGGCGTCAGGCGCCGGCGGCGACCAGCACGCTCGAGGGATCGACCTTCACGCCCGGGCCCATCGTCGAGGAGACGGCGATGCGCTGGATGTAGGTGCCCTTGGCGCCGGCGGGCTTGGCCTTGGCGACCGCGTCGGCGAAGGCGCGGATGTTCTCGACGATCTTCTGCTCGTCGAACGAGACCTTACCGATGCCGGCGTGGACGATGCCCGCCTTCTCGACGCGGAACTCGACCGAGCCGCCCTTGGCGCCGGCGACGGCGCCCTTCACGTCCATGGTGACGGTGCCGACCTTCGGGTTCGGCATCAGGCCGCGCGGGCCCAGCACCTTACCGAGGCGGCCGACCAGCGGCATCATGTCCGGGGTGGCGATGCAGCGATCGAAGTCGATCGTGCCGCCCTGGATCGTCTCGAGCAGGTCCTCGGCCCCGACGATGTCGGCGCCGGCGGCCCGGGCCTCGTCGGCCTTGGGCCCACGGGCGAACACCGCCACCCGCACGGTCCGGCCGGAGCCGTTCGGCAGGTTGCAGACGCCGCGGACCATCTGGTCGGCGTGGCGGGGGTCGACGCCGAGATTCATCGAGACCTCGAAGGTCTCGTCGAACTTGGCGGTGGACCGCTCCTTGATCAGCTTCACCGCGTCGGCGAGCGGATAGAGCTTGGTGACCTCGATGCCCTCGCGGGCGGAGCGGATGCGCTTGCCTGTCTGTGCCATGTCGCCCTCCCCTTACGCGGTGATCTCGAGACCCATGGCGCGGGCGGAGCCGCGGATCATGGCGACGGCGGAATCGACCGAATCGCAGTTCAGGTCGGGCATCTTCTTCTCGGCGATCTCGCGGATCTGCGCCTCGGAGATCTTGCCGGCGGGCGCGCCCTTGCCGGGGGTCTTCGAGCCGGAGGCCGGCTTCTTGCCGATCTTCAGGCCGGCGGCCTTCTTGAGGAAGAAGGAGACCGGGGGCTGCTTCATCTCGAAGGTGAAGGAGCGGTCCTGATACGCGGTGATGATCACCGGGATCGGGGTGCCCTTCTCGATCTGCGAGGTCTTCGCGTTGAAGGCCTTGCAGAATTCCATGATGTTGAGGCCGCGCTGACCGAGCGCGGGACCGATCGGCGGCGACGGATTGGCGGCGCCGGCCGGGACCTGAAGCTTCACGTAGCCCGTGATCTTCTTCGCCATGGGACTGCTCCCAGAATAGCCCTACTGTCTGAGGGCGGTTGCAGGTCGCGGTGCGGCCCGGGCTCCCGGAGGCGTTTCCGGGCGGGCCTTCCGCGGGTGAGAGGCAGCTCTTTCGGGATCAGCGATCGCGAGGCGCGTTGCCACGCCCCGTGCGGCTCCCGAAAAATCCGCCGGTGACGATCAGAGCTTCTCGACCTGACCGTATTCGAGCTCGACCGGGGTCGCCCGGCCGAAGATGGAGACCGCCACCTTGAGGCGGGAGCGGCTCTCGTCGACTTCCTCGACGACGCCGTTGAAGGACGCGAAGGGGCCGTCCGCGACGCGGACCTGCTCGCCGACCTCGTAGGCGATCGAGGCCTTCGGGCGCTCGGTGCCTTCCTGGACCTGGCCCTTGATGCGCTCGGCCTCGGCGTCCGGGATCGGCACCGGCTTCGACTTGTCGGCCCCGAGGAAGCCCGTGACCTTCGGGGTGTTCTTGATGAGGTGGTAGACCTCGTCGGTGAGGTCGCACTTCACCAGCACGTAGCCGGGGAAGAACTTGCGCTCGGCGTCGACCTTGCGGCCGCGGCGCACCTCCACGACCTTCTCGGTCGGGACCATGACCTCGTCGAACTTCTCCGTCAGGCCGCGCTGCGCCGCCTGGTCCTTGATCGACTGCGCGACCTTGTTCTCGAAGTTCGAATAGGCGTGGACGATGTACCAGCGCTTCGACACGGCGTTCACTCCAATCCGGCGGCGGCCCCGACTCTCGGGCCGGCTCTGCCGGGGTCTTGCGGTCCGGCTCTGCCGGGTCTTGACGGCTCGATCAGGCCCCGATGCCCAGCACCAGCGTCACGGCGTAGCGCAGGACCTGGTCGACGACGGTGAAGAACACGCTCGCCACCACCACCATGACGAACACCATCAGGGTGGTGACCAGGGTCTCCTTGCGGGTCGGCCAGGTGACCTTCCGGCCTTCGTCGCGCACCTGCTGCAGGAACTCGAACGGGCCGACGCGCTTCTGCGCCGGACGCGCGGGCGGCGTCGGCGGGGTGCTGCGGGAGGCGTTGCGCCCGAGGTCCATCTTCTTCGTCGCTTCGTTCGATGCCATGGCTCGGACAACCGATGCGCTCGAAACCAACGGCGGCCGGCAGGCTGAAGGATCACCCCCGGCCCGCATCGCCGCCTGTTCGATCTGGGATGGGCGCAGCGTCTAGCGCAGTTGCGTGCGCTTGTCGACTGGCCCGGACGGATTGTTATGGAGGTCTGCCGGCTTTCGCTGGAGGCTCCGGTCGGCTCGCGGTCCCTGGCAGGAGTGGAGGGACTCGAACCCCCAACCCCCGGTTTTGGAGACCGGTGCTCTGACCAGTTGAGCTACACTCCTGCAGCGCCGCGGCGCGAGTGCTCTCTAGCCGGATCGCAGGTCCGGATGCAAGCGGAATGTCGCGATCGGATCGGACCCGTCGATCGGGCGGCCAGGCTCGCTCCCGCGGGGCGGCCCGGCACCGACCGGATGCGTGGCCCATTCTTCGCTCTTCGCTGAGAGCGGCCCAACCGGACGCGACGCCCGGGGCATCGTCCGCAGCAGCGCTCGCGCGGCGATCGTGGCCGGCGAGGTCCGCGCGCCCCGTTCCGGGATCGTCGGCGCGGCAGAGGAGTTCGGGTCCGCGGTGCCCGACCGGGGTGCAGAGGATGCGAGGGCAGGCGGGAGCCGGAACCAAGCGGCCAGTAGCGCCTCCCACCCGCGGCCTCGTCCTGATGTGTCGGTCGATCACGGGTCGACCAGCCTCGAAGGAGGCCTCCAGACGTCTCTGCGATTCCTAAGCAGACTTGCGTTGGCAGGCCAACGCTTCGTCCGCTTAAGTTCTTGTTTTGTCGCAGATTTTTGTCGCAAAACCGACGGCCACTTTTGCGAAATCTGCTTAGAGCCCTCCTTCGAGACTCGCTTCGCGGGCGCCTCAGGGCGGGGTCGTGGGTGGGAGTGGGCCAGCCCGCCGACGGAGCGTCGAGAATGCAAAAGGGGCGGGCGCCGCGCGGCGCCCGCCCCTTTCTTGCGCCCGGAGCCGTTCCCGGCTCCGGACCGATGATCGTCCGACTTACTCGGTGATGGAGGCGACGACGCCGGCGCCGACGGTGCGGCCGCCCTCGCGGATGGCGAAGCGCAGCTTCTCCTCCATGGCGATCGGCACGATCAGCGTCACGTCCATCGTCACGTTGTCGCCCGGCATCACCATCTCGGTGCCCTCGGGCAGCTGGCACACGCCCGTCACGTCCGTCGTCCGGAAGTAGAACTGCGGACGGTAGTTCGTGAAGAACGGCGTGTGCCGCCCGCCCTCCTCCTTCGTCAGGATGTACGCCTCGGCCTTGAACTTCGTGTGCGGCTTCACCGAACCCGGCTTGCACACCACCTGGCCGCGCTCCACGTCCTCGCGCTTCGTGCCGCGCAGAAGAACGCCGACGTTGTCGCCAGCCTGCCCCTGATCGAGCAGCTTGCGGAACATCTCGACGCCGGTCACCGTCGTGGTGGTGGTGGCGCGGATGCCCACGATCTCCACCGACTCGCCGACCTTCACGATCCCGCGCTCGACACGGCCCGTCACCACCGTGCCGCGGCCCGAGATCGAGAACACGTCCTCGATCGGCATCAGGAACGGCAGGTCGATCGGACGCTCCGGCTGCGGGATGTAGGCGTCCACCGTCTTCATCAGCTCGAGGATCGCCTCGTGGCCGATCTTCGGCTCGCGGTTCTCCAGCGCGCACAGCGCCGAGCCCTTGGTGATCGGGATGTCGTCGCCCGGGAAGTCGTACTTCGACAGAAGCTCGCGCACCTCGAGCTCGACCAGCTCCAGAAGCTCCGGATCGTCGACCATGTCGACCTTGTTCATGAACACCACCAGCGCCGGCACGCCGACCTGGCGGGCGAGCAGGATGTGCTCGCGCGTCTGCGGCATCGGGCCGTCGGCCGCCGACACCACCAGGATCGCGCCGTCCATCTGCGCGGCACCCGTGATCATGTTCTTCACGTAGTCGGCGTGACCGGGGCAGTCGACGTGCGCGTAGTGACGGTTCGGCGTCTCGTACTCGACGTGCGCCGTCGAGATCGTGATGCCGCGCGCTTTCTCCTCCGGCGCCTTGTCGATCTGGTCGTACGCCGTGAACGTGGCGCCGCCCGACTCGGCCAGGACCTTCGTGATCGCCGCGGTCAGAGAGGTCTTGCCATGGTCAACGTGACCAATGGTGCCGATGTTGCAGTGCGGCTTCGTCCGCGAAAACTTTTCCTTGGCCATATCCATCACCTGCGGCAAGCCCGCCCACGACGTCCAGCCGGGCGGAAGGCGCGGCCCGCTTAGAGGGTTAGCGCCGGTTGATCAAGTCCGCCGTCGCGCGGCTCCCCTTCAGGGGGTGCCTGCGACGCGCCGGCGGTCGAGGCTGCGGGCATAGGCCTCCGCCGTCTCGCGCTCGTGGTCGGAGAGCAGCTGCTCCACGGCACCGACGAGGTCCGGCGCCTCGGTGAAGCCGGCCGCGACCAGGGCCACCGCCTTCGCCCGCGCGGCGTCGCGCTTGGCCGGCAGGCAGATATGCTGCGCCCGCACGGCGAAATGCTCCGGGGTCTCGTGACGAATCCGCGCGGCGGCGGATTCCCGCGCCAGGCAGCCCTTCAGCCGCGCGATCGCCGCCGCCTCGCGGGCCGGCCGCGCCACCTCGATGGCGCGGGTCTCCGTCACTTGGCCCGGGCCGGACAGGGCGACGAGCAGGATCGGCATCACGGCGCGCATGGCGATGTCCCGGCGTGTTTGTTCCTGTTCTGTTCCATACCACCTGAGGGGCTACTTGCACTGATTCCCTCCTGCCAAGGTAAACGGGCGGAAGGGCGGAGACAACGTGAGGACGGCCCCCGCCGAGGCGGGGGCCGGCTGGATCAGGCCGCCGCCGGGGCCTCGCGGCTCGCCAGGAACGCCGCGTGCTCCTCGGCGAGCGCCCCCGACAGGGCGCGGGCGATCAGCGCGCGGGTCTCCTCGACGCCGTAGAGCGCGACGAAGGAGCCGAAACGGGGCCCGCGGGCCTCGCCGAGGAGGATGCCGTAGAGCGTGGTGAACCAGGTCTGCGACACGCCCGGCCGTCCGTCCGGGCTCTTCGACTTGCCCGACAGGTCTGGGAAGTGGCGCCGCCCGACCTCGTAGACCGCCGCCTGCAGCCCCTCCGGATCGGTGGAGCCTTCTTGCGTCGCCAGCGTGTCGGAGAGATCGCGCAGGGCGGCCGCCTCCTCCTCGCTCGGAGCCCGGTAGGTCTTGGCCGGGCGCACGAAATCGCGGAAGTAGCGCACGGCGTGGTGGACCAGCCGGTCGAGGCGCGGATGCGTCTGCGGCGAGGCCTCCGGCGCGTAGCGGCGGATGAAGCCCCACAACACCGCCGGATCCTCGGTATTGGCCACCGCCACGAGGTTGAGCAGCATCGCGAACGGGATCGCCCCGCTATTCCCCACCCGCTCCGGCGCCGGCGGCGTGCCGGCATGCAGGTGCCAGACCGGGTTGCCGAGCTTCAGCTTCGGCTCCTGCCCCGAGAACTTCTCCAGGAAGGACAGGTAGTCGTCGACGTGGCGCGGGATGACGTCGAAGTGCAGCCGCTTGGCCTCCCGCGGCTTGTTGTACATGAACAGGGCGAGGCTCTCGGGCGTGCCGTAGGCCAGCCACTCGTCGATGGTGAGCCCGTTGCCCTTCGACTTCGAGATCTTCTGCCCCTTCTCGTCGAGGAACAGCTCGTAGTTGAAGCCCTCGGGCGGCTCGGCGCCGAGCGCGCGGGCGATCTGCCCGGAGAGCTTGACCGAATCGATCAGGTCCTTGCCGGCCATCTCGTAATCGACGCCGAGCGCGACCCAGCGCATCGCCCAGTCGGGCTTCCATTGCAGCTTGGCGTGACCGCCGGTGACCGGGGTCTCGTAAGATTCGCCCGTCTGGGGATCGCGCCACACGATGGTGCCCGAGGACACCTTCACCTCGTCGATCGGCACCTGCATCACGTGCCCGGTGACCGGGTGGAGCGGCAGGAACGGCGAGTAGGAGGCGGAGCGCTCGGCGCGCAGCGACGGCAGCATCACCGCCATCACGGCGTCGTAGCGCTCCAGCACCCGCAGCAGGGTCGCGTCGAAGCGGCCCGAGCGGTAGCACTCGGTCGCCGACAGGAACTCGTAGTCGAAGCCGAACGAATCGAGGAAGCGGCGCAGTTCGGCGTTGTTGTGGGCGCCGAAGCTGTCATGGGTGCCGAACGGATCGGGCACCGCGGTCAGCGGCTTGTTGAGGTTCGAGGCCAGGAGCGCCTTGTTCGGCACGTTCTCCGGCACCTTGCGCAACCCGTCCATGTCGTCCGAGAAGGCGACGAGGCGGGTCGGGATGCTGTCGTTGGTCAGCGTCCGGAAGGCGTGGCGCACCATCGAGGTGCGGGCGACCTCGCCGAAGGTCCCGATATGCGGCAGGCCCGAGGGGCCGTAGCCGGTCTCGAACAGCACCTCGCCTTTGCCCGTCCGCTCCAGCCGGGCGACGAGCTTGCGCGCCTCCTCGAAGGGCCAGGCGGACGCGGAGGCGGCGGCCTCCGCCAGGGCGGGATCGATGCTGAATGCGGACATGGCCATCGAGGCCGCGCACGGCGCGGCCTTCCGGTGAGCGTGGAAGGGAGCCCGGCACCCTATGGGCCGCGCTTCCGAGGGTCAACGCGAGACCCCTCACGAATCCCCGGCATCGATTCGCCGGTGCCGGGACCCGACCCCGTCACGCGTGGGCGGGCTCGCGCGCCGGCGCCCCGGCCGCCTGCGGATCGGCCATGATGTCGGCCAGGATCTCGTAGGAGCGCAACCGGGCCCGGTGGTCGTAGATCGCGGCGGCGACCATGAACTCGTCGGCCCCCGTGCGGGCCGCGATGGTGTCCAGGCCCTTGCGCACCGTCTCGGGCGAGCCGACCACCGAGCAGGCCAGCATGCCCGAGGCCTGCAGCTTCTCGTGGCCCGACCAGTAGGTCTCGATGTCGTCGATCGGCGGCGGCAGCTGGCCGCGGGTGCCGCGGAAGATGTTGGTGAAGGATTGCTGCGCCGAGGTGAACAGGCGACGCGCCTCGCCGTCGGTCTCGGCCGCGATCACGTTGACGCCGACCATGGCGTGGGGCTTCGCGAGTTGCGCCGACGGCTCGAAGCGGGCGCGGTAGACCTCCAGCGCCTGCATCAGGGCGTCGGGGGCGAAATGCGACGCGAAGGCGTAGGGCAGGCCGAGCATCGCGGCGAGTTGCGCCCCGAACAGGCTGGAGCCGAGGATCCACAGCGGCACGTTGGTGCCCGTGCCCGGCACCGCCTGGATCACCCGCCCGGCATCGAGCGGGCCGAGCAGCGTCTGGAGTTCCAGCACGTCCTGCGGGAAGTGGTCGGAGGCGGCCGGATCGCGGCGGAGCGCCCGCAGGGTGCGCTGGTCGGTGCCGGGGGCGCGGCCGAGGCCGAGATCGATGCGGCCCGGATAGAGCTCGGCCAGGGTGCCGAACTGCTCGGCGATCACCATCGGCGAGTGGTTCGGCAGCATGATGCCGCCGGCCCCGACCCGGATCCGGTGCGTGCCGCCGGCGATGTAGCCCACCACCACCGAGGTCGCCGCGCTGGCGATGCCGGTCATGTTGTGGTGCTCGGCCACCCAGTAGCGGGTGAAGCCCCACCGGTCGGCGTGCTGCGCGAGGTCGAGGGTGTTGCGCAACGCGTCGCCGGGCGAGGACCCTTTCGGGATCGGCGCGAGGTCGAGGATGGAGAGTGGCGGCATCGGCGGATCCCGGATGTGAGTGCGTGTCCCCTGATGGTGCTGAAGATTTGGCCGCGGGCGGCGGAGCGCAAGGCGGAGCGGGCGGGTGGGGCATGCGTGGGGCGCGGGTGGCCGCCCTCACTCACGGTCCGATGGTCAGAGATCGAACGCGATGAACCGGCCTTCCGGTCTCGCGCATGGCAGCCTGCACCAGAGCCGCGGGCGCGTCGAAGGTGACGCGCTCGGTGCGTTCCCCGAGCAGACCGGCCTCGCGCGCGTCGTCGAGGGGCGCGGTCCGGGTCGTCTTCGCGGTCGATCGCATGGCTCGCCCGCAATCACCGCTCGCGAGGATAGGGGGCAGTCCGGGCTCGCACGAGGTTGACGGAAGCCGGGGCGGCCGAGGTGCCTTGCCCCTTCCGCCGCTTTCGGAAAAGGTTCGCTCCAGCGCCGCCCCGTCCGCGATCATCGCTCGCGGATTCAAAGGAAGGTCGGCCAGATGGGAGGATCCATGGCGGGCGTGTTCGATCTCACCGGTCGGGTGGCGGTGGTCACCGGCGGCAATGGCGGCATCGGGCTCGGGATGGCCGAGGCCCTGGCCGGGGCCGGCTGCGCGGTCTCGGTCTGGGGTCGCGACGAGACCAAGAACCGGCGCGCCCTCGAACGGCTCGCGGCCACGGGCGCCCCGGTCGCCGCCGAGATCTGCGACGTCGCCGACCCTGCGGCCGTGCAGCGCGCCTTCGACGCGACGCTCGCGCGCTTCGGCCGGGTCGACGGGCTCTTCGCCAATGCCGGGGTGGCCGGCGGCGGGCGGCGCTCGTTCCTGGAGCGGGAGCCCGACGAGTGGCGGCAGACCTTCGCGGTCAACCTCGACGGGGTGGTGGCGAGCTTTCAGGTCGCGGCCCGGCACATGGCCGAGCGCGCCGGCCGAGGCGACGCCTTCGGGCGCCTCGTCGCGACGTCCAGCGTCGCCTCGCTGCTGGGGGCGGCCCGCAACGAGCATTACGGCGCCACCAAGGGGGCGCTCAACGCGATGGTGCGGGCGCTGGCGGTCGAGCTCGCCCGCTACGGCGTGACGGCGAACGCGATCCTGCCGGGCTGGATCGAGAGCGACATGACCGCCGGCCTGATGGCGAACGAGAAGTTCGTCACTTTCAACCTGCCGCGCATCCCCGCCCGGCGCTTCGGCCGGCCGGAGGATTTCGGCGGCATCGCCGTCTACCTGATGAGCGGGGCCTCGGCCTACCACACCGGCCAGGTGCTGGTGATCGACGGCGGCTACACGGTCGCCTGAGGAGGACGCCATGGCACGCTTCACCGACAAGGCCGTCCTCGTCACCGGCGCCGGCAGCGGCATCGGCCGCGCCTCCGCCCTGCTCTTCGCCCGCGAGGGCGCCGCCGTCGCCGTGGTCGACCGCGACGGGCTGAGCGCCGAGGAGACCGCCGCGCTGATCGCCTCCGAGGGCGGCCGGGCGCTGGCTCTCGCGGCGGATGCCGGCCGCGAGGCCGACGTGACCGGGTTCCTTAACGCCGCCGAGCGGGAATTCGGCCGGCTCGACGCGATCCACGCCAATGCGGGGATCGGCGGCGGCACCGTGCCGCTCCCAGAGCAGAGCGTGGAGCTCTGGGAGGAGGTCCTGCGGGTCAACCTGATCGGCGCATTCCTGGCGATCAGGCATGGCGGGCCGCTGCTGCTGCGTCACGGCGGCGGGGCGATCGTCTGCACCGCGTCCGTCGCGGGCCTGCGCGCCAACGCGGCGGGCGCGGCCTACAGCGCCAGCAAGGCCGGGGTGATCAGCCTGGTCCAGACCGCGGCGGATGCCTTCGCAGGCTCGGGCTTGCGGATCAACGCCGTCTGCCCCGGCCTGATCGAGACCGGAATGACGGCAGGCCTGTTCGCCGCGGCCCGCGCGAAGGGCAAGGCGGACCGCATCGGTCAGCTCAACCCCGCGCGCCGGGCGGGTGCCCCCGAGGAGGTCGCGGCGGCTGCCGTTTTTCTGGCCAGCGAGGAGGCCTCGTACATCAACGGACAGGCGCTCGCCGTCGATGGCGGGCTGTCGAGCACGCATCCGTTCGTGCCGCGGAGAGGCTGAGAGATCTTTCGAGGGACGAAAATATGCTGCGAGGCGCTTTTCTATCTCACCCGCGACCGCATCCTGAGGCGTCGGTCGATCGAAAATCGACTGGCCTCGAAGGAGGGCTCCAGAAGTCTATGAGAGAACTGAAGGCCTCCTTCGAGGCCGAGCGATCTCCGATCGCCCGGCACCTCAGGATGAGGTCGTGAGTGGGATAAAAACCTGCCGATCGGTCAAACAGGCCTTCAGAACGGGCTGACCGGAAAGAACCGCAGGTACAACTCCGCATACTTCCCCTCGTCCCACAGGCGCTGGAGCGCGTCGTCGAGGGCGCGGGCCAGGGCCTCGTCCTCCTTGCGGGTGACGAAGGCGGTGCCCTCGCCGAAGTAACGGTTCTCCAGGTAGTCGCCGCCGGAGAAGGCGCAGCACCCCGCGGCTTCCGTGCCGCCGATCCACAAGGCCAGGGCCAGCCCGTCGCCGAACAGGTACTCGATCTCGCCGCGGCGCAGGGCGGCCTCGGCGGTGCCGAGGTCCGGATAGGTCTTCGGGGTCGCGTGGAAGAAGGTGCGCAAGTACGCCTCGTGCGCGGTGCCCGAGACCACGCCGGTCGGGTGCTCGGCGATCACCTTGGCGTCGGGCACCGGCAGGCTCTTGTCGCCGCGCACCGCGAAGCGGGCCGGCCAGCGGAAATACGGCCGGGTTGCCCGGTGGTTGGCCCGCAACGCCGCGGTGAGCGGGAGGGCGGCGGCCACCACGTCGCCCTGGTTGGCCTGGAGCGCGTCGAGCAGCGTATCGAAGCGGCGCACCTGCACGGTGCAGGTCAGGCCGAGCTTCTCGCAGGCCGCCCGGGCGAGCTCGACCGAGAACCCCGTCGGGTTGCCGTCCGGCCCGGCGAAGTGCAGCGGCGGGTACTCGTCGTCGGTGAGGAAGCGCACCGGCCGCGTCGCCTGCGGCGGATCCGGCCGCTCCAGCCGGGCACGGGGATTCCAGAAATTCGGGATCGTCACCGGCTCGGCCGCCGCCGGCAGGGCCGCGAGCACCAGGAAGGCCGCCATCAGGCCGCGCATCTGACGATGCGGCATCCGCGCCACGGTTGCGAGAAATCCGCGGGACGGGAGGCGCGACGCTGTCGCGGGGACGGAGAGAGCCATAGGCTCTCCTACCACGAACCTCCGCCGGGGGGAGCCGGCATCGTCGAGGGCCCGAGATGTTCGTCGAGGTCCGGTCTCCGCAGGGCGCCGCGGTCGTCCTGCCCGGCGAGCTCGCCTTCCTGCTCGGCCAGGGCGTCGACCTCGGCCTCGTGCGCGAGGCCGCTCTCCTCGCCCGTCGGGAGGGCGCGGAGCCGGTGGCGGCGCTGCTGCGGGCCGGCCTGATGAGCGAGACCGATTACTACGCCGCCCTCGCCCGGGCGCTGGGCCGGCCGTTCCGCGGCGCCGGCCTCGTCCTGCACGCCGATGCGCGGTTTCCCGACGACATCCGCCTCGGCGCCGCGGTCGGAGCCGCAGGCGAGGTCTTCCTCGCCCCGCCACCCGGGGCGGTGGCGGCGCTCCTCGCCGCCGGCGCGCCGCACGGGGCCGTCCTCACCACGCCGGCGGCGCTCTCGAGCGCGGTTCTGGCGACCGCCGGCCCCCGCGCCGCCGCCCGGGCCGCCGAGGCGCTGGAGGTGCGCGCGCCCGACTGGGCCTACCGCCCGGGGCTGCATCCGGGGCAGATCCTCGTCCTCCTGCTCGGCCTCGCGGCGGCCTTGCTCCTCCTCGATGCCGGGCCCTGGCTCCGGCTCGCCGCCCTGGCGCTCCTGAACTTCACATTCCTGGCGGTGATCGTCTTCCGTCTCGCCGCGCCATTGCTGAAGCCCGCGCCCCTGCCCGATCCCGCACCGGTCCCGGAAGCCGAGCTGCCGGTCTACACGGTGCTGGTGGCGCTCTACCGCGAGACGAAGGTGGTGCCGCGCCTCGTCGGCGCGCTCGCCCGCCTCGACTACCCGGCCTCGAAGCTCGACCTCAAATTCGTGATCGAGGCCGACGACGCCGCCACCGCGGCGGCGCTCGCCGCCCTGCCGCTGCCGGCCCGCTTCGAGGTGGTGACGGCGCCCGCCGGCCTGCCCCGCACCAAGCCGCGCGCCCTCAACGTCGCCCTGCCGCTCGCCCGCGGCGAGCACCTCGTGGTCTACGACGCCGAGGACGTGCCGGATCCGGGCCAGCTCAAGGCCGCGGCTGCCCTGTTTCGCGCCGGCTCGGACCGGCTCGCCTGCCTGCAGGGCCGGCTGGTGATCGACAACACAAACGATTCCTGGCTCACCCGCTGCTTCACCCTCGAATACGCGGCGCTCTTCGACGTGCTGCTGCCGCTGCTGACGGCGGCCCACCTGCCGGTGCCGCTCGGCGGCACGACCACGCATTTCCGTACGCGGGTGCTGCGCGAGCTGCACGGCTGGGACGCCTGGAACGTCACCGAGGATGCCGATCTCGGCCTGCGCCTCTCGCTCGCCGGCTACCGGGTGGGCGATCTGCCGCTCTCGACCCTGGAGGAGGCGCCGGCTCGCGTCCGGCCCTGGCTGCGCCAGCGCATCCGCTGGATGAAGGGCTTCGTCCAGACCACGATCACCCACAGCCGCCACCCCGTCCGCGCCTTCCGGCGCCTGGGGCCCCTCGGCCTGCTCTGTGCCGTCGCCATGGTGCCCGGCACGGTCGTCTCGGCCCTGGCCTACCCGTTCGGGATCGCGCTGGCGGTCTGGCATCTCACCGCCGATCCGCTGCCGGAGGGTCCGGACTTCGTCGCCAACCTTGTGACGGCGACGGGCGCGACCGTCTTCGTCGCCGGCCTCGGAGCGATGGGGCTGCCGGCGCTCGCCGGCTGCCTGCGGCGGGGCTGGTGGAGCCTCGCGCCCTGGGTGCTGATGCTGCCGTTCTACTACGGCCTCGTCAGTGCGGCGGCCTGGCTCGGCCTCCTCGAGTTGCTGGTGGCGCCCTATCGCTGGAACAAGACCGAGCACGGGCTCTCCGCCACCTCCCGCACCGGGGCGATGCGGGAGCAGGGGGTCAGAGCTGGCGCGCCACCTCGGCGGCGGCGTCCTTGGCCGGGCGCATCAGGTTGAGCGCGCCGACGAAGTGGCCGCGTCCGTCCATGATGTAGACCAGCGCCGTGTGCTCCATCGTGTAGTCGCCCTCCTTCAGCGGTACCTTGCGGCTGTAGGCCCGATAGGCCTTGACGGTGGCGGCCACCGCCTCGGGCGAGCCGGTCAGGCCGACGATGCGGGGATCGAAGCTCGACAGATACTCCTTGAGCGCCTTCGGATCGTCGCGCTCGGGGTCGACGGTGACGAACAAAGCCTTCACGTCGCGACCCTGCGGCCCGAGCGCCGCCAGCACGTCGGAGATCTGCTGCAGGGTGGTCGGGCAGATGTCCGGGCAGTGGGTGAAGCCGAAGAACACCAGGTGCGGCTTGCCGGAAAAATCCCGGTCGGTGACGGTGCGGCCGTCCTGGTTCACGAGGGTGAACGGCCCGCCCACCGCGCTGGTGCCGGTCGCCGGGCGGCCGAGCATCAGGCTGGCGGTGAGGCCCAGAACCGCGAGGCCGAGGGCGAAGACGAGGAGCGGGATCGCGGCGCGGCGCATCCGGGGCGTGAGGGGCATCGGCGGATTCTTCCTGGGCTTGCCGGGGGCGGACGGGGCCGGTGGAGCACCGCCGGCCCGCGGCCGCAAGGGGGCACGGGGTCACCCCGGAAGAACCGGGCGCGGGGTTGCTCCAGGAGGACGACCGCTCGCGCGGTGGGCGCAAAGCTGCCCTGCGCCTCAGCAGACCCAGGTAACCGGACCCCATGTTGCGTTGCGTCGCCCGCTCTCCTATCGGTCGCGCCAACCGGTTCCGCGCCTCCCCGCGGTCTCCGACCCCGATTCTCGAAAAGACCGATCAAGAAGACCCGCCATGGCCGACAAGCTCTCACTGCCCAAGGACAAGATTCGCGTCCTGCTGCTCGAAGGCATCAACGACAGCGCGGTGTCGCTGATGGAGGCGGCCGGCTACGTCACCGTCACGCGGCTGGCCAAGGCCCTCGATCCGGCCGACCTGCACCGGGCGCTCAAGGGCGTCCACATCCTCGGCATCCGCTCGCGCACCCAGCTCGACGAGGCCGCCTTCGAGGCCGCCGACCGGCTGATGGCCGTCGGCTGCTTCTCGGTCGGCACCAACCAGGTCGACCTCGACGCAGGCCGCCGGCGCGGCATCCCGGTCTTCAACGCGCCGTTCTCCAACACCCGCTCGGTGGCGGAGCTCGTCATCGGCGAGATCGTGATGCTGCTGCGCCGCATCGTGCCGCGCTCGGTCTCGGCCCATGCCGGCGGCTGGGACAAGTCGGCGAACGGCTCGTTCGAGGTCCGCGGCAAGACGCTCGGCATCGTCGGCTACGGCAATATCGGCTCGCAGCTCTCGAACCTCGCCGAGGCGATGGGCATGCGGGTGATCTTCCACGATCTCACCGACCGCCTGCGCCACGGCAACACCGAGCCGGTGGACAGCCTCGACGCGCTGCTGGCGCAGAGCGACGTGGTCTCGCTGCACGTGCCCGAGACGGCCTCGACCCACAACATGATCGGCGAGGCGCAGATCCGGGCGATGAAGCCGGGCGCCTACCTCATCAACAATTCCCGCGGCACGGTGGTCGATCTCGACGCCCTCGCCTCGGCCCTGAAGGACGGCCACCTGCGGGGTGCGGCCGTCGACGTCTTCCCGGTCGAGCCGAAATCGAACAGCGAGCGTTTCGTCTCGCCGCTCCAGGGGCTCGAGAACGTCATCCTCACCCCCCATGTCGGCGGCTCGACCGAGGAGGCGCAGGAGCGCATCGGCGCCGAGGTGGCGCGCAAGCTCGTCGACTATTCCGACATCGGCTCGACCGTCGGCGCGGTGAACTTCCCGCAGGTGCAGCTGCCGGCCCGGCCGACCGGCCTGCGCTTCATCCACGTGCAGCGCAACCTGCCGGGCATGCTCGGGCGCCTCAACGAAACCTTCGCCCGCAAGCACATCAACATCGCGGCGCAGTTCTACCAGACCGACGGCGAAGTCGGTTACGTGGTGGTCGAGACCGACGCGACCGACGTCGATCCGGAGGCCCTGCTGGAGGAGCTGCGCTCCATCGACGGCACGATCCGGGCGCGGCTGCTCTACGAGCGCCGCTAAAGGCGAGGGGCGGGGGCCGGTCGCGGGACCCGCCTCCTCACGCCCGGCGCGGCAGGGACGCCCCGAGCACGCAGCCGGCGAGGTAGATCACCACCATCAGGGCGGCGGTCTCAAGCCAGAAGCCTTCGCGTCCCGGCACCGCGAGGCGCCCCCCGGGTGCGAGGCCGGCGAGCGCCGCGACCCCGGCGGCGAGGGCGAGGAGCCCGACGAGGCCGGCGGCGAGGCGCGGGCCCCGGCCAGTGGGAAGGCCGGCGAGGCGGCCGGTGCCGGCCCCGATCACGAGCGCGGCGACGAGGCCCGGCCAGGCGACAGAGGCGAGAATCAGCACGAGAGGGGCCTCACGAGCGCAGGGCGAAGGCGACCGCCCGGCGGTCGGCGGCGGCCTCCGCCGGCGCGGCGGCAATCCGGTCGGCCGGGATGCCGGCCTTGAGCAGGTAATCGACGATCGCGGCGGCGCGCCGCTGCGGCAGGCCGGGATCGGGCATCGCGGGCGTGTCGGCGGGTTTGGGCGCGGGCTTCTCGGCCTGCTTGCCGGGTTTCCCCGAGGGCTTCGGCTTGGCGGGTGCCGGCGCCTCCTTCGGGGCGGGCGGCGGAACGGTGCCGGGCGGGTCGTCGTGGCCGGCGACCTCGATCCGGGCCTGCGGGCAGGCGCGGGCGAGGCCCGCGACCTCGTCGAGGACGGGGTAGAAGGCGGCCTTCAGATCGGCGCTGCCGGGGTCGAAGCGCAGGGTCGGTTCGGCGGCGAGCGCCGCGAAGGTCTCGCGGCAGGCCGCGGGATCCCGGACCGGGGCGGCGCCGCGGCCCTCCACCGCGACGTCGATGCGCCAGCCGGGGGGTGCGATCCGGGCGGCCTCCGCGGCGATGCGGCGCGCACTCTCGGGATAGAGCCCCTCGCCGGCGATGCGCAGGGTCTGGTCGCGCACCGTGACCTCGCCCTCGGCGAGCTGGGCGAGGATGCCGATCCCGGCGGTCAGGCCGTCGAGGAGGGCGGGCGGCGCGCCCTCGGCGAGGCGGGTGCGGTCGACGATCCGCTCGCCGTAGAGGGAGGGGCGCAGGGCCGCCCGGATCGCGGCGCGCGCCTCGGCATCCGGCAGGTGGCCGGTGAGGGTGAAGGCGTCCGGCCCGCGCCGGACCGTCACGAGGTAGGGCGAGACCCGGCTCGCCGTCAGGTCGACCGTGCCGCGGGAGACGCCGGCCGGCAGGGCGCCGGCGAGGGAATCGGCCTCGCGCACGGCCTGGCCGTCGATGGCGGCACCCCGGATCGACAGGGCGGACCCGTCGAGGGAGACGCTGCCCTCCCGCACCAGTGCCAGGGCGGCGAAGGCGCGGTCGGTCAGCGCCCGCGCGTCGATCCCGGCGGGGAGCCCGCGGGCGGTGCGCATCGTGTCGGTCACCGGGGCGCCGTCGGCGAGGAGCCGCGCGGCGGCCAGGATCGCCGCGCGGTCGGCCTCCGATACGGTGTAGCCGTCGAGGCGGATGCCGTCGGGGCCGCGGCTCGCCGACCAGGTGAAGGGCGAGACCAGGGCCGGCTCGACCGCGACCTCGCCGACCGTGAAGCCGGCGGGCGGCCGGGCGAGGTCGGCCTTGAGGCCGGCATAGGCCTCGACGCTCGCCGCCTCGCCGTGGACCGAGAGGGTGCGGTCGCTCATCGCCGCGGTGGCGCCGGGCTTCAGGCGCTGCGCCTGCGCGATGAGGAAGCGGGCTCCCTCCGAGAAATTGTCGGGCGCGCCGCGGGCGGCCCGCGCGGCGTCGCGCAAGGAGAGCCCGGCGGGCAGGCCGGCGCTCAAGGTCTCGGCGAGCGCCGCGCGGCCGATCTCCGCCGGGCGGTGGCCGATGAGGTCGAGGCGGTCCGGCGTGCGGTGGACGACCGCCCAGGTGAAGGGTGAGACCTCGGCGACGAGGCCGAGGCGGTCGAGGATCCGGCGGTGGCCCGGCACGGCGGCGAGGGCGGCGCGGGCCTCGTCGAGGGCGGCCTGCATCGGTGCCTCGCCGCTCGCCACGAGGTCGCGGCCCCGCGCCTCGACCCGCAGCCAGGGCTCGGCGCCGTCGCGGCCGGTGCGCGACACGATCATCCCCGCGGGCGCTTCCAGGGCGGATTCGAGCTGCGGCTCGGCGACGGTCGTGGCCGTGACCCACGCGCCGGCGAGAAGGGGAAGGCCGGCGAGCCAGCCGATCGAGCGCATCGCCAACACGGGACCTCGTCGCGGACAACAAACGGCGCGGAGGCGGGGGGCCGCGCGCGAGCCGCCACCCTGGCGGCGGTTTCCGGCATCAGCAAGGCGCGACGCGGCGCGGCAGAGAATCGAAGAAGGGGAATCGAAAAAGGGGAATCGAAAAAGGGCCCCGGCACGGAGCCGGGACCCTGAAGGACGTCCGGATACGGTCCCGAGGGGACCGTTCTCGCGACTTAGAAGTCGCGCTGGACGCGCATGCGGACCTGGAACGTGTCCGCGTAGTTGGTGGTCGGCAGGATCGCGCCGTTGGCGGCCACCGGCAGGCCGGCGGCGTTCACACCGGCAGCGACGCCGCCCGGAGCCTTGTTCTGGTCGATGACCCGGCCGTTCTTGATGTCGACGCGGTTGTAGAGACCCTCGACGCCGATATCGAGGTCCTTCACCGGCGACCAGATCAGGCTCGCGCCGGCGACGATCTGGCTGGTGTCGCGCAGGGCGGCACTGAACAGGAAGTTGCCGGGGCTGTTGACCGGGTTGCCGAGGCCGTTGAAGTTCAGGCCGCCGAGCAGCGCGCGGCTGGTCTTGCCGAACGACATCTCGCCGTAGCTGCCGATGATCGCCGACCGCCACTCGGGCGCCCAGTAGTGCAGGTACGACCCGACGACCGTCCAGCTGGTCGACAGCTCCATCTTGCCCGTGAGGGGGTTGACGGCGGCGTCGGTGAAGTAGGTCGCGAACGGCGAGCCCTGGGTGTTGCCGGCGCTGGCGGTGTAGGTGCCGATGTACTGGGAGTAGCCGGTGTAGATCTGCGCACCCTCGCCGTACGAACCCTGGAGGTACAGAGCGTCGCCGGCGGCGATGAACGGCAGGTTGAACTTCAGGCCGCCCTGGATGGCCCAGCCGTACTCGGTGTTGACGCGGGGCGTCACGACCGTGCCGGGGGCGATCGCGGCGCCGCCGAAGGTCAGGACGGTCGAGGCGTTCTGGGCGTTCAGCTCGTGCACGGCGGCCGAGAGCTGGGCCGAGCCCCAGGCGGCGTCGTAGCGCAGCACGCCGACGAAGTCGGGCATGCGGTTGGTCTGGCGCAGGTCGTAGAACGCCTCGCCGATCGGCACGCCGGCCGCGTTGGTGGCGACGACCGGGCTCAGGTTGGCAGCCGCGGCGGTGAAGACCGCGAACTGGCTCGCCGCGTTGCCGGCGGTGGCGGTGCCGAACAGCGGGTTCTTGCGGAACGTCGGATCTTCGATCGAGATCGTGGCCGAGAAGCCGTCGCCGAAGGTGGCGGTGTAGGCGAGCAGGTTGGTCGAGGAGACGTCCGAGCCCAGCGAGGTGCCGATGATCTCGAAGTCGTGGGCGTAGAAGTCGTAGAACGAGGCCGCGCGACCGGCGGTGAGGCCGGCGAACTGGATGAAGGCCTTGTCGACGTTCACGTATTGCTGGGCGCGGCCGAACGTGTCGACGCCGAGCGCCGGGAAGGCGTTGGCGATGCGCTGCTGCGTGCCCGAATTCAGGTAGGCGCCGGTCCGCGAGGCGAGCTCGAAGCGCACGAAGGCGCGGAGCGTGCCGTAGGCGGTCTGCGTGCGGGCGTCGAGGTTGAGGCGGCCGAGGCCGCGGTAACCCATCAGGTCGCCGTTGTTGCTGCCGCGCTGATAGCCCTGCGAGTAGCCGGCCTCGAAGCGCGCACGACCGGAGACGCGCAGGCAGGTATCGGTACCGGGAACGAAGAAGAAGCCGGCGCCGTAGGCCGAGCAGACACGAACGAATTCGACAGGCGCTGCCTTCTTGATCGGCAGATCGGCAGCCTGCGCCCCTGCGACAACGGTCAGGCCGGCAGCCGAACCCAGCAGAAGGCTCTTCACGAGCTTCATCGAGACCTCCAAAGTTTCGAGACCCTGGGGGTGAACGACTGTGTCTCGACGATCCTACGGGAGCCGAACCACGCCACTCTTATCCCCTTGCGCCCGGCGCTCCCCTCTGGGGATGTCTTCCGGGCCGCGCCGGGGTTGTCCCCGGTGCAGAGGCACCATGTGCTAGGCGCTAACAGCGATCAACCGGGATCAGCGTCCGGGACGGCCAAGTCACCGGCTTTCGGCCTTAATGTTGCACGGACGCCACGAAAGCTTGCGCGGGTCAGCTAAATCCGGCCCCTCGCGCGCGAGCCTCGAAGATTTCGCGCGCCGTCCTGTCGTCTCTTGGCCCGGACTCGGCCCCGGCGGCCGCGACCCGGATCACCTCCGGCTCGCGCCGGGGAATCAGCCCTCCAGCTCCTCGCGCATCATCTCGAGCTCGAGCCAGCGCTCCTCGGCGCCGGCGAGGTCGGCCTCGGTCGTCGCCAGGGTGCGGGAGATCGCCTCGAAGCGGGCGGGGTCGCGGGCGTAGAGGGTCGGGTCATCGAGGGCCGCGCGGAGCTTCGCCCGGTTGCCCTCCAGCGCCGCGATCCGGGACGGCAGGGTCTTGAGCTCGTGCTGCTCGTTGAAGCCCAGGCGCTTCTTCGCCGACGGGCGGGACGCCGTGGCCTTCGGGGCCTCCCTGGCGACGTCCTTCGCGCCCTTCGGGGCCACGACCCCGCGCGCCTGCACCCCGACGCCGCGCTGGGCGACCATGTCGGAATAGCCGCCCGCATAGGCGACCCAGCGCCCCTCCCCTTCCGAGACCAGCACCGTGTCGACCACCCGGTCGAGGAAGTCGCGGTCGTGGCTGACCAGGATCAGGGTGCCGGCATACTCGCCGAGCATCTCCTGGAGCAGGTCCAGGGTCTCGAGGTCGAGGTCGTTGGTCGGCTCGTCGAGGACGAGGAGGTTGCCGGCCTCGGCCAGCGCCCGTGCCAGGAGCAGGCGGTTGCGCTCGCCGCCCGAGAGCACGCGGACCGGCGTGCGCGCCTGCTCGGGCGAGAACAGGAAGTCCTTCATGTAGCCGACGACGTGCCGGCTCTGGCCGCCGACCTGGACGCTGTCGCTGCCGCCCCCGGTCAGCACGTCCGCGACGGTGCGCTCGGGATCGAGGGCGCTGCGGCGTTGGTCGAGGAGGTTGAGGGTGACGTTGGCGCCGACCTTCACCACGCCGGAATCGGGTTCGAGGCGGCCGGTGAGCAGGTTGACGAGCGTCGTCTTGCCGGTGCCGTTGGCGCCGACGATGCCGAGCCGGTCGGCCTTCGCGATGCGCAAGCTCAGGTCGCGGACGATGGCGCGGTCGCCGTACGACTTGGAGACGTCGCGCGCCTCGACCACCAGGGCGCCGGAGGCCTCGGTCTCGCTCACCGTCAGGGTCGCGGCACCGACCGGGCCGCGATGCTCGCGGGCCTTGCGGCGCAGCTCGTGCAGGCCGGCGAGCCGCTTGACGTTGCGCTTGCGCCGCGCCGTCACGCCGTAGCGCAGCCAGTCCTCCTCCGCGGCGATCTTGCGGTCGAGCTTGTGGCGGTCGCGCTCCTCCTCCTCGAACACCTGGTCGCGCCAGGCCTCGAAGGCGGAGAACCCCTGGTCGAGCCGCCGCGTCGTACCGCGGTCGAGCCAGACCGTGGCCCGCGACAGGGATTCGAGGAAGCGCCGGTCGTGGCTGATGAGGACGAGCGCCGAGCGGCTGCCCTTCAGCTCGGCCTCCAGCCACTCGATCGCCGGCAGGTCGAGGTGGTTGGTCGGCTCGTCGAGGAGCAGGATGTCGGGCTCGGGCGCCAGCGCCTGGGCGAGCGCCGCGCGGCGCGATTCGCCCCCCGACAGCCGGCTCGGATCCTCCTCGCCGGTCATCCCTAAGCTCTCGAGCAGGTAGCGCGCCCGGTAGAGCTCGTCGCCCGGCCCCATTCCCGCCTCGACGAAGGACAGGGTGGTGGCGTGCCCGGAAAAATCCGGCTCCTGCGCGAGGTAGCGGACGGTCGTGCCGGGCTGGACGAAGCGCAGGCCCTTGTCGGGCTCGATCAAGCCGGCGGCGACCTTGAGCAAGGTCGACTTGCCCGAGCCGTTGCGGCCGACGAGGCAGGTGCGGTCGCCGGGGCTGAGCGAGAGGTCGGCCCCGGCGAGCAGCGGCGTGCCGCCGAAGGTGAGCGCGATGCCCTGGAGGGTGAGGAGCGGAGGAGCGGCCATGGCCGGGGGATTACGGCAGGCTCTTTGGAAAGGCGAGCCCTGCGCCGGGATGCGCAGGGGGTGCTTGTAGCGGGGCTGCCCCGAACCGGTCCGGGCTCCTAAGGTGCGAGTGACAGAGCGCGCCGCAACCGCGACCACCGAGGAGAGGATAGCCGATGAGCTTCGTCACCCCCGATTCCTTCACCACCCGCCCCGAGATCGACGGCACCTTCGGGGTCGTGGCCTCGACGCACTGGATCGCCACCGCGGTCGGCATGGGCGTGCTGGAGCGGGGCGGCAACGCCTTCGATGCGGGAGTCGCCACTGCCTTCGTGCTCCAGGTGGTCGAGCCACACCTCAACGGGCCGGGCGGCGACGTGCCGGTGATCCTGCACGACGTCCGGGTCGGGCACCCCCAGGTGGTGTGCGGGCAGGGCCCGGCGCCGCAGGCCGCCACCATCGCGCACCTGCGCGACGATCTCGGCCTCGACCTCGTACCGGGCACCGGGCTGCTCGCGCCGTGCGTGCCGGGCACCTTCGACGCCTACATGCTGATCCTGCGCGACCACGGCACCTGGCGCCTCGCCGACGTGCTGGAGGCGGCGATCGGGTATGCCCGGGACGGCTTCCCGCTGGTCGAGCGGGTCTCGGCCACCATCGCCACCGTCGAGGGGTTGTTTCGCGAGCACTGGCCGAGCTCGGCGGCAACCTATCTCGGCGGCGGCGGCGTGCCCGCGCCCGGCACGCTGTTCACCAATCCGGTCCTCGCCGAGACCTATGCCCGGATCGTGCGCGAGGCCGCCGGCGGCTCGCGCGAGCAGGAGATCGAGCGCGCCCGGCGGATCTGGTCGCAGGGCTTCGTCGCCGAGGCGATCGACGCCTTCTGCCGCGGTGAGCCGGTGATGGACGTGACGGGGACACCCCACCGCGGCCTCCTCACCGGGGCCGACATGGCGGCCTGGCAGGCGAGCGTCGAGGCGCCGATCGGCTACGAGTACGGCCGCTACACCGTGCTGAAGGCCGGACCGTGGACGCAAGGGCTCGCCACCCTGCAGCAGCTGGCCCTCCTCAAGGGTTTCGACCTCGACCGCCTCGACCCGGCGGGACCCGACTTCATCCACCTTCAGGTCGAGTGCGCCAAGCTCGCCTTCGCCGACCGGGACACGTTCTACGGCGATCCCGCCTTCGTCGACGTGCCGGTGCAGACCCTGCTGTCGGATGCCTACAACGCCGAGCGGCGCGGGCTCGTCACGGAGACCGCCTCGCTGGAGCAACGGCCCGGCACGATCCCGGGCTTCGGCAAGGCCCTCGACGCCCGGGTGAGCAGCGGCGCCCGCACGGCGGTCGGCAGTTCCGGCGCCGGTGAGCCGACGGTGGGCAAGATCGAGGCGACCGTCCCGCCGGACGATGCCCGCTCAGGCGTGGTGCGGGGCGACACGGTCCATTTCGACATCATCGACCGGCACGGCAACATGATCGCCGCCACGCCGTCGGGCGGCTGGCTGCAATCCTCGCCGGTGATCCCGGCGCTCGGCTTCTGCCTCGGCACGCGGGCGCAGATGTTCGTGCTCGACGAGAGCCATCCGGCGGCGCTCGCCCCGGGCAAGCGGCCGCGCTCGACCCTCTCGCCGACGATGGCCCTGCGCGACGGCGCGCCCTACCTCGCCTGGGGCTCGCCGGGGGGCGACCAGCAGGACCAGTGGATCCCGCAATTCTTCCTGCGTCACGTCCATGCCGGCATGAACCTGCAGGCGGCGATCGACGCGCCGGCCTGGCACACCGAGCACTTCCCGTCCTCGTTCTGGCCGCGCACTGCCCGGCCGGGCGTCGTGGTGGTGGAGAACCGGATCAGCCCCGGGACGATCGCGGAGCTGCGCCGGCGCGGCCACGTCGTCGAGGTCGGGTCCGACTGGTCGGAGGGGCGGCTCACGGCGGCGAGCCGCGACGGCCGCCGCCTGCGGGCGGCGGCCAACCCGCGCGGCATGCAGGGCTACGCCGCCGGGCGGTAAGGCACCTCACATCGTCGGGTTGGCGGGCCCGGCCGGGGACGGGTCGGGGGTGATCGCCGGCGAGTTGCCGGGATCGTTCACCGGGATCTCGACCGGGCGGTCGCCCGGGGCCTCGCTCGGCAGCTCGGGCCCGCCGGGATTCGGCGCGTCCGGGCCAGGATTCCCAGGACTTGGGGTCGGGGGCACGGGATCGTAGGGCTGGTCCGGGATCGGGCCGGGATTCGACATCGAGCGCTCCTCTCTCTGCCGTGTCCAAACCGGGGCGCCGGGCCCCGGTTCCGCAACGTCGGCTACTGCTTGGTCAGGAGCTTGGCGCCGTTCTGGCTGACGATCTGCTGCACCTTGTGGGCGAAGAGCGACAGGAGCAGCGGCATCCGCACCTCGACCCGCACCGAATCCTCATCGACGTCGATGTCGCCGTCGACCCGCTGGTTCATGGCGGCCACCAGGAACGAGAGCCGGTCGCCGCTCCAGGTCGCGTCGGCCATGCTGAGACCCGCCTTCTGCAGCATCTCCTTGGCCTGGCCGATCCCGTTCTCCAGCCGGCGGCGGGCCTCGGCCCGGCCGAGCTGATGGGGAATCACGACAACCAGGGGCTTTGCCATCATCACGCTCCGCTCGCACGATGAGCCTGATGTGGGGAGGCTTAGCCCAACGGCAACGCCGCCGGGTCGGACTAAGCAGATTTCGCAAAAGCGGTTGCCGGTTTTGCGATGAAAATCTGCGACAAAACAAGAGCCTAAGCGGACGAAGCGTTGGCCTGCCGACGCAAGTCTGCTTAGGTCCCGGATCAGTCGACCACCGCGACCGCGACGCGGGCGACGCCGCTCATGCCGATCGCCCGGCCCGCCCCGCGGGCGAGATCGATGATGCGGCCATGGGCGAACGGCCCGCGATCGTTGATCCGCACCACCACCGAGCGGCCGTTGGACTCGTTGGTCACCCGCACCCGCGTGCCGAAGGGCAGGCTGCGGTGCGCCGCCGTGAGGCCGTTGGGGTTGAATCGCTCGCCGCTGGCGGTGCGATGGCCGGAGGCGTACCAGGAGGCCTTGCCGCTCTGGGCCTGCGCAGTCGACGAGGCGGCGAGGCTCCCCCATCCGGCGAGGGCGACACCCCCCGCGAGAGCCACGATGCGGGCCGCGTTCGACCGACGCGCAGGCTGGGCGCTGTTCATTCCACTGTCCTTGGCAGTTGCTGACGGCACAGCCAATCGAGACCAAACAGGACGAAAATATGACCGCCCGATTTGTGGCAATTGGTGCCGTATTGTCGGCCGATATCTTGCGATCCGTTAAGGTTTGACTTTTCAAGTCGCGAAACGGCACGACATCTTATTGGCGACTTGTGGCGGTCGGCCGCTGCACTCGGGTTTTCAGAATTCGGAAGAAGCGCGGGATGCGCGGCGGGCCTGCGGTTCCGGGGCGAATGGCAGGGTTGCGTCGTGGGTGGGCGAGGCGTGAGTCCTCTCCTCGCGAGCGGCAGGGCTTTTCGAGGGAATGAAGAGCACGGGCTTTCTCCTCTCCCCGCGGGCGGGGAGAGGCCTGAGCTCCGAAGGGGCTCAGGAAGCCCGAAGGGCGGGGGTGAGGGGGTGCTTCCGGAGGAGCCTCATCGTCGAGACCCCCTCACCCTCGCTCCGGCCGTCGCCTCCGCTTGCCGCGTTCCCTGAACGGGAACACAGCCCTCTCCCCGCCCGCGGGGAGAGGGGAAGCCCGCGCCTCTTCCGGCCTGCGGATAGCCTACCTGTCAGGGCAACCGCGCCCCCGCACCGACGAGGGCGCGCCCTCGTCGCCATTCGTAGTGGTTCATTAACGGATGAGCCCGGCCACCGGACGACTAGGCAAGAAGTGCAGCCCCATTTCGAGACGCAATTCGTACCTGCGGGAAACGTGACCTTTACCGTAGCGACGGCAATGTCTGGTGGTCAGTCGCGTAACCGGTGTTTGCCATGGCTTCCCCGCGTACCGCGGTCGTCGGCACCGCCGCCCGGAATCAGGTCTCGCGTACCGGGCGAGTGGTGTCGGCGCCGCGGATGGGTCTCGTTACCCCCGCACAGCGTCTTCCCCTGGACGAGGTCATCCTCGGGGATTGCCTCTCTGCCCTCGAGCGACTCCCGCCGGCCAGTGTCGACCTGGTCTTCGCGGATCCGCCCTACAACCTCCAGCTCGGCGCCGGCGCCCTGTTGCGCCCGGACCAGAGCACCGTCGACGCCGTCGACGACGACTGGGACCAGTTCGCCAGCTTCGAGGCCTACGACACCTTCACCCGCGCCTGGCTCTCCGCCTGCCGCCGGGTGATGAAGCCGACCGCGACCCTCTGGGTGATCGGGTCGTACCACAACATCTTCCGCGTCGGCAGCGCGTTGCAGGATCTTGGTTTCTGGATCCTGAACGACATCGTGTGGCGCAAGGCCAACCCGATGCCGAACTTCCGCGGCAAGCGCTTCACCAATGCCCACGAGACCCTGATCTGGGCCTCGCGCAGCGAGCAGAAGGGCTACACCTTCCATTACGAGGCGCTGAAGGGCGGCAACGACGACCTGCAGATGCGCTCGGACTGGTTCATCCCGCTCTGCACCGGCGACGAGCGCCTGAAGGGCGACGACGGGCGCAAGCTGCACCCGACCCAGAAGCCCGAGGCCCTGCTCGCCCGCACCATCCTGTCGTCGTCGAATCCCGGCGACGTGGTGCTCGATCCCTTCTTCGGCACCGGCACCACCGGGGCCGTCGCCAAGCGCCTCGGCCGCCATTTCATCGGCATCGAGCAGGAGCCGGCCTACGCGGCGGCCGCCCGCGAGCGGATCGCCGGGGTCGAGCCCCTGTCGCGCGCCGCCCTCCTCACCGCGCCGACGAAGCGCGCCGAGCCGCGGGTGCCGTTCCTGAGCCTGCTCGAGGCCGGCCACGTCCGGGCCGGCGAGACGCTCACCGACGAGCGTCGCCGCCACAAGGCTTTGGTACGCCCCGACGGCACGCTGGGCGTCGGACCCGCTTCGGGCTCGATCCACAAGATCGGCGCCCTGGTCCAGGGCCTGCCGGCCTGCAACGGCTGGACCTTCTGGCACGCCGAGCGCGGCGGGCGCCTCGTCTGCATCGACGATTTCCGCGGCACGATGCGGGCCGGCATGGGCTCGGCCGCCTGAGCGGCAGGACTTGGCGGACGACGCCTGAGCAGGAGCGCCCCTGGCCTTGCGGCCGCGGGCGCCATCCTGTCTGACGGAATGCATCGCAGGTTGCCTGCCGTGCGACGTCGGATCGGGGCTCGTCCGAAGGACGCGCCCGTAGCGGACGGCTCGCCCGTCCGCGACCCGCACCGCCTCGTCTGACGAGGCCGGTCCCGGAGCCGGGATGGGGGTGTCGCGGCCTCGCTCCTACTTGCAACCGTCGACGATGAGATCGGACGGCTTGCCGAGGGCGTCGCCGACATTCAGCAGCGACAGCGATCGGGAAATATTCTCCGCAGGAATCTCGAAGAGAAACGATGAGGATCTCGACGACGCGAGCGCGGCCACGAAATTATACAGATTGCCGAAGAAGGCCCGCCCCGAGGCCTCGTACTGCGTCTCGGCAAATTCGAAAGAATGATTTTTTTCGTCGACCACGAACTGGACATACACCTTCTCGCGAGGACGGTACGTCCAGCCTCCGATCGTGAAGAACATCCCGGCCGGATGATCGTCCTGCCCCGAAGCGCAATAGACGATCAACTCGTCCTTGGATCTGTTCGTGATCTTCGCTTCCAGGGTGCCCTGCCCGAAGCCGGTCGTCCATCGGTAGTCGACCGGCTGCGCGGCACTGGCCGACAGGACGAAGGCGCTCGTCACCAAGAGCTTCAGCATCGACGGCGATCCCCCTCCCCGCTCGCGACGCGCTGGGGCCGTTCCGGCGATCGGCATTTCGCGCGGCCGGGAGATAGGGCGGGCCGGCGCGGCCGGCGACGGGCCGCGCGGCGCCCGGCTCACCCCCTGCCGGGCTCGCGCCGTCCGACCATCACCCCGCACCGCATCTCGTTCACCGCTCCCTGGGCCGGCCCCGTCCGACAGGCTTGGTCACCGGAGCCGCCGAGGCGGGCCGTCGCGACAGCACCTTCGGCAGCGGCGCGCGGCGCGGCGGCGGTTCGGGCTCCGGGAGCGTCGCGAGGTCGGGGGCCGGCGGGGGTACTGGCGCGGCCGGGGGGGCGGCGAGCTTCTGCTCCAGGGCGTGGGCCAGCACCTTCTTCATCGCACCCGGCAGCGGCTCGGAGTCGAGACCGGCGCGGGGCGTGAAGCGCATGCCGTCGGGCGCCGGGGTCCCGGCGGCGACCCGGGCGAGGAAGACCGTCAGTTCGAGCGGGAAATGCGTGAAGACGTGGCGCACCGTGCCGGGCAGCCGCTTCCAGCGTGCGTCGAGCGGCGCGTCGAGGAGCGCCTGAGCCGGGTCGTAATCGGCCCGCCACTCGCTCGTCGGCGGCTCGGCCATGGCGCCGAGGAGGCCCTCCGGCGGCCGGGTGCGCAGGAGCACCGCGTCGTCGCCGGTCCGCAGGACCACGAAGGCGGCGCCGCGGCGCAGGGCGCCGGCCACCTTCTTCACCTTGCGCGGAAACGTCTCTTGCAGCCCCTCGGCCCGGGCGCGGCAGGGCCGCATCCAGGGGCAGAGCGCGCAGGCCGGCCGCTTCGGCGTGCAGAGCGTCGCGCCGAGATCCATCACGGCCTGCGCGAAGTCGCCCGGGCGTTGGTGCGGCACCAGGCCTTCCGCGAGGCGGCGGATCTCGGCCCGCGCGGCCGGGATCGGGGTCTCGATCGCGTAGAGGCGCGACACCACCCGCTCGACATTGCCGTCCACCGCCGCCGCCGGCCGGTCGAAGGCGATCGCCGCGATGGCGCCCGCCGTGTAGGCGCCGATGCCGGGGAGCTTGCGCAGGCCCTCGACCGTGTCGGGAAAGCCGCCGGCCTCGGCAACCGCCTTCGCGCAGGCATGCAGGTTGCGGGCGCGGGAATAGTAGCCGAGGCCGGCCCAGGCGCCCATCACCGCGTCCTCCGGCGCCGCCGCCAGGGCCTCGATGGTCGGGAAGCGCTCCAGGAAGCGGGCGAAGTAGGGCTTGACCGCAGCGACGGTGGTCTGCTGCAGCATGATCTCGGACAGCCAGACCCGGTACGGGTCGGGCGCGACGCCGGGCAGCGCGCGCCAGGGCAGCGCGCGGCGATGGCGGTCGTACCAGACCAGGAGGTCGGCGGCTTCCGGCCTTGAGTGCGACGCGGCGGGCGCTACCATGCGGCCCGCCTTAGCGGGTTTTCCGCCGCGGCGGGAGCGGGATTTCGGCGATTGTCGCCGCCGCGCACGGCTCTCGACGGGGCGGGCCCGAGGGTTAAGTGTTCCCTTACACGAAGGCTCTAGCTTTCGCGGCGTCACGCCGGACGCGGCGACCCTTTTTTAGGACGGACGGGCGATGGCGCGGCCCAAACCCTTGAGCGAGCTGATCGAGCGGTCCCTCGGCCCCGTCTTCGCGGCGCAGGGCTTCGCCTCGACCGACATCCTGGCCTCCTGGTCCGAGATCGTCGGCGAGCGCCTCGCCCGGGCCTGCCAGCCGGAGAAGCTCGAATGGTCGCGCCGACGCGGCGCGTCGCGCGAGCAGCGGCCGGAGCCCGGCACCCTGACGGTGCGGGTCGAGGGCGCCTTCGCCCTCGAACTCCAGCACCTCGTGCCGCTGGTGATCGAGCGCATCAACCGTCATTACGGCTGGGCCTGCGTCGGCAAGATCCGCCTGCGCCAGGACCGGGTCGCCCAGGCGCGACGCCGCGCTGCCGCCCCCCCGCCCCTGGACCCGGTGCGTCGCGGCGAGGTGGCGCTCGCGGTCTCGACCGTGAGCGAGGCGGCGCTCCGCGACGCCCTCGACCGGCTCGGCCTCGCGGTTTTGGGCGCGCAGCGCTCGCGCTGAGCGCGATACCCTCTTCGTCGTCGGCGGGCATGCATCCAGCCGCAAGCCCGACCGGGCGCCGGCACCCCCTGTGCCGGACGCCGCCGCGGCACGCGGCGGCACCAACGAACTGAAGCGTCGCGGGCTGTTGATGCCTCGGCGGCTTGCCACGAGGCGGCCGGGATTCTACCGCACTGACGATTGCGGACCCTCCCGCACCCTCCACGAGGACGCCTGCCATGCTCACCCGTCGCGAGGCCCTGACACTCACCGGCTCGGCCCTCGGTGCGGCTCTGCTCGCGCCGGCCCTGCCGCTCTCGGCTCTGGCTCAGGGGCCGGTGGTCGACGGCCTGATGCAGCCCGGCCCGCTCGGCGACGCCTGGCTCGGGCCGGACAACGCCCGCTGCACCATCATCGAGTACGCCTCGATGACCTGCTCGCACTGCGCCGCCTTCCACAAGACGACCTGGCCGGCGCTCAAGGAGCGCTGGATCGACACCGGCAAGGTCCGCTTCACCCTGCGCGAATTCCCCCTCGACCCGCTCGCCACCGCGGCCTTCATGCTGGCCCGGTCCGACAACGCGGCGCGCTACTACCCGATCACCGACATGCTGTTCGACCAGCAGCCGAACTGGGCCTTCGTCCCGAAGCCCCTCGACGCCCTCGAGCAAATGATGCGCCAGGCCGGCTTCTCGAAGGAGAAGTTCGAGGCGACCCTCAAGGACCAGAAGCTCTACGACGGCGTCAACGCCGTGAAGGAGAAGGCGATGACCACCTTCAAGGTCAACGCCACGCCGACCTTCTTCATCAACGGCCAGAAGTACCAGGGCGAGATGACGATCGACGGCATGGAGAAGGTGATCAAGCCGATCGTGGGGGCGTAACCCTTTCTCATATGAGCGAACACTAACAAATCGAGCGCGAGATCCCCTCTCCCGAGTGGGAGAGGGGGACCTGCGCCTGCTCTCGAATCGTCGGCGCAAAGCCAGCGCACCGCGTCTCCCCATGAAATTCACGCGCCTGCGCATCGTCGGCTTCAAGACCTTCGTCGAGCCGAGCGAGTTCCTGATCGAGCCCGGGCTGACCGGGGTGATCGGGCCGAACGGCTGCGGCAAGTCGAACCTCGTCGAGGCCCTGCGCTGGGTGATGGGGGAGAGCTCGCACAAGAGCATGCGGGCGTCGGGCATGGACGACGTGATCTTCTCGGGCTCCGGTGGGCGCTCCGGCCGCAGCCACGCCGAGGTGACGCTCACCCTCGACAACGGCGCCCGCACGGCGCCCGCCGCCTTCAACGCCGCCGACCTGCTGGAGGTCTCGCGCCGCATCGACCGGGGCGCCGGCTCGACCTACCGGGTCAACGGCCGCGAGGTCCGGGCCCGCGACGTACAGCTGATGTTCGCCGACGCGGCGACCGGCGCGCGCTCACCCGCCATGGTGCGCCAGGGCCAGGTGGCCGTGCTGATCGCCGCGAAGCCCCAGGCGCGGCGGCGCATCCTGGAGGACGCCGCCGGCATCGGCGGCCTGCACGCCCGTCGGCACGAGGCGGAACTGCGCCTGCGGGCGGCGGAAGAGAACCTGTCGCGCGTCGAGGACGTGCTGACGGCGATCACCGCCGGCGTCGAATCGCTGCGCCGCCAGGCCCGATCGGCCCAGCGCTACCGCGCCATCGCGGCGGAGATCCGCCGGCACGAGGCGTTGCTGCTGCTGATCGGCCACACGAACGCCCGCCGCGAGGCGACGGCGTCGGACGCGGCTCTGGCCCAGGCCCTCGATCGGCTGGGGCGTGCGCAAGCCGAGCAGGTGGACTCGGCGACCGCGCAGGGGATCGCCGCCGCCGCCCTGCCGCGCCTGCGCGAGGCGGAGGGCGCCGCGGCGGCCGAGGTGCAGCGCCTGATGCTGGCGGGGGCGCAGCTCGAGGCCCAGGAGCGCCGCAGCGCCGAGCGCCTGCGCGATCTCGGCCGGCGGATCGCCGACCTGCGCCGCGACCACGCCCGCGAGGCCGCCTCCCGGGACGACGCGCGCTCGACCCTGGCGCGCCTGGACGGCGAGGCCGCGGCGCTGGACGGGGCCGAGGACGGGAGAGCCGCGCGCGAGGAGGCCGCCGTACGGGAGACGGCCGCCGAGACGAGCCTCGCCCTCGCCGAAGGAGCGCTCGCCGCCGCGCAGGGTGCGCAGGCCGAGCACGCGGCCCGGCGCGGCGCCCTGATCCGCGCCGCCACCGACGAGCGCGCCCGGGCGGCGCGGCTCGCCGGCGAGCAGGCCCGTCTCGCCCGCGAGGCTGCGGCGGCGGGAGAGGCCGGGGCGGACCGGCTCGCCGCCCTGCGCGAGGCCTACGACGAGGCGAAGGAGACGGCCGAGGACGCCGAGGAGGCGGCGGCCGCCGCCCGCGACGCGGTGGCCGCGGCGCGCGAGGCCGAATCCCGGGGCCGGCCGCTCCTGGCGGCGGCCGAGCGCGAGGCGGCGCGGCTCGACACCGAGGCCCGCACCCTCGCCCGGCTGGTGGCGCCGGGCGCGGACGCGCGCTTCCCGCCGGTCCTCGACGCGCTCACCGTCGAGCCCGGCTACGAGGCGGCCCTGGCGGCGGCGCTCGGGGACGACCTGGAGGCCGCCCTCGACCCGCAGGCCCCGACCCACTGGATTGCTCCGCCCGATCCCGGCACCGACCCGGCCCTGCCGGCCGGGATCCCGCCGCTCGCCGAGCGGGTCGCCGGCCCGCCGGCCCTCGCCCGCCGCCTGCGGCAGGTCGGAGTGGTCGAGCCGGCGGAGGCGGCGGCGTTGCGCGAGCGCCTGCAGCCGGGCCAGCGCCTCGTCACGCGGCGGGGCGACCTCCATCGCTGGGACGGTCTCACCGCCGCCGCGGAAGCGCCGCGGCCGGCGGCGCGGCGGCTGTCCGAGCGCAACCGGCTCGACGCGTTGAGCGAGGCCGCGACCGAGGCCCGGGAGCGGGCGGAAGCCATGCAGGAAGCCCACGACGCGCTCCAGGCCCGCGCGGACGCCGCGGCGGCCGCGGAGCTCCGCGCCGTCGAGGGCCTCCGCCTCGCCCGCCGCACCCTCGACGACGCCCGCGAGACGCTGGCCCAGGCCGAGCGCCGGGAGGCCGAGGCCGTCGCCCGCCGGACCGCCCTCGCCGAGGCCGAGGCGCGCATCGCGGCCGACGCCGAGGAGGCCGCCGCCCGGGTCGAGGCCGCCGAGGAGGCGCTGAGCGCCCTCGACGAACCAGGAGACCTCGCCGCCCGCCTCGACGAGGCCCGCATCCTCGCCGAGGCGCGGCGGCTGGCCGCCGCCGAGGCCCGGGCCGCCCGCCTGTCACTGACCCGCGCCGCCGAAGAGGCCGCCGCCCGCCGCGCGGCTCTGGCCGTCGACCGGGCCCGCTGGCAGGAGCGGGCCGAGCGGGCCGACGGCGTGCTGGAGGAACTCGAGGAGCGCCTCGCGGCGGCGGAAGAGGAGCAGGCCGGGCTCGCCGAGGCGCCCGAGACCTTCGCCGAGGAACGCCGCCGCCTGACTGCTGCGATGGAGGCCGCGGGCGCCGCCCGCGCGCAGGCCGGCGAGCGCCTGAATGCGGGAGAACGGACCCTGGCCGAGGCCGAGGCCCGGGCGCGGAAGGCCCTCGACGCCTTCGCCTCGGCCCGCGAAGCACGGGGTGCGGCGGTGGCCGCGCACGAGGCCCTGACGCGGCGCCTCGCCGAGGTGGTCCGCGCCATCGCCGACGGCCTGGAGACGACGCCGGAAGGCCTCTACGGCCTCGCGGGCGTCGCCCCCGGCGATCCCCTCCCGGAGGTCGGCGCCGTCGAGGCGAAGGCGGCGGCCTTGCGGGCCGACCGCGACCGGCTCGGCGCCGTGAACCTGCGGGCCGAGGAGGAGTTGCGCGATACGGAAGGGCGGCGCGACGAACTGGGCCGCGAGCGCGACGAGCTGATCGAGGCGATCCGGCGCCTGCGCGGCGCGATCCAGAGCCTCAACCGCGAGGGGCGCGAGCGGCTGCTCGCCGCCTTCACGGCGGTGAACGGGCATTTCGAGCGGCTGTTCACGACCCTGTTCGGCGGCGGCACCGCCGAGTTGACCCTGGTCGATTCCGACGACCCGCTGGAGGCGGGCCTCGACATCCTGGCCCGCCCCCCGGGCAAGAAGCCCCAGACCATGACGCTGCTCTCGGGCGGCGAGCAGGCGCTCACCGCGACCGCGCTGATCTTCGCGGTGTTCCTCACCAACCCGTCGCCGGTCTGCGTCCTCGACGAGGTCGACGCGCCCCTCGACGATGCCAATGTCGAGCGCTACTGCGACCTCCTCGCCGCGATGGCGCGCGACACCGACACCCGCTTCCTCGTCATCACCCACAACCCGATCACCATGGCGCGGATGGACCGGCTGTTCGGCGTGACCATGGCCGAACGAGGGGTGTCGCAACTCGTCTCGGTCGATCTCACGACCGCCGAGCGGCTGGTCGAGACGGTTTGACGGCGCACCCGCGTGCGGCGCGGAATCCGTCGAAAGTCCAATGACTTAACGCCTGTTCGCGATGCCTTGACACCCAAGGTGGGCGAAACTATGGTGCGCCCGCTCGACGGGGGCGGCCGGACCGGATCTCCTCATCCTTCACGCGCGAGGTTTCGCCATGAGCGGCAACGACCCGCGGGGGAAGGACGGCACCGGTGAGGGCTCCTCCCCCGACGACGACCTCTCCGCGAGGCTGAAGCGTCTCGAGATGCAGATCGACCGGAAGCGCCCCGCGGCGTCTCCCGACCTTTCTGCGCGTCAAGGCAGCGGCCAGCCTTCGTCCCTCGGCATCGCCATGCGGCTGTCCACGGAATTCGTGGCCGGCGTCCTGGCGGGCGGCCTTCTCGGCTGGGGCTTCGATCGTCTCCTGGGCACCAAGCCCTGGGGCCTGATCGTCCTGCTCGTCCTGGGCTTCGCGGCCGGAATCTACAACGTGATGCGCGTTTCCGGATTTTTTCCGGCCGCGGACACGAAGAAAGGCCCGCCAGGGTCTTGATCATCCGGTGGATGCCGTGCATCCGCCTGCACGGATTGGCAGCGCGGCGGGAGAAACCCGCGGCAGCGACACACGAGGGGGCGGGACCGGCATGGCCGTCAAGATGGATCCGATCCACCAGTTCGAGCTGAAGCCGCTGGTTTCGTTCGGGCATATCGGCCACCAGAACATCGCCTTCACCCAGTCGGCGCTGTACATGTTCCTGGCCGTGGGGCTCATCGCGCTCCTGACGATCTGGGCGACGAAGAGCCGGGCGGTGGTGCCGGGCCGGGCGCAGTCCCTGGCCGAGGTGTTCTACGAGTTCATCGGCCAGACGGTGCACCAGTCGGCCGGCCACGGCAGCGAGCGCTTCGTGCCGCTGGTCTTCTCCCTGTTCATGTTCGTGCTGCTGCTGAACCTGTTCGGGATGATCCCCTACGCCTTCGCGGTGACCAGCCACATCATCGTCACCTTCATGCTGGCGCTGGTGGTGATCCTCACCGTGGTGATCTACGGCTTCATGGCCCACGGCACCCACTTCCTCGGGCTGTTCGTGCCCCCCGGCGTGCCCGGCTGGCTCAAGCCGCTGATCGTGATGATCGAGGTCGTGTCGTTCATCTCGCGGCCGATCAGCCTCTCGGTCCGTCTCTTCGCCAACGTGCTGGCGGGCCACATCGCGCTCAAGATCTTCGCGGGCTTCGTCCCGGCCCTCCTCGCCGCCGGCGTCTGGGGCATCCTCTCGCCCCTGCCCCTCGCCCTCTCGGTCGCCGTCACGGCCCTCGAGATGCTGGTCGCGGTGCTACAGGCCTACGTCTTCGCGACGCTGACCTCGATCTACCTCAGCGACGCCCTGCATCCGGGCCACTAAGGCGGCGGGGCCGTCGCACGGCCCTCAGCCCTTAGCCCGCGATCAGACTCCCAGAGCTTCCCACCCCGGTTCGCCGTGTCGCGGCCGGATACCACCCGCCAGACGACTAGACGACCTTAGGAGCATCACGATGGATCCCGTTGCTGCGAAGTACATCGGCGCCGGCCTCGCCTGCCTCGGCATGGCGGGCGCCGCCGTGGGCCTCGGCAACCTGTTCGGCCAGTTCTTCGCCGGCGCCCTGCGCAACCCCTCCGCGGCCGACAGCCAGCGCCCCAACCTGCTCCTCGGCTTCGCGCTGACCGAGGCGCTGGGCATCTTCTCGCTGCTCGTCGCGCTGCTGCTGCTGTTCGCCGTCTGATTTCGGCGAGGATTGCCTGACAAGAGGTGGTCCACCCCGCGCACCGGGCTTCACACGAGGCTCCGGTGCGCGTGCGTTAGGGACACCCGATACCACTTCGTGCAGCCGCCGCTCCTGCTGAGGCGCGGTGGCCAGACGGCCGGCCCGGCCGAGCGCTCGGCGGGAGCGCTTCGTCTCCCCCACACCCGGACGACACCATGGCGCAGCCACATGCACCCGCCCCCTGAAGGAGGGGCTGATTCACGAGCCGGCCTCCGAGCATGGCGGCGGCTTTCCGCCGTTCGAGAGCAGCACCTTCGTCGCGCAGATCCTCTGGCTCGCGCTCGCCTTCGGCCTGCTCTACTACCTGATGTCGAAGATCGCGCTGCCGCAGATCGCCGGCATCCTGCACGACCGGCAGACCCGGCTCTCCGGCGACCTCGACCAGGCCGCCCGCGCCAAGTCCGAGGCCGACGGCGCCCGGGACACCTACGAGCGCGCCCTCAAGGACGCCCAGGCCAAGGCCAAGGGCATCGCCCAGACCACCCGCGAGCAGCTCGCCGCCGAGGCCGAGACGCGCCGCAAGTCCCTCGAGGCCGACCTGGCGGTGAAGCTCGCCGAGGCCGAGACCCAGATCCGCACCCGCACCGCGACCGCGATGGGCAGCGTGCGCGAGGTGGCCGCCGACGCCGCGACCGCGATCGTCGAGCGCCTGACCGGCCAGGCGCCGGACCGCGCCGCCGTCGAGGCGGCCTACGACCGCGCCGCCGCGCCCCAGACCGTGCACTGAGCCGCAGGAGATCAACGACATGCTGTTCGATGCGGAATTCTGGGTCGCGGTCGCCTTCGTGGTGTTCTGCGGCATCGCCTGGAAAGCGGGTGTGTTCGACCAGATCACCGGCGGGCTCGACAAGCGCGGCGCCCGCGTGCGCAAGGAGCTCGAGGAGGCACGGCGCCTGCGCGAGGAGGCCGAGGCCGTCCTGGCGGATTACAAGCGCCGCCGCTCGGACGCCGAGCGCGAGGCCGCCGAGATCGTCGCCAATGCCCGTGCGGAGGCCGAGGCCGCCGCCGCCGAGGGCCATGCCCGCCTGAACGAGTTCGTCGCCCGCCGCACCAAGGCGGCGGAGACCAAGATCGCCCAGGCCGAGGCTCAGGCCGCCGCCGAGGTGCGGGCCGCCGCGGCGGAAGCCGCCGTGCGGGTCTCCGAGACGATCCTGCGGGAGAAGGTCAGCGGCGACGCCGCCCAGGACCTGGTGCGCCGCAGCCTCGGCGAGGTGCGGACCCGTCTGCGGGCCTGATCACCTGCGGCAATCCGGCCACGCACACTGAGAGCCGCCTTCGGGCGGCTTTCTTATTGGACGAAACCGAAAGCCCATTTTCGTCATGCCGCAAAGTCTTCAGTTGCGGTTCGAGGAATTATTTCAAGATATAACGGCAATCCCGCGGCCCGGCGGCGCTGAAGATGCGCGGGTTTTACAGGTTTGTGACAAGAGGATCGCCGGCCGCATTTTTCTGTGGCATGAGAAGCGGCCGAATCGCCGCCGAGCCCGTGATGACCGTCTACTATTTCCATTTCCAGTCGGGTCGCCGCCTGATCATCGATCCCGAGGGCGTCGAGTTGCGGAGCGCGGCCGATGCGCTGGAGGTGGCGGCGAAGCTCGCGGCCGGCCTGCTCGACGACGGCGAGGTCGCCTGCGACTGGAGGCGCAGCGCCTTCCGGGTCGAGGACCAGCACCAGCGCCCCGTCTTCCGCCTGCCGATGACGACCGTGCGGGCCCGGGAGAACCGTAGCCGGGCGCTGCTGAATTAGGGGATAGGCCAGCCGGGCCACTCGGGTACACGATGCCGACGGGGACGCTCGCGAGAGCGCCTCGCCGACCTGCAACCTCATGCTGCCGTCGTGTGCCGTAGCCGGGCCGCCACGCGTCGCTCGACAGTCGTGCTCCCCTCCGCGTGATTCCGGGGCCGCGAAAGCGGAGCCCGGAATCCAGAGCCGCGGACAGTTCAGGATCGAGCGGGACGCTATCCGCCGCTTCCGGAACGACCTGAGGATCTGGATTCCGGGCTTCGCTTTCGCGGCCCCGGAATCACGCGGAGGGGAGGGATATCGACAGAGGCCGATCAAACAAGCTCTCGGCCTTCGCACCCGATCGATGCTGTCGATCGGCACCTCACAGCCGGTAGCGGATCTGGTCGGTCCAGAAGCGCTCGAGCCGGGCCAGCGCCGTGTTGAGCCGGCCGAAATCGTCCTCGGAGATGCCGCCGATCGGCTGGATCGTCTTGGCGTGCTTGTCGTAGAGCCCGCGGACAATCTCGTGCACCTCGCGGCCCTTGTCGGTGAGGCTGATGCGGACCGAGCGGCGGTCGGTCTTCGAGCGGGCGTGGTGCAGGTAGCCGGTCTCGACCAGCTTCTTGACGTTGTACGAGACGTTCGAGCCGAGATAGTAGCCGCGGGTGCGCAGCTCGCTCGCGGTCAGCTCCTTGTCGCCGATGTTGTAGAGCAGCAGGGCCTGGACGCTGTTGACGTCCTCGCGGCCGCGGCGCTCGAACTCGTCCTTGATCACGTCGAGGAGGCGGCGGTGCAGGCGCTCCACCAGGTGGAGGGCCTCGAGGTAGTGGGGGCGCACCGCGGTCTCGGTCTCGGGAGCGGAGATCGTCTGCGCCACCTTCGTCGCCTGGGTCTTCATCGGAACGCCTCACTCTGTACGGGGGTGCTCGGCGGTGTCGTCCCGCTCCGCTTATGAGTTCAAATTAGGCGCGCCCCGTGAATGTGAGTTTAAACGACAGGATAAATTCTCGATTTACCTCTGTCGGTAAACCGAAGATGAACCTGATCGTTCACTTTCGAGAAAGGTTGAGGATCAGCGTAGTTCGCGCGAGGCCAACCAGGAGACCGTGAAGTAGACAAGGATGATCATGCTGTCGAAGGCGAGGCTCGGAATCGACATCGGCAGCAGCTGCGGGGTGAGCAGGGCGAGCACGATCGCCGAGGTGGCGGCGAGCAGCCAGACCACCCCGCCCCAGGCGGTGGCGAGCCACAGGCCCACCGCCGCCAGCAGGTTGATGACGCCGAAATAGACGATCACCGCCTGCCGGCCGATCGGCGCGGTCTCGAACGGCGCGGCGTTGGGACGGGCGCCGAGGATCTCGGCCCAGGCGCTCAGGCCCTTGACCATCCAGACCACCGCGACGACCCGCATCAGCCAGACCAGGACCACGTCCCAGCGCGTCTCGGGGCGCGGGGGCCGGCGCTCGATGCGGTCGGCCGCCTCCTCGATCCCGGCCCGCCGCGGACCGCCCCGGACCTTGCTCAAGGAGCGCATGGTCAGGTGAAGCTCGGCTCGCCGGGCATCGGCGCGAAATGGGCCTCGATGTCGGACGCCTGCACCGCCTCCAGGGTGGCGGGCCGCCAGTCCGGCTTCCCGTCGCGGTCGATCAGCACCGAGCGCACGCCCTCGTAGAAGTCGTGCCCGCGCAGGATCCGGCACAGGATGCGGTATTCGAGCCGCATCGCCTCCGGGAAGGACAGGGACGCGCCGCGGCGCATCTGGGCCAGCGCCAGGACGAGGCTCGTCGGCGAGCGGGTGCGGATCGTCGCGGCGGACTTTTGCGCAAAGTCGGAGCCGGCGGCGTCGAGCCGCGCCAGCACCTCAGGCACGCTGTCGGCCGAGAAGCAGGATTCGATCAGCGCCCGCTCGGCGTGGAGCGGGCCGGGGGCCGGCGCATCGTGATGGCCGATCGCCGCCTCGACCGGGCCGCCCTCGCTGAGGGCATCGCGGATCGCGTCGAAGCGCGCGGCGGGTGCGGCGTGGGTGCCGAGCCCGAAGGCCAGCACGTCGCCCTGGCCGATCCGCTCGCCGGTGAGCGCCAGATAGGTACCGACGAAGCCCGGCAGCCGCGGCAGGGCGTAGGTCGCACCGACATCGGGGAAGAAGCCAATGCCGGTCTCGGGCATCGCGAAGGCCGTGCGCTCCGCGGCGACCCGGTGCGAGCCGTGCACCGACACGCCGACGCCTCCGCCCATCACGATGCCGTCGATCAGCGCGACGTAGGGCTTCGGATAGCGCTGGATCAGCGCGTTGAGTTCGTATTCCTCGCGGAAGAAGGTCTGGGCTTCCTCAAATTTCCCGGCGCTCCCCTCCTCGTGGATGCGGCGGATGTCGCCGCCGGCGCAGAAGGCGCGTTCGCCGGCGCCCTGCACAACCACCCGGGTCACGGCAGGGTCCGCCGCCCAGGCGTCGAGGGCGGCGCGCATGGCGCGCACCATCTCGAGGGTGAGGGCGTTGAGGGCCTTGGGCCGGTTGAGGGTGATGAGTCCGGCGGCGCCCCGCCGCTCGCACAGAACCGCGCCGTCCGCCGTCACGCCCGCGTCGCCCATGATGCACCCTCCCGGTTCGTGCGGTCACGAAACTCCCGGTCACCGTCGCTCGCCGTGGCGGCGTCGGAGCAGCGGGAGTTTCGTGAGAGACACTTAATGGCGGTTAACCGGGCGCGAGCCGCCGCGTCAACGGTACGAGGCGACGCGAAACCCTGCCATGCACCTCCGCCCGGGTTCAGGCGCCGTTTGGTTTGTGCTACCTCCGGATTGGACGAATTCGACGTCGAAGCGTCCGATTTGGAACAGGCCCGGCACGAAGGCGGGCCGCGAGGAGGCCCGACCCCGGATGTCGCAGATCCAGCCGATGCCCCGGCCGCTGGCCCGGGAAGCCGCCCGGACCGAGCCGGCCTCCCTCGGACTGACCCAGCGCCCGCGCCGCAACCGCAAGGCCGAGTGGTCGCGCCGCCTGGTGCGCGAGACCACCCTCACCGTCGACGACCTGATCTGGCCGATCTTCCTGATCGAGGGCGAGACCCGGCGCGTGCCGGTCGCCTCGATGCCGGGCGTCGAGCGCCTGACCGTCGACGAGGCGGTGCGGGCGGCCGAGCGGGCCGCCGCCTTGCGCATCCCGGCGATCTCGTTCTTCCCCTTCGTCGAGCCGTCCTTGCGCGACGCGACGGGCTCCGAGGCGCTCAACCGCAACAACCTGGTCTGCCGCGCCGTGCGGGCGGTGAAGAAGGCGGTGCCGGAGATCGGCATCATCACCGACGTCGCCCTCGACCCCTATACCAGCCACGGCCATGACGGCCTCCTGGAGGACGGGGTGATCGTCAACGACGAGACGGTGGCGCTCCTCGTCGAGCAGAGCCTGATCCAGGCCGAGGCCGGCACCGACGTCATCGCCCCCTCCGACATGATGGACGGGCGGGTCGGGGCGATCCGGGCCGGGCTCGACCGGGCCGGGCACCGCGACGTGCAGATCATGACCTATGCGGCGAAGTACGCCAGCGCCTTCTACGGCCCGTTCCGCGACGCGATCGGCACCAACGCCACGCTGGTCGGCGACAAGCGCACCTACCAGATGGATGCCGGCAACACCGACGAGGCGCTGCGCGAGGTCGCCCTCGACCTCGACGAGGGCGCCGACTCGGTGATGGTCAAGCCGGGCATGCCCTATCTCGACGTGATCCGCCGGGTGAAGGAGAATTTTTCCGTCCCCACCTTCGCCTACCAGGTCTCGGGCGAGTACGCGATGATCGCGGCGGCCGCCCAGAACGGCTGGCTCGACGGCGAGCGCGCCATGATGGAGAGCCTCGCCGCCTTCAAGCGCGCCGGCGCCGACGGCGTCTTCACCTACTTCGCCCCGCGGGTCGCCGAGCGGCTGCGGCAAGGGTGAGACGGAAAGGACGGGTGAGCCCGGGCTCCCGCGCGAGGCTCACGGGTCTCGCCGCCCTCCTGGTCCTTGCCGGTCTCCTGGGCCTCGGCGCCTGCTCCGGCACGCCCGATGCCGAGCAGGCCCGGATCTGCCGGCGGGCCCTGCCGACCCTGGTGCCGGCGGGCGCCCGCGTGGCGGTGTTGCGCGAGGCCGCCGGACCGCAGGAGCGCAGCATCCGCATCGACTTCTCGCAGGAGCGCGAGGGCCGCAGCCCGCTGCCGCGCTACGCGGTCTGCGAGTTCTCCGGGATGAGCCGCACCGACCTCTCGGGGCTCACGAGCGACCGCGGCCCGGTCGGCGGCGCGGCGCTCTACCTGCTCAAGCACTACTACCTCGACACGCCGGACGCGGCGCTCGCCGAGCCGGGGGCGGGCTGACGCGGAACCTTGGGGGCCCTACAGTGCCGACACCCGGAGAGTCGCGCTTGAGCCAGCCCTACGCCATCACCCCGGACGACGTCGTTCGGGCCGCCCACACCATCCGCGGCCACGTGCTGCGCACGCCGCTGGTGCCGGCGCCGCGCCTGTCGGAGCTGACCGGGGCGCGGGTCCTCGTCAAGCACGAGAACATGCAGGCGACCGGCGCCTTCAAGGAGCGCGGCGCGGTCAACCGGCTGAGCGCCCTCTCGGCGTCCGAGCGAAGCCGCGGCGTGGTGGCGATGTCGGCCGGCAACCACGCTCAGGCGGTGGCCTACCACGCGCGCCGCCTCGGCATCCCGGCCACCATCGTGATGCCGGCGACGACCCCGCTGGTGAAGGTCGAGAACACCCGCGCCCACGGCGCCACGGTGGTCCTGGAGGGAGAGACCCTGGTCGAGTCGGCCTCTGCCGTCGACCGGCTGGTCGAGGCGCACGGCTTCGTGCTGGTCCACCCCTACGACGATCCCCTGGTGATGGCCGGCCAGGGCACCATCGCCCTCGAGATGCTGGAGGACGCGCCCGACCTCGATTGCCTCGTCGTGCCGATCGGGGGCGGCGGGTTGATGAGCGGCATCGCGATCGGGGCGAGCCTGCGGCCGCGGGTGGCGCTCACCGGGGTCCAGGCCGCGCTCTACCCGTCCTTCCTCAACGCCATCGACGGGCAGGACAGACCGATCGGCGGCCCGACGCTCGCCGAGGGCATCGCCGTCAAGACCGTCGGCCGCCTGACCCTGCCGATCATCCGCGACCTCGTGCGCGAGATCGTCCTCGTCGACGAGCCGCAGATCGAGCGGGCGGTGCACGACTACGCCACGCTCCAGCGCAGCCTCGCCGAGGGCGCGGGCGCCGCCGGCCTCGCGGCCCTGCTCGCCCGGCCCGACCTGTTTGCCGGCCGCACCGTGGGCCTCGTCCTGTGCGGCGGCAACATCGACGCACGGCTGCTCGCCTCGGTGATGGTGCGCGAACTGGAGCGCGAGGACCGCATCATCTCGTTCCGGATGACCGCGAGCGACCGGCCCGGCGTGCTCGGCCGGGTCGCCGGGCGGCTGGGCGAGCTCGGCGCCAACATCCTGGAGGTCTCGCACGGCCGCCTCCATCTCGACGTGCCGGCCAAAAGCGTCTCGATCGACGTGACGATCGAGACGCGCGGCCCCGGCCACACCGCCGAGATCCTCGATACGCTCAGCCGCGAGGGGCTGGAGCCGCGGCGGATCGGGCCGCATGGGAATGCGGCGGCGGGTTGATAAAATGCACGGATAAAAACAGTTTAAATCTGAGTATTCTAAAATATTTTTAGTCCGTCAAAAATCATCGATTTTTATCATGACGCCTAGAAATATATCCCTATTTATCATCGAGTTCCCCGCCGATCATAATCTGAGCGATATGAGTCACGATTTTCCATAAATATCACGAGCGATCTTCTATCTCTTTCGCTGCTTCGCATATCATAACCGGTTCTTTTCAAAAGTAAAATTATATATAAGCATGATAAAATAGACACAATAGATATCATTACGATTATAAATAAAGCGATAAATGGGTCGCCAAGATTTAGAACACGCGGAATCTCTGAGTGGATCATCTTAAATCCTCCACTTTTTCCTGATATTCTTCCGCCCACTCTTGATGAGCAAGCTTCCTACTGTTCATTTCATGCGATGCGACCAAACCTACCGCAGCTATTATGACACCGGCGACGGTCGCCAGTATACCGGCAGCGGTAAGTGGCCCAGTCGCGGTTGCCAGAGCTATCAAACCGCCAGTCCCAAGCGTACCACCAATTCCGATACCGATCTGCTGCGCAGTTTGAGCTGCATTTCCTGCATCGGCGGCACGTCGCTTTTCTCTGCGCGCGAGGGCTCTGAACCTCTGCCTTAGAGAATGCTTCTCTGCAACCGGAACGAAAACCGTGATCGTCTCGTCATCAATCTCCAAAACTACGGGAGCAAGAATTCCAGTGGCTTGAGTGGAAGGCGGCTGCATAGGCTGCAGCGTGCTCAATCCACCGCTACCGCCTCCTTGCAGCGGAGGAGTCAAATCACTGCCGTTGCTCAAGTCCAATCCACCCCTGAATTAAAAGAAGGCGGCCGAACATCTCTGAGTCCCTTACGTTGTTGATGCAAATTAGCAATTACTACCGTATGCGTTAAATGTGAAGGCTTACAACTAGGAAATTTATCAAATGTGCCAAAAATCCGCAAATTAGTTGGTCCATATGATGAATTTATCACGTTATAACAATTATACATTCGATTTCAACAGTCAATGCTTCAAGATGCCCATTAAAAAAGTTGCATATATTTCAAATAAAATATATAATTAAATATTCAACCATGAACTATTATAATTTCAACGCCATCAATCGAACGTTACATACAGCGGACATTTCACGGGCGGAGCAGGACGGCCTCTGAGGGTAGAAACCGATTTTTTCCGGCCCTTGAGGCGCACCAGCCCTCCCCCCACCTTACCCAACGGGCGATACGGCGGAGACGGACGCGATGGCGAATTCCTGGCAGAACGGCCCCTATCAGGGCGGACCCTACCAATCCGGCTACGGCGGCCCCCTGCCCCCGTCCGGCCCCGGCTGGGCCGGGCCGCCGGTGCTGGTGGCGCACGGCTCGCTGTCGCGGCGCTTCATCGCCTACCTGCTCGACATCCTCTTCATCTTCGGCTTCAGCTGCCTCCTGTGGCTGGCGATCTCGCTCCTCGGGGTCATCACCTTCGGGGTCGGCTGGGCGCTCTACGCGATCCTGCCGGCGAGCGGCATCCTCTACAGCGCGATCACCGTCGGCGGCCCGCGCCAGAGCACGCTGGGCATGCGGATGATGGGGCTGCGGGCGGTGCGGGCGACGACCGGCGGTCCGATCGACTGGATCACCGCCGGCGTGCACGCGCTGCTGTTCTACGTCGCGCTGTCGACCTTCCTGCTCTGGGTGCTCGACATCGGCATCGGCGTAGTGCGGGCCGACCGGCGCATGGGCCACGACCTCGTCCTCGACCTCGCGGTCGTCCGCGAGGCGTGAGGAGCGCGAGAGCGCACCCTTCCGGTTGCAACCTTCGGCCCCTGTCGCGCTTAACTGTCAGGATTTCTCGCCGGCGCGGCCCGCCCCTGTTGAGGCGGGCCGCGCCGGTGCTATCCTGGCCTTCCCGGCGCCGCGCCGGTCCCTGCCTGCGAGAACACCGAAGCGTGACCAGCCATCCGCGGGACGCACCGCAGTTCTACCTCACGGCGCCCTCACCGTGCCCCTACCTGCCCGGGCAGCAGGAGCGGAAGGTCTTCACGCATCTCGTCGGCCGGCGCGCCCGCGACCTCAACGAGATCCTGACCCAGGGCGGCTTTCGCCGCTCGCAGACCATCGCCTACCGGCCAGCCTGCGAGACCTGCCGCGCCTGCATCTCGGTGCGGGTCGTGGTGGACGACTTTTCGCCGAGCGACAGCCAGCGCCGGGTGCTGAAGCGCAACCGCGACCTCGTCGGGCAGGCCCAGGCCAACCGCCCGGCCTCGGAGCAATACGCGCTGTTTCGCCGCTACCTCGATGCCCGCCACGGCGACGGCGGCATGGTCGACATGACGGTGCTCGACTACGCCATGATGGTGGAGGACAGCCACGTCGAGACCCACCTCGTGGTCTACCGCAAGCGCGGTCCCGACACCGCGATCAACGGCCGCGGCACCGGCGCGCCAGTCGCCATCTGCCTCACCGACGTGCTCTCCGACGGGCTGTCGATGGTCTACTCGTTCTACGATCCCGTCGAGGCCGAGCGCTCGCTCGGCACCTTCATGATCCTCGACCACATCGAGCGCGCCCGCAGCCTCGGGCTGCCCTACCTCTATCTCGGCTACTGGGTCGAGGGGTCGCGCAAGATGCAGTACAAGGCGAAGTTCACCCCCCAGGAACGGCTGATGCCGAACGGCTGGGCCCGGGTGGAGGAGGCCTGATCCTGCGGGACTGTCGCGGCCGGGCCACAGGCCGGCCGCCTCGTCTTTTCGGCATCGTAACCCGCCCGTCGGACGCTTGACCCGACCGGTCCCGGCCTGCCCCATTGTGGCCCAAAAGCGGCGCGGCGACGCCGCAGGGCCTCGGGGGAACGACATGACGACGGGTTTCGGACGCCTGCGGCGGGCGGGCATGACGGCAGCTTTCCTCGCCGGCACGGCCCTGGTGGGAATGCACGGTGCCGCCGCGCAGGGGGTGACCGGGCTCACGGTCTTCGGCGACAGCTACGCCGATACCGGCAACGTCGTGCGCCTCACCGGCCGGCCCCTCGGCTTTCCCTACGTGAACGGCCGCTACTCCAACGGCGCCAACTTCGTCGACGGCCTGCAGGCGATCTACGGCCTGCCCGATTCCTCTGTCGCGAATTACGCCGTCGGCGGCGCCCAGACCGGCACCGGCAATGTCGGCTCGGGCCTGCTGCCGGGCCTGACCCAGGAGGTGGCGGCGTTCCTGGCGAGCGGTCAGCGCCTCCGCCCCGGCAACCTCGTGGCGATCAACATCGGCGGCAACGACGGCATCGGCGCCGCGCTCTCCGGGCTCACGATCGCCCAGGCGCCGCTGCTGGGCCGGGCCTCGGCGGCGAATGCCGTCGGCAGCGTGGGGCAGCTCGTCGGCGCCGGCGCGAGCACGATCGTGTTCAACGGCTTCACAACGCTCAACGGCCTGCCGCGGGTCGCGGCCTCCGGCAACGCCGCCGCCGCCGACCTCTTCTCCCGCACCTACTTCGACGGGTTGCAGGCCGGCCTCGCGCCCTACGCCGCCGCCGGCACCCGGATCTTCCTCCTCGACAACGGCCAGATCTTCCAGCGCATCATCGCCGATCCCGGCCGCTACGGCTTCACCAACACCAGCACGCCCTGCGCGCTCGTCGCCGCCTGCGCCACCGCCCCGAAGGCGGTGCAGAACACCTACCTGTCCCTCGATGGGGTGCACCTGACCGAGGGCGGCTACCTCGTCCTGTCGCGCTACATGGCGAACGCCGTGGCCGCGCCGAACGGCATCGCCGCCCAGGCCGAGCTCGGCCAGATCGGCACGACGAGCTTCGCCGGCGCCCTGCTCCAGCGCCTCGACGCCTACCGGCTCTTCGCCCCCGGCCCCGGGGAGGCGACGGGCGCCCTGAGCACCACCGGCGTCGCGCCGCTCGGCGCAGGCCCGAGTCCGCTGATCGTCTGGGGCCAGGGCGGGTACGCCGGCGGCAGCCGGGCGACACGGGGCTTCGCCACCGGCTACGACTACGACAGCCCGAGCGGCACGATCGGCCTCGAAGCCACCCCGGCACCGGGCGTGCGCTTCGGCTTCGCCTTCAACTACGCCAACCCGCACGCGAACCTCCGCGGCGGCGCCGGTTCGATCGACGTCGACAGCTACGGCTTCGCCGCCTACGGCTCGTTCACGGCTAAGAACCTCTTCGCCGACGCAGTCCTGGCCTATGGCCGCCACGACTATTCGGTGACCCGGCCCGGCGTGATCGACCCGCTGAACGGCGCCACCAGCGGCGACAGCGTGGCGGTGGCGGCGAAGGCCGGCTACCTGTTCGACACCTTCGGGCCCGTGCGCCTCGGGCCGATCGTCGGCCTCACCTATGCCACCACCCGGGTCGGCGCCTATACCGAGCGGGGCGACCCGGTGCTGACGCAGGCCGTCGGCGCCACCGGGATCGAGTCGCTCGTCGGCCGTGCCGGCCTGCAGCTGCGCGCCGCGCCCTTCAGCCTCGTCGGCCTGCCGGTGCGGGCCTTCGTCAACGTCACCGCCGAGCACGAATTCCTGGATGGCGGCCGTACGCTGGTGACTTCCCTCACCTCGACCCCGCTGCTGCCGATCCTGACCCCGCTCGGCCGGGCTGCGCGCGGCACCTACGGCCTCGTCGAGGCGGGCCTTTCCGCCGACGTGACGCCGGGGGTGAGCCTGACCTTGACCGGCGGCACCACCTTCGCCCGGACGGGCGGGGACGGGTACGCGGTGAATGGCGGGCTGACCCTGCGGTTCTAAGCAGACTTGCGTTGGCCGGCCAACGCTTCGTCCGCTTAGCATCTTGTTTTGTCGCAGATTTTTGCCGCAAAACCGGCCACCACTTTTGCGAAATCTGCTTAGACCGTCCCGATCCCGGGTCCCGCAGCGGCGGGACCCGGGATTCGGATCTCCGTCCGGCTTCAGCCGCAGACGCGCACGCGCCGGTAATAGACGTTGCCGAAATCGTCGCGCGCCCGGCGGCGCTGGATCCAGCAATCCCGGGCCGGCGCGTAGTAGACGCGGCGGTAGCCATAGGCCGGATATCCGTAAGCCGGGTAGCCGTAAGCCGGGTACGGGGAGGCGTAGCGCGGCTGGGCCGCCGCCGCGGCGGCAAGCCCGCCCAGGGCCAGCCCGCCGATGATACCGGCCGCGATGGCCCCGCCGTCGCGAGCCTGCGCGGGCGCGGCCTGCATGCCGATCAGCGGCAGGACCGCCGCGGCCGCGATCACGCACTTGCGCAGCGACGCTGCGCCGAACGACAGACGATCCACCATCTTGAGCCCCGATCCGATCTTGTTCTTGCCACTTGGACGACATCGGCAGAATGCGGTCCGCCCTTGAAGGCCCGCCTGCGGATCCGGCTAAAATTTTAGCGACCGCGCCTGAAAGTTGAGGACGGAACAGAACCGCGGGCATTCACCCGGCGATCGGTGCTCCGGAAAGCGTCAGGGGTGATCGCGGCCCAGGAAATTCCGGACGAGATTCCGGACGAGATTCCGGACGGGCCGCCACGCCGTCGCGGGGCGCGAGCCCCCTTCCCTTCCTTGCCTTCTCGCCCCGCATCCCATAGCCGTCGCGGCATCCCAACCCCGCCCGTGAGCAGGAGCCCCGACGATGATCCCCCGCTACAGCCGGCCCGAGATGACGGCGATCTGGTCGCCGGAGACGCGCTTCCGGATCTGGTTCGAGATCGAGGCCCATGCCACCACGGCTCTGGCCGAGCTCGGCGTCGTGCCGAAGGAGGCCGCTGCCAAGGTGTGGGAGAAGGGCCGCGACGCGGTGTTCGACGTCGCGCGGATCGACGAGATCGAGCGCGTCACCAAGCACGACGTGATCGCCTTCCTGACCCACCTCGCCGAGATCGTCGGGCCCGAGGCGCGCTTCGTCCACCAGGGCATGACCTCGTCGGACGTGCTCGACACCTGCCTCAACGTGCAGCTCGTCCGCGCCGCCGACCTGCTCATCGCCGACATCGACGGGCTGCTCGCCGCGCTCAAGCGCCGGGCCTTCGAGCACAAGCTCACCCCGACCATCGGCCGCTCGCACGGCATCCACGCCGAGCCGGTCACCTTCGGGCTCAAGCTCGCCCAGGCCTATGCCGAGTTCGAGCGCGCCCGCGCCCGCCTGGTCGCGGCCCGTGCCGAGGTCGCGACCTGCGCCATCTCGGGCGCGGTCGGCACCTTCGCCAACATCGACCCGCGGGTCGAGGAATACGTCGCCGAGAAGATGGGGCTGGTCCCGGAGCCGGTCTCGACGCAGGTGATCCCGCGCGACCGCCACGCAATGTTCTTCGCGGTGCTCGGCGTCGTCGCCTCGTCGATCGAGCGGCTGGCGATCGAGGTGCGCCACCTGCAGCGCACCGAGGTGCTGGAGGCCGAGGAATACTTCTCCGAGGGCCAGAAGGGCTCCTCGGCGATGCCGCACAAGCGCAACCCGGTGCTGACCGAGAACCTGACGGGCCTCGCCCGCATGGTCCGGTCCTACGCCCTGCCGGCGATGGAGAACGTGGCGCTCTGGCACGAGCGCGACATCTCGCACTCCTCGGTCGAGCGGATGATCGGCCCGGACGCCACCGTGACCCTCGACTTCGCGCTCGCCCGCCTCACCGGCGTGGTCGACAAGCTGCTCGTCTACCCCGAGCAGATGCAGCGCAACCTCGACCGGCTCGGCGGCCTCGTCCACTCGCAGCGGGTGCTGCTGGCGCTGACCCAGGCCGGCGTGTCGCGCGAGGACGCCTACCGGCTGGTCCAGCGCAACGCGATGCCGGTCTGGCGCGGCGAGGGCGACTTCCTCACCCTGCTCCAGGCCGACAAGGAAGTGACCGCGGCCTTGAAGCCCGAGGCGATCGCCGAGTGCTTCGACCTCGGCTACCACCTCAAGCACGTCGACACGATCTTCCGGCGGGTGTTCGGGTCGGAGAAGTAAGCGGAGGGGCTGGGCGCCATAGGGCGCCCGGCCACGGGACGGACCTGCGGAAGAGGCGGGGTAGGCAGTCCCCCATGCCAGATTTCGGGTGTCCCACCCTTGACCTCATCCTGCGGTACCGAAGCGCAGCGGAGGGCTCCAGGTCGCCCTGAGACTCCTGGAGGCCTCCTTCGAGGCTCCGCGATCGTCGATCGCTCCACACCTCAGGATGAGGTCGAGGGTGGGATATCGCGCCAGCCTTGTGCCGTCCGATGTTTGTGACGACACGACAGGACGAATGCGACATTCGCGAACGTCTTCGACGCCCTGACCGACGATCCGTTGGAGGCCGCGAACATGACCGCACGGGCGGACCTGCTGCTCCAGATTCGCGAGCGGATCCGGAGCTGGGATCTATCCCAGGAACAGGCGGCGGCCAGATTGCACCTGACCTGCCCGCGGCTCGACGATCTGATGCGCGGCAAGCTCGACACGTTCTCGCTCGACGCGCGGGTCAACATCGCGACCGCCGCGGGCTTCGTCCTACGCATCCACCCGGAGGATGCCGCCTGATCGCAACGTCACACCCGCGCCCGCGGGTCGTGCCGCCCCAGCCGCTCCAGCAAAAAGTCCACCTCGGCCTTCGCCGTCGCCGACAGGCCGGCCCCCGGCTTGCGCTGAGCGTCCGAGGCCAGGATGCCGCGGCGCATCATCACGTATTTGCGCACGGCTAGGCCGAGGCCCGGCTGCTGCTCGTAGCGCAGGAGCGGCAGGTGGGCGTCGAAGATGTCGTGGGCGCGCTCGCGCTCGCCGGCGCCTGAGAGGCGCACCACGTCGACCAGCATCTCCGGGAAGGCATAGCCGGTATTGGCCCCGTCGGCGCCGCGCTCGCACTCGAAGTCGAGGAAGAGGCCGCCATTGCCGCACAGGATCGAGATCGGCCGCAGCGAGCCGTCGCGCTGGAAGGCGCGGAGTGCCGAGATCTTCTCGAGCCCCGGCCAGTCCTCGTGCTTGAGCATCACGCAGTTCGGGTTGTCGGTGACGATGCGGCGGATCACGGCGGGCGTCATCACCACGCTCAGGGTGAGCGGATAGTCCTGGATCACGAACGGCACGTCGGGCCCGATCACCTCGGCGGCCTGGGCGTAGTAGCCGACGATCTGGTCGTCGGTGCGCAAGCTCGGCGGCGGGGCGATCATCACGGCGGCGGCGCCCGCATCCATCACCGCGCGGGTGAGCGAGCCCATCGCGGCGAAGCCCGGGGCCGAGACGCCGATGACGACGGGCAGCTTGGTGCGCCGGATCACCCGCGAGGCCACGGCCACGGCTTCCGCTCCGTCGAGCTTGGGCGCCTCACCCATGATGCCGAGCACGGTGAGGCCGGTGGCGCCGATCTCGCCGTAGAAATCGGTCATCCGGTCGACCGAGGCTTCGTCGATGCGGCCGTCCGGATGGAACGGGGTCGGGGCGATGGGGAAGACGCCCTTCGCGTCGGGGGTGAGCCGCATGTCGGTTCCTCTCGTGTTCGCCGGACGATAGGTCGTGGGCGCGGCCAAGCGCAACCGCCGCGGGCGCCGGACGCCCGCCTCCGTCATGCAGGGCGGGGCGGCCGGAATCGCGCTTGCGGCCGGGCTCCGGCTGGTGCTTCAAGAGCCTCTTGTCCGTGCCCGGCCGCGTGATCGGTCCCGCGAGAGGAAGACCCACATGTCCCGCATCGTCTACGTCAACGGCCGCTTCGTGCCCTTCGAGGAGGCGACGATCCCGATCATGGACCGCGGGTTCCTGTTCGCCGACGGCATCTACGAAGTGAGCGCGGTGCTGAACGGCAAGCTCGTCGACAACGAGGCCCATCTCGCCCGGCTCGACCGCTCGCTGGGCGAGATCGGCATCCGCAATCCCCACTCGATCGCCGAGTGGACCAAGCTCGAAGAGGAGCTGGTCACCCGCAACGGCCTCAAGGAAGGCCTGGTCTACATGGAGGTGACCCGCGGGGTGGCCGAGCGCGACTTCGCGTTCCCGCCCGAGGGCACGCCGCCGACCGTAGTGATGTTCACGCAAGCCAAGACCGTCTCGGCGAATCCGTTGGCCGAGCGCGGCGCCAAGGTCATCACCGTCGAGGACCTGCGCTGGAAGCGTCGGGACATCAAGTCGGTGGCGCTGCTCGCCCAGGTGCTGGCCAAGCAGCAGGCCGCCGCCGCCGGCGTCGCCGAGGCCTGGATGCACGAGGACGGCTTCGTGACCGAGGGCGGCTCCTCGACCGCCTTCATCATCACCGAGGATAACCGCATCGTCACCCGCCCGCTCTCGACGGCGCTGCTTCCGGGCATCACCCGCCGGGCGGTGATGCGCCTCGCCGAGGAGAACGGCCTGACGGTGGAGGAGCGCGCCTTCACGGTCGAGGAGGCGCTGGCCGCGTCCGAGGCGTTCTTCACCTCGGCCTCCGCCTTCGTGATGCCGGTGATCGAGATCGACGGCACCCGCGTCGGCGGCGGCCAGCCCGGTCCGATGACCCGGCGCCTGCGCGGCCTCTACCTGGAGATGGCGGCGAACGGCTAGAGCATTTTCCGACGAAGTGGATACCGGTTCGTCGAAGAAAATGCGGCAAAACAAGCACTTAGAGAGCTTCGCGATGGCAACGCGATCGTGAAGGGCTCTAAAGCCAAGCGGGGCCGGAACTGACCGGTGCCGGCCCTGTTTCCCTCAGGAGACCCGAATTCCTGGGAGAACCCGAATGTCCAAGCTGACGCGCGGCGGGCTGGCCGTGCTGGCGATCGTCGCCGGCGCCACCGCCGCCCTCGCCCAGTCGCCCGAGGTACCCCTGAAGGGGCGTGACCGCGATCCGAACCTGCCGCCCCTGAACCAGACCATCCCCGAGAAGGTCCGGCCCGGCGATGCGACCTCGAACGCCGACAAGTCCGACACGACCGGATCGACGCTCAGCGACAAGCTCCAGCAGTCGGACGGCGTGATCAAGCCGCCGGCCACCGGCGCCCCGGACATGGCGGTGCGGCCCCCGGAGCCGGCCCCGAACTCGACCCCGGTGATCAAGCCGGGCGAGCTGCCGGGCCAGGGCCCGAACACGCAGGCGAAGTAGCGCCGACGACCTCCGCGCACGGCGCATCTTCCGGGCCTCGCTTGATTTCCCGGCCGGGATCGCCGAAGAGCGCACACGCGTGACACCATCGCTGAGCCGATCAGCCCCGCGCCTTCGCGCGCCGGGGCTTTTCGCGCGGCGGGCAGGGACGGGTATTTTTGATATGGCGAACGTCGTCGTCGTGGGCGCCCAGTGGGGCGACGAGGGCAAGGGCAAGATCGTCGACTGGCTCTCCGAGCAGGCCGACGTCGTGGTGCGCTTCCAGGGCGGGCACAATGCCGGCCACACCCTCGTGATCGACGGCGTGACCTACAAGCTGTCGCTCCTGCCCTCGGGCGTGGTGCGCGGCGGCACGCTCTCGGTCATCGGCAACGGCGTCGTGGTCGATCCCTGGCACCTCGTCGAGGAAATCGCCAAGATCGGCCTGCAGGGCGTGGCGATCACGCCCGAGAACCTGCGCATCGCCGACAACGCGACGCTGATCCTGCCGCTGCACCGCGAGCTCGACCACTTCCGCGAGACCTCGAACGCGGTCCTGAAGATCGGCACCACCAAGCGCGGCATCGGCCCGGCCTACGAGGACAAGGTCGGCCGCCGGGCGATCCGGGTCGTCGACCTCGCCGATGCCGAGATGCTCGACGCCAAGATCGGCCGCCTGCTCGCCCACCACAACGCCCTGCGCCGGGGCCTCGGCATCGACGAGATCGACGGTGCGGCGCTGAAGGCCGAGCTTCTCGCCATCGCCCCGAAGATCCTGCCCTTCGCCGACACGGTGTGGTCGCTCCTCGACGACGCGCGGCGCTCCGGCAAGCGCATCCTGTTCGAGGGCGCGCAGGGCGCGCTCCTCGACGTCGACCACGGCACCTACCCCTACGTGACGTCCTCGAACATCGTGGCGGCGCAGGCCGCGACCGGTTCGGGCCTCGGCCCGGGGGCGATCGGCTACGTGCTCGGGATCGTCAAGGCCTACACCACCCGGGTCGGCGAGGGGCCGTTCCCGACCGAGCTCACCGACGCGATCGGCGAGCGCATCGGCGAGCGCGGGCGCGAGTTCGGCGTCGTCACCGGGCGCAAGCGCCGCTGCGGCTGGTTCGACGCCGCCCTCGTGCGCCAGACCGTGCGGACCTCGGGGATCGACGGCATCGCGCTCACCAAGCTCGACATCCTCGACGGGTTCGAGACGATCCAGATCTGCACCGGCTACCGCCTCGACGGCCGCGAGATCGACCACTTGCCGGCGAGCCAGGCCGACCAGGCCCGGGTCGAGCCGATCTACGAGGCCTTCGAGGGCTGGAGCGAGACCACCGCGGGCGGCCGCTCCTGGGCCGACCTGCCGGCCCAGGCGATCAAGTACGTGCGCCGGATCGAGGAGCTGATCGGCGCGCCTGTCGCCCTGCTCTCGACCTCGCCGGAGCGGGACGACACCATCCTGGTCCACAACCCCTTCGAGGATTGAGCGGAATTTGGAGGATTGAGGGGAATCCTTCGCGTACCCGGCGGGCGAAGCTTGACGCCCGCCGCCCCGCACGACAAGGCATGCGGCGACCATGGCCGATTACTATCCCCTGCTCGCCCGCGCCCTCGAGGCCCTGCCCGACCGTTCGCCCGACCTGCGGCACACGGTCTACGAGCGCGCCCGCGCGGCGTTGATCGGCCAGCTCCGCTCCCTCGATCCGCCCCTGTCGGAGGCCGACATCGAGGCCGAGCGGGTCTCCCTCGACCGGGCCATCGCCCGGCTCGAGATCGAGCATGGCGGCCCGCCCGAGCCCGCCCCGCCTGAGCCCGCTCCACCCGAGCCGCATAACCACCCGGAACCGCCCCGGGAGCCGACGCCGGAACCGGCGATGCCGCCGGAGCCGCCGCGCGCCATCGTCCCCCCTGCCCTGCCCGAGCCGGCGCCCCCCGAGACCCCGGCGCCGCACCACGCCGACGCCCTGCCGGAGGCCGGCCCCCCGGTCGAGCTGAAGCTGCCTCCGGCGCGGGCGCGCACGCCCGATCCTGCGGAGGAGCCGGGGACAGCCGATCCGGGTCCCCAGCGCCCCCGCCTCGACGTGGTGGCGCCCAAGCGCGACCGCTCGCGGCTGGTGCGCAACGGCATCGTGGCGGCGGTGCTGGCGGCCATCGTCGGCGCCATCGCGGTCACCGCCTGGTCCCTGCGCGACAACCCCGCCGCCCTGCCGGCGGGATTTGCCGAGAACGGCCCCAACCGCCCGGCCGAGAACCAGGATTCGAAATTCGCCGATCGGGTCGGCGGCGAGCGGGCGCCCCAGGCCCCGGCCCCCGCGCCGGCGGCGCCCGCCGCCGCCCCGCCGGGCGGCGCCCCGCGCCCGTCGCCGACGCCCGACATCGCGGTCGCGCAGCGCGGCACCCTCTACGAGGAGAACGGTCCCCAGGGCAGCGCCCCGAAGGCGACGCAGGCCCGGGTGGTCTGGCGTCTCGACGCCGTGAACGGCGGCCAGGGCCAGCCGCTCCAGACCGTGGTGCGGGGCACCGTCGACGTGCCCGACGCGGGCCTGAGCCTGGCGATGGTGCTGCGCCGCAACACCGACGCAACCCTGCCGGCCTCGCACATCCTCGAGCTCACCTTCACGGCGACCGACCCGAACCGCACCGTGCGCGATGTCGGCCTGATCCAGTTCAAGGACGATGAGTCCGGCCGCGGCTCCCCGGTCTCCGGCTTGCCGGTGCCGGTGCGCGACAACCTGTTCCTGATCGGCCTCTCGAACCTCAAGGCCGACATCGAGCGCAACACCGATCTCCTGCTCAAGCGCAACTGGATCGACCTGCCGATCCGCTACGCCAACGGCAACCGGGCGATCCTGACCTTCGAGAAGGGCAATGCGGGGGAGAAGGTGATGCGGGAGGCGTTCGAGCAGTGGCAGCCGTGAGCCGCCGCATCCCGGCCGAGCGGCGGTAAGCGGCGGATCCCACTCCTTAGCTCGCGCCAGCCGCCTCACGCCGCCCGGATCGTCACGAGGAAGCGTCCGACCTCGGCCGTGAGGTGCTCGGACTGGCGCGACGGCTCGGAGGCCGAGGCCGGCACCTGGGACGCCGCCGCGCCGGTATCCTCCGAGGCGCGCGCCACGCCCGCGATGTTGCCGGTCACCCCGGAGGTGCCGCTCGCCGCCTGCGCCACGTTGCGGACGATCTCCCGGGTCGCGGCCCCCTGCTCCTCCACCACGGCGGCGAGTCACGCCCTGCACCTGGCCGATGCGCACCCCAGCCCCGGTCCTCTGGCGCATCGAGGTCAGCCGCGACGGATATGTCGGTAACGTGACGGCCCATCCGGGGCAGGCACCGACCGAGCGGGAGCGCGATGCGCCGCTTTGCCGAGGAATCGCCGGGCGGCCCGTTGAGCCACGCATGGCCGCCCTACCCGGGAGCGGCTGGGAGCGGGCAGTCCCATCGGCTAAGCGAGAACCTTGACTTCCGCATCGCGGGCCGGTTGCGGAACGCTCAGCCCTGTTCGACGACAACCCTGCCCCGAGACAGCCTCATCATGACCGGCGCCGTCCTGCTGGCCCTCCTGCCGGTCGTCATCCTGACGGCCCTCGGCCTGACCTTGCGCCGCCGCCGCTTCCTCGCGGAAGCTTTCTGGCCGCAGGCCGAGCGCCTCGGCTACTTCGTGCTGCTGCCGAGCCTGTTCTTCCACAGCCTCGCCACCGCGCAGGTCGAGGCGGTGCCGGTGGGCGCGCTCGCCCTGACGCTGATCCTCTCGACCCTCGTCGTGGCGGCCCTCGTCGTCGCCCTGCGGCCCGTCATGCGGATCGACGGGCCGGCCTTCACCTCGGTGTTCCAGGGCAGCGTGCGCTTCAACAACTACGTCGGCGTCACGCTCGCCGCCGGGCTGTTCGGGGCCAAGGGGATCGCGCTCGCGGCGATCTGCAACGCGGCGATCGTGCCGACGGTCAACGTGCTGTGCGTGCTGGTCTTCGCCCGCCACGGCGCGGCGCGGCTGACGCCGCGGGGCATCCTCCGGCAGCTCGCCACCAATCCGCTGATCGTGTCGTCGCTGGCGGGCCTCGCCGTCCAGCTCCTCGGCTGGGGCCTGCCGCCGGGGCTGGAGCCGGCTTTGCGCACACTAGGCGCGGCGTCGCTGCCGATCGGCCTGCTCTGCGTCGGGGCGGCGCTCGAATTCGAGGGCGCCCGGGCCTGGATCCGCCCGGTGGCTTCGGCCTCGGCGATGAAGTTCCTGGCGATGCCGACGGCGACCGTGCTGGTGGCGCACGGGCTCGGGCTGCACGGGCCGGCGCTCACCACGGCCCTGCTGTTCCAGGTGCTGCCGACCGCCTCCTCGGCCTACATCCTCGCCCGCCAGCTCGGCGGCGATGCGCCGCTGATGGCTGGCATCACGGCGGTGCAGACCGTGCAGGCGCTGGTCGCGATGCCCCTGGTGCTGATCGGCCTCTCGATCGTGGTGCCGATGGGGTAGAGCATTTTCCGACGGAGCGGATACCGGTTCGTCGCAGAAAATGCTGCAAAATCAAGAACTTAGAGAGCTTCACGATTGCAACGCGATCGTGAAGTGCTCTAGTGCCGGCCTACCTCAGGCCGGCACCCCCGCCCGCGGCGCCTCGCGGGTGGCGAGGTTGCGCTTGACCGCATCCTGCACCTTCTCGAAGGCCCGCACCTCGATCTGCCGCACCCGCTCGCGAGAGACGCCGAACTCGCTCGACAGGTCCTCCAGGGTGATCGGGTCGTCGGCCAGCCGCCGGGCCTCGAAGATCCGGCGCTCGCGCGGGTTGAGCACGCCCAGCGCATCCTTGAGGGCGGCGAGGCGGTTCTGCCCCTCTTCCTCGCGGGCGAGCACGGTCTCCTGGGTCGGGCTGTCGTCGACGAGCCAGTCCTGCCACTCGCCCTCGCCCTCCTCGCGCAACGGGGCGTTGAGCGACGCGTCGCCGCCGAGGCGGCGGTTCATGTCGATCACGTCCTGCTCGGGCACGCCGAGGCGGGTGGCGATCTGCTTGACCTGGTCGGGGCGCAGGTCGCCCTCGTCGAGGGCGGAGATGCGGCCCTTGGCCTTGCGCAGGTTGAAGAACAGCTTCTTCTGGTTCGCGGTGGTGCCCATCTTCACGAGCGACCACGAACGCAGGATGTATTCTTGAATTGCCGCCTTGATCCACCACATCGCGTAGGTAGCGAGGCGGAAGCCCTTGTCGGGGTCGAAGCGCTTGACGGCCTGCATCAGGCCGACATTGCCCTCGGACACCACCTCGCCGATCGGCAGGCCGTAGCCGCGATAGCCCATGGCGATCTTGGCCACGAGCCGCAGGTGGGAGGTCACGAGCTTGTGAGCGGCGTCACGGTCGCCGTGCTCGCGCCAGCTCTTGGCCAGCATGTACTCTTCCGTCGGCTCCAGCATCGGGAACCGGCGGATCTCGTCGAGGTAGCGCGACAGGCCCCCTTCGTTGGCGAGCACGGGAAGTGCAGCAGCCATTCCAACCTCCTAGAAGCTCCCCGCGAGACATGGGCGAGCGCGAACGACCTCCCGTTGGCCGGCCGTTCGATCTGCCACCATAGCAGAGAGCGGTCCGACCGGGTAGCGACGGGTGTCGCGACTAACGCGTGAGGCGGCGTTTTGTGTTGCCGTGGCGGTTCGCCGCGTGCGGTGCCACACTGCCGCAGGAAGACCTCGCGCAGGGCGATCCCGATCCCGCACCCTCGTCAATGAGACGTGCGGGGCAGGGGTTCTCATCCCGGGTTCCGTACCGCCACGCTCCCGCAACGTCTCTCCGTCAGGGCGTCAGCGCCGCGATCAGCCGCGCCATGTCGGCCGGCGGCGGGCTCTCGAAGCGGAGCGCTTCGCCGGTGCGGGGGTGGCGGAAGCCGAGGAGCGCCGCGTGCAGCGCCTGCCGGCCGAGGGCGTCGAGCGCCGCACGGGCCTCCGGTTCCAGGCGGTTCGCCTTGGTGCGGAACGCCGCGCCGTAGGTCGCGTCCCCGAGGAGCGGGTGGCCGCGATGGGCGAGGTGCACGCGGATCTGGTGGGTGCGCCCGGTCTCGAGCCGGCAGCGCACGAGCCCCACCGCCTCCCGCTCCCCGAGGGCGGCCTCGGTGCGGTAATGGGTGATCGCGTGGCGGCCGCGGCCTTCCCGCACCACCGCGATCTTCTCCCGGTTGCGCTCAGAGCGGGCGAGCGCGGCGTCGATCGTGCCGCTCGCGGGATCGGGCAGGCCCCAGACCAGGGCCAGGTAGGCCCGCTCCAGCGGCCCGGTGCGGCCGTGATCGGCGAATTGCGCCGAGAGGTCCTGGTGGGCGAGGTCGGTCTTGGCCACCACCATCAGGCCGGTCGTGTCCTTGTCGAGGCGGTGGACGATGCCCGGCCGCGCGACCCCGCCGATGCCCGAGAGGCTGGCGCCGCAATGGGCCAGCAGCGCGTTGACCAGCGTGCCGCTGTCGTTGCCGGCGCCCGGATGCACCACGAGCCCGGCCGGCTTGTCGATCACGATCAGGTCGTCGTCCTCGTAGACGACCGCGAGGTCGCGAGCCTCCGGCGCCGGCTCGGCCGGGCGTGGCGGCGGCACCGACACGGCGACGCGCTGGCCGCCCACGACCTTGGCGGAGGGATCGCCCGCCGGCGCATCCTCCAGGGTCACCTGCCCCTCGCGGATCAGCGCCTGCAGGCGGCTGCGCGACAAATCCGGCCAGAGCCGCGCCAGGGCCCGGTCCAGGCGCTCGCTCCCCTCCCCTTCCGGGATCACGCCCTCGCGAAGATCAGCCTCGCTCAACCCCACCACTCCTGCCCACCTCGCTCGAAAACGTCGCCGGCATACGATTTCGGGCTTGTGCCCGTCCAGGCCCGTCGCTATACCGCCGCCATCCCGCCGGGCCAGCTCCCATCGTCTAGCGGTCTAGGACGTCGCCCTCTCACGGCGAAAACAGGGGTTCGAGTCCCCTTGGGAGCGCCACCGGCCGGAGATGTCTTCGAGCCTTCTCGCGCTACGCTGGTTCTTCGGCAGGACGAAGCTCGAATTCCACGTCCCCGGCGTAGAATGATCCGGTGAGGCCGATCGAGGTGCCGAACGCGACCTCGATGTCGCCCGCTGCGGGTCCGGTGCAGGTCGGCCATTCGGATCGGTCCGGAGTCGCGGGCAGGCGCCTGACAGTCAGCTCCGAGATGATGGATGCGGCGTCGCCCGTCAGGCTCAGCCCGGTGACGCGGCGCATGTGGATCACCACCTGTGCGTGCCGGTCGAGGATGAAATAACCCTCCTCGTCGGTCCGATCCGTCATCCGGAACGCCCCGAGCGTGAGCGATGCGTTGCCACCCGCGATGGTGATGCCGTCCAGGGTCGCATCGTGGAAGCTCGGGCAGAACCCGAACCACTTGATGACGGCCTGTCCACCCGGGAGTGACGCGACGAGCGCCTTGTCGGTGGTCACCCAGGCGGACTCGTCAGACATGATCGCAGGCATCCGCTCTCTCGATTGGAATAGAAAGCGAGCGAGCTGCTCGCCTCGCGCCACAGCCTTGACCCTCTCCGAGTCATTCCGGGGCCGCGTAGCGGAGCCCGGAATCCAGAGCCGCTGAGGGCGACAAAAAGTGCGGACGCTTTCCGCCTGATCGTCTCCCACCTGAGTTTCTGGATTCCGGGCTCCGCTGTGCGGCCCCGGAATGACCCTGTGGGTGTCAAAAAAGTCGGGCCCGCCAAACGAGCCCTCAATGGTCGTGCCCGTGCTCCGGCAATGTCAGCCCGAAATGCGCCACCAGATCCTGCACCTGCGCCGGGGTCAGGTGGCGCGGGTTGAGGTTGCGCAGGAGCAGGTAGAGCTTGGCGGTCTCCTCCAGCTCCTCGGTGGCGAAGACCGCCGCCTCCAGGTCGTCGCCGGCGACCACCGGCCCGTGATTGGCGAGCAGCACCGAGGAATATTGGCCCGCGAGCCCCCGGATCGCGTCCGCCACCGCCGGGTCGCCGGGGCGGTAGTAGGGCACCAAAGCCACCGCGCCGGCCCGCATCAGGCTGTAGGGGGTCAGCGGCGGCAGCACCGCGCGGGGGTCGATCTCCGGCAGCATCGAGACCGCGACGGCGTGGGTCGAGTGGAGGTGGACGATCGCCCGGGCGGAAGCCCGGCTGTCGTAGAGGGCACCGTGGAGCGGGATCTCCTTGGTGGGCTTGTCGCCGGACAAAAGCCGCCCGTCGCGGTCGAGGCGGGAGATCCGGGCCGGGTCGAGGAAGCCGAGGGAGGCGTTGGTCGGCGTCACCAGCCAGCCGCCGTCGTCGAGGCGCAGCGAGATGTTGCCCGACGAGCCCGGCGTCAGGCCGCGCTCGAACAGCGAGCGGCCGAAGCGGCAGATCGCCTCGCGCAGGGAGGATTCGCTCTTGCCCGATACATCCGTCACGCCGTCGCTCCCTCGATCAGCTCGAAGCCGAGATCCACCACCGTCGCCGGGCCCCCGGTGCAGAGGAGCCGGGCCGCCGTCGTGCCGGCCTCGACCCGCGGGGTGCGGATGGTGGCGAGCGGCTGCGGCATCAGCCGGCCGACATCGAGGCCGTTATAGCCGAACAAGGCCAGCCGTCCCGGAACCGAAAGGCCGTGGGCGAGGCAGTGGAAATAGCCGCCGAGCGCCATGTCGTCGTTCGAGAAATAGGCCGCGTCGAGGTCCGGCACACGGGCGAGCAGGGTCTCCAGCCCCTGCCGGCCGGCCTCGACCGAGGACGGACTCGCCACCCGCTCCTCGCCGGCGAGCGCCAGCCCGGCCGCACCCAAGGCCTCGCGGAAGCCGGCATAGCGCTTGGCGGCGCGCTTATCCTTGGTGAGGTCGTGGCCGATATAGCCGATGCGGCGATAGCCGCGGCCGGCGAGGTGGCGGGCGCTCGCCTCGCCGGCCGCGCGGTTGGAATAGCCGACGACGATGTCGAGCCCCGGCCCGTCGACGTCGAGGAGCTCGGCCACCCTCACGCCGCTGGCAAGCAGCCGCCGACGCGTGCCCGGATTGTGCTCGAGCCCGGTGACGATCAGCCCGGCCGGGCGCCAGCTCAGCAGCGAGCCGACCACCGCCTCCTCCTTGTCCTGGTCGTAATCGGTGACGGCGATCACCGACTGGAAGCCCTCCTGCTCCAGGGCCGCGGTCGCGCCGCGCAGGAGGTCCGGGAAGACGATGTTGGTGAGCGACGGGATGACGATGCCGATCAGCCGCGAGCCGGTGGAGGCCAGCGTCCCGGCGATGCGGTTCGGCACGTAGCCGAGGCGCGCCACCGCCGCCTCGACCCGGGCCCGGGTCTTCTCCGAGAACGAGCCGTGGCTGCGCAGGACCCGCGACACCGTGCTCTCGCCGACCCGCGCCTCGCGGGCGACGTCCGCGAGCGTGATTGGGCGCCGGCCGATCCCGTCCCGCAAGCCGTCCTCGTCGGCCGCGAAGGCCTCGTTGCCCCCCTCGTCCATCCGCCCTCCCGTCGTCGCCCGGCACCTTGTCACGGCGGCTCGGGACCGCCACGATGTCACGGTTCCCGGGCCGGCTCAACGGATCCATGATCCGGATTGGCAGCGCTGCCAAATCAGTGCTAGAGCTTGGGGCGATGGCGCGGCGTCAGATCGCGCAGGTCCGGGCCGGTCACGGCCCGCAGGGAGGATACGGCATGAGCGACACCCCCGCCCGCGTCGCAGTGATCGGTCTCGGCTCGATGGGCTACGGCATGGCGCAGGCCCTGCGCCGGGCCGGCCTCGACGTCGCCGGCAGCGACGTCACACCCGACAACGTGGCACGTTTCGCCTCCGAGGGCGGCCGCGGCGCCGCCAGCGCGGCGCAGGCCGCGCGGGACGCAAGCATCGTGGTCTGCGTCGTCGTCAACGCCGCCCAGACCGAGGCGGTGCTGTTCGGAGAGGGCGGCATCGCCGAGGCGATGCCGGAAGGCGCGGTGTTCGTCTCCTGCGCCACGATGGACCCCGAGATCGCCCGCCGCCTCGCCGCCCGGCTCGAGGCCACCGGCCGCCACTACCTCGACGCGCCGATCAGCGGCGGCGCCCAGCGCGCGGCGCAAGGCGAGCTGACGATCCTGGCCTCCGGCAGCGCGGCGGCCTTCGCCCAGGCGAAGCCCGCCCTCGACGCCATGGCGGCCAAGCTCTACGAGCTGGGCGATGCCGCCGGCCAGGGCGCGGCGTTCAAGATGATCAACCAGTTGCTCGCCGGCGTGCACATCGCCGCGGCGAGCGAGGCGATGGCCTTCGCGGCGCGCCAGGGGCTCGACCTGCGCAAGGTCTACGAGGTCATCACGGCGTCTGCCGGCAATTCCTGGATGTTCGAGAACCGGATGCCGCACGTGCTCGACGGCGATTACGCGCCGCGCAGCGCGGTCGACATCTTCGTCAAGGATCTGGGCATCGTGCAGGACATGGCCCGGACCCAGAAGTTCCCTGTGCCGGTGGCCGCCGCCGCGCTCCAGATGTTCCTGATGGCCGCCGGCGCCGGCATGGGCCGCGACGACGACGCCTCGGTGGCGCGGATCTACGCGCAGGTGACGGGGACGGCCCTGCCGGGTGGGGCGGGGTAAGCCGTCACGTCCAAACAAGCCGAGCTGACACCCTCCGCGTCATTCCGGGGCCGCGAAGCGGAGCCCGGAATCCAGACACTCAGGTGCTCCAGAACGAAGCGGAACACTCGCCGCTTTATCCTGAATATCCTGTGGTTCTGGATCCCGGGCTCCGCTGCGCGGCCCCGGGATGACCCTGAGAGTCGGCAAGGTCGGGTGCCCGTGATCGACCAGCCGTGTCGGTCGATCAAGACAAGCCCGCCAAGACACCGGCGCCGCCGCGCCCGAGAGGGAGGACATTCATGCCGCGCTTCGCCGCGAACCTGACCCTGATGTTCACCGAAGTCCCGTTCCTCGACCGCTTCGCGCAGGCCGCCGAGGCCGGGTTCGAGGCGGTCGAGTTCCTGTTTCCCTACGACCATCCGCCCGAGGCGGTGGGCGAGCGCCTTAGGGCGCACGGCCTGACCCAGGCCCTGTTCAACCTGCCCCCCGGCGACTGGGCCGCCGGCGAGCGCGGCCTCGCCGCCCTCCCCGACCGGTTCGAGGAGCTGAAGGGCGGCGTCGAGACGGCGCTCGGTTACGCCCGCGCGACGGGCGTCAAGCGCCTGCACCTGATGGCCGGCATGGCCGACCGCAACGACCGGCAAGCCCGGGACTCCTATCGCCGCGCCGTCGCCTGGACGGCGGAGCGCTTAGGCGCAGAAGGTCTCGACCTCGTCCTCGAGCCGATCAACGCCCGCAACATGCCGGGCTACTTCCTCAACGATTTCGGTTACGCCGCCGACCTGATCCGCGAGCTGGCGCTGCCGAACCTGAAGCTCCAGTTCGACCTCTACCACTGCCAGATCCTGCACGGCGACGTGACCATGCGGCTGCGTGCGCTGATGCCGATCGTCGGCCACGTCCAGACCGCGAGCGTGCCGGAGCGGCACGAGCCCGGCAGCGGCGAGATGAACGACGCCTTCCTGTTCGCCGAGCTCGACCGGCTCGGCTATGACGGCTTCATCGGCTGCGAGTACAACCCGCGGGCCGGCACGCGCGAGGGGCTCGGCTGGTTCGCCCCCTACAAGGGAGCACGGACATGACCCTGGCGCTGGGCTGCATCGCCGACGACTATACCGGCGCCTCCGACCTCGCCAACACCCTGACCAAGGCGGGCCTGCGCACGGTCCAGACCATCGGGGTGCCGGCGGACGATCTCGCGCTGCCCGAGGTCGACGCCGTGGTGGTCTCGCTCAAGAGCCGCTCGATTCCGGCCGAAGAGGCGGTGGCGCGCTCGCGCGAGGCCGCCGCGTGGCTCAATGCTCGCGGCGCCGGCCACCTGCTGTTCAAGGTCTGCTCGACCTTCGATTCGACCGATGCCGGCAATATCGGCCCGGTGACCGACGCCCTGCGCGAGGATGCCGGCGAGGCGATCGCGCTGGTCACCCCGGCCTTCCCGGAGACGGCGCGCACGGTCTATCTCGGCCACCTCTTCGTCGGCGCGGTGCCGCTCGCCGAGAGCCCGCTGAAGGATCACCCGCTCAACCCGATGCGGGATTCGAACCTCGTGCGGGTGCTGGTGCGCCAGAGCCAGGCGGAGGTCGGCCTGATCGACCTTTCCACCGTCGCGCAAGGCGCCGAGGCGGTGAGCGCGCGGCTCGACGCACTGGCCCGCGAGGGCAAGGGCGCGGCCATCGCCGACGCGGTGCTCGACCGCGACCTCGCGGTTCTGGGTGCGGCCGCCCTGACCCGAAAGCTCTCGACCGGCGCCTCGGGCCTGGGCCTCGGCCTCGCCCGCGCGCTCGTCTCCTCGGGCCGGGTCGCGCCGGCGGCCGCGCAGGCCGATCTCGGCGGTCCGATCGGCGGTCCGGCGGCCTGCCTTGCCGGCAGCTGCTCGCAGGCGACGCTGGGCCAGATCGCCCGGGCCGAGGCCGCGATGCCGGTGCGCCGCCTCGATCCGGCGCGGCTGCTCGCCGGCGAGGACGAGGGCGGCGAGGCCCTCGCCTGGGCGATGGAGCGGATCGGCGACGGCCCGGTGCTGATCGCCAGCAGCGCCGGCCCGGAGGAGGTGGCGGCGGTCCAGGCCCAATACGGCCGCGACGCCGCCGGCCACGCCATCGAGGCCGCGATGGCGCGGATCGCCGAGGGGCTGGTCGCCCACGGCGTGCGCCGGCTGGTGGTGGCGGGGGGCGAGACCTCCGGCGCGGTGGTCGACCGCCTCGGCCTGCCGGCCTTCCGCGTCGGCCCCGAGATCGCCGCCGGCGTGCCGGTCCTGCGCACCACGGACCGGGACATGTGGCTGGCGCTCAAGTCGGGCAATTTCGGTGGGCCGGACTTCTTCGCCGATGCGCTGAAGTTGATGCCGTAGGATTGTTACGCGACCTGACCGGCCGAGCCGGGTCAGGTCGCGCGAGCCTCGGGGCGGCGGGGCTGCATCACCAGCCTGACCCCCAGGTTGCCGTCCAGCGTCTCCAGGATGGTCATCAGCCGGTCGAGGGCGAAGCGCCGCGGCTGCGCGTTGCGGATGCGGGAGAACTCGCTGTGCGCCACCCCTGTCGCCGCCTCGGCGTCGCGCGTGGTGAGGCCGCGCGCGTCGAGCGTCCGGACGATCTGCGCGGCGACGAGGGCTCGCGCCTGTTCGAGATCGGGATGCGGTCTTTTCAGGTCGCGATAGACGTTCCCGCTTCCGTGAATGAGTTCGAGATCGTCGTCGCTCATCGTAAGGCCTCCTGTACTTTCTGAACGCTATGGCGTGAGGCACATCATACGATCAACACCTGATCTTGCCCAGAAGACAGGGCGCGGGATCCCCTCTCCCGTGTGGGAGAGGGGCAGGGGCGATCGGAGATCGCGCAGGGTGACACGTTTCAGTATGAAGCTGCGAGCTTTGTGCTGGAACCGGAACGGTTGGCGTTCTCTGCGGAAGCGTAGCACCCTCACCCCCGACCCCTCTCCCATACGGGAGAGGGGAGATGTGCTCTATTCTGATGCGAACGGATCAGCGGAGATCACATCACGGCTCACTCTGCCCCTCTGCCTCCTCCCCCTCGGGCGCGGCGGGGGGTGGCACCGGCGCCACATCCGGCAAAGGGGCAACGGGTGCTGGCGGCGCAGGCAACGCCACGACCGGCGCCAGCCGCCACGGCCGCGTCTCACCCGGCCGCTTGGCCGTCTCGATCGCGATGCCCTCCGCCGTGAAGCGCAGGGTCGTCGCCCCGTGCGCCGCCAGGAACCGTTTATCGAGGATATGCGAAGCGGCGCAGCCCGGCGGCGCCTCGAGCCGGGAGACCACCACGGTCGCGCGGGCGCAATCCTCCGGAAAGGCGCGCTTGTCGCGCACGAGCGCCACGCTGACGCCCCGGGGGCCGTGGCCGACGCAGCCGAGCTTGTCGCAGCGGGCGCCCGCGGCGAGCCCGGGATCGTCGCGGGAGCGGCCGTCGCCGTCGGCCTTGAGCCACTGCTCGAGCACGAAGGCGGGAGGCTTGCCCAGCACCACGAGGCGCCCGTCGGCCCCGCGCAGGGCCGCGCCGCCGCCCTCGCGGTCGACGTAGAGGTCGCGGCGCTCCGGCGCCGCCGCGAGCGCGAGGCCGAGGAGGCCGGGGGCGAGGCCGAGCCAGCGCAAGCCGGACACCGGCAGCACCAGGAGCAGCAAGGCCACGCTCATCAGCCCCAGCGCCCCCGGGCCGAAGGCCGGCAGCACCACCGTCGCCCGGTCGAAGCCCTGGATCCAGGCCGAGATGTCGAGCATCCCGCGCACCGCCAGCCCCATCGCCCACCAGACCGGCCGGTCGAGGGCGAAGGGATAGGCCAGGATGCCGAGCACCGCCGCCGGCATCACCACCAGCGAGACGAGCGGCAGGGTCAGCGCGTTGCCGACGAGGCCGAAGGGCTGCACGGTCTGGAAATGGTAGGTGGCGAAGGGCGCGGTGGCGATCTGCGCCACGAGGGTGGTGGCCAGCGTGCCGATCACCGTGGCGAGGCACCAGGCCAGCGCCCGGGTGATCGGCCCGGCTCCCTCCGGATTCCACAGCCGCCCGTCGATCACCTTGGCGCAGGCGACGAGCCCGGCCACCGCCCCGAACGACATCTGGAAGCTCGGGCCGAGCAACCCTTCCGGCTCGCGGGTGAGCGAGATCAGGGCGGCGAGCGCGAGGTTGCGCAGGCTGAGCGCCGGCCGGTCGACCAGGATCGCGCCGAGCATCACCAGGGTCATCACCAGCGAGCGCTCGGCGGCGAGGTCCCAGCCCGAGAAGGCGCAGTAGGCGGTGACCCCGAGCATGGCGAGGGCGGCCGCGATCTTCTTGATCGGCCAGGAGAGGGCCAGCCCCGGCACCAGGGCGAGGAGCGCCCGGGCGAGCCAGAACACCACGCCGGCGGCCAGGACCATGTGCAACCCGGAGATCGACACGACGTGATAGATGCCGGCCGCCCGCAGGGTGTCGTTGGTGGGCTGGTCGATGAGGCCGCGCTTGCCGGTGACGAGGGCCGCCGCCACCGCACCCGGCTGGCCGCCATTCGACTCGGCGATGCGGCGGGTGAGCGCGTTGCGGGCCTCGTCGAGGCCGGCGGCGAAGCGCAAGGCGAGCGGCGCCGGCTCCGGCGGCGGCTTGACGACAGCCTGGCCGAGGAGCGAGCCGACGGCGCCGATGCCGCGGAAGTACGCGTCGCGGGAGAAGTCGTAGCCGCCGGGCCGGGCCGGCTCCGGCGGGGGCAACAGGCGCGCCTTGGCCTCGACGTAGTCGCCGGGTTTCAGATTGTCGGCGCGGCGGTACGAGACCCGCACCCGGGCCGGGCGCTCGGAGACGGGCATCTCGCCGAGCCGCACGACCCGCACCACGAGCCGCGCGCCCTCCTCCCGCTCCTCCAGCGCCTCGACGAAGCCGTGGAGCGGCGCGATCACCGTGCGGGCGAGCACCGGCGCGGCGACGCTGGCGGTGCGGTAGGCCGCGGCGGCGAAGCCGAAGAACACGAAGGCGGCGGCGAGCAGCAGGGCCGGCGCCACCGCCCGGGCCCGGAGCGCGAAGGCCCCCCCGGCGAGCGCGATGCCGCAGCCGAGCGGCGCGGCGAGCACGGCCGGGCCGTCCGCCACGGTGAGGAACAGGAGGGCCCCGGCGCCGAAGGCCACGGCCAGCCAGGGAAACAGACGGCGCTGCGCGGCCTCCAGCGCGAGCCCGGCGGAGAACCAGCTGCCCAAAGCCGGCAGCAGCAGCACGGGCGCCGGCAGCGCACGCAACCGGCGCGTCGCCAAACCCGTTCCTGCCCCCGGCCCCGCCATCCCGCGTCCCGACCCGACGAGGCTGCGCCCAACCGCCGCTGGTCCCGCCGTGGCGGGACGGCCCGGAAGACGGTTTCTTAACGGCTCGTCCCGCGCATGCTACAGGACCCGGCGCCGGCGGGTCGACTCGAGCAACCCTGCCCTAACGGCCCCGGCCACACCGTTTTTTCGCTCTCACCCGGTTCACGTCGCGCATGTCCTCCGTCGTCACCCGCTTTGCCCCGTCGCCCACGGGCTTCCTCCACATCGGCGGGGGCCGCACGGCACTGTTCAACTGGCTCTACGCGCGCCGGCACGGCGGCCGGATGCTGCTGCGCATCGAGGACACCGACCGCGAGCGCTCGACGCAAGGGGCCATCGACGCGATCCTCGACGGGCTCAACTGGCTCGGCCTCGATTGGGACGGCGACGTGGTCTACCAGTTCGCCCGCGCCGCCCGGCACCGCGAGGTGGCGGAGGGGCTGCTCGCAACGGGGCGGGCCTATCACTGCTACGCCACGCCCGACGAGCTGACCGAGATGCGCGAGGCCGCCCGCCGCGAGGGCAAGCCGATCCGCTACGACGGCCGCTGGCGCGACCGGGACCCCTCGGAGGCGCCCGTCGGCGTCAAGCCGGTGATCCGGCTTCGCGCCCCCACCGACGGCGAGACCGTGGTCGAGGACGCGGTGCAGGGCCGGGTGGTGTGGCAGAACAAGGACCTCGACGACCTCGTCCTGCTGCGCTCGGACGGCACGCCGACCTACATGCTGGCGGTGGTGGTCGACGACCACGACATGGGCGTGACCCATGTCATCCGCGGCGACGACCATCTCACCAACGCGGCGCGCCAGACCCAGATCTACCAGGCGCTCGGCTGGGACGTGCCGAACATGTCGCACATCCCGCTGATCCACGGGCCGGACGGGGCGAAGCTCTCGAAGCGCCACGGCGCGCTGGGCGTCGACGCCTATCGCGACCTCGGCTACCTGCCGGTCGCCCTGCGCAACTACCTCGTGCGCCTCGGCTGGAGCCACGGCGACCAGGAGATTTTTTCGACCGAGGAGATGATCGCCGCCTTCGATCTCGCCTCGGTCGGGCGCTCGCCGGCCCGGTTCGACTTCGCCAAGCTCGAGAACCTGAACGGGCACTACATCCGCTCGTCCTCGGACGAGGCGCTGGTGGAGGCGATCGAGGCGATCCTGCCGACGCAAGGGCAGCGCTGGGGCCTCTCGGCTCCCCTCGATCCGGCCTTGCGGGAAAAATTCATCGCCGCGATGCCGGGGCTGAAGGAGCGGGCCAAGACCCTGATCGAACTCGTCGACAGCGCCTACTACCTCTACGCGCCCCGCCCCCTCGCCCTCGACGAGAAGGCGACCGGCCTCCTCGGCAATGGCGGGCGCGAGCGGCTGGCCGGCGCGCTCACCCACCTCGAAGCGCTCGACGAGTGGAGCGCCGCCTCGACCGAGGGTGCGGTGCGGCATTTCGCCGAGAGCACCGGGGTCAAGCTCGGGCAGGTGGCCCAGCCCCTGCGGGCCGCGCTCACCGGCCGGACGACGTCGCCGCCGCTCTTCGACGTGATGGCGGTGCTCGGCCGCGAGGAGAGCCTGGAGCGCCTGCGCGAGCAGGTTGCGGCCTGACCCCGACGGCACGGCCCCCGCGAATCCACCGTCGCGGGGGCGATCCGACCGCCTCTGAACAGAAAGTGAATTCTGTCACCTGTGCGGGGAGCCGTGGTTGATGCCGATGCGACGATCCGCTAACCCGGTCGGCGAGTGAGCACCCGCAGCAAAGTCGCCGCCCTGCCCCGGGGGCCGCGGTCGAGGCGCCAACGCTCAGTCACGTTGATGAAAGGGTCCGCAACCCCATGAGCCTCCCCACCAGCACCCTCACGGTGAACGGCCGCGCGATCGAGATGCCCACCAAGGCCGGCACGATCGGTCCGAGCGTCATCGACATCAGCAAGCTCTACGCGCAGACCGGCCAGTTCACCTACGACCCGGGCTTCACCTCGACCGCCTCCTGCGAGTCGAAGATCACCTACATCGACGGCGACGAGGGCGTGCTCCTGTACCGGGGCTACCCGATCGAGCAGCTGGCCGAGCACGGCGACTTCCTCGAGACCTGCTACCTGCTGCTGTACGGCGAGCTGCCGACCGCGGCCCAGAAGGCCGACTTCGACTACCGCGTCACGCGCCACACCATGGTGCATGACCAGATGAACCGGTTCTTCCAGGGCTTCCGCCGCGACGCCCACCCGATGGCCGTCATGGTGGCCTCGGTCGGCGCGCTCTCGGCGTTCTACCACGACTCGACCGACATCACGGACGAGAAGCAGCGCATGATCGCCTCCATGCGCATGATCGCCAAGATGCCGACGCTCGCGGCCATGGCGTACAAGTACACGATCGGCCAGCCCTTCGTGTATCCGAAGAACGACCTCGACTACACCTCGAACTTCCTGCGGATGTGTTTCGCGGTGCCGTGCGAGGAGTACCAGCCTAACCCGGTGCTGTCGCGCGCGCTCGACCGGATCTTCATCCTGCACGCCGACCACGAGCAGAACGCCTCGACCTCGACGGTGCGTCTGGCCGGCTCCTCGGGCGCCAACCCCTTCGCCTGCATCGCCGCCGGCATCGCCTGCCTGTGGGGTCCCGCCCATGGCGGCGCCAACGAGGCGGCGCTGAAGATGCTGGCCGAGATCGGCACGCCGGAGCGCGTCTCCGAGTACGTCGCCAAGGCCAAGGACAAGAACGATCCCTTCCGCCTGATGGGCTTCGGTCACCGGGTCTACAAGAACTACGACCCGCGCGCCCGCATCATGCAGAAGACCACCCACGAGGTGCTGAGCGAGCTCGGCATCAAGGACGATCCGCTGCTCGACGTCGCGATGGAGCTGGAGCAGATCGCCCTCAAGGACGATTACTTCATCGAGAAGAAGCTGTACCCGAACATCGACTTCTACTCGGGCATCACGCTCAAGGCGATGGGCTTCCCGACCTCGATGTTCACGGTGCTGTTCGCGCTCGCCCGCACCGTCGGCTGGATCAGCCAGTGGGCCGAGATGATCGAGGACCCGTCCCAGAAGATCGGCCGTCCGCGCCAGCTCTACACCGGCGCCCCGAAGCGGGATTACGTGACGGTGGCTCAGCGCGGCTGAGATTTCGATATCAGGAACTGAAGGCGGGCGGCACGTGAGTGCCGCCCGTTTCTTTTTGTCCGGTTGCTAAACAACACCGCCCCCTTTCCCGGACGACTGAACCGAAGTGGAAGGAGATCCGGGATCCAGCACAGAAAGTCGCGAAGCGTCTGCTTGTCTGCAACGGCGCAGCATTCAGAGCCGCTTCGCGGCATTTCTTGCGCTGGATCCCGGATCTCCTTCCGCTATCGCTCCAGTCGTCCGGGAAAGGGGGCGGGAGAGAATGATGGTTTCGGCGCGCGTAACAGCCCGCCGATGCTGGTTTCAAGCCTTACGCCGGCACCTTCCCGCCCAGCTCGTCCTCGATATGCGCCCGCACGATCGCATCGAAGTCGGGCTCGGCCTTGAAGCCGAGCTCCTGCGCGCGCCGCGCGTCGAAGGTGCGGGGCCAGCCGGAGACGATGCGCTCGATCGTCGGGTCGGGCTCGCGGCGGATGCGGGCGACGGCGGCATCACCCGCGGCGCGGCGCAGGGCCTCGATCTGCTCGGCCACCGTGGCGCCGACCCCCGGCATGGTCAGGTTGCGGCGATCGCCGAGGCGCTTGGTGTCGATCGTCGCGGCATGCAGCAGGAAGCCGACCGCCGAGCGCGGCGAGGCGTGCCAGTGACGGACCTGGTCGGAGACCGGCAGCACCGCCTCCTGGCCGGCGAGCGGCTCGCGGATGATGCCGGAGAAGAAGCCCGAGGCCGCCTTGTTGGGCTTGCCCGGCCGGACGCAGATGGTGGGGAGGCGGATGCCGACGCCGTCGAAGATTCCCCGCCGGCTGTAGTCGGAGAGCAGAAGCTCGCCGATCGCCTTCTGGGTGCCGTAGCTGGTGAGCGGCGCCGTCAGGTACTCGTCGGGGATCGGGTCGGGCATCGGCGCGCCGAACACCGCCACCGACGAGGTGAAGACGAAGCGCGGCTTGTAGCCCTCCCCGATCGCCCGCACGGCGTCGTAGAGGCGGCGGGTGCCGTCGAGGTTGATCCGGTAGCCCTTGTCGAAATCGGCCTCCGCTTCGCCCGACACGATCGCCGCGAGGTGGAAGATCACGTCCGGCCGGCCGGCGACCAGGCGCTCGGCCTCGCCGGGATCGGAGAAGTCGGAGGCCGAGAGCGAGACCGGGATCGCGGTGCCGGCGGGTGCCTCGGGCGGCACCACGTCGTGCAGGGTCAGGCGCGAGATGGTCTCGCCGCCGAGGGAGCCGTCCTTGACCAGCCGGTCGAGGAGCTTGCGGCCGACCATGCCGGCGGCACCGAGGATGAGGATATGCATGGAAAAAACTCCTGCGCCGTCGGATCAGAGCGTGAAGCCGCCGTCGGCGACGTGGGTCTGGCCGGTGGTGAAGCGGGACTCGTCCGAGGCGAGATAGACGGCGAGCAGGGCCATCTCCTCCGGCGTGCCGAGCCGGCCCATCGGCTGGCGGTCGATGAAGGCCTGGCGGGCGGCCTCGACCGAGGTCTTGTTCATCTCCGCGAGCGCCGCGATGCGGTCGTCGAGGGAGGGCGACTGGATCGTGCCGGGGCAGATCGCGTTCGCCCGCACGCCGCTGCGGATGAAGTCCCGCGCCACCGCCTTGGTGAGGCCGACCACCGCCGCCTTCGAGGCGCCGTAGACGTAGCGGTTGGGCGCGGTCGCATCGGCGCCGACGGCCGAGGCGATGTTGACGATCGAGCCGTTGCCGCGCTCCAGCATGCCGGGCAGGAAGGCCCGGATCGTGCGGTGCATCGAACGCACGTTGAGGTCGAAGGCGAGGTCCCACTCGGCGTCGGTGCAATCGAGGATGGTGCCGTGATGGACGAAGCCCGCGGCGTTCACCAGCACGTCGACCGGCCCGGCTTGCCTGGCGAATTCTTGCACCGCCGCATCCGAGCGCACGTCGAGGGAGGCGGCCTGCGCGCCCTTCAAGCCCTCGAGCTTGCCCGCATCGAGGTCGGTCGCCAGCACCTCCGCGCCCTCGGCGAGGAAGGCCGCCGCGATGGCGCGGCCGATCCCCTGGCCCGCCGCCGTCACGACCGCGCGCTTGCCCGTCAGACGTCCCGCCATTCTGTCCTCCCGCTTGTGTCGTGCCCCGCTCGCCGGCGGGGCTTGTCCGTGAAACCGTGGCGCCTCAGGCGAGACGCTTGAGCATGTGGACCAGGCGCCGGTCCGGCAGATCCTCGACCCGCTCGGTGGCGTAGCCCCGCCGCGCGTACCAGTCGATGTTCCGCACGAGCTTGTCCCCGGTGTAGAGCCGCAGGCACGACAGGTCGAGGTCCCGCGCCCTCGCCTCGGCGGCCGCCAGCAGGACGTTGCCGAAGCCGCTGCCCTGATGCGCCGGATCGACCGACACGCTCCAGATCATCAGGTGATCGGAGGTCGGGTCGAGGATCAGGGCGCCGGCGGGCTTGCCGTCATGGTCGGGCAGCCAGACCTCGTAGCGCGCCAGCACCTCGGCGGCCGGCGTGAGGAGCGGCACCGGCTCGACGCCGAGGAGCGGGCGGTTCGGCGCGTAGGCCGCCTCCTGGAGGCTCGCGAGGGCGGCCTCGTCGGCGGTGGTCGCGCGGCGCAAGGGGCTTCCCGGGATCGTCGCCCGGTTGAGCGCGCCGAGTCGCAGGGACTGGCCGCCGTCGAGGTTGTCGGACGCCAGCCAGCGGTCGAAGCCTTGGGCGCGCTGCGGCCACTCGCCGTCGAGCATCGAGAACCAGGCCGTGTCGCGGTTGCGGCCCTTGACGATCACCGCTTGGCGAAACAGCCCCTCGTAGGTGAAGCCCAGGCGCTCGGCCGCGCGCCGCGAGGGCGCGTTGAGGGCGTTGCACTTCCACTCGTAGCGGCGATAGCCGAGGTCGAAGACGTAACCGGCGAGGAGCCGCATCGCCTCGGTGGCGCCCGGCGTGCGCTGGAGCGCCGGGGTGTAGAGGATGTTGCCGATCTCGATCACCCGGTTCGCCCGGTCGATCCGCATCAGGGAGGCGTGGCCGACCGCCTTGCCCGTGCGGACATCCAAGATGGCGTAGAACAGCGGATCGGCCGAGGCGGCGCAGGCCGCGATGTAGGCCTCGAACGCCGCGCGGTCGTCGAACGGCCCGGCGGCCATGTACTGCCACAGGGCCTCCCGGCCCGGCCCGACGGCGCCGTCGGCGAGGTCGGCGGCGTGAGCCGCCTCGAGGGGCACGACCGTGACGTGGCGCCCCTCCAGGCGGACCCGCTCCGGCGCGGGGGCCGGGGCGGTGTCGGCGACTGGCCAGCCGATCGGCAGGCCGGTGACGGGATCGCGATCGGGAGTCATGCGCCGCCCCGCTCCTTCAGGTCGTCGCGGAAGAAGCCGTTGATCTCCGAAAAGCTCACCGACCCGTCGAAGCCGCCGAAGCTGCCCTCGTCGTGGATGCGCTTGGCCGCCCGGATGAAGCCGGTCCAGGCCGCCCGCGCCAGCGACGAGCCGACGCTGATCCGGCGGACGCCGAGACCTTCGAGATCGGCGACCTTGAGGCCCGGATTGGTGCTCATCAGGAGGTTGACCGGCACCGGCGCCAGCGCCTCGACAAGGGTGCGGATCTCCTCGCGCCGTTTCGGGCCCGGCGCGTAGACCACGTCGGCCCCCGCCTCGGCATAGGCCTGGAGCCGGCGGATCGCCTCCGGCAGCGGCTCGGGGTGGCCGGTGAGGTAGCACTCGGCCCGGCCGGTCAGCATCACGTCGGCGCCCGCAGCGTCGATCGCGGCCTTCGCGGCGCGGATGCGCTCGGCGCCCTCCCGGATGTCGTAGAGCGGCCGGGCGGGATCCCCGGTGGCATCCTCGATCGACAGGCCGGCGATTCCGGTCGCGACGCAAGACGCGACGTTGCGGGCGACACCCTCGGGATCGTGCGCGTAGCCGGATTCGAAATCGGCGTTCACCGGCAGGTCGGTGGCGGCGACGATCTCGGCGATATGGGCGAGCATCGCGTCGAGGGGTACCGCCCAGTCGGTGTCCGGCAGGGCGCGGGTGAAGGCGTAGCCGGAGCTGGTCGTGGCGAGCGCCGGAAAACCCATCGCCGCGAGGTAGCGGGCCGTGCCGATGTCCCAGGGATTCGGCATCACGAAGCAGCCGCTCTCGTGGAGCCGCCGGAAGGCGGCGCGGCGCGCGGCGAAATCGGTCATCGGGGGCGTCTCGCGGGAATCGGGGCGCCAGCCTTTCATAGGGCGCGGGCCGCTGTAAACTGGTCGTCGCCGCGCGTCAGGCGGCGCGCACCGAGGCGATGAAGCCCGCGACCTCGGCCCCGAGCCGGTCGGATTGCTGCGTGAGCGCCGAGGCCGATTCCAGCACCGCGGCGGCGGCGGCGCCGGCCCGTTCGGAATCCTGCGCGACGCTCGCGATGGTGCGCGTCACCTCGCCGGTGCCGGTCGCGGCCTGCGCCACGTTGCGGGCGATCTCCTGCATCGCCTCGCCCTGCTGGGCCGTCGCCGCGGCGATCGCGGCGGCGCCCCCGTCGATCTCCCGGATGCGCGCCGTGACCGTGCCGATCGCCGCGACGGCGCGGGCCGTGGCGGCCTGGATCTCGCCGATCTGGCCGCCGACTTCTTCCGTCGCCCGCGCGGTCTGGCTCGCCAGCTGCTTCACTTCCGCCGCGACCACCGCGAAGCCGCGGCCGGCCTCGCCGGCGCGGGCCGCCTCGATCGTCGCGTTCAGCGCCAGCAGGTTCGTCTGGGCGGCGATCGACGAGATCAGCTGCACCACGTCGCCGATCCGCGCCGCGGCCCCGTCGAGGGCCTGGACGAAGGCGCCGGCCTCGTCGGTCTCGGCCACGGCCCGCCGCGCGAGGTCGGCGGAATCCCGCACCTGCCCGCCGATCACCGTCACCGACAGGCCGACCTGCCCCGCGGCCGCCGAGACCAGCTCGACGTTCCGCGCCGTCTCCTCGGCCGCCGCCGCCACGGTGGCCGAGCGCTCCGCCGTGCCGATGGCGATGGCGCTCATGCCGCGGGCGGTCTCCTGGAGGGCGCCCGCCGAGGCCGAGACCGTGGCGACCACGGCCCCGACGGCCTGCTCGAACCGGTCGGCCATGTCCCGGAACGCCGCTCGGCGCTCCGCCTCGCTGCCCGCGCGCAAGGAGGCCTGCTCGGCGACGAGCGCGCCGTTCTCCACCATCTTGGCGTGGAACACCGCGAAGGCGCGGCCGATGGCGCCGATCTCGTCGCGGCGGCGGGAATCCGGCACGGCGACCGCGAGGTCGCCGCCGGCGACCCGTCCCATGGCGTCGGCCAGCTGCGTCAGCGGGCCGGAGATGCGCTGGCCAACCCACCAGGACAGGCTGGCGGCGCACAGCACGACGAAGCCGATGCAGCCGAGGATCAGCCGGCCGGTCCAGTCCCGCGACGCGGTCACCGCCGCTTGCGCACCGGCGCGCTCCTCCTCGGCGGTCTGCGCGACCGCGGCGATGCGGGGCGCGAGGCGGGTGTAGAGCGTCGCGAGGTCGTCGGCTTCCTCCTTCAGGCTGCCGGCGCCGACGAGGTAGGCCATGAAGCCGTCCCGGTAGCGCCCGACGAGGTCGCCGATCTCACCCCGCTCGGCCGGGCTCAGCCGCGTGGCCTTCAGCGCCTCGACGAACTCCGCCGCCCGCTCCCGCAGCGCGTCACCGTAGGCCTCGTCGCCCCGCAGCATGAAGTCCTTCTCGTGCCGGCGCATCATCAGCATCAGCACGGCGAGACGCGGCTCGTCGATCCGGGCGAGCCGCGTCTCGACGTCGTGGATCGCCCCGCGCAAGCGCCCCTGCAGCCCGTCCTTCTCGGTGAAGCCGAGGGTGCGCTGCGCCGCCGCGACGTTCTGGAAGCGCGTGGCATAGATGTTGAGACCGGCCCGCAACGCCTCCGCCGCCTTGAGCGGCGCATCGTCCGGCAGAGGGGCGACCTGCCGCTCGATCTCGTCGAGGCGCTCGCCGGCCTTCGTCAGCAGAGCCTGGCGCTCGTCGATCAGCGCGTCCTTCCGGTGGAGCAGGAAGTCGGTCTCGACCTGATGCGCCTTGAGGAGATCGTCCGCGAAGGCGGTGATCCGGGCCGAGAGATCGGCAGCCCGGTCGGCGCTCGCCTGGAGCCGCTCCTGGCTCCACGAGCCCCAGCCGAAGACGATTCCCAGCAGAAGGACTCCGCCGACGCCGAGGACCGCAATCTGTGCGCGCAGACCGACGCTGGGGAACCGGAGCTTCATCGAAGGACCCACCGGGGAGACGAGGTCGCTATGTTAGCCGGGCAAGCGTTAAGATCCGGTGAGATCCGATATTTTACTGCATGTAACCGTTATATGTCACGACTTTCCGGAATGGCGTGGCGCGGAACCCTGGGTCAGTATGGCGGATCGCCCCTCTTTCTCGGACGATCGGAGCGTTGTCGGAAGGAGATCCGGGAGAGGGAGACCAGTTCACCGGAATCGGTGTCATACGGTCTCGGCTTGATCCGGCCGGATAAGAATTGAACGCGTCTCCCCTCTCCCACACCTTGCCGCGATACCGGGCAAGGATCTCTGGCAAGCCCGGCATCGCCTGGAGAGGGGATCCCGTGCTCTGCTTGCATTGGGACAGAGCAGCGGAATCGGTTTCATCGGACAATTCTCGGCCACACCATCGAACAAAAGAGCGCAGGGTTTCCCCTCGCCCGCGGAAGAGGGGAAACCCTGCGCTCGGTCTCGACCCGGCGTCTCTCGATCGATCGCGCCCCGGACCGTCGCCGGCCCGGGGCGCCAGAACTTAGTGGTTGTCCCGCGGCACGCCGTGCGTCTGGGCGATGCGCTGGAAGGCCTCGGAGCCCTTGAGGATCATGCCCTCGGAGAGCTGGTCGACCATCGCGCGCTGGATCGCCTGCCAGGGGGTCTGGCTCGCCGGGTAGGGGTAGCCGCCCCGGGCGTTCAGGTCCTCGCGGCGGCGCCGGATCTCCTCCTCGGGGAGCAGGATGTCGGCGGTGCGCTTGTTGAGGTCGATCCGGACGCGGTCGCCGTTCTGGAGGAGCGCCAGGCCGCCGCCGGCCGCCGCCTCCGGCGAGGCGTTGAGGATCGAGGGCGTGCCCGAGGTGCCGGACTGGCGCCCGTCGCCGATGCAGGGCAGCGACAGCACGCCCTTGCGGATCAGCTCGCCCGGGGGCTGCATGTTCACGACCTCCGCCGCGCCCGGATAGCCGATCGGCCCGGCGCCGCGCATGATGAGGATCGTGTGCTCGTCGATCTCGAGCGAGGCGTCGTCGATGCGGTGGTGATAATCCTCCGGCCCGTCGAACACCACGACCTTGCCCTCGAAGGCGTAGGGGTCGTCCGGGTTGGCGAGGTAGCGGTCGTAGAACTCGCGGCTGATCACGCTGGTCTTCATGATCGCGGAATCGAACAGCGAGCCCTTGAGGTTGAGGAACCCGGCGCGCTCGCGCAGGGGCTCGTTATAGGGCTTGATGACGTCGCGGTCCCAGGTCTGGGCGCCGGCGCAATTCTCCGCCACGGTCTTGCCGTTGCAGGTCAGCACGTCGGCGTGGAGCTTGCCGGCCTCGAGCAGCTCGGACATCACCGCCGGCAGGCCGCCGGCGCGGTAGTATTCCTCGCCGAGATAGTGGCCGGCGGGCTGCATGTTGACCAAGAGCGGGATGTCGTAGCCGACGCGCTCCCAGTCGTCGCAGGTGAGCGGCACGCCGATCAGCTTGGCGATGGCGTTGATGTGGATCGGCGCGTTGGTCGAGCCGCCGATGGCGGTGTTGGCGACGATCGCGTTCTCGAACGCCTCGCGGGTGAGGATGTCGGAGGGCTTCAGGTCCTCCCACACCATGTCGACGATGCGCTGGCCGGTGGCGTAGGCGGCCTGTCCGCGCTCGCGGTAGGGGGCGGGGATCGCCGCCGAGCCCGGCAGCGCCATGCCGAGCGCCTCGGCCAGCGCGTTCATGGTCGAGGCGGTGCCCATGGTGTTGCAGTGGCCGTCCGAGGGCGCCGACGAGGCCACGATGTCGAGGAACTGCTGGTAGTCGATGTCGCCGGCGGCGTGGCGCTCGCGGGCCTTCCACACCACGGTGCCGGAGCCCGTGCGCTCGCCGCGGCTCCAGCCGTTCAGCATCGGGCCGACATTGAGCGAGATCGTCGGGATGTTCACGGTGGCCGCCGCCATCAGGCAGGCCGGCATGGTCTTGTCGCAGCCGGTGAGCAGCACGACGCCGTCGAGGGGGTAGCCGTACAGCACCTCGACCAGCGACAGGTAGGCGAGGTTGCGGTCGAGGGCGGCGGTCGGCCGCTTGCCGGTCTCCTGGATCGGGTGGCACGGGAACTCGAACGCCACGCCGCCGGCCGCGGTGATGCCCTCGCGCACGCGCTTGGCGAGCTCGAGGTGGTGGCGGTTGCACGGCGAGAGGTCCGAGCCGGTCTGGGCGATGCCGATCAGCGGCTTGCCGCCGCGCAGCTCGCCCACCGTGAGGCCGAAATTGAGGTAGCGCTCGAGGTAGAGCGCGGTCATGCCCGGGTTGTCCGGGTTGTCGAACCAGAGGCGCGAACGCAGGCGGCTGGCGTCGATGCGGGGGCGCGGCGTCTGGGCCATGGCGGGGTCGTCCTTCCCGAGTTCGTTCTTGTCGAGAACCGTTCCGGGGAACCTATGGACCCGGCCGGTGCAGGAAGGCAACACCGTCATGCGCATGGCCGGCGCCTTCGCGGCTGCGACGCCGCGGGCGCATAAGTTTCTCGCGGCAGTGCTGTCGCATCACGGCGGAGCGGTGCTATGAGGCCGGCTGAACCATACCGCTCGACTAGCCCAGGGGAGCCGCCGATGAGCCAAGAGAAGCCGTCCAACCCGCTCGTGCCGATCGCCATCGTGGTGTCGATCCCGGTCATCGTGTGCCTGATCATCATGCTGACCGACGACGGCATCGAGCGCTCGCTGCTCTGGGCGGCGATCAAGACCGGCATCATCCTGACGGTGCTCGGCGGCGCGATCTCGTACGGCGTCAGCCGGCTGGCCGAGCGCAACGCCTCGCGCTGACCGATCCGGCCCGACGGCACCAGAAGGCCGCGGGACCGCGAGAGCCCTTCACGATCGCGCTGCCATCGCGAAGCTCTCTGGGTCTTTGATTGTGCCGCGTTTTTCGACGAACCGGTTTCCGCTTCGTCGAAAAATGCTCCAAGGCGGGGCGTGACGGCGCCCCGCCTCGACCGCATTCGAGGAAACGAGTGACCGCCATGCCCGCCATCGTCCCCGCCTTCTCGCGCATCGGGGAGGAGAACGCCTTCGCGGTGCTCGCCCGCGCCACGGCCCTCGCCCAGGCCGGCCGCGACGTGATCAATCTCGGCATAGGCCAGCCCGACATGCCGACCCCGCCCCACGTCGTCGAGGCGGCGGTGAAGGCGCTCCAGGACGGGCACCACGGCTACACCCCGGCGACCGGCATCCTCCCCTTGCGCGAGGCCGTGGCCCGCGACCTCGACCGGCGCCTCGGCGTCCAGGTCTCGCCCGACAGCGTGATGATCGTGCCGGGCGGCAAGGTCACCATGTTCATGGCGATCCTGATGTTCGGCGAGCCGGGGGCCGAGATCCTGTATCCGGATCCGGGCTTCCCGATCTACCGCTCGATGATCGAGTTCACCGGCGCGACGCCGGTGCCGGTGCCGATCCGCGAGGAGAACGGCTTCGCCTTCTCGGCCGAGGAGACGCTCGGGCTGATCACGCCGCGCACGCGCCTCTTGATCCTCAATTCCCCCGCCAACCCGACCGGCGGCGTGACCCCGAAGGCCGAGATCGACACATTGGTGGCGGGGCTGGCGAAGCATCCCGACGTCACGATCCTATCGGACGAGATCTACGGCACGATGACCTATGACGGCGAGCGCCACCATACGCTGCTCGCCTATCCGGAGATCCGCGACCGGCTGATCTACCTCGACGGCGCCTCGAAGACTTACGCGATGACCGGCTGGCGCCTCGGCTGGTCGGTCTGGCCGGCACCGCTCTACGACGCCGCCCGCAAGCTCGCGGTGAACTCGTTCTCCTGCGTCAACGCCGCGACGCAGTGGGCGGGCATCGCCGCCCTCGACGGGCCGCAGGATTGCGTCGCCGCGATGATGGCCGAGTTCGACCGCCGCCGCCTCCTGGTGGTCGAGGGGCTGAACCGTCTTCCGGGCGTCTCCTGCATCACCCCGAAGGGCGCCTTCTACGCTTTCCCGAACATCGCCGAGACCGGCTGGAAGGCCAAGGCCCTCGCCTCGGCGCTCCTGGAGGAGGCCGGCGTCGCGACGATCGGCGGACCGGATTTCGGAATCCACGGCGAGGGCTACCTGCGCCTGTCCTACGCCAACTCGGCGGAGAACATTTCCCGGGCGCTGGAGCGGATCGGGGTTTTTCTGGAGGGGAACCGGCGCTGAGCGGCGGCCCGCCCGTTTTTACCGGCACTGCTGCCATCCTCCATCGTCATCCCGGGTTCTCGCCTCCGGCGAGCCCCGGGATGACACGGCGCGTATCGAAGCCGCCTCACATCACCCCATACACATCATAAACCGGCCCCTCCGGCAGCCGCTGCCCCACGCCCACGGCCACCACCCGGTTGAGCCAGGCGAGGTCTGCCGCCCCGGTCTCGAAGCGGAGCGACGTGCGGAAGTAATACTCCTCCGGCGCCACCGCCTCACCGCGGCCGAGGCGGGCCAGCACCTCGGGCGGGCCGGCGCGCAGGCCGGTATACTGGCAATAGACCAGGGCACCGCCGCCCGCCCGAAAAGTCAGGCGCACGTCGAGATGGGTGGTGCCGTGGGGCTCGACCCGCAGCCAGTCGCCGGCCGGGCCGGGCAGCACGTCGCCTGAGAGCCGGGGCCCCGAGACGGTGCCGCCGGTGACCGGGACGACCCGCAGATCGGTGCCGCGGGACGCGCCGATCCCTTGCGGCGCGCCGACCGTGAGGCTCATGCGGAACAGGAACTCGGTGCTGAGCGGCAGCGGCGCGTCCATGCGGTCTCCTCCGATTCTTATCGGGCGATATCCTCCACCGCCCGGCGCGCCGCGTCGAGGTCCGGCGGGTCGATGCGGCGGTAGCGGGCCTGGACGAGGCCGAACACCCCGAAGGCGGCGAGACCCGCCGCGGTCAGGCCGAGCAGCACCCAGCCGTAGGGCTCGCCCCGCAAGGCCTGGAGGGCGCCGCCGAGGCCCTTGACCTCGCTCGACCGGCTGGCGAGCGCCGCGGCGATCAGGAAGCCGCCGATCAACCCGAAGGTGAGCGCCCGGGCGGCGTAGCCGAAGCGGCCGACATGGCGCACCCAGTCGCGGGCGTCGTGGGGCACGGAGAGGCGCTTGCACACGTCGCCCTTCCAGGCCTTCCACGCGAAGGCGAGGCCGGCGCCAATGACGACGAGCCCGACCGCGCCGACGAGCCACTGGCCGAAGGGCTGCTGCAGCAGCCAGGCGGTCCAGTCCCGCGCCCCCTGGTCCTCGGCCTGGCGCGCCGTGCCGCGCCCGAGGGCCGCCAGCATCATCGAGGCGCCGAGGCCGCCATAGGTGAAGCCGCTGACGAGGTGGCCGGCCCGGGTCGCCAGCCCCTTGGCCGAGCGGCCGTAGCCGTCGGCGTCGGTGAGCGCCTCGACCACCCGCCAGAGCGCGAAGGCGGCGAGCCCGAACGCCACGATCCCGAGCAGGATCCAGCCGAAGGGCCGCTCCAGCAGGATCAGGAGCGCGCTGCGGCTGCCCCCGGTCTGGCCGCCGACGCCGATCGCCGCCAGCACCGCGAGGCCGCCGACGAGGCAGTAGGTCACGCCGCGGGCGCCGTAGCCGAGGCGGGCGAGCAGTTCGAGGGCTTGCCGGCCGCGGGAAGGCGCGAGACCTCGGCGCATGGCGGTTCCCCTCAGGCCGGAAGGCCGGATTCGACCCGGGCCACCGCCGCCTCGTCGAGGTCGAGGGCCTCGGCCAGCATGCGCAGGAAGGAGCGCTCCTGCATCGTGTCGGGATCGATGGCGAGGCGGGCGGCGGCGTAGACCCGGGCGCCGGCCTCCGGATCCCGCACCCGGTCGGCGATCTCGTCGATCGTCGCCGGATCCTCCAATTCGCGGGCGAGCCATTGCCGGCCGGCGAGGTCGAGGCCGGATTCGGCCACCGCCGCGTCGAGCCGCTCGCGCTCGCGGGCGTCGATCACCCCGTCGGCGGCCGAGGCCGCCACCATGATGCGCAGGCAGAGCGTCGCCTCGTCGTCGCTGAGCGTACCGGCCTCGAAGGGCGTGCCGGACGGCGTCGCTTCCGACTTGGCCGCCGACTTGGCCGCCGACTTGCCGGCCGGCGCCTCCGACTGCGTCGCCCGCAGGGCGAGCCCGGCGATCAGCGCCAGCCCGCCGAGGGCCGCGGACGCAGCGAGCCCGCCGCGGCGACTGCGCACCAGGGCGTCCAGCACCCGTTTCACCTCGGCCATCGCGCTCTCCCGTCGCACTCACAGATCTTTGCCGACAACGGTTTCGTGCTGCTCCGGTTCGCCGGAGGGTGCGCTACAGGACGGATCGATCGCCGCGGCCGTTGCGCCGCCAGGCTCGACACGCCATCTCCCCGGTCATGCTTCTCGCCCTGGCCTGGCTGGCGCGCACGCTCGTGCTCGCGCTCGTTCTCCTGTTCCTGCTGCCGCTCGCCGCCCATGCCCTGTGGTGGTGGAGCCGCGACGACCTCGCCCCCGACTGGTCCACCGCCGACTGGTCGAGCGCCCGGCTGCTGCCCGCCGCCGCCGCGGCGCCGGAGGCGATCGTGCGGATCTACGCCGCCCGGGTCGGGCGCTGGCGGGGCATCTTCGCCCATCACACCTGGATCGTCGTCAAGGAGGCCGGCGCCCCGCGCTACACCCGCTACGACGTGGTCGGCTGGGGCCTGCCGGTGCGGACCGATGCCTACGCCGCCGACGCGCGCTGGTTCGGCAACCCGCCGCAGGTGGTGCTCGCCCTCGACGGCGAGGCGGCGGCGCGCGCCGTGCCGGCCATCCGCGCGGCGGTCGCGGCCTATCCCTACGCGAAGGCCGGCAGCTACAACGCCTGGCCGGGGCCGAACTCCAACACCTTCGTGGCCCACGTGCTGCGGGCGGTGCCGGACCTTGCCGTGGCGCTGCCGCCGACGGCTCTGGGCAAGGACTTTTCGGAGAACCTGGTCGCCTGGACGCCGAGCCGCACCGGGGTGCAGCTCTCGGCGCGGGGCTATCTCGGCCTCACCCTCGGCTGGGTCGAGGGGATCGAGCTGAACGTGCTCGGCACGGTGGCGGGGCTCGACCTGCGCCGCCCGGCCCTGAAGCTGCCGGGCTGGGGCCGCATCGGCATGGACCCGGCCGGCGCGACCGAGACGCTGATCGCCCCGACGGCGCGGGGGTGAGCGGGCCCTTCACGGCCCGGCCCGGTCGAGGGCGCGGTCCGCCGTCACGTGTCCGAAGGGCAGGAGAAGGTTGCGGGCCGCCGCCGCGACCGCCGCGAGATCCCGCGTCCCGCGCATCAGGTCGATCTCGCCGCGCTGCTGGTGGCGGATGGCGTGGGAGAGGAGGCGCACCCGAGGATCTCCGGCCCGGCCCAGGGCCTCGTCGGCCATCTGCGCCGCGCCGGCGTGGTGGCGGCTTATCAGGGCGACGAACAGCGCGTCGAAGGCGCGCCCCTCGGCCCGGCGCAAAGTCTCGATCTCGTCGGGACGCGCCCGCCCGGGCATCGCCTCGCGCTCCTGCGGCGTGCAGAGGGCCGAGAGCGCCGGAAACCAGCTATCCCACCATTGCGACATCACGGCGATCTCGCCGTTCTGCGCCGCCTCCATCAGCCCGGCCAGCGCCCGCAGGTGCGGATCCTCGGCCTTCGCCACGGCGAGAGCCGCGAGCTGCGCACCCTGCGCGTGGTGGTCGCTCATCCGCCGCAGGTAGGCCTGGTCGAAGGTCGCGTCGCCGAGATGCGGCACCTCCCAACCGAGCCAGCCGAGGAGCGCCAGGAGGCCGAGTCCGGAGGCTCCCGCCGCGGCGAGGCCGGCCCACACCTCCGCGAAGCGCCGGTGCGGCGAGGACCGGCCGGCGATCCAGTCGCGCAGGGCCGGGAACAGCGGGTAGAGCGAGGCCGAGGTCAGGTGGACGAGGAAGCCGATCCAGTAGGGCTGCTCGAGGGTGAAGAGCGGCTGGCGGAACGGCAGCAACGGCACCAGCACGAACCATTCGAGCGACGAGGTCAGGAGCGCCCAGGGCCCGCACAGGACCAGCAGGGTGGCGGGCGACAATCCCGCCGTCCAACGGCCGAGGAGCCCGAAGAACACCAGCGCCCAGGAGACATCCGCCCATTGGTGAAACAGGATGCCGGCCGCGATGACCGGCCAGCCCGGCTCGGGCGAGAGCGCGGCGTCGCGCAGCGGAATCGCCGCGACCGCCATCCAGTCGACCGCCGCGTCGCGGCCGATGCGAGCGGCGGTCAACTGGCTCACCAGGGTCGAGAAGGTGCTGCTGAAGAGCCCGAGCAGGACGGCGGCGCGCCAGGCGGTGGAGTCTCCGAAGGGCCGGGTGAGCATCGTGACGGGTCGCTCCCGCGCGGGGTCCTGCCCCGAACCTAAGGGAGGGTCCCGCCGCGGCACGACAGCCTATGTTGCTCTCCCGCACCGATGCGCGGGCCGGGGGATCATCTGCACGCAGGCCGTGAACCAAATCATGGTGCAGCGCGTTGACGCTGACTCCGAGGTTTGCACCGCCACATGTCCAGCTCCCGATTCGTCAAGGCCGACGCGGCCCCCTCCCCGCTCTCCGGCCCCTTCGCCCCGGTCCTCACGGGCGTCTCGCGCGGGCTGCAGGACCTGTTCCCGCTGGTCGAGCTGCCGCAGGCGGTGCGCGTCGCCCGGGACGAGGAGGAGCACGAGGCCGTAGCTCCGGTGCTGCGGTCGCGCCAGGGTCCGGAGCCGCGTCTGGCCTGACGGCACAAGGCTCTAACCGGTGCTCTCCCGCAGAACGAGGCGAAATCCCAGATCGACCACCACCGGTGCGGCCGCCTCCCCGTCGATGAGCCCGAGCAGCAGCTCGCCGGTCCGTCGCCCGATCCCGACCGGGTCGACCGCGATGGTGGAGAGGGGCGGTACGCATTGGCGGCCGATCTCGAAGTCGCCGAAGCCGAGGATCCGGACGTCCTGCGGCACGCGCAGGCCGCGGCGCTGGCACTCCATCAGGGCGCCGAAGGCCGAGATGTCGGAGACGAGGAAGACCGCCTGCGCGCCGCCGCGGGCCAGAAGTTCGGCCATCGCCTCGGCCCCCTGCGCGAAGGCGCCCGCCGCCCGTCCGTGATGCAGGATCAGGTCGTCCGGCAGGCCGGCCTGCCGGAGGCCGTCGCGCAGGCCGCGCAGGCGCTCCTCGCCCCGAAAATCCCGGACCTCGCCGGTCCGCTCCGGCCCGAGCCCGGCGATGCGGGTGGCGCCGAGGCCGATCAGGGTCTGCGCGGCGAGCCGGCCGGCCTCGTAGTTGGAGAAACCCACCGCCCGGTCGATCGGCATCTCGGGCCGGTCCCAGATCTCCACCACCGGCACGCCGGCGCGGGCGAGCAGATCGCGCGCGGCGGGAGAGTGCCGCATGCCCGCCACGACGATCGCGTCCGGGCGGCGCGACAGCATCGCGCGCAGCACGACCTCCTCCTCGGCCAGCGAGTAGCCGGTGACCCCGATCAGGGGCTGGTAGCCGCGCGGGCGCATCGCCGCCGTGAGGCCGGCGGCGGTGTCGGCGAAGTTCGGGTTGGTCAGCGTCGGGACGATCAGGGCGACGAAGCCGGTGCGCCGCGACGACAGGCCCCCCGCCCCCCGATCCGGCACGTAGCCGAGCCGGTCCACCGCCGCGAGCACCCGCGCCCGCGCCTCCTCCGAGACGAGACCCGGCTCGGCGAGGGTGCGCGAGACCGTCATCGGCGAGACGCCGGCGAGGCGCGACACGTCGCGCATCGTCGGCGCCCGGCGGGGCGGCGCCCGGTCCTCGGCCACCGTAAGCCCTAGAAGGCGAGATGGACCTTGATCGCCCGGCTGCGATCGGCGGCGAGCGCGAAGGCCTCGTCGGCCCGGCTCATCGGCATCTCGGCCGAGAGGATCGGCCCGACATCGATCCGGCCGGCGGCGAGCAGCGCGATGGCGGTGCGGTACTCCTCGTGGAAGCGGAACGCGCCGACGAAGTCGATCTCGCGCGCCATCAGCATGTTGGCCGGCACCGGCACGTCGCCGGGCGGCATCATGCCGAGCTGCACCACCCGGCCTCCGGGCCGCACCACCCGGAACAGCGAGGCGAGGGCCGCGGGCGAGCCGGTCGCCTCCAGCGCGACGTCGAAGGTGCCCTTGTCGGCCTCGTAGGCCGAGAGCCGCTCCGGCTCGGTCCCGACATTGATGGTCTCGGCCGCGCCGATCTCCCGGGCGATGGCGAGCGGCGCGTCGGCGAGGTCGGTGCAGACGATCCGACGGGCGCCGGCGAGCTTCGCGGCCATCAGGCACAGCAGGCCGATCGGCCCGGTCCCGGCGATGAGGACGTGGCGGCCGAGCAGCTCGCCCGCCCGCCGGATCCCGTGCAGCGACACCGCCAGCGGCTCGCCGCAGGCCGCGACCCGCATCGGCATGGAGTCGGGGATCGCCACGCACTGGTCGGCCCGGGCGAGGAAGTGCTCGCTGAAGCCGCCCTGGACGTGCGGGTAGATCGCCGCCGAGCCGAAGAAGCGCATGTTGCGGCACAGGTTCGAGCGGCCGGCGCGGCAATAGTCGCAGGCGAGGCAGGGCCGGCTCGGATCGACCGCGACCCGGTCGCCGGGCTTGACGCCGGTGACGGCCGCGCCGACCCGCTCCACCGTGCCGGCGACCTCGTGGCCGAGCACCATCGGCTCGCGCAAGCTGAAGTCGCCGACCCGGCCCTTGCCGTAATAGGACAGGTCCGATCCGCAGATGCCGCCCGCGCCGAGCGCGACCACGACCTCGTCGGCCGCCGGCTCGCGGAGCGAGATCGCCTCGACCCGCAGGTCCTTGGCGGCGTGGATGCGCGCGGCGAGCGTCATGCGTCAGGTCTCCTCCCGGTGCGGCGTCTGGACCGGCGCGATTCTCGCGCCGAGATGCCGCTTGCGCTGGTACCGGTACCATGCTTCCCTTCCGGCACAAGCGCAATCGCGGGAGCGGCCTCGCCGGCCGCCGGGACCGGGGCGCTCCAGAGGAGGAAGCGTCTCGTGTCGACCGCCTTGTTCGATCTGTCGGGCCGACGGGCCCTGGTGACCGGCTCCAGCCAGGGCATCGGCCTGTCTCTCGCGCTCGGCCTCGGCCGCGCCGGAGCGGCGATCGTGCTCAACGGCCGCGACGCGGGAAAGCTCGACGGCGCGGTGGCCGAATTGCGCAAGGAGGGCCTCACGGCCGAGGCGGCGGCCTTCGACGTGTCGGACGCTGCCGCCGTGAAGGCCGGTATCGACCGGATCGAGGCCGAGATCGGCGCGATCGACATTCTCGTCAACAATGCCGGCATCCAGCGCCGCGGGCCGCTCGAGGATTACTCCGTCGAGACCTGGCACGAGCTGATGCGGATCAACCTCGACAGCGTGTTCTACGTCGGCCAGGCGGTGGCCCGGCACATGATCTCGCGCAAGCGCGGCAAGATCATCAACATCGCCAGCCTCCAGAGCGAGGCGGCGCGCTACTCGATCGCCCCCTACACCGCCTCGAAGGGCGCGGTGAAGAACCTGACCAAGGGCATGTGCACCGACTGGGCCCGCCACGGCCTGCAGGTGAACGGCATCGGCCCGGGCTACTTCGCCACGCCGCTGAACCAGGCGCTGATCGAGAACCCGGAATTCGACGCCTGGCTGAAGAACCGCACCCCTGCCGGGCGCTGGGGCCGGGTGGAGGAGCTGCAAGGCGCGGCGATCTTCCTGGCATCGTCGGCCTCGGATTTCGTCAACGGGCAGATTCTGTACGTGGACGGGGGTGTGCTGGCGACGCTGTAGGGCCGGTCTCAGCCCTTTACGACTCCCGCGGTATCCAGGGCAGTGCGGGAACCGAAAGGGTGGGGTTTCTCCTCTCCCCGCGGGCGGCAGGGCTGTCCGGGGAACAGAAGGGGCTCGGATTTCTTCCTCCCCCCTCTGCGGGGGAGGGTGGCCCCCGCGTCAGCGGGGGTCGGGAGAGGGGCAGCGCGACGCTGTTCCAGGTGGCGCCCTTCACGACGGCTCAGCCATATCCGGAAGCGGCGTCCCCTCTCCCGGCTCGCTTACGCTCGCCACCCTCCCCCGCAGAGGGGGGAGGGGTAAAGTCGCGCCATTCCTTTCCCCGGACAGCCCTGCCGCCCGCGGGGAGAGGGGAATGCCCGCGACTTTTATTTCAGAGCAGTTTGCTCGTGCAGGAGCGCCGGACGCCGCCCGGCGTGCACCGTCACGACGCTCAGAACACCCGCTTCTCGCGGATCTGCCCGTCGAAGCCGACATGGAGCATCCGCTCCTTGCCGTCCTGGCCCTTGGCCGCCACGTCGAGGTGGCGCGGCCCGCGGCCGGCGACGCGCACGTCCGTGTAGCCGGCATCGGTGACCGCCTTGGTGAGGGCCGGGACGTCGACGCTCGGACCCAAGCCCACCTTGTCCTTGGCCCAGTCGAGGCCGCCGGGGGGCGGGCCCATCGGGCGCAGCGCCTCGACGCGGCCGTCGGCCCGGGTCAACGCGGCGGCGTGCAGGAAGCCGTTCTCGAACCGGCCTTGCACCGTGACGCTCTCGCCCTTGGCGACCAGATTGGCCCCCTCCCCGGCCCGGCCGGTCTCGACCAGAGCCCGGCCGGTGCCGTCCTGGAGGATGAACTTGTTCCCAAAAATCTCTGCGACCTCGCCCTTGGCGGCGGTGGCGCCGGAGGGGGCGAGCGCGCTCACGGCGACCGGCGCGACGGGAGTGAGCGGCGTCTGCGCCGGCTGGGCCAGCGAGAGCCCGACGGCGCCGAGCGCCAGCGGCACCGCCACGGCGCCGACGAGGAGGCCGCGGCGGGGCCGCGAGCGCGGGGCAGACGCGGGCGCCTCGGTCCTCGTCTCGGTGGCCGGGGTCTCGATCGCGACGGCCTTGCCCTCGATGGTGGTCTGGTCGGTCATGGGTGTGGTCCCTGGTGGTTGAGGCCCTGTCCGGGTCGGCGCTGCTTCTACGTCAGGCCCCGGGAACCGGGCCTGAACCCGACCGTTCAGGTTCGGTTAAACCGCCGGGACTACGGCGGAATCCGATTTGGACACCTGGTCTCTCCCCCATGAAGCTCCTGCTCGTCGAGGACGACGCGGCCCTCGCGGCCGAGATCCTGCGGGTCCTGCGCGCCGAGAACTGCGCCGTCGATCACGCCCGCGACGGCGAGGACGGCGCGCATCTCGGCGACACCGAGACCTACGACGCCGCGGTGCTCGATCTCGGCCTGCCGAAGCGCGACGGGATCGCCGTGCTCCAGGGCTGGCGCGCGGCCGGCCGCACCCTGCCGGTGCTGATCCTCACCGCCCGGGACGCCTGGAGCGACAAGGTGGCGGGCTTCAAGGCCGGGGCCGACGACTACCTGGTGAAGCCGTTCCGGGTCGAGGAGCTGGTGATCCGCCTGCGCGCCCTCGTGCGCCGCGCCGCCGCCCACGGGGCGACGACCGTCACGTGCGGGCCGGTCAGCTTCGATCCCGGCCTCGGCGCCTTCACCCGCGACGGGCTGCCGCTCAAGCTCACCGCGCTCGAATGGCGGGTGCTCTCCTGCCTGATCCTGCGCCGGGACGGGGTGGTGCCGCGGGGCGAGCTGCTGGAGCGGGTCTACGAGGGCGACGCCGAGGTCGATTCGAACTCGGTCGAGGTCATCATCACCCGCTTGCGCCGCAAGATCGCCCCGGCCCGGATCGAGACCGTGCGCGGCCACGGCTATCGCCTCACCGCCGGCGAGGCGTCGTGACGGCTCTCGGCCAGATCGGCTCGCTGCGCCGGCGCCTGCTCCTCGGGGCGCTGGCGCTGATCGCGACCGCGCTCGTGGTGGCGGGCCTGGCGATCGGGCTGATCCTCGCCCGCTTCGTGCGCGGGCAGATCGATCAGCGGCTCGACGCGCAGATCGTCTCCCTGGTCTCGGGCCTGGAGCCGGGGCCGACCTTGCGGCTCTCCCGCGACCTCGACGCGCCGCCCTTCGACCGGCCGGGCTCGGGCTGGACCTGGCAGGTGACACGCGGCTCCGCCCGGCTCGGCTCCGGCTCGCTCGGCACCCGCGCCCTCGCCGTGACGTCGGCGCCGGCGGCCGACGACGACCGGCCCCGCCCGGCGGAAGGCGCCGGGCCGCGCGGCGAGGCCCTGATCCTGCGCGTCCTCGCCCTGCCGGACGGCACGGTGGTGACGGCGAGCGCGCCGCGGGCGGCCCTCTACGGCCCGCTGCGCGAGGCGGGGCTGGCGCTCACCGCGAGCCTCGGGGTGCTGGGCCTGTGCCTCGCCGCCGGCGCGGTGGCGCAGGTGCGCCTGGGGCTTCGCCCCCTCGACCGGCTGCGCCAGGAACTGGAGGCCGTGCGGGCCGGGCGGCGCGAGCGGGTGCCCGATCCGCAGCCGGCGGAGGTCCGGCCGCTCGCCGCCGAGATCAACGCGCTCCTCGACCAGAACGCCGCGCAGCTCGCCCAGGCCCGAACCCACGTGGCGAATCTCGCCCACGGGTTGAAGACGCCGCTCGCCACCCTGTCGCTCGCCCTGTCGGAGCCCGGCCGCGATCCGGACGGGCGCCTGTCGCAGCTTGTCGCTCATCTCGACCGCGGCGTGCGCCATCACCTGCGCCGGGCCCGCAGCGCCGCGCTGACCGGGGCGGCCAGGATCCGCACCGAACTCGCCGGGCCGGTCGCCGACCTCGCCGGCGCGCTCGAACGGCTCCACGCCGAAAAAGGGGTGCGGGTGACCTGCGCCGTCCCACCGGGCCTCGCCGCGGCCTGCGACCCGCAGGACCTCGACGAGATGCTGGGCAACCTCGTCGACAATGCCTGCACCTGGTGCCGGCGGGAGGTGAGGGTGTCGGCGGAAGGCTCGGGCAGCGACGTGGTGGTGGCGATCGAGGATGACGGCCCGGGCCTCGGGCCCGAGGCCCTGGCGGCGGTGGCGCAGCGCGGCCGGCGTCTCGACGAGCGGGTGCCCGGCCACGGCTTCGGCCTCGCCATCACGACGGAGCTTGCCGAGCTCTACGGCGGCGGGCTGGCGCTCGACCGGTCGGCGATGGGGGGATTGCGGGCGCGGCTGCGGCTGCCGGGGTGAGAGCCCCGACGCTCGCGCGACGCCGGCTTGCGGGCATACTCCGCCGCCCTACACTCCTTCGCGCCGGGGGAAGCGCCGCACGAGACGGCGCGGAGACCGGCCGGGAGGAGTTTTGCCCATGACCCATCGTCCGCGCCGCCTCGGCGGCTGGAGCGGCGCCTTGACGGGTGCCCTGACCCTGGCGGCTCTCGCCGCCGTCACCCAAGCGGCCGCGCAAAGCGCGCCGCCGCCCCCGCTGCAGGTGCCGGCCAAGAGCGTCCCGGTGCCGGACGACGTCAGCCCGCAGATGGCGAAGATCATCGGCGCGCCCCTGCGCACCAACTGGGACATCCAGCCGAAGACCGGCGAGGCGTGGAAGCCCGTCGCCGAAGCCGGCGCCGCCGCGCTCGGAAAGCTCGTGCCCGGCATGCTCGAGCGCCTGAAGGTGAAGGTCGAGCGCACCACGATCGACGGGGTGCGCGCCTTCATCGTCACGCCCGAGGAGATCCCGCCGGAGAACCGCAACCGGCTCCTCGTCCACGTCCATGGCGGCTGCTACGTGCTCAATCCCGGCGAGGCCGGCCTGCCGGAGGCGATCTTCATGGCCGGGTTCGGCCGCTTCAAGGTCATCTCGGTCGATTACCGGATGCCCCCGGAGGCGACCTACCCGGCCGCGCACGACGACGCGATGACCGTGTGGAAGGCAGCCACCAAGATGGCCGATCCGAAGAACATGGCGATCTTCGGCACCTCGGCGGGCGGGGCGCTGACCCTCGCCATGGTGCTGCGCGCCAAGCAGGAGGGGCTGCCGCTCCCGGCTGCGATCGCCCCCGGCACGCCGATGTCGGACACCACCAAGGTCGGCGACAGCTTCGTCACCAACGCGATGCTCGACAACGTGCTGGTCTCGCCCGACGGCTTCTGCGACGCCGGCGCCAAGGTCTATGCCAACGGCCACGACCTGAAGGACCCGATGCTGTCGCCGGTCTACGGCGACCTGCACGGCTTTCCGCCGACGATCCTGACCACCGGCACCCGCGACCTGCTGCTGTCGAACACCGTCCGGGTGCACCGCAAGCTGCGCGACTCCGGGGTCGAGGCCTACCTGCAGGTCGGCGAAGGGCAGTCGCATGCCCACTACATCCGCGACGACACCGCGCCCGAGACCCGGAAGGTGTTCGAGGAAATCGCCTGGTTCTTCAACCGGCATCTCGGCCGGTAGACGTGTTCAAGGCCGGCGGTCGCGACCGCCGGCCCGGGCGGTCAGGCGGCGCGGACGCTGGTCAGGAAGCCGTCGACCTCCCGGCGCAGGCGGGCGCACTGGTCCGACAGGGCGTCGGAGGCCTGCGCCACCTCTCCGGCCGCCCGGCCGGCGCTGCCCGCCGCGTCGGCGACCTCACCGATGTCGTGCGTCATGGCGGCGGTGCCGTCCGTCGCCTCGGCCATCTGGCGCACGATCTCCTGGGTCATCGCGCCCTGTTCCTCGATCGCCGAGGCGATGCCGGTCGCGACCTGGCTCATCGCCTCGATCTGCGCGGTGACGCCGGCGATCGCCGCCCCGGCCCCCTGGCTGGTGGACTGGATCGCCGCGACGTGGCGGCCGATCTCGTCGGTCGCGCGGGCCGTCTGGCTCGCCAGTTCCTTGACCTCCGCGGCGACCACCGCGAAGCCGCGGCCGGCCTCGCCGGCGCGCGCCGCCTCGATGGTGGCGTTCAGCGCCAGCAGGTTGGTCTGGCCGGCGATCTGCGAGACGAGGCCGACGACGTCGCCGATGCGGGCGGCGGCGGCGGAGAGGTCCGCCATCGTGCCGCCGGCGTCGCGGGCCTGCGCCACCGCCTCGGCCGACATCGTGGCGGCCTGCACGACCTGGCGGCCGATCTCCGCGACGGTCGCGCCGAGCTCCTCGGCCGCCGCCGCGACGGCGCCGACATTGCCGCTGGTCTGCCGTGCGGTGGCGGCGACGCCGACCGAGCGGGACGCGGTCCCCTCGACCGCGCGAGTCACGGCGCCGGAGGCTCCGGTCAGCCCCTCGGCCGTGCCCGAGACCGCCGCCACGATGCCGCCGACCGAGACCTCGAACCGGTCGGCGAGGTCGCGCAGCAGGCCGCGCCGGGCCTGCTCCTCGCGCAGACGCGCCGCCTCGGTGGTCTGGAGCTGCTGCGCCGCCTCCTCCAGGGACAAGTCGCGGATCATCGCGACGGCCCGGGCGATGTCGCCGATCTCGTCGCGGCGCCGGTGGCCGGGCACCTCGTCGAGGGTCCGGCGGGCGGCCAGCGCCGTGAGGGCCGCGGTGAGCGCGCCGAGGGGACGCACGATCGCCCGCGACATCAGGAGCCCGAGGATCGCGGTGCCGGCGAGCACGGCGAGGCCGATCAGCACCAGGATCCGCGACAGGGCGTCCACCGCCCGCAGCGCCTCGGCCTCGGACTGCTCGGCCAGCATGGTCCAGCGGGCACCGAGCACCGGCACGGCGGCGCTCACCGCCATGCGGCGGCCGGTGGGCGCCTCGTAGGAGAACGGCGCCTGCGCGGCGACCTGGTCCGGGGTGAAGCCGAGACCGCTCGCGGGAGCGCCGGCCGCAATGCCCGTCGACAGGGGCGGCGTGGCGCGCAGGCGCCCGTCGTCGCCGACCACCAGGGTCTGGCCGGTCCCGCCGAGGCCGGCGCGCTGGGCCAGGGTCGCGTCGAACAGGGCGGGAGTGATCCGCATCACGATGTAGCCGGCCCGCTCCACCGCCTGCGCGGTGCCCATGGCGACGTTGGCGCGCCGGCTCATCGCCTTGCCGATGAAGGCCGCCGGGGCCCCGCCGACCGGATAGGCGGAAAAATCCGCGAAGGAGACCGCGTCGGGCGCCGCTCCCTTCATCTGCGCGAACAGCCGGGCGAGGCCGGTCTCGCGCAGGGCCGGATCGGCGACCGTGGCGGCGAAGTCGTCGCCCTTGGTCGCCGTGTAGACGATGCGCCCGTCGGGATCGAGGAACATGAGGTCGGCGTAGCCGGGCCGTCCCAGGAGCTTGCGGGCCACCTCCTGCACCTTGACGTGGCGGCGGCCATACATCGTGTTGGTGGTGCCGTCGAAGGCGAGCCGCGCCTCCGGGCTCGGCGGGGCCCGGAACGCTGCCAGGATCCCGGCGTAATCGGGCTTGGCCGGGTCGAGGGTCTCGATCAGGTCGGTGAAGTTCGAGGCGACCTGAGGGTGGCCGGCGGCGGCGACGAAATCGGCCTTGGCCTGATCGGCGACGAGGGCGACGCCGTGGCCGGTCGCCGTCGCCGCGAGCTGGAGCCGATCCTGGACGGCCGCGACCAGGCTGCTCTTCGCCGAATGCCAGCTCAAGCCACCCATCACCGTCGCGCTCACGAGCGCGAGCCCGACGATGGTCGAGGGCAGCCTGACAGCCAGCTTGGACAGGGAAACCATGGGGTGAACGAACTCGCGGCGCACTGTTTGGCGTCATGGGCCATGGGAGGGCCGATGAGACGCGGGGCGAACGCCCCTGGGAGCGCCACGAAACCGGACCGACGATAATTTCCGGTAAAGATCTAACCGAAGGTCATCGCCTCGATTGCCCGGCATTACCCAAAGAGCCATGACCCGGGTCATGGTTTTACGGTTAGGCCGCATCCAGGGATCGCTACCGATCGACCAAATCCATCGCTGCAACCTCGACCGCCGGGCAGCGCCCGCCGGAACGCCGACGCGCCGGGCATCCCCTCGTCAGCGCTGTTCTCGCGCCGCCGCAGGGCTCGGCGGGAACGCGCCGAGCGACACACGCGCCACCTCCCGCAGCGCCTCCCGGTCCGCCCCCGAGGAAGCCAGCACCCCCATCCCCGAGGCGACCGTCGACAGGAAGCGGGCGAGCGCGGCCGGGTCGCTGCCCTGGGGAAGATCCCCCTCCTCCCTCGCCCGCACGAAGCGATCGCGCAGTTCGGTTTCGCCCTGGGCGCGGCGGGCGGCGAGCTCGAACGGGATGTTTTCGGAACCCGCGCCGCAGGCCAGTCCCCCCTGGACCAGCAGACAGCCGGGCGGGTTCGCCGGGTCGGTATGGCTCTCAGCGATGCTCGACAGGAAGCGCTCGGCGACGTCGCGGGCGGTGGCGCCGTCGAGCACGTAGCGCATGTGCTCGGACCGCCGCTCGGCGTAGCGGTCGAGGGCAGCCTTCAAGAGGCCCTCCTTGCTGCCGAAGGCGGCGTAGAGGCTCGGCGGCTTGATGCCCATCGCCTTCGTGAGCATCGCCAGCGTCGCCCCGTCGTAGCCGTGGCGCCAGAACACCTCCATCGCCTCGTCGAGGGCCTTCTCCGTGCAGAAGGCCCGGGGCCGCCCCATCACCATTGTCCGCTGGCTCCAACTTTTGTATCGAGTGGTAGATAAGTCTCTTGACGGCCGGCGTCCATGCCGACATGTGTAACGCACCTTACAGATGTCGGAGCCGGTCGTGAATCCCGATCCTGCTATCGTCCCTTCGAGAAAGACCCCGCGCCTCGCCGCGGCCGGCCTCGCCCTCGCGCTTCTCGCAGGGGCATCCTACCATTTCGCACCCCTGTCGCGCCTCTCGGGCAATCAGGCCATCGCTGCGACCCCGCCGGTCGAGCAGGCGGTCCCGGTGCCGGTCGCCGCCGTCGAACCGCGCGACGTGGTGCTGTTCGATGAATTCTCGGGCCGCCTCGAGGCGGTCGAGCGCGTCGACGTGCGGGCCCGGGTGGGCGGCGCGGTCGCGGCGACGCACTTTTCCGAGGGCGACCTCGTCCGCGCCGGCGACCTCCTGGTGACGATCGACCCCGCGCCCTACGCGGCCGAGGTGCAGCGCCTGGAGGCGCAGGTCGCCGTCGCCGAGGCGCGGCTGGCGCTGACGGCGAGCGACTACGAGCGCGGGCAGCGCCTGTCGGACCAGCGCATCGTCACCGCGCGCGACCTCGACGTGCGGGCGAACGCCTTCAAGGAGGCGAAGGCCAATCTCGACGCCGCGAAGGCGACGCTGGCCTCCGCCCGGCTCAACCTCGACTACACGCAGGTGCGGGCGGCGGTGGGCGGCCGGGTCGGGCGCCGGGAGATCACCCCGGGCAACCTCGTGGCGACGGGGGCGGGTGCGGCGGTGCTCACCACCCTGGTCTCGGTCGACCCGATCTACGCGAGCTTCGACGCCGACGAGACGGTGGTGCTGAAGGCGCTTAGCGCCATCGCCGATCCGTCCGGCCGGCGCGGCAGGCTCGACCGCATCCCGGTCGAGATGGCGACCGCCGACGGCGAGCGCGCGAAGGGGCACCTCCAGTTCATCGACAACAAGGTCGATGCCCGAAGCGGCACGGTGCGGGTGCGCGCCACCTTCGCCAATGGCGACGGGCACCTGATCCCCGGACAGTTCGCCCGGATGCGCCTCGGCCAGGCGGCGCCCGAGCGGCTGCTCCTCGTCGACGAGCGGGCGGTCGGCACCGACCAGGACAAGCGCTTCGTGCTGGTGGTCGGGGCCGACAACCGGGCCGAGTTCCGGGCCGTCACCCTTGGCCGGTCGGTCGAGGGCCTGCGGATCGTCACCGCCGGCCTGTCGGGCGGCGAACGGATCGTCGTCAACGGCTTGCAGCGGGTGCGCCCGGGCAGCCTCGTCAGCCCGTCCCCGGTGACGATGGGGGCACGGCCGATGCAGGAGCCGGGGACGGGGAAGCTGGCGCAGCGGTGAGGGGTGGCTTCGGCTGACCTGAAGACCTCCATCGTCATTCCGGGGCCGCGCAGCGGAGCCCGGAATCCAGAACCGCAGGTGCTCGTCCAGATGCTCTGGCGGTCCCTCGCTCCATTCTCCTCCACCTGAGTGTCTGGATCCCGGGCTCCGCTGCGCGGCCCCGGGATGACGCGGAGGGTTTCAGGGCTGTCGAGCAGAGCGGAGCCAGATCCGAAATACACGTTTCCACTATCGCACGCGCTCAAAGATAAATCACCGTTCCCCTCTCCCGTGTGGGAGAGGGGCCAGGGGTGAAGGTGCTACGCTGCCGAGTAGAACTCGGATCGTTCCGGTCCCAGCACCCCGATCAGTGCTTGATCCTGAACCGTCACACCCTCACCCCTACCCCTCTCCCACACCTTGCAGCGATACCGGGCAAGGATCTCTGGCAAGCCCGGCATCGCCTGGAGAGGGGATCCCGCGACTCCCCTTCATCCTGACGCATGAGGCGGCTGCCGCCTCCAGGATCCCTCGCGCCCCCGGAGGGCGGCATGAACCTCTCCAAGTTCTTCATCGACCGCCCGATCTTCGCGGGCGTGCTCTCGGTGCTCATCTTCATCGGCGGGCTTTTGTCGCTGTTCGCGATGCCGATCTCCGAGTACCCGGACGTGGTGCCGCCTTCCGTGGTGGTGCGGGCGACCTTCCCGGGGGCCAACCCCAAGGTCATCGCCGAGACCGTGGCGACGCCGATCGAGGAGCAGATCAACGGCGTCGAGGGCATGCTCTACATGTCGAGCCAGGCGACGACGGACGGCATCATGACGCTGACCGTCACGTTCCGCCTCGGCACCGATCCCGACAAGGCGCAGCAGCTGGTGCAGAACCGGGTCTCGCAGGCCGAGCCGCGGCTGCCGGCGATCGTGCGCCAGCTCGGCATCGTCACGGTGAAGTCCTCGCCCGACCTGACGATGGTGGTCCACCTCGTCTCGCCGAACGGTCGGTACGACATGACGTACCTGCGCAACTACGCGGTGCTCAACATCAAGGACCGGCTCGCCCGCCTCGACGGCGTCGGCCAGGTGCAGCTCTTCGGCTCGGGCGATTACGCGATGCGGATCTGGCTCGACCCGCAGAAGGTCGCCGAGCACGGCCTGTCGGCCGGCGACGTGGTCCGCGAGATCCAGGCCCAGAACGTCGAGGCCGCGGCCGGCGTCATCGGCGCGTCGCCGGCCGTGCCCGGCCTCGACCTCCAGCTCTCGCTCAACGCCGAGGGGCGGCTGACCAGCGAGGAGCAGTTCGGCGACATCGTGGTCAAGACCGGCGAGAATGGCGAGATCACGCGCCTGCGCGACATCGCCCGGATCGAGCTCGGCGCTTCGGACTACGCGCTGCGCTCGCTCCTCGACAACAAGTCGGCGGTGGCGATCCCGATCTCGCAGTCACCCGGCTCGAACGCGATCCAGATCTCCGACGAGGTCCGCCGGACCATGGCGGAGATCAAGAAGACCATGCCCGAGGGGATCGACTACCAGATCGTCTACGATCCCACCCAGTTCGTGCGCGCCTCGATCGAGGCGGTGATCCACACCCTGCTCGAGGCGGTGGCCCTCGTCGTCCTGGTGGTGATCCTCTTCCTCCAGACCTGGCGGGCCTCGATCATCCCGCTGCTCGCCGTGCCGGTCTCGATCGTCGGCACCTTCGCGGTGATGCACGCCTTCGGCTTCTCGATCAACGCGCTCAGCCTGTTCGGCCTCGTGCTCGCCATCGGCATCGTCGTCGACGACGCGATCGTCGTGGTGGAGAACGTCGAGCGCAACATCGAGGCCGGCCTGTCGCCGCGCGACGCCAGCTACCAGGCGATGCGCGAGGTCTCGGGGCCGATCATCGCCATCGCGCTGGTGCTGGTGGCGGTGTTCGTGCCGCTCGCCTTCATCAGCGGCCTGACGGGGCAGTTCTACAAGCAGTTCGCGCTGACCATCGCGATCTCGACCGTGATCTCGGCGATCAACTCGCTGACCCTGTCCCCCGCCCTCTCGGCCCTGCTGCTGAAGGATCATCACGCGCCGAAGGACCAGCTCACGCGGGTCCTCGACACCCTGCTCGGCTGGTTCTTCCGCCGCTTCAACCGCGCCTTCGGTCGGGCCTCGGACGGCTACGGACGCGGCGTCGGCGGCGTCATCTCGCGTAAAGGCGCGATGATGGTGATCTACCTCGTCCTCGTCGGCGTGACCGTGGGGCTGTTCCGCCAGATCCCCGGCGGCTTCGTGCCGGGCCAGGACAAGCAGTACCTCGTCGGCTTCGCGCAGCTCCCCGACGGCGCGACCCTCGACCGGACCGAGGAGGTGATCCGCCGTATGAGCGAGATCGCCCTCAAGGAGCCCGGCGTCGAGAGCGCGGTCGCCTTCCCGGGGCTGTCGATCAACGGCTTCACCAACTCCTCGAATTCGGGGATCGTGTTCTCGACCCTCAAGCCCTTCGAGGAGCGGAAAGGGCCGGGCTTGAGCGGCGCCGCCATCGCGATGTCGCTGAACAAGAAGTACGCCTCCATCCCCGAGGCGTTCATCGCGATGTTCCCGCCGCCGCCGGTCAACGGCCTCGGCACGATCGGCGGGTTCAAGCTCCAGATCGAGGACCGGGCCGGCCTCGGCTACGAGGCGCTGAACGAGGCCACGAAGGCCTTCCTCGCGAAGGCCGCGCAGGCGCCCGAGCTCGCCGGGTTGTTCTCCAGCTTCCAGATGAACGTGCCGCAGCTCTTCGCGGATATCGACCGGACCAAGGCGCGCCAGCTCAAGATCCCGGTCACCGACGTATTCGACACGCTGCAGATCTATCTCGGATCGCTCTACGTCAACGACTTCAACCGCTTCGGCCGCACCTACTCGGTCAGGGTCCAGGCCGACGCCCCGTTCCGTGCCCATTCCGACGATGTGGGCCTGCTCAAGGTGCGGGCGGGCTCCGGCGAGATGGTGCCGCTCTCGACCCTCCTGCGCGTGCGCCAGACCGCCGGCCCCGAGCGGGCGATGCGCTACAACGGCTTCCTCTCCGCCGACATCAACGCGGGTGCCGCTCCCGGCTTCTCGTCCGGCCAGGCGCAGGAGGCCGCCGCCCGCATCGCCGCCGAGACCCTGCCGCGGGGCTTTTCCTTCGAGTGGACCGATCTCACCTACCAGGAGTTCATCGCCGGGAATTCGGGCGTGTGGGTGTTTCCGCTGGCGCTGCTCCTCGTCTTCCTGGTTCTGGCGGCGCAGTACGAGAGCCTCGCTTTGCCGCTGGCGATCCTCTTGATCGTGCCGATGGGCCTGCTCGCGGCAATGACCGGGGTCTGGCTGTCGTCGGGCGACAACAACGTCTTCACGCAGATCGGCCTCATCGTGCTGGTCGGGTTGTCGGCCAAGAACGCGATCCTGATCGTCGAATTCGCCCGGGAGCTGGAATTCGCCGGCCGGACGCCGGTCCAGGCGGCGATCGAGGCGAGCCGCCTGCGGCTGCGCCCGATCCTGATGACCTCGATGGCCTTCATCATGGGCGTGCTGCCCCTCGTCACCGCCACGGGCGCCGGCTCGGAGATGCGCCGCGCCATGGGCGTGGCGGTCTTTTCCGGCATGATCGGCGTGACGGCCTTCGGGCTGTTCCTCACCCCGGTCTTCTACGTGCTGCTGCGGCGGCTTACCGGCAACCGCCCGCTGAAGCAGCATGGCGGGCACGAAGCGGTGGTGGAGGAGCGCGTCGTCGAGGTGGCGTGAGGAGCTACTCCCGTCGGTGGCGCCGATCCTCCAGTGTGAGGAGCGGCGCCACAACACGAGACGCTGCCGGTTTGCTCCTGCAAAATTGACACCCTCCGCGTCATTCCGGGGCCGCGCAGCGGAGCCCGGAATGACGCGGAGGGTGAGAAAAAGGTCGGGCGTCAACCCTGCCAGGCTCCGAGGCAGAGCCTTGAAGCCGCAAGATGGTCCTGAAGCCCGCCTACCGCCCCTTGCAGCGGCTCCGCAGCAGCTCCGAAAACTCCTTCTCGGAGCCCTGCACCTGGGCCAGGCGCTCGCTGCGCTCCGCGCCCGAGAGGCAGCGGCCGTAGACGGTGGCGGCACGGCGCATCGTGTCGACGTGCTGGCGCCAGCCGCGGCAGCGGTCGGCCTCGCCGTCGCCGACGGTCTCCAGGCGCTCGATCGCCATCTTCTGCGAGGATTGCGCCACCAGGAGATCGCGGGCGCAGGTGCCGTCGGTGGCGCGCGCGCCGCTGGAGGCGACGACGAGGACCGTCGCCGCGCAGAGAACGATCCGCATCGTCACGCCGCCTGCGCGGGGGACTGGGTCAGGAGGGCGTAGAGCGCGTCGGCGTCGCGGGCGGCGCGGATGCGGTCGATGATGCCGGGCTCGCGCAGCACCCGGGCGACCCGGGCGAGCGCCTTCAGGTGATCGGCGCCGGCGCCCTCGGGGGCGAGCAGCAGGAAGGCGATGTCGACCGGCTGGCCGTCCAGGGCCTCGAAATCGACCGGGCGCTCGAGGCGGGCCATCAGGCCGAACAGCGTGTCGAGCCCCGGCAGCTTGCCGTGCGGGATCGCCACGCCCTCGCCGATGCCGGTCGAGCCGAGGCGTTCGCGCTGGAGCAGCGTCTCGAAGATCTCGCGCTCGTCCAGGCCCGGCAGGTGGCGGGCCGCCTGGGCGGCCAGCTCCTGCAGAACCTGCTTCTTCCCCTGCGCACGCAGCGCCGGGAGGACCGCCTCCGGCTTCAGGAATTCCAGCAATGGCATCGAGACCGCTGCCTCATCGGCGGGGAGCGCGACAGGCGCCCCGCACTTGTTCCAGGACCGGAGGCCTTCCGCGACAGGGGGTTAGCCCTGCTCACGGAGTGCCGCGTTCCGGCGGATCGATCCACCCGATCGCGCCGTCGCCCCGACGATATACGACGTTGACCCGCTCGGTTCCAGCGTGAACGAAGACGAGAACGGGGACACCGGTGAGATCGAGCTCCACGACCGCCTCGCTCACCGTGCGCCGGTGCAGGGTGCGGGTGCTCTCGGCGATGATCGGCGGGTGCTCGCCGGTATCCTCCTCGGGCGATTCCATGACCGAGTAGGCCGCCTCCATCACGGCGGTGTCGTCGCTCCGCAGGGCCCCGTTTCCGAGGACACCGTCCACCGCCGCGCCCTTGGCGTGGCCGTTCGGATGGGCCTTGAGGCGGTGCTTGTAGCGGCGCAGGCGCTTCTCGATCCGCTCGGCGGTCTGGTCGAAGCTCGCATTCGCGTCGTGGGCGGCGCCCGAGGCCTCCAGGGTGATGCCCGAGGGCAGGTGCAGCACGCAGTCGGTGCGATAGGCGCTGCCGTCCCGGCCGACCGTCACGTGACCGTGATAGGCACCGTCGAAGTACTTGGCGAGGGCGGCAGAGATCCGCTCCTCCACCCGGGTTCTCAGGGCCTCCCCGAGATCCACGCCGCGACCCGACACGCGCAACGCTGCCATCAGCTCCCTCCGGTCTCGTTGTTCGTCGACCCTGGCTCCGGGGACGTCTCCGGCGCGAGGGCCAGCCCTCAAGAGCTAAGAACGCCCGGACGCGAAGTCAACGAAGCCGGCTCAGTTGCGTCAGAGGAGGAGTGGCCGCTGCGTTCAGCGCGCCGGCATCGCCGCGCGCTCGCGCCGGCGCTCGATCGAGGACGGGATGCGCAGGGATTCCCGGTACTTCGCCACGGTGCGGCGGGCGATGTCGACGCCCTCGCCGCGCAGGCGCTGCACCAGGGCGTCGTCCGACAGGACGTCGTCGGCGGTCTCGCCGTCGATGAGCTGCTTGATGCGGTGGCGCACGGCTTCCGAGGAATGGGCGGCCGCGCCCGCCGCCCCGGGAATCGCCGCGGTGAAGAAGTACTTCATCTCGAAGGTGCCGCGACTGGTGCCGATCGACTTGTTCGAGGTCACCCGCGAGACGGTGGATTCGTGCATGCCGATGGCGTCGGCGACGGTCTTCAGGTTGAGCGGCCGCAGGTGGGCGACGCCGTTGACGAAGAACCCGTCCTGCTGGCGCACGATCTCGCTCGCCACCTTCAGGATGGTGCGGGCGCGCTGCTCCAGGCTGCGGGTGAGCCAGTTGGCGGTCTGCAGGCATTCCGACAGGAAGGCCTTGTCGGTGTCGGTCGCCGCCCCGCGCGAGACGGTGGCGTAGTAGCTCTGGTTGACCAGGACCCGGGGGAGCGCCTCGCTGTTGAGCTCGACGAGCCAGGAGCCGTCCGGGGCCGGGCGCACGAACACGTCCGGCACCAGCACCTCGACCGGGCCGGCGCCGAAGGCGCGGCCGGGCTTGGGGTCGAGGCGGCGCAGCTCCGACAGCATGTCGGCGAGGTCCTCCTCGTCGACCCCGCACAGGCGGCGCAAACCGGAGAAGTCGCGCTTGGCGACGAGGTCGAGGCGCGAGACCAGCGCCTGCATCGCCGGATCGAACCGGTCCTGCTCGCGCAGCTGGATCGCCAGGCACTCGGCGAGGTCGCGGGCGCCGACGCCGGACGGGTCGAAGCCCTGGACGAGGCCCAGCACCCGCTCGACGACCGGAAGACCGACGCCGAGGCGCTCGGCGAGGGCGGAGAGATCCTCGCGCAGGTAGCCGGCCTCGTCGATGGCATCGACCAGGAAGCCGCCGACCAGGCGCTCGACCGGATCGCGGGTGGCGATGTCGAGCTGGGCCGAGAGGTGGTCGTGCAGCGAGGATTCGGCGGTCAGCGTCGCCTCGAAATCCGGCGCCTCGCCGTCGAAGCTGCCGCCGCTGCCGCTCCAGGGCGCCGGGGTGAGAGACAGGCCCTCCCCGCCCGCCGCCGGCGCCTCGCGGCCGACCGGGCCGTCATCCGGAAACACGTTGTCGAGGCGGGTGCCGAGGTCGCCCTCGATCTCGCTGCGGCTCGGGTTGAGGTCGTGGGCGAGCCAGGGCTCGGCCCCGCCCTCGCTGTCGAACCCGTCGCCGTCGCCACCCGAGTCGGACGCCTCGCCGCGGGAGTCGCCCGGCTCCGGCGCCTCGATCTCGGCCCGCTCCAGGAGCGGGTTGCGCTCCAGCTCCGCATCGACGTAGGCCGCGAGGTCGAGGTGGGACAGTTGCAGAAGCTTGATCGCCTGCAGGAGTTGCGGCGTCATCACCAGGGCCTGGCCCTGGCGCATCTCGAGCCGTTGCAGCAATCCCATCAGCCAGCCCCGCCATGCGACGCCCCGGCTTCGACCGGGGTCGGCACAAGTCTTGCTTCAGACATCTGACAGCAGCTTTAAACCGAAGCGTGTCACGCGTCAAAGCGATCGTGAGGGCGTGGCCGGCTGCGCGCGAGGGTGGCGCAGGGCAGGGCCGTGCGCCAGTGGAAAAGAGCGTTACCACTCAAGAGGGGGCGGATCGACGCAAGGTCACTTGAATCTGCAATTTTCGGACAAGTGAAGATCGCGAAAAGCCTTAAATCCACCAGTCCGCAATCGCCTAGAATGCATCCGATCTCAGCGTGACACGGCACACGATGTGGAAGGACTTCATGCTGCCGAACGGTCTTTCATAAGCCACTCCCCTTTCCCGGACGACTGAGCGTCAGCGGAAGGAGATCCGGGAACCAGCACAGGAAGTGCCGCGAAGCGGCTCTGCTTGTTGCAACGTCGCAAACATACGGTCGCTTCGCGAGTTCTTGTACTGGATCCCGGATCTCCTTCCACTTCGTTTCAGTCGTGCAGGCCCGTTCCGGGCCCGGAAAGGGGGAGCGCCATGATCGACGCACGAGATTCTCGATTTCGCAGCATTTTATCCCCTGGAGCGGCATCCGCTTCGTCGGAGAAAATATCCTACAGCCGGAAATCCTCACCCAGGTACAGCCGCCGCACGTCCTCGTTCGCCACGATCTCGTCGGGCGTGCCCTCGGTGAGGATGCGGCCGGAATGGACGATGTAGGCCCGGTCGATCAGGCCGAGCGTCTCGCGCACGTTGTGGTCGGTGATGAGCACGCCGATGCCGCGGCCCTTGAGGTGCATCACCAGTTCCTGGATGTCGCCGACCGCGATCGGGTCGATGCCCGCGAAGGGCTCGTCGAGCAGCATGAAGGAGGGCGAGGAGGCGAGCGCCCGGGCGATCTCGCAGCGCCGCCGCTCGCCGCCCGAGAGCGCGATCGAGGGCGACTTGCGCAGGCGGGTGATGTTGAACTCCTCGAGGAGCGAATCGAGCTTGCGCTCGCGGGCCTTGCGGTCGGGCTCGACCACCTCGAGCACCGCCCGGATGTTGTCCTCGACGTTGAGGCCGCGGAAGATCGAGGCCTCCTGCGGCAGGTAGCCGATGCCGAGGCGCGCCCGCTGGTACATCGGCAGCCGGGTGATCTCCTGGCCGTCGAGGCTGATCGTGCCGCGATCGGCCGAGACCAGGCCGGTGATCATGTAGAAGATCGTCGTCTTGCCGGCGCCGTTGGGGCCGAGCAGGCCGACCGCCTCGCCGTTGCGCACGGTCAGGCCGGCATCGTGCACGACGGTGCGGGCGCCGTAGCTCTTCTTGAGCCCGGCCACCGCCAGGATGCCGGGCCCGCCGAACCCGTCGGCGGCGCCGTCCTGCTCCACCGCCAGGGCGTCGGCCCTGCGCCCACGGCCGAACAGGCGCCCGAGGCGCGAGACGGCCCGGGGGGCGGGCATGGCAGGCGTCCGGGTTGCTTGAGCTTGCAGGGGCAGGGCGGAGGGAAAGGTCACGGGCTCACTCGCGAAGGATGCCGGGTTCCCGGCGCCCCGCCGCGTCGGCCTGATCCGCCCCAGGCGGCCGTGCGGCGGGTGAACGGCGCCGGTTTAGCCGAAGCCGGGCCCCGGCCGCAACGCGCGCGAGATCCACTTCGTGTCCTGGAACACACCGCCACAATGCGCTTACAAAGTCGTTCATCCGACTCCTCCCGCCCGGACGGCCCGATGCTCTCGCTCCTCGACCTCTGCGCCCGAATCGATGCCGGCCGGCTGACGCCCGAGGGGGCGGTCGGCCTCGTGCGCGAGGCGATCGCCGCCCGCGAGCCGGAGATCGGCGCCCTGGTCTGCGTCGATCCCGCCCCCGCCGTCGCGGCGAAGGGCCCGCTCGCCGGCATCGCGGTCGGGATCAAGGACATCATCGACACCGCCGACCTGCCGACCACCATGGGTTCCCCGATCTACGGGAATTGGCGCCCGCGCGCCGACGCGCCGGTGGTGGCGCGGCTGAAGACCCTCGGCGCGGTGCCGCTGGCCAAGACCACCACCACGCCCTTCGCCTTCCTCGATCCCACCGCGACCCGCAACCCGCACAATCCCGGGCACACCCCCGGCGGCTCCTCGGCGGGGTCGGCCGCCGCGGTGGCGGCCGGGATGCTGCCGCTGGCGCTCGGCACCCAGACCGGCGGCTCGATCATCCGCCCGGCGGCGTTCTGCGGCGTCGTCGGGGTCAAGCCGTCGTTCCGGCTGCTGCCGACGGTGGGAGTGAAGTGCTACTCCTGGGCCCTCGACACGCTCGGCCTGTTCGCGGCGGGCGTCGCCGACGCCGCCCACGCGCTCGCGCTGCTCGCCGACCGGCCGGCCATCGCGCGCACCGGCGACGTCGGCCCGCCCCGGATCGGGATCCTGCGCCAGGACTTCTGCGCCGCCCCCGAGCCGGAGGCGGAGGCGGCGCTGGCCCGGGCGGCGCGCGCGGCCGAGGGGGCCGGCGCGACGATCCGCGACCTCGTCCTGCCGGCTCCGTTCGGCGAGGCCTTCGCGGCGCACGGGACGATCCAGGACTACGAGGCGCGCCAGGCGCTCGCCTGGGAATACGCCGCCCACCGCGACGCCCTGCCGCCGCGCCTGCGCGCCGCCCTCGACGCGGCGCAAGCCATCGAGACCGCTGCCTACGATGCCGCCCGCCGCACCGCCCACCACGCCCGCCGCGGCCTGAAGGACGTTTTTTCCGAGAACGGCTTCGACGTGCTCCTGACCTACGCGGCGCCAGGCTCCGCGCCGGCCGGCCTCGACCAGACGGGCGATTCGCGCTTCAACCGGCTCTGGACCCTGATGGGCGTGCCCTGCGTCACCCTGCCGGTCGACCGGACCTCCGCCGGCCTACCGGTCGGGGTGCAGGTGATCGCCCGGTTCGGCGACGACGGACGGGCGCTCGCGGCGGCGGGGCTGATCGAGCGGGCATTGCGGGGGTAGAAGAAGCGCGACCAACGCAGAAGGCGAATTGCCTGCGAATCATGGTCTCCCGCTCGCGGTCCCGCCTCACAGGGTCATCCCGGGGCCGCGCAGCGGAGGTTCTCAAAGCTGCCGGCGGGAGACGCCGAACGGGTCGGGTCACGAGCGGGTCGGTTCACGCCGCCGCCGACACCCCGCCGCCGGCCGCCCCTGCCCCCGGCAGCGCCCCCACGGGGCAGGGCCGGCCGAACAGGTAGCCCTGCAACTCGTCGCAACCCGCCTCGCGCAGGATCGCCGCCTGCGCCTCGGTCTCGACGCCCTCGGCCAGCACGATCATGCCGAGGGCCTTGCCGAGGCCGACGGTGGCGCGGACGATCTCGACGCTGCCGGTCTCCTCGCCCGCCTCCTGCCCGAGGCCCTGCACGAAGCAGCGGTCGATCTTGATCTTGTCGAAGGGGAAGCGGCGCAGATAGCTCAGGCTGGAATAGCCGGTGCCGAAATCGTCCATCGCCGTGCCGACCCCGAGCGCCCGCAGGCGGTGCAGGATGGCGAGCGTGGCCTCGTCGTCCTGCAGCAGCACCGATTCGGTGATCTCGAGCTCGAGCCGCCCCGGCGGCAGGCCGGTAGCCTTGAGCGCGGCGGTCACCTCCTCGACGAGGCCGTCGCCGACGAACTGCGCCGGGGAGAGGTTCACCGCCACCTTGACCTCCGCCGGCCAGGACGCGGCGTCGGCGCAGGCCTGGGCGAGCGCCCAGGCGCCGAGGCGGCGGATCTGCCCGGTCGCCTCGGCGATCGGGATGAACTCGCCCGGGCTGACGAACCCCTCGCGCGGGTGGCGCCAGCGCAGGAGCGCCTCGCGGGCGCGCAGGGCCGACCCCTCGGCGGCGACGATCGGCTGGTAGTGGAGGTCGAGCTGCCCCTCGGCGAGGGCGACGCGCAGGTCCGTGCCGAGCTGGCGGCGGCGCTGCAGGTCGGCATCCATCGCCGGGTCGAAGGAGCGCCAGCCGTTCCGCCCGGAGGCCTTCGCCTGGTAGAGGGCGACGTCGGCCCGGCGCAGGAGCTCGGCGGTGGTGAGGCCGGGCTCGTCCGTCATCGCGAGGCCGATCGAGGTGCCGATGCCGACCTCGTGGCCCTGGACCTCGAAGGGTCGGCGCAGCAGCTGCACGATCCGCTCGGCGAGCGCCGCCACGCCGGCCGGGTGCGAGGGCGCGCAGCGGATCACCGCGAACTCGTCGCCGCCCAGGCGCCCGACGAGCGCCGTGGCGCCGACCGCCTCCTGGAGCCGCTGCGCCACGAGACGCAGGAGCTCGTCGCCGACCGGGTGGCCGTGGGTGTCGTTGACCTCCTTGAAGCCGTCGAGGTCGAGGCAGAGCACGCTCACCGCCTGGTCGCCGGTTCGCGCCGCCAGCGCCGCGTCGAGGCGTTCCTGCATCTGGGCACGGTTCGGCAGCCCGGTCAGGGCGTCGTGGCCGGCGAGGTGGGCGATGCGGGCCTCGTTGCGGCGGCGCTCCGTCACGTCCTCGTGGGTACAGATCCAGCCGCCGCCCGGGATCGGCACGTGCACGACCGCGATGGCCCGCCCGTCGGCGAGGTCCCAGGTGAAGCTCGCCGGCGTGCCCCCCGAGGCGATGCGGGCACAGGATTCGACCAGCGGGATTGCCAGCCGCCCGGCCGCACCGAGATGTCCGAGCAACGCGGAGAGCGGCACGCCCGGCCGGCGCAAGGCCTCCGGCACGGCGTGCATCTGGGCGTAGCGCGCGTTCATCACGATCAGCCGGTCGTCGCGGTCGAACAGGCACAGGCCCTGGGTCATGTGGTCGAGGGCGATGCCGAACTGGGCGTGCTGGGTGCTGAGCTCCCGCTCGGCCTGCGCGCGCATCTCGGCGGCGGCGCGGGCGGCCTCGGCCTGCACCAGCTGCGCCTGCGCCCGCGCCTGGCGGAAGGCGAGGAGCACCAGCCCGCCCAGGCCGAGATCGAGCAGCAGCGCGGCCGCGCCGACGAGCCAGGCCTGCCGGCGCCACCCGGCGAGGCTCGCCTCCGCCGTGCGGCTGACGCTCAGGAGCATCGGGTAGCGCACCAGCGTCCGGCTGGCGATGATGCGGTCGCGCCCGTCGATCGGGCTGGTGGTGCGGATCACGCCGCTGGCCAGTTTCTTGAGCGCGACGCCGGATGCCCCGACCTTCGCGAAGACCTGCCCGACGCTGCCGTCGTGCTGGGGATGGCGCACCAGGAGCGTCCCGTCGTCGCGGAACACCGCGATCACGTCGTTCGGCGTCGGGGCGATCGTCCGGTAGAGCCGCTCGAAATAGCCGAGCTCGACCGCGCCGAGCACCAGGCCGAGGAAGGCCCCGTCCGGGGCGCGGACCTTGCGGGCGATGTAGATCGTCCACACCCCGTCGCCGCGGTTCAGCAGCGGCCGGCTGATGAAGCGGTCGAGGGCGGGATCGGCCGCCAGGGCCTTGAAGTAGTCCCGGTCGGCGATGTTGACCTTCGGGATGGGCCAGTAGCGGCTGAAGTTCAGGAGGTTGCCGCGGCGGTCGATCACCGTGACGGCGTTCACCTGCGGCAGGGCGGCGATGCGGGTCTTGAGAGCCTCGTGCAGCGCCTCGCGGCCCGCGAAGGCGGCGTAGGCCTCCTCGCTCGCCACCTGCGCGGTCCGGGCCTCGGCGATCACCGTCTCCTGGACCAGCTCGATCGATTGCAGCGCCCGGTCGGCCTGGTCGGCGAGGATCGTGGAGAGGCCGACGAGGCTGCGCTCGGTCTCCGCGACCGCGTGCTCGTGCAGGTTGCGGACCAGCAGCCCCGCCGCGGCGGCGATCAGCGCCGCCAGCAGGCCGGCGGAGGCCGCCACCATCCGGAAGGAGCGGCGGCGCGGGGCCCCGGTGGGCCGCAAGATCGGGATCGTCGGGTCCACAGCTCTCGTCTGGTCGAAGCGAACGCGTAGAGGCGACGTGTATGCGCCCGGGGGCTTAAGGAGCGATGAAGCCGCGGGCCGAAAACGGACTTCGCCGAGAGAGAGGTCGAGTATAGGGCCCGACTTCGATTTCAAGGGTGTGGGAATCGTTTCACTTCGAACGCACCCGGACGGCGGCGAGCGGGATGCGACGCGCGTCCCCGTACAAGGGATTACAACGCGGCAGCCCCGATGCGGCGACCTTACGTGCCGTCGGGCGACGGCGGACATCATTCCCCTGAATACCGGACAATATTCCAGCGCCGGGACATCGCTTCCGCTGCGTTCCGGTCCAACCGCAACCGCGGTGCGGGACGTCGATGCGGCCCACGAGGCGTTCGGCATCGCGCCGCAACGGCTCTCGACTTCCCGCGCCGGCTTGCCGCCCCACTTTGCCGCCCCGACGTGCTGTTCCGATGGGCCGCCGCTACAATCCGCCGTCGCGGAACCGGTACCAGGCGACCACCGCCGAAGCGTAGAGCCGGTGCAGGCGGTGCAGCGGCAGCGGCGTGATCGGCGTGGGAGCGAGGGGAAGCGCGTCGGCGTCGCCCCGGGCGAGATAGGCGGCGATCGCCTGGCCCATGCGGGTCTGGAGGCCGACGCCCCGGCCCTGGCAGCCGATATCGATGAGGAGGCCGGGCTCAGGCGTGTGCAGGTGGGGCAGGTAGTCCCGGGTGACCGCGACCCGGCCGCACCAGCGGTGGTCGAAGCCGATCCCGGCGAGTTGCGGAAACAGCTTCGGGACGATCCGCTCCAGATGCGCCCAGTCGCCCTGGCCCCGCGGCTCGCGGAACGGCCCGCGCCCGCCGAGCAGCAGCCGGCCGGTATGGTCGAGGCGGAAATAGAGCAGGAGCTTGCGGGTGTCGGAGGAGACCTGGCCCTCCGGCAGCACGCTGCGGCGCAGGTTGTCGGAGAGCGGGGTGGTCGCGACCTGGAACGAGTTCGCCGCGATGATCGTCTGGCGTAAGGACGGCCACAGGTCGCCCGAATAGCCGTTGGTGCAGAGCACCACCCGCTCCGTGGTCAGGCTCGGGCCGGCCTTCGTCCGCACCGTCCAGGTCGCGCCCTGCCGCGACAGCCCGGTGACGGGGGTGTCGGTGTGGATCCGGGCGCCGGCCGCCAGCGCGGCGCGGGCGAGGCCGCGGGCGTAGGAGAGCGGCTGCACCGCGCCGCCGCGCCCGTCGAGCCAGCCGCCGCGGTAGCGCTCCGAGCCGATCAGCCGGTCGGTCTCGGCCTTGTCGAGGAGGCGCGCCGGGGCGCCGCGCCGCGCCCATTGCTCGGCCCGGCGCTCGGCCTGGACCAGCCCCTCGTCGGTATGCGCGCCCTGGATCCAGCCGGTGCGGGTGTGGGGCACCTCCATCCGGTGCTTCGCGATGAGGTCGAACACCGCGTCGGCGGTGCCGGCCCCGAAGGCGGCGAGGCGCTCGCCGCGCTCAGGCCCGAACAGCTGCACCAGCTCGTCGGGATCGTGCTTGAGACCCGGGATCACCTGGCCGCCGTTGCGGCCCGAGCCGCCGAAGCCGATCTCGCGCGCCTCCAGCACCACGGGCTTGAGGCCGGCTTCCGCGAGGTGGAGTGCCGTCGACAGGCCACAGAAGCCGCCGCCGATCACCACCACGTCGGCCCGGCCGGATTCGGCGAGCGGGGTCGTCGCGGGCGGGGGCGCGGCGGTGGTGGCCCAGAGGGCGGGCCCGAGGGGGAAGGGTTCTGTCATGGGACACTCGTCACAGCGGGTTCAGCACCCGCCTCAAAAAGTCCTGGGTGCGGGGCTGCTGCGGGCGGCCGAGCACCTCGCGGGCCGGGCCCTCCTCGACGATCACGCCGCCGTCGAGGAAGAGCACCCGGTCGGCGACCTCACGGGCGAAGCTCATCTCGTGGGTGACGACCACCATGGTCATCCCCTCTTCGGCGAGCCCGCGCATGACGCCCAGAACCTCGCCGACGAGCTCCGGGTCGAGGGCCGAGGTCGGCTCGTCGAACAGGATCGCGTCGGGCCGCATGGCGAGCGCCCGGGCGATGGCGACCCGCTGCTGCTGGCCGCCCGAGAGTTTTTGCGGGTGGGCCTCCTCCTTGCCCGACAACCCGACCCGGGCGAGCAGCGCCCGGCCGCGCTCGGTCGCCTCCTGGCGGTCCTCGCCCTTCACGTAGATCGGCCCCTCGACGACGTTCTCGAGCGCCGTGCGGTGGGGGAACAGGTTGAAGCGCTGAAAGACCATCGAGACCTGGACCCGCACGCCGCGGATCGAGCGGTGGCTGCGGTCGACCTGGCGGCCGTTCACGGTGATCGTCCCGGAATCGTAGGATTCGAGGCCGTTGATGCAGCGCAGCACCGTCGACTTGCCCGAGCCCGACGGCCCGATCACGCAGACCACCTCGCCCTTCGAGACACTGGCGGTGATGCCCTTCAGGACCTGCAGCGCCCCGAAGGACTTGCGGACGTCGTCGAGCACGATCATCGCCGACCGGCCTGCTTCTCGAAGTGGCGCACGATCAGGATCAGCGGCAGGCTCAAGGTCAGGTACATCAGTGCGACGAGGGTGAACACGCTGGTGTTCTTGAAGGTCGCCGAGGCGATGAGCTTGCCCTGGAGCGCCAGTTCCGCGACCGTGATGGTCGAGGCCTGCGAGGAATCCTTCAGCATCATGATCATCACGTTGCCGAAGGGCGGCAGCGCGGTGCGGAAGGCCTGCGGCAGCAGCACCCGCCGCATGGTCAGCCCCCAGCCCATGCCGATGGTCTGCGCCGCCTCGACCTGACCCTTGTCGATCGCCTCGATGGCGGCGCGGAAATTCTCGGCCTGGTAGGCCGAGTAGGCGAGCCCTAAGCCCAGCACGCCCGCCTGCACCGCCGAGAGCGACAGCCCGAAATCCGGCAGCACGAAGTAGATGTAGAACAGCTGCACGATGATCGGGATGCCCCGGATCACGTTGATGAAGGTCGCGGCGAAGAACGACAGGGCGCGTATCCCTGAGACCCGCATCATCGCCCAGACGAGGCCGAGCGCGGTCGAGACCACGAGCGAGCCGACCGTGATCAGGATCGTCAGCCACACGCCCTGGAGCAGGATCGGCACGAACTCGCGGGCGTCAGACAGGAAGCTGTCCATGGAACGGGGCGATCCGCTCAGGACGGGTTCACGGAGGGCTGCAGGCCCCACTTCTCCAGGATCCTGGCGAGTTCCCCGTTCTCCTTGATCTTGGCGAGCCCCGCGTTGATCTTCGCCAGCAGCGCGGTGTCGTCCTTGCGCACGCCGATGCCGACCGAGCCGACGACCACCGGCTTGTACGAGGCGACGAGGTGGGCGTTGGGGAAGTTGCCGCTCTTGAGGTTGTAGGCGATGATCGGCGAATCGGCGAAGATCGCCTTGACCCGGCCGGCATTGACGTCGCGCAGCATGTCCGGGAACGTGTCGTAGACTTTCACGTCGGCGAACTGGCCCGACTTCTTGAGCGCGTCGACGAAGGCGGTGCCCACCTGCGCGCCCACCGTCTCGCCCTTGAGGTCGGCGAAAGCCGTGTAGGCCTTGGTGTCGGCCTTCGGCACCACCATGCCCTCGCCGTAGGCGTAGACCGGACCGGAGAACGCGATCACCTCCTGGCGCGGCGGCGTGATGAACATCGCGGCCGAGATCGCGTCGATCTTCTTGGCGGTGAGCGCCGCGATCAGGGTCGAGAACTGGAACGGCTCGATCTGCACCGAGAAGCCGGCCTGCTTGCCGATGGCGGTGATCACGTCCACCATCACGCCCTGGATGGTGTTGGTCTTGGTGTCGAGGAAGGTGAAGGGGACGCCCGTCGGCGTCGAGCCGACCCGCACCGTCTCCTGCGCCAGGGCGGGACGGGCGAGGGCGCTCCCTGCGAGCAGAACCAGGGCCGCCCCTGCGGCCCGCATCAGACGCCTCATCCTCTTCTCCCCTGCCGGCTTCGTGCGGCTCTTCGGCGGTTCACCGCTCGAATTTCATTGACATGAACATCAGGCCATATTTCGCTGCCCCTCGCAATCGAATTTCATGCGCATGAAACAGGCGGCAGATCGACCACCAAACGAGCAGGGGAGCGGGCAAGCCGGCGGACCAGTGGCGGCCGATCTCGCGGTCGGGCAGCGGCTGCGCGCCTTGCGGCAGGCGCGCGGACTGTCGCTGAAGGCGGTGGCGGTGTCGACCGGGCTGTCGATCGGCTATCTCAGCCAGGTCGAGCGCGGCCTGTCCTCGCCGTCCTTGCGGGCGCTGACGCAGGTCGCCGACCTCCTCGGGGTCGGGATCGGTGCCCTGTTCGGCGGGCCCGACGGCGCCGCGGCCGACGGGATCGTCACCCGGGCCGGCGAGCGGGCGGCGCTCACGCTCTGGCGCGCCGGCATCACAAAGCAGCTGCTGACGCAGGGCGACGGGCGTTTGAGCCTGTTCCTGATGCAGCTCGCGCCGGCGGCCGGAACCGGCGACGAGGCCCTGGTCCATGACGGCGAGGAGGCCGGGCTGGTGATGGAGGGCGCCCTCGTCCTCACGGTGGAGGAGACGACGGCGGAGCTCGGGCCCGGCGACAGCTTCCGCTTCGCCAGCCGGCGCCCGCACCGCTACCGCAACCCGTCCCCCGACCGGATCGCCGTGGTGCTGTGGGTCAACGCCGTGCCGCAGGCGCGGGAATGATGACGATAGGAATATGAGCTTTTTCGCACGTCCGGAGCGCCGGTTTCATCTTGCGTGAAGATAACGGTGGGAGGGTATCGTCCGACGAAGCCGGACTGGTACCATGACCAAGAGCAGCGGGTGCGGGCAGTGCAGGAGCGGCGAGCCGCTGCCCTTCGCCTTCACGATGGCGTTCCACCCGATCGTCGACCTCGAGCGGGGCGCCGTCTGGGGCTACGAGGCCCTGGTGCGCGGCACCGAGGGGCAGGGTGCGGGCCACATCCTCGGCCAAGTCGACGACGGCAACCGCTACCGCTTCGACCAGGCCTGCCGCACCAAGGCGATCGAACTCGCCGGCGGGCTGTTTCCGGCCGGCGACCTGCGGCTGTCGATCAACTTCCTGCCGAACGCCGTCTACGAGCCGGCGGCCTGCATCCGGGCGACCCTGGAGGCGGCGCGGCGGATCGGATTCGCGCATCAGCGGATCATGTTCGAGTTCACCGAGAACGAGCGCATGACCGACGTCGCGCACGTCCAGCGCATCGTCACGGATTACCGTCAGCGCGGCTTCCTCACGGCGCTGGACGATTTCGGCGCCGGCTATGCGGGCCTCGGCCTGCTGGCGCGCTTCCAGCCCGACCTGATCAAGCTCGACATGGAGCTGATCCGCGGCATCGCCGGATCGCCGGCCCGGCAGGCGATCGTCTCCGGGGTGATCGGCATCGCCCGGGCCCTCGGCGTCGCGGTGATCGCCGAGGGGATCGAGACGCCCGAGGAACTCGCGGCGCTCCGCGAGGCCGGCATCACTCTGTTCCAGGGCTATCTCTTCGCCCGGCCGACGGTCGCGGCTTTGCCGGAGCTGAACCTGCCGGGGCTGCGGCAGGCGGCGTGACGCCCGGCGGGCCGCGCGGAACCGGCCGAGGCCGTCAATCCAGGAATCGCCGCACGGTGAGGCGCGAGACCACCGCGGTGACGACCGAGGCGATGACCCCGATCAGCACCACGCTGGCATAGCCGCGCCAGCCGATGGCGAAGCCGCCGAACAGGGCCTCGAGCTCGTCGCCGGCCGGCCCTGCGCGCCAGAACCGGGCGAGCGCGCCGCCGGCCCCGATCACCGCCAAGGCCGCCACCGCGCCGATCGCCCCGCCGCGCAACCCCAAGCGGAAGAAGCGGCGCTGGAACTCCCGGGCGATGAAGTCGGCGTCCGCCCCGACGAAGTGCAGCACCTCGACCACCTCGCGGTTGCCCGCCATCGCGCCGCGGGTCGCGAAGGTGACGGCGAGCCCGGTGGCGAGCAGCACCAGGGCCACGACCGCCACGCCGACGCCCACGACCGTGTTCGCCATGGTCGAGAGGCGCGAGAGCCACAGCGCGTGGTCGTCGAGGCTCGCCACCCCCGGCAGGGACTCGGCGAGGCGCTGGCGCAAGGCGCCGAGATCGGGGGTGCTCGACCCCAGCCGCACCGTGATGAGCCGCGGCACCGGCAGGTCGCCGAGATCGAGGCCGCTGCCGAGCCAGGGTTCGAGCAGGCGTTCGGATTCCGCCTTGGTGAAGGGCCGCGTCGAGGCGATGCCAGGGGTGTTGGCGGCGAGCGAGGCCGCCTTGGCGACGTCGGCATCGGTGTCGCGGCCCGGCCCCGGCCGGACCTGGATCGTCACCTCCTGCGCCACCGAGCCCTGCCACTGCGCCGCGCTCGAGGCGACGATCTCGGCGCCCCCGGCGCAGAGGGCGGCGAGGAAGGTCAGGATCGCGATCACCGCGGCGAGCGCCCGGCCGGCGCTGGTGTCGGTCGGCACCAGCGCCGCGTTGCGGCGCAGGGTCGGCGGCAGGTCGCCGCCGGGCGCTTCGCGCCGCGGCGGGCGCTCCAGGGTGGCTCCGTCAGACATGATGCGTCTCCCCGCGGCTCATCCCTCGATCCGCAGGCGGTTGTTGCCCAGGACGAACCGGCGTGCGTCGACGAGGTCCATCAGGGCGAAGTCGTGGGTGGCGATCAGCACCGAGGTGCCGAGGCGGTTGAGCTCGACGAACAGGCGCAGCAGGCGCCGGCCGAGCTGGGGGTCGACGTTGCCGGTCGGCTCGTCGGCGAGCAGCAGTTCCGGCCGGGCGATCAGCGCCCGGGCGATCGCCGCGCGCTGCTTCTCGCCGCCGGACAGGAGCGGCGGCAGCACGTGCATGCGCTCGCCGAGGCCCACCCAGCGCAGGAGCTCCACCACCTCGGCCCGGTAGCTCGTCTCGGCCCGGCCCTGGACGCGCAGGGGCAGGGCGACGTTCTCGTAGGTCGTCAGGTGGTCGAGCAGGCGGAAATCCTGGAACACCACGCCCATGCGCCGGCGCAGGGAGGTCAGCGCGCCGCTCGAGATGCCGCTCACCTCCTCGCCGAACACCGAGACGAGGCCCCGGCTCGGCCGCACCGAGAGCAGGATCAGCCGCAGCAGCGTCGTCTTGCCGGCGCCCGACGGGCCGGTGAGGAACTGGAACGAGTGCGGCGCGATGGTGAAGCTGATGTCGCTCAGGATCTCGGGGCCGACCCCGTAGCGCATGCCGACATTCTCGAACCGGACCACCGGCTCGTCCATCCCGCCGAGCAGGCTGCCTCCGGTCCCCCGGTCCTTCCTCGCGTCCATCCGGTCTCCCTGCGCGCCGGTCCCCATTTCCGACCGGTCCTCACGTCCCGCGTCGCTCGATATCCCGCGTCGCTTGCCCGGGCCCGCCCGGCGCGAGCGCCATTTCACCGCGAGCGCCCCGACGATCCGCGCCGCTTTACCACGCATTAAGGCTGTCGCGGGAGGAGTCGTGGTCCGGCCTCGGTGCCGCGCCCGACTGATTCGCCATGCTGATCGTCTGTCCCGCCTGCGCAAGCGAATATACGCTCGATCCCGAGCAGATCGGCCCGGCCGGGCGCACCGTGCGCTGCGCCGCCTGCCGCGAACCCTGGTTCGTCTCCGCCCCCGTCGCGGAGCCGGGGCCCGACCTCTCGCCCCCGGGCGAGGCGGTGTTCTCCGCCGCCGGGACCGCCGCGCCCCGCCGGGCCGGGACGCGGGCCGCGACGGCCGCCGCCGGACGGCCGTCGCGCCGGCGCCTCGCCGGGGCGGCGCTGGCGGCCGCAGGACTCGCCGCCTGCGTGCTCGCCCTGGTGCCGGCGGGCCGGGCCGGAATCGTGCGCGCCCTGCCCCAGACCGCTCGGCTCTATGCGGGGCTCGGCCTGCCGGTGAACCTGCGCGGCCTCGCCTTCCGGGACGTCGCCGCCTATCAGGTGCCGGACGCCTCCGGCAGCGGGCGCGTCGTGGTCGAGGGCGACCTGGTGAGCGCCGCGAAGGAGGCGGTGGCGGTGCCGCCGCTGCGCCTCGAACTGCGCGACGAGCACGGCCAGGTCGTCTACCGCTGGACCGCCCCGGCGCCGCGGGACCGGCTCGAACCCGAGGAGACCGCCCGCTTCCGGGCCGAGCTGCCGAACGCGCCGGCCAGGGGGCGCGACGTGCTGGTCCGCTTCGCCGCGGTTGACAGCGGGGATTCTGCCGTCAGCCTGAGGGCTCCGACGAACGTCCCGTGAACCGCAAAGACCGAGACCGATGAACCTGCCCCGCGTCCGCGTCCTGTTCGACGAATCCGCCATCGCGCAGCGCAACGAGGAGATCGCCCGCGCCATCGCGAGCCAGCCGCTGGAGAACCTCCTGGTGGTGGCGGTGCTCAAGGGCAGCTTCATGTTCGCCGCCGACCTGATCAGGGCGCTGCACCGGGCGGGTCTCGCGCCGCAGGTCGAGTTCATCCACCTGTCGAGCTACCGCGCCGCCACGGTGTCGTCCGGCCAGGTGGCGATCCTGCGCGACGTCGAGAGCGAGGTGCGCGGGCGCGACGTGCTGCTGATCGACGACATCCTCGAATCCGGCCGCACCCTCGTCTACGCCAAGGACCTCCTGATGGCCCGCGGCGCGCGCCGCGTGCTCACCACCGTGCTGCTCGAGAAGCCCGGCAAGCGCGCGGTGACGATGGATGCGGACTACGTCGGTTTCACCTGCCCGGACGTGTTCGTGGTCGGCTACGGGATGGACGTCGCCCACGCCTTCCGGCAGCTGCCCTATGTCGGCCTCGTCGATTACGGTGACGACGGGCCGGACCTGTTCGACAAGGGTTAGGGCTTCGGGGCGAGACGGCTCCGGCAACGGCGTCGGGGCCCGGAGCGGTGCGCGTTTGCAACGCCGGCGCGCCGCGCTCCGGAAAGCGGCACGAATTCGGAACCGTAGCTGCCGCAACGGCTTGACCCGGTGCCGCCGGCCCCGTCACACTCGCCGTGTCCGCGTGGTTTTTCGGCCCGGAGCGACGAGAGGACGAGAGACGAGAGGACATGGCGCGCATCCTGCTGGTCGACGACGAGGAACCGATCCGCGGCTTCCTGAAGCGCGGGCTGGAGATGGACGGCCACACGGTCGTGACCGCGGTCGACGGCAGCGACGGTCTCGACCGGCTGTCCGAGACCGCGTTCGACCTGATGCTGACCGACATCCGCATGCCCCTGATGGACGGCATCGCCCTGGCGCTCGCCGCCAAGCGCGACTATCCGGACCTGACGATCCTGCTGATGACGGGCTTCGCCGACCAGCGCGAGCGCGCCCGCGGCCTCGACGCGATCGTCGCCGACGTGCTGACCAAGCCCTTCACCCTCGCCGACATGCGCGCCACCGTGTCCCGCACCCTGCGCGGCGCCGGGGTGGTGGCGGCGCGCTGACACCCCTTATCCTGCGGAAGGCGGGCCGGCGAAGCGGGCGAGCGCGAAGTCGATGAAGGACCGCAGCTTCGGGGTGATCCGCCGGTCGGGCGCATAGAGCAGGTGCATCGGCCGGGAGACGGGTCGGTAATCCGCCAGCACCGGCACCAGATGGCCCGCCGCCACGGCGTCCCGCACCAGGGCGACCGGCTGCAGCAGCAGGCCGAGGCCGGCGAGCGCCGCGGTCAGGAGAGCCTGCCCGTTATTGACCAGGAGCCGGTACGACACCTCGACCGTCTCGGGGCCCTCCGGTCCGACGAAGCGCCACTGATCCCCCGTCGCCATGTAGGCGAAGCCGAGGCATTCGTGCTGCCGGAGGTCGGCCGGCGCGCGCGGCGCGCCCCGCGCCGCGAGGTAGGACGGGGCGGCGCAGAGGGCGAAGTCCATCGGGCGCAAGGGCCGGGCGATCAGGCCGTTCCCGGCCGGCGGACCGACGCGGAAGATCACCTCGTAGCCCTCCTCGATCAGGTCGGCCTTCCGGTCCGAGAGGGTCAGCTCGACGTCGACCTGCGGGTAGGCCGCGAGATAGGCGGGCAGCACCCGGGCGAGGTCGTAGGCCCCGAAGGTGACCGGGGCGTTCACGCGGATCTGGCCCCGCGGCACCGCCTGGCTGCGCGCCGCCACCGCCTCCGCCGCCTCGACCTCCGCCAGGATGACCCGCACCCGCTCGTAGAGGTCGCGCCCCGCCTCGGTCAGGCTCTGCCGGCGGGTCGTGCGGTGGATCAGCCGGACGCCGAGATGCTCCTCCAGCAGGCGCACCTGCTTGCCGACCGCCTGCGGCGAGAGCCCGAGCAGGTCGCCTGCGGCGGAGAAGGAGCCGGTCTCGACGGCTCGGGCGAAGGCCTCCATGCCCGAGAGGCGGTCCATCGATTGCAAACCCGCCGTTTCGAATTTCGAATGCGGGCCCGGATTTATCACGCCTCCCGGCGGGTTCATACCGGGACCACGAGCGGGGCGGATCAGAGGAGAGACCCGGCATGACGACCCAACGCCGCGTGGTGATCACCGAGTTCGGCCCGCCAGAGGTCATGACCCTGCAGAGCGGGGAGCTGGCCGCGCCCGGCACGGGCGAGGTGTGCCTGCGCCAGACCGCGATCGGCTTCAACTTCATCGACATCTACCAGCGTCGGGGCATCTACCCGCTCGACCGGCCGACCGGGCTCGGCTTCGAGGCGGCGGGCGTGGTCGAGGCGGTGGGCCCCGACGTGACGGACGTGAAGCCCGGCGACCGGGTCGCGTACATGAATGCCGGGGTCGGCGCCTATGCCGACCGGCGCAACGTGCCGGCGGGGAAGCTCGTGCGGCTGCCCGACGGCGTCAGCGACGAGACCGCCGCCGCCCTGCTGTTCAAGGGCATGACGGCGCAGTACCTGCTGCGCAAGACCCACGCGGTTCAGGCGGGCGACCTGCTGCTGGTCCATTCGGCCGCCGGCGGCGTCGGCCAGATCCTGACCCGCTGGGCCACGGCGCTCGGCGCCACGGTCATCGGCACCACCGGCTCCGCGGCCAAGCGCGACGCCGCGCTCGCCGCCGGCTGCAAGGCCGTGATCGACCTCGACGGCGACTGGCCCAGGGCCTTCCTGGAGGCGACCGGCGGCGCCAAGGCCCGTGTCGTCTACGACGCGGTCGGCAAGGACACCCTGCTGAAGTCGCTCGACTGCGCCGCCCCGTTCGGGCTCGTCGTCTCCTACGGCGCGGCGTCCGGGCCTGCTCCGGCGATCGACCCGGAGCTCCTGAACAAGAAGGGCTGCCTGTTCCTCACCCGCCCCTCGGTCTTCCCGCACAACGCCGACCCGGCCACCTTCCGGGCCAACGCCGCCGACCTGTTCGACGCGATCGGCCGCGGCCACGTCGCGGTCGATATCGGGGCCCGCTTCCCCCTCGACCGGGTGGTGGAGGCGCACGAGGCGGCGGAGGCCCGGACGGTGACCGGGGCGATCGTGCTGGTGCCGTGAGAAAACGTTCCGCGTCCAAGACGTCGAGAATGCCACTCATCCCACTCACGACCTCATCCTGAGGTGCCGCGTAGCGGCCTCGAAGGAGGGCTCCAGTTCTCTCAGAGCCTTCTGGAGGCCTCCTTCGAGGTCAGTCGATCCTCGATCGACTGACACCTCAGGATGAGGTCGTGGTCGGGACGGAGGCGGGTCGCTGCGACCCCTCCTCAGTTCATCCACCAGATCGCCGCATTGAGCGCCGTCGCATACGCCACCCACGCGGCGTAGGGCACGAGGACGAGGGCGGCGAGCCGGTCGAGCGGCAGAAAGAGCCGGATCGTCCACAGGATCATCACCAGCAGAGCGAGCACCACGACGAGGCCGCCGCCCAGGTCGTGCCGGGCGAAGAACACCGGCGTCCAGGCGCCGTTGAGGGCGAGCTGGACGAAGAACGCCCACAGGGCGAGCGTCCGGGTGCGCCGCAGGCTCCCCGTCGCCGGCGCGGTGCCGAGCACCCGCCAGCCCGAAAAGGCGATGAGCGTGTAGAGGATCGTCCAGGCGACCGGGAACAGCCAGTTCGGCGGCGTGAAGCCGGGCTTGGCGAGGCCCGCGTACCAGGTCGGGATGTTCGGCGTCGTCGCGAGACTTCCCACGACCGCCACCGCGGCGACGGGGGCGATCGCCGCGAGGAGGCGCGGCACGGGCGAGAGGACGGGCCGGGCGGGACGGTGAAGCGTTGCGGTCGGCGGCATCTCGGGCTCGGGTGCTATGTGTCTCTCACAAAACTCCCGATCACCGTCGTCGCTCGCTCTGGCGACGTCGGCGCAACGGGAGTTTTGTGAGGTGCACTATACCGGGATGGAGGTTGCGCGCCGGCACCGGTTCTGCAAGGGCGGCGGGGGAGCAAAACATCCTCGTCGCATCGTCTCGTCGCATCTTGGAGTCCGGCATGAGCAGCGCCCCGCGCCAATGGTCGAAGAAGAGCCTCGCCGCCCAGGCGCTCGGCCACGTCGATCCGGTCACGAAGGCCGTGGTGCCGCCGATCCACGTCGCCACCACCTATATCCGCGACCCCGACAACCAGTATTCGTCCGGCTACGTCTACGGCCGGCCCGACAACGCCACGGTGCGCGAGGCGGAAGCCGTGATCGCGATGCTGGAGGAGGCTGAGGCCGGCGCGCTCCTGTTCTCCTCCGGCATGGCCGCCGCCACGGCGGTGTTCGGCGCCCTCGACCCCGGCGACCACATCGTGGCGCCGACCGTGATGTACTGGGCGCTGCGCCGCTGGCTGTCCGAGGAGGCGACCCGCTGGGGTCTGAAGGTCGATTTCATCGCCACCGACGACCTCGATGCCCTGAAACGCGCGGTGCGGCCCGGCGAGACCAAGCTCGTCTGGCTCGAGACCCCCTCGAACCCGCTCTGGACCGTCACCGACATCGCGGGGGCGGCCGAGATCGCCCACGCGGCCGGCGCGCGGCTCGCCGTCGATTCGACCGCGAGCTCGCCGGTTGTCACCCGGCCCCTGACGCTCGGCGCCGACGTGGTGATGCATGCCGCCACCAAGGTGCTCAACGGCCATTCCGACGTGATCGCCGGGGCGCTCGCCGGCGCGACATCCGACGCGTTCTGGGCCCGGATCCAGCGCATCCGCTCCGGCAACGGCGCGATCCTGGGGCCGTTCGAGGCCTACCTGCTGATGCGCGGCATGCGCACCCTGCACGTGCGCATCGCGGCCCAGATGGCGAATGCCGGCGAGCTGGCCCGGCGGCTCTCGGCCCATCCGGCGGTGGCCCAGGTGCTGTATCCGGGCCTGCCCGGGCATCCCGGCCACGCGGTGGCGGCGCGCCAGATGACCGGCGGCTTCGGCACCATGCTGTCGATCCGGGTGGCGGCGGGCGAGGCGGCGGCGATCCGGACGGCGGCCCGGGTGGGTCTGTGGAAGCGCGCGACCTCGCTCGGCGGCGTCGAGAGCCTGATCGAGCACCGGGCTTCGATCGAGGGCCCGAGCACCCCCTGCCCGCCGGACCTGCTGCGGCTCTCGGTCGGCATCGAGGATGCGGACGACCTGTTCGCGGATCTGGACCAGGCGCTGCGGCAGGAGTGACGGATCAGGCCGGCGAAAAAGGCCACGGGAGCTTCCGGCGCCGTTTGCGCGTTGAACCGGCGACGCTTTTTGTTCGCCGGCCCAATTCTTCGCTAGCTCACGGGAGACCCGCCATGCCCGCCGCCCTGCCCTTCGCGCTTCTCGGCGCGCACCTCGTCCTCGTCGCGGCGGATGGTCCGCCGCGGCTCGACATCGCCGGCACCTGCAACTCCCCCGGCCGCGCCTCGGTCAGCCAGGAGGCCGGCTCGGACGGTTGCCTGCGCTCCGAGCGCTCGGCGGGCGACGAGCTGCGCAAGCGCTGGGGCCAGTTCTCCAGCTCGGCCAAGACCCAGTGCTCGCAGCAATCGACCGCCGGCGGCTTCCCGAGCTACGTCGAGATGCTGACCTGCCTCGAACTCGCCAGCGGCGCCGTGCCGGTGACGAGCCCGACCAACCGCGCCACCGCCGGCCAGGGCAGCCCCGCCACCACCGGCAGCGTCCGCGGCCGCCCGGGAGAGCGCGCCGACAGCCTCACCGCCGAGCCGAAGCCGAGCCAGCGCACAGACCCGATCAAGGTGCTGGGCAAGCCGGCGCAGTAGGGCCGGCGCTACAGCACGGCAGCGTAGGGGCGGAGCACGTCGACTGTCTCGACGAGGCCGGCAGCATCCATGTCGACGAGAAGCGCCTCGGGGTGCTTCTCGGGCCGCTTGAACCGTAGCCGCATCGTGCGAATGGCAGCAGTCGCCCGGCCCATGCCGAGCGCGATCGTATCGGCGAGAAAGCGGTCCGTGGAACGAGCCTCGAGATCCAGCGGCAGAAGAATCTCCGCCGGAAAATCCTTCAGGTTGTCCGTCACGATGACCGAGGCGCGCGTCTTGATAGCCGCAGCCAAGACGTGGGCATCGTCCTTGTCCGGCAGGTTTTCGCCGTGGATCAGGACATCCGAGAAGTCCGTGACCATGGCCTCCTCGAACGCTGCCTCCATGTTGGCTCGTGCGCGCGTTGCGTGGGCATGAGCGTCGGGAACACCCTTGCCTGACAGGATCTCCGCGATGGCGCGCTCCGTCTCCGTCCAGGACGGGGTCTGACCAGCGAACGCGGAAGAACTCGGCTTCCGCCAAAGTCAGCAGCAGGTTTCGCTTCAAGGCACCGGCGAGTGCGCAGGCATCAATGAAGGCGGTGAAACGGCTGGCGAACATCGCTCAGAGATGCTCGGCATCCATCTCCGCCAGGGCGGACAATGCCTCGCCCCGCTTGGCATCCCGCGCTCGCTTGTAGTCGAACAGATGCTCCGCCTTGATCCGACGGTGCCGCCCGACCAGCGTGTGGGCGATCTCCTGCCGGTCGAGCAGGGAGATGAGGAACGGTCGCGAAACGTTCAGCAGGTCGGCCGCCTGCTGGGTGGAGAGCATCTGCCCGACCGGCACCAGCGTCACCGCGTGGCCGCTACCGACATGCCACAGCAGATCGATCAGCAAGTTCGACAAGGCGGGGGTGAGCGTCACCTCGACCGGGGATTTGGCCTGGTCGAGGATGCGCAGGCTCGTTCGGTCGGTCGCGTGACTTGCCAGGATCGTGCGGAGCTGGTTGGCCGCCGCCCGCTCGTCCTCCGAGGGAAGGCGACGACCCAGAGGCTCGACGCAGGCCGGCGCAGTCATGTAGGCCCTCTCGTCCCGAACCGAAGCGATCCCCCTATCCGCAACAGTCGCAACGAACTCAACAGTCGAAACGCGGGATCGTGAGAGGCGTTCCGGCCGTTCAGATGTCCCGCGGCGGAGACGCCTTCGCGTCGTCGGTCGCCGTGGCGAGCCAGACGGGAGCCTCGCCGCGCACCGGCTGCGACCGGGCGAGGGCCGGCGGCGCGGCGCGGGCGGCGGCGAGGTCGCGCAGTTCCGGCGCCTGGGCGGTGTCGTCGACCGTGAGGAACAGGCCGCGCCGGCGCGCCGCCTGGCCGAGATCGGCCCGGCTCGTCAGCACGCTGAGGGCCGGGCTCGCCAGGAGCGCGAGGACGAGCGGCGCCATCCAGAGGGCCAGCAACGGATCGGCGGCGTAGGCCACGGCCGCCGCCAGCAGGATGCCGGCGACCAGCGAATCGGCCTGGAGCCGGCAGGCCTCGGACCACGGCACCCGGCGGTCGTCGCGCACCTGGGTGTCCCAGCGCACCACTCTCCCGGCGAAAGTCGTCGCCACGGCGCCGGCGTTGAACAGGGTCATGACCGGCCAGAGCAGCACCCACAGGGCCTGTTCGAGGGCGGCGCTCACGAGCAGGCTCCGCGTGCCACCGAAGGCGGCGCGGCGCTCGGGCGAGAGCAGGACGTGGCCGAGGCTGAGGAGCTTCGGAGCCGCCAGCACGGCAAGGCTCAGGGACGCCAGGATCGCCGCCGCCGGGCCCTCGCCGGTCAGCCCGTAGGCGAGGAGTCCGAGATCGCCGCTGCGGATCGCCTGCCACGTGCCCAACCCTAGGAACGCGACCCAGACCGGCGAGGCGAGGTAGGACAGGATGCCGGCGCCGAGGTGCCAGCGGCTGCCGGCGGTGAGGCCGGGCAAGCCGATGATGCCGAGATGCTGCAGGTTGCCCTGGCACCAGCGCCGCTCGCGGCCGAGCAGGTCGGTGAGGTTGGTGGGCATCTCCTCCCAGGTGCCGGGCTCCTCCGGCAGGAGGCGCAGCTCCCACCCGGCCCGGCGCAGGAACGCCCCCTCGACCGTGTCGTGGCACAGGATCTCGCCGCCGAGCGGCGCGCGGCCGGGCAGCACCGGCAGCTCGGCATTGGCCGCGAAGGCTTTGACGCGCACGATGGCGTTGTGGCCCCAGTAGCCCCCGTCCGGCCCCTGCCAGGTCTCCAGCGCCCGGATCGAGAGCGGGGCGTAGAGCCGCACGGCGAATTGCTGGATGCGGGCGAACAGCGTGTCGCGCCCGGCGGCGTAGCTGACGGTCTGGATCAGGCCGGTGCGCGGGTTCTCCTCCATCAGCCGCACCAGGCGGCGCATGGCCGCACCGGTCATGAGGCTGTCGGCGTCCAGCACGATCATGAAGTCGTACTCGTGGCCGTAGGTGGCGCAGAACTCGCCGATATTGCCGGCCTTGCGGCCGGTATTCTCCCGCCGGCGCCGGTAGCGGATCGCCGGCAGGCCGGACCCGGCTTGCTCGCGCCAAGCCTCCTCGCGCCACGCCTGGATGCGGCCGAATTCGCGCTCCTCGGCCGCCGCGATCTCCGGGTCGCGGGTGTCGCTGAGGACGAAGATGTCGAGGTCGCGCCCGTCGCCGCCGGTGCGGGCGAGCGACCGCGCCATCACGCGGATCGCCGCGAAGACCGCGGCCGCGTCCTCGGCGTGGATCGCCACGACGGCGGCGGTGCGGCTGCGGCCGCTCGCCACCGGCGGCAGGACGGCCGCCTGCCGCTCCACCCGCGACATCACCCGTGGCCCGAGTCCGGTGGCGAGCGCGCCGTAGAGGTAGGTCCAGGCGATGTAGGACTGCCAGGCCATCGCCAGGCAGAACAGCGCGAGCACCGCGGCGTCGAGCGGCCCGTCCGGCACGCCGGTCGCGGCGAGCGCCGCCGCGGCGAGGGCGAGCGCCGTCGCGACAGTCGGCACGAAGAGGGCCAAGCGGCGGCGGCGCAGGGACGCGGCCTCCCGCCGGGCGTCTTCCTGGGACTCCTGCCGTTGGGTGAGGTCCGCGCCGGGCGCAGCCGGCACCGCATCGTGCGACGAGGGAACGAGGGGCATGGAGGGGTCGCGTGAACTCGGTGGAGGGGAGCCGAAGCGGGACGCCGGTCGAGCGCCGCCCAGGCGCTATCCCGCTGACATCTCTTGAAGCAATCGGGCTGAATGACGCCAGAACGATGACACCTGTTCGCGGCGCTCCCGCCCCATAGATACAGGATGGAGGTATCGGCCGACCCAGGCCGGCAGCGAAAGGAGCGCGACGGGTGCCGCAGACCATCCTGATCACCGGCGGGGCCGGCTTCATCGGCCGGGCCGTGGCGCGGGCCCTCGTCGCCCGGGGCGACCGGGTGCGCGTGCTCGACAGCCTGATCGAGCAGGTCCATGGGACGCAGGCCAGGCCCGAGGGGCTGCCGGACGCGGTCGAGCTGCGGCGCGGCGACATCCGCGACGGGCGCGCGGTGGCCGACGCCGTGGCCGGCGTCGACGCGGTGATCCACCTCGCCGCCGAGGTCGGGGTCGGCCAGAGCATGTACGACGTCGACCGCTACGTCGCGGTCAACGAGCACGGCACCGCGATCCTGTTCCAGGCCCTGATCGAGCGGCCGGTGCGGCGGGTGGTGGTCGCCTCCTCGATGAGCGTCTACGGCGAGGGGCTGTATCGCGGCGCCGACGGGCGGGTGCGCGAGGAGGTCGTGCGCCAGCCCCGCTCCGGCCCCGATGCGCCGTGGGATCCCCTCGACGAGGAGGGGCGGCCGCTCGTGCCGGTGCCGACCCCGGAATGGAAGCGCCCGGCCCTGGCCTCGGTCTACGCGCTGGGCAAGTACGCCCAGGAGCGCCTGACCCTGATGCTGGCCCCGGCCTACGGGATGGAGGGCGTGGCCTTGCGCCTCTGGAACGCCTACGGGCCGGGCCAGGCGCTCTCGAACCCCTATACCGGGGTGCTCGCCATCTTCGCCTCGCGCCTGCACAACGGCGCGAGCCCGGTGATCTTCGAGGACGGGCACCAGCGGCGCGACTTCGTGCAGGTCGACGACGTGGCCCAGGCCTTCCTGCTCGCCCTCGACCGGCCGAGGGCCGCCGGCCAGGTCTACAACATCGGCTCGGGCGAGGACCGCTCGGTGCGCGAGGTCGCAGGCCTTCTCGCCCAGGCGATGGGCCGGCCGGACCTGACGCCGGAGATCGCCGGCAAGGCCCGGGCCGGCGACATCCGCCACTGCATCTCGGACATCACGAAAGCGCGCGAGGAACTGGGCTACCGCCCGGCCCGCGACTTCGCGGACGGGCTCAGGGAACTCGCCGCCTGGGTCGCGGAGCAGGAGGAGGCCCGGGACCGGGTCGAGGAGGCGCGCCGCGAGCTCGACCGGCGCGGGCTCGTAGCGTGATGACGGCGCATATCACGCCACCTCCGGCCATCGCCGGCCGGCGCCCGGTCCTGATCACCGGCGGCGCCGGCTTCATCGGCTCGAACCTCGCCGATGCCCTCGCGGCGGAGGGGCGGGACGTGCTCGTCTACGACGCCCTGCTGCGCCCGGGCGTCGAGGCCAACCTCGCCTGGCTGAAGGAGCGTCACCCGCAGCGGATCTCCGCCGTGACGGCGGATCTGCGCGACGCCGGCTCCCTCGCGGCCGCGGCGGCGGAGGCCTCTTCGGTGTTCCACCTCGCGGCCCAGGTCGCCGTGACGACGAGCCTGACCGATCCGGCGGCGGATTTCGCCGTCAATCTCGGCGGGACGCTGAGCCTGCTCGAGGCCCTGCGCCGGCGCCCCGATCCAGCCCCGCTGGTCTTCGCCTCGACCAACAAGGTCTATGGCGACCTCGCCGACCTGACCTTCCGGCGGGTGGGCGACGCCTACGCGCCGGAGGATCCGGCGATCCTCGCCCACGGCGTCGGCGAGGACCGGCCCCTCGATTTCCATACGCCCTATGGCTGCTCGAAGGGCGGGGCCGACCAGTACGTGCTCGACTATGCCCGCAGCTTCGGGGTACCGACCTGCGTCCTGCGGATGAGTTGCATCTACGGCCCGCGCCAGATGGGTACCGAGGACCAGGGCTGGGTCGCGCATTTCCTGATCCGGGCGCTGGAGCGCGAGCGGATCACGGTCTACGGCGACGGCTGCCAGGTGCGCGACGTGCTCGATGTCGGCGACGCCGTCGCAACCTACCGGGCGGCGCTGGCGCGGATCGGGCAGGTGAAGGGTCGGGCCTACAATCTCGGCGGGGGACCGGCCAACGCGGTGTCGCTGCGCCGGGTGCTCGCTGCCATCGAGGGCCTCGTCGGCCATCCCCTCGACGTGGGCTTCGAGGAGTGGCGTGCCGGCGACCAGCGCTACTACGTCTCCGACACCCGCCGCGCCGCCGCCGATCTCGGGCTCGGGGCGCCGCTGCCCTGGCACCGGGGGCTGACGCGGCTGGCGGAATGGCTCGCCGAGAGCCGGGGCCTGCGCCTGAACCCCCGGGCGGTGCCGGCCTGAGCCGCGCGCGAGAGGCGGTCGGGTTCCCGCTTCGAGCCCGCGAAAACGGCATGGCGCTCGTCGCGCCATGCGCCTGCGGCATGACGGCCGGCCCATTGGTATCGATCGCTTAACCGCATTCGGGCGAAAAGCCCTTGTCGTCCGGAGCGGCCCCGCCACTTCTCAATAGTCGCCCCCAGTACCTGCGATGCCCGTTCCCGGTTCAGGACAGCCGCTTTGAGAATCGCCCTCGTCAACCCGACCTGGAGCTTCGAGAACAGCATCTACTTCGGGTGCCGTTCCCCGCACCTGCCGATCGAGCTCGGGGCCTGCAAGGTGCTGCTGGAGCGGGCGGGCCACGCGGTGCTGATGCTGGACGGGGCCCTCGACGGGCTCTCCCTGACCGCCCTGGCCGAGCGGGTGGCGGAGTTCGCCCCCGACATGACGGTGGTGACCACCGCCCCGACCTACCTGTTCTGGCGCTGCGCTCAGCCCGAGCTGCGCGTGCCCCGCGCCTTCCTCGATGCGCTCGGGGATCGTGGTGGCCGCACCGTGGCGGTCGGCCCGCACGGCTCGGTCACGCCGGAGACGACTCTCGCCAAGCTCGCCTGCGACATCGTGGTGCGCGGCGAGTGCGAGGAGGTGGTGACGCGATTGGCCGAGGGCGGGCTTGCCCGGCTCGATGCCGTGCCGGCCGTTGCCTTCCGCGATCGCGCGGAGACGGTCGTCACCGGCGGACCGGCGGCGACGAGCTTCGTCGATCTCCCGGCCCTGTCCTGGCCCGACGCCTGGGTGGCGCGCCACGCCCACCACCACCACCGCTTCGACCGGGCGCCGGAGGGGCCGGGCGCCGAGGTCGAGGCCTCGCGCGGCTGCCCTTATTCCTGCACCTTTTGCGCCAAGATCGACTTCCGGGACAAATACCGGCGGCGCGCGCTGCCGAACGTCCTGGAGGAGGTCGACCGGTTGATCGCGCAAGGGGTGACCTACCTCTACTTCATCGACGAGATCTTCCTGCCGCAGAAGCCGCTGCTGGAGGCCCTCGCCGCGCGCCAGGTGGAGTTCGGGGTGCAGACGCGAATCGACCTGTGGAAGCCCGACATGCTCGACCTGCTCGGGGCGGCGGGCTGCGTCTCGATCGAGGCCGGCGTCGAGAGCTTGACGGAAGCCGGCCGCGCGCTGCTCGACAAGAATTGCCGCGCCTCGACCGACGACCTCGCCGAGCGCCTGATCCATGCCCGCCGCTCGGTGCCGTTCGTGCAGGCGAACCTCATCAAGGTCGCGGGCGACGATCCCGCGCTGGTGGCCGCCTGGCGCGACCGCCTGCGCGCCGCCGGCGTCTGGGCCAACGATCCCGTGCCGCTCTACCCCTATCCGTCCTCGCCGGATTACCGCCGCCTCTGGGGCGAGCCGGACGGCGAGGCCTGGGAGCGGGCGCACGCCCATTACCTCGGCCAGTTCGACCGCTTCAGCGACATCCAAGAGGAGCGGCCGGCCCCGTTGCGCGAGTTGGAGGCGGCATGCTGCCCAGCCTGACGGTCCCGGCCGGACGTCCCCTCCCCTACCGGGGGGCGCCGGCCCTCAACCTGTTCATGACCGTCGATGCGGTCGGCGGCGTCTGGCAGTACGGGCTCGACCTCGCCGAGGAGCTGACCCGCCAGGGCATCGGGGTGACGCTCGCGGTGCTAGGGCCCGAGCCGAGCCAGGACCAGCTCCGCGCCGCCCGCGCCATCCGCGGCCTCGCCCTGTGCCCCCTCGGGGCGAGCCTCGACTGGACGGCGCTGACCCCCGGCGAGGTCGAGGCCGCCGCCGCGATGGTCGCCCGAGAGGCCGAGCGGGCCGGCGCCGACCTGATCCACCTCAACAGCCCGGCGCTCGCGGCCCTCGCCGAGTTCTGCGCCCCCGTCGTGGCGGTAGCGCATTCCTGCGTAGCGACCTGGTGGGCGGCGATGCGCCCCGGACCCCTGCCGCCCGACCTCGCCTGGCGGGCGAGCCTCGCGGCGGAGGGCTACCGCCGGGTCGACGCGCTGCTCAGCCCGACCCGCGCCTTCGCGGAGGCCACCGCAGCGACCTACGGCATCGCCCCGCCCCGGGTGGTGCCGAACGGCCGGCGTACGCCCACCTCCCGCGGGCACCGCACCCCGGCGGGCGCGGCCGCCTCGCCCTTCGCCTTCACCGCCGGCCGGCTCTGGGACGAGGGCAAGAACGCCCGCACCCTCGACCGGGCCGCCGCCCGGATGCAGCTGCCGCTGCTCGCCGCCGGCGACCTGAAAGGCCCGAACGCGGCACAGTTTACCCCCGAGCACCTGCGGCCGCTCGGCCGCTTGAGCGACCAGGACGTGGCGCGCTGGCTCGCAGGCGCCCCGATCTACGCCTCCGCCGCCCGCTACGAGCCCTTCGGCCTCGGCGTGCTGGAAGCGGCGAGCGCCGGATGCGCCCTCGTGCTCTCCGACATCCCGACCTTCCGCGAGCTGTGGGACGAGGCGGCGATCTTCATCGCACCCGACGACGAGGCGGGCTTCGCCCACGCCATCGAGATGGTGGCGGCCGATCCCGCCATCCGGGCGCGGCTCGGTGCCGAGGCGCGGACGCGGGCCGAGGCGTTCACGGTCGAGGCGATGACGGCGGGCGTGCTCGACGTCTACCGAATGGTGCTCGAGGCCCCGCCCCTGCGGGCCGGGATGCCGGCGTGAGGATCGTCGCGTTCACGCATTCCCTGCGCTCGTGCTGGAACCACGGCAACGCCCATTTCCTGCGCGGCGTGCTGCGCGAGCTGCAGGCCCTCGGCCACGCGGTGGCCGCCCACGAGCCGGCGGGCGCCTGGAGCGTCGAGAATCTCCGTCGCGACCACGGCGAGGCGGGACTCGCCTCGTCGCTGGCGCCCTACCCGGAGCTGACGGCCACGGTCGACCCGCCGGGCTTCGACCTCGACGCCGCGCTCGACGGCGCCGACCTCGTGCTGGTGCACGAATGGAACGAGCCGGCCCTCGTCGCCCGCATCGGCGCGGCGCGGCGGAACGGCGGCCGGTTCACCCTGCTCTTCCACGACACCCACCACCGCGCGGTGAGCGAGCCCGACGCGATGCGGGCCTACGACCTCTCGGGGTATGACGGCGTGCTGGCCTTCGGCGAGACGCTGGCCGAGGTCTATCGCGGCTGGGGCTGGGGGAATCGCGTCTTCGTCTGGCACGAGGCCGCCGATACCCGCCTGTTCCATCCGCCGGCGGTGGAAGGCCCCCGCGCGGGGCTGGTCTGGATCGGCAACTGGGGCGACGGCGAGCGCAGCGCCGAGCTGGAGCACTTCCTGTTCGGGCCGGCGCAGCGGGCCGATCTACCCCTGGATATCTGGGGCGTGCGCTATCCCGGCGCGGCGCTCGCGACGCTGGAGCGCCACGGCGCGCTCTACCGCGGCTGGCTGCCGAACGCCCGCGCCCCGGAGGTCTTTGCCCGTCACCTCGCCACCGTGCACGTCCCGCGACGCTTCTACGTCGAGGCCCTGCCCGGCATCCCGACGATCCGGGTGTTCGAGGCGCTGGCCTGCGGCATCCCCCTGATCTCGGCGCCCTGGCGCGACAGCGAGGGCCTGTTCACGCCGGGGCGCGATTTCCTGGTGGCCCCGGACGGCGCGGCGATGGAACGACACCTGCGCGACCTTGCGGAGGATGCGGGCTTGCGGGCGGAACTCGCGGATCACGGCCTGCGGACGATCCGGGCGCGGCACACCTGCGCGCATCGTGCGGCAGAGCTGCTGGCGGTGGCGGAGCGGCTGCGGGGGTAGGCGAGACCGCTCGCCTCCGCTCAGCCCCCCGTTCGATGACCCGCGCGGTGCCCCCTGCGGGCAACGGCCTCCATTCAATGGAAGCCGCCTCCAAGCGCTTGATTTCGCGGTCAGATTTTTGAGCGCGGGATCCCCTCTCCCACACGGGAGAGGGGAGACGTGCCATTTTTCGCCCCGGACAGCCCTGCACGGCCCGGGTCGGCCGGTAGCGACCGCAACCCGGGCTTCTTCCGGTCTCCCGTCATCACCGTGGATGCGGACGATGTCCTGCCGTGTGGCAGGGAGCGCGCGATCCCGATCGGTGCCGCGGCCGATCCGCGCTCAGCCCCCGCTGCCCGCCTCGTCCTGGCACCGGATCAGCTTCGTCGCGCCGGCGGCCCGGTCGGGCTCGGCGAGGCGGAACTCGCCGGTCTCGGGGTCGCGGATGCGCAACTGCCCGGTGGCGATGCCGAAATGCGCGCCGTGGAGTTGCAGCTTGCCGCGCTCGACCAGGATGCGCACGCAGGGGAACGTCATCAGGTTCTTGAGGCTGTTCGTCACCGTGGCGAATTCGAGCTGCTCCAGGTAGTCCGGCCCGCGCGGCTCGTCGCCGAGCGCCTCCGCCGCCGGGCGGATCAGCGAGACCCAGCGGCCGATGAAGTCGCCCGGCGAGAGCGGCGCGGCGTCGTCCGCGAAGGCGCGCACGCCGCCGCAGCGGGCATGGCCCAGCACCACGATGTGCTTCACCTTGAGCGCCTGCACGGCGAATTCGAGCGCCGCCGAGGTGCCGTGATACTCGCCGCCGGTCTCGAAGGGCGGAACGAGGTTGGCGACGTTGCGCACCACGAACAATTCCCCCGGCCGCGCGTCGAAGATCACCTCCGGCGAGACCCGGCTGTCGCAGCAGCTGATGATCAGGATCTCGGGGCTCTGCCCCTCGGCGAGGCTGGCGTAGCGGTCCTGCTCGCGCACGAACCGGTCGTCGAGGAAGGCGCGGTAGCCCTCCGTCAGCGCCGGGGGGAAGGGGGTCGCGTCGGTCATGATCGTGCTCCTCTCGGAAGAATCCGGCTTACGCTGCGCCCGGCCCCCACGACAACGTCACCACCTCCGGCGTCTCGCCGGCGACGAGGCGCCGGGCCAAGTCGGCGAGCCCCTGCGGCTCGACCCGCTCGTGGGTCGCGGCGAGTTCGTCGAGGGGCCACCAGCGGGTGCCGTAAACCGGGTTGTCCTCGGTCTCGGCGAGGCGGCTCGTATCCACCCGATCGTCGGGCAGCCGGACCACGAAGTAGCGCTCGCGGGCGAAGCGCGGCTTGTTGAACAGCGTGAACGGCCCGTCGCAGCGGGCGACCTGGGGCCCGAGCGGCGCGTCCGTGACGCCGATCTCCTCCTCCAGCTCGCGCCGGCAGGCTTCTTCGGGCGTCTCGCCGGGCTCGATGCCGCCGCCGGGCATGAACCAGAAGGTCCGGTCCCCCGGCCGGCCCGGATCGACGTCGCGGGAGGCCTCGTAGGCGATCAGCAGGAGCCGGCCCGCCGGGTCGAGCACCAGGGCGCGGGCGATGTCGCGGGTCGCAAGATCAGTCGGAGCTTCGGTCATGCGGGTGCCTCGCTGTGGGGAAGCGTCCAGATCGCGGCCGGCAGGCCGTGGGCGTCGCGCTCCGGCGGATCGGGATACGGCACCCCGCGCCCGTTGGCGATGGCCCGCGCGACGGCGAACGCCGCCAGCGCGTCGAGGAGGTCGTCGGGCTTGGCGCCGCGCGGGGCCGCGAGGTCGGCCGGCAGGCCGGCTCGCGCCAGGAGGTCGCGCCGCAGGGCCGCGCCGGCGGGCTTGCGCTTCGGTTCGGGGAGCGGGGTGCCGCCGTTGAGGCCCAGGAAGGCGAGTTCCGGATGCACCTCGTAGACCCGGCCCTGCAGGTCGGGCCGCGCCCGCAGCAGGCCGTCCACCTCGCGGATGCGGGGAAAGATCGCGTTGGCGGGTGGCGAGGGGGCGAAGGGCTGGGTCTCGGGCCGGCGCGACAGGGCGATGGCCGCCGTGTAGTCGGGCGCGTAGACGACGCTGCGGGCCGAGGTCGGAAAAACCGAGGCACGCCGCGGCCCGAGGAGGGCGCGGACCAGCACCTCCGCCGCGCGGCCACCGGGGCCGACCCGATCGGGCAGGCCGATCGGAATGTCGACCGCCACGATCGCGGGGGCTTCCGGCGCGTCGCAGACGGCGTCCAGGCTCGGCAGGACGCGGGCGCGGAGGGTGTCGGAGGGGCCGTCGCGCCGGCCGAAGACCGCGACCCAGCCGCCCGGGCATCCGTCCACCCCTGCGACCCACGTCATGCGCCCGATTCCCCATTAAGGGTGTGGATTTAGGGCAGGGAGGGCCGTTGTCGCGAGGCGCGTCGCTACGATTGCAGAACGAGCGCTCGCCGTCCCGCTCCACAGGGTCATCCCGGGGCCGCGTGCGCGGCCCCGGGATGACCAGGAGGGTGTCGGTGATTGTGGGTGAGAGCGGAACGCCTCACGCCGCCTTGGCGTAGCGCGCCTCGGCGAGGTCCTGGTGGTCGATCTCCGGCGCGCGGCCGCCGATCAGGTCGGCGAGCAGGCGGCCCGAGCCGCAGGCCATGGTCCAGCCGAGCGTACCGTGGCCGGTATTGGTGTAGAGGTTGGGATACGTGGTCGCGCCGACGATCGGGGTGCCGTCCGGGGTCATCGGGCGCAGGCCCGTCCAGAACTTCGCCTGGGAAACGTCGCCTCCCTCCGGGAAGAGGTCGAGGACCGAGCGCTCCAGCGTCGCCCGGCGCGGACCGCGCAGAGCCTGGCTGAAGCCGGCGAGCTCGGCCGTGCCGCCGACCCGGATGCGGTCGCCGAGCCGGGTGATCGCCACCTTGAAGGTCTCGTCCATCACGGTCGAGACCGGGGCGGCCTCGGCATCGGTGATCGGCAGGGTCAGGGAGTAGCCCTTCACCGGGTAGACCGGCAGCGCGATGCCGAGCGGCTTCAGCATCGCCGGGGTGTAGCTGCCCATGGCGGCGACGTAAGCGTCGGCCGTCAGCACCTCGCCGCCGGCGAGCCCCACGCCGGCGATCCGGCCGCCGTCCTGGCGAAGGCTGGTGATGGTGGCGCCGTAGCGGATCGTCACGCCCATGCGCTCGCAGATCGCCGCGAGACGCTGCGTGAAGAGATGCGCGTCGCCGGTCTCGTCGCCGGGGAGCCGCAGGCCGCCGACGAAGGTGCCGGCGACCCGGGCGAGCGCCGGCTCGGCCGCGACGCAGCCCGCCGGGTCGAGCACCTCGTAGGGCACGCCGTACTCGTCGAGCACGCCGGTGTCGTCGCCGACATGGTCGAGCTGCTTCTGGGTGCGGAAGAGCTGGAGCGTGCCCTTCTCGCGGTGGTCGTAGGCGATGCCGGTCTCGCGGCGCAGGTCGCGCAGCACGTCGCGGCTGTACTCGGCGAGCCGCACCATCCGGCCCTTGTTGCGGCGGTACGCGTCCTCGGTGCAGTTCGCCAGCATCTGGGCGAGCCAGCCGTAGAGCTTGGGCTCCAGGCTCGGCCACAGCACCAGCGGCCGGTGGCGCATCATCAGCCACTTCATCGCCTTGACGGGGATGCCCGGGGCGGCCCAGGGCGCCGAGTAGCCGGGGGAGACCTGGCCGGCATTGGCGAAGCTGGTCTCGAGGCCGGCGCCCGGCTGGCGGTCGAGCACCGTGACCTCGTGGCCGGCCTTGGCGAGGTAGTAGGCCGAGGTGACGCCGACCACGCCGCCGCCGAGGATCAGAACGCGCATCGCCGCAAAACCTTCTGTCGCGCCCTTGAGCCTCGTGACCGACCCGGCGCCTGGTCGATGACGAGAGTGTCGCGCAACGATCGCCGAATTTCCCGCCGGATTGCCGCAGGACGTGCGAGAGTATGCTACGACACGCACAAATCTGCGGTGGAACGACAGGAGGTTGCGCGGTGGCCGGGCGGGACGAGATCGACGCGCGCATCCTGCGCGTCCTGCGCGACGACGGGCGCATCAGCAACGCGGATCTCGCCGCCAAGGTCGGCCTGTCGCCCTCGGCCTGCCTGCGCCGCCTGCGGCTGCTGGAATCGAACGGGACGATCCGCGGCTACACCGCCCTGATCGAGGCCGACGAGCGCGAGCACCACATGGTAGTGCTGACCCAGATCACCCTGGAGCGGCAGACCGAGGAATCGCTCAACCGGTTCGAGGCGGCGGTGCGCCGCTGCCCGGAGGTGCGCGACTGCTACCTGATGACCGGCCTGTCCGATTACCTGATGCGGATCGAAGTGTCGGATGCGGGCGATTACGAGCGGTTGCACAAGGAGGTGCTGTCGCGCCTGCCGGGGGTGGCGCGGATCCAGTCGAGCTTCGCGATCCGGACGGTGGTGGGACGGGGGTAGTCTCCGCTACTAGAATAAGGCTGGCCCTTTCCCGGACGACTGCAGCGTCAGCGGAAGGAGATCCGGGATCCCGCAATTAAACTTCGCGAAGCGCCCGTCTGCCCACGATGGTGTAAAAGCAGAGCCGCTTCGCGGCACTTCTCCCCTGGTTCCCGGATCTCCTTCCGCTGACGCTCCAGTCGTCCGGGAAAGGGTGGGGGACGTGGGTGAGGTCACGCGAAATATGCCGGCCACCGCGCCCGGATCTCGTCACCCAGCGCGATCGACTTCGAGAGATGGTCGCGAACCGCCTCCTGCGCCGCCTCAGCCGTCCCCTCGGCCAAAGCTGCCACGATCCGCCGGTGATCGGCCACGATCTGCTGTGCCTTGCCCTCCACCGGCAGGTGCAGGCGGCGCAGGCGGTCGATGTGGCCGCTGCGGCTGCGGATCAGGTCCCACAGGTCGGGCACGTCCGCCGCGTCGCACAGGGCGCGGTGGAAGGCTTCGTCGCTGGCCGACAGGCGGGCGAGGTCGCCCTGATCCGCAAAAATCCCCTGCTCGGTCACGAAGGCCTGGAGCCGGGCGACGAGCGCCCGGTCGGGCGCGAGCGCCAGGGTGCGCACCACCTCCTGCTCGACGGCACGGCGCAGGAACTGCGCCTGGCGGGCCGCCGCGAGGTCGATGCGGCTCACCACCGTCGCCGATTGCGGGAAGATGTCGACCAGGCCCTCTTCCTGGAGGCGCAGCAGCGCGTCGCGGATCGGGGTGGCGCTCAGCCCGAAGCTCGCCTGCAATTCGGGCCGCGACAGCACCGTGCCGGGCGCGAGGTCGAGCGCGACGATTTTTTCCCGGATGAGATCGAAGACCTGGGGGGCGGCGTGGCGCGAGCGGTCGCGCAGACGCTGCGCACCGGCGAAGACGGCGTTCATGGCGATCGAACTCTAACAGCGGCACGGGGCAACCGGAGCGGCCCCGGGCACAGCCTAACACGGCGCGTTCCCGGTTGACATACTAATGCATTACCATTTTAGTGAGGGGGCCAGGCCGACGATTCAGAACCACAGCGGCCGGCACGCGCCGCCCTGAAGCGGCCCCGGGAGAACGCTCATGATCCACTCGCCCGCGCGCCGCGTCTTCGCGGCGGGCCTCCTCGCCGCCAGCGCAGTGGTCGCCGGCTTCGGCCCGGCCGTCGCGCAGCAGAAGAGCGAGATCGCGATCACGCGCCAGCCCGGCATCATCTACCTGCCGACCCACATCATCGAGAAGCAGGGGCTGATCGAGAAGCACGCCGAGAAGCTCGGTGTGCCGGGCGTGAAGACGAAGTGGATCACCTTCTCGGGCGGCGGCAGCCAGACCGACGCGCTGCTCGCCGGCGGGGTCGACATCGTCAATACCGGCACCGGCAACCTGCTGCTGCTGTGGGACCGCACGCGGGGCGGGGTGAAGGGCATCGTCGCCACCTCGGCGCTGCCGCTGCTGCTCGTCAGCCGCGACCCGAAGATCAAGACGGTCAAGGATATCGCGCCCGGCGACAAGATCGCGGTGCCGACCGTCAAGGTCTCGACGCAGGCGATCCTGCTCCAGATGGCGGCGGGCGAGATCTGGGGCGCCGACCAGTCCGGCCGGCTCGACGCCAACACGGTGCAGCTCGGGCACCCGGACGCGGCGATCGCGCTCGCCAACCCCACCCACGAGATCAAGACCCACTTCGCCGCGCCGCCGTTCCAGTACGTCGAATTGCGCACCGTCCCGGGCGCCCACATCGTCGCCCGCTCGCCCGACATCATCGGCGGGCCGCTGACGCAGGGCCAGTTCTTCACCACCACCAAGTTCGCCGACGCCAACCCGAAGATCGTCCAGGCGGTGCGGGCCGCATCGGAAGAGGCGCAGGCCCTGATTCGCCAGGACACGCGCAAGGCGGTCGAGATCTACCGCGAGGTGACCGGCGACAAGACCAGCGTCGAGGACCTGCTGAGCTACCTGGGTGAGCCCGGCATGATGGAGTTCAACCTCCAGCCGCAAGGCACGATGCGCTTCGCCGAACATCTCGGCCGGATCGGCACTCTTCGCAACAAGCCGAAGGCCTGGACCGATTACTACCTGCCGGTCGCCCACGACCTGAACGGCAACTGACGCGACCTCGCCGAGAAGGGACACGCCATCATGACCGCGCTCCTCGACGTCCGCGGCGTCACCTTGCGCTACAAGACCCCCAACGTGCTCGTCACCGCGACCGAGCGCGTCAGCTTCAAGGTCGACACCTCCGACCGCTTCGTGCTGCTCGGGCCGTCCGGCTGCGGCAAGTCCACCCTGCTCAAGGCGGTGGGCGGCTACATGCACCCGACCGAGGGCGAGATCCGCATCAAGGACCGGGTAGTCAAGGAGCCCGGGGCCGACCGGATGATGGTCTTCCAGGAGTTCGACCAGCTCCTGCCCTGGAAGACGGTGCTGGAGAACGTGATGTTCCCGCTCCTCAACGCCCGCAAGATGCCCCGCCGCGAGGCGGAGGAGCGGGCGCGGGCCTACATCGAGAAGGTCAGCCTGACCCGCGCCGTCGACAGCTACCCCCACACCCTGTCCGGCGGCATGAAGCAGCGCGTGGCGATTGCCCGCGGCATGGCGATGGAGCCCGACATCCTCCTGATGGACGAGCCCTTCGCGGCGCTCGACGCGCTCACGCGGCGCACCTGCCAGGACGAGCTGCTGCAGCTGTGGGAGGAGACGAAGTTCACGGTGCTCTTCGTCACCCACTCGATCGCCGAGGCGATCAAGATCGGCAACCGCATCCTCCTGCTCTCGCCCCATCCGGGCCGGGTCAAGGCCGAGGTGCGCGACGTCGACAAGGTCTCGGCGCATGACGGCAGCGCCGGCCAGCTCGAGCAGCAGATCCACGACCTGCTGTTCACCGACGAGCCCGCCCATCACCATTGAGCGCCGAGCGCGAGAGGCAACCATGAGCGCCACCATGCCGGCCCGCATCATCATGAGCGATGCGGCCCCCGCCGCCGACGGCGCGGTCGAGCGCCAGCTCGGCACCGCCGAGATCCTGTGGAACAGCGGCTTCGTCCGCAAGACCGCGATCATCATCGTGCTGGCGCTGATCTGGGAGATCTACGCCCGCTTCCTCGACAACCCGCTTCTGTTCCCGACCTTCTCCGACACCGTCACGACGTTGTGGCAGCAGACCCTCGACGGCACGATCCCGAACCGCGCCTTCACGTCGATCAAGGTGCTGCTGATGGGCTACGCCGCCGGCATCCTGCTCGCCGCGACGCTCACCATGGTGGCGATCTCGACCCGCATCGGCACCGACTTCCTCGAGACGATGACGGCGATGTTCAACCCGCTGCCGGCCATCGCGCTCCTGCCGCTGGCGCTGATCTGGTTCGGCCTCGGCAACGGCAGCCTGGTCTTCGTGCTGATCCACTCGGTCCTGTGGGCGGTGGCGCTCAACACCCATTCGGGCTTCCGCGGCGTCTCGAACACGCTGCGGATGGTCGGGCGCAATTACGGCCTGAAAGGGATCCCCTACGTCACCAAGATCCTGATCCCGGCGGCGTTCCCGTCGATTCTGACGGGTCTCAAGATCGGCTGGGCCTTCGCCTGGCGCACGCTCATCGCGGCGGAGCTGGTCTTCGGCGTGTCGTCGGGGGCGGGGGGCCTCGGTTGGTTCATCTTCGAGAACCGCAACCTCCTCGACATCCCCGCCGTCTTCGCCGGCCTGCTCACCGTGATCATCATCGGCCTCGTGGTCGAGAACCTGATCTTCCGCACGCTGGAGCGGCGGACGGTGCAGAAATGGGGCCTGCAGCACTGAGCACCCAACCCTCCCCCTTCCGCGGGGGAGGGTGCCCGGCTGCGAGTGCGAAGCACGCGTGCGCCGGGCGGGAGAGGCGACCGCGACGTTGATCCAGCGGGCGCCCTTCACCCCGGTCGCGACCGCTCCGGAAGCGGCGTCCCCTCTCCCGGCCCCTGCTGACGCAAGGGCCACCCTCCCCCGCAGAGGGGGGAGGGAATGGGCGTCGCGGGACTGATAGATCTGAACGACAACAACCAACAGGAGCCGAAAACCATGGCCCGCGATCCGCTCACCCCGCCCGAACTCGAGCCCGGCAGCATTCCGGACGGCCCGCAGGCCGTGCGCCGCGAGCCCGCCTCCTTGCGCTCCGCGCGCTGGTTCGGCCCGGCGGACCTGCGCTCCTTCGGGCATCGCTCGCGGGCGATGCAGATGGGCTACACGCCCGAGGAATGGACCGGCAAGCCGGTCATCGCGATCCTCAACACCTGGTCCGACCTCCAGCCCTGCCACGCCCACTTCAAGCACCGCGTCGACGACGTGAAGCGCGGCATCCTGATGGCGGGGGGCTTCCCCGTGGAGCTGCCGGCGATCTCGGTCTCCGAGAGCTTCGTCAAGCCGACCACCATGCTCTACCGCAACATGCTGGCGATGGAGACCGAGGAGCTGCTGCGCTCCCACCCGGTCGACGGCGCGGTGCTGATGGGCGGCTGCGACAAGTCCACGCCCGGTCTCCTGCTCGGCGCCACGAGCATGAACCTGCCGGCGATCTACATCCCGGCAGGTCCCATGCTCCGCGGCAACTGGCAGGGCAAGGTGCTGGGCTCCGGCTCCGACAGCTGGAAGTACTGGGACGAGCTCCGCGCCGGCAAGATCACCGACCAGGACTGGCTCGGGATCGAGGGCGGCATCGCCCGCTCCTACGGCACCTGCATGACCATGGGCACCGCCTCGACCATGACGGCGATCGCGGAAGCCGTCGGCATGGTGCTGCCCGGCGGCTCGTCGATCCCCGCGGCCGATGCCGGGCACATTCGGCTCTGCTCGGAATCCGGCCGGCGCATCGTCGACATGGTGTGGGAGGATCTGACGCCGCAGCGGATCCAGACCCGCGAGGCCTACGAGAACGCGATCGCCGTCGCGATGGCGATGGGCTGCTCGACCAACGCCATCATCCACCTGATCGCCATGGCGCGCCGCGCCGGCCACGCCATCGGCCTCGACGATTTCGAGCGCTACAGCCGCATCGTCCCGGTGATCGGCAACGTCAGGCCCAGCGGCAACACCTACCTGATGGAGGACTTTTATTACGCCGGCGGCATCCGCGCGCTGATGAACGAGATCCGCGAGCACCTGCATCTCGACTGCCTCACCGTCAGCGGTCAGACCCTCGGCGAGGTGATCGAGGGCGCGAAGGTCTACAATGCCGACGTGATCCGCCCGCTCTCGAACCCGGTCTACGGCCAGGGCTCGCTCGCGGTGCTGAAAGGCAACCTCGCGCCGAGCGGCTGCGTCATCAAGCCGGCGGCGATGGACCAGCGCTTCCTCAAGCATTCCGGCCCGGCCCTCGTCTTTGACGATTACCCCTCGCTCAAGGCGGCGATCGACGACGAGAACCTGGACGTCACCGCCGACCACGTCCTGGTGCTGCGCAATGCCGGACCGCAGGGCGGCCCCGGCATGCCCGAATGGGGCATGCTGCCGATGCCGAAGAAGCTCCTGAAGGAGGGGCACCGCGACATGCTGCGCCTGTCGGATGCGCGGATGAGCGGCACCAGCTACGGCGCCTGCGTGCTCCACGTCGCACCCGAATCCTACATCGGCGGGCCGCTGGCGCTGCTGCGCACCGGCGACATCGTCAGCGTCGACGTCGAGGCGCGGTCGATCCGCATGGAGGTGTCGGACGAGGAGCTGGAGAGCCGCCGCGCCGCCTGGACCCCGCCGGCGCCCCGCTACGAACGCGGCTACGGCGTGATGTTCTCGCGCCACATCCAGCAGGCGGACGAGGGCTGCGACTTCGACTTCCTGCGCACCGAGTACGGCGCCCCGGTGCCCGAGCCGGCGATCTACTGATACGGCTCCGGACGAGAATCCGGAGTCCCCCATGATCCGCCCGACCATGGCCCGCCCGAAAGGCACCGCCGCCGCGATCGGCCGCTCGCTGCGGCTCTACCGCGGCGCGGAGGCGCCGGCCGCCGCCATGGACGCCCTCTATCGCCGCTTCGTGCGCCCGAGCGACCTGGTGTTCGATGTCGGCGCCCATGTCGGCGATCGGGTCGCGGCCTTCCGCCGCCTCGGCGCCCGGGTCGTGGCGCTGGAGCCGCAGCCCGGGCCGGCCCGGGCCTTGCGCCTGCTCCACGGCCGCGACCCGGACGTGATCCTGGTCGCGGCGGCGGTGAGCGACGCGGCCGGCGAGGTCGTGTTCCACCTGAACTCGGCCAATCCCACCGTCTCCTCGGCCTGCGCCGATTTCGTCGCGGGGGCGGCGGGCGCGCCGGGCTGGGAGGGGCAGGTCTGGGACCGGCGCATCACGGTACCGGCCACCACCCTCGACCGGCTGGTGGCCGAGCACGGCCGCCCGGCCTTCGTGAAGATCGACGTCGAGGGATTCGAGGACAGGGTGCTGGCGGGACTCTCGGTGCCGCTTCCCGCCCTGTCCTTCGAGTTCACCACCATCGCGCGGGACACCGCGCTTCGCTGCCTCGACCGGCTCGCGGCGCTGGGGCCGTACGGGTTCGACGTCGCGCTCGGCGAGAGCCAGGCCCTGCGCTTCGGGCGCCTCGTCGGCCGGGACGAGATGGCGGCGCATCTCGTGGCGCTGCCGATGGCGGCGAATTCCGGGGATGTCTACGCGGTGCTCCGGGCCTGAGCAGGCAAGCCTTTACGCCTTCGCGCGACGCTCGGAGCGTGGGGCATGGAGGACGGCATGAGCGGGCGGATCGGGGTGTGTCTGGCGGCCGCGCTGAGCATGCTGTGGCCCGGGAGCGAGGCCTGTGCCGGCGCGTCCACCGCCCGGACGCAGCATCTCCTCGACGCGATGACGCGCCACGACCTGTGTGCACGGGACGATGCGGGCCTGAAGCGGCTCCACCGCGATCTGTCGAAGCGCTCCGCCACGAAGGCCGGCGCGACGCGGTAGGGTCTGAGGCGGGTGCCGGCTCCCATGGCCGGCACCGGTCTCGTGGAGCGGATCGCTCAGTCGGCCGAGCGCACGATCTTGGTGATGGCGAGCGGCGGGCGGCCCGACTTCTCCGCGATGTCGCGGTCCTGCTCCTCGATCACCTGGCGGACGGCGCTGTCGACGTCGTGCTCCAGGGTGGCGGTGCGGGGGACCCGCCGGTTGGAGCGGCGCGAGCCATCCTCGTAGTAGACGTCGAACAGGACGAAGCCCGTATCCTGCACCTTCGGCTTCTGCTTCGAACGCAGCATGGTCGTTGACTCTTCTTGGCGGCGGAGCACACGGCGTGAAAGCGCGGCTTGGGAGCCACGCTGCGGTGCGGCCCGCGCCGCGAGGGGGAGGATCGATCGGGTGATGGCGGTCCTTCGGGCGCCCGGTCGGGGGCCCGCCTCGGAGGGGCGAGCGCGCGACGCATGCGTGGATATGGGCCCGAACGCCGCCGAACGCCAGCGCGAAGCGCCAGCGTCGATGCCGCACTGCGTCAGATGCCGTGCAGGACGGCCGCGAAGACGCCTCGCGGGTGTAGGGACGCCGTAAAGCGGTCCGGCGATCAGCCGGTATACATCACCGCCGCCACCGGGGCGGGCTTGGTCCGGGCCGTGTGGGTCATCGCCCAGATCGACCAGGCGGCCAGCCCCGAGCAGGAGAGCAGCACCAGCCCGCGGACGTAGCGCCCGCGATGGATGTCGCGCACGGCATAGACCGGCAGCAGCGCCGCCTTGGCGATGTTGCGCAGGGCCAGAACCATCAGGATTGCCAGGAAGGCCGTCACTGTCCCGAGCATGTCCATCCCCCCTTCGGCTGGTACGCCATGGCGAAGCTTATCCCCGCAACTCAGCGAAACGAAGCCACCCGCCCAAAAATATCGCTGCGGCGTGTCAACCCAGCCACCGGGACTCTGCGCGCCGAATGGTTAACGAGGGGTAGCGTGGCCGTGCGGGCCGGCCGGGGCGATCATCGCACCCGCGCGAAATCCGGCCCCGCATAGGCGCGCCCCGCGCTCCCGCCCCGATCCGCGACCGCGACGGTGAGGGCCCAGCGCGCCTGTGCGCCGTCCCGCGCCCGAGCTTCCGCCCGCGCCCGGAGCGCGAGCCCGAGCCGCGCGAGGGCCAGCGCCCGGTTGCGGTGCTGGCTGCGCTCGGTGTCGCAGGTGATCGCGAGGCCGCTCGGCCGGTGGTGCAGCCGAACGGCGCTGTCGGTGGTGTTGACATGCTGGCCGCCGGCGCCCGACGCGCGAAAGGTCTCCCAGCGCAGGTCGGCCTCCCGGATGCCGAGATCCTCGATCCGCGGCGGCACCACCCGGGCGACGGAGACGAACCAGTTCTTGCGCCCGTGTCCCGGCCGGAGCGGGCTCGGGCAGGTCCACCGGACCGTGCCCTCCCAGGACCGGGCCAGGGGTTCGACGCGCGCCTCGTCGCCGTCGAGGCGGACGAGGGCGGAGAGCAGGCCGGGCCTGCCCGGCACCGTCTCCACGACCCTGGCGGAGAGGCCGGACGCCGCGGCTTCCCGCACCAGCACGTCGCAGAGGCCGGCTACGCCGAGCCGGCATTCGCCGGGCCCGCGGCCAGCGCTGAGCTGCAAGAGGACCATCCTCAGCGCCCCCCGTACTTGGCCGCACGGGCGCCGCGGCGCTCGCGCAGGCGGGCCTGCTTGTCGGCCCGGGCCGGACCGTCCGGATCGAGCGAGCACTTGAAGGTGACGAGCGGGTGCAGGATCGCGATCACCCGCACCAGCCCGGCCGCCTCCAGGTCGCCGACGACGGAGGTGGCCGGCTTGTAGGCCGGCGCCGCCTCTTCCCACAGCAGACGCTCGTCACCGCAGACGACCACGCCGCCATAGGGATTCCGGGCGAGGTCCTCCCGGCGCAGGCGCCCCTTGAGCTTGGCCTTCGCCTCGTGCCGCCCGAGCTTGCGCCCGGCGCCGTGGGCGAGCGACCACAGGGTGTCGGCCCGGTCGGGCACCGGCTCGACGAGGACGCTCACGTCGCCCCGCGAGCCGGGCACCACCACCGGCCCGCGATCGGCCGGGGCCGCGCCCTTGCGGTGGAGATGGCAGCGGCAGCCGCCCGCCTCCACCGGCGTGACGCCGTTGTGGCAGAGATCGAGCAGGCATCGCCCCTCGCCGCCAAGGGCGGCGAGGGCCCGGTGGGCGACGAGGTCGCGGTTGGCCCGGGCCCAGGCGACCGCCGCGTCGTGGGCGGCGAGGTAGGCCTCGCCCTCCGGGGCGTCGGCCTCGAGGCCCAAGGCGCCGTACCGCTCGGTATGGGCCCGCAGGATCGATTCGCCGAGGCCTCGGCTGCCGGTATGGACCAGCAGGGCGAGGCGGGCAGGATCGAGCCCGATCCGCGCCGCCGCGTCGGGATCGCGGATCTCGGCGACGGTCTGCACCTCCAGGAAGTGGTTGCCGTGCCCGACCGTGCCGAGGGAGGCGTCGTAGGCGGTGGCCGAGACGCCGCGCTGCCTGAGCCAGCCGGCGGTGTCGCCGTCCCACGGCGCGTCGAGCCCGTCGAGCCGGGCGGCGATCCTGTCGGGATCGGCCCGGCGTCGGGACAGGTCGGTCTGCCAGAGCGCCATGCCGCAGCCGATGTCGGAGCCGACCAGGGTCGGCCGGATCAGGCCCTCCGACAGGAAGGCCGCGCCGACCGGACCGTTCTTGCCGGGATGGAGGTCCGGCATGCCGACGGTTTCGCGCATGCCGGGAAGCGCGCCGGTCTCGTCGAGCTGGCGCAGGGCCTCACCCTCGATCCAGGTCGAGGCGGAGGCGACCACGCGAACGCCGGGGGCGCGCGTGGCGATGAGGGACTTGCCCATGAGGGATGTGGATTCCGGAGTCGCCGCAGCGACCTTGAGACGAGCTTCGGCGAGCGGACGAGCCGCCCCACCGCATCAGAACGCCGGTCCGCCGCGCATGCGGGGATCCTCGCGTCGTTGCCCCGTCAGAGGACGGGGCGGGCATGGACCACTGCCATGGCTCGCCCTCCTGCCGGGTCCCGTCCCGGTCCACATTCTCGATGATACCGCACCGGAAGACATACGGCAATCCGAACGCCGTCGACGATCAAACGATTGCCGCTTGATGCATTCGAATAATGATCAAGCGCATCTCCCCTCTCCCGTGTGCGAGAGGGGCCGTGGGGATCGAAGATCCCGCGTGAGGGTGGCTCGGCTTCCGTAATGATCCTGAACCGTCGAGCTGCCGGCACGACGGTCACAGCTTCACAATGAGGCGTGTCACCCTGCGCGATCTACGATCGCCCCTACCCCTCTCCCACACCTTGCAGCAATACCGGGCAAGGATCTCTGGCAAGCCCGGCATCGCCTGAAGAGGGGATCCCGCGCCATATACTTCGAGCGTTTGTTGAAAATATTTTACCTTTTACCTAATACCCCCGCGCCGCATTCACCGTATCCGGCGGCACCCGTCCCTCCCGCACCGCTTCGGCGGCGGCGAGCAGGGTGCGGGCGACGGCCTGGGGGCTCGCGTCGCAGGCCTCGTGCGGGGTGACGCGGATCGCCGGATGGTCCCAGAACGGGTGCGCGGGCGGCAGCGGCTCGGTCGCGAACACGTCGAGGGCGGCGCCGGCGAGGTGGCCGGATTCGAGGGCGGCGAGGAGATCCGCCTCGATCAGGTGCTCGCCGCGGCCGACCTGGATCAGGAAGCCGCCCGGGCGCAGGCGCGACAGGAGGCGGGCATCGAGGATGCCGCGCGTCTCCGGCGTCAGCGGCAGCAGGTTCACCAAGACCTCGCTCTCGCCGAGCATCGCCGGGAGCCCGTCCGGCCCGTGATGGTGGATGACGCCGGGATCCGGGCTCTGCGGGTTCCGGCTCCAGGCCCGCACCGGGAAGCCGAGGGCGGCGAGGTCACGGGCGACGCGCCGGCCGATCTTGCCGTAGCCGAGAAGCCCGACCGGCACCGCGCCCGCGTCCCGCGGGCAGAGGCGGCGCCAGACCCGGTCGCGCTGGTTCGCCGCATAGGCGTCGAAGCGGCGCTGGTGGCCGATGACGTGCCAGAGCACGAAGCCCGACATCGCCCGCGCCTGGTCGGGATCGACGACGCGCACCACCGGCAGGTCGGGCGGGCGGCCGGGGCAGGCGAGCAGGTTGTCGACGCCCGCCGCGATCGAGCAGAGGGCCGCGAGGTTGGGGTAGCGCGCCAGCGCGTCGGCGGGCGGGCGCCAGCCCAGCGCCAGGCGCACCCGCTCGGGGTTCTCCGCCGGATGGTCGAGGATCTCGACCCGGTCGGCGATGGCCTCGAGCGCGTCGCCGTACAGCCCGCGGATGTCGGTGGTGGAGCTGAGCAGCACGCAGGGCAGACGGTCCATCATCACGCCGCCTGCCGCACCCGCCCCGGCACCGCGTCGAGCAGCGCGCGGGTATAGGGGTGCTCGGGATTGGCGAAGAGCGCGCTCGCGGTCTTCAGCTCGACGATCTCGCCCTGGCGCATCACCGCGATCCGGTCACAGATCTGCGCCGCCACCCGGAGGTCGTGGGTGATGAACAGCATCGACAGCCCGAGCCGCGCCTTCAGATCCTCGAGGAGCGCCAGCACCTGCGCCTGGACCGAGACGTCGAGGGCCGAGACCGCCTCGTCGGCGACCAGGACCTCGGGTTCGAGGGCGAGCGCCCGGGCGATGCCGATGCGCTGGCGCTGGCCGCCGGAGAATTCGTGCGGGAAACGTTCCAGCGCCTTCTCGTCGAGGCCGACGAGGCCGAGGAGGCGGCGCGCCCGCTCCATCGCTTCCGTCGGAGGCACCCCGTGCGCCACCGGCCCGTCGGCGATGATGCGCCCGACGCTGCGGCGCGGGTTGAGCGAGGCGAAGGGATCCTGAAAGACCATCTGGATCCGGCTGCGGGCCTGGCGCAGGGCCTCGCCCTTCAGCCCCGTCAGGTCGGTGTCGCCGAGGCGGACACAGCCGGCATCGGGCTCGATCAGCCGCATGACGAGGCGCGCGACCGAGGATTTGCCCGAGCCCGATTCGCCGACGAGGCCGAGCGTCTCGCCGCGGTGGAGCGCGAAGGCCACGTCCCGGGCCGCCGCGGTGCGCCTCTTCCCCCGCCACAGCCCGCCGCCGGTGACGTAGGTCTTCTGCAGGCCCGTCACCTCGACCGCTTTCGGGCCCGAGAGGGGCGGCCGGACCGGCGGGTCCATGGTCGGCACGGCGGCGAGCAGCGTGCGGGTATAGGGCGCCTGCGGCCGGCCGAGCACGGCATTCGCCGGCCCCTCCTCCACCACCCGTCCGTGGCGCAGCACCAGCACCCGGTCGGCGATCTCCGCCACCACGCCGAAATCGTGGGTGATGAACAGGACCGCCATGTTGCGGCGGCGCTGCAGGTCGCGGATCAGCTTCAGGATCTGGGCCTGGGTCGTGACGTCGAGCGCCGTCGTCGGCTCGTCGGCCACCAGCACCGCCGGTTCCAGCGCCAGCGCCATCGCGATCATCGCCCGCTGGCGCTGCCCGCCCGAAAGCTGATGGGGATAGGAGCGGACGATCTGCTCCGGGTTCGGCAGCCCGACCTCGCCGGCGAGCGCCACCGCGCGGGCACGGCGCTCCTTCGGCGTCAGCTGGCCGTGGGCCTCGAACATCTCGGCCATCTGGTCGCCGATCCGCATCAAGGGGTTGAGCGCCGTCATCGGCTCCTGGAAGATCATCGCGATCCGCCGGCCGCGGGTGTCGCGCCAGGCGGCATCGTCCTGCGCGAGCAGGTCGGTGTCGCCGAGGCGGATCGTGCCGGAGACCGGCCGCACCGCCTTCGGCAGAAGGCCCATCAGGGCGTGGGCGCACATCGACTTGCCGGAGCCCGATTCGCCGACGAGGCACAGGATCTCGCCGGCGACGAGATCGAAGGACACGCCGTCGACGGCGTTCGGCCGGTCGCCGCCCTGGGGAAGGGCGAGGCTCAAGTTCCGGACCGCGACGGCGATCCGCTTGGTGTCGCTCACGGCGTTCATCGTCAGCGCTCCCGGGACAGGCGCGGGTTGAGGGCGTCGTTCAGCCCCTCGCCGATCAGGTTGAGGGCGAGCACGGTGAGCAGGATGACGAGGCCCGGGAAGGCGGTGATCCACCAGGCCTGCCGGATCACCGTGCGGCCGGCCCCGACCATGAAGCCCCAGGACATCCGGTTCGGATCGCCGAGGCCGAGGAAGGAGAGCGAGGATTCGAGCAGGATCGCGGTCGCCACCATCAGCGAGGCCAGGACGACGATCGGCGACAGGGTGTTGGGCAACACCTCCCGGCGCAGGATGGTGAAGGTGGTCTGGCCCGTCACGATCGCCGCCTGGACGTATTCGCGCGAGCGCAAGGAGAGCACCTCGCCCCGCACCAGCCGGGTCACCGGCGGCCAGCTGACCAGCGCGATGGCGAGGATCATCGAGGAGAGCGAGGGCTGGAGGATCGCCACGAGCACGATGGCGAGCGCGAAGCTCGGGACGGTCTGGAACAGCTCGGTGAAGCGCATGAGCGCATCGTCGACCCGGCCGCCGAGATAGCCGGCGAGCGCGCCCAGCGGCACGCCGATGAGGAGGGCGGCGAGCGTCGAGACGAGGCCGACGATCAGCGAGACGCCGGCCCCGTGCATCAGCCCGGCGGCGATGTCGCGCCCGAGCGCGTCGGTGCCGAGCGGCACCCGCTCCAGGGTGAAGGGCGGCACGAAGGGCCGCTGCACCATCCGCCAGGGCGAGGTCGGGTAGAGGACCGGGGCGAGGAAGGCCGCGGCGACGACCAGGCAGAGGATCACGAGGCCGATCACCGCGCCCGGATGGCGCAGGAAGGCGGCGAGCGGCCCGCGGCGGCGCGACCGGGCCGAGGCGGCCAGGGGAACGGCATTGCTCATCACGCCACCTCGATGCGGGGATCGACCGCGCGGTAGACCACGTCGGTGACGAGGTTGAAGACCAGCACCATCGCGGAGGAGACCACGAAGACGCCGAGGAGAAGATTGTAGTCGCGCTGGAGCAGCGCCTCGTACATCAGGCGCCCGATCCCCGGCCAGGCGAACACCGTCTCGGTGAGCACCGCGCCGCCGACCAGCGTCCCGGCCTGAAGACCGGCCAGCGTCACCACGGGCAGGAGGGCGTTGCGCAGGATGTGCCGGCGCTGGATCACCCCCTCGGTCAAGCCCTTGGCCCGCGCCGTCTTCACGAAGTCGAGCCGCGAGACCTCGAGCATCGAGGAGCGGGTCATCCGCACGTAGACCGCCATGAAGAACAGCCCGAGGGTGAGGGCCGGCAGCACCAGGTGGTGGGCGATGTCGAGGGCGCGGGACAGCCCGGTATAGCCGGCGCCCACGGTCTCGAAACCGAAGCTCGGCAGCCATTCGAGCCGGACCGAGAACAGGATGATCGCCATCAGCGACACCCAGAACAGCGGCGTGGCGTAGAACAGGAGCGCGAGCCCGGTGATCGCGGTGTCGGCGAACGTGCCGGCCCGCCGCGCGGCGAGCGCGCCCAGCAGCACCCCGAGCGAGAGCGAGACCGCGAAGGCGCTGCCGGTGAGGAGCAAAGTCGCCGGCAGCCGCTCGCCGATCAGCGTCGCCACCGGCATCTGCTGGCGCACCGAGTAGCCGAGATCGAGCTTGACGATGCTGCCGAGATACGCGCCGAGCTGGCTCGGCAGCGGCTGGTCGAGGGCGAACTTTTCCCTGAGCTGCGCGATGAAGGCCTCGTCGCCGGCCCCCGCCTCGCCGGCCATCACCAGGGCCGGGTCGCCGGGGGCGAGGCGGATCAGGAAGAAGTTCAGGACCACGATGGCGAGGAGCACCACGACGCCCTTCGCCACCCGCTGCGCGAGAAAGCCCACCATGCCGTTATTCCTCAGCGGTCGTTCCAGGAGCCGTCAGCGCTCGATCCAGGCATCGCGGAACCCGTCATTGACGCCGATGCCGGTGGTGACGAGGTCGTGGACCTTGCAGCGGGTGATGGTCGGGAACTCCAGTTCGAGCAGCCAGGCCATCGGCGCGTCCTCGACCAGGGTCTTCTGCACCGCCTCGTAGATCGGCCGGCGCTCGCCGTCGCCGACCGCGACCGCGCCCTTCGCGAAGGCCTCGTCGACGCCCGGATTCGCGTAGCCCTCGACGTTGTTGAACGGCGAGCCCTTGGCGATCTGCGACGAGACGTAGTTGCGCCCGACCCCGAGCGCCGGATCACCGTACTGGTAGAGGTAGGTGAAGGCGATGTCGTAGTCCCACTCGGAGGTCTTCTGGTTCCAGCCGGCGACGTCGGTGGCGACCAGCTCGACCTTGATGCCGGCATCCTCGAGGTTCTGCTTCACGGCCTCGGCCCAGCGCTGCCAGGTCTCGCCGTAGGGCAGCGGCAACAGGCGCACGGTCTCGCCCTTGTAGCCGGCCTCCTTCAGGAGCGCCTTGGCCTTGGCGGTGTCGAAGGAATACTTCGCGGCCTTCGGGTCGTGGTAGCGCACGGTCGAGGAGAACGGGCCGGTCGCCGGCTTGCCGAGGCCGTTCCACACTACGTCGCGGGCAAAGTCGCGGTCGAGGGCGTAGGACACCGCCTGGCGGAACGCCTTGTTGGCGGTCGGGCCCTTGCGGTTGTTGAGCCAGAGCCAGGAATGCGGGCTGAAGAACTCCCAGCCCTTGGTGGTCGAGCAGGCGCCCTTGATCTTCGACAGGCGCGGCACGTCGAAATTCTCGACCGAGCCGCCGGGCAGGATGTCGACCTTGCCGGTCTCGAACGCCACCGCCCGGGCGGCGGCGTCGGGAATCACGTGCCAGTAGATCTCGTCGAGATAGGGTTTTCCGGCGACGTGGTAGTTCGGGTTCTTCACCAGCCGGATGTAGGAGCCCTTCTTCCACTCCTTGAACATGTAGGGGCCGGTGCCGATCGGCGTGTTGTTGGCCGGGTTGGTCTTGTAGTCGGTGCCGGCATAGATGTGCTTCGGGATCATCGGCAGCGAGCCGACCTCGAAGATGCCGAGGAACGGCCCGAACGGCTCGGAGAGGGTGAATACCACCGTGGTGGGGTCGGACGCCGTCACGCTCGCCACCCGGGTGAGGTTGCCGCGGGCGCGGGCATGGGTCTGGCGCAGCAATTCGACCGAGAACACCACGTCGTCGGCAGTGAACGGCTTGCCGTCGTGCCAGGTCGCGTTCTTGACGAGCTTGAAGGTGTAGGTCTTGCCGTCGTCGCTCATGCTCCAGCTCTCGGCGAGGCCGGGCAGGGGCTTGAGGGCGAAATCGTAGCGCAGCAGGCCCTCGTAGATGTTGCCGGCCACCATCTGGGTCGGGCCGTTCTGCACCATCGCCAGCATCAGGCCGGGCGGCTCGGGCTGGATCACCGCGTTGGCGATGCCGCCGGGCTTCGGCGCTTGTGCCAGCGCGGTGCCGGCGAGCGCCAGGGAGAGCACGGTGCCGGCCAGAATCGTCTTGAGCATCGGTTGTCCTCTTCGTCCCTGTCGCGGCAGTGAAAGTGCGTGCACTTGTTCCCCTCCCCCGTGTGGGAGAGGGGTTAGGGGTGAGGGTGATACGGTTCCGGATCCAGCACTCAAGCATCGAGCTGCCAGCACCACGCTGAGTGTTTTACACGGAAGCGTGTCACCCTCACCCCTACCCCTCTCCCACACGGGAGAGGGGATCCCGCGCTCCTCTCGGCGGCGGGCGTGATTTGCTTTATTGACTTTGACTATTCTTTGTAATCCGGGTCGCTGCGGTCCAGCATGCGCTTGAACGCGTCCCACTCGGTATCGGGCAGCTGGCCCGTCTCCATCTTGTCGTAGAACGAGGCGTACTGGCCCGCGGTCTTCGTCGCGACCGCCGCCGGGGGGCGGATCAGCGGGGCGCCGGCGGCCTGCAGCGCGAGCTGCGCCCGGCACGAGCGCTCGATGTTGTGCATCAGCTTGAACGCCTCGGCGACCGAGCGGCCGCAGGTCAGCATGCCGTGGTTGCGCAGGACCATCACCGGCTTGTCGCCGAGATCGGCCACCAGGCGCTCGCGCTCGTCGAGATCGAGGGCGATGCCCTCATAGTCGTGATAGGCGAGGCGCCCATGGAACTGCATCGACCACTGGTTGAGCGGCAGCAGCCCTTCCTCCTGGCACGACACGGCGACGCCCGCGACCGTGTGGGTGTGGAGCACGCAGAGCGCGTCCTCGCGGGCGGCGTGGACGGCGCTGTGGATGGTGAAGCCCGCCGGGTTGATGCCCAGCCCGCAGGGGTCGTCGACCACCCGGCCTTCGAGATCGACGGTGACGAGGTTGCCGGCCTTCACCTCCTCGAACCGCAATCCGTAAGGATTGATCAGGAAACGGTGCTCCGGCCCCGGCAATCGCGCCGAGATATGCGTGTAGATGCTGTCGTCGAGGCCGAGGCGGTGGATCAGCCGGTAGGCCGCCGCGAGATCGACGCGGATGCGTTGCACCTCGTCGGCGTGCGGATGAGCGGATGACGACATCGGACCTCCTCGCGGGCGAGTATCGGCGGCGGAGCGTGCCGCGACGACTTCGCATGTGTGAGCGGCGCGGCGCGAAAACTCGCGCGCCGGCGGCCGGATACGGGGCCGGACGGAACACGACATCGCCCGGCATGTGCCTAGACTGACCCGGCCTTGCGCGGCGATCAAGCTGAAAGTGTCGACAATCGACGCCTACGCATTGCACAATGGCGGCACGGAGGTGCGATGCGCGCGATGTCCCAACCCGTCGGATTGCCGGTGCTGGCCGAGAGCGATCTCGTGCGCCAGGTCGCGCGCCGGCTCACCGACGCGATCGTGCAGGGGCGGCTGGCTCCCGGCGCCAAGGTGGCGGAGGCGGCGGTCGCCCGCGAGCTCGGCATCAGCCGGGCGCCGGTGCGGGAGGCGGCGCGCCTGCTCGAGAGCCAGGGCCTGCTCAAGGCCTCGCCGCGGCGCGGCTTCTTCGTACGCGAGCTCTCCGCGCAGGACGTCGACGAGCTCTACGACATGCGCCTCTGCGTCGAGCGCCACGCCGCGGTCGAGGCGGCGCGCCGCCTGACGCCGGGGATCCGCGACGGCCTGCGTCGCCAGCTCGCCCTGATGCGGGATCTCGCCCGGCACGACGACCCCGCGCTGATCGTCGAAGCCGATTACGAGTTCCACCGGCTGATCTGCGAGGCCTCCGGCAACGGCCGCCTGCTGCGCCTGTTCGACGGGCTGGCCTCGGAATTGCGAATCGTGATCGGGCTGATCGGCCGGCTCTACGACGATCCGGAAGAAATCGCCCGCACGCACGAGCCGGTGCTGGAGGCCATCGAGGCCGGCCACCCGGAGCGGATCGTCGCCCATGTCGACCACCATCTCGGCGTCGCGCGCCGCGAGGTCGGCCGGCTGGTGCGAAGCCTCACCCCCACTCCCTGAGGCGCGAGCCTCGGTCCCTTTCCCATGAGGCGCGAGCCTCGGTCCCTTTCCCATGAGGCGCGAGCCTCGGTCCCTTCCCCATGAGGCGCGAGCCTCGATCCTATCCGGGGCGCGAGCCTCGGCCCTAACCCGCCGGAGATCCCATGAAGGCCGTCCATTCCGCGGACCACCGCAGCCACGACCCGAAGTTCTTCCTGGTCCGCGGCCAGGTGAAGCCCGCCGCCGACCAGCCCGAGCGGGCCGACCGCCTGCTCGCCGGGCTGAAGGCCGGCAGTCATACGGTGGTGACACCGCAGGCCCACGGCGTCGGCGCCCGGGCGCGGGTGCACAGCCCCGACTACCTCGCCTTCATGGCGGAGGCCTGGGAGGCCTGGGAGGCCCTGCCCGACCACGGCTCCGAGATGATCGCCAACATCCACCCGGTGCGCGAGGCCGCGACCTACCCGACCCACATCGTCGGGCGGCTCGGCTGGCACACGGTCGACACCGCCTGCCCGATCGGCCCGGGTACCTATGCGGCGGCCTCAGTGGCGACGGACGTCGCGGCGAGCGCGGCGCAAGCCGTCCTCGACGGCGAGGACGCGGTCTACGCCCTCTGCCGCCCGCCCGGCCACCACGCCTATCGCGACCGGGCCGGGGGCCATTGCTACTTCAACAACAGCGCGGTCGCCGCCGCGCACTTGCGCCAGCGCCACGCCCGGGTCGCGGTGCTCGACGTCGACGTGCATCACGGCAACGGCACGCAAGGCATCTTCTACCGCGATCCCTCCGTGCTCACGGTCTCGCTCCACGCCGACCCGCGCGGCTTCTACCCCTTCGTCTGGGGCTACGCCCACGAGCGCGGCGAGGCCGAGGGGATCGGCGCCAACCTCAACCTGCCGCTGACGCTCGGCACCGGCGACGACGATTATCTGGCGGTGCTGGAGGGCACGGCCACCCGCACGATCCAGTCCTTCGCCCCGACGGCGCTGGTGGTGGCGCTCGGCCTCGACGCCTCCGAGCACGATCCGCTCGCCGGCCTCGCCATCACCACGGAGGGCTTCCGCCGCATCGGCGCGGCGCTCGCTGCTCTGCGTCTGCCGACGGTGCTGGTGCAGGAGGGCGGCTACCTCTCGGACCTGCTGGGCGAGAACCTGACGGCGGTGCTCGCCGGCTTCGAATCCGCCCGCTGAGGACTTTTCCGATCATGGCCTTCGCCTGCACGATTCCGGCGGTCCCGACCGTCCAGCACGACGACGACACGGTCCGCATCACCCGCTGGGACTTTTCGCCCGGCGCCGTCACCGGCTGGCACGAGCACGGCTGGCCCTACTTCGTGGTGATGATCACCGAGGGCACGCTGCGGATCCACGACGGCACGAACGTCACCGAGGTGCCGCTCGCCCACGGCCAGTCCTACCGCCGCCCGGCCGGCATTCGCCACGATGTCCAGAACGGCTCCGACCACCCGATCGCCTTCGTGGAGATCGAGGTGAAGAAGCCGGAGGGGCTGGCGGCTCTCGGCTGAGGATACCTTCAAACGGGAACGGCCGGGGCGTGAGCCCCGGCCGCTTCTTTGGTGAGGTACGAGACGCCGATCAGCGCAGGAGCTGAAGGATGCCCTGCTGCGACTGGTTGGCGAGCGACAGGGCCGAGATGCCGAGCGAGTTGCGGGTCGAGAGAGCCTGCGAGTTCGCCGCCTCCTCGTTCAGGTCCGCATTCGTCAGGTTCGCCGCGCCCGCATCGAGCACGTTGATCATCTGCTTGGTGAAGTCCTGCCGGTTCTGAACCACCGCCAGGTTGGCACCCAGGGTCGAGGCCTGGTTCTTCAGCTGGCTCGACGCGCTGTTGATCGTCGAGATCACGCTGTTGATCGAGTTGCTGTCCTGGAAGTCGGTCTGGCCGACGGCGACCATGCCGAGCAGCGAGGCAGTTACCGCCGTGCCGGAGATCTTCAGCGAAGAGGTACCCTTCTCGTTGAAGCTGACGTTGACCGTGTCGCCGGCCAGCAGGTTCGTGCCGTTGAAGCCCGAATCTGCCGCCATCTGGTCGATCTGGCTGAGCAGGTTGTTGTAGGTACTCACCAGGTTGCTGCGAGTGTTCGCACCGTCGCCGCTGATGATCGCGCTCGACGTGCTGGTGCTGAACGGGTTGCCGGTACCGCTCGCCGAGACCGTCAGATTGTCGGCGCCCGACTCGTTGGTGGTGGTGATCTTGATCGCGCCGGTGGTGTTGTCGATGCTCGCCATCGCGTTGGCCGGGGCCAGGGCGGCGTTGAGCTGGTTGAGCGTCGAGATCTGGCCCGCCGCCGTACCGAAGCTCAGGCTGACCGAGTTGCCGCTGGCCACCTTCACGGTGATCGACTTGCCGTCGAGCGCGCTCTTGGTGAAGGTCTGGGTCGGGGGGGTGCCAGCCGTCGCGACCGTGGAGCCCTGGCCGGCGCCGTAGCTCTTGATGAGCGAGAAGCCGAGGTTCGAGACCTTGGCGGTCGAGGTGCTGCCGTCGCCGAGCACGATTCCGGTCGCCGAGTCCGCCGCCGTGAAGCTGAACTTGCGGGCGGTGGCGTCGTATGTGGCGCTGACCGTGCCGTTGGTCGCCGTGCTCACCTTCTGGGCAAGTGAGCTCAGGGTGTCGGAGCGGCCCACCGTGACGGCTTGGCCGTTCACAGTGAACGTGTCACCGACGTTGAAGCCGGCACCGGTGGCGAGCGAGGTGGCAGTCGGCACGAAGGTGCCGGCGGTGGTGACGGTGGGGGTGGCGCCGAACAGCGAGGCCGACTGCGTGTCGGTGCCGAGCGAGAAGGTGCCGCCGTCGGCAGTGCCGGTGAAGGCGATGTTGTTGCCGCTCGCAGCCGCGGTGACCGAGGAACCGGCTGCCTTGAGCTGGGTGTTGATCGCAGCGATGAAGGCGGTCTGCGTGGTGTCGTCGATGCCCTTGGTCAGGGTGACGCCGACGCCATCGATGGTGACGGTCTTGCTCGAGGCCGAGGCGCCGAAGAAGTTGGTCTGGATGTTGGATTGGCTGCTGACGTCGACGGTGGTGGTCAGGACGCGGGCGGCGGCGCCGGTCGAGTTGCCGATCGCGGTCTCGGCGACGGCGGTGGTGGCACCGACGGAGAGGAGGTTGTTGGCGGTGGCGCCCGTCAGCGCGGTGGAGGCGATGCTGGCCTTGGCGGAGAAGGCGTTGGAGGCCGAGAGGGCCTGCTGCGCGACAGACTTTAGCTGATCGGTTAGACCCTGCAGCTTGGTGAGGCCGGTATTGGCGGCCTGGATCGTCTGGATGCCGTTCGACACGCCGTCGAGCAGGCTGCTGAGAGCCGATGAGCGCGAGGAAAGGCCCTGGGCGGTGAAATAGTTGCTCGGGCTGTCGAGGGCGCTGTTGACCTTCTTGCCGGTCGCGAGACGGGTCTGCGTGGTTGAGAGCAGGTCGGCCGTGCCCTGGAGCGACAGGAGGTTCTGGCGAGTGGCGGCCGAGAGGGTGATGCCGGAAGACATTGGTCGATCCTATTGATCGGGAGACCTTCGTGTTTTGAAGGCGAGATCAGATTGGCCCCTCGTCCTTGCCCGGTCCTTACTGCGAAGCTGAAAAGACCTCCGCTCCCCTGTTTCCATCGGGCATGACTTTCAAAAAGTTAAGCACATCGTCCATCCCTACTCCTCGATTTACCTTAATATTGAAGTTACCATGATTTGTGCGCGGCCGAGGGCGAATGGCCGCGGAATCGAGGACGAGATGGCGATCGGCTGCCCGCTTGAGGATCCGTCGGGCACACCTGCCACTCGGAAGAAGGCTGCTGTGATGTCCACAGCAAGCAGAACGACGCCCGTCGCCGGCTGGTCCGGCCGCTGGTCCCGCAAGATCAGGCTCGACGGCGTCCATCACGACCCGCCGACATACGGTCGCCAGAGGGTGCACGCGCAGAAATTGTTTGGGCTTGATGGAGTGATCCGACCGAAGCGAAATTCTTCATCGTCATTCTGGGTCGCTCAGCGGAACTTGGAACCCATAACCGCTGACGATGCCGAATGAAGCGGAGCGCTGGCCGCCCTATACTTGACCGTCAGCGTGTCTGGATCCCGGGTTTTCGGCTTCGCCGAGCCTAGGGATGACGAGGAGAGATGTCGGCTTCTGCGACAGATCGTTGGCACGACGAGGCGCACAAGCTCTGGCACAATGAAAAAATCCCAAGCAGAAGCGTAGGATGCGCTTCTGCTTGGGATTTTTCTGAATCGGCGCCGTCAGGCTTGAAGCGGCGGGGCGCATCTCATGCGGCTCGCCGTAGAGTGGCCGTTCAGGAGGTGCGAAAGGCTCCGGCTCTCCGCCTAACTTATGAGAGACGGAGAGCCGGAGCCTTTCGCTTGCCTGATCAGCCGCGCAGGAGCTGGAGGATGCCCTGTTGGGCCGTGTTGGCGAGAGACAGAGCCGAGATGCCGAGCGAGTTGCGGGTCGAGAGAGCCTGCGAGTTGGCCGCCTCCTCGTTCAGGTCGGCGTTGGTCAGGTTCGCTGCACCCGTATCGAGCACGTTGATCATCTGCTTGGTGAAGTCCTGCCGGTTCTGAACCACTGCCAGGTTGGCACCCAGGGTCGAGGCCTGGCTCTGCAACGCGGTATTGGCGGTGTTGATCGTGGCGATCACGGCGTTAATCGAGTTGCTGTCCTGGAAGTCGGTCTGGCCGACTGCGACCAGGTTGAGACCCGACGCCGTCACAGCCGTGCCGGAGATCTTGAGCGAGGAGGTCCCGCGCTCGTTGAAGCTGACGTTGACCGTGTCGCCGGCGAGCAGGTTCGTGCCGTTGAAGCCCGAATCTGCCGCCATCTGGTCGATCTGGCTGAGCAGGCCGTTGTAGGTGCTCACCAGGCCGTTGCGGGTGTTGGCGCCGTCGCCGCTGATGATCGCGCTCGACGTGCTGGTGCTGAACGGGTTGCCGGTACCGCTCGCCGACACTACCAGGTTGTCGGCGCCCGACTCGTTGGTGGTGCTGATCTTGATCGCACCGGTGACGCTGTCGATGCTCGCCATCGCGTTGGCCGGGGCCAGGGCGGCGTTGAGCTGGTTGAGCGTCGAGATCTGGCCCGCCGCCGTACCGAAGCTCAGCGTAACCGAGTTGCCGCCTGCCACCTTGACGGAGATCGATTTGCTGTCCAGGGCGCTCTTGGTGAAGGTCTGGGTCGGGGGGGTGCCAGCCGTCGCGACCGTGGAGCCCTGGCCGGCGCCGTAGCTCTTGATGAGCGAGAAGCCGAGGTTCGAGACCTTGGCGGTCGAGGTGCTGCCGTCGCCGAGCACGATTCCGGTCGCCGAGTCCGCCGCCGTGAAGCTGAACTTGCGGGCGGTGGCGTCGTATGTGGCGCTGACCGTGCCGTTGGTCGCCGTGCTCACCTTCTGGGCGAGGGACGCCAGCGTGTCGGAGCGGCCCACCGTGACAATCTGGCCGTTGACGGTGAAGTTGTCGCCGACGTTGAAGCCGGCACCGGTGGCGAGCGAGGTGGCAGTCGGCACGAAGGTGCCGGCGGTGGTGACGGTGGGGGTGGCGCCGAACAACGAGGCCGTCCCCGCATCGGTGCCGAGCGAGAAGGTGCCGCCATCGCCGGTGCCGGTGATGGCAATGTTGCTGCCGCTCAAGGACGCGACGACCGAGGAGCCGCCGGCCTTGAGCTGGGTGTTGATCGAGTTGATGAAATTCGCCGGGCTGGTGTCGTCGATACCCTTGGTCAGGGTGATGGCGACGCCATCGATCGTGACCGTCTTGACCGACGCCGCCGCGGTGAAGAAGTTGCTCTGGATGTTGGCCGTGGAGCTAATGTCGACGGTGCCGGTCACGACCCTGGCGGCTGCGCCAGTCGCGTTGCCGACCGGGGCCTCGGCGACGGCGGTGGTGGCTCCGACCGACAGAAGGTTGTTGGCGGTGGCACCCGACAGCGCGGTCGAGGCTATACTGGCCTTGGCGGTGAAGGCGTTGGAAGCCGAGAGGGCCTGCTGGGCCACAGCCTTGAGCTGGTCGGTCAGACCGCGCAGCTTGGTGATGCCGGTATTGGCGGCCTGGATCGTCTGGATGCCGTTCGACACACCGTCCAGCAGGTACGTCAGGGACGACGACCGCGAATTCAGGTTCTGGGCGGTGAAGTAGTTCACCGGGCCGTCGAGGGCGCTGTTGACCTTTTTGCCGGTCGAGAGGCGCGTCTGCGTCGTGGAGAGCAGCGCTGCCGTGTCCTGGAGCGACAGGAGGTTCTGGCGGGTGGCGGCCGAGAGGGTGATGTCGGACATGGGGGCGACCTTTTTGATCGTCGGGCGAGGCGTCTTTTTGACGACGCTGTCACCATCGCCGCGCAGGCCTTTCGTCTTTCTTAAGCCTAACGTTTTCGCCGACCGGGTCCGCCCTGTTATGGTTAATGTTGGATAAATCTGTATCTGAGCGGTTTGTTTCGGGCTTCGCTACAGTGAATTCTTAATCGTCCGGGTCCTAGCGTCGGGCCCATGTTCACCTATTCCCCTTACTCCGCCCCGCATCGAGGGCAGGCCCGCCGGGCGCATCCATCTCCGGATGGTGCGGTTCCGGTCGTGCTACCCGCGTGGCGCGGCGGGGCGTTGGAGCGGGACGGGCGGCGGGGGGCGGCGCGGTCTCCCGCCGATCCGTCGGGGTGACGGACCGGATGCAACCAGACTCGGAAGGCGCACCCTTCGCCAAAGCTGATACGGACAGACGCCCATGCCCCTGCGCATCCACCTGAAGCCGTTCGAGCGCCTGATCATCAACGGTGCGGCGCTCCGCAACGGCGAGCGCTCGACCAACCTCTTGATCGAGAACACGTGCAAGTTCCTGCGCGAGAGCGAGATCATTCCGGAGAGCGGCGCCGACACCGCCTGCAAGCGCCTGTGCGTCACGCTCCAGCTGATTTACCTCGCCGACCATCCGATGGAGGCCGACGACCTCCTGGTGCGGCAATCGATGGAGATCCTGCGCGGCATGCCGACGAGCGCGCCCTACCTGGTGGCGATCCAGGACGAGCTCGCGAACAAGCAGTATCACCGCGCCCTGAAGATCGGCCGCGAGCTCGTGGCCTACGAGCGCAGCCTGATGGAGCGCCTGAACAGCGCCGCGACCGACGCCGCCTGAGCGCGGCGTCGTCGCCCGAACCGAGGCTCCGCCCCGGGGCGGCCGCAATGGGGTGATGGTGTCTCCCCCGTGAGGCCGAGTGTCTCTCCCAAAACGCCCGATCTGCGCCGCGGATGGCCGTGGCAGCGACTGAGCGGTGGGCGTTTCGTGAGGTGCACCAAGGACCCGTCGAGGCGCAGACCCACGGGCGACACGGACTCGATCGACTGGACCACTCCGGCGCAACGCGTCGCCTGGCCGGACCACGGCCCGGGCGAGCCGGTGACCACGACCCTGCGCGAGCCGGTGGCGGCCTCCCGCGCGGTCGAGGCCGGGAGCGCCTGAACCATCCTCGCCGACGGGCGCATCCCCCCGGGCTAGGTTGCCGAACTTCAGGTCGCCGAACTTCAGATTGCCGAGCGTCGCGCGGCCGAGCCCCGGGCCGGCGGCTGAGCCGCGCGCGTCCGTTCCGCCCCTGACCAAACCGCGGACGCCCCATCCGCGTTGCCCTCCTTCAGATGCGGAGGGGTGATGCTGATCTTCGAATGGATCGCGGGCGTGCTCGTCGTCGCGGTCCTGCTCGCCGGGGTGGCGCGGCGCCTCGGGGCGCCGTTCCCGGCCTTCCTGGCCATCGGCGGGGCGGTGCTGGCCTTCGTGCCGCAGGTCCCGAACCTGCGCCTCGACCCCGACCTCGCCCTGGCTCTGTTCCTCGCGCCCGTCCTGCTCGACGCCGCCTACGACACCAGCCTGCGCGACCTCAAGCGCAACTGGATGCCGGTCGCCGGCCTCGTCGTCGGCGCGGTCGGGGTCACCACGGTGGCGGTGGCCCTTGTGGCGCGCTGGCTCGTGCCCGACCTGCCGCTCGCCGCCGGGATCGTCCTCGGCGCCATCGTGGCGCCGCCGGACGCGGTGGCGGCGCTCTCGGTGCTGGCCCATGTCCGGCTGCCCCACCGCCTCGTCACCATCCTCAAGGGCGAGAGCCTGTTCAACGACGCCTCGTCGCTGCTGATCTACCGCCTCGCCCTCGGGGCGGTGGCGACGGGCTCGTTCTCGGTCGCCGAGGTCGCCCCGACCTTCCTCGTCGGCGTCGTCGGCGGGATCATAGCCGGGCCGGTCCTGGCGATGCTCTACGTCCGGCTGATGCGCCGGGTGACCGATCCGCCGAGCGCCGTGGTGCTGCAATTCGTCGCCACCTTCGGCCTCTGGATCGCCGCCGAGCGGGTCGGGGTCTCGGGCGTGCTGACGGTGGTGAGCTTCGGGCTGGCCGTGTCGCGGCTCTCGCCCCAGACCATGCCGGCCCACCTGCGGGTCACCTCCAACACCGTCTGGGAGACGGCGGTGTTCGTGCTCAACGTGCTCGCCTTCGTGCTGATCGGCCTGCAGATCGGCCCGATCCTCGAGGGCCTGAGCCCGGCCGAGCGCAGCCACTACGCGCTCGTCGCCGCGGCCGTCTTCGCCACCACGGTCGTGGTGCGGCTCGCCTGGGTGCTCGGGGCGCGAGCCTGCGCCCGGCTCTTGCACCGCGTCGCCGGGCCCGTGGGACCGGCGCCGGTCGGCCTGCGCTCGGGCACGATCGTGGCGTGGTGCGGGATGCGCGGCGTCGTCACCATCGCGCTCGCCCTGGCCCTGCCCGGCGACTTCCCGCACCGCGACCTCGTGGTGCTGACGGCGTTCTGCGTCGTGCTCGGCACGCTGGTGATCCAGGGCCTGACCCTGCGCCCGCTGCTCGCCTGGTTCTCGCTGGGCGACGACGATCCGGTCGGGATCGAGATCGGCCGGGCGCGCGCCGCGGCCTACCGGGCGGCCCGCGACAGTCTCGCCGACGACCGCTCGCCCCATGCCGAGGCGCTGCGGCGGGAATTCGACGCGGGCTTGCGCGAGGCGGAGGACCACGAGGAGGGCCTCGCCCCGGCGAGCCTGCCCGCCGACGGGTTGCGCCGCCGCGCCGTCGAGGCCGCCCGGGCCGTCATCCTGGACTTGCGCGAGCGCGACGAGATCGGCGACGACGCCTACCTGCGCCTCGAGGAGGAGCTCGACTGGGCCGAGCTCAGCGCCACGCCGCGGGACGAGGTCTCGCCCTGACCGCGCCCGGCGCGGTGCCGGGCCGCGCCGGAGGCACGGCGAAAACGATGGTCAGACCCGAACGGTTGATTGTATCCCGTTCGGGCTTGAGACCAAAAACCTGCGCGCCGGGCGAGCGAGGTCCCGCGCGGGCGACAAGAGACGGAACGAGCGAGACGCCATGCACGCCACCCGAATGCCCTCGTCGCGGCCGCCGTCCTGGACGTCGCGGTTCTTCACGAGCGGGCCCGTCACCTGCATCGAGGACCTGCGGGTGCTCGCCGAGCGGCGGGTGCCGCGGATGTTCTACGACTACGCCGATTCCGGCTCGTACTCGGAGGGCACCTACCGGGCGAACGAGGACGACTTTTCGAAGATCAAGCTGCGCCAGCGCGTCGCCGTCGACATGACGAACCGCACGCTGGCGAGCACGATGGTGGGCCAGCCGGTGAGCATGCCGGTGGCGCTGGCGCCGACCGGGCTGACGGGCATGCAGCACGCCGACGGCGAGATCCTCGCCGCGCGGGCCGCCGCCAAGGCCGGGGTGCCGTTCACGCTCTCGACCATGAGCATCTGCTCGATCGAGGACGTGGCCGAGAACACCGACGCCCCGTTCTGGTTCCAGCTCTACGTGATGCGCGACCGCGACTTCATCGACCGGCTGATCGACCGGGCCAAGGCGGCGCAGTGCTCGGCGCTCGTGCTCACCCTCGACCTCCAGATCCTGGGCCAGCGCCACAAGGACGTGAAGAACGGCCTCTCGACCCCGCCCCGGATGACGATCCCCAACATCGTCAACCTGGCGACGAAGCCGCGCTGGTGCCTCAACATGCTGCGCACGCAGCGCCGCACCTTCCGCAACATCGTCGGGCACGCGCAGGGAGTGGGGGACCTGCGCTCGCTCTCGTCCTGGACCGCCGAGCAGTTCGATCCGCGGCTCAACTGGGACGACGTCAAGCGCATCCGCGACCGCTGGGGCGGCAAGCTGATCCTCAAAGGCATCCTCGATCCCGAGGACGCGGAGCTGGCGGCGCAAAGCGGCGCCGAGGCGATGATCGTCTCGAACCACGGCGGCCGTCAGCTCGACGGGGCGATCTCGTCGATCGCCGCTCTGCCCGGCATCGTCGAGGCGGTGGGCGACCGGATCGAGGTGCTGATGGATGGCGGCATCCGCTCGGGGCAGGACGTGATCAAGGCGCTGGCGCTCGGCGCCCACGGCGTCTTCATCGGCCGCGCCTTCCTGTACGGGTTAGGCGCCGGCGGCGAGGCGGGCGTGACCCAGTGCCTCGACATCATCCGCAAGGAGCTCGACGTCACGATGGCGATGTGCGGCCTGCGCGACGTGCGCCAGGTCGACGAGCGGATCCTGGCCGGCAAGCCGGCGCTCGCCAACCGGCCGTTCTGACGAAAAGCTCCGCCCGACACTGCGCCGGGCGGAGCGACATCCGTTACATGCGGTGCATGTGGCGGTGCATCATGCGGTGACGCATCATGTGCCGCCGGTGCATCATGTGGCGGCGATGCATCATGTGCCGGTGCATCCGGTGGTGGCGCATCATCCGGCGCTCGCCGCGGGTCATCTGCACGTGCTCGATCATGGGGGCGGCCTGGATGCCGGCCGGGCTCGCCGGGGCGGCGGAGGCCGCGCCGATGCCGAAGGTGAGGCAGCCGAAAACCGCCGCCGCCGCGAGGCCCAGAGTCGTCTTCTTCATCTTTGGTGTCTCCTCTGCGCGGCCCCCGCGTCCGACGGCGGGAACCGGCCCGCCGGCGCGGCGGGCTCACCCGCAGGCAGCGGGTCACCAACAAGAATTTTCCAACGGTGAAGGTTCCGGCGGAAGAAATCTTTTTCGCAGGCCCGGCGCCAGAAAAATTCGATCCTTTAAAAAAATGTTGCCGGCTCCCGTATCCCGGCGCGCCGCCGCGCGTTTCCCCCCGCATTCCGGAACGGATGCCGCAACGACGGGGGAGCGCCAGACCATGCACGAGGGGATCCGGATCCAGGCCGACGCCGACGGCACCTTCACGCTCTACAGCGACACCCGGGTCATCCTGCGCGGCCTCACCCGCGAGCGCGCCTACCGCCTCGCCGGTCGCCTCGGCGAGTTCGTGTGGTCCTGAGGCGTCCTCGGCCTACCTCTCCCGTCCTATCCGGCCGAGGCTCGGGTCATCGCAGCGGCATCACCGCGCCTCGTGCCCGATCCGCGCCGCCAGCGCCGGCGCGAGCCCGGTGCTCGGCTTCGGATCCGGCCGCCGGAACGTCCCGGCCGTCGCCTTGGCAGGCCGCTGCGCCGCCACGGCCTCGGCGAGCTTGACCGCCGCCACCACCTGATCGACCACCGGCACCGGCAGACGGTCGCGCACCCGGGCACCGAGGCCCGTCAGGGGCGCGCCGGCGAAGATCAGCACGTCGGCGCCGTCCTCCTCGACCGCCGCGAGGGCGAGGTCGATCAGCTGCGCCTCCTTCTCCTCCTGGACGGCGGAGAGCGCGGAGAAGCGTCCCTCCAGCGCCCGGACCCCGGCGCAGCGCTGCTGGAGGCCGTGGGCGGCGACGCATTCCTCGTACCAGGGCACCAGAGCGCAGGCGAAGGTGACGAGGCCGAAGCGCCGGCCGAGCAGGCAGGCCGACAGCATCGCGGCCTCCGCCAGGCCGATGACCGGGCAGTCGAACAATTCGCGGGCACCGAACAGGCCCGGATCGCCGAAAGCCGCGATGATCGCGGCGTCGACGGGCGGCGCCTCCGCCAGCATCTCGAGGGCGATGGCGCCGCCGATCTGCGCCTCGGCCCGGGTCGCGATGTAGGGCACGCCGCGGGGCGCCGTGGCCGTCAGGATCTCGGTCCCGGGCGCGGCGGCCGCGGCGCCGGTGGCACGCATCAGCTCGGTCACGTCGCGGCTGGTATTGGGGTTGAGGAGCAGCAGGCGCATCGAGGGTCTCTCGTCAATCAGGCGGCGTCGGGCCGGGCGAGGCCGGCGAGGAGCGCCGTGCCGGTATGGCCGACATGGTCGGCGAGGAGGCGCCCGGCGCCCGCGGCGTCGCGGGCCTCGAGCGCGGCGAGGATCGCCCGGTGCTCGGCGACCGACTCGTCCCAGCGCGCCCGGCTGTCGAGGGCGCGGCGGCGGGCGATCTCGGCCCGGGCGTGCAGCGCCTCGTGCGCCTCCCGCAAGGGGGTGTTGCGGGCGCAGGCGACGATCAGGGCGTGGATCTGCTGGTTGAGGGCGAAGTAGGGCCCGAGCGCACCGGCGGCGTGGTGCGCCTCCAGCTCGGATTGGTACGCGCGCAAGCGCTCCAGCTCGGCCGGGGTGATGCGCGAGGCCGCGAGCTCCGCCGCCGCCCGCTCGATGGCGGCGATCGCCTCGAACAGCTCGGTCACCGCGTCCGGCCGCAGCTCCGCCACCCGGGGCGAGCGGTTGGGGCGCAATTCCACCAGCCCCTCGACGGCGAGCAGCTTCAGCGCCTCGCGCAACGGCGTACGGGAGATGCCGAGCGCCACCGACAGCTCGGTCTCGACCAGGGCGGCGCCGGCCGGGAGCGTGCCGTCGACGATCAGCGCGCGCAGGCGCTCCGCCGCCTGGTCGTGCAGGCCGCGCCGGGGCCGCAAGGCCGCGGCTTCCAGCAGCACGGGCTTGCGCGGACGCCCGCGCGGGCGCCGGACCGGGTCCATGCGTGTCACTCTCCCTCGTCGTCGGGATGGGACCATAGCGACTCCGATCGGCCGCGGGCGCATCAATTCCAGGCAATTCTGCTGCCTGCCTCGGCATTTGGCATCAATTGCATGCAGAGCACGAAAAATGCGTTGCGCGAGCCCTAAGCCCGTCACACCCTGATCTCGCGGCGGCGTCGAACGGCCCCGCCACCCTCTTCGAGACGTCCGGATCACGCCCGGACGGCACGCCCCTCACGAGCGAGGTCACCGACCATGCGCCGCCCTCTCGGCCCCCTGCTGGCCGCCGCCCTCTGGTCCTTCTCGCCCGCGTTCCTCGCGCCGGCCTCGGCGCAGGAGGCGCCTGTGAAGGTCGGCTACGCCAAGTGCGCCCATTGCCTGCCGGTCGCCCTGCTGCCGGGCTTGGCCAAAGGCGCGACGATCGACGCCACCGGCTTCAATTCCGGCAACGACGTGCTGACGGCGCTGATCGCGAAAAGCCTCGACGTGGCGCAGGTCACCTACCTCCACTACGTCACCGCCCTCGACAAAGGCTTCGACATCGTGGCGGTCGCCGGCGAGGTGAATGGCGGCTCGGAATGCCTGTCGGCCAAGGCGCTGAACCTGAAGGCCGATGACTGGGCCGGGTTCAAGGCCGCGGCCGAGAAGGCGAAGGCGGCGGGCGCAGCCCTCAAGGTCGCGGCCTCCCGCGGCAACGCGCAGGACATCCACATGCGCGGCGCCTTCCTCAAGCAGGGCATCAACCCGAACAAGGACGTGCAGTTCGTCAACATCCCGAACCCGTCCGACCACCTGGCGGCGATGCAGCGGGGCGAGATCGACATGGTCTGCTCGGTCGAGCCCTTCGCCTCGCAGATCCGCATGGCGGGGGCGGCGAGCCGCTTCGTGCTGCCCTACGACCAGGCCGCCGGCAACCTGACGAACCTGATCGTCACCCGCTCGGACGTGATCGCCAAGAACCGGGCCGGCGTGCAGGCGGTGGTCGATGCCGACGTGGCCCTGGTCGAGACGCTCAAGGCCGACAAGGGCGTGTGGGTCGACGTGATCAACCAGAAGACCGGCCTGTCGAAGGAGGTCGCCGCCGAGGCGATCGCCAATGCCGAGCCGGACTACCGCATGCACCGCGCCAAGACGCTCGCGATCGCCGCGATGATGCGGGACCTGAAATACATCGGCCGCGACGTCTCGGCCGACGTGGAGAAGCACATGGACTTCTCGTTCCTGGAGGCCGCCACCAAGAAGACCCGCGATGGCCTCGGCTACTGAGACCACGCCGCTGCCGGAGGCCGCGCCGGCTCCCGCCCGCCGGCTGCCCCGGCGCCTCGTCGCCTTCGCCGAGCGGGCGGCCCTGCCGCTCCTCCTCGTCGCGGGCTGGGAGGCTTTTGCCCGCTCCGGCGCCCTGCCGGCGGCGCTGCTGCCGGCCCCGAGCACCGTGCTGCACGCCTTGGGTGACTGGCTCCTCGGCCTCGACGAGAGCACCCAGACCTATTCCGGCCACTGGGTGCCCGACGCCCTGGCGAGCCTGACCCGGGTCGCCGCCGGCTACGCCATCGCGGCCGTCTCGGCGATCCTGATCGGGGTCGCCATCGGCTGGTGGCGGCTCGTCGAGCGCACCGTCGAGCCGACGTTGCAGATGCTGCGACCGATCCCGCCGGTGTCGTGGATCCCGCTCGCCATCATCTGGTTCGGCATCGCCGACAAGCCGGCGATCTTCCTGGTCTTCCTCGGCGCGTTCTTCCCCGTGCTGATGAACACCATTCACGGCGTACGCGGGGTCGACCGCAACCTGATCCGGGCCGGCGCGATGATGGGCGCCTCCGAGCGCCAGCTCCTCACCGACATCGTGCTGCCGGCCGCCCTGCCGTCGATCTTCTCGGGGCTGCGCATCGCCATCGGCTCGGCCTGGATGCTGACGGTGACCGCCGAGATGGTCGCGGTGAAGAGCGGCCTCGGCTACGTCCTGTGGGACTCCTACTACTTCCTGCGCTACGACATCGTGCTCGCCGCGATGATCTCGATCGGCCTGTTGGGATACCTGTCCGATCTCGGCCTCAAGGCGCTGATGGCCTCGGTGCTGCACTGGCAGAAGGGCACGACGGTGCAGGGGCGGTGATCCGCCCCTCCCCTTCCCCCAAATTCCCTTGCCCCGGCTTCCCTTGCCCCGGCTTCCCTTGCCCCGGCTTCCCTTGCCCGCAGAGATTCCGATGAGCGCGATCGACCTCGCCGACGTCCAGAAAGTGTTTCGCGACCGCGACGGGCGCGACCTCGTGGCGGTGGACCGCACCCGTGCCACGATCGAGGCGGGCGAGTTCGTGTGCCTGCTCGGTCCCTCGGGCTGCGGCAAGTCCACCCTGCTCAACATGATCGCCGGCTTCGAGGCGCCGAGCGCCGGCGAGGTCCGGGTGGCCGGCCGGCGCGTCGAGCGGCCGGGAGCCGACCGCGGCGTGGTGTTCCAGCAGCCGACGCTGATGCCCTGGCTCACCGTCATCGACAACGTCGCCTTCCACCTCAAGCTGAAGGGGATGGCGAAACGTGAGCGGCACGAGCGGGCGAAGACCTATATCGACCTCGTCGGACTCACCGGCTTCGAGCGGCACTACCCGGCGGAATTGTCCGGCGGCATGAGCCAGCGGGTTGGCATCGCCCGGGCGCTCCTGATGAACCCGGCGGTGATCCTGATGGACGAGCCCTTCGCGGCGCTCGACGCCCAGACCAAGATCGAGATGCAGGAGGAACTGGTCGCGATCTGGCAGCGGGTCGGCGCCACGGTGGTCTTCGTCACGCACTCGGTCGACGAGGCCCTGGTGCTGGCCAGCCGCATCGCCGTGATGAGCCGGCGGCCGGGCCGCATCCGCGAGTTCATCCCCTTCGATCTCGCCCGGCCGCGGGACGTGACGAGCCCGGAGTTCAACGACATGAAGCGCCGCATCCTCGGGCTGATCCGCGAGGAATCGAGCCGCAAGGTGGCCGCGTGATGATCCGTCTCGGGATGCTGACCCCGTCGTCGAACACCCGGCTCGAACCGGCGACGGCCGAGCTGCTGCGCGGCGCGCCCGGCGTCACCGCGCATTTCTCGCGCTTTCGCGTCACCGAGATCACCCTGTCGGCGGCGGGGCTCGGGCAGTTCGACGAGGCGCCGATCCTGAACGCGGTCGCGCTGCTGGCCGACGCCAAGGTGGATGCGATCGCCTGGAACGGCACCTCGGCGGCGTGGCTGGGCTTCGCCCGCGACGAAGCCCTCTGTGCCCGGATCACCGAGGTGACCGGCATCCCGGCTGCGACCGCGGTGCTGGGTTTTCGCGAAGCCTTCACCCGTGCCGGCATCCGGCGCGTGGGCCTCGTCACGCCCTATACGGGCGACGTGCAGGCGCGGATCCAGGCGAACTGGGCGGCGGCCGGATTCGACTGCGCGGCCGAGCGCCATTGCGGGCTCTCTGACAACTTCTCCTTCGCCGAGGTGCCGGAGGCGGAGGTGATCGCCATGGCGCGGGCGGTCGCGGCGGAAGGCGCGGAGGCGGTGGCGATCGTCTGCACGAACATGGCGGGGGCGGCGATGGTCGAAGACCTCGAGGCCGAGCTCGGCATCCCGGTCTACGACTCGATCGCCGTCACCCTGTGGGCGGCCTTGCGCGCCGCGGGCGCCGATCCCGGCCGGATCACCGGCCGGGGCGGTCTGTTCCGGCTCTAACCTTTATCGATCGGCCTTGTCGCCCCCGAGGGTCAGTTCGAGGTAGCGGCGCGTCGTCGGCCGCACGAGGTCGGCCATTTTCTGCGCCATCGCCAGTTCCTCCTTCAGCGACATCTCGAAGGCCGGCAGCCGGGCGCTCTGGCCGGCCGCCTCGGCGAGCGTGATCAGCGCGTCGTAGGCGGCCGCCTCGTAATTCTCGAAGGCGCGGTTGGCGAAGGCGTTCTTCAGGATCTCGTCCTGGGCCGGCGTGTGGGCGAGCGCCGCCATGTTGCCCACGAAGCCGAGCACGCCCTCCTTCAGGGTCGAGGGGCTCTCGGACATCGCCGCCAGGGCCTCGTCGAGCCGGTCGCGCTGGCCGTGCGTCTCGGTGATGTGCCGGCGGAGCGCCGCCTCCATGTCGGGGTAGCGCTCCAGGCGCTCGACCTGCCGCTCCATGATCTGGAGCGCCTGCAATTCGAGCGCGTGGGTGTTCTTCAGCGCGGTCACGTACAGCGAACGGACGTCCTCGGCCATCGCGGGGGCTCCTTGCCAGGGTGGTGTGGGGCAGGTCTGTGCTGCTCGGGCCAACGCCGCCGGCCGGCGCCGGTTCGCCTCTAATACTTATACTGTGACAAAGTATCCGAGGTGATCGGGCGGGTCAGGAACGCCCCGAGGTGCCCGGCGTTGTCCGGCCTCCACGGCGAGGACATCGCCTCGCCCCTCCACTCAGGGAGATCGCCATGACTGCGTCACCCCCTCCCGTGCCGCCGGCCAACCGCTCCGACAAGGGCCCCGGCAGCGCCGAGCGCGCCCCGACCGAGACCGGGCCGAAGGGCGCCAACCAGACCAAGGACCCGGACAAGATCGGCCAGGCCGGCAATTCGAAGGTGAACACCACCAACCAGGGCTACCAGCAGGATCGGTGATCGCATGAGCACTTCGGACAAGACCGACGCCGCCAACCGCCACCATGGCGGGCCCGGCAGCAGCCACCAGCGCCCCGACCGACCCGACCCGACGGCCAAGGCCGGTCCGAACCCGGGCGAGGCGACCAGCGACAGCCGCTCCCATGTCTCGGGTGGCGGCGGCGAGCGCGACCGGCACCACACCCACGACCCCGACCGCAAGGGGCATTCGCCGCGGTCGCATTGAGGCAGCGGGCGCCCGCCCCCTGGGAGACACACCTTTCGTTAAGGGTGTTTCCCGTGAAACGCGGGGCGCGGGCGCCCCGATCCCGTCACGGCCTCAGCGCGATATCGCCAAGGTCGCATCGCAAACGAGCATCCCTGACGAACCGTGTGCAGGGAGCCCGCTCGATGTCCACTCCGGTCCTTCTTCAGCCCGGCCTCACCCGCCGCGCCGCCCTGCTCGGTGCGGCCCTTGCCGCCTGCACCCTCCGCGGCGCCTCGGCGGCCGAGGATACGGTGGCCCGGCTGGCGCAGCTGGAGCGCCGCGACGGTGGCATGCTCGGTGTCGAGGTACGCGACACCGCCACCGGCCGCCGCTTCGGCCATCGGGCCGACGAGCGCTTCCCGATGTGCAGCACCTTCAAGGCGATCGCCGCCGCCGCGGTGCTCGCCCGGGCCGATGCGGGCAAGGACGACCTGAACCGCCGGATCGCTTACGGCCGCGACGCCCTCCTCAGCTACGCCCCGGTCACGACGAAGCACGTCGAGACCGGCATGACCCTCGCCGAACTCTGCGCCGCCGCCGTGGTGTGGAGCGACAACACCGCCGCCAACCTGATGCTCGACACGCTCGGCGGACCGGGCGGGATCACCGCCTTCGCGCGCGCTCACGGCGACACGGTCACCCGCCTCGACCGCACCGAGCCGACGCTCAACACCGCCATTGCCGGCGATGTCCGCGACACCACCAGCCCGGCCGCGATGGTTGGCCTCCTGGAGAACGTCCTGCTCGGCCGCGCCCTGTCGGCGGAGTCGCGCGCCCGGCTGATCGGCTGGATGCACGACAGCCCGACCGGGCTGAAGCGCGTGCGCGCCGGCCTGCCGGAGGGATGGCGCACCGCGGACAAGACCGGCACCGGCGACAACGGCACCGCCAACGTTGTCGCGTTGATCCACCGGCCGGACGGTGCGCCGATCCTCGCGGCGGTGTATCTCACCGGATCACCGGCCGAGCCCGCCGCCCGCGACGCCCTGCACGCCGAGATCGGCCGGTTGATCGCCCGGAGCTTGCCGGGCGCCTGACGGCCCCAAGCTCCCTGAAGGCTCATGTCGAAGACGACCCGCGCCACGCAAGTCCTCGCCCGCGCCGGCATTCCGCACAGCGTCCACGCCTACGAGTACGATCCGGAGGCGACCCGCATCGGCCTCCAGGCGGCGGAGGCGATGGGCGTGTCGCCGGGCGAGGTGTTCAAGACCCTGATGGCCGCCGTCGACGGCAAGCCGGTCTGCGTGCTGGTGCCCTCCGACCGCGAGGTGTCGCTCAAAAAGCTCGCCGCCGCCTTCGCGGGGAAATCCGCCGCGATGATGCGCCCGGCCGATGCCGAGCGGCTGACCGGCTACCATGTCGGCGGCATCAGCCCGCTCGGGCAGAAGCGCGTGGTCCCGACCCTGGTCGACGCGGCTGCCCTCGCCCTTCCGGCAATCTTCGTCAATGGTGGCCAGCGCGGGCTGCAGCTGCGGCTCAAGCCCGACGACCTCGTGCGTGTGCTTCCGGCCCGGACCGAGGCCGTGACCTGACGGGAACGCAACGTTAACCACGATCCGCCAAGGCTCTGCAGCGGGATCGGCGACGGGGACGGGCGGATGGGTGACGGCGTGCGGCTGCTGGCGGGCCTGATCGTCCTCGGCCTCGCGGGGCCGGCGAGTGCGGCCGACATGCCGGAGCCCGGCTATTGGCCGGTGCCGCGTCCCGCACCGGCCCCTCCCCCGCCTCTGCGCTACTTCCCGCGCGGCGACAGCGACGCCTCGCCCGCGACTCGCGGCGATCCCGCCTGCCAGGGCTTCGTGCCGACCAACGCGCCCGGCGACCCGACCTATGTCGGCTCGCCCTTCGGCATCGGCAAGCCGAGCTATTACGGCTTCACACCCCCGCGCGGCGTCGACGATCCCTATGGGCGCCGGATCGCCCGGGGATGCTTCTAGAGCCTGAGAGCCCGTTTGACCGCTGGGTGAGAGACGGAAAACTGCTTTTGGCACTGGCTCTGCAAGTCAACCAGGCTTCGAGCCGGGCCATGCGCCTTCGCGGCGGAGCGATTCGATCTTGCCGCCCCGGCCCCGACGGATAAACCGGGTCTTGCCGCCGCCGGATCTCCGCTCATGACCCGCATCGCCTGCCTCCATACCGTCGCCAGCAACGCCGCGCTCTTCGACGAGGCCCTGCGGGCGGCCGGGCTGGCCGGTGTCGATCTGCACCACACCTTGCGCGCCGACCTGCTCGCCGCCGCCGAGCGCGAGGGACGGCTCACGCCCGAGATCGCCGCCGAGACCGTGGCGGTCCTGCGCGGCCTGTGCGCGGAGGCCGACGCGGTCCTGCTGACCTGCTCGACCCTGGGGCCGGCCGCCGAGCGGGCGGCCCTGGACGCGCCCATCCCGGTCCTGCGGGTCGATGCGGCCCTGGCCGCGGAGGCGGTGAAGGCCGGCGGCCGGGTGGTGGTGCTCTGCGCCGTCGCGACGACGGTCGAGCCGACCCGGCGCCTGTTCGAGGCGGCCGCGCAGGCGACGGGTGCAGAGGTGAGCGTGCAGGTCGTCCCCGAGGCCTGGGAGGCGTTCAAGGCGGGCGAGTCCGACCGCTACCGGACGCTGGTCGCACGCGCCGCCGGCACCGCGCGGGAGGACGGCGCGACCCAGGTCGCCCTGGCGCAGGCCTCCATGGCCGGCGCCGCCGCCCTGCTTTCCGAGGCGATCCGGCCGCTGACCAGCCCGACGGTCGGCCTTGCGGCGGCGGTCGCCGCGTCCCGGATGGCGTAGGCAACGGAAGCGGCCCGGGGCGACGCCCTATTCCGCGAGCCCGACCATGCGCGCCCGCGTGTCCTCGTCGAGCACGGCCCGGATCGCCGCCGTCAGCGGGTGGCGGGCGGTGTGCCGGGCGCCGTAATCGAGGTTGAAGGCGTAGTCGAAACCCGGCGGGTTGCGGCCCTGGTTGTGCTGGAGGATCGTCTCCAGCTTGTCGAAGCCCTTGGCGAGGACCGCCTCCGGCGAGGCGCCGGCCTCGTACTCCTCCCACAATCCCAGGATCTCGTCCCGGCGCGCGGGCGGCAGCTTTGCCGTGAGGGCCAGGAGATCGCGGCGCTCCTGCGCGCTCTTGTCCGCCGCGCGGGGATCGGTCGCCGGGATGTCGCCGCCGACCGCCTCGCCGAGGTCGTGGACGAGGCACATCTTGATGAGCTTGAGCGCGTCGATCCCCGCGACGCCGTCGGCCAGCACCATCACCATCAGGCAGAGCCGCCAAGTGTGCTCGGCGGTGCTCTCCTGCCGGCCGGACGCGGTGGCGCCGCTGCGCAGCGTGCTCTTGAGGGCTTCGGCCCGCCGCAGGAAATCGAGCGTACCGGCGAGGTCGTCCGGGGTCATGGAACAGGTGGCTCCTTCGTTCGGCCGGACGAGAGGGCACGGCGGACGGGGTGTCGGCCAGGGTCGTCCCGACAGGGCCTGACCAGCGGGCGACGCCGCCGTGGAGAGGCATCCCGGCTCCGCTTCGCGCGCGTCGATATCACGATCTACATGTCCGCTTCGAGACGATCGATCGGAGAGCCGGCACGACCATCAGTGTCGACAACCCTGAGGCCGGTGCGCTGACGCGCCGATTCGCCGAGCTCGCCGGCGTCGGCATCACCGAAGCGATCGTCATCGCCATGACGGAGGCGTTTGAGCGCCGACGCACCGAGACGCCGCGCGAGACCGCAGCGCGTCCTCGGGCGAAACGTGGCGTGGTGCTCAGTCAGGCGGCACGCGCGCCGCTGCCGCGGGAGGCTTACGACGCGATGTGGGCCGAGCGCTGATGTTCATCGATGCCTCGGCGCCCGTCGCGGTGCTGTCGGACGAACCGGAAGCCGGGCGTGTGTCCGACGCTATCGCCGGCGCCGCCGCACGGGTCACATCGCCGGTCCCGTGCTCGAAGCGGCGCTGTCCCTGACGCGTCCGGACAAGTTCGCGATAACGCTCGCGGCCGTGCAGCCGCTCATCCTGGAGTTCCTCGAAGCAAGCGGGATCGAGATCCGCGACCTGCCCCCGGCCGAGCACGCGACGGCGCTCGCCCTGTCCGCCGCGCATCGCTACCGCGCCGGACGCCGGGGCCCCAACCTCGGCGACTGCCTGCATTCTACATCGGCAAAATACGAGGGCGTGCCGATCTCGGCGACGGCCGACGAGTTCAGGGAGGCCGACCTGGAGACCATTCCGCAGGGTACCGTCCGTTCGACCGACGAACAGGCAGTGCTTCCGATATTTGGTTTTTCCATCACTTTCTTCGAAGACGCACCTTCCGTCCCATCGAGATCGCGCGAGAGCCGCGCCCGATGAGCCGGAACCGGCTCCTTGACCGCGGGAGATGCCCGAACTTCGCATCGCACCACCCTGGCGCCCGATCTCCGCCCCGATTACGCTCCCCGCCCATTCGGCCGACAGGAGCCCCGCGCGATGACACCACTCCCCTCCCCTCCCGCCATCCTCCGGCTGACCGACGTTACGGCCCTGCGGGAACAGCTGCGGGCGTGGCGGGCGGCCGGCGAGGGCGTGGCTCTGGTACCGACCATGGGGGCTTTGCACGAAGGCCACCTGTCCCTGGTGCGGCAGGCGCAGGCCGGGTCGCGGCGGGTCGTGGTCAGCATCTTCGTCAACCCGACCCAGTTCGGTCCGAACGAGGATTTTTCGCGGTATCCGCGCGTCCTGGAGGCCGATCTCGCCCTGCTGGCGGAGGCCGGGGCCGATGCCGCCTTCCTGCCCGAAGTCGCGACCATGTACCCGCCGGGATTTTCCACCACCGTGACGGTGGCGGGGCTGACCGAGGTCCTGTGCGGGCCGGTGCGCCCCGGGCACTTCGCCGGCGTCGCCACCGTGGTGACGAAGCTCCTGCTGCAGGCCCTGCCCGACCGGGCGATCTTCGGCGAGAAGGACTTTCAGCAGCTCCAGGTGATCCGGCGCGCGGTCCGCGACCTCGACATCCCGGTGGCGATCGAGGGCGCGCCGACCCTGCGCGAGCCCGACGGGCTCGCCCTGTCGTCGCGCAACCGCTACCTCTCGGCGGAGGAGCGGCGGGCTGCTCCAGCGATGCACGCGGTGCTGCAACGGGTGGCAGCACGCGTGCGCGGCGGCGCGGACACGGCGCCCGCCCTGGCCGAGGGCCGGGCGGCCCTGGAGGCGGCGGGGTTCGCGCCCGTGCAGTACCTGTCGGTGAACGATGCCGAGTCGCTGGCGCCGCTGGAGCGGGTCGCGGGCCCGGCCCGGGTGCTGGCGGCGGCCTGTCTCGGCCGCACGCGCCTCATCGACAACGTCGCGGTCTGAAGACGACCGCGACGCGCGGAACGTTCAGTCCTGCGGCGGGACCTAGTCCCGCAGGAGCTCGTTGATGCCGGTCTTCGCCCGGGTGCCGGCATCGACGCGCTTGACGATGACGGCGCAGTAGAGCGACGGGCCGGGGGTGCCGTCCGGCAGGGCCTTGCCGGGTTGGGTGCCCGACACCACCACCGAATAGGGCGGCACGCGGCCGTAAGAGACCTCGCCGGTGGCCCGGTCGATGATCTTGGTCGAGGCGCCGATATAGACGCCCATCGAGAGCACGCTGCCCTCGCCGACGATCACGCCCTCGGCCACCTCGGCGCGGGCGCCGATGAAGCAATTGTCCTCGATGATGACCGGGTTGGCCTGGAGCGGCTCGAGCACGCCGGCGATGCCGGCGCCGCCGGAGATGTGGCAGTTCTTGCCGACCTGGGCGCAGGAGCCGATCGTGGCCCAGGTGTCGACCATCGTGCCCTCGCCCACATAGGCGCCGAGATTGACGAAGGACGGCATCAGCACCGCGCCGGCGGCGATGTGGGCGCCCCGGCGCACCACCGCGCCCGGCACCGCCCGGAAGCCCGCGGCGCGGAAGCGCGCGGCGTCCCAGCCCTCGAACTTCGACGGCACCTTGTCCCACCAGCCGCCACCGCCGGGCCCGCCCGGGATCAGCGCCATGTCGTTGAGGCGGAAGGAGAGCAGCACCGCCTTCTTGAGCCACTGGTTGACGTGCCAGTCCTGGTTGCCGGACTTCTCCGCGACCCGCGCCTCGCCCGAATCGAGCAGCGCCAGGGCGGCCTCGACGGCCTCGCGCACCGGCCCGCGCGTGTCGGCACCGACAGTCGCGCGGTCCTCCCAGGCGGCTTCGATGGTCCGGGCGAGATCGGCGTGCGACATGAGAGGCGTCCAGGCGGGAGTTCGGTTCGGCTCCCCTCTACCAAAGCCCCTGCCGTGCTGTCACGTCGGGTCGGCGGCGCGGCTGTCGGCGAAGGCGCGGGTCAGGGCGGCGAGTTCGTCGGCGAGCGCGTCGTGGATCACCGCGGCGGCGTCCGGAAAGACCTCGAGCACCCGGCGCATCACCGCCTGGGTGACGACCATGACCTCGACCGGGGCGTGCCCGGCCCGTGCGGTGGTCGGCCGCTCCACCGGAAAGAACAGGGCGGCCTGGCCGATCAGCGCCGAGGGGCCGGCCTCGACCGGGGCGCCGCGGGGGCCGCGGGGCTCCAGCACCACCGTGCCGCGCGTCACCACGAAGCCGCCCTCGGCGGTCTCGTCGCGGGTGAACAGCACGGCGCCCGGCTCCAGCCGCCGGCGCTCGGCCGCGAACGAGATCAGCCGCAGGGCGTCCCGGTTCATCAGGCCGAACAGCGGCGCCGCCTCCAGAATCGCGATGTCGTCGTCGAGCGCCAACGGCCTCGCTCTCCCTTCCGGCGCCGGCGTCAGATCGCTGAGCGGCCCGGCCAAGCTCTAGAGCATTTTGCGCCGCGCCGGACACCGGTTCGTCGCAGAAAATGCGGCGCGACGGAAGCCGGGGACCCGCGATCCCCCCGTGCGCGCCGCTTCCCTGACGCGACTTGCCTGACGCGACTTGCCTCACGCGACCCGCGCGCCCGCCTCGCGCCCGGGCCGCATCACCACGCGGTCGCGCCCCTGGCGCTTGGCCTCGTAGAGCGCCGCGTCGGCGGCCGAGAAAACCTGCCCGCCGGTCTCGCCGCCCGCGACCTCGGCGACGCCGAGGCTCACCGTGACGATGCCGCCCTCGTTGCCGACATGCGGGATCCGCAGGCGGGCCACCGCCCGGCGGATGCGCTCGGCCCGGGCGACGGCGGCCGGGCCGGACGATCCCGGCAGCAGCACGGCGAATTCCTCGCCGCCGATCCGGCAGGCGGTCTCCGCCGGCTGCCGGACCTGGCGCTGCAGCACCCGGGCGACGGCGCGCAGCACCTCGTCCCCGGCGAGGTGGCCGTAGGTGTCGTTGTAGCGCTTGAACCGGTCGGCATCGAGGAGGACGAGGGACAGGCGCGTGCCGGACCGGGCGGCCTCCTCGCGCATCCGCGCGAAGGTCTCGTCGAAATGGCGCCGGTTCGTCAGGCCGGTGAGCCCGTCGGTCTGGGCGAGGCGGGCGAGGTCGCGGTTGGCGGCGAGCGCCCGCTCCTCGGCGCGGGCACGCCGCTCGAGCTCGCGCTGGAGCACGAGGGTCAGCCCGATCATGCCGGCGCACAGGAACGCCACGAGGACGGCGATCACCAGCGCCCTCGGCCACCACAGGTCGGCGATGGCCTGCGTCGGCACCACCACGACGGCGACGAGCGGATGCGGGCCGATCCGGCTGTAGCTGAACAGGCCCTCGACCGCCTCGGTGTAGCCGGTCGCGACGAACCGCCCCGCGCGGTGCTCGAAGAAGCGCCGGAAATGCGGCGCCGCCGTCAGGTCCTTGCCGATCGCCTCCTCCATCATCGGGCTGCGCACCAGGAGCTCGCCGCTCTCGCGGAAGAACGCGATCCGGGTGCGGTCGCCGAGGCTGAGGCGGCCGAACAACGCGTTGAAGTAGCCGATGTCGATCGTGCCGACGACGACGCCCGCGAAGGCCCCGTCGGCATAGGCGAGACGGCGGCTGAGCGGGATCACCCAGCGCCCGCCCGGCGTCATCCGGAGCGGCTTGCCGATGTAGAGCCCGACATCCTCCCGCTCCTTGTGGATCTGGAAGAAATCGGCGTCGGGAAAGCGCAGCCGGCGGGGCACGATGGCGGTCGAATCGGCGAAGGCCTGCCCCTGCGCATCGAGGGCCAGGATGGCGCCGAGGCCCTTCGCGGTGGCGGCCCGGTCGAACAGCACGGCCTGGCGCAGGCCCGGCGCGATGCCGTCGATCTCCGGACCGTGCAGGCCCTCGACCACGGCCTGGAGCGACAGGTCGTAGAGCTCGATGTTGCGGTCGACCATGTGCTCGACCGCTTCCAGCAGGTTCTGCGACACGCGGCCGACCTGCTCCCAGGCGCTGCGGCGCATCTGCATGACGGTCAGGCCCGAGGCGGCGCCGATCGCCAAGGTGGCGGCGACGATCGCGCCTGCCAGCGTGCGGGACGCGGTGGACGGTCGCCTGCGGGGTCCGGGTTGCATCGACGCTCCGTTGCGCGGTGCCTTGACGATCCCCCCGGTCTAGGCGCGGGACTCTAAGATCGGGTTGCGCCCCGAGGATAACCGGTTCCAGGGATAACCGATCGTTAGGACCGGTCGCGCTCGTGGAGGTGGGCGCCCCATGCCGTTTGCGGATACGATCCGGCGCCGGAGAATCCCGCAGGAGGCACCACGATGCGCGCCGATACGATTCCCTTCAGACCATGCAGGGGCATGCCGCGATGCTGAGCCCCGCTCTGCGCGAGGAGATCGCCCGCCGCCACGGCACGCCCGCGGTCGTCATCGACCTCGACCGGGTGGCCCGCAACATCGCCCGGCTCCAGGCCGCCTGCGACGCGGCCGGCCTCGCCAACCGCCCGCACATCAAGACGCACAAGAGCCCGGTTCTCGCCCGGATGCAGATCGAGGCCGGAGCGCGTGGCGTCACCTGCCAGAAGATCGGCGAAGCCGAGGTGATGGCCCGGGCCGGGATCGACGACATCCTGATCAGCTACAACCTGATCGGCCCGCACGCGATCGGGCGCCTCGGCCGGCTCCTGCGCGAGAGCGCCGCCCGGATCACGGTCGCGGCCGACAATCCGGTGACGGTGGCGGGCCTGCCGGAGGCGGCGCGCGCCGGCGGGCGCAGCCTCGACGTTGTGGTGGAATGCGACACCGGCCGCAAGCGCGCCGGCGTCGAGACTCCGGGCGAGGTGGTGGCGCTCGCCCGCGACATCGCCGGCCGGCCCGGCCTCGCCTTCGCGGGCCTGCTCCTCTACCCCCCGGCCGGCGCCGCCGAGGGCGCGCAGGCCTTCCTCGACGCGGCGCGGGCGGGCCTGGCCGAGCATGGGCTTCACCCCCGCATCGTCTCGACCGGCGGCACGCCGAACCTGCCGGAACTCGGCCGGGTCCGCGGCGCCACCGAGCACCGGGCCGGCACGGTGATCTTCAACGACCGCATGATGATGGCGGCGGGGGTCGCGACGCTCGACGATTGCGCGCTGGCGGTGCTCTCCCGGGTGGTGAGCCGGGCCGGGCCTGAGCGCGGCATTCTCGACGCCGGCTCGAAGACGCTCACCAGTGATTCTGGCGGCGGCCTCGACGGGTTCGGGTTGCTGCCCGACCATCCGGGCGCCCGCGTCGGTGCCTTCGCGGAGGAGCACGGTTTCCTCGACCTCGCGGCCTGCGCGGAGCGGCCCTCGGTCGGGATGCTGGTCGAGGTGGTGCCCAACCACGTCTGCGTCGTCGTCAACATGGTCGACGAGCTGGTGTCCGTGCGGGGTGGGGATATCGTCGGCACGCTGCCGGTGGAGGCGCGGGGGATGATCGCGTGAGCGCATCCTGACGGCGGGCGCCGCCCTGCAAACGACGATTCTGCCACCCTCAGGGTCATCCCGGGGCTCGCCGAAAGGCGAGAACCCGAGATCCAGATCATAGGTGGGCGAGGATGACATGGACCGCCACGGTGCGCGCAGACGATCGGAAGCCTCCTCCCTTTCCCGGACGACTGCAGCGTCAGCGGAAGGAGATCCGGGATCCAGCACAAGAACTCGCGAAGCGCCCGCTTGTCCGCGACGTTGCAATAGCCAGAGCCGCTACGCGGCACTTCTCCCCTGGACCCCGGATCTCCTTCCACTTCGTTCCAGTCGTCCGGGAAAGGGGGAGAATATGAAGCCAGGAGGAGAATGCGTGCCAGCCGGGACGGGGTCGCGACTGTTCGAGGACCACCCCCTCGCCACGGGCTCAAGGCTACGGCAGCAGCTTGTACCCCCCGCCCTCCGTCACCAGGATCGAGGCGGTGGCCGGGTTCGGCTCGATCTTCTGGCGCAGGCGGTAGATGTGGGTCTCAAGGGTGTGGGTGGTGACCTGGGCGTTGTAGCCCCACACCTCGGCGAGCAGCGTGTCGCGCCCCACCACCTGCCGTCCGGCGCGGTAGAGGAAGCGCAGGATCGCGGTCTCCTTCTCGGTGAGCTTCAGCTTCGAGCCGCGCTCGCCGACGAGGAGCTTGGCGCCCGGCCGGAAGGTGTAGGGGCCGATCTGGAACACCGCGTCCTCGCTCGCCTCGTACTGGCGCAGCTGGGCACGGATGCGGGCCAGCAGCACCGCGAACTTGAACGGCTTCGTCACGTAGTCGTTGGCGCCGGCATCGAGCCCCTGCACGGTGTCGGAATCAGACGCCTGGCCGGTCAGCATGATCACCGGGCCGCGAAAGCCGCCCTGGCGCATCTGCCGCACCGCCTCGCGCCCGTCGAGGTCGGGCAGGCCGACATCCATCACCACGAGGTCGACGCGCTCGGCCGCGACCCGGTCCATCGCCCCGCGCGCGGTCTCGGCGGTGACCACCTCGAAGGCGTCCGAGAGGGCGAGCTGCTCGGTCAGGGTGTCGCGCAGGGTCGGATCGTCGTCGACGACGAGCAGGCGGTGGGCGTTCGACATCGAACCGGCACTCTCGAGGGAAGGCGGGCGGGCTCTCTAGAGCATTTTCCGACGAAGTGGATATCGGTTCGTCGAAGAAAATGCGGCACAATCAAAAACCTAGAGCATCCTCCGGTCGCAACGCGATCGGAGGATGCTCTAGGTCCCGTCCGCCGGGCCACGGTCCCGGACGGACCGCAGCCTGGCAGCGTGCGGGGCAGAGTAGCGGAGCGCCAAGCCGCGGCAAGGCCCGGGCCCCGTCCTGTCCACGGCGCTCGCCCTCAGGCCCGGGGTGGCAAAGCGCCATCCGGGCGCGGCGGAACGGGCCGCAGGTTGCTCGGCGCGGCGAGATCCGGGCGCGCCACCGCCACCGGGCAGGCCTGGAGCCAGAGATAGGCCCGGAGCGCCAGCCAGGCATCCTCCAGCGCGCCGTGGTGGGCCCCGACCCGGGACAGGCCGATGCGCCGGCACACGACGTCGAGGGCCGCCCTCCCTTTCTCGCCCCGGCGGCGATAGGCCTCCATGGTGCAGTAGACCTTCGTGGAAACCGGGGCGAGGCCGGCGGCGGCGAGCTCGCGGTTGAGGAAGCCGAGGTCGAAGGCGGCGTTGTGGGCGACGATCAGGTCGGCTCCGGCGAGAAGGTCCGCGAGGGCGCCCGCATGGGCGGCAGCCGGATCCTGGTGGCGCAGCAGCCAATCGTCGTAGCCGTGCACCGCCTCGGCCCTCGGGTGGCTCGCCCGGCCGGGATCGAAGATCAGGTGATGGCAGGCGATCTCCGGCGCGCCGTCGGCGAGGGTGGCGGTGGCGAGCGCGACGGCCCCGACGCTCACCACCCGGTCGGTCTCGGCCAGCCCCGTCGTCTCGACGTCGACCGCGACGAGGCGCGGCGGCAGCCAGCCGAGCCAGTCCGGCGCGGGATCGGGGAGCGGGATCGGCGAGGACATCGGCGCGGAGGACATCGGCGAAGACATGGGGGCCGGGGGGCTCGAACGGGGCGGCACGGCATTCTCCGCCGGGCCGGGCGCCCTGTCACGCTCCCCTCGACGGGCCCGGAGCCGGCGCCGTAGAACGGAATCCCATGAAGCGCATCACTCTCCCGCACCTGCGGGTCCGCCCGAACCCCCTCGACCGGCGCCGCGGCACGCTGATCGCCGGCCCGGTCCTGATTCCCTGCGCCCTCGGCAAGGGCGGCCAGACGCGGACCAAGCGCGAGGGCGACGGCGCCTCGCCCCGCGGGACGTTCCGCCTGCGCGGCGGCTTCTACCGGCCGGATCGGCTCGGCGTACGGCCCGCGACCCCCCTTCCCCTGCGCCGCATCCGCCCGCAGGACGGCTGGTGCGACGAGCCCCGCGACCGGCGCTACAACCGCCCGATCCCCCTGCCCGCCCCCGGAATCAGCGCGGAGAAGATGTGGCGCGACGACGGGCTCTACGACCTCGTCATCGACCTCGACTACAACCGTGGCCCGATCCGCCCGGGCCGCGGCAGCGCCATCTTCCTGCACGTCGCCCGCCCCGGGTTCCGGCCGACCGAGGGCTGCGTGGCTTTGCGCCGCCCCGACCTCGTCCGGCTCCTGCGCCGCCTCGGGCCCGGTACAAGGATCACCATCTAGGCAAGCTGTTCTTCGGCAAGGCGGACAATTCGAGAGAATTTTCTTCTCGTTCTATGCTGCGGAGCACAAAAAACTCTTTGATTTTGGTAACGCTGCCACACTCGCGCTGCGGGAAAACATCCTGTAGGGTCCAGCTGCCACACAAAAACCGCATCGGACGCAGGGAGAAGACGCATGCTCGACGCCTACACCGCGACCGAGATCGTTCGAGCCCGACAGATTCACGCGGCGGAGGGCGCCCGCGGTACCCTCTGGGACAGCACCGCCCGCTATCGCGACGGGCTGCCGAACTCCCCGATCCTGCTCACGGACGAGGACCGCGTCCGCTTCCTGGAGCAGGCGCGGGAGGAGATCCGCTGCCTGCATGCCAATTGACATGATACGTCAAAGCATTTTCCGACGAAGTGGATGCCGGTTCGTCGGAGACAATGCGGTGGGATCGATAACTCAGAGACGCGCCCGATCGCGTTGCGATCGGGCGCGTCTCTGGCGTCAGCCCCTCGGCTGGCGCGCCCCGAAGATCGCGCTGCCGACCCGCACATGGGTCGCGCCCATCTGGATCGCCGCCGGGTAGTCGGCGCTCATCCCCATCGACAGGACCGGTAGGGCGTGGCGGCGGGTGATCGCCGCCAGCAGGCCGAAATGCGCCGAGGGCGGATCCTCCGCCGGCGGGATGCACATCAGCCCCGAGACCGTGAGGCCGTGCGTCTCGCGGCACTCGGCCAGGAAAGCGTCGACCGCGCCCGGCGCCACGCCGCCCTTCTGCGGCTCCTCGCCGGTATTGACCTGGACCAGCAGGCGCGGGTGCCGGCCGCTGCGCTGGATCTCCTTCGCCAGAGCGGCCGCGAGCGACGTGCGATCGAGGGTGTGGATCACGTCGAACACCTCCACCGCCTCGCGCGCCTTGTTGGATTGCAGCGGGCCGATCAGGTGCAGCTCGACGTCCGGAAACGCCTCGCGCAAGGCGGGCCACTTCGCCTTGGCCTCCTGCACGTAGTTCTCGCCGAACAGGCGCTGGCCCGCCTCCAGCGCCGGGCGGATCCCGTCCGCGGGAACCGTCTTCGAGACCGCGATCAGCGCGATGGTTGCCGGATCGCGCTCGCTGTCCTCGGTGGCCCGAGCGACGGCCTCCCGCACCTCGGCCAGATTCGACGTGACGGTCTGCGGGTCGATCATGACCGGCTGCCTTTCCGCTTGATTGTTGACCCTCGGGACCAAACCGTGTCCTAGTCCGCCGGCGCCGCGCCGAGCAAGCTCAACCGTTTGCGGCCGTGACGTTTTCCCTTCATCCCTGCCGCCGGTGCTCTCGGCGCCGGCGCCGACCGGTCGCAAAGACGCCGCCATGGCCGAACGTTACAACGCGAAGGATTCCGAGCCCCACTGGCAGCAGGTGTGGGCCGAGCGGGAGATTTTTCGCACCCGCAACGACGATCCGCGCCCGAAATACTACGTGCTCGAGATGTTCCCCTACCCGTCGGGGCGCATCCATATGGGTCACGTGCGCAACTACGCGATGGGCGACGTGGTCGCGCGCTACAAGCGCGCCAAGGGCTTCAACGTCCTGCATCCGATGGGCTGGGACGCCTTCGGCCTGCCGGCCGAGAACGCCGCGATGCAGAACAAGGTCAACCCACGGGACTGGACCTACGCCAACATCGCGACGATGCGGGCGCAGCTGCAATCGATGGGCCTGTCGCTGGACTGGAGCCGCGAGATCGCAACCTGCGATCCGGAATACTACAAGCACCAGCAGCGGATGTTCCTCGACTTCCTCCAGGCCGGTCTGGTCTCGCGCCGCACCGCCAAGGTGAACTGGGACCCGGTCGACCACACCGTGCTCGCCAACGAGCAGGTCATCGACGGGCGCGGCTGGCGCTCCGGCGCGCTCGTCGAGCAGCGCGAGCTGACCCAGTGGTTCTTCAAGATCACCGACTTCGCCCAGGACTTGGACGACCGGCTCGACACGCTGGAGCGCTGGCCGGAGAAGGTCCGGCTGATGCAGCGCAACTGGATCGGCCGCTCGGAAGGCCTGGAGCTGCGCTTCGCCCTGGAGAGCGCACCCGAGGGCGCCGCCCGCGACGTCACCGTCTACACGACCCGGCCCGACACCCTGTTCGGTGCGAAGTTCCTGGCAGTCGCCGCCGACCATCCGCTCGCTGCGATGGTCGCGAAGGACAATCCGGCGCTGCAGGACTTCATCGCCGAGTGCCGGCGCATGGGCACGGCGCAGGCCGCAATCGACACGGCAGAGAAGCTCGGCTTCGACACCGGCCTCAAGGTGCGCCATCCCCTCGACTCGTCCTGGACCCTGCCGGTCTACGTCGCGAACTTCGTGCTGATGGAGTACGGCACCGGCGCGGTGTTCGGCTGCCCGGCCCACGACCAGCGCGATCTCGACTTCGCCAACAAGTACGGCCTCGGCAACACGCCCGTCGTCTGTCCGCCCGACCAGGATCCCGCCGGCTTCGTGATCACCGACACCGCCTATGACGGCGACGGGCGGATGATCAACTCGCGCTTCCTCGACGGGATGGACACGGATACGGCGTTCAAGACCGTCGCCGACCGCCTGGAGGCCGAGCGCCTCGACGGCGCCCCGGTGGGCCGGCGCCGGGTGCAGTTCCGCCTGCGCGACTGGGGCGTCTCGCGCCAGCGCTACTGGGGCTGCCCGATCCCGGTGATCCACTGCGACGCTTGCGGCGTGGTGCCAGTGCCGGTCGAGGACCTGCCGGTGCGCCTGCCGGAGGAGGTCTCGTTCGACGTGCCCGGCAACCCGCTGGAGCGGGATGCGGCCTGGCGCAACGTGCCCTGCCCGTCCTGCGGCGCGCCGTCCCGGCGCGAGACCGACACGATGGACACCTTCGTCGACTCGTCCTGGTACTTCGCCCGCTTCACCGCGCCCTGGCTCACGGACGCGCCGACCGACAAGGCGGTGGCCGACCATTGGCTGCCCGTCGACCAGTATATCGGCGGCATCGAGCATGCGATCCTGCACCTGCTCTATTCCCGCTTCTTCATGCGGGCGATGCGCAAGACCGGCTGGGCCGGGCTCGACGAGCCCTTCGCCGGCCTGTTCACGCAGGGCATGGTGGTCCACGAGACCTATCGCGACGAGGCCGGCGCCTGGGTGCAGCCGGTCGATGTCAAGGTGGTGACCGAGGACGGCGCCCGCAAAGCGTTTCACGTGAAAACCGACGCCCCGATCGCCATCGGGGCGATCGAGAAGATGTCGAAGTCGAAGAAGAACGTCGTCGACCCCGACGACATCATCGCCTCCTATGGCGCCGACACCGCCCGCTGGTTCATGCTCTCCGACTCGCCGCCGGAGCGCGACGTGATCTGGACCGAGGACGGCGTGCAGGGCGCCTCGCGCTTCGTCCAGCGCGTCTGGCGCATGGTGAGCGAGGTGGCCGAGGGCGGTACCGAGCCCGCCGGCACGGGCAGCGAGGCGGTGCTGAAGGCGGCGCACAAGGCGCTGAACGCGGTCGGCGAGGATATCGAGCGCCTGCGCTTCAACCGCTGCGTCGCCCATGTCTACGAGCTGGCGAACAGCCTGCAGGAGGCGGTCAACGCCGAGCGCGGCCACGCCCCCTCCCCTGCCCTGCAGGAAGCGACGCGGATCCTGGTTCAGCTCATCGCCCCGATGATGCCGCACCTCGCCGAGACCTGCTGGACGGCGCTCAAGCAGGGCGGCCTGGTGGCGGAGGCGGCCTGGCCCGCGGTCCGGCACGAGTTGCTGGTCGAGGACAGCGTGACGCTGCCGGTGCAGATCAACGGCCGCAAGCGCGCCGACGTCACGGTGCCACGCGACGCCGATCAGGCAGCCGTGCAAGCGGCCGTGCTGGCGCTCGAGCCGGTTCAGCGGGCGTTGGAGGGCAAGGCGCCGCGCAAGGTGATCGTGGTGCCGCTGCGCATCGTCAACATCGTGGTCTGATCGATCGCGCATCCCGGCAGGGTTCAGGGCCCGGCGATCGAAGGATCGCCGGGCCCTTTGTTTATCCGCGACATCCCCGATTTCCCGCCCTGGTCCGACGCGCGCCCTGCTGCTGCCGCAGAGACTCTTTAGGTCCGGTCCGCTAGTCTGCGGCGCGACCCTGAAGGCCTCGTCTGCCCCCTTGGCAGGGCCTCAGCGTAGCGGTAACGGCATCAGCGTCGCGGCGAGATCTTTGGTGGCAGGACGGACCTTCATGGCAGGCAGCACGGCGAAGACGGCGCGGAACCTCACTCTCGTCGCCACCCTGGCGCTCGGCCTCTCGGCCTGCTTCCGGCCGCTCTACGGGCCGACCGCATCGGGCGCGCCGTTGAGCGCCGTGCTCGCCTCGATCCAGGTCGAGCCGGCGAAGACCGCCCAAGGCCAGGAGCGCCTCGGCCACTACCTGCGCAGCGAACTGGTCTTCGACCTCGACGGCTCGGGCCAGCCGTCCGAGAAGAAGTACCGCCTGACCCTCGCGGCGAGCGAGACGGTGCAGACGCCGATCGTCAGCTCGATCACCGGCCGGGCCGAATCGGCGACGCTGCTCGGCACCGCCTCCTACAAGGTGCAGACGCTCGTCGGCGACCGCATCATCACCGAGGGCGTCGCCCAGGGTACCGCGACCTACGACCGCTCGGCCCAGCGCTTCGCCAGCCTGCGCGCCGCCCGCGACGCCGAGATCCGGCTCGCCAAGCTCCTCTCCGAGCAGATCAAGACCCGCGTCGCCGCGATCCTGGCGACCCAGCCCTGAGCCCGCGCCCGATCGCCGGAGGCGTGTCATGACCGCCGTGAAGGCCGGCGAGGTCGAGGGGCTGCTGCGCCGCGGCCCCGACCCGCGCATCGCCGTGATCCTGGTCTACGGCCCGGATACCGGCCTCGTCACCGAGCGCGCCCGCCTGCTCGCCGAGAAGGCGGTCGACGATCCCTCCGACCCGTTCGCGCTGGTGAAGATCGACGGCGACGTCCTGGCGAGCGATCCCGGGCGCCTGATCGACGAGGCCGGCACGGTCGGTCTGTTCGGCGGCAAACGGGCGGTCTGGGTGCGTCCCGGCAGCCGCAACTACGCCCCGGCAGTCGAGGCGGTGCTGAAGCAGGACGGCTTCGACACCCGCATCGTGGTCGAGGCCGGCGATCTCGCCAAGTCGGCCCCGTTGCGGGTCGTCTGCGAGCGCTCGCCCAAGGCGCTGGCCATCCCCTGCTATCCGGACGATGCCGGCACCCTCGCCGACCTCGTCGAGCGTACCCTGCGGGCCGACGGTCTGCGCATCACCCGCGACGCCCGCGACCTCCTCGTCAGCGGCCTCGGCGGCGACCGGCGGGCGAGCCTCGGCGAGATCGAGAAGCTGGCGCTCTACGCCCGCGGCCAGGACGAGATCGGCATCGACGACGTCGAGGCGATCGGCAGCGACGTGTCGGGATCGATGCTCAACGCGCTCATCGACGCGGCCTTCGCCGGGCGGGTCTCCGAGACCGAGCGGGCCTATCGCCGCTTCCAGATCGAGGGCATGGACGCCTCGGTGATGCTCGGGGGGCGCTCCGCCACGCCCTCACCCTGCTCGCCACCCGCCTCGACGGCGAGGGCAAGAGCCCGAGTGCGATGGTGGCGGGCTGGCGCGGCCTTCACTTCCGGCGCCAGAAGATCGTCGAGACGCAGCTCGCCCGCTGGAGCCCGGCTTCCTTACGCCGGGCGGTGTCGCTGCTGCAGGAGGCGGTGCTCGGGGCCCGCCGAGCGGGCGGCGACTTCTCGCACGCGGTCGCGGCCGATCTCTTCCTGCGCCTCGCCAGCGAGGCGGCAAGGCGGGGCTGACGGGCCCCCTGCCCTGTTCGCGGCCGGGCTCATCCGCCCGGCCCGATCCTTCACATTTCCAGGCGCCGGCACAGCCCGTCGAGCTGGTCGAGGCTGGTGTAGCGCAGGCGCACCTCACCGCCGGCGCCCTTTGCGTCGATCGACACCACGACCCCCAGAACATCCTCCAGGCGACGCTCCAGGGCGCGGGTATCGGCGTCCTTCTCCACCGCGGCCTTGCGCGGCCGGCCGGGGCGCGGGCCCGTGCCGGTCTGCTCGCCGGCGGCCAAGGCCTCGACCTCGCGCACCGTCATGCCATCGTCGATGACCCGGCGGGCTACGGCCTCCGGATCCTTGACGGCGAGGAGCGCCCGCGCGTGACCGGCGGTGAGCGTGCCGGCGATGACGTGGTCCTGTACGCCGGGCGGCAGTTGCAGCAGGCGCAGGGTATTGGCGAGGTGGCTGCGGCTCTTGCCGATGATCTCGGCCAGCTCGGTCTGGGTGTAGCGGAACTCGCTCATCAGCCGCTCGTAGCCCGCCGCCTCCTCAATGGCGTTGAGATCGGCGCGCTGGACGTTCTCCAGGATGGCGTATTCGAGCGAGGTGCGGTCGTCGATCTCGACCGTGACGACCGGTACCTCGTGCAGGCCAGCCCGCTGCGCCGCGCGCCAGCGCCGCTCGCCGGCAACGATCTCGAACGCGTCCGGCACGTTGGCGAGCGCCCGGACGACGATCGGCTGGATCACCCCGCGGGTGCGGATCGAGGCCGACAGCTCCTCGAGCTCGGTCTCGGCGAAGTGGCGACGCGGGTTGCGCGGGTTCGGCCGCAGGAACTCGATCGGTACGCGTCGCTGGCCGGCCTTCGGCTTCTCGGGAGCGGCCGGAGTTTCCTCGCCGAAATCACCGATCAGCGCCGCGAGACCCCGCCCGAGGCGAGGTCGCGCTCCCTCCTCCGCCATACCCTTCATCCTCTCCATAGCTCCACTGTGTACGCCGTCAGGCGGCGGCCGGCAGACGGCCTTCCCGCTGGATGATCTCGGAGGCGAGCCGCAGATAGGCCTGCGAGCCGGCGCATTTGAGATCGTAGAGCAGCACCGGCTTGCCGTGGGACGGCGCCTCGGAGACGCGCACGTTGCGGGGGATCATGGTCTCGTAGACCTTGTCGCCCATGAACTCGCGCACGTCAGCCACGACCTGCGCCGACAGGTTGTTGCGCGGATCGAACATCGTCAGCACCACGCCCTGGATCGCCAGGCGCGGATTGAGGGCGCTCTTGACCTGCTCGACGGTGCGCAGGAGCTGGCTCAGGCCCTCCAGGGCGAAAAACTCACATTGCAGCGGTACCAGCACCGCGTGGGCTGCTGCGAGCGCATTGAGGGTGAGCAGGTTGAGCGAGGGCGGGCAGTCGATCAGCACGTAGGTGAAACGCTGGTCCTCCGGCACCTCGCTCCGGTCGAGCGGCTCGAGCGCCCGGCGCAGGCGCTGCGCCCGGTCCGGCGCACTTGCCATCGCCATCTCGAGGCCCAGCAGATCCATGGTCGAGGGGATGAGCGAGAGGCGTGGAACCGCCGTGACCTGTACCGCATCGGCGAGCGGCGCTTCGCCCGCGAGCACGTCGTAGGTCGAGAGACGGCGCTGGCGCCGGTCGATCCCGAGGCCGGTCGAGGCGTTGCCCTGCGGGTCGAGATCGACGATCAGGACGCGTTCGCCGATCGCCGCGAGCGCCGTGCCGAGGTTGATCGCCGTCGTGGTCTTGCCGACGCCGCCCTTCTGGTTGGCGAGCGCGATGATGCGCAGGGGTCGCGGACTGCCGCTCGCCTGCGACTCGGGGGATTCCGCGATCATGGGAGTAGGCCGCTCACGCTGGAGACGCGGACGATTCTGGCCGCAGAATCGGTCCGGCTCGGGATCAGATCCGCGGTGAATCTCCACCTTTCCTCCGCCTCGGTCAATTCGGTTAAGACATCACGCCCTTTCGGAAAAAGCCCGGTGGCGCCTTTTTTCAACAAGGGTTCGGTCCATTCGAGGAGCTGCGGCAGCGGCGCGAGGGCTCGCGCCGTCACGATCTGCGAATCAGTGAAGCCCGCGATCACGCTCTCGATCCGGGCGACATGGATCTTCGCCGGTGCGCCGGTGAGCCGGGCGGTCTCCTGCAGGAAGGCGCCCTTGCGGCCGTTGCTCTCGACGAGATCGACGCGAAAGCCCGGCCGCTCGCGACCGGCGATAGCCAGGATCAATCCTGGAATGCCGGCGCCGCTGCCGAGATCGAGCCAGCGCGTCGCCTCAGGGGCGAGTGCCAGGAGCTGGAGCGAGTCGGCGACGTGTCGGGTCCAGACCTCGGCCAACGTCGAGGGGCCGACGAGGTTCTTGATCGATTGCCAGCGCGTCAGCTGCGCGACGTAGAGATCGAGCGCCGTGGCTGTTTCACGTGAAACGCCGGCCTCGCGCAGGACGGCGTCGCGGCCGGGAGGCGGGTTCTTCATGCGACCGGATCCAGGGTGGCCGTGCCGCGCCGAGCATGGGCGGCGAGCAGCGTGAGAGCAGCCGGTGTGACCCCTTCGATCCGGGCGGCCTGGCCGAGCGTGAGGGGACGGACCTTGTCGAGCTTCAGCCGCAGTTCGTTCGATAATCCGGCGATGCTGCCGTAATCGAGCAGGGCCGGCAGGGCGATGGCCTCGTCGCGCCGGAACGCCGCGATGTCAGCCCGCTGCCGGTCGAGATAGACCGCGTAGGTCGCGTCGGTACACAGGCGGTCGGCGAGGGAAGGGGGGACGGCCCGAAGCTGCGGCCACACCTCGGCGAGCCGATCCCAGGTGATCTCCGGATAGGAGAGGAGCTGGAACGCCGACCGGCGGATGCCGTCGCGGTTGAGGGCGATGCCGTGGCGCTGCGCCTCCGTCGGCGTCAGGCTCAACTCGTCCAGCCTCTGCCGCGCGATCTGGAGCGCTTCACGGCGTGCCGCATCGTGCGCGGCGCGAACCGGTGAAACGCAGCCGAGGGCGAGGCCGCGGCCGGTCAGGCGTTCGTCGGCATTGTCGACCCGGAGGCTGAGCCGATACTCCGAGCGCGAGGTGAACATCCGGTATGGTTCGCTGACCCCGTGGGTCACGAGGTCGTCGATCATCACGCCGAGATAGGACTCGGCCCGGTCGAACACCGCGAGATCCGCCGCGCCGGCGAGCCGGGCGGCGTTGAGCCCTGCGACCAGCCCCTGGCCGGCTGCCTCCTCGTAGCCGGTGGTTCCGTTGATCTGACCGGCCAGGAACAGGCCGGCGATCCGACGGGTCTGCAAGGTCGGGTCGAGCTCGCGCGGATCGACGTAGTCGTACTCGATTGCGTAGCCGGGGCGCAGGATCGCCGCACGCTCGCAACCGGGCAGCGACCGGACGATGCCGGCCTGGACGTCCTCGGGCAGGGAGGTCGAGATCCCGTTCGGGTAGACCGTCGGATCGTCGAGACCCTCCGGTTCCAGGAAGACCTGGTGACCGTCGCGGTCGCCGAAGCGCACCACCTTGTCCTCGATCGATGGGCAGTAGCGCGGCCCGCGGCTGGTGATACCGCCGGAATACATCGCCGAGCGATGAAGGTTGGCGCGGATCAGATCGTGCGCCGCCTGACCCGTTCGGGTGACGCCGCACTCGATCTGCGGCGTGGTGATGCGCTCGGTCAGGGTCGAGAACGGCACCGGCTCGTCATCGGCGGCCTGCTTGTCGATGCCATGCCAGTCGATGGTGCGGCCATCGAGGCGCGGCGGCGTCCCGGTCTTCAGGCGGCCGAGGGCGAAGCCGTGCCGGTCGAGAGTCGCCGAGAGGCCGAGCGCCGGCCCTTCACCGATTCGGCCGGCCGGCGTGGTGAACTCGCCGATATGGATCAGGCCGCGCAGGAAGGTGCCGGTGGTGAGGACCACGGCACGGCAGGGGAGGGTGCGGCCGTCGGCGAGCACAGCGCCGGCCACGCGCCCTTCGACGATGGTGAGATCGGCGACCTCACCCTCGACGATCGTCAGATTGGGCGTTTCGCACAAGGCAGCCTGCATCGCTCGCGCATAGAGCTTGCGGTCGGCCTGAGTCCGCGGCCCGCGCACGGCCGGCCCCTTGCGGCGGTTGAGCAAGCGGAACTGAATCCCGGCCCGGTCGGCGACGCGGCCCATCAGCCCGTCGAGGGCATCGACCTCGCGCACGAGGTGTCCCTTGCCGAGGCCGCCGATGGCCGGGTTGCAGGACATCGCCCCGAGCGTGTCGCGGCGGTGGGTGACCAGCAATGTGCGTGCGCCGTAGCGCGCGGCCGCCGCGGCCGCCTCGGCGCCCGCGTGTCCGCCGCCGACGACGATCACGTCGCAGGGGAGAGAATCGTCAGTGAGCATGCGGTGATTAGGCGGCCTCCTGCGGCCGCGTCAATCACGCTGTCGCCCGATCCCGCGTTTCACGTGAAAACACGGCAGACGGGCCGCTCACTTGCCGATGCAAAAGCTCGAGAAGAGCCGGTCCAGCATCTCCTCGACGCCGACACGGCCAGCTACCTCGCCCAGAGCTCGTACCGCGAGGCGCAGATCCTCGGCCACCAGCTCGGCCGGCAGATCGGCGCCGTGCAGGACGACGCGGTCGAGGTGATGGAGGCAGCGTTCGAGCGCGAGCCGCTGCCGCTCGCGCGTCACGAGCGCGTCGCCACTGCCGAGAGACGTTTCTGCCCGACGTTCGATCTCCGCGAGGAGCCGGTCGAGCCCGGCACCGGTCCGGGCCGAGATCGAGATCTCGTCGGCCGCGATCGATGCTGACAGATCTCGCTTGGTGGCGACGACGAGCACCGGGACGGAGAGGGCAGGGGGCGTCTCACCGTCCGGCTCGCGCAGCCACAGCACGAGATCGGCCTGATCGATGCGCCGCCGGCTACGCGCCACGCCTTCGGCCTCGATCGCATCCGTACTGTCGCGCAAGCCCGCCGTATCGACCAGTAGAACCGGCAGGCCGCCGAGATCGCACCGGACCTCGATCGCGTCCCGCGTCGTCCCGGGGATCGCCGAGACGATCGCCACGTCGCGGCGGGCGAGCGCGTTGAGCAGGGTCGACTTGCCTGCATTCGGCGCGCCGGCGAGCACCACCGTGAAGCCGTCGCGCAGGCGCTCGCCCCGGCGGCCATCGGCGAGGGCTGCCCGGATCGCATCACGGATGCGCGCCGCGGCGTCCCGCCCGGACGCGGTCAAAGCCTCGTCATCGATGTCGCCCTCGTCGGAAAAGTCGAGCGCGGCCTCGGTTCCGGCGAGCACGTCGAGGAGGGAGGTCCGCCAACCTTCGACGGTACGGCCGAGGGCACCGTCGAGCTGGCGGATGGCCTGACGCCTCTGCGCCTCGGTCTCAGCGTCGATCAGGTCGGCCAACCCTTCGACGGCGGTCAGGTCCATGCGGCCGTTGAGGAAGGCGCGACGGGTGAAGGCGCCGGGCTCGGCCGGTACGAGGCCGGGCATCCCGCCGAGGCTGCGCAGGATCGCCGCCCGCACCGCCGGACCACCGTGGAGATGCAGTTCCACCATGTCCTCGCCGGTGGCGGTGCCGGGGCCAGGCAGCCAGGCGACGAGGGCCTGATCGAGCAGTTCCGCGGTCTCCGGCTCGCGCAGGGTACGCAGAGACAGGTGCCGCGCGGCGGGCAACGGCGCCCGGATCAGCGCCGCGAGGGTGGGACCGGCCTGCGGTCCGCTGATCCGCACGACCGCGACGGCGGTGCGGCCGTGGCCGGTGGCAGGAGCGAAGATGGTGTCGGGGGCGTGCATCGTGCAGGATGGCGGCGGGCTTGGAGGAGCGTCGGACCGGGATACGGCGTGACGTCGCTAGCACGGATCCGGGCACGATGCCGAACGGGGACCACGATCTCGATGGGGCGACGGCTTTGAGAGCAGTGCTTCGGAACTCACCCAGACCTGCTTCAAATCCAGATGACGCCGTCCCACTCGCACCCTCATCCTGAGGTGCCCGCGCAGCGGGCCTCGGAGGAGACCTCCAGGGATCGCGGAGGTTTCCGGAACTCTCCTTCGAGGCCCGCTGCGCGGGCATCTCAGGATATGGGCGTGGGTTGGAGGAGAGAAGGGGGAGAGGGGGCGCAGGCACCGATCCACGCACCCGGCTCAAACGAGAACGGCGCCCCTTTCGGGGCGCCGCGCAAGCCGTCCGAACGATCGAGATCGGCGGGCGGATCAGGTGTTCATCGAGTCGAAGAAGTCGCCGTTGCTCTTGGTCTGGCGCAGCTTGTCGAGCAGGAACTCGATCGCGTCGGTGACGCCCATCGGGTTGAGGATGCGGCGGAGCACGTAGGTCTTCTTGAGCGAGTCCGGCGGGACCAGCAGCTCCTCCTTGCGGGTACCGGAGCGGGTGATGTCGATCGCCGGGAAGATGCGCTTGTCGGAGACCTTGCGGTCCAGGATGATCTCGGAGTTGCCGGTGCCCTTGAACTCCTCGAAGATCACCTCGTCCATCCGCGAGCCGGTGTCGATCAGCGCGGTCGCGATGATGGTGAGGGACCCGCCCTCCTCGATGTTGCGGGCAGCGCCGAAGAAGCGCTTGGGCCGCTGGAGGGCGTTGGCGTCGACGCCGCCGGTCAGCACCTTGCCGGAGGACGGCACCACGGTGTTGTAGGCGCGGCCGAGGCGGGTGATCGAATCGAGCAGGATGACGACGTCGCGGCCGTGCTCGACCAGGCGCTTGGCCTTCTCGATCACCATCTCGGCGACCTGGACGTGGCGGGTCGCCGGCTCGTCGAAGGTCGAGGCGATCACCTCGCCTTTCACCGAGCGCTGCATGTCGGTGACCTCTTCCGGCCGCTCGTCGATGAGCAGGACGATGAGGTAGCACTCGGGGTGGTTCAGGGTGATCGACTGGGCGATGTTCTGCATCAGCACCGTCTTGCCGGTGCGCGGCGGCGCCACGATCAGCGCGCGCTGGCCCTTGCCGATCGGCGCGACGATGTCGATGATCCGGGGCGAGAAGTCCTTGCGGGTCGGCTCCGACAGTTCGAGCTTGAAGCGCTGCGTGGGGAACAGCGGCGTCAGGTTGTCGAAGTGGACCTTGTGCTTGATCTTGTCCGGGTTCTCGAAATTGATGGTGTTGACCTTGAGCAGCGCGAAGTAGCGCTCGCCGTCCTTCGGGCCGCGGATCGGGCCCTCGACGGTGTCGCCGGTCCGCAGGCCGAAGCGGCGGATCTGCGTCGGCGAGATGTAGATGTCGTCGGGGCCGGGCAGGTAGTTCGAGTCGGAGGAGCGCAGGAAGCCGAAGCCGTCCTGCAGCACCTCGACCGTGCCGGCGCCGATGATCTCGACGTCCTTGGCAGCGAGCTGCTTCAGGATCGCGAACATCAGCTCCTGCTTGCGCATGGTCGAGGCGTTCTCGACCTCGACCTCCTCGGCGAAGGTGAGGAGTTCGGTCGGCGTCTTCGACTTGAGATCCTGCAGCTTCACCTCGCGCATGGCGGGGGCGGCGGAGGTCTCGATCGGGGCGAGGGTGTCTTCGATCATGGGATATCGGGGTGCGGGGGCGAAGCGGGGGGCGTCATGTCAGGACAGGTCCGGCCGCCGCAGGACGCGGCGTTGAGCGGAGAGCAACGGGGTGGCCGAGGCGGGCACCGGTCGCGAAATCGTCGCCTGATAGTCCCGGAGGTCGCGTGGAGGGGCCGGGCGGCCCTGGATGCGACGTGACGTGACGATGGAGGAGGGAACGATTGTATGTAACGGGTCCTCGTCGTCGACTCAAGTCCGCGGTCGCGGAAAAGTGGGGAAGGGTGCGGCGCGGTGGTATCATCAAGAGACGGCGGACCCGGTGCGGATGCTCCGGCCGCGCCCGAAGCATGGTGGACTATCTCCGTACTGGCGTCAGAGCCGCATTAACATATGGAATGGTCAACCCCCAGGTCACGACCTGAGATCATCCCTGCCGGCGCCGAGCTTCAGGCTTTTCGCAGCCAGTTTCGAGGTATTGCGGCAATCCGGGCCAGTATCCACGAGCGGCGGTACCGCAAACGGGGCGTTCACCGGCGCGCGGCTCAGCGGCGGCGCAGTCGGATGTAGAGCGCACCACCCCCGCCGTGATGGTGGGCCGCCTCCTCGAAGCCGACGACCAGGGGGCGCAATTCGGGCAGACGCAGCCAGTGCGGCACGCTGCGGCGCAGCACGCCGCGCTCGCCGTAAGGATCGCCGCCGGCCCCGCCCTTGCCGGTAACGACCAGCACCACCGCGTGGCCCTGGGCCCGGGAGCGATGCAGGAAGCCGATCAGGGCCGCATGGGCCTCGGCCTGACGCATCCCGTGCAGGTCGATCGAGGCGTCGACGCTGCGCGAGCCGCGGCGCAGGGCGGTGCGCACCCGGCGCTCGAGGGGCGCCAGCGGCGGCAGGGCGGGTGCGGGCGGAGGAGGCGTCGGGACCGGACTTGGCTTCGGAGCCGGTTTCTTCGCGGCGGGACGACCGGGTCGCACCGTCACGGCGGGCGGCGCCGGCGCGGGGACCGGCTCCGGCGGCGGGGGAGGGGAGGGGGCGGCCCGCCCGCGCAAGGGGGTGACCAGGCGGGAGATCTCGGCCCAGAGTCGCGTCTCCTCGGCGGAGAGCCGGCGCCGGCGTCGGAAGCGGGGCGGCTCGGTCACGGCGCAGCTCCCGCGTCGCCTTGCTTCGGCAGCAGCACGACGAAGCGCGCGGGATCGCGCAGCAGGCCGGCGACCGCACCCGCCCGGGCGCCGGTGCCGAGATAGAGGTCGCCGCGGGCCGGGCCGAGGATCGCCGAGCCGGTATCCTGCGCCACGACGAGGCGACGCAGGGGCACGCTGCCCCCTCCGGAGCGGGCAGCGATCCTTCCAGCCAGAACGGCAGGCCGTAGCGCCACAAGGTGGCGTCGACCGCGAGGCTGCGCCCGGCGGTCAGCGGCACGCCGGCCCCGCCGCGGGGGCCGGCCCCCTCCGTCACGTCCTCGTCGAGGCGGAAGAAGACGTAGGAGGCGTTGCGGCGGATCAGGTCGCGGGCGATGGCTGGATTGGCGCGCAGCCAGCCGGTCCAGCGGGCGAGCGTCAGGCCCTCGAGCGGCAGGTGGCCGCCGGTGACGATCAGGCGACCGACCGAGGTGTAGGGCCGGCCGTTGCGGCCGTCATAGGCGAGGCGGACGGAGCGGCCGTCGGGCAGGCGTACCCGGCCGGAGCCCTGGACCTGCAGCACCAGGAGGTCGACGGCGTCGCGCAGCCAGAGGAGCGGGCGGGCGCGGGCGCCGAGCGCGCCGTCCTCGATCGCCGCCCGGTCCGGATAGGGCAGGAAGGCGTCGCCGTCGCGGCGGGCGGCGCGGAGCGAAGGATCGAGGCCGGGCCGGGTCTCGCCGGGCTCCAGCGAGACGAGGTCGTCGGGACGCGCGAGCGCCGGCACGGTGAAGTCCGGCGTGGCGACGGGCGAGCCGGTGAGTTCGGGCTCGAAATAGCCGGTGAGGAAGCCGTTCGTGCGCTCGGGCGCGGCGTCGCGGTTCGGCCGCAGGACGCGGTAGGCGGAGAAGTTCTGCTCGAAGAAGGCCCGGGCCGCCTCAGGCGCCATGTCGGCGGCGGCTTTGCAGGCACGGGCGAGGTCCTGGCTCGGCGCGCCCGGCGCTGCCTCGGCGAGAACCGGGCCGGCAGGGGCCTCGCAGGTCGCCCGAAAGGTCGCGAGGGCCGCCGCGAGGTCGTCGGCGGGAAAGCCCGGAAGGTCGCCGAGGGGAACGGGTTCGAGGACGGCCTCGCCGACCCGCAGGGGGGCCGCATCCGCCGGAACTAGGCCACCGGCGAGGAGGGCGGCGAGGGCCAGCGCGGCGGACGCGCGTCCGATCGCGGAACTGGCGGCGGGAAAGGGGCCGAAGGCCGGTGGCATGGGCTTGTCGGGCTCCGGCCCCGGGAATGCTGTGCTCTGGTCGCGTCGCGCAGGACTTGAAGGAGCCTTCGCGACGGAGGGAGTGTCGCCGAGGGCCGGCGGCCGATCAAGCCGCCGGCGCCGTCATTGGCCGGCTTCCGTTGCGACGAGCTGCCAGTTCGGGTCGCGGCTGCCCAGCGTCCGGGCGAAGGTCCAGACGTCGGTCACGTCGACAACCTTCTCGGGGCTGCCGTCGACCACCTGGCCCTGCGGCCCACGGGTGGCGGTGATCAGCTTCGAGAGATAGCGCACGGTGACCTGGGCCACGCGGTTGCGCACGTCGACCCCGACGATCTCGGCCCGGTCGATCGACACGAAGGTGGTCTCGACGGTCTGGCCGGCGCGCTCGCGGCCCTGGATCGCCCGCTCGAACCCGTCCGCGACCTCGCGCGAGAGCAGGGTCTTGAGCGTCTTGCGGTCACCCTTGGCGAAGGCCGTCACGATCGTCTCGTAGGCGACCTTGGCGCCGTCGGTGAAGCCGCGGGGGTCGAAGTTCGGCTCCTGCTGGAGGATCAGGTCGAGGCCGCGCGCGGCGGGCGAGTTCGGCTCGACGACGCCCTTCCAGTTGCGCGGCACCGCGGTGGCGACCGGCGCGGCGGCGGCGCGCTCGGGACCGGCGCCGGGCAGCCGCACGACGTTGTCGCCGTCGCGGGGGGCCGCCGGCGGCTCCTCGCGCCGGGCCAGCGGGTTGAACGGCGGCCGCTCGCTCCCGGTCTTCTGGCCGAGGACCGAGCGCAGCTTCCAGATCACGAAGACCGCAAGCCCGAGGAAGATGAGGGTCGTAAGGTCGAGGGAGTCCTGCATCATCGATCCGTTCATCGATCCGTTCTTGGCGGCGTCCTTGGCGGCTTCCTTGGCGGCGTCACGCGTGGCATCCCCGACCGCCCCGGCACAGCTTGCGACATCTCCGGCGCATCGACGGCTTTGGCACCGGGACCGGGGCGTGGCAAGCGTCCGGCCGGCGCCGCATCGCGGGCCATTCTGTTGATATGGGGCCGGGGCCCTGCCGTATCCAGGCGCCCGCGCACGACGATGCCATGTTCCTTGGCCGTGTTCCCGGCCTCGATCCTGCTGGGCTTTGCCGGAGAAGCTGGCCTGCCGCTGTATTGGGAAGGCTGGGGCCGTGGCGCGAAAGGGATGATCGGCGCCTCTGCTTGTTCGCGGCCTGCGGGCATGATAGCCGCAACGCCGCCGACGCGCGCGCCGTTTTTCGCGCCAGCGCGCGCCGGCCCGTCGTTTACGTCCAGCCCTCGAAGGAACCCTCCGCCATGGCCGATTCCCCGCTCCCGAACGGCAACGGTGGCGCCGCGGCGCAGCCCGACGACTTCACCCCGACCCTCAACGCCCTGGCGCAATACGCCAAGGACCTCTCCTTCGAGAACCCGAACGCGCCGCGCTCGCTGCAGCCGCAGGAGCAGGGCCCGCAGATCAACATCCAGGTCAACGTCAACGCCCGGCAGCTCGCCGAGGAGGATTTCGAGGTCGAGCTGCGCCTCGAGGGCGACGCCAAGACCGGCGGCGACGTGCTGTTCGCGTTCGAGCTGACCTATGCGGGCATCTTCCGCCTGCGCAACATCCCGCAGGACCAGATGCACCCGGCGGTGATGATCGAGTGCCCGCGGCTGCTGTTCCCGTTCGCCCGCCAGATCATCGCCGATGCGGTGCGCAACGGCGGCTTCCCGCCCCTCTACATTGATCCGATCGACTTCGTCGGCCTCTATCGCCAGAAGGCCGCCGAGGCCCAGGCGCAGGGCGGCGTGGCGTAATACGGTGCCCGCGCGGGCCGGAAGCCCCGGCCCGCGCACCCTGAAAAAGTGTTTCACGGGAAACGCGGCCGTTCATCCTTAATCCCGCTTAATCCCGCAGGGTCGGCACCGGGGACGCCACCAGCAGCCCCGCCGTCGCGAGGTTGAACAGCCGCAAGGCCTGCCCCGTCCTCAGCACCCGGGCGGTGCCGACGCCGATCAGCGTCCGAAACCCGAGCAGGGCAGAGCGACGAGCCCGAACAGGATCGCGAGCGCGACCGTCGCGGCGAGCGGGGCGGCCTCGGCTTGCGCCGTGTCGGTGGCGAGCGCGCCCGCGGCGACGATCCAGGCCTTCGGGTTCACCCACCGAACAGGGCTGCCTGCAGGAAGCCGAAGGGGCAACCGAACGTCTTCATGGCGGAGTCGGCTGGATCGGGATCGGACCTCGCGATCTTCCAGGCGAGCCAGAGCAGGTAGGCCGCCCCCACCATTTCGGCCCCGCGCGGACCCAGGGATCGGTGAGCAGCGGTAGGCCTGCGGTGCCGAGGACAACCAGCATCACGGGGAAACCTGCTGCGATGCCGAGCATGTGCGGCACGGTGCGGGCAAAGCCGTAGGTCGCGCCGGAAGCCACCACCATGGTGTTGTTCGGGCCGGGCGTCGCCGGCATCGCGACCGCGAACCCGCCCGCCGAGAGAAACCGGGTCCAGTCCACGCCCGATCCGCCCCGCTTCGTCGTCATGCCGCCGGTGCGATGATACGCGGTTCTGCAGCGATGCTCGCGACGTCGGCGATCGGGATTGCAACGCTCTCGCGCTCTGCTGTCGGTCTACGACCCGGCATGCGGCTGTGGCACAGGCCGAGTCGGAGAACCCTGGGTCAGGTGACCGCAGGACGACCCGGCTCAGGCCCCCTGGACTCCCGCCCCCGGATCGGGCGATGGGGGCCATGCGCGCTTCGCGCGCGAGAACATCTGCGCGTCGCGCGAGAGGGAAGACGACGGGATGGCGTACTGGCTCTACAAGTCCGAGCCCTCGGTCTGGTCGTGGGACGACCAGGTCGCCGCTGGCGCAGCGGGAACGTTCTGGAACGGCGTGCGCAACCACGTCGCCCGCAAGAACCTCGAGGCGATGCAACTCGGCGAGCAGGGCTTCTTCTATCACTCGAACGAGGGCAAGGCGGTGGTCGGCATCGTCGAGGTGATCCGGACCTACTATCCCGACCACACCGACGAGACCGGCCGCTTCGGCATGGTCGACCTGAAGGCGGTCGCAGGCCTGCCCAACCCCGTCAGCCTGGAGGCGATCAAGGCCGAGCCGGCTTTGCGCGAGATGGTGCTCGTCAACAACTCGCGCCTGTCGGTGCAGCCGGTCAGCGAGGCGGAGTGGGCGCTGGTGCGCCGCATGGGGGGCCTCTGATCGATGAGGGCGCGGGCGTGAGGCGCGTTCTCGCCGGGTTCGGGCTCGTCCTCGCGCTGATGGCGGAGCCCGCGAGCGCCCAGCAGAAGCCCAAGACACCCCCCAAGCCCGCCGGACCCGAGAAGGTCCTGACCTGCGGGGCCCTGTCGAACCTGCGCATCCTGATGGCGGAGACGGGAGGAAACCCCGCCGCGATCCGCACGCGGCTCTCCGATCCGAAGGCCGATCATCTCGGCTGCACGCGGGTCGGCCGCGACCGGGTCGAAGGCAATGCCGAGCGAGTGGTGATCGGCGGTACGGCCTACGATTGCCTGAAGGTGAAGGAGACGAGCCTGTGCCGCTGGACCCTGTCGGGCGTGCCGGCGGAGGCGCCGTGAGGCTGCCTCCGCCAGGACGTGTCAGATGCTCCAGTACGGCGTCGCGTTGAAGTACTGGTGGACGTGCTCCTCCCACTTTCGGTCGTAGGAGGGGTCGTTGCCCTCCGCCGAGGCCGGCGGTGCGGCGCGGAGCTGGTCCTCGGTGAGGTCGAGGACGTAGGCGTCGAGTTCCGGCGCGAAGCGCAGGGTCGACCACGGGACGGTGTGGTAGCCTTCGCCGATGCCGAGGAAGCCGCCGAAGCTCATCACGGCGTAGACCACCTTGCCGGTGGCCTTCTCGATCATCAGGCGCTCGATGCGGCCGATGCTGTCGCCGTTCGGGCGACGCACGGCGGTGCCCTCGACGCGGTCGCTGGCGATCAGCGCGTTGGTCTCGCTGGTGGTGGTGCTGCTCATGTCGGAGCGATCGCCGACGGTCGGTGCGACGGTGGTCATCGGAACTCTCCCGATCCATTCGTTTCTTCCCCGGCAACGCTGCCGCCGGGGAGCCTGTTCCGGAGCCGGGTCCCGAAGGGAACGCTGCGGCGAATGGCGGAGCAGCGAGGCAGTTCCCCCCGGGCAATCGGGGCGCTAGCCTGCGGCCCATGCTCCTGCGCTCCTTCCTTCCGCGGTCCATGCCGATTCGCCGTGCCGCCGTCCTGACGGCCTTCCTCGCGCTCGCCGCGCCCGCCCTGGCGCAGGATCGCGGCACCCTCACCCCGAAGCCGCTGCCGCCGCTCGCCAACCCGGACGATCCCTCGACGCCGGCCAAGGCCCTGTTCGGCCGCGCGACGACGCCGGCCGCCCTGCCGCCGCAGGCGATCGGCGGCTACGCGCGCGGCTGCGTGGCCGGCGCCGAGGCCCTGCCGATCGACGGCGCGACCTGGCAGGTGATGCGCCTGTCGCGCAACCGGAACTGGGGCCATCCGCGGCTCGTCGCCTTCCTGGAGAAGATCGCCACCGAGGCGCCGCGCAAGGCGGGCTGGCCGGGGCTCCTCGTCGGCGACATGTCCCAGCCCCGGGGCGGGCCGATGCTGACCGGCCACGCCTCGCACCAGCTCGGCCTCGACGCCGACATCTGGCTGACCCCGATGCCGGACCGGCGCCTGACCCGGGCCGAGCGCGAGGAGATGTCGGCCACCAACGTGGTGCGGCCGGACCGGCGCGACATCGACCCGGGCGTGTGGCTGCCCGAGCACCTGCGGTTGATCAAAATGGTGTCGCGCGAGCCGGAGGTGGCGCGGATCTTCGTCAACCCGGCGATCAAGCGGGCTTTGTGCCGCGAAGCGGGATCGGACCGGAGCTGGCTCACCAAGGTGCGGCCGATCTACGGCCACAACTACCACTTCCACATCCGGCTCGACTGCCCGGCGGGCGAGGCGGCCTGCCACGACCAGGACCCGCCGCCCTCCGGCGACGGCTGCGGCGCCGAGCTCGATTACTGGTTCACGGACGCGGTGCTGAACCCCAAGCCCCGCCCGCCCGGCAAGCCGCGCCCGCCGATGACGCTCGCGGGCCTGCCGGATGCCTGCCGCACGGTGCTGAAGGCGCGGTGACGGCAAGTCGGGACCGGCACGCTCCGGTCCCGCTACCCCAGCCCCGGTTCCCGCGCTTACTCCGGCGCGACGCCATCCCGATCGGGCAGGACACGCCGGTGCCCCCGAGCCCGCCATAGCCGCCCGGGTTTTTCGCCAGGGATTGCTGGTGGTACTCCTCGGCGGAGTGGAACGAACCGCCGTCGCGGATCCCGGTGGTGATCGGGCCGCAGACGCGGGCCTTCAGGGCGGCGGCGTAAGCGTCGCGCGTGGCCTCGGCCCGGCAGGCCTCGTCGGGCAGGTGATGCCCGAGCGGTACCGCGTGCCGACATCGTTGCCCTGGCGCAGGCCCTGAGTCGGGTCGTGGCTCACCCAGAAGGTCTCGAGCAGGACGACAAACGGCATCAGGCGCGGGCGGTAGGCGACGAGCACGACCTCGGTGTGGCCGGTGCGCCCCGAGCAGACTTCCTCGTAGGTCGGGTTCGGGGCGGTGCCGGCGGCGCAGCCCATGGCGGTGACGACAGACGCCGTCACCCAGCTGCCGGAACTTGCGCTTCGCGCCCCTGAAGCTAGCCGAGGCCGAACACCGCCGTCTCGGCGCGCTTGCGAAAGAGCAGCATCGGGTCGCTCCGGTATCGGAGCGGAATCTCACGGCGCCGAAGGCGAAACACCTCTGAGCACGACCTGATGTGGGGTGCCGAGCTTTCGTTCTTCCGAAGGACGTCGCGTCAGCGCAGGACCGGCGCCGGCGCGACCGGTGCGTCCGTAGCGGCGACGCGGGCCGGAGCGTCGGGCCCGAAGGCGGTGCTCGGATCGAAGAAGACGCCGCGGGCGGTGATCAACCCGGCCGCCAGGGCCCAGAACAGCACGGCACCGACGATCCGCCGGGTCCGGACCGGACGGCGGCGCGCCGGCGCGCACGCGGTCTCCTGCGCGGAACGCAGGTCCAGACGCTCGCCGAACGGATCGAAGATGGCAGGACGCATGGTCGATTCCGGGATGACGCACGGCTCCGCGGAGCGGAACTTCACGACCGTAGATAGGTCTGGCGCAGGCCTCGCAGCAATAGACGCAGTTTTCTATTTTTAGCTGCAACATAGAAGATATCTGCTGTCAGATCGCTCGCAGAGAGAAATTTTGTCTTTGCTCCCCGACACGCCGGCGACTCGGTGCTGCGTCGTGACGCAGGCGGGCCGGACCGCCCCCGCGGATCGTGAGCGGGCGCGCCGGTCCGGGCTCCGGCGCGCCCGCGATGCCGGCGGATTTCGAGCCCGCACAGGCCCGGGACGCGACTTCCCGTGACTCACTCATGCACGGTTGATCGGCCGGGATCGTCTGGACTACAATCCCATGACTTTGCGGCATGCCAGCCTATTTGCGTCCGGTCGCAACAGCTGAGATTAGGAAAATTTACCTTGGAGAGCAGAATTCGGACGTGCGGCGCGCGGGCGGATCGTGGTTTGCGGCGGCAGTTCCGTCCGGACCGGCAACCGGGTACAGGCCGGATCGAGACACGGACCGGCGCCCGATGAACCTGTACTCGCTGGACCCTCGCGCCGACCCGCGGTCGCCGGAGCTGTCGTCGAACGATTTCATGCGCCTGATCGAGGCGTTCGGTCTGACCGGCGCCTGGCGCTGGGACTTCGTCACCGGCCGGCAGGTCTGGTCGGCGGGGCTCTACCGGCTGCTCGGGCTCTCGGAACGCGACCCGGCGAGCTACGAGCGCCTGCTCGGCCTCGTCCATCCGGCCGATCGCGACGTGCTCGAGGACGCCGCCCAGATCGTCCAGGCCGGAATCCTCGGCAGCCACACCGTCCGGCTGATCCGGCCGGACGGGACGGCGCGCACGGTGGTGAGCCGCGGCGAGGTCTTCTTCAGCCCGGAGGGCCACCCGGTCGCGGCGACGGGCGTGCTTCTCGACGTGACCGACCGCGAGCGCCTGGCCGAGATGCACCGCCTGGAGCAGCAGCGCCGGGCCAGCCTGGCGCGGGAGGCGCAGGTCTTCATCCACACCGAGCCGAGCCTGCCGCTGACCGAGTACGGGGCGGATTTCCTGGCCCTCGTCGGCCTGCGCCGCGAGGAGGTGCGGGCGGACTGGCTCAGCCCGATCGTGCCGGAGGAGCGGCCGCGCTGGCGCGACGAGCTGCCCCGCCTCGCCGCCCTGGGCCAGCCGTTCAGCATCGCGCCGACCCTGCGGCTCGCCGAGGGCGGGGCGGCGCGCTTCCGCATGACGCTGGTCCCCCTGCGCGATGGGACGACCCCCGATCCGGTCTGCTGGACCGCCGTGATCACGCCTCTCGCGGCCGAGGCCGCCCGGGACCTCCCGCCGCGCCAGGCCGAGCCGGCGATCCCCGTCGAGCGGGCGATCGAGGGCTGCCACCTGCGGGCGGCCCGCGGCCTCCTCGACTGGACGCTCAACGACCTCGCGCGGGAGAGCGGCCTGTCGCTCTCCACCGTGCGGCGCCTGGAGGAGGAATCCGACGGGCCGTCCTCGCGCTCCCGCCCGCACGTGCTGGCGGCCCTGCGCCGGGCCGGCATCGTCTTCACCCTGGTCGAGGGCGCGGTGGCGGTGGCGCTGGCGGAGTGATACCAAATCCGGAAGATCACTTCCGGATTTTGTATCACGAGCCCGCGCGGTGAAGCCGCAGGCCTCACACGCTTGAGCGGAGCCGGAATCCGCATTGCGAAAGCGATCCCGCAGGGATCGCCTGAAGCAATCAGTCGGATTTCGTATCAGCGCTCACCCGACCCGGAACACCGAGAGCGCCACGTGGTCCGGCGCCCGGGCCCCAGTGGCGAGAAACAGGCTGGTCTGCATCCAGGCGAGATGCGGGCAGGCGGTCTCGAACCGGGGCGCGGTCCGGAAGTAGATCAGGCCCGGATCGACCGGCTCCCCGCGGCGCAGGCGCTCCAGCGCCTCGGGCGGCCCGAAGCGCAGGCCCGTATTCTCGACGTAGATCCGGGCGCCGTCCCCGGCCTCGATCACGTAGCGGGCGTGGAGCTGGGTGAGCCCGTCCGCCGCGATGGTCTGGTAATCGGCCCCGCCGGGCAGGACCCGGCCGGACAGGGCCGGCCCCGACACGGTGCCGCCGGTGATGGCGATGACGCGCCGGGCCCCCGCGCTCGTCGCGCCGACCTCGTAGGGGGTCGCGACCGCGATGCGGGCGTCGAAGACGTGATCCAGGGTGGGGACGGGGAGCATCACGGCTTCTCCACTCTCACGTGTCCACTCTCACCTGCCCCTCACCAGCGGGCAGTCGCTCTCTCCGATCGGCCGGAAGGCGTCGTCGCCCGAGAGCGTCGCGACCCGCTCCATCACGTCCCACTCGCCCTTCGACTCCTCCGGGCGCTTGACCCGGAACAGCGAGACGTCGCGGATCACCCGCCCGTCCGGCCGCAGGCGCCCGCCCTTCGTCATCACGTCGTCGATCGGGATCTCGCGCATCTTCGCCATCACGGGCTCGGCCGCATCGGTGCCGGCGGCCCGGACGGCCTTCAGGTAGTGCGTCACCGCGGAATAGACGCCGGCCTGGTAGCTGTTCGGCATCGCCCGCTGGCGCTCGTAGAAGCGCTTGGCGAAGGCACGGGCGGCGTCGTCCTGGTCCCAGTAGAACGCCTCCGCGAGGTAGAGCCCGCCCGCGACCTTCAAGCCTAGCGCGTGGACGTCGACCGCCGTCATGTAGAAGCCGGCGAGCTTCTGCTTGCCGCCCAGCACCCCGAACTCGGAGGCCTGCTTGACCCCGTTGATCGCGTCGCCGCCGACGTTGAACAGCGCGATCACCCCGGCGCCGGAGGCCTGCGCTTGCAGGATCTGCGATGACAGATCGGGCGAGAGCAGGGGGTGGAAGACCTGGCCCGCCACCGTGCCGCCACCCTTCGTCACCACCGGCGTCACGTCGGCGACGAAGGATTTGCCGAGCGTGATGTCGGCGACGACATAGAACCAGGTCTTCTCGCCCGATTCGACCAAGGGTTTCGCGATGGCGCGGGAGAGGGCGTAGGTGTCGATGACCCAGAGCGCACCGTTCGGCGAGCACTGCGCCCCGGTGATCACCGTCGAGCCGGATCCGGTGATCAGCGCCAGCCGGCCCTTCTCCTTCGCCAAGGTCTGGACGCCGAGGGCGACCGCCGAGTTGCCGAGGTCGGTGATCATGTCGACCCCCTCGACGTCGTACCAGCGCCGGGCAAGCGTGCTCGCCACGTCCGGCTTGCTCTGGTGATCGGCGGCGACGATCTCGATCGGCTTGCCGAGCACGGTCGCGCCGAAATCCTCGACCGCGAGACGGGCGGCGGTGACGCTGCCGGTGCCGTAATTGTCGGACATCGCCGTCGACATGTCGGCGAGCACGCCGATCTTGACGCGATCGCCGGAGACGGCGCCCTCCGCACCGGCGACAGCCGGCGCGAAGGCGATCAGGCCCGCGAGGAGGGCGGAGCGGAGGGCGCGCATCCTGTCCTCCGTCAGACGGCCTTGAGGCCGAGGATCTCCCGGGCCTCGGCCGGGCTCGCGACCTCGTGGTTGAGTTCCTTGATGATCCGCACCGTGCGGGCGACGAGCTGCTCGTTGGTGGCGAGCTGGCCGCGGGAATAGTAGTTGTTGTCCTCGAGCCCGACCCGGACGTGGCCGCCGAGCAGGATGGCCTGGGTGGTGGCCGGCAGCTGCGCCGGGCCGATGCCGGAGACGCAGAAGATCGATTGCGGCGGCAGCATCCGGATCATCGCCGCCAGGATGTCGTGCGAGTAGGGCATCGCCCCCTGGAAGCCCTTGTCGGCGCCGAGCACCATGTTGATGTAGTAGGGCGGCTTGTCGTAGCCCTTCTCGATCAGCCGGGTCACGTCCTGCAGGATGTGCTGGGGCCCGAACACCTCCCATTCCGGCTTGATGCCGCGCTCCTGCATGCGCTTGGCGAGCAGCTCGCAGCGGCTCGGCGTGGTCACGACCAGGATCTCGCGGCCGCCATGCACGTCCGCGAAGGTCATGCCGTCGAAGGTCGCCATCTCGGCCCCGGCCTCGCAGCCTTTCAGCCGCTCCTCGAAGCTCGATTCGAACAGCCCGTCGGGGCGCGGCACCAGCATGTCGCCGCTCGAGCCGCCGCCGGTCGAGTTGTTGAGGATGATGTCGCAGCGCTCGCGGATGCGACGGTTGATATCGCGATAAATCTCGTCGTTGCAGGTCGCCTCGTCGTCGGGCCGGCGGGCGTGGAGCGCCGCGATCGCCGCGCCCTCCTTCCACGACTTGTGCACCGAGTCGGCGATTTCCTGCGGCTGGGTCGGCAGGTTGTGGTTCTGCGCCTTCGAGGCCATGCCGCCCGTCGGCGCCACCGTCACGATCACCTTGGCCATGTTGTCCTCCCTAGAGCATTTTCCGACGAAGTGGATACCGGTTCGTCGAAGAAAATGCGGCAAAAACAAAGACCTAGAGAGCTTCGCGATTGCAACGCGATCGTGAAGTGCTCTAGTTGAACTTCTGGTTACGGCAGCTCCGGCGCGTCGCGCTTCTGCCGCACGAGGTCGACGAGCAGCCGGTCGCGCTCGGCCACCATCGCGTCGCGGTCGCGTCCGGCCAGTGCCTCGTCGAGGCCGCGGACGAGGGTCGCCTTCAGCTCGGGCGTCAGGCGCGGGTCGCCGAGATCGGCCCACATCGCCTCCATCAAGGGCCCGAGATGGTCGAGGGTGTGGGCCAGCCCCCCGGGGCCGCCGGAGAGGTGGTTGAGCAGGCACGGTCCCATCAGGGCCCAGCGCAGGCCCGGCCCGTGGGCGATGGCCGCGTCGATGTCGGCGACCGTGGCGGCGCCTGAGCCGACGAGGTGGAACGCCTCGCGCCAGAGCGCCGCCTGGAGCCGGTTGGCGACGTGGCCGACGAGTTCGCGCCGCAGGCGGATCGGCCGCTTGCCGATGCGCTCGTAGAAGCCCATCGCGGCCGCGACGGCGCCCTCGTCGGTGTTTTCTCCGCCCAGCACCTCGACCAGCGGCACCAGGTGGGGCGGGTTGAAGGGATGGCCGAGCACCACCCGGCCGGGATGGCGGCAGGCCACCTGGATCGCGCTCGGGGTGAGGCCGGAGGAGCTGGTCGCCAGCACCACGTCGGGGGCGGCCGCGGCGTCGAGGCGGCGGTAGGTCTCGCGCTTGATCTCCAGGCGCTCGGGCCCGTTCTCCTGGACGAAATCGGCGTCGGCCACCGCCGCTTCCGGCTCGGCCACGAAGGTCAGGCGCTCGGGCGAGGCGCCGGGCGTAAGCCCGATCCGCTCCAGGACCGGCCAGTGCCGGGCGACCGTCTCGCGCAAGCGGTCTTCCGCACCGGGGCCTGGGTCGGTGGCGGTCACGTCGAGGCCGGCGCCTAAGAACTGCGACACCCACGACGCCCCGATGACGCCGGTGCCGATCACCGCCACCCGGCCGATGGCCGTGCGGTAGCCCGAGGCCGATTCGCTCGCGTCATCCATCGCGGCGTCCTCCCTGATCAGTCGGTTGTCAGGGCTTGCCGCCCAATTGACCCGTTGAGATAGTTATATCACATTACAAATCAGGTTTGGCAATCCGGCGCAAACAGGCCGGAGCGAGAATCGGAGGAGCGCCACGATGGCGGAGGACTTGTCGGGCCTCGGCACCGAGTCCCTGGTGGTCACCAGGCGGGACGCGGTGGCGATCGTCACCCTGAACCGCCCGCACAAGCGCAACGCCCTCGACGACGGCATGGTGCTGGGGCTGGAGCGCATCGCCCGGGGCCTGCCCGACGACGTGCGGGCGCTGGTGATCGCGGCGGAGGGCCCGCATTTCTGCGCCGGCCTCGACCTCGCGGAACTGACCGAGCGCGATGCGCCGGCGGGCATGCTGCATTCACGGATGTGGCACCGGGCCTTCCACGAGATCGAGTTCGGCCGGGTGCCGGTGGTGGCCGCGCTGAAAGGGGCGGTGATCGGCGGCGGGCTGGAACTGGCGCTCTCGGCGCACCTGCGGGTGGCCGAGTCCTCGGCCTTCTTCGCCCTGCCGGAGGGCCAGCGCGGCATCTTCGTCGGCGGCGGCGCCTCGGTGCGGCTGCCGCGGCTGATCGGCGTCTCGCGGATGCGCGACATGATGCTGACCGGCCGCGTCCACGATGCCGAGAGCGGCGAGCGGCTGGGCCTGTCGCATTACGTCGTGCCGGCGGGGGAAGGGCTGGAGCGGGCGATCCAGCTCGCCGCCCGGGCGGCCGAGAACGCGCCGCTCACCAACTACGCCCTGATCCACGCCCTGCCGCGCATCGCCGAGGCCGACCCGGCGACGGGCTACCTCACCGAAGCGCTGATGACCGCGGTGGCCCAGAGCGACGCCGAGGCGAAGCGCCGGCTGGCGGAGTTTCTGGAGGGGCGGGCGAAGAAGGTGAGGGAGTAGCCTCACCAGCGCCGCGTCCTGACACCCTCGGCGTCATTCCGGGGCCGCGTCAGCGGAGCCCGGAGTGCCGAAGGCACGCCCAGAACCTCGGGATGCTCAGGACGGAGCGGGACGCGCCCGCCTCATTCGGCACCATCCGCGGTTCTGGATCCCAGGCTCCGCTGACGCGGCTCCGGGATGACCCTGAGAAGGGGAAACGGAGCGGGTAACAAGTACAGCACTGTTCCCCTCTCCCGTGTGGGAGAGGGGTTAGGGGTGAGGGTGGCGCACTTCAGTTTAATGCACTGAGCGTGGTGCTAGCATCTCGACGGTCGAGTTCTATTCTGAACCGTCTCCACCCTCACCCCTACCCCTCTCCCACACGGGAGAGGGGATCCCGCGCCTTCTTTTTCTTCGTCACATCAAGCAAAAATCTTTCAAGGACAACACAACCCTAAAAACCGGCACCAAGACCGGCCACAATCACCCCCGGAGGAACCCATGCCCCGCCACACCGTCCGCCGGCTCGCCCCGGCCCTCGCTGCCCTCCTCGCCCTCCTCACCCCCGCCACTGCCGCCGAGCGGCCGGTGAAGATCGGCGTCCTCAACGACATGTCGGGCCCCTATGCCGACTACCAGGGCCAGGGCTCGGTCATCGCCGCGCAGCTCGCCATCGAGGACTTTGCGAAGCAGGCCGGCCGGCCGGTCGAGCTGGTCTCGGCCGACCACCAGAACAAGACCGATATCGGCGCCTCGATCGCCCGGCGCTGGTTCGACCAGGACGGCGTCGACCTGATCCTCGACGTGCCGAACTCCGCCGTCGCGCTCGCGGTCGCGAATCTGGCGCGGGAGAAGAACAAGGTGTTCATCGGCTCGGGCGCCGGCACCGCCGAGCTCACCGGCAAGCAATGCTCGCCCAACACGGTGCACTGGACCTACGACACCTGGTCGCTCGGCCACGCGCTGGCGAAGGCCCTGGTGCAGCAGGGCGGAAAATCCTGGTACTTCCTCACCGCCGACTACACCTTCGGCAAGGACCTCGAAGGCTCGGCCGCCGAGGAGGTCAAGGCCACCGGCGGCAGCGTGAAGGGGTCGTCGCGCCATCCCCTCGGCACCGCCGACTTCTCGTCCTTCCTGCTCCAGGCGCAGGCCTCGGGTGCCGACGTGATCGGGCTGGCGAACGCCGGCGACGACACCTCGAACGCTCTCAAGCAGGCCGCGGAGTTCGGCATCGCCCCGGGCCAGCGCCTCGCCGGGCTGATCCTCAACATCACCAACATGCCGGCCCTCGGCCTCAAGGCGACGCAGGGCGTCTACATCGTCACGCCGTATTACTGGGACCTCAACGACGGCACCCGCGCCTTCGCGGCGCGATACAGTGCGCGCCACCCGCGCCACGCCATGCCCAACGACATGCAGGCCGGCATCTACTCGGCAGTAGAGCACTACCTGAAGGCGCTCGCCACCGTGAAGGAGGCCGGTGACGGCCGAACTGTCGTGGCGGCCATGAAGGCGATGCCGACCGACGACCCGATCTTCGGCAAGGGCCGCATCCGCGAGGATGGCCGCAAGCTGCACCCGATGTACCTGCTCGAGACCAAGACCCCGGCCGAGAGCAAGGGCGGCTGGGACTACTTCAAGCCGGTGCGCACCGTGCCGGCGGACGAAGCCTGGCGCCCGCTCTCCGAGGGCGGCTGCCCGCTGGTGAAGGGGTGATAGCGATGACCACCCATCGCTTCGTCGAGCGGGACGACGGAAGCCTCGTCGTCACCGCGACGGCGGCCCTGCCGCCCTACCCCGAGCGCCTGACCGCGCACCTCACCCGCCACGCCGCCGAGGCGCCGGACCGGCCGTTCCTGGTGCGCCGGGGCCGGGACGGAGCGTTCGAGCCCCTGACCTACGGGGCGGCGCTGCGGAGCGTCGAGCGCATCGCCGCGGCGCTGCTCACCCGGAACCTCTCGGCCGAGCGGCCGGTGATGATCCTGTCGGGCAACGGCTTCGAGCACGCGCTCGTCTCGCTCGCCGCCCTCCACGCCGGCATCGCGGTGGCGCCGGTCTCGCCGGCCTATTCCACGGTGTCGCAGGACCATGCCCGCCTGCGGGCGATCGTCGAGCTCCTCACCCCCGGCCTCGTCTTCGCGGCCGAGGGCGCGACTTACGCGCCCGCCATCGCGGCGGCAGTGCCGGCGGGGACCGAGGTGGTGATCGCGGACGGCGCCGCGATCGGCCGGCCGGTCACCCGGTTCGACGACCTGCTGCGGGGCGAGGACCCCGCCGCCGTCGCGGCGGCGCACGCGGCGATCGAGCCCGGGACGGTGGCGAAGCTCCTGTTCACCTCCGGCTCGACCGGCGTGCCGAAGGCGGTGGTGAACACCCACCGGATGCTCGCCTCCAACCAGGCGATGCTGCAGGCGCGCTTCCCGGCGCTGACCGCCGAGCCGCCGGTGATGGTCGACTGGCTGCCCTGGCACCACACCTTCGGCGGCAACCACAACTTCAACCTGGTGCTGGCGAATGGCGGCACCCTCACTATCGACGAGGGCCGACCGACCCCCGGCGGCATCCGCGAGACCGTGCGCGTGTTGCGCGAGGTCGCCCCCACCCTCTACCTCACGGTGCCGAAGGGCTTCGAGGCGCTGGTGCCGCACCTGCGCGACGACGAGGTCTTGCGACAAAACTTCTTCAGCCGGCTCCAGGTCACCTTCTTCGCCGCCGCCGGCCTGCCGCAGCCGGTCTGGGACGCGATCGACGATCTGGCCCGGCAAACGATCGGCCGGACGGTGCCGATGGTGACGGGGCTCGGGGCCACCGAGACCGCCCCGATGGCCCTCGTCACCGACGACCGCCCGGCCAAGGCCGGCCAGGTCGGCCTGCCGGCGCCAGGGGTCGAACTGAAGGTCGCGCCGGTCGGCACCAAGCGCGAGGCGCGGGTGCGGGGGCCCAACGTCACCCCCGGCTACTGGCGCCGGCCGGACCTGACGGCCTCCAGCTTCGACGAGGAGGGCTTCTACCGCCTCGGCGACGCGCTGGTGCCGGTCGATCCCAAGGATCCTCACCGCGGCTTCGCCTTCGACGGCCGCCTCAACGAGGATTTCAAGCTCACCACCGGGGTCTGGGTCAGCGTCGGCCCCTTGCGCGCCGCCTTCCTCGACGCGTTCCAGCCGCTGGTGCGCGACGTCGCCATCGCGGGCGAGGCGCGCGACGAGGTCGCGGCCCTGGTCTTCCCCGACCTCGCCGCCTGCCGCGCCCTCTGCAAGGACACCGGTGGAGAAGCGGGCGGCGACGAGGCGATCCTCGCCCACCCGGCGGTTCGGCAGGATTTCGCCCGGCGCCTCGCCGCCTTCGCGCAAAGATCCACCGGCTCGTCGAACCGCATCGCCCGGCTGCTGCTGCTCGCCGAGCCCCCGGCCCTCGACCGCGACGAGGTGACCGACAAAGGCTCGATCAACCAGCGCGGCGTGCTGCGCAACCGCGCCGGGGCGGTCGAACGCCTCTACGCCGTGCCTCACGCCCCCGACATCATCACCCCGGAGACCGCATGACCGCGCCCGAGAGCCAGACCGTCGACCAAGTCGTCGACCATGAGGGTTTCACCCATACCCGCACCCTGACGGTGGAATGGGGCCATTGCGACCCCGCCGGCATCGTGTTCAACCCGCGCTTCTTCGACTTCTTCGACTGGTCGACCGCGCTTTTGTGCGAGGCCGCGACCGGGCTGCCGAAGGCCGGGATGCTCGCCCGCTACGATCTCCTCGGCATTCCGCTGGTCGAGACGGGCGCGCAGTTCCTGAAACCCTCGCGCTACGGTGACCGGGTCGAGATCGTCTCGACGGTGGTGGCCGTCGGCCGCTCCAGCTTCGCCGTGCGCCACCGCCTGCTCAACGCCGGCGTCCTCGCGGTCGAGGGCCGCGAGCGCCGGGTCTGGGCCGGCCGCCATCCCGACGACCCGGCCCGGATGAAGGCAGCGCCGATTCCGGAGGAGCTGGTCAGGCGCTTCCGGGGAGAGTGAGGGTCACTCCGCCTCGTCCACCCCCTCGTCCCCCGTCACGTCCCGCGCGCCCTGCTCCAGCCGGCGCAGCAGGCCGAGCAGCGCGGCCCGCTCCTCCGGCTCCAGGAAGGCGGCGATGCGCTCCTCGTGGGCGGCCTCGCGGCGGTGCAGCTCGGCCATCAAGGCCTCGCCGTCGGGAGTGAGGAACAGGGATTGCGAGCGGCGATCGGTCGGGTCGGGCTCGCGGCGCACGAGGCGGCGCGCCTCCAGCTCGTCGAGGAGCGGACCGATATTGGCCCGCTTGATCCCGATCGCGGCGCCGACCTGGCTCGGCCGCAGGCCCGGGCTGCCCTCGATGACGGTGAGCACCCCGAGCTGACTCTGGCGCACGTCGAGATCGGCGAACAGCTCGACGAAGCTGCGGGAGACCGCGACCTGCGCTCGCCGCAGGGTGTAGCCGATCAGGCCTTCGAGGCGGGCAAGGCCCGGGGAATCATCGCTCGGCAACGCTGGACGGGCCCTTCTCTCGGCCGTGAACCTGTCCCGCCACCTGCCCGCGATCGGGCCCGGGCGCAAGGCACCGGCGACAAGGCACCGGCGACAAGGCACCGGCGACATGCCCCCGGCGACAGGCCGGAGAGGCCGGCGCGCCCGGGCGCCGCGCTCAGCCCGCCGCCCGGGCCTCCCGGTCCCACGCCGCCTCGACCTCCAACGATTGCTTGTCCCGCTTGCAGGTGGCGAGCGCGGCGTCGCGGCCGTCCTCGCGATAGGTGACGGCGAAGTCGCCCTTGCCCACCTCGCCCTCGATGCGAGTGTCCTCCGCCGATCCGGCATGGCCGACATAGCGCAGGCTGGTGCCGTAATGGCCGCTCCAGAAGAACGGCGTCTCTGTGAACGCCGCCGCCTCCCCGAGGAGGGCGCGGGCGACGTGCTGGCCCTGGCGCTGGGCGTGGACCCAGTGCTCGACCCGCAGGCGCTGCCCGCCGCGCGGATCGGGGTACGACGCCACGTCGCCGATGGCGTAGATTCCCGGCGCGGAAGCCGCGAGATGCGCATCGACCGCGATGCCGCCGCCCTCGTCCTTGGCCGCGAGCGCCAGGCCGGCGGCCTCGGCGAGGTCGGTGCGGGGCGCGACGCCGGTGCCGAGCACCACGAGATCGGCCTCGATCCGGCTGCCGTCGCCGAGGGTGAGGGCCCGGCCGTCGAAGCCCGTGACCTCGCGGCCGAGGCGGAAGGTCACGCCTTTCTCCTCGTGCAGGCCCTGGACGAAGCGGCCGACCGCCTCTCCGAGGATCTTTTCGAGGGGCACCGCATCCGGCGCCACCACCGTGACGGTCTTCTCGCGGGCCACCATCGCGGCGGCGACCTCGAGGCCGATGAAGCTCGCGCCCACCACCGCGACCCGGCGGGCGCCCGACGCCGCCGCGATCAGCGCGTCGGCGTCAGAAAGGCTGCGCAGGGTGTGGACATTCGGGCGATCGAAGCCCGGCAGGTCCGGCCGCCGCGGCGCGGCGCCCGTCGCGATCACCAGGGCGTCGTACGGGAGCCGCTCGCCGCCCGCGGTCACGACCTCCTCGGCGCCGAGATCGAGCGAGACCACCCGGTCGCGCAGGAGACGGGGGCCGTCGCCGGAGTAGAAGCTCTCGGGGGCGAGAAGCGTCTTCCCGCGCTGCGCCTTGCCGGAGAGATACTGCTTCGAGCAGAAGGTGCGGTCGTAGGGCGGATCGGGATCGTCGCTCACCAGGGTGACGGCGGCGCCGTGACCGGCCCGGGCCAGCCACTCGGCGCAGGCATGCCCGCCGGCCCCGCCGCCGACGATCACGACCTTGCCGGGCGCCTGGACCACCTTGCCGGGGGCTTGCGTCACGGATCTGGATGCGGTCTCGCGCCGGCCGGTCACGGTGATGCGGCCGTCGCGCTCCTCGGCGCGGTAGCACGGCAGCGGATCGAAGGCCGGGGCGCCGACCGCCTCGCCGGTCTCCAGGCTGAAGCGGGCATGGTGCCAGGGGCAGCGGATCTCGCCCTCCGCCACGATCCCCTTGCCCATCGGCGCGCCGAGATGGGTGCAGCGGGCGCCGATCGCCCGCACCTGTCCGTCGCGGCGCAGGAGCAGCACCTTGTCCTCGCCGAGGGTGCCCTCGACCGTCGCCCCCTCGGGGAGATCGCCCGCCGGGATCCCGCGGGCGAAATCCGGCTTGTCGTCCGAAGTCTTGTCAGCCATGGCCTACCTCTCCGTCATGCGTCGCGCCGTCGGCAGCCAACGCGTATGTGCCGTAACGGTGCCTCAGCCGATCCCGTCGATGTGCAGCAGGAGACACTGAGGGCCGCGCAAGGAGGCGCCCGCCATCCGCCAGGAGGAGCGTCCGGCCGGTCCGGCCGAAGCCGGCGACCGGCGTTCCGAGGCGCCCACCGGGCAGCACGGAGATCGATACGGCGTGCGCTTGTTACGTCAAGCCGCCGATTCTTCCGAGTTTGCGGTTTTTATCAACAGATAATCCTTGCCTTTTCGGTCGCGCCGAACTTAAGGATAGGACACCCAATTCCAGTGATTCTCAGAGCGTGCCGGGATGGATGAGAACGCTAACACTCACGATCAGATTGTCACGCTGACGGCTGACATCATCTCTGCCTATGTCAGCAGCAATCATCTGCAGAGCGCAGAACTGCCGAAGCTGATCTCCGATGTTTACGGTGCGCTGAACGAGATGGCACGGGGGACCAAAGCCCTCCCCGAGCCGGCTCATCCCAAGGCGACCGCGGGTGAGATCCGCCGCTCGATCACCCACGACTACCTGATCAGCTTCGAAGACGGCAAGTCCTACAAGACCCTGCGCCGCCACCTGACCTTGCGGGGTCTGACACCCGAAGCCTACCGCCAGAAGTGGGGCCTGCCCCACGACTATCCGATGACCTCGGCGAGCTATTCGGAGCAGCGCTCCGAACTGGCGCGCTCGCTCGGCCTCGGCCAGCAGCGCCGCCGCCCGGTGCGGATCGAGGAGGGAGACGACGCGGTCGGGACGGCCGAGCCCTCCGCTCCCGAGCCGATGGACGAAGCGCCCGAGACCTCCGAGGCCACGAGCGAGAGCAAGCCCCGCCGCGGCCGCCGCGGTGCCTGAGTGCATCTCGCCTCGCGCCCGGCGCTGCCATGGCGCGACGTCGGTACCCGCGGGTCTCGCGGGGCCCGTTCGGCGCTCTCGCCGGCCGTCTCGACGTTTGCCGGAAGCTGACGCTTGCGAGGGTCTCGACAAGTCCAGGTCATACCGGGGGCCGCGCAGCGGCCCCCGGTATGACCAGTGGTGCGATCAGGTTGGACAGCAGCCCGCGATCAGGGCATCGCGGCCCAGGACCGGCCGGATGAGGCGAAATCCGGACGATCACGTCCGAATTTGGTATCGCGAGCCCGCGCGGCGTTGCGCGAAGTCGGCTTCTGCATTGCCGAAGCGATCCAACAGTGATCGCCTGAAGCAATCTATCGGAAGCCGGATGAGACGCTGGGCCTCGCAATCCGGGCCGGTGAGTCGTGCATCTCCCGCCAGCCGCGATCATTGATCATGGGTGGCGATGCGATTCCACAGGCGTGAACCGGGCCGGTCGCCGCATCGCGACGGCGATCACGCCGTGATCGCCCGGATCCAACTGGTGGACGCCCGCCGGTTCAGGCGGGCCTGAGCAGGTACAGGCACTCGGTCGTTTCCTTGTCCTCCTGCGAGAGCGTCCTGTATTTCGGCAGCAGGCCGGCCTCGAACTCAGGGGACATCTCGTCCCGCACCGGGTGCGCCTCTTGGATCCTGAAACCGGACCGCCGGATCAGCTCGTTCATCGCGGAGTAACGGATCTTGTTGATGTAGCCGGGCTCGTGATCGCCGTCGTCGATCAGATACTGCCAAAAGCTCCATTTCGAGGCGTCGCTGTACCACCGGTGATCCCGGAAATCGACGCCGGCGAAGATGTATCCGTCCGGCGAAATGGATCGCCGAGCGCAGGTCAGCACGTCCTCGAGATCGGCGACGTGCTCGAAGACCGAGTTCGAGATCATGAGGTCGAACTTGCGCTCCGCCTCGCTCAGGTCCTGGTAGCGGGACAGCTTGTAGCCGACGTCAGGGGCGAGCCCGCTGCGCAGGTCGCCGCCGAGCAGAGCGGACAGATCGAACTCCGCGGCGCGGCTGCGACAGAGCGACAAATCCGCGTTCGCGTGATGCAGTTCGATCTGGCTCAGGCCCGAGATCACCGACAGGATGTTGCCGTATTCGGCGACCGCGATGCCGCCGGGATCGAACGGTGCCTCCAGATCGATCGCCATCGTGGAGCGGGCGCCGAGCAGGTACAAGATGATGGACGCAGCGACGGGCCGGGTCGCCCCGCAGCCGAAATCGAGGATCCGCTTGTTCCTGATGATACCCGGATGCTTCGCCGACAGACGCAATAACTGGTTAATTTGATAGAAACTATAGAAGCCGCCCCTGAACGATGGTCTATTCGAGTTTGCCTCGAGGGCAGAAATGATGTCTTCCTTAAAAATTTTTACTTCGGGATCCAGCACTTCGCCGCCGCGGGGATTTCCGGTCAGGCCGCGGCCCGGCCGCGCCTCCTCGCGCCCCAAACCAGTCTTGATCGCCTTGACAAATTTATTCATTGCCTTCGTGCGCAACATGGAACAGCGACCCCACATACCTGCCGCAAGACATTCGAACGACGATCCGCAATCGAATCGATAAGAGACTTCACCGACCGAATCCAGCTCGGATCTCGCCATCGTTCGGCGACCGGGCCGATCCCGACCCGGAAGCGATCCGCCGCCGTCTCCGCACGCCCTCACGGTCATCGCGTCCCGGGAACGGTCGGGATCGCGGGCGCCCCGCCTGCGCGACGAGGACCGGCGCCCGGCCGCGCGGCCCGGAATTTCAGCCCTCCGACCCCGCCAAGGCCAGGGCCGCGAAGGCATGGGCCACCGCCGCGGCGCCCGGATCCTCCACCCCGGCGAGATCGGCGGCGGCGAGGTAGCTCGAGCGGCCGGTCCCGGCCCGGGTCATCCGGGCGGTGGCGGCCGCTCCCGCTTCCGCCGCCCGCGCCGCCGCGTCGAGGCCGTCGGGCAGGGCCGCGAGGGCCGGCACCAGGGCGTCGAGCAGGGTGCGGTCGCCGGGCCGGGCGCCGCCATGGGCCTGGAGCCGCGCGGCACCGCGCGCGAGGGAGTCGGGCCAGCCGAGCCCGTCGGCGAGGCCGGCCCCGGTGGCGGAAAAGAAGATCGACATCAGCACCCCGCTCGATCCGCCGGCCACCCGGGCGAGGCGGTCGGAGAGCGCGCGGCACAGGGCGGCGGGCTCGGCCTGCGGCAGCCGGTCGAGATCGGCGAGCACGGCTCGCGCCGCCGCCGCGAAGGTGGTGCCGGTGTCGCCGTCCCCGACCCGCGCGTCGAGGGCGTTGAGCGCGCCTTCCGCCGCGATCAGGGCGGTGCCGATCGCCGTGATCGCCCGCGCCACGGCGGGATCCTGCGAGGGGGCGGCCTCGCCCTGCCGCGCGAGGCCGTCGGGCAGGGGGCGCGTCGCCGGCGCCACGACCGGGACCGCGCGCGGCCAGGCCGGCACCTCGGTCGCGGCGGTGAGCGCGGCCTCCGTGGCGGGATCGAGCGGCATCAGCGAGAGCGAGGCGCCGTGCATGTCTAAGGCCGTCATCGCGGCGGCCGGCCCGAGGAGCAGGCGGACCCGCTTGCCCAGGGACGTCGCCAGCACCGCGCGGGTCAGCACCTGCATCTCCAGCGCGGTGGTGCCGCCGAGGTTGTTGACCAGGAGGGCGAGGGGTCCGTCGTCCGGGAGCGCCGCGGCGAGGCGCCCGGTCATCAGGCCGGCGAGGTCGCCCGCCCGCGGCAGGGCGATGCGCTCGATGCCGGGCTCGCCGTGGATGCCGAGGCCGAGCTCGGCCTGGCCCGGCGCGAGGCGGGCCTCCGCGACGCCGCCCGGCATCGTGCAGCCCGAGACCGCGATGCCGAGGGACCTGATCCCGGCGCTCGCCGCCCGCGCCGCCGCAGCGACCTCGGCGAGGGGCCGGCCGCTTTCGGCGGCGTGGCCCGCCACCTTGTGCACCAGGAGCGTCCCGGCGATGCCGCGGGGTTGCGCGGCACCCGGGATCGCGACGTCGTCGGCGACCGTGACGGTCTCCACCGCGAGCCCGAGGGCCCGGGCGCGCTCGGCGGCCAGCCCGAAATTCAGCCGGTCGCCGGCGTAGTTCTTGATGATGACGAGGCAGCCCGCCGGCCCGGTCACCGCCAGGATGCCCGCCAGCACCGCGTCGACGGAGGGCGAGGCGAAGACGTCGCCGCAAACCGCCGCGGTGAGGAGGCCACGCCCGACGAAGCCCGCATGGGCCGGCTCGTGGCCCGAGCCTCCCCCCGAGACGATGGCGACGCGGTCGGTAGTCCAGTCGGCCCGCAGCACGACCCGGATCGCCGGATCGCCGTCGAGGCGGGCGAGCCGTCCGCCGCTGCCCGCGACGAGCCCGTCCACCGCCTCCGCCACCAGGGCGGCGCGGTCGTTGATGAAGTGGGCCATCCGGTCCTCCCCTGGCGCATTCTCCGACGAGGCGGATTCCAGCCCGTCGACGGTATGCTGCCGATCCTGCCAAAAGCGCGGCCGGCCCGCCATGGCGGAGGCGCCCGCCCCGAACGGCTTTGCCGAATCGGCCGCTTCGGGCCATAAGGGGCGGAACCCTCCGGGCCGGGATGGTCCCCGGCGTCGCGGATGCCGCGCGGCGTCCGAGACCCGGACCGGCTTCGAGACCCGCCGGGGCAGTGTCGCAGCGGCGCCCGATCCCCAGGTGAGCCCGCCGCCGACGCCGATGAGTGACCCCCTTCCGTTCCTGGCCGGCGGCGGCCGCGCGGCTGCGATGATCCGCGCGCGCGACTGGTCCGGCCACCCGCTCGGCCCCCCGGAGACCTGGCCGGAGGCCCTGCGCACGGCGCTGAGCCTGGTGCTGAACTCGCCCGAGAGCATGATCCTGGCCTGGGGGCCGGATCTGCATTTCTTCTTCAACGAGACCTACTTCCCGCTGCTCGGCCCCCGGCTCGACTGGGCGATGGGCGAGCGCTTCGACCGGGTCTGGGCCGATGGCTGGGAGCAGGCGAAGCCCATCATCGACGACGCCTTCGCAGGGCGCAGCCGGCGCTTCGTCGACCTGCCGTGGAAGCTCGGCACCGACCGGGGCGAGGCCGAGACCTGGTGGACCTTCTCCTACTCGCGGGTGCTCGACGGCGAGGGCCGCGTCGCCGGCCTGTTCATCCTCACCAACGAGACCACCGCCCAGGTGATCGCGACCCGGCGCCTGCGCGAGAGCGAGGCGGTCGCCCGGGAGAACATCGACCGGGTCCAGCTCGCCCTCTCGGCCGGCGCGATCATCGGCACCTGGTTCTGGGACCTGCCGAACGACCGCTTCACCGTCGACGAGGCCTTCGCCCGCAGCTTCGGCCTCGATCCGGCGCTCGGCCGCGAGGGGCTGAGCCTGGAGCAGGTGATCGAGACGGTGCACCCGGACGACCGGGCCGGCCTGATCGCGGCGATCGACGCGGTGGTGATCCGCGGCGGCGCCTACGCCCACCAGTACCGCACCCGGCGCGCCGACGGCCAGTATTACTGGCTCGAGGCGAACGGGCGGGTCGACCACGCGCCCGACGGCACGCCGCTGAGCTTCCCCGGCGTCCTCATCGACGTGAACGAGCGCCGCGCCGTCGAGGCGGAGCGCGACCGCGCCACCACGATGCTGCGGGCCCTGACCGAGACCCTGGAGCAGCAGGTCGCCGCGCGCAGCGCCGAGCTGATGCGGGCCGAGGAGGCGTTGCGCCAGTCGCAGAAGATGGAAGCGGTGGGCCAGCTCACCGGCGGCATCGCCCACGACTTCAACAACCTGCTCGCCGGCATCTCGGGCGCGCTCGAACTGATGCAGACCCGCATCAACCAGGGCCGGCTCAAGGACGTCGAGCGCTACATGGCGGCGGCGCAAGGCGCCGCGAAGCGCGCGGCCGCACTCACTCACCGGCTCCTCGCCTTCTCCCGCCGCCAGACCCTCGACCCGCGACCCACCGACGTCGACCGGCTGGTGGCCGGGATGGAGGAGCTGATCCGTCGCACCGTCGGTCCGGCGATCGAGATCGCGGTCTCGGGCGATCCCGACCTCTGGACCGTTCTCGTCGACCCGCCGCAGCTCGAGAACGCGCTCCTCAACCTCTGCCTCAACGCCCGCGACGCGATGCCCGACGGCGGGCGCATCGCGATCGAGACGACGAACCTGCGCCTCGACGCGGCGGCGGCGCGCGGGCACGAGATCCCGCCCGGCGACTACCTGTCGCTCTGCGTGACCGATACCGGGACCGGCATGAGCCCGGAGGTGATCGCCCGGGTGTTCGAGCCGTTCTTCACCACGAAGCCGATCGGCCAGGGCACGGGCCTCGGCCTCTCGATGATCTACGGCTTCACCCAGCAATCGGGCGGGCAGGTGCGGATCGCCTCGGAGGTCGGACGCGGCACCAGCGTCTGCCTCGTCCTGCCGCGCCACCACGGCGCCTCCGAGGCGGAGGCCGCGCAGGCGACCCTGGCGGAGGCGCCCCGGGCGGAGCAGGGCGAGACGGTGCTGATCGTCGACGACGAGCCGACCGTGCGGATGCTGGTGACCGAGGTGCTGGAGGATCTCGGCTACACGGCGATCGAGGCGGCCGACGGCGCGGCCGGCCTCAAGGTGCTGCAATCGGACGCGCGCATCGATCTCGTCGTCACCGATGTCGGCCTGCCCGGCGGGATGAACGGGCGCCAGATGGCCGATGCCGGCCGGGCGCGGCGGCCCGGTCTGAAGGTGCTGTTCATCACCGGCTACGCCGAGAACGCGGCCCTCGGCACCGGGCAGTTCGAGCCCGGGATGCAGGTGCTGACCAAGCCCTTCGTGGTCGAAGCCCTGGCCCTGCGCGTCCGCGAGATGCTGGCCCGGCCCTGAGCGCGAACCATGCGGCGCCCTGCCGCGGGATGACGTTGCGTTAGAGGGCGTTAAGGGCGCTGTGCTTCAAGGAAGGGAACAAGCCCACGATCGTCTGGGACACCATATGTTCGCCCTTGCGCGCCGCTCCAGCAAAACCGCCAAGCTCGACGCCATCGAGCGCTCGCAGGCCATCGTGACGTTCGGGCTCGACGGCCTGCTCGCCGAGGCGAACGAGAATTTCCTTCAGCTGATGGGCTACCGCCTCGACGAAGTGCGCGGGCGCCACCACCGGCTGTTCGTCGACCCCGCCGAGGCGGCGGACCCCGCCTACGAGGCGTTCTGGACCGCCTTGCGCCGGGGCGAGTTCCAGAGCGCGGAGTACCGGCGCCTGGCCAAGGGCGGGCGCGAGGTGTGGATCCGCGCCAGCTACAACCCGGTGCTCGACGCCCGCGGCCGGCCGGTCCGGATCGTGAAGTTCGCCCTCGACATCACCGCCGAGAAGCAGGCGGCGGCCGACGCCGCCGGCCAGATCGCCGCGATCAACCGCTCGCAGGCGGTGATCCACTTCGCCCCCGACGGCACGATCCTCGACGCCAATCCGCACTTCCTCGCCGCGACGGGCTACCGCCTCGACGAGATCGTCGGCCGCCACCACCGCCTGTTCCTGGCCGGGGGCGAGGCCGCCGGGCCGGACTACCGCGACTTCTGGGCGAGGCTCGCCCGCGGCGAGTACCAGGCGGGCGAGTTCAAGCGGCGGGCGAAGGACGGTACCGAGATCTGGATCCAGGCGACCTACAACCCGATCCTCGACGGCGCCGGGCGCACGCTCAGGATCGTCAAGTACGCCACCGACATCACCGCCGCCAAGCAGCACGCCGCCGACACCGCCGGCAAGATCGAGGCGGCGCTCCGCTCGCAGGCGGTGATCGAGTTCGACATGGACGGCGTCATCCTCGATGCCAACGGCCATTTCCTGAAGGCGATGGGCTACGGCCTCGACGAGATCGTCGGCCGCCACCACCGCCTGTTCGTCTCGCCCGACTACGCCGCGAGCCGCAGCTACGCCGAGTTCTGGGAGTCCCTCCGCGCCGGGCGCTACGCCTCCGCGGTCTACCAGCGGGTCGGCAAGGGCGGCCGGGAGGTGTGGATCCAGGCCACCTACACGCCGGTCCTCGACCTCGACGGGCGTCCCTGCAAGGTCATCAAGTTCGCCACCGACGTCACCCACAGCATGACCATCCGGGCCCGCGCGATCGCGGCGGCGGAGCAGTCCCTGACCCGGATCCAGTCCGTGGCCGAGGCCTCCGAGGAGATGCACAGGACTTCGGCGTCGATCGCGGCCCGGATGGGCCAGTCCCAGCAGGCGGTCGGCGAGATCCAGGAGCGGATGGGCGTGGCGGGCGCCGCCACCGCGCGGCTCGATGCGGCGGCGCAGGCGATGAACGGCGTCGTCGAGGCGATCACCGCCATCGCCGAGCAGATCAACCTGCTGGCGCTGAACGCCACGATCGAGGCGGCGCGGGCGGGCGCGGCGGGCCGGGGCTTCGCCGTGGTAGCCGCCGAGGTGAAGAACCTCGCCGGCCAGGCCAGCGCCGCCACGGGGCGGATCTCGGGCGAGATCGGCGCCATGCAGACCGTGTCGCGCGAGGTCACCGAGGCTCTGGGCTCGATCAGCAATGCGGTCGACGCCGTGCAGGGCTTCGTCGCCGAGACCGTGGCGGCGAGCGAGCAACAGCGCGCCACCACCGGGGCGGTCAGCACCAACGTCCAGACCACGGCGTCCGGCGTCGCCGAGATCGCCGGCAGCCTCGACGAGTGGCTGGTCGGCATCGAGGAGCGGCGGGTCGACGAGCGGACGCGCACCTCCCTGACCGGCCGGGTCATGCTGCCGCCGGGATCGGGGCCGGTGGAGGCGATGTCCTGCCTCGTGCTCAACCTCTCGAAGTCCGGCGCGAAGCTCGCCCTCGAGCGCCCGGTCCGCCTGCCGCCGCGGATCCGGCTCGAGGTCGAGGGCCACGGCGAGCGCGCTTGCGCGGTGGTGCGCCAGCACGGCTGCGAGATCGGCATCCGCTTCGAGGAGTGATGCGCGATCAGGATATTTTCCGCAGGAAACTATATCATTAGCCGGCTTTAGAAATTGGGTACCCTCTACAACCGCGGCCAGCCCAGCAACCGCCCCGGCGCGAACGGCGCCACAGGCACCGCCGGCATGCGGCCGGTGGCGAGGTCGGCGACGAGTTGCCCGGTGATCGGGCCGGTGGAGAGCCCGATATGGCCGTGGCCGAAGGCGAAGATCAGGCCGGGATGGCGCGGGGCGGGGCCGATCACCGGCAGGCCATCCGGGGTCGAGGGGCGCGACCCGAGCCAGGGCCGGTTGTCGAGAGGCTGGCCGAGGCGCACGGTGCCGGCGGCCTCCCGCGCCGCCGCCTCGATCTGCCGGTAATCCGGCTCGGCGTGGCGGTCCGCGACCTCGACGCCGGAGAGCACCCGCACCCGGCCCTCGCCCATCGGCGACAGGATCGAGGCGGCGCCGGTGTCGTAGACCGGGCGGGTGAGGGCCGGGCTCTCGGGATGCAGGGCGTAGTGGCGGTGGTAGCCGCGCTCGGCCGCGAAGGCGAAGCGGTAGCCGAGGGGCCGCGACAGCTCGTGCGCCGCCGCCCCCGTCGCCAGCACCACTTGGCGCGCCCGCACCGTCCCGCCCGGATGGACGACGTGCCAGCCGTCGGCCCGGAGGTCCAGGCGGCTCACGGTCGTGCGCAGGGTCCGTCCGCCGAGGCCGGAAAAGAGCCGCTCGGCCGCCTCGACCAGCCCGCCCGGATCGCCGACGGCGCCGGTCTCCGGCAGCAGCATCGCCCGGGCGAAGGGACGGATCAGCGCCGGCTCCAGCGCCTGGATCGCCGGACCCTCGACGATCTCGAACGGGACCCCGTGACGGCTCAGGATTTCGCGCTCGAGGGCGGCCCCCGCGAAGGCGGCCTCGGTCCGGTAGAGCTTCACCCAGCCGCATTCGCGCAAGAGGTGGGGCACGCCGGCCCGGTCGGCGAGGCGCCGGTGCTCCGGATAGGCGGCGTCGGTGAGCGGCGCCAGCGCGTCGGCGGCCCGGCGCCAGGCGGAGGCGCGGGCGTTCGCCAGGAAGTGGGCCGCCCAGGGCAGCACCCGCAGCAGGTGGCCGTGGCGCAGGCGAAGGCCCGGATCGGCATTGCGCAGATAGGTCGGCAGCTTGCCCCACAGGGCGGGACCCGACATCGGCAGGATCGAGCCGCGGCTGACCACGCCGGCATTGCCGTAGGAGGTGCGCGCCCTCGCCTCGCCGGGATCGCACAGGACCACGTCGAGCCCGCGATCCCTGAGGGCGATGGCGGAGGAGAGCCCGACCATCCCGCCGCCGACGACCACGATGTCGGCTGTCATCTCGTCCTGCTGCATCACTGCTGTCTCGTTCTCATCGGTGCGGGTCTACCGGCGGACAAGAAGAGCGCGGATTCTCTCCTCTCCCCGCGGGCGGCAGGGCTGCCCGAGAAAATCCCTTTTAGAGTCAAGCGCGGGATCCCTTCTCCCACACGGGAGCGGGGAGGCGCGCCCTTTCCTGCTCCGCGAATTTCCCTGGCCAGACCTGTGGTTATTGCCCCAGCCCCGCCAGATCGCGGACCGCCCCCAGAAGCACCCGCGTCGCCGCGTCGGCATCCTCCAGGGTGATCGATTCGGCCGGGTTGTGGCTGATCCCGCCGCGGCAGCGCACGAACAGCATCGCCGAGGGGCCGAGCGCCGCCATCGCCACCGCATCGTGGGTCGCGCCGGAGGGCAGAAGCAGAGGGGCGAAGCCGAGGCGCCGCGCCGCCCGGTCGAGCATGGCCTGGAAGCCCGGATCGAGGGCGACCGCCGCGTTGTCCATGAACGTCTCGGAGCCGAAGCCCACCGCGCGGCGCTGCGCGATCGCCCGGCACTCGGCCTCGATCGCCTTGAACAGGCCCAGACGGTCGGAATCCTCGGGCGCGCGCACGTCGAGGCTGAAATCGACCCGGCCCGGGATCACGTTGACGGCGCCCGGCACGACGGTGAGCGCCCCCACCGTCGCGACCGCACCGGGAGCCGCCTCGCCCAGGCGCTCGACCGCGAGCGCCATCTCGGCGGCGGCCGCCAGCGCGTCCCGGCGCATGCCCATCGGCACGGTGCCGGCGTGGTTGGCCTCGCCGGTCACGGTGCAGCGCGCCCGGGTGAGCCCGACGATTCCCGAGACCACCCCCACCGGCTGCGCCGCGGCTTCCAGCGCCGGGCCCTGCTCGATGTGGACCTCGAGATAGCCGGCGATCTCGTCACGGCGCCGGGCGAGGGCCGGGATGCCGTCCGGGTCGCCGCCGAACTGCGCCAGCGCCTCCCGCAGGGGGGTGCCGGCGGCGTCGCGGCCCTCCAGCCACTCCATCTTGTATTGCCCGGCCCAGGCCTTCGAGGTCGAGAGCGAGGTCGGGAAGCGCACGTTCTCCTCGTCGCCGAAGGCCACCACCTCGAGGGCGAAGGGCAGCGGCAGCCCGCGCAGCGCCTCGGCGACGGCGAGCCCCGCCGCCACCCCGAGGGGGCCGTCGTAGCGCCCGGCATCGACCACGCTGTCGATGTGCGAGCCGAGCACCAGGGCCGGCAGCCCGGGCTCCCGCCCTTCCATCCGCCCGACCACGCTGCCGGCGGCGTCGATCCGCGCCGCGAGCCCCGCCTCCCGCATCAGGCCGAGCACCGCCTCGGCGGTCGCCCGGTGGGCCGGCGAGAGGTAGAGCCGGGTCAGCCGGCCGGGCTCGTCGGTATGGCGGGCAAGATCGTCGATCAGCGCCATCACGCGGGCGCCGAGGCGGGGAGTGTCGGTCATGGCGGTCGCGGCCTCAGCTGGCATCGAGCGGGGGGTATGCAGGGTCGGTGCCGGTGGAGGCAACCGGGCCTGGGGCATGCCGGCAGACCGTCACCGCGTCGCCGGGCGCGGACCGTCGAGGGGGGCGAGACCGTCCGGTCTCGCGGCGGGTGCCCGGATCGTCCGGAGATCCCGGGCGAGGCCGGCGAGGTCCGGCACCGGGGTCTCGCCCGTTCCGAACAACGCCGCGTCGAGGGCGGCGAGGCGCGGCCCGGTGCCGGGATCGGCGCGCCAGGCCGCCGCGCGGCCCGGGTCGCGCCGGGCGGCGTGGCCGAGGGCGGCGTGGAACCCGCGCGCGTCGCGCCGCCGGGCGGCCCGGGCGAGGGCCCGCAGGTCGGGCGCCTCGCGGTGGCGGGACAATCCCCAGGCACCGAGCCCGAGTCCGAAGGCAGCGATCCCGGCGACGAGCGTCCGCCAGGGCGAGGCCGGGGGAGGGGGCGTCTCCTCCGCGGGCGCCGCCGTGCGGGCGCCGACGATGCGGGCCGGGATCTCGGCCTCGCGCATCACCCGCGCCCGGGTGTCGAACCACGGAATCGCAATCGCCGCCAGCGTGATCGGCTCCGGCACGCCCGGGCGCACGTCCCAGCGGTAGGTCACCCGGGCCACCGGGCCCGCCGGGGTGATGCGGGTCTGGCGCTCGACCGGGCCGGCGAAGGTGAGGATGCCGCGGGTGCGCAAGGTGGGCCGCGGCGGCAGGGCATCGGCGGTGAGGCCGCGCGCCTCCAGCGTCACGGTGCGGCGGGCCGGCTCGCCGAGCCTCAGCGTCTCGGGCTCGGGATCCCAGAGGTCGGTCACCGTCAGGCCTTCCGCCGGCAGCCACCAGGGCTCGGGCGCGTCCGGCCCGCCCGGACCCTGCCAGGCCGCCACCTCGATCGGCAGCGGGTTCGAGCGCACCTCGATCAGCCGGCGCTCGCCGCCGTCGACGAGCGTCAGGCGATGCACGAAGGGGTCGACGACGAAGCGGCCGGCCCCTTGCGGAAACACCGCGACGGTGCGCTCGAAGCCGCGCGCCTCCTGGCCCTGGATCGTGGTGCGGAACCAGCGATCGCGGCCGAGCTGGGTCCAGCCGAAATGCGGCAGGCTCGGCTGGCGCAGATCCTCCAGCGCGATCTGCGCCCGGTAGGTGCCGCGGATGCGCAGCAGGACCATCTCGCGCGGATAGGGCGCAGCCCCGCCCGGTACCTCGGCGGTGACGGTGAGCGCGAGGTCGCCGTCGTCCAGCGCGAGCGCCGGCGCGGCGAGGAGACAGGCGAGGACGATCCCTCCCGCCGCAGCCCTTCTTCCCACGGTGCGCCTCACCATGGATTGCTCCCCGGCTGCACGGCGGTGCCGGCCTCGCGCCGGCGGGTCTGCTCGGCGCGGATCCGCAGGGCGACGAAGCGGCCGGGATCGTCGGTCAGGGTCGCGAGCCAGTGCCGGTCGGGGCGGATTTCTCGGAGTTCGAAGCTCTTCGAGACCCGGCGCACCTCGCGCTCCACCACCTCGGACACGCTGGCATTGCCGCCGCCCTGGCGCCCGCCGCCCTCCGCGTCGCTGGCCGAGCCCCGCGCCTGGCCGCGGCCGGGATCGACCGCCCGCTGCTCGGCCCGGCCGGTGCGGGCGGCCTTCGAGTTGCCCGGCGAGTCGGCGGCCGACGACGCCTCGCGATGGCCGGCGAGGCCGTCGCCGGTCGAGGCGGTGCCGGGATCGTCCGCGTCGGATTCGGTCTTGGTGGCGTAGCGGGTGGCGGCATCGGCCTTCGCGTTCGCCTCTCCGGCAGTGCGGCCGCCGGGGGCGTCCGGCGTGTCGAGGAGGCGCGCCACCAATTCGCGGTTGGCCTTGGCGTCCTCGTCCGCCGGGTCGCGGGCGAGCGCCGCGTCGTAGGCTTTGAGCGCCCCCTTGAGGTCGCCGGAGAGCGCCAGGGCGTTGCCGCGGTTGTAGGGAAATCTCGCGAAGGCCTCGGCGGCCTCGGCGTAGCGGCCGGCGGCGTAGAGGGCGGTGCCGCGCCAGGCCGGATCGGCGCTGACGCGCGCCGCCGGCCCCGGCAGCCCGGCCCCGAGCAGGAGCCGGGCGAGGGCGGCGGGTTCTACGGCGAGGCCCGCCAGGGCGAGGCCCCCGGCGGCGAGGAGGAGGATCCGCATCAGCCGCTCCGCCGGAAGAGCAGCAGGACCGGCAGCAGCGCGAGGCCGGCGAGCCAGCGGCCGAGATCCTGCCACGCCAGCACCGTGTAGCCCCCGTCGGCGAGGTGGCGGGCGACCGTCTCGGACAGGACCGCCAGGACTGGGCCCGGCGCGTCGAGGCTGCCGGCCGCGCCTCCGCCGAGGGCGGCGAGGCGGGTGAGCCCGGTGCCGTCCGGCCGCGGCGCCTCCGGCGGCAGCGCGGGATCGGTCACCAGCACGGTGTGCAGCTGGTGGCCCTCTTCCCGGAGCGCCGCCGCCTCCCGGGACGCCGTCTCGTCGAGGCCGCCGCCGTCGCTCACCAGCACCACGTCGCCGGTCACCACCGCGCCCTCGGCGAGCGTCCGGCGGGCGAGCGCCAGGGCGCGGGCCGGGTGGCTGCCGCGGTCCGGCACGGTGGCGCCGTCGAGGGCGAACAGGATCGTGCTCAAGGCGTCGCGGTCGGTGGTCGGCGTCGCCACGAGGTAGGCGTCGCCCGCATAGGCGATGAGCGCGACCGCCTTGGTGCCGGCGGCCTCGGCCAACCCTTGCGCCAGCGCCCGCGCCTCGCCGAGGCGCCCGCCCTCGGCGACCGAGCGCGACAGGTCGAGGGCGACGATCGCGGCGTCGAGGTTGCGGAACCCCGCCACGTCGCGGCGCTCCACGGCCGGGCCGGCGAGGCCGAGGGTGAGGAGAGCGGCCGCCGCCACCAGCAGCCCTTGGCCCGAGCGGCGCCCCGGCCGCACCGCGCCGCGGGCCTGGAGCGCCGCCATCAGGTGCGGCTCCACCACCTTGACCCAGTCGCCGAGGGGCGCGGCCCGGTGGGCGGCGCGCCAGGCCAGGAGGGCGAGGAGCGGCAAGGCGAGGAGCCACCAGGGGCGCAGGAGCGTGAAGGCCTCGGTCATGCCCGCACCCGGTCCCGGAGGGTGCGCGACGCCCTCGAACACCAAGCGGATCGCCCCGCATAGACCTCCCCCGCCCTTTCCCGGACGACTGGTGCGTCAGCGGAAGGAGATCCGGGAAAGGGGGCTGGCTCGCGATGTGTGGTGCGCTCGCCGCTCCCCATGAACGGCCGGACTTCGAGGGATGGATCCATCGACAGCATCACGCCGCCCTCCGGCTCAGCAGGAGCGCCAATGCCGAGAGCAGCGCGACGCCGCCCGGCCACGGCCAGAGGTCGCGGCGCAAGGGGACCGGCGGGGCCCGGTCGCGCCCGCCCTCGAGGGCGTCGATGCTGTCGGCCACGCCCGCGAGGTCCTCGGTGGTGCGCACCCGAAAGAAGCGGCCGCCGCTCGTCGCCGCCACGTCGCGAAGAGCCTCGGAATCGACCACGTCCTGCTCGCCGTCCGCGTCGGCGAGGTCGCGGGGGCCGAGCGCGATGGTGTGGACCCGGATGCCGAGGTCGCGGGCGAGCACGGCCACGTCCCGCGGCGTGGTCTGGCCGGCATTGTTCGCGCCGTCGGAGAGCAGCACCACCACCTTCGCCGGGCCCGGCAGGGCGTCGAGGCGCTTGAGGGCGAGGCCGAGCCCGTCGCCGATGCCGGTCGAACGGCCGACGAGGCCGATCTGCGCCTCCTCCAGCGCCCGGGCGACGGCGCGGGTGTCGAAGGAGGGGGCGGCGGCGACGTCGGCCTGGTCGGCGAAGATCACGAGGCCGACCCGGTCGCCGGCCCGGCGGCGGATGAACTCGGCCCCGACGCGCTTGACCGCCGCGAGCCGCGAGGTGGTGCGCCCGTCGAGCGAGAAATCGATCCGCTCCATGCTGCCCGACAGATCGAGGGCGAGCACGATGTCCCGCCCCGAGGCCGGCAGCGCCGCGCCCGGCAGCACCAGCCGCGGGCCGGCGAGGCTTGCGACGAGCGACACCCAGAGCAGCCAGGTCAGGGCCGCGCGCCCGCGCGCCCCGACGGCGAGCGGCCCGCCGCGATCGAGCCCGGCGACGAGGGAGGGCGGCACCGCGAGCGCCCCGCTGCCGCCCGAACGCGGCGGCAGGAGGCGCGCGGCGAGGAGCGGCAGCGGCAGGAGCAGGCCGGCCAGCGGAGCCGCGAAATCGAGGGAGGCGAGGCCGGCCATCATCGTCAAACCCGCAGGCGCGCGAGGAGCCGGGCGAGGCCGGCCTCCGCCGCGGCGAGATCGGGGGCGGGGCCCGGGGCGTAGAGGCCGTCGGTCAGCGTCCGGCCGGGGCCGCGTCCGAAGAAGTCGGTGCGGAGGTGAGCATCGAGCTCCGCCGGTCCCTCGACCCCGAGGCTGCGGGCGAGCCGCCGGCTCAACCGCGCGAGCGCCACGCGGCGCTCCGGCAGCGGCAGGGCGCGGGCGGCGGCGAGCTCGGCCAGAGCCGCCCGGCGGATCGGGCGGGCGCCCCAGCGCGGCCGCAGCCAGGCCGCGAGGCCGGCGAGCGCCAGGCCGAGGGCGACGGCGGCCAGCACCTCGGGCCGGACCAGCCCCGGATCGGGCGGGGCGTGCAGGCCGCGCAGGCCCGAGAGCGCGCCCTCACAGCACGGCATCGAGCCGCTCCATCAGGGGGGCGAACCCTTCGGGACCCGTCTCGGTGTCGAGGCGGAGACAGGCGAGGCCGAGACGGGCACAGGCCGCGAGGCGGTCCTCCGGCGCCGGCCGCGCCCGGCCGGAGATCCTGGCGGTCCCCCGGCGGCCGTCCGGCGTCGCGTAGGGGTAGAGGCCCGGCGGGGCGATGCGCTCGAAGGCATCGCTCACCAGGATCAGGCTGACGGAGATCCGCTCGGCGAGCGCCGCGAGGCGCTCCGAAAAGTCGTCGCCGGGTGAATCGAGGGCGCTCGCCAGCACCAGGTGCCCGCCCGCCGGCAGCAGCGCCCGCGCCTGCTCCAGGATCGGGCTCAAGGGCGGGTCGTCGTGAAGCGGGGCCGCGAGGGCGCCCGCATGCCCCCGGGCGAGGCCCTGGCACAGGGCCGCCATGCCGCGTCCCGCACCCCGCGGCGGCAGCGCCAGCGGCTCCGCGCCCGCGACGCAGAGCCCGACCCGGCCGCCATCGCCGGCGATGCGCCAGCCGAGCAGCACCAGGGCCTCCGCGGCCGCGACCGAGCGCAGGGCGCGGCGGGTGCCGAACAGCATCGAGGGCCGGAAATCGGCCAGGAGCACCACCGCGCGGTCGCGCTCCTCGTGGTGGGTGCGCACGTGCAGCGTGCCGGTCCGGGCGGTGGCGTTGCGGTCGATGTGGCGCACGTCGTCGCCCTCGGCCCACGGCCGCACATCGTCGGGCTCGGTGCCGCGCCCGCGCCGCCGCGTGACGAGGCCGCCGGGCAGCCCCGAGCGGCCCCGCGTCGTCGCCCCGGTTCCGCGGCGGGCGAGGTGGCGCAGGCCCATGAGCGCGCTCGCTTCGAGGGCGATGCCGGGCGGGGAGAAGGGATCGGACTCGGGCGACGGCCGTGCCACGGTGGCGAGCATCCTCAGAGCGGGTGCACCCGGTCGAGCAGGCCGGCCACCAGGGCGCGGGCGGTCTGGCCTTCCGCCGCGGCGCGCCAGGTCAGGGCGAGGCGATGCGCCAGCGCGTCGCCGGCAAGCGCCACGACGTCGTCCGGCACGACGTGGTCGCGCCCGTGCAGGTAGGCCCGGGCCTTGCCGGCGAGCATGAGCGCCAGGGTGCCGCGGGGCGAGACCGGATGCTCGATGGCGCCGCGCAAATCCGGCGCCGCCGGCCCGCCGCGGGTGGCGGCGACGAGGCGGACCAGAAAGTCCTTGAGCGCCGGCGAGACGTGGACCTTGAGCGCCGCCGCGCGGGCTTCGCGCAGCTCCTCGGCCGTCAGGCGCACCGGCATCGGGGCGACCGCCTCGGTCATCTCGCCCTCCACGAGGTCGAGGATGCGCCGCTCGGACGCCTCGTCGGGCATCTCGACCACGACGTGGAGCAGGAACCGGTCGAGCTGCGCCTCGGGCAGCGGGAAGGTGCCGGCATGCTCGATCGGGTTCTGGGTCGCCACCACCATGAACGGGTCGGGCAGGGGATGGGTGATGCCCGCCACCGTGATCTGCTGCTCGGCCATCGCTTCGAGCAGCGCCGACTGCACCTTGGGCGGCGCCCGGTTGACCTCGTCGACCAGCACCAGGGAGTGGAACAGGGGACCGGCCAGGAACTCGAACCGGCCGCCGTCGGGCCGCCAGACATTGGTGCCGGTGAGGTCGGCGGGCATCAGGTCGGGGGTGCACTGGATGCGGGCGAAGCCCGTGTCGAGCCCGTCGGCGAGGCGCTTGACCGCCCGGGTCTTGGCGAGGCCCGGCGCGCCTTCGATCAGGAGGTGACCGCCGGTGAGGAGCCCGATCAGCAGCCGCTCGACGAGGCCGGAGGCGCCGATCAGGCCCGCCTCCAGGCCGGTCCTCAGGGCGTCGAGCCGCGCGCGGACGGGATCGTCGGGCGCGAATCCGTCGCGGCCCGTCCTCGCGACGCTCCGCGCCACGGCCTGCTCAGCGCCTCGCGCCATCCGGTGCGTCTCCCTCAGGGCCGGTGCTTCGGGTCCCGGCGTTGAGGGGATCAGGCCGCGTCTTCTCGGGTGCGTCAATCCCGTAGGGGGAACCTGCGGATTGTGCTTAAGTCCGCTTCATCGGGCGCGGGTGTCTCGTCGGGGCACTCCCTGAGGAGCGCCCCGCACATTTCTCGGTCGCGCCCGTCACACCGTCCAGGGCGCCGGCCGGTTCGGGCTGAGGCCGTAGCGGGCCACCGCCTCCGCCACCTTCGCCCGGTCGAGGCTGCCCTCGTCGGCGAGCGCCGCGAGCGCCGCGACCGCAACGTGGTGCCGGTCGACCTCGAAGAAGGCGCGCAACGCGCTGCGGGTGTCGCTGCGGCCGAAGCCGTCGGTGCCGAGCGTGACGTAGCGGGCCTGGATCGCGGTCGCGATCAGCTGCGGGTAGGCGCGCACGTAGTCGGTGGCGGCGACGACCGGGGCGGAGCCGGGCAGCGACTCCTCGACGAGGCTGCGCTTTGCCGGCAGGCCCGGGTTCAGCCGGTTCGACCGCTCGACCTCGCGAGCCTCGCGGGCGAGTTCGCTGAAGCTCGTGACGCTGTGGACCTCGGCGGCGATGCCCCATTCCTCGGCGAGGATCTTCGCCGCGGCGATGACCTCCGGCAGGATCGCCCCCGAGCCGAGGAGACGAATAGCCGGCTCACCATCTCCATAGCCTGAGAAACGATACATCCCGCGGATGATCCCGTCCCGCACGCCATCGGGCATCGACGGCTGGGCGTAGTTCTCGTTCATCGCCGTGACGTAGTAGAACGCGTCGACGTCGCGCTCCATCATGTCGCGGGCGCCGTGATCGAGGATCACCGCCATCTCGTAGGCGAAGGCCGGATCGTAGGCGCGACAATTCGGGATCGTTGCGGCGACGAGGTGGCTCGACCCGTCCTGATGCTGCAACCCCTCGCCGCCGAGCGTGGTGCGGCCCGCCGTGGCGCCGATGAGGAAGCCGCGGGCGCGCTGGTCGGCCGCCGCCCAGATCAGGTCGCCGACGCGTTGGAAGCCGAACATCGAGTAGTAGATGTAGAACGGCAGCATCGCGAGGCCGTGGACGCTGTAGGAGGTCGCGGCCGCGGCCCAGGACGAGATGGCGCCTGCTTCCGTGATGCCCTCCTCCAGCAGCTGCCCGTCGCGGGATTCCTTGTAGTAGAGCATCGAACCGGCATCCTCCGGCTCGTAGAGCTGGCCGAGCGGCGAGTAGATGCCGACCTGACGGAAGAGGTTGGCCATGCCGAAGGTGCGCGCCTCGTCGGCGACGATCGGCACGACGCGCGGGCCCAGCTCCTTGTGCTTGATCAGGCTGCTGAACAGCCGGACCGCCGCGGTGGTGGTCGACATCTCCTTGCCGTCGGCCTCGAGCGCGAAGCCGGCATAGGTCGAGAGATCCGGCACCGTCACGTGGGCTGCCGTGCGACGGCGCTTGGGCAGGAAGCCGCCGAGTTTTTCGCGCCGCTCGCGCAGGTAGCGCAGCTCGCGGCTGTTCTCGTCCGGCTTGTAGAATTCCAGCCCCTCGACCTGCGCGTCGGTGAGCGGCAGGGCGAAGCGATCCCGGAAGGCCTTGAGGGCGTCGGTGTCGAGCTTCTTCGCCTGATGGGCGGTCATGCGCGATTCACCCGCGCCGCCCATGCCGTAGCCCTTCTTGGTCTTCGCCAGGATCACGGTCGGGCGGCCCTTGGTCGCCTTGGCCGCCGCGAAGGCTGCGTAGAGCTTGCGGAAATCGTGCCCGCCGCGCTTCAGCTTGTCGACGTCGCCGTCCGACATGTGGGAGACGAGCGCCTTCACCTCCTCGTCCTCGCCGAAGAAGTGGGCGAGGTTGTAGGCGCCGTCCTTGGCCCCGAGCGTCTGGTACTTGCCGTCGACCGTGGCGGCGAAGCGGCGCAGGAGCGCGTGGTTGGTGTCGCGGGCGAAGATCGCGTCCCACTCCGAGCCCCACAGCACCTTGACGACGTTCCAGCCGGCACCGCGAAAAACGCTCTCCAGCTCCTGGATGATCTGGCCGTTGCCGCGCACCGGGCCGTCGAGGCGCTGCAGGTTGCAGTTGATGACGAAGGTGACGTTGTCGAGTTTTTCGCGGGCCGCGAGCGTCAGGGCGCCGATCGATTCCGGCTCGTCCATCTCGCCGTCGCCGAACACGCCCCAGACGTGCTGGCCGGCAGTGTCGGCCAACCCGCGGTCGCTCAGGTAGCGCATGAAGCGCGCCTGGTAGATCGCATTCATCGGCCCGATGCCCATCGAGCCGGTCGGCACCTGCCAGAACTCGGGCATCAGCCAGGGATGCGGATAGGAGCACAGGCCCTCGCCGGCGATCTCCTGGCGGTAATGCTTCAGGTTGGTCTCGGAGAGCCGCCCCTCCAGGAAGGCGCGGGCATAGACGCCGGGCGCCGAGTGCGGCTGGAAGAACACGAGGTCGGCGCCCGCACCCGTGGCGTCCCCGGCCTGGAAGAAGTGGTTGAAGCCGAGCTCGAAGATCTCGGCGGCGGACGCGTAGGAGGCGACGTGACCGCCGAGCTCGCCGTAGGCCATGTTGGCCCGCACCACCATCGCGAGCGCGTTCCAGCGCATGATCGAGGTGATGCGCTCCTCGACCGCGAGGTCGCCCGGATAAGGCGGCTGCTTCTCCAGCGGAATGGTATTGCGGTAGGGGGAGTAGGGCGGCGCCTCCTCGACGACGCCGATCTCCCGCGCCTTCTGCTCCAGCCGGTCGAGCAGGAAGCGGGCCCGGGCCGCGCCGCCGTGGCGGAGCACCGATTCGAGCGAGGCGAGCCAGTCCGCGGTCTCGGCCGGATCCGGATCGGCCACGCCGCGGGGGCCGAGGATGGCTTGGCTGTTGGTGCGCTCGTTCTCGTTGACCGGCACGGCCGGGACCGGCTTGGCGCTCGCGCTCATGGCCTTCATCCTCCCAAAAGACGGCGCCAGGATAATCCCCCGGTCGCGGCAGAAGCTGCTTCGTTTGCCGCTGGATCGAGGGCAAGCGCAAAACATTTTCGCTTGATCGGTCATCGGCGGTCGATCTTGCCGCAGCGCGGTGGACCAAGCGGAACCGTTCGGCAGCCGGCTACCGGCTGCGCCGCCAGCTCCGATCCTCGGGCATGGAGCGCCCCGCAACGTCCAGCGGGTAGCGTCAATGGCACCTTTGTCCTAAGGTCCCGCGCGAGTCGGGCCGTGCGGGGCCGGCCTTCCCATCGCTTTCCCCTCGTCGAGACCGCATCGGCCGGGGATGCGGGGTCGCCGGCCCATCCGTGCCCGCGCATGCCTCGGGACACAGCCTCGCGATGACCGCCGACACGGCCACCGGCCTCAGCCTGCTCCAGACCCCTCTGCACGCGCTGCACCAGGAGGTCGGCGCTCGGATGGTGCCGTTCGCCGGCTACATGATGCCGCTGCAATACCCGCTCGGGCTCCTCAAGGAGCACCTGCACACCCGCAAGGCGGCCGGGCTGTTCGACGTCTCCCACATGGGCCAGATCGCCGTGCGGGCCCGCTCCGGCGATCTTGGCGACGCCGCCCGCGCCTTGGAGACGGTACTGCCGATCGACGTCGTGGGGTTGAGCGCCGGGCGCCAGCGCTACGGCTTCCTGACCACGCAGGGCGGCGGCATCCTCGACGACCTGATGCTCGCCAACTTGGGCGACCACTACCTGCTGATCGTCAACGCCGCCAACAAGGCCGCCGGCCTCGCCCACCTGCTCGATTCGATCGGCACCGAATGCACGGTCGAGCCGGTCGAGCGGGCGCTGATCGCGCTCCAGGGTCCGGGGGCGGAAGCCGCGCTCGCCCGCCACCTGCCCATCGTCGCCGAGATGCGATTCATGGATGCGCGCCAGGTCGCGTTCCAGGGTGAGGAGGGCGTCGTGGTGCGCTCCGGCTATACCGGCGAGGACGGGTTCGAGATCGCGCTGCCAGCGGAATCCGCCGTGGCGCTCGCCCGGGCGCTGCTGGCCGATCCGGAAGTCAAGCCGATCGGCCTCGGCGCCCGCGACTCGCTGCGCCTCGAAGCGGGCCTGTGCCTGCACGGCTCGGACATCGACCACGAGACCTCGCCGGTCGAGGCCGGCCTGTCCTGGGCGATCCCGAAGGTGCGCCGCCTCGGCGGCGCCCGGGCCGGCGGCTTTCCCGGCGCCGAACGCATCCTGGCCGAGCTGGCCGACGGCCCGGCGCGGCTCCGGGTGGGCCTGCGCCCGGAGGGGCGCACCCCGGTGCGGGCGGGCGCCGCCCTCTACGATGCCGCCGACGGGTCCGAGGCGGTCGGCCGGGTGACCTCCGGCGGCTTCGGGCCGAGCCTGGAGGGGCCGATCGCCATGGGGGTGGTGCCGAGCGCGCTCGCGGTGCCGGGCACCCAAGTCTTCGCCGAGGTGCGCGGCCAGCGCCTGCCCTGCGCGGTGGTGCCGCTGCCGTTCCGCCCCGCCGGCTTCAAGCGTTCCTGATACGGGAGAGCGTTCACATGCTGAAATATACCGACGAGCACGAGTGGCTGCGCCTGGAGGGCGACGTGGCGACGGTGGGGATCACCGACCACGCCGCCGAGCAGCTCGGCGACCTCGTCTTCGTCGAGCTGCCGAAGGTCGGCGCCACGCTGACCAAGGGCGCCGCCGCCGCGGTGGTGGAATCGGTGAAGGCGGCCTCCGACGTCTACGCGCCGGTCGACGGCGAGGTGACCGAGGTCAACGAGGCGGCGGTGGCGAGCCCGGAGAGCGTCGGCACCGATCCGCAGGGGGAGGGCTGGCTCTACCGCGTGCGCCTGAGCGATCCGTCCCAGCTCGACGGGCTGATGGATGAGGCGGCTTACCGCGCCTTCGTCGGTTGAGATCCTTGGGCTGATCCGATCCTCGTCTGATCTGTTCCAACACCAGTCAAGCGCGGGATCCCCTCTCCCGTGTGGGAGAGGGGTAGGGGCGATCGAAGATCGCGCAGGGTGGCTCGGCTTCAGCATGAAACGCCGAGCGTCGTGCTGGCAGCTCGACAGTCGACTTCTATTCTGAAGCCGAGCCACCCTCACCCCCAACCCCTCTCCCACACGGGAGAGGGGAGATGCGCCACATCTTTCAAGCCGCCCCACGCGGCCCCGGTCAGGGCACCCCCTCCATGCCGATGGACAAGTACGATCCCTACGACTTCGCCAACCGCCGCCATATCGGCCCGTCGGTGGACGAGATCGCCCGCATGCTGGACGTGGTCGGCTCCGAGAGCCTCGACGCCCTGATCGACGAGACCCTGCCGGCGGGGATCCGCCAGAGGGAAGCGACCGAGTTCGGCGCCGCCCTGTCGGAGCGCCGGGCGATCGAGCGCCTGCGCGCCACCGCCAACAAGAACAAGCTGCTGACCTCGCTGATCGGCCAGGGCTACCACGGCACCACGATGCCGCCGGCGATCCAGCGCAACATCTTCGAGAACCCGGCCTGGTACACGGCCTACTCGCCCTACCAGCCCGAGATCAGCCAGGGCCGGCTCGAGGCCCTGCTCAACTTCCAGACCTGCGTCAGCGACCTGACCGGGCTCGACATCGCCAACGCCTCGCTCCTCGACGAGGCGACGGCCGCCGCCGAGGCGATGGGCATGGCGCGCCGGATCGCGACCGCCAAGACCGATCCCAGCCAGCCCGATACCTTCTTCGTCGACGCGCAGTGCCTGCCGCAGACCATCGCGGTCCTGAAGACCCGGGCCGAGCCGTTCGGCTGGCGCATCGTCGTCGGCGACCCCTTCACCGATCTCGATCCCAAGGCGGTGTTCGGCGCGATCTTCCAGTATCCGGGCGTCGAGGGCGCGGCCCACGACTTCACCGACGTGATCGCCAAGCTGCATGATGCCGGCGCGATCGCCGTGGTGGCGGCCGATCCGCTGTCGCTCACCCTGCTCAAGCCCCCGGGCGAGATGGGGGCCGACATCGCGGTCGGCTCGATGCAGCGCTTCGGCGTGCCGATGGGCTATGGCGGTCCGCACGCCGCCTACATGGCGACGCGCGACGCCCACAAGCGCTCGCTGCCGGGCCGCATCGTCGGCGTCTCGGTCGATTCGCGCGGCAACCGCGCCTACCGGCTCTCGCTCCAGACCCGCGAGCAGCACATCCGACGCGAGAAGGCGACCTCGAACATCTGCACCAGCCAGGTGCTGCTCGCGGTCATCGCCTCGATGTACGCGGTGTTCCACGGGCCGCGCGGGCTCAAGGCGATCGCGATGCGCATCCACCGCGACGCGACGCGCCTCGCCGCCGGCTTGGACCAGCTCGGCTTCGAGACGCACCCGGACGCCTTCTTCGACACGATCACCGTGACGGTCGGACCGTTCCAGGGCGTGATCCTGAAGAACGCCGTCGCCAACGGGATCAACCTGCGGAAAGTGGGCAACGATCGCATTGGCATCACGGTCGACGAGCGCACGAGGCCCGACATCATCGAGGCGGTGTGGCGCGCCTTCGGCGGCGATGCGCTGACTTACGACGAATCCTGGCCCGAGCCGCGCCTGCCCGCCGGCCTGATGCGCACCTCGGAATACCTGACCCACCCGATCTTCCACATGAACCGGGCCGAGAGCGAGATGACGCGCTACATGCGCCGCCTCGCCGACCGGGACCTCGCCCTCGACCGGGCGATGATCCCGCTGGGCTCGTGCACGATGAAGCTCAACGCGACCGCCGAGATGCTGCCGATCTCGTGGCCGGAATTCTCGGAGCTGCATCCCTTCGCGCCGAAGGACCAGGCCGAGGGCTACGCCGAGATGATCCAGGACCTCTCGCAGAAGCTCGCCGACATCACCGGCTACGCGGCGATCTCGATGCAGCCGAATTCCGGCGCGCAGGGCGAGTATGCGGGCCTGCTCGCGATCCGCGCCTACCACCTGTCGCGGGGGGAGGGGCATCGCACGGTCTGCCTGATCCCGTCCTCGGCCCACGGCACCAACCCGGCCTCGGCGCAGATGTGCGGCATGACCGTGGTGGTGGTCGGCGCCGACCGCCACGGCAACGTCGACGTGGCCGATCTCCGCGCCAAGGCGGAGAAGCACAGCGACAACCTCGCGGCCTGCATGATCACCTACCCGTCCACCCACGGGGTGTTCGAGGAGGCGGTGCGGGAGATCTGCGACATCACCCACGCCCATGGCGGCCAGGTCTATCTCGACGGCGCCAACCTCAACGCGCTGGTCGGCCTCGCCCGGCCGGGCGACATCGGGGCCGACGTCAGCCACATCAACCTGCACAAGACCTTCTGCATCCCGCATGGCGGCGGCGGGCCCGGCATGGGGCCGATCGGCGTCAAGGCGCACCTGATCCCGTTCCTGCCCGGACACGTCGAGACCGACGGGCGCGAGTTCTCGGTCTCGGCCGCGCCCTACGGCTCCGCGGCGATCCTGCCGATCTCGTGGAGCTACTGCCTGCTGATGGGCGGGCGCGGGCTGACGCAGGCGACCCGCATCGCGATCCTCAACGCCAACTACATCGCCAAGCGCCTCACCGGCGCCTACGACGTGCTCTACACCGGCACCCACGGCCGGGTGGCGCATGAATGCATCATCGACGCCCGCCCGCTGATGAAGAGCGCCGGAATCAGCGTCGAGGACATCGCCAAGCGGCTGATCGATTGCGGCTTCCACCCGCCGACGATGAGCTGGCCGGTCGCCGGCACCCTGATGATCGAGCCGACCGAGTCCGAGACCAAGGGCGAGATCGACCGCTTCTGCGACGCCATGCTGGCGATCCGGGACGAGATCCGGGCGATCGAGGAGGGCCGGATGGACCGGGCCGACAACCCGCTCAAGAACGCCCCCCACACCGTGGAAGACCTGATCGGCCCGTGGGAGCGGCCGTATTCCCGCGAGGCCGCCTGCTTCCCGGCCGGCGCCTTCCGGGTCGACAAGTACTGGCCGCCGGTCAACCGGGTGGACAACGCCTATGGCGACCGCAACCTGGTCTGCGCCTGTCCGCCGGTGGAGAGCTACATGAAGGCGGCGGAGTAGCGAACACCTTCGGGTGCTTCTGCCGCCCTTTCCCGGACGACTGGAACGAAGTGGAAGGAGATCCGGGATCCAGGGGAGAAGTGCCGCGAAGCGGCTCCGCCTCTTGCAACGTTGCAGACGGATGGACGCTTCGCGACTTTTTGTGCTGGATCCCGGATCTCCTTCCGCTATCGCTTCAGTCGTCCGGGAAAGGGGCGCTCCATGAGAACTGCTCGGTCGCACAACAACAAGACCGAGGCGGTACGACAAGCCCTGCCCAGCGAGAAGGACAAGCTCGTTCTCGTCGCCCAGTCGATCGCCTTCGCACATGGGCTCCGGGAACGGGCCGGCCCTAATCGCGAGCCCGCCACCAAAGCCTTCATCGACGACCTCTACGAAGATGCGTAGAGATCGCCCGCAGGCGCCTCACCCCGCCTCCCCGAGATAATCCCGCCAGATCGCCTTCTCCCCCAGCCCCGCCGTGAAGGCGGCGTGCGCTGCCAGCTCGGCCTCGGTGAGGCGGCTGCGGGTCGGGCGAGGGCCGTGCTCGACCGGCGCGGCGCGCAAGGAGGGACCGGCCGGGCCGGCACTGCCCTCGGCCGTCAGCCCGAGCGTCGTCTGCTTGCCGCCGAGCAGCTCGATATAGACCTCGGCCAGGATCTGCGCGTCGAGGAGCGCGCCGTGCTTGGTGCGGCGGGAATTGTCGATGCCGTAGCGCGAGCAGAGGGCGTCGAGGTTGTTGGCCGCGCCCGGGTGCTTGCGGCGGGCGAGCGCGAGCGTATCGACGACGGAGGCGAGCTCGATCGCCGGCGGCGCCTTGTCGCCGAGGCGGGCATACTCGGCGTTGAGGAAGCCGACGTCGAAGGCGGCGTTGTGGATCACCAGGGTGGCGTCGCCGCAGAACTCCAGGAAGTCGGGCAGGATCTGCGCGAAGAGCGGCTTGTCGGCGAGGAAGGCGTCGGAGAGGCCGTGGACCCGGAACGCGCCCTCCGAGACCGGCCGCTGCGGGTTGACGTAGCGGTGGAACTCGCGGCCGGACGGGATGTGGTTGAGGAGCTCGATCCCGCCGATCTCGATCAGCCGGTCGGTCTTGGCCTCGGTGCCGGTGGTCTCGGTGTCGAGGACGATCTCGCGCAGCATCGTGCGGCTCCCTTCGAGAGAACGGTTGGGACCGGTGTAGCGAGGAAGCGTTAACCGGCCGGCTTCGTCACCGCGGCGATCACCGCATCGACCTGTGCCTCGGCATGGGGAAAGCCCCGGTCGGTCTCGATCAGGTGATCGGCGCGGCGGCGCTTCTCGGCGTCGGGCATCTGTTTGGCGAGGATCTGCGCGAAGGCCTCCTCGGTCATGCCGGGACGGGCGAGCACCCGGGCGCGCTGCACCTCGGGCGGAGCGGTGACCACCGCGACGGCGTCGCACCCCGCCTCGCCGCCGGTCTCGAACAGCAGCGGCACGTCGAGCACGACCAGCGGTGCGGCGGCATGCGTCGCGAGGAAGTCGTCCCGCGCGCGGGCCACCAGGGGATGGACCAGGGATTCGAGGCGCCGCAAGCGATCGGGCTCGCCGAGCACGGTGGCGCGCAGGGCGGCGCGGTCGACCGAGCCGTCGGGGCTGAGCGTGCCGGGGAAGGCCTCGCCGATGGCGGCCGCCGCGGCTCCGCCCGGGCCGTAGAGCGCGTGCACGCAGGCATCGGCGTCGTGGACCGGCACCCCGCGGGCGCGGAACATCGCCGCAGTGGCGCTCTTGCCCATGCCGATCGAGCCGGTGAGGCCGAGGATGACGGGCCGGCTCACCCGTGCCCCCCGAGGTCGGCGACGATGCGGGCCCGCAAGGCCGGCGTCACCGCGGGCGTGCGGCCGAACCAGCGGGAGAAGCCCGGCACCGCCTGATGCAGCAGCATGCCGAGCCCGTCGACGCCCGCGAGCCCGCGAGCCCGGGCGGCTGCGAGGAGCGGGGTTTCAAGCGGCACGTAGACGATGTCGGCCACCGCCGCCTCGATCGGCAGGGGCGCGAGGTCGAGGGCGAGCGGGTCCTGGCCCGCCATGCCGAGCGCCGTGGTGTTGACGAGGAGCCCGGTGGCGGGAAGCTGGGCCGGCACCGCCTCCCAGGGAACCGCGGTAATCCGGGCGGGATCGAGGGCGGTCAGGCTCTCGGCCCGCTCGGCGCTGCGGTTCGCCACGATCAGGCGGGAGAGCCCGCGCTCGAGGAGCCCGACCAGGATGGCGCGCGCCGCCCCGCCCGCGCCGAGCACCAGGGTGGCGCGCCCGTCGGCGACGCCCGTCGCCTCCGGCCAGCTGGCCCCCAGGCTGGCATCCAGATGGGCGAGGAAGCCCGGCGCATCGGTGTTGTCGCCGTGGAGGCGCCCGTCCTCGAACCACAGCGTGTTGACGGCGCCGATCCGCTCGGCCCGCGGCGTCAGCACTTGGGCGAGGCGGAACGCCGCCTCCTTGTGCGGGATCGTGACGTTGCCGCCCACCCAGCCCTCGCCCCGGAGGCTGCGGACGAAGTCCGAAAAGGCGTCGGGATGGACGTCGATGCGCTCGTAGGTGCCGGACAGGCCGTGCTCGGCGAGCCAGTGGCCGTGGATCAGCGGCGAGCGGGAATGGCCGATCGGGTGGCCCACCACGAAGGCTCTGGGGTGCGGGGTCGTCATCGGACAGTCGTCTCAGAACGCCAGCAGGCCCCGCGCCCGCAACCGCGCGAGCAGGGGCAGGAGCGGCAGGCCCAGGATGGTCGAGTGGTCGCCCTCGATGCGGTCGAACAGGTGGATGCCGACGCCCTCGAGCTGGTAGGCGCCGACGCTGCCGGTGACCGCCGGCCCGGCCGCGTCGAGGTAAGCGGCGATTCCCGCCTCGTCGAGCGGCCGCATCGTCAGCCGCGCGGTGACGACGAAACGATCGGCCACCGCGCCGCCGACCGCGAGCGCCACGGCGGAATGGAGCGCGTGGGTGCGCCCCTGCAACCGCGCGAGGTGAGCGGCGGCGCCGGCCCGGTCGGCGGGCTTGTGAAAGACGGTGCCGTCGAGGTCGAGCACCTGGTCGGCCCCGATCACCACCCGGTCGGGTGCTCGTGCGGCGACCGCACCCGCCTTGGCGGCGGCCAGGCGCTCGGCGAGGTTCTGGGGCGACAGGCCGGCGGCCTCCGCCTCGACGGCGCGCTCGTCGACGCCCGGCGCCCGCGTCTCCACGGTCAGCCCGGCGGAACCGAGGAGCATGCGCCGCGTCGGGCTGGTCGAGGCGAGGAGGAGCGGCTCAGGGTCGCGCCAGAGAGAGGAGGTCTGCGGCATCGGTCTAGTCGGCGATGAACTTGAGCCGGTGCTCGCGGTGGAGGTCGACGATCGCCGCCGCCGTCTCCTCGATCGAGCGCCGGGTCACGTCGATCACCGGCCAGCGGTTGCGGGCGAAGAGCCGGCGCGAGGTCGCGATCTCGTTCGCCACCGAGTCGCGGTCGACGTAGGACGAGGAATCGTCGGCCTTGAGGCTGAGCAGGCGGTTCTGGCGGATCTGCACGATCCGCTCCGGCGAGGCGATCAGCCCGACGATGAGCGGCTGGCGCAGGGTCTCCAGGATCGCCGGCGGCGGCACGCCGGGGATCAGCGGGATGTTGGTGGTCTTCAGGCCGCGATTGGCGAGGTAGATCGCCGTCGGCGTCTTCGAGGTGCGGCTCACCCCGAGCAGGATCACGTCCGCCTCGTTGAGGTCGTGCGGCAGGTTGCCGTCGTCGTGGGCGAGCGTGAAGTTCATCGCGTCGATGCGCTTGAAGTACTCCGCGTTCAGCATGTGCTGCGCGCCCGGCCGGGCCGTGGAGTGGGTGCCGAGATAGGATTGCAGCAGCTGGTGCACCGGCTCCAGCACCGAGAGCAGCGGCGAGCCGGTGGCCCGGCAGGCCTCCTCCAGCCGCTCGGTCAGCTCGCGCCCGACCAGGGTGTAGAGCACGATGCCGGGCGCCTGCTCGATCTCGTTGATCACCCGTTCGAGCTGGGTGCCGGAGCGCACGAGGGGATAGACGTGCTCGATCGCCGAGACCCCCTCGTACTGGGCCGCCGCCGCGCGGCCGACGTTGATCAGGGTCTCGCCGGTGGAATCCGACACGAGGTGGAGGTGGAAGTAGCTGCGGACCACGCGGGCTCCCCGGGCTCGCCGCGGGTGCGGCGGTCGCTCAAGCATTTCTTCGACGAAGCGGATCCCGGTTCGTCGAGAGAAAATGCAGCACAATCAAAGACCTGGAGCGATACTCGATCGCCAGGCGATCGCGCGTCGCACCACACCCGGCCTGTCGTCCACCGATCGGCCGCGCGGAGTCGATGAGTGTGGATAATGCGCCGACGAAGCGAGGTCCAGGCGGGAGGCCTGTGGGTTAACGGCCTCGCGCCTCAACAGGCCGGCCGTTAACACTCGTGGCGGACCGCCCGTGGGAGAATCCGGGACGTGGGACGCCTGAGTCGAGCCGGACGGGACCTAAGCCCCTCGCGACTCTTCCGATCCTTCGACAATGGAGCAAATCTGTTAAAGGCCTCTTAACGTACCGGCGGTGGGGACGGGCTGTGGACGGGGCTGGAGCCCCGCGACGCCTGCCCCCAATAGAAAAAACAGATTCCTAGAATCTCTCTTTTCTTTTCAGAGGCCTGGCTGGGGACGGGTTTCGTCGCGGGTCGCGACGACGCGCCGGGCTGGCGCGGGCGCGCGGTTCTCGGCATAGGGAAGCGGGCCGCCGGTGTGGCGGTCCTAAGGTTTTCGGGGGGCTTGAGGCATGGGCGGGACCGCGGGAGCCGGACGGACAGGCGCGGAGCGGCCGCTCCTGCGGGTGCTGAACGGCGAGGCCTTGTCGCCGCCGCCGGCCTGGATGATGCGTCAGGCCGGGCGCTACCTGCCGGAATACCGGGCGGTGCGGGCCGAGGCCGGCTCCTTCCTCGACCTCTGCTACAACCCCGACTTCGCCACCGAGGTCACCCTGCAGCCGATCCGCCGCTTCGGCTTCGAGGCGGCGATCCTCTTCTCCGACATCCTGGTGGTGCCCCATGCGCTCGGCCAGGACGTGCGCTTCGTGGAAGGGGAGGGGCCCCGCCTCGACCCGCTCGCCGGCCGCCCCGAATTCGACGCGCTGATCGAGGCGGGCGACCCGCGGGTGATGCGCCACCTCAACCCCGTCTTCGAGACCGTCTCGCGCCTGCGGGCGGAGCTGCCGGCCGAGACGACCCTGCTCGGCTTTTGCGGCGCCCCCTGGACCGTGGCGAGCTACATGATCGGCGGGCGCGGCACGCCGGACTTAGGCCCCGCCCGGGCGCTCGCCGCCCGCGACCCCGCCCTCCTCGACGCCCTGATCGACCGGCTCGTCACGGTCTCGACCGAGTACCTGGTGCGCCAGTTCGAGGCCGGCGCCGACGCGGTGCAGATCTTCGAGAGCCATGCCGGCAGCCTGCCGGACGTGCCGGCGGGTGAGGCCGGCGACGCGCTGGCGCGCTGGAGCTTTGGGCCGATCGCCCGGATCGTGTCGGGCATCCGCGCCCGGGTGCCGGGCGCCAAGGTCATCGTCTTCGCCCGCGGCTCGGGCCTCGACGGCCACGCCCGGGTGGCGGCGGAGACCGGTGCCGACGCGATCGGGGTCGACTGGGCGGTGGATCTCAAGGCTCTGCGCGCCCGCCTGCCGGCCTCGGCGGTCACGCAGGGCAACCTCCACCCCGAGACCCTGATCGAGGGCGGCGCAGGCCTCGACGCCGCCGTGGACGCGATCCGCGAGGCCACCGCCGGCACGCCCCACATCTTCAACCTCGGCCACGGCATCACCCCGCAGACGCCGATCGCGCATGTCGAGCGGATGCTGGCGCGGCTGCGGGGGTGAGGGGTGGAGGCATCGCACCACGCACGCTCCTGCTCTCTCCCAGCCGCGACCTCATCCTGAGGTGCCGGAGCGAAGCGGGGGCCTCGAAGGACGCCTCCAGATATCGCGGTGATTGCTGGAGCCCTCCTTCGAGGCTCGCTTCGCTCGCACCTCAGGATGAGGTCGCGGGTGGGATGATCTGAATTAAGCGATCGACCCTCCTCCGACAGGAACAATCCCACCGTGTATCTCTGGATCAAGGCCGCCCACGTCATCTCGCTCATCGCCTGGATGGCGGCGATGCTCTACCTGCCGCGGCTGTTCGTCTATCACGCCGCTTTGCCGGCGGGCTCGGCCACGGCTGAGACCTTCAAGGTGATGGAGCGGCGCCTCGCCAAGGCGATCATGCTGCCGGGGATGATCGCCACCTGGATCTTCGGCATCGCCCTCGCCGTGATGAGCGGCGCCTATACGCAGGGCTGGCTCCACGCCAAGGTCGCCCTGGTTCTGGCGATGAGCGGCATCCACGGCTGGCTGTCGCGGATGGTCAAGGACTTCGCCGCCGACCGGAACACCCGCAGCCCGAAATTCTACCGGGTGCTCAACGAGGTGCCGACGCTCCTGATGATCGCCATCGTGATCCTGGTGGTCGTCAAGCCGTTCTGAGGGGGCGCATCATGGCGGGCATCGAGACGCAGACCCTCTCCCTCACCCTGGCCGGACGCTCGTTCAGCCTGCCGGCCGACCGGATCGGCGACGGGCCGCCGGCGTTGCTGCTGCCGGCCCTGTCCTCGATCTCCACCCGCGAGGAGATGCGGCCCCTGGCGACGCGGCTCGCCGCCCGCCACCGCTGCCTGGTGCCGGACTGGCCCGGCTTCGGCGCGCAGCCCCGGGCCCGGGTGGACCTCGCCCCCGGCACGCTGCACGCCTTCCTCGACGCCCTGCTGGCCGAGGCACCCGGGCCCTACGCCCTCGGGGTCGCGGCGGGCCACGCTGCCGGCTACCTCGTCGCCGCGGCGGCGCGGCACCCGAAGGCCTTCGCGCGCCTCGTCCTGGTGGCGCCGACCTGGCGCGGGCCGCTGCCGACCGCGATGGGCGAGGAGCGCCGGCCGCTCTTCGCCAGGCTGAGACGCGCGGTCGAGGCGCCGCTCCTCGGCAACCTGCTCTACCGGCTGAACGTCAGCACCCCGGTCGTGTCGCGGATGATGCAGGCCCACGTCTACGCCGATCCGGCCCGGGTCACCCCGGCCCTGCTCGCCGAGAAGCGGCGGGTGACGCACCAGCCGCGCGCCCGCTTCGGCACCGCCGCCTTCGTCACCGGCGGCCTCGACCCGGTCCGGACCCGCGAGGACTTCTTCGCCCTGTTCGGCCCGGGCCTGCCGCCGGTGACGATGCTGCAGCCCAAGGGCGCGCCGCGCCGCTCCGGCGCCGAGATGACGGCGCTGGCCGAGAGCGGCCGGGTGCGCCGGGTGGCGGTCCCGGGGGCGCTCTCCGCCCACGAGGAATGCCCCGAGGCGGTCGCGGCCGCGATCCTCGCGGCAGAGGCGTGAGGCGGTTGCGGGCGCCGCTCGTCCTTGCCCTGGCGCTCGCCGCGGGCACGGCGGCGGCCGAGCCGGCGCCCCGGCCCTACCTGAAGGACGGCGCCCTCGACGCGGGGGCGATCCTGCCTCCGCCGCCCAAACCCGGCAGCGCCGGGCACGCCTCCGACGCCGCGACCTACGCGGCGACCCGGGCGCTCGCCGGCTCGCCGCGCTGGTATCTCGCCACGTCCGACGTCCCCTCCGGCGTCGGCGCCCTCCTCGACGATTTCTCCTGCGCCGCCGGCCGGCGGCTCGATCCCGCCGGCCTGCCGGCCCTCGCCGCACTCCTCGCCCGCGCCCGCCGCGACGTGGTGGCGCAGGTGCGCGACGCCAAGGCGCGCTTCGCCCGTCCCCGGCCGCATCTCGGCAACGACGCTCCCCTCTGCGTCGACCGCAGCGAGGCCCTGGACCGGAGCTTCGCCTATCCCTCCGGCCACGCCACCGAGGGCTGGACCTTCGGCCTCGTCCTCGCCGCCCTGATGCCGGAGCGCGCCGCGCCGCTCCTCGCCCGCGCCCGGATCTACGGCGAGAGCCGGACCGTCTGCGGGGTGCACTGGGCGAGCGACGTCGAGGCGGGACGGATGACCGGCAGCGCCCTGTTCGCCGCCCTCGTCGGCGATCCCGCCTTCCGGGCCGACCTCGACCGCGCCCGGGACGAGCTCGCCACCGCACCCGTCGGGCCGGCGCCTGAGCCGGCGGCCTGCGCCCGCGAGGCGGCGGCGGTATCCACGCCTTAGCTCGAGGCGGGTCGCCGAGCTGCGGGGCCGGCGCACCGGCGTCGTGGCGGACGATGCGCCGGGATGTGCTTCCGGATCAATCCGGGGTGGGGTGGCGTTCGGTCGAAGGCCGAGTCGGTTCGAAGAGACGGATCGTGTCTCGCCAGCCACCGCCCTTTCCCCGACGCCTGAAGCGCCAGCGAAAGGAGATCCGGGATCCAGCAATTAGACTTCGCGAAGCGTCCTTGTGCCTGCAACGGTGCAGCATTCGGAGCCGCTTCGCGGCACTTCCTGTGCTGGATCCCGGATCTCCCTCCACTTCGTTCCAGTCGTCCGGGAAAGGGGAGGCGGTGGAAACGGACCATCTCCTCAACGGCTCCCGGCCACTCTCGAAGCGAGCCACGGTTGATCTTCGCGATATGCCAGTGTCGTGTACCGTGGGCTTGAGCATCGGACGTGTCTGACGACCCGGGCCCGCAAACGAAAGCAGCGCCCGCCCGCATCGCGACCGGGCGCTGCCCTCAGATCATCCGAACGACGGCCGTCACGCCGCCTTGCGCTTGGCCTGCCGCGCCCGCCGGCCGAGGATGTTGAGCACCTCGACGCCGGCCGAGAAGGCCATGGCGGTGTAGACGTAGCCCTTCGGCACGTGGGCCCCGAACCCTTCGGCGATCAGCGTCATGCCGATCATGATCAGGAAGCCCAAAGCCAGCATCACCACCGTCGGGTTGGCGGCGATGAAGCGCGACAGCGGATCGGCGGCGAGCAGCATCACCGTCACGGCCGCGAGCACCGCGATCACCATGATCGGCACGTGCTCGGTCATGCCGACCGCCGTGATGATGCTGTCGATCGAGAACACCAGGTCGAGGATCAGGATCTGGCCGATCGCCGCGGCGAAGCCGAGCGACGCCCCGCCGCCGGCCTTCTCCTGCGGGTCGGGATCGAGGCTGTGGTGGATCTCCTTGGTGGCCTTCCAGAGCAGGAACAGGCCGCCGGCGATCAGGATCATGTCGCGCCAGGACAGGCCCTTGCCGAAGATCTCGAAGACCGGCTGGGTCAGGTGGACGATGTAGGCGACCGTGCCGAGCAGCGCGAGGCGCAGGATCAGGGCGAGCCCGATGCCGATGCGCCGGGCTCGCGACTGCTGCTCGACCGGCAGCTTGTTGGTGATGATCGAGATGAAGATCAGGTTGTCGATGCCGAGCACGACCTCCATGACGACGAGAGTCGCGAGGGCGGCCCAGGCCGTCGGGTCGGCGGCGAGTTGGACAAGAGAGTCCATGGCGAGACGATCCTCTTAAGCAGATTTCGCAAAAGTGCTGGCCGGTTTTGCGATAAAAATCTGCAACAAAACAATGACCTGAGCAGACTAGTGTGGGCCTGCCGACGCTAGTCTGCTCAGGGGAAGATCGAGGGGCGGCCCGTCGAGGCCGGAGCCTGGAACGGGGGGGCGTGGACCTGGACGGCGTGTCGCAGCACCCGCACATGGGCCGGCGTGTAGGTCGTCAGCTCGCCGTCGGTGTTGACCGGGCGCGGCTTGCGGGTGCGCAGGATCACCTCGGTGGTCTGGAAGGCGCGCACGTCGGCGGCCTTGCCTTGCGTGCCCCGGCGCAGGGCCGGCAGCAGGGCGAGCAGCCGCCACCAATGGGCGACCTCCAGGCTGTAGAAGTTGAGCAGGCCGTCGTCGACGGTGGCGTTCTCCTCCACCGTCATGCCGCCGCCGTAGTGGCGGCCGTTGCCGACCGAGACCTGGATCGTGCGCACGGTCTCCACCGTGCCGTCATGCTCGATATAGACCGTGAACGGCCGCGCCCGGCGCAGCAGCCGGAACGCCGCGACGCCGTAGCCGATCGTGCCGAGGCGGCGCTTCAAGTCCGCCGTCAGCTCGCCGGCGAGATCGGCCGAGAAGCCGATGCTGGCGACGTTGAAGAAGTAGTGGCCGTTGACGCAGCCGAGATCGATCGGCCGGGCCGGCACGGTCGCGATCACCTCCGCCGCCTCGATCGGGTCGGCCGGCAGGCCAAGGCTGCGGGCGAGGTCGTTGGCGGTGCCGAGCGGCAGGATGCCGAGGGGCAGATGCGCTTCCGCGAGCGCCTGGGCGGCGGCGTTGAGGGTGCCGTCGCCGCCGCCCAGGATCACCATGTCGCAGGTGCTCGCATGGGCGTGGATCAGCGCCTTGCAGTCGGTCTCGCCCGGCGGCGGCTCCACCGGCTCGATGCCGCCGCGGCGCAGCACGCCCTTCACGGCATCGAGGTCGAGCCCGCCGTTGCGGGCCTTCTTGTTGACGACGAGCAGGGCCCGCCGTGCGGCGTCAGCGCCGGACATCGGCGCCTCCGGCGTGGATCGTCGGGACCGGGTTCGGCAGGAAGTGGATCGGAATGACGCGCAAGGCTGCGGGCCCTCCAGTGCGATCGTGCCGCGTCAGCACAAAGGCAGAGAAGGGGTCCGACATCGCGGTCGACGCCTCGAACCGCCAGAGGGGCCCGGACCCGGGGAGCCCTTGAGGTGGGGTCGCGGCCGCGCTTGGCAAGGGCTCCCCGCCCGGCAAGGGTTCCCCAAGGAGAGAATCGCCCCATCGGCGGCATCGCGGACCGGGCAAGGGGTGTGGGGAACGTGGGTAGCGGGGAGGGCGCCGGACCCGCAATGGAACCGTAACCGCGGCGACGAACGTTCACTTCCCTGCCGTCCTCGTCCGATCGTGCTCCTCCCCCGGGTGCCGCCCCATGCTCCGTCCGTTCCGGCTCAAGCCCTCCCGTCCGTCGGCCGTCCTCGCCGGCCTCGGCCTGACCGCCCTCCTGTCCCCGGCCGCCCTGGCGCAGGGCTGGGTCGATCCGCCCAACCGGGCAGCCCAGGCTCCGGCCGCAACGAGCCCTGCGCCGGCCCCCGCCCCCGCTTCGCCCGCGCCCAAATTCGCTCCGGGTCCCCGGGCCGAGGCGCCGAAGGCGCAGCCTTCCGCGCATCGCGCCCCGCGCCGGGTCGCCGAGGAGACGCAGAGGCCGGCTCGCAGCGGGATCCACGCCGCGACGGCGGCCCGCCGCGCCGCACGTCTCGCCCGGACCGAGCGCCCGCTCCCGGTCCAGATTCCCGCTCCCGCTCCGGTCGCCGTCTCGGACGGGCAGATGCGCGACTGGGCGGTGGCCTCGCAGCGCCTCGCCCGCGACTACCTGGCGTCGATCTCGGGGCCCAACGGCGCGGCCCTCGCGGCGGCGCCGGGCTTCTACGGCAGCCAGGTCGTCTTCCACGGCCGGTCGATGAGCGTCGCGAGCCTGATGTCCGAGAAGCGCCGCTTCGTGCAGCGCTGGCCCGAGCGGCGCTACCACCCGCGGTCGGATTCCCTGCGCACAGCCTGCAATGCCGGGCTCGCCGTGTGCCAGGTCCGCGCCACGGTCGATTTCTCGGCCTTCAGCCCCGATCGCGGCGTGCGCTCGCAGGGCACCGTCGACCTGGAACTGGCGGTGAGCCTGGCCGGGGCGCGCCCGGTCATCATCGCCGAGACCAGCCGGGTGGTGCGCCGCGACGCGGTGGCGAGTCGCTGAACGATGGCGCCCCGTGACACGATCTCCGGACGATTCCTTCCGGAGATCGTGTCACAACCTCGCGCGGCGCCCGAGCGAGTCCGATCTTTGCATCGCGAAAGCGATCCGACAGGATCGCCCGGAGCGATCCAGTCGGAGATCGTATGACAGGGCGCCCGTCGGGACCTAGATGAAGAGGGCGAGCGCCCGCCACGGGGCGGGCGGCTCGGGCAGACCCCGCGGCCGGGGGCGATGGGACACGATGCGGACATGACCTCGCGTGAGCAGTTGCAGGCGCTGATCCGGGCCGAGATCGACCGGCAACGCCCCGTCGCGGTGGCCCGTCGCACCCTCGAACTCCTGGTGGAATCCGCGATCCGCCGCTCCGACGCGCCGCCGGGTTATCAGGTCGTCGACCGGGACGGGAGCCCGCGCACCCGCAGCGTCGCCGGCGAGGCCGTTCCGCTGACGCTCGGCGACCTCGTCGACGAGTTGCGCCGCCAACATCCGACGATGTTCCAGCCGCCCGCCGCCCCGAGCCCGCCGGCAGGCGACGCGCCGCGGGACTGGATCGTGGTGAAGCCCGCCGCCGCTGCTTCCGAACCGCCCGCCCGTCCCACCCGCGCCTCGCGCTTGCAGGATGCGCTGAGCGGGCTTTCCGCACGCCTGCGCCCGCCGGCGCGGGAGCCGGAGGCCCCGGCCGCCGCGCCGGTTCCGGTGCCGCCGGTCCCGCCCGGCGAGGGGCTGAAACCCGGGCTCGCCCGGCCGCAGCCGCTGCCCGGCCGCGGCGCGTCCCGCCGCCCGCTCTACGCGGTTCTCGGAGGGCTCGCGGTGCTGGGCATCGGCTACGCCCTGCTCCGCGGCGGCGGGGAGCCGGCGCGCGAGGCTGCGATCGCGCAGGGAACTGCACAGGGGACCGGACAGGGCGCTGGTCGCAGCCGATCGGCCGAAACAAAACCGGTCGAGTCCAGACCGACGGAGACGAAGCCGACCGAGAGGAAAACCGCCGAGGCGAAGCCCGTGCCGGATTCGAGGATCCCGGAGTCGAAGGGCCCGGAGGCGAAGCGCGAGCCGGTCGAGACCGGAGCCCTGGTGCCGGAGGCCGCCGGCCCGGTCGCCGGCGTCGCCGAGGTGCTCGACACCGCGACCCTGCGGCTGGGCGGCCGGACCCTGCGCCTCTACGGCGTCGAGGCGGCCAGGGGCGCGCAGGCGAGCGACCTCACGGGCTATCTGGGCGGCCGTCCGGTGAACTGCCAGCCGAGCCCGGCGAAGACCGCCTGGATCTGCACCGTCGACGGGCACGACCTCTCCGAGGTGGTGCTCTACAACGGCGGCGGCCGCGCGACGCCCGAGGCGACGCCGGACCTCGTCGAGGCCGAGCGCCACGCGCGGACGGGCAAGCTCGGGATCTGGGCGAAGCCCTGACGTCGGGCTGCCGGACCCCGGTCTTCGCAGGAGGCCGGCTGTCGCAGGCGATACCGGCCCGACCCATGGGATTTCTGTGAGAGGGCGGCGGGCTGTTCAGCACAAGAAGAGGCGTGGGATCCCCTCTCCCGTTTGGGAGAGGGGTAGGGGCGATCGAAGATCGCGCAGGGTGGCTCGGTTTCCGCCATGACCCTGAACCGTCGAGCTGTGCAGCTCGAGGCTCAGCGATTTTCCTGAAGCCGAGCCACCCTCACCCCTGTCCCCTCTCCCAAACGGGAGAGGGGGACCCGCGTCGTTTCTTGTCCCGGACAGTCCGGCCGCGCGCGGGGAGAGGGGAAGCCCGCGCCACGTCTTTCCGTCGGAAGTTCCTCGACGGCCGGGACCTTCGCCCCGTCACCCGAATGCCCCGACCTCGTGCTGGATCATGCCGCTGATCTCGCGCACGAGGCCGAACAGGCGGCGGATCGGGGCGAACAGGGTGCGGTGCTCGGCCTCGTAGGTGCCGACCCCGCGCGGACCCGCCGGCTCGCCGAAATTGAGGCCGAGCGTCGGGTCCGGGGTCACCGGGAAGATGTCGTCGAGGAGCTTCAGGCAGCTCTCGACGTCGAGGCGCAGGATGCGCTCGATCAGGGCCTCGCGGGTGATGCCGTTCTGCGGCCGGAAGCCCGGGATGTGCACCGCCAGGAACCAGATCCGGTGGATCAGCGCGAGGCGCAACGCGTGCAGGAGCGCCAGCCGCGGCGTCATCCCGGGCAGGTCGGGCGCCACCGTGTGCAGCATCAGGTGGTCCTGCGTCAGCCGCCCGAACAGGCGGCGCAGGTGCGGCGCGAGGTTGAGCCGGTCGAGGGCCGCGGCGACCGCGACGATCTCCTCGCGCCGCCCGTCCCGGGTGGCGCGGCGCGCCCGCTCGAGCCAGACGGACGGGTCGAGGGTGTCGATATAGGCCCGCAGTACGTCGAGGTCGCCGACGGCGGTGGCTTCCTGCACCAGCCGGAAGGCGCGGGCGAAGCGCTCGGAGCGCTCGCGCATCTCGACGAACACGTCCGGCGCCCGGCCGGCGGCCCGCCCGACGCCGTGCAGGGAATTCGCCAGGAAGCCGAGCTGCTGCAGGATCGCGTTGTTGGGGATCGCCCGCATCTGGCGCGGATGGGTGATGGCGACGGGCCCGCCGCCGTCGGATTGCCGCGCGACCGGGCGCGAGCCGGTGCGGTCGATCAGGTTCGGCCCGAAGGTGCCGAGCAACGCCGCGTAGCCCGGATCGTCGACGAGCCGCTCCATGTCCTGGCGCACGCCGGTGAAGAATTCGGTGGCGAAGTCGGCCTCGGCATAGATCGGGTCCGGGGCCGGCTGGAGCCGGCTGTAGACGTGCTCGCCGATGCGCGCGACCGTGGCCTCGGCCAGGGCCTTCGTGCCGAACAAGAGGTAGCCGTCGCTGCCCTGGAAGCTCGATTCGAGGCTGGTGCGGATCCCGGCCTCGCGGTTGCGCCGGCGCGCGTGATCGGGGGCGAGATAGGCCAGGCGGTCGGCGAGGCTCGTCGGATGGGCGCCCCGCCCGATCGACTCGCCGTGGGTGTCGAAGATCACGAGCTCGATGTCGGTGAGGTCGTGGGCCGCCATCAGCTCGGTGATGCGGAAGCGCAGGCGCTCGATCCAGAAGGTGGCGGCGAGCTGGCCGACGTAGCGCCCCGAATCCGAGTAGCCGAACTGCACCACCAGGCGCCCGATGCGCTTGAGATAGGCGCGCCAGTGGGGCGAGCGCAGGGCGTCCTCGATCACGTGCACGCCCTGTTCCAGGGCCGAGGCGGTCTCGAACAGGGGCGTGATCTCGACCTTGTCGCCGATGCCGAAATGCTGGGCGAGCCAGAGCGCGGCCAGCAGCGTGTAGCCGGTCTCGGTCTCGGCGATCAGGAAGCGGACCGGGTGGGTGCCGTCGACGTGCTTGAGGATCTGGGCGATCGTCATCATCAGCCGGGCGGCCGAGGCCCGCTCGGCGGCCAGCGCCCCGAAATCCACCGGCACCGCCGCGACCGCGTCGAGGAGCGCGTTGATCGAGGCGAGGTGCGAGCGGCGCTGGGCCGGGTCGGTCGGGTCGCCCTCCTGGTCGAGCGCCCGGCGCACGGCGTTGTGGACCTGGCTGGCGTTGAGCCGGAAATGCGGCAGGCCGTTCTGGAGCCCGTGCGCGGCGACGCCCGCCCGCAGCACGCAGAGCTTCAGGCGCGCCTCGTCGTCGGCGGCCTGCGTCACCGCCCGGTCGAGCAGGGCGAGGAGGGGGCCGGCCGCGGTCTGAGCCCGGTCGCGCTCGATGATCAGCGCCAGGGCGAAGCGGTGCACCGCCTCGAGCGCCGGCTGCTCGCCGAGCTTCGGGGCCACCGCGAGCTGGCGCAGCACCGCCGCCCGCGCCTCCTCGGCGAGCCGCCGCGCGGGCTCCGCGGCCGGATCGTCGGGGAGCTGCGCCAGCACCCGGTCGAGCTGGGTGCGCTTCGATTCGAGCCGGTAGCGGAGGGTGTCCCACCAGCCGATATCGGTGCGCCCGTCGGTGTCGCAGCCGACCCAGGAGGCGATGACGACGGGCTTGGGGACGAGTTCGCTCCACTGGTCCGGCCAGCGCTCGCGGGCGGCGCGCAGCAGGGCCTCGTTCAGGCCGTCGAGGGCGGCGCGGCCGTGCTGGACCGCGTGCCGGGCCTGGTCGAACTCGTCGTTGAGGGTGATCACCGGGTCGGCCCGGGCCGAGAGCGCGGCGGCGGCGGCGACCGGCGCCTGACGTGCCGCCGGGTCGGGCTCGGAGGCCGCCTCGGCCAGGAGCCTCGCCACCGCCTTGGGCATGCCGAAGGTCGGGTGGGCGGTGAAGACGGCGGCAAAGCGCGTGCGCTCGACCCGGGTGCGGGCGGCCTCGAACTCCATCTCCGGATCGCCGAGGGCCGCCGCCGCCACGGCCTCGGTCGCGGCAGCGGAATCCGGCTCGGACCCGAGGCCGAGATAGGCCCGCAGCCGCGCCGCCCGGGCCTCCAGCGCCTGGGCGCGCAGGCCCACGAACAGGCCCGCGAGGTCGTCCTCGCCGATCTCGCCCCGGTCGAACAGCCGGCTGATCGCCAGCGCGACGGTCAGGACGGGATTGCGGAACGGGTCCTGGCTGGCCTGGCGGCGGGCCTCCTCGACCAAGCCGAGCAGGTCCGCCTCGAGGGTCGCGGCGGAGCGGGACTCGGAACCGTGGCGGTCGGAATCGGGGTCGGTACCTTGGTGCCTGTCCATCGGGTCGCTTCGTCCTGTGGCCGGACAACCGTCCGGATCGAGCGGCGCGCGGGCTCGCGCCTGGGTGGCGTGACGCAAGGAGCGTTCCGCGGGGCATATAGGCCGCTTCTCCCGCGCGGGCGCCCCGGATCCCGCGCGGTCGGGCGCGGATGGGGAGCCGCGCGGCCCTTGCGGCCGCGAAGACACAGCCCGGGCCGGAATCGTCCCCGGTGACGCCCGCGCAATGGTTAAGATTTTCTCAACGCCTCATACTGGCCGGCCCGAGGATGCCGGTTCGCGGAGCAACGCGCCATGATGTCGATCGGAGCTGCCCTGGATGCGGCCACCCCCTCCGTCGGAACCTCCCTGCCCGTCGGGCGGCTCGGCGCGCGCGCCCAGGTGCGGGCGATCCGCGAGGCCGAGGACGAGCCCGAGCCGTCGCCGGAGGAGGGCGCCCTGCTCGTCGCCGTCGAGGCGGGCCTGCGCGAGGCGGGCTACCTGCCGGCCTGACGAGGGAGGGCTTGTCCGAGCCGCGGGTGGACGACGCCGTCCTTGCATGCGCGATCGTCGCTGTGCGACCGGACAGGTCGCGGGAAATGCTCTAAGGCTGGCATCACGATGGAAATGATCGTGATTCTGGCTGCTGCGGCAGCCCTGGTGTTCGTCGGCTTGGTGCTCGTGTTCGCGCATGGCCGCGGCCGCCGTCCGCCCCTGCGGCTCCCGCACGAGCAGGAGCTCGAGGACCGGGGCGACGAGCTGTTTCGGGACTTCGACGAGGACCTCGCCGGCCTGCTCGAGGAGGCGGCGCGCCAGCCGGCGCCGTCGCGCGTCGACCCTGAGCGGTTGGAGGCGCCCGACGCGCCGAGGTCTCGCCCGCGCGGCGGCATGACCATCGACCACGACCCGGCGGAGCCCGGCCTGCCCGAGCCCGGCGACCGCGAGGTCGATCGCTATAAGTTCGATCCTTCCAAGCGCGACGGAGAGTCCCGGTGACGCGTGCCGCGGTGCAGGTCGTCCTTCTGGCCGCCTTCTCGGTCGTCCCTCTGAGCCTTCCCGCCCGTGCCGCGCCCGGTGACGCCGCGCCGGCCTGCCCGGCGCCGCAGGTGGCCGAGTTCGCGGGCCCCAAGGGGTTTCGACTGTTCGTCACCCGGCAGGGCACCATGACCTGGAGCAACCCGCTGCGGCCGCTCTCGCCCGAGACCGTGCAGGTGCTGCAGGTGGTGATCCGCAACAGGCTCGCGACCGCCTACGGCCCCGACCTGTCGGGCCTGCGCCGCGGGCCCTCGCCGGCCGCCCTGGAGGCGCAGAACGGCGCGACGATCCAGTGGACCGGCAGCCCGGACACCCTGCCGCCGACCCTGCGCATCCTCGCCGACGACGGCGGCCAGGTCCTGGCCGAGCTCGCTTTCCAGGCCTGCGGCGACGCCCCGAAGGTGGCGGAGCCGAAGGCGCCGAAGCCCGTCCCCACCGCCCGCAAGGGCGGTCCGAAGGCGAGACCCGAGAAGGCGGACGCCCCGAAGCCGGATGGTCCCCAAGCCGAGGGGGCCGATCCGGCCGCCGAGACGAAGGCGGCTCCCAAGGCGCCCCCGGCGCGGGCGGCGAAGCCGAAGCGCGAGAAGGCCGCGGCCCCCGACGGCGCCCCCGGGCGGACACCCGGCGGCCTCGTGCTGCCGCAGGGTGCGATTCCCTGAGGTTTCCCGCTTCCTCAACGGAAACACCGTGGCCGTTGCGGCGTTCGTCCGCCGGGCGACCGATCCTCCCACCCACGACCCGTTCTCGGAGACGTCTCGCGATGTACGATTCCTGGCTGCGCCTCGGCTTCGACACCGTCCGCCTCGGGCTCGAAGCCCAGACGGTCGTCGCCCTGCGGCTGGCCAAGCTCTCGCAAGGCGGCGCGGCGGCCCAGGCCGAGGCGCAGCGCATGGTGACGGAGAAGCTGGAGGCCGCGGCGGAGGCCGCGATGACGCTCGCCACCGGCGGCACGGCCGAGCGGGTGGTGCGGGACTATCGCCGCAAGGTCCGGGCCAACGCCCACCGGCTCAGCCGCGGCTGACGCGGCGACCCGCCGGATCGCGGATGGCCCGCGGGACGGGCGGAGCCCGTCCCGGATGAGGCTACCGGCGGGAGACGGTCACCGTCACGAGCTGCCTACCTTCCAGGGCCGCTCACTTGCGGGCGGCCATCATGTCGTGGGTCAGCACCGTCAGCTTGCCGATCAGGCTGGTGATGTCGCCATGGGTGCAGGACCATTGCGTGCCGACCGCCCCGCCGTCGGAGGAGACCGACACCACCGCGACGGAGCGCAGCTTGCCCTCGCGGGCGAGGCGCAGCTGCTCCTGCAGCACCTCGATCATCGAGGCGGTGTTCTCGTCGACGGGGGCCGCGGCCACGGCCTGCGGGAAGGCGACGACGCGGGTGGTTTCGGCGGCGATTTCGCTCATGGTGACTCTACGAACGCTTGAAGGAATCGGGAGTGCGGGGGCCGCGCGCGGCCGCATCGCGGTCGCGCGGGGATCCCGGCTTCTGTGCGCCTCCGGCACGGTCGAGCCGTCCCAGGAGGTCGGCGAGATCCGCCGGCAGCGCCTCGGCCAGGCAGCCGTCGAACGCGGCGTGCAGGCCGGGGGACAGAAATGACGCCAAGGACGCGGCCGTGCAGCCCGCATCGCCGGTCTGCCGGACCGGGGCCAGGATGGCGGGAACCGGCCCGCCGGGTCGATCGTGCATCGCCCGTGACATCATCGCAGCCTCGCGCTTCAGGAGCCGCCCTCGCCGCCAAAACTGCCCATCCGGCCGCGGATCACAATCCCCGCTCTGTGGCCGAGCTTCCACTTCCGACCCTGATGTTGTGAGACCGCAACACTCTGCGCATCGGCCCGGATCGCAATACCGTCCCGGTCCGGGCGGGAACCGGCAGCGACGTCGCCGGCCACTCCATTGGGTGTAGAGGTCGCCGACGATTGGGGAAGGGCGGTACCAATTAGTAAAAAATAGTTCGGTCTCAATGTCGGTATTAACTTTTGTTAGAAAATGGTGGACATAAATGTGTTAGTTCAGGCATCAGGCGCGGTGGTGGGGTGCTTTGGCTGAGTTTCTCATTCGCAAGCTCGAGCACTTCGCGAGCTTGTCCTCCGACGACAAATACGCGCTCGATCAGGCGTCGCGCCAGCGCACGCGCCGTATTCGCTCGCGCGACGACATCGTGCACGAGGGGGATCTCCCGCAGGGCGTGAACCTGATCCTCGATGGATGGGCCTGTCGGTACAAGACCCTCGAGGACGGCCGCCGCCAGATCATCGCCTATCTTCTGCCGGGCGACCTGTGCGACCACAACGTTTCGATCCTGGGCGAGATGGATCACTCGATCGGCACCGTCACCGCCGTGACCCTGGCCGAGATCCCCACCGAGACCATGCGCCAGCTCACCGCCGGGCATGCCCGGCTGTCGCAGGCCTTGTGCTGGGAAGCCCTGGTGGCGGCGGCGATCCAGCGCGAATGGACGGTGAATATCGGCCAGCGCACCGCCTTCGAGCGCCTGGGCCACCTGCTGTGCGAACTCTACGTCAGATTGCGTGCCGTCGGGCTCACCCAGGGTACGACGTGCGAGCTGCCCCTGACCCAGGCCGAGATCGCCGATACGATCGGGCTGTCGGTGGTGCACGTCAACCGTACGTTGCAGGAACTGCGCAGCGTCGGGCTGATCTCCCTGCGCGGCCGCGAGCTCACCATCCACCGGCTCGAGGCGCTGCAACGGGCGGTGCAGTTCAACCCGAACTACCTTCATCTGGGCCGCGAAGGGCGGCACCTCGACTCCAATGAGGCGTGAGGCTGCCGGGCAAGGGGTTTCGGGGCAAGAGGTGGTTTCTGGGCAAGAGGTTCCTCGTCAAGAGATTGCCGGGCGACAGGAGGCGTCCGGTCCGGAGGACGGGGAGGAGCCCGATTTCCGCCGAATGGTCGAGAGCATCCCGCACCTCGTCTGGCAGGCGAACCCGCTCGGCGACTGGATCTGGGCGAGCCCGCAATGGGCCGTCTTCACCGGGCAGAGCCCCGACTCCAGCCGCGGCTACGGCTGGCTCGACGCTGTCCATCCTGAGGACCGCGAGCGCACGCTCCAGGCTTGGCAGGCGACGACTCGGCAGGGCGACCTCGCAATCGAGCATCGCCTGCGGCGCCGATCGGCGGACGGTATCGACGGCGAGACCCACCTCTGGTTCTTCACCCGCGCCACGCCCCGGCGCAACGGCGACGGCCGGCCGGTCGCCTGGTTCGGCACCTCGACCGACATCCACGCCCTGCACCTGATGCGCGAGGCGCAGGCGCGCTTGATCCACGAGTTGCAGCGCCAGGGCCGCAACAACCTCGCGGTGACCCGCGGGATCGTGCGCCGCATCGCCGACACGGCGGTCACGGCCGACGACGTCGTGGCCTATGTCGACGACCGCTTGGCCGCCATGGCCCGCATCCAGGCCGAAGTCTCGCGCGAGCCGCTGAGCGGCGTCGCCCTGGAAGTGCTGATCCGTGACGAGCTGTCGGCCCATGCCCTGCCGGAGCCGAGCGAGCTCGCCGGTCCGCCGGTGCGGCTGCCGGCCGAGATGGCCGAGAAGCTCGGTCTCGCCCTGCACGAACTGGTGCTGAGCGCGGTGCTCGACGGCCACGATCGGATCGCCGCGACCTGGACCACGACGCCGGCCCACCTCACCCTGATCTGGCGCGAGCGCGCGCGGCGCGGGGAGACGGCGATCGAGAGCAGCGGCGGCAGCCTGCGCGGGGAGATGCTGGAGCGGATGCTCGCCTACGACCTGCACGCCGTCACCACCGTCACCGAGACTCGCTACGAGCGCCAGGTCGTCATCCTGCTGCCGCTGCCGCGGTGAAGGTGCGTCTGTTTCACGTGGAAACGATGCCGTGATGCGTCACGCTGCGGTTTCGTCAACCTTGACGGGGGCGCCCGCGGTCGCGGCCCCCGCAACCCTGGCCGGCGGATCCGCGGATTGACGCTTGCCGGGCCGGTGCGCGACAGACGGGGCTCCCGCTGCCGACACGTTCTCCCGCACCCCATGTCCCACGCGTCCGCCGCGCCGTTCACCCGGGCCGGCATCCTCACGGGCATCCGGCTCAGCCTGCCGCTCTGGCCCAGCATCGCGGTGTTCGGCGCCGCCTTCGGGGCCGCGGCGGCCCAGCGCGGCGTGAGCCTCGCGGAGGCTGTGGGCGCCAGCGCCCTCGTCTATGCCGGCTCGGCCCAGATGGTGACGCTCGAGGTCTGGGGCCAGCCCTGGACCCTGAGCGCGCTCCTCGCCGCCATGACGGTGACCGGCCTCATCAACGCCCGCATGATCCTGATGGGCGCCACGATCCAGCCGTGGATGCGCGGCACGCCGCTCTGGCGCACCGCGATGACGCTGTTCGTGCTCGTCGACGCGAGCTGGCTCATCGGCGTGCGTCACCGCGCCGAAGGCGGGCGCGATCTCGGGGTGCTGTTCGGCTCCGGCATCGGCCTGTGGCCGCTCTGGGTCGCCTCGACGGCGGCCGGCCACCTCGCCGGTGCCCTGGTGACCCAGCCCCGGGCCTACGCCCTGGACATGATCCTGCCGGTGTTCTTCGCCGCGATGCTGGCGCCGCTCTGGCGCGGCGTGCGGCCGGCCCTGCCGTGGCTCGCCTCCGGCCTCGTGGCGCTGCTGGTGCAGCGGCTGGTGCCGGGCTACGCCTTCATCGCGGCGGGCGCCGCGGCGGGGCTCGTCACCGGCCTCCTCGTCGATGACGGGGCGCCGCGATGATCGACGCCGTCCTCGCCAGCCCGGCCGGCCCCTGGATCGCCATCCTGGCGCTCGCCCTCGTCACCTATCTGTGCCGGGCGTCGGGCGTGGTGCTGATGAGCCGGGTGCGCCTCACCCCGCGGGTCGAGCGCGGCTTGCGTGCCCTGCCGGGCTCGATCGTGGTGGCGACCGCGCTTCCCACCGGCCTCTCCGCCGGCCTGCCCGGATTGCTCGGCCTCGTCACCGCCGCCGGCGTGATGGCGCTGACGCGGTTCGAGCTGGCGGCGGTGCTGGCGGGACTGGGGGTGGTGGCGGCCGGGCGGGCGCTCGGGTTGTAGAAACCCGTTCGGCTGTCTCGCTCGATCGATCCCACCCGCAACCTCATCCCGAGGTGCCGCGGAGCGGCCTCGAACGAGGGCTCCAGCTCGGTCGGAGACTTCTGGAGGCTTCCTTCGACGCTCACTCCGTTCGCACCTCAGGATGAGCTGGATGGTGGGACAGACCGGACGATCGGAACGGCTTGGGGTTTCCGCCCTCACCGCAACCGCTGCCGGATGCGGAACCCCAGCCCGTCGCGCACGTCGCGATAGGCGTCGAGGCGCTGCTCGCGCGAGCCTTGCGACACCGTCGGGTCCGGGGTCGGCCAGTACTCGACCTCGGCCGCCACCGTCCGGGTGAGCTCCAGGGCGGCGTGGTGGGCCTCCGGCGAGAGCGAGACGATCAGGTCGAAGTTCAGGCCCTCCCACTCCTCCAGCTCCTCGAGGGTGCGGGGGCGGTGGCGCGAGGCGTCGATACCGACCTCGTCGAGGGCCGAGATCATGAACGGGTCGGTGGGCTCGCCGCTGCGCACGCCGGCGGATTGCACGTAGACCGACTTGCCGAAATAGTGCCGGGCCAGGGCCTCGGCGCAGGCCGAACGCACCGCGTTGAAGTTGCAGACGAACAGCACCGACTGCACCCGCTTGCCCGATCTCAGTGGTTCGGGTCTCGCAGGATCCGGCTTCGACGAATCGGCCCCGGCGGGAGCGGCACTGTCCGGAAGGGAGCTTCCGGACACCGGCTCAGCCTTTCCAGTGCAGGGCGAAGATCAGGGTGAACAGCCGGCGGGCGGTGTCGTGGTCGATCTCCACCTTGCCCTCCAGGCGCTGGCGCAGCAGCTCGGACGCCTCGTTGTGGACCCCGCGCCGGCCCATGTCGATCGCCTCGATCTGGCTCGGGGAGGCGGTGCGGATCGCCTTGAAGTAGCTGTCGCAGATCATCTCGTAGTCGCGGATCACGCCGCGGAACGGCGTCAGCGACAGGAGATGGGTCATCACCGGCTGGCCGTCGGCGGTGGAGATCGCGAAGGACAGCTTGTTCTCGACGAGGCCCAGCGCCAGCGCGTAGGGGCCGCCCTCGTGGTTGGCCACGCGAAAGCTGTTCGATTCCAGGATGTCGTAGATCGCGATGGCGCGCTCGTGCTCTTGGTCGGGGTTGCCGCGCCCGATCGAATCCTCGTCGAGCGTCACCGCCGCCAGGCGCTGTCGCGGATCGGGAGCCTCGCTCGCCATCGGATCTCCTCCCCCGTCTCGGGTGTGTCGGCGGGTGTGTTGGAACATGCAGCAGAGGCGAGCGCGGTCCCGCGCGCAAGCCGGACGTAGGATGAGCCGGACTGATTAAAGGTTCAGGCGGATCGCCACCGAGCGGGCGTGGCCCTCCAGCCCCTCCGAGCGGCCGAGGGCGACCGCCGCGGGGCCGAGCGCCCGCAGGGCCTCGGGCGTGCAGGAGAGAAGCGAGGTCCGCTTCATGAAGTCGAGCACGCCGAGGCCGGAGGAGAACCGGGCCGAGCGGGCGGTCGGCAGGACGTGGTTGGGGCCGCCGACGTAATCGCCGATCGCCTCCGGGGTGTGGGCGCCGAGGAAGATCGCCCCGGCATTGCGCACCCGCGCCGCCAGCTCCTCGGCCTCGGTCGATTCGATCTCGAGATGCTCGGGCGCGAGGCGATCGACCAGCGGGATCGCGTCGGCGAGACGCCCCACCCGCACGATGGCGCCGTAATCGCGCCAGCTCGCGGTGGCGATCTCGGAGCGCGGCAGGGTCCGGAGCTGGCCCTCGACGGCCGCCGCCACGGATTCGGAGAGCGCGTCGCTGTCGGTGACCAGGATCGCCTGGGCGGCTTTGTCGTGCTCGGCCTGCGCGAGCAGGTCGGCCGCGACCCAGTCCGGGTTGGCGGAGGAATCGGCGAGGATCAGCACCTCGGAGGGACCGGCGATCATGTCGATGCCGACCTGGCCGAAGACCCGGCGCTTGGCCGCCGCCACGTAGGCGTTGCCCGGGCCGACGATCTTGGCGACCGGCCGGATGGTGGCCGTGCCATAGGCGAGCGCCGCCACGGCCTGGGCGCCGCCGACCCGGAAGACCTCGTCGACCCCGGCGAGCTTGGCGGCGGCGAGCACCAGCGGGTTGGTGATCCCGTCCGGCGTCGGCACCACCATGGCGAGGCGCGGTACGCCCGCGACCTTGGCCGGCACCGCGTTCATCAGCACCGAGGAGGGATAGCTCGCGGTGCCGCCCGGTACGTAGAGGCCGACCGATTCGAGCGCGGTCCAGCGCCAGCCGAGGGTGACGCCCAGCGCATCGGTCTCGCGGTGATCCGCCGGCACCTGGGCGCGGTGGTAGGTCTCGATCCGCTCCTTCGCCAGCCTCAGGGCGTCGAGGGCCTCCGCCGAGCACGCCGCCGTCGCCGCGTCGATCTCCTCGGAGGAGACCCGGATGGTGTCGGGGGTCAGGTCGAGCCGGTCGAAGCGCGTCGTATAATCGATCAGCGCGGCGTCGCCGCGCTCGACCACGTCGCGGATGATGTCGCGGACCGCCATGTCGACATCCTCCGCCACCTCGCGCTTGACCGAGAGCAGGCGGGTGAACTGCGCCTCGAAGTCGGGGTCGCGGGAATCGAGGCGCTGCATGCGGGATCCGGTCTCGTGGTCGGCGGGACTTCGCCCGCCGACTGCCAAAAAATTCAGGCCGCGTCGAGGGGCATGTCGAGATGGGCCGGCTTGCTCTCGGCCTGCCAGACCGGGCCCAGATCCTTCATCGCCGCCTCGATGCATTCGAGTTCGAGCCGGATGGCGCCGCCGCCGGAGAAGACCAGGGTCGCGGTGCCGGACGGCGCCTCGCCGGGCTCGAAGGTGATGGCCAGAAGCTCGAGCGGGCTGTCGGGCTCGTCGCGCGCGATGTTGCGGCAGCGGACGGCGAGCACCCGCTCGAAGTGCAGGCCGGTCAACCGCCGTCGCGGCGGGGCGCCGTCGGGGCATTCCCAGTCGAAGCGGCGCGCCACCAGGGCGAAGCGGCGCTCGCGGGGCAGGTAGGCGAGGTCTCCGGTCCGCAGGACAGCATCCTGAAGGTGGGTCGAGATGACCGCGAGATCGTCGGCGTCGAGGGCAGCGAGCTTCAGGAGCTCCATCTCCGCGTCCTTCACTGTCGGCGTCCCTGTGCTTGGGGCCGGTCCGTCGAGCGGCCGGCCCGCGCTGTTCGGAATGATACTGAACGTAGGTAGCGATGGCCCCCGCCGACGACAACCATCGCCCGGCCGATGGCGGGGGACCGGTGATTTAGCGAGGGCTTCTCGGCAAGGCCGCCTGTCGCAACGGCACCGAATCGCCTCAGCCGGCGTTCATGTCGGGACGCCTAGCGTGACCGGCGAGACAAGGTCCGACACGACCGTCAGAAACCGTGAGGAGAGACCCCGTGAGAACCGTGATGACCGCCGCCCTGGCCGCCCTGACCCTCGGCCTCGGCGCCGCACCCGCCTTCGCGCAGTACGGCTATGGCGGCGGCTACGACGACGACCGCCCGCGCCGCCGCTACGAGGAGCGCTACGACTACGACCGCCCGCGCTACCGCGACGAGTACGACCGTCCGCGCTATCGCGGCGAGTATGGCGGGGGCCGCATCGGCCGGATCTGCGTCACCGCCCGTGGCAATTGCCCGACCCGGCCGGCCCCGCTCAACTCGTCCTGCGGCTGCGAGGTCCCGGGCTTCGGCTTCAAGCGCGGCGCCATCGGGTATTGATGGTCGTCCGGTGGGGCGAGCGGACTTGCCGCGCGCCTCGCCGGGGCTTGGCGATGGGCGTGACCCTTCGCTCCCGATCGGCGGTAGCATCGAGGATCCGATCGGTCCCTCTTCCCTCCCACCCGCGCCCTCATGCCGAGGTGCGAGTGAACCGAGCCGCGAAGGACGCCTCCAGGGATCGCGGAGGCTTCTGGACTCCTCTTCGAGGCCCACTTCGCGGGCACCTCAGATGAGGGCGTGGATGGGATAAATTCTTCTAAAGGCTTCTTATTCTGCATCCACCGCGTCATTCCGGGGCCGCGCGGCGGAACCCGGGATGATGCGGCGGGTGCCAAGATTGTCGGACAGCGCCGAGAGCACCAGGGCCGGCGTGCGGTCGCCGGCGTCGCGCAAGCCCTGCGGTCGGGTCAGGCCATCGAGCCCCGGCAGCATCCGGTCGAGAAGAATCGCGTCCCGGATCTCGTCCCCCGCGCGCTGCGCGCCCTCCGGCCCGGTCGCCGCCTAGGCGACCGCGTGCCCGCGCCCCCCGCAGGTCGCCCAAAATCTCCTCCGCCGTCGCAGGGTCGTCCTCGATCAGCAGCAGCTTTGCCACGGATGTGTCAGGTCCTCCATGCAGCCAGCGTGGATCGTCCCTCGCGGTTCGCAGGTTCACACCTCCGGTCGCGCGCAGTCCCTCTCCCCGCCGGCGCAGGGCTGTCCGGGGAAAAATATGGGGTGGGTGCATCCGGGCCGGTTCGGCATCGCTCCACTCCGGCCATCATCCCGGAAGATGGCGCTGTCGTCCGAGGTGGTGCTCTGTGCTTGCAGATGGACCCGGAGTCGGTCGAGCTGCTGATCGATGGTCTGGGCTTTGGCCTGGCGCGCCGTCGAGACCCGCACGTAGACAGCCGTCCTCATGGCTTGCCTCCTCTGCGGGGGGGAAGGCCATCTGCGTCGCTGCCGGTGGGGCTTGGGGTGATCCCCAGCTCAGGATGAGGCCGTAGGCCCGACCCCACCGCCGAACTGCGTCCGGTGTGGTCGTGGTCTGACGGCGGATCTGGCAGTGGCGACGCATGGGCACCTCCCCGATCGCTCGCTCGATCGAGATCTGCCCTCTGGCTGGCCGCTGTGCAGCCGCGCCCACGTCACCACGTCAGGACCAGCCGCGCCGTGCGCACCAGACAAAACTTGTCGTTCGTGATCAGGCCATTGAGCTGCTGTTTCGCTGGCTCAAGCAGCACTTGGCGATCCGCCGCTGCCTGGGCCACAGCGTGGAAGCCGTGCGCCTGCAACTGGTGGCGGCGATGATCACCTTCGCGCGGCTGCGCCTGGCTCTGCGCCGCCACTGCCCGCGCGTCCCGATCCTGCGCCTGGTCGATCTGCTGCGGCAGGGCTTGTTCGAGCCTCAAACCTGGGCCGACGTCCGCGCCTTGCTGTCCCCAAAAACTGCCTCGACCACACGCAGAAGCAGACAGATACATGGCTCCTCACTTCCCCGGACAGCCCTGCACCCGCGGGGAGAGGAGGAAGCCCGCGCCTCGTCCTGTCCCCAATCAGCCAGCATGTCCTGAGAGCGCACCAGCCGTGACGGCTCTCCCCGTCAAACCGGCGCGACTCCGCCCCCGAACCGCTCTACCTTCCCGCCCGCACCGCACGGGAGCGCAGAATGATCCAGCTTTATGCCTGGGACACGCCGAACGGCCGCAAGATCAGCGTCGCGCTGGAGGAGCTGGGGCTGACCTACCGGGTCGAACCGGTGGACATCACCAAGGGCCGGCAGTTCGAGCCCGCCTTCCTCGCCATCAGCCCGAACAACCGCATCCCGGCGATCGTCGATGTGGAGGGGCCGGACGGGGCGCCGATCTCGGTGTTCGAATCCGGCGCGATCCTGGTCTACCTCGCCGAGAAGACCGGGCGCTTCCTGCCGGCGAGCGGACGCGGCCGGGTTCAGGTCATGGAGTGGCTGATGTGGCAGATGGGCGGCTTCGGGCCGATGCCGGGCCAGGTCCACCACTTCCTCGGCGTCGACGAAAAAGACCGCACCTACGGGCTTGAGCGCTACCAGAAGGAGACGCGCCGCCTCTACGGCGTCCTCGACAAGCGCTTGGCCGAGGGTGAGTTCGTCGCCGGCGACCTCTCGATCGCCGATTTCGCCATCCTGGGTTGGGCCTGGCGCCACGCCCGGCACCGGGTCGACCTCGCCGACTACCCGAACGTGAAACGCTGGTACGAGGCGCTGATGGCCCGGCCCGCCGTGCAGCGCGGCTTCTCGGTGGCGCTGACCTGATGCAGGGATCCGACGAGATGACGGACGGAACGGCCATCCGGGCCGAGCTGATCGAGCGCTTCTTCCGCTACCTCGCGGTGGCGAGCCAGAGCGATGCCCGCGCCACCACCCTGCCGAGCACGCCGGGCCAGCGCGCGCTGGCCGAGCTCCTGGCCGGGGAGCTGCGCGACCTCGGCCTCTCCGACGTGGTGCTCGACGAGCACGCGATTCTTACGGCGCGCAAACCCGGCACCCGGCCCGGCGCTCCGCCGATCGGCTTCGTCGCCCATCTCGACACCGTCGATGTCGGGCTCTCGCCCGAGATCCGCCCGCAGGTGCTGCGCTTCGACGGGTCCGACCTCTGCCTCAACCCCGCTCGGGACATCTGGCTGCGGGTCGCCGAGCATCCGGAGATCGCGGCCTACAAGGGCGAGGACGTGATCGTCGGCGACGGGACGAGCGTGCTCGGGGCCGACAACAAGGCGGCGATCGCCGTCCTGATGACGCTGCTCGCGACCCTGACGCCCGAGGATCCGCACGGCGACATCTGGATCGCCTTCGTGCCCGATGAGGAGATCGGCCTGCGCGGCGCCAAGGTCCTCGATCTGGCGCGCCTCCCTTGCGACTTCGCCTACACGATCGATGCCTGTGGCCTCGGCGAGGTGGTGATCGAGACCTTCAACGCGGCCGGCGCCGAGATCGTGTTCACCGGCGTCGCCGCGCATCCGATGTCGGCCAAGGGCGTGCTGGTGAACCCGCTGCTGATGGCGCACGACTTCGTCAGTCGGTTCGACCGTGCCGAGACGCCGGAGAACACGGAAGGCCGCGAGGGCTACATCTGGTTCAACGGCCTTCAGGCCCATTCCGGCGAGGCCCGCCTCCAGGTCATGATCCGCGACTTCGACAAGAACCGTTTCGCCGCCCGCAAGGAGCGCCTGCACGCGGTGGCGGCGGAGATCGCCGCCCTCTACCCGACCGGCCGGGTGGAATGCCGGATTACCGACACCTACGGCAACATCCACGACAGCCTCGGCGAGGATCATCGCCCGGTCGATCTCCTGTTCGCCGCGCTCACCGCCGAGGGGATCGCGCCGCGGCAGATCCCGATGCGCGGCGGCACCGACGGCGCCGCCCTCTCGGCCCGCGGCCTGCCGACGCCGAACTACTTCACCGGCGCCCACAACTTCCACTCTCGGTTCGAGTTCCTGCCGGTGCCGGCCTTCGCGGCCTCGTGGCGGGTGACGCGGCGGATCTGTCTGCTGGCGGCGGAGCCGGTGACGGGTGAAACGCGATCGGCTTGACCGCGCGAGGGGCCGCTGAAGGTGGACGGCAGACGGCTCATCCGTTGAGTCGAATGTCCTGCTACCTCAGCGTGCTCATGACTGAGACAAGATGATCGATCTCATCTTCAGTATTATAGTAGTGTGGAGATGCCCGCACGAGCGAAGGAAGCTTCCGAGCTTCGGCGTCCAGGAGAGTGCTGGAGGGGTTGGAGACACTCACATTGATGCCCGAGAGGGCGAGCTTCGCTTTGACGCCGTCCGCGCCGCGGTTCTCGACCGAGAACGTCACGATGGCAGCCGGATCGCGTCCCAGGTCGTAGACCCTGACACCGGAAACGGCTCTCAGGCCGTCGCGCAGTCTCGCTGACAGATCGCGGCAGCGCGCCTCGATCACATCGAGACCGACCTCCAGGGCGTAATCCACCGCACGGCCGAGCCCGAGCCGGGCAGCGTAGTTGTTTTCCCACGTCTCGAAGCGTCGCGCGTCAGGTCGCAGTTCGTAGCGGTCCGGAGCAACCCAGGGCGCCGCGAAATGGTCGAGCATCGGCGGTTCCAGACTCCGCATCAGCTCGCGCCGGACGTAGAGGAATCCCGTGCCGCGCGGGCCACGCAGGAACTTGCGGCCCGTCGCGGCCAGCACGTCGCATCCGAGTTCATCGACCCGCGTCGGCATTTGGCCGACGGCCTGGCAGGCATCGAGCAGATAGGTCACGCCGTGCCGGCGCGCGATCCGTCCGACCGCCGCGGCGGGATTGCGCAGGCCGCCGTTCGTCGGCACCCAGGTGATCGCGATGAGCTTGACGCGCCCGTCGATCATGCGTTCGAGGGCTTCGGGGTCGAGCACGCCGTCCCCGTCATCGGGGACAATCTCGATGACCGCCCCGGTTCGCTTCGCGACCTGAAGGAAAGCGACGTAGTTCGCGGCGTATTCCGCCCGGGCCGTCAGGATCCGGTCGCCCGGCTGGAAGGCGATGGCGTAGAACGCGAGCTGCCAAGCGACCGTCGCATTCTCGGCGAGCGCGATCTCGTCGCGATCCGCCCCGAGCAATCGCGCCACGCTGTCATAAACGCCATCGAGCTGGGGGGCTGCCTCCCCGGCCGCCTCGTACCCCCCGATCTCGGCTTCGCGGGTGAGATGGCCGACCATGGCGTCGAGCACAGGCTGCGGCATCAGCCCGGCGCCAGCATTGTTGAGGTGGATGCGGTGAGCGACGCCTGGCGTCTCGGACCTGAGCTTCGCGATCTCGATGGCCATGTCTCTCGCCTTACCTATCCCCCAAACCGGCCATCAATGGACGTCGCGTCGACGGCGACCATATTCGAAGGGATTGTCCGGCGTGACGCCAGTCAGCCTCGGCCATGGGCTGAAGGCAGTCCCTCGCCCATGGTCAAGCTGATCGGGTCGGGCCCTAGCGTGCCGGCGGCGCGAACAACCCCAGGAACAGCGGCCTCGCATAGAGATCCGCCGCATTGTCCGGCGTCACCCCCGGCACCCAGGCCGGCAGCTCGGCCGCCGCGTTGACCATGCTGGAGACGAGCTGGGCGGCGATGCCGGCATCGTGCGGGCGCACCGAGCCGTCGGCCATGCCGTCGACGAGGCAGAAGCCGAAGCGCTCGGTCAGGCGGTTCATGGTGCGCCGGGTCTCGGTGCGCAGGGCCTCCGGCAGGGCGCTGAAGGCGGTGACGCGCAGCAAGGGACCGCCGGGGCCGAGCTGGCTGCGCACCAGCGTGGCCGACGCGGTGCAGATCCGGTCCCAGCCGCTGCCGCCGTTGGCATCCGCCGCGTCCTGCACCGCCCGGATCTGCGCGAAGCTGCGGGCGAAGCAATTGGCGACGAGGTCGTCCTTGTTGTCGTTGTGATGGTAGAATGAGCCCTTGGTGACCTTGAGGAGGCCCGAAATCTTCTCCACCGAGGCGCCGCGATAGCCCTGCTGGTTGATGAGGATCGTGGCGGCGCGCAAAAAGGCCTCCGGCGAGACCTCGCTCTCCTCCGGCGGCGCCTGCTCGGGCAGGAGGGCGGGGTGCCAGCGTAAGCCCGGCGCGGCGAGGCCGCGCGTGAGGAGGTCGGTCATCCGGGCGCCGGCCCGGGCGTAGTCCCGCGGCTCGTAGCGGTGGATCCACAGCCGGGTCGAGTGGATCACCGAGAGCAGCAGGTGGGTGCGGGCGTTGCGGTCCGGCCGGTCGAGGCCGGCCTCGTCGAACAGGCCGCGCAGGCGGCGAAACAGCGCGTTGTAGGCCGAGAACACGCTCTCGGCCTGGGGGGCGGGCAGCGCCCGCACGTCGTGGAGCACCGCGAGGTCCGGCTCCTCGCCCGCCGCCATCGCGGCCCGATGGGCGACCATCAGGTCGAGGAGGAGGGCGAGCCGCGCCGGCCCGTCGGGCGCCGCCTCCGCCCGCGCCGCCAGGCCATCGAGCACGCCGATCGTGTGCAGGAAGCAGGCCGCCGCCAGGTCCTCCTTGCGGCGGTAATAGTAGGTCACGCTGTTCGTCATCAGCCCGACGCTGCGGGCGACGTCGGCGAGCGTCGTGCCCTTCACCCCGGCCTCGTTGATCAGGGCGGCGGCGGCATGGAGGATCGCGTCGCGCTTCTGGGCGTAGCGCCGGGTCTGGCGCGGCGCCGCGTCGGGAACGGGCACGGTCTCGGGATCGAGGCTGCGGGGCATGGGAGGATTGAGCACTGTCGCGGCCGCCCTGGCAAGCCGGTGATTTGACCGGGCTCCTCTCACGCTCCCGTGCCGTAATGCTCCCGGTACCAGGCGACGAAGGCCGGGATGCCGGTGTCGAGCGGCGTCGCCGGCACGTAGCCGACGAGGTCGCGCAGGAGGTCGGGGCTCGCTTCCGTCCGCTCGACGTCGCCGGGCGGCAGGTCGCGCAGGTGGCGCTGGGCCGTCCGGCCGAGGGCCTGCTCCAGGGCGCCGAGCATCGCCGAGACGCTCACCGGCCGGCCGCCGCCGATATTGACCATCCGGTAGGGCGCGACGGGGCTCAGGGTGTCGGCCGCCGAGACCGGGGCGGCGCCGGGCAGGGGAGGGGGGGCGTCGATCAGCCGACTGATGCTCTCGACGAGGTCGTCGATATAGGTGAAGTCGCGCACCGCCCTGCCGTGGTCGTAGACGTCGATCGGCTCGCCCGCCAGGATTTTCCGGGTGAACAGGAAGAGCGCCATGTCGGGCCGGCCCCAGGGCCCGTAGACGGTGAAGAACCGGAACGCGGTGGTGGGGATCTTCCAGAGGTGGGCGTAGGAATGCGCCATCGCCTCGCCGGCGAGCTTCGAGGCGGCGTAGATGGTGAGCGGCCACACCGCCCGGTCGGTCTCGCGGAACGGCACCGCCTTGTTGCCGCCATAGGCCGAGGAGGTCGAGGCGAAGAGCAGGTGGCGCACCGGATGCGCCCGGCAGCCCTCCAGCACCTGGAAGGTCCCCACCATGTTGCCCGACACGTAGGCCTCCGGGTGCTCCAGGCTGTAGCGCACCCCGGCTTGCGCGGCGAGATGCACCACCACCTCCGGCCGCGCCTCGGCCATCAGCGCCATGAAGGTGCCGGGCTCCTCCAGCATGAAGGCGTGGGACGAGAAGCCGGGCAGGGTCGCGAGCTGCGCCAGCCGGGCCTGCTTGAGGGCGACGTCGTAGTAGTCGGTCAGCCCGTCGACCCCCACGACCTCGTGGCCGGCCCGGAGCAGGCGCCGGGCGAGATGGAAGCCGATGAAGCCGGCCGTGCCTGTCACGAGGAAGCGCATGGCGGGTCCCTGGCGCGGGCCGAAAAAAGCGCCCGCTCGACGCGGTTACACGCCTGCGGGCCGGGTTGCCAGGGTGCGTGTCCTCAGAACACGTGCCGCAAGCCCCAGTACAGCGCGCCCGCCAGCGCGATCGCCGCCGGCAGGGTCAGGATCCAGGCGAGCGCCAGGTTGCGCACCGTCGCCATCTGCAGGCCGGTGCCGTTGGCCCACATCGTGCCGGCGACGCCGCTCGACAGGATGTGGGTGGTCGAGACCGGCATCCCTTAGGCCTCGGCGAGCCCGATCGTGCCGGCGGCGACCGCTTCCGCCGACGCGCCTTGCGCGTAGGTCAGGTGCTGCTTGCCGATGCGCTCGCCGACCGTGACGACGATCCGCTTCCAGCCCACCATCGTGCCGAGGCCGAGCGCCAGGGCGACCACGACCTTGACCCAGGTCGGGATGTAGCGGGTGCCGTCGTCGAGGGTGCGCTGGTAGTCCTTGAGGGTCTTCTTCTCGGGCTCGGAGAAGGGCGAGTGCTCGCCGGTGAGGAGCCGCACCGCGTCGCCGGCGAGGTACATGTCGTTGCGCAGGTTCTGCGTCGCCGCCGCCGGCACGTGCCGGATGGCGCCGTAATTCTGCACCTCGGCGGCGATGTCGTCCGCGAGGCCGGCCAGCGCCGCGAGGCCGTCGGGCGCCGCGAGGGCCTTCCCCGGCGCCTGCGCCTTCAGGGCCTCCCCGATCCGGGCGCGGGTTCCGGCGGCGTCGGGCACGGCGGCGGAGGCGGCGTGGTCGCGGAACACCCGGCTCGCGGCTTGCGAGCCCTCCACGAAGGCGGGCGTGCTCGAATCCGGCATGGTGCGGTTGAGCGCGTAGGCCGTCGGGGCGGCGCCGATCAGGATCAGCATGATCAGCCCCATGCCCTTCTGGCCGTCGTTGCCGCCATGGGCGAAGGACACGCCGGTGCAGGTCAGGATCAGGAGGCCACGGATCCAGAGCGGCGGCGGCGCCTCGCCCTCGGGCGCGCGGTAGAGGTCGGGCCGGCGCACCAGGCGCTTGAGCGCGAAGAGCAGGCCCGCGGCGCAGACGAAGCCGACGAGGGGGCTGAACAGCAGCGATTCGAGCACGCTCAGCGCCTGCCCCCAGGCGACGCCGGAGGCGGCGTGGTCGGGTGCCATCAGCTGGTTGGCGAGGCCGACCCCGATCACCGAGCCGATCAGCGCGTGCGAGGAGGAGTTCGGCAGGCCGAGCGCCCAGGTGCCGAGATTCCACACGATCGCCGCGAGGAGCAGCGCGAAGATCATCGCGTAGCCCGCCCCCGAGCCGACCTGGAGGATCAGCTCCACCGGCAGCAGCGTCACGACGCTGTAGGCCACCGCGCCGGTCGAGGCCATGACGCCGAGGAAGTTGAACGCGCCCGACCAGACCACCGCGACGACGGGCGGCATCGCGTGGGTGTAGATCACGGTCGCCACCGCGTTGGCGGTGTCGTGGAAGCCGTTCACGAACTCGAAGGCGAGGGCGATCACCAGGGCGAGGCCGAGCAGCGCGAAGGCCCCGATGGCGAGCGGCGGCTGGCCGGCCCGGTGCATGTCGGCGACGAGGTTGTAGCCGCCATAGGCGAGGCCCGCCGCCAGCACGGCGAGGAACCCGGCCATGGCCGCCGGGTGCAGCCGGTGGTCGAGGCGCGGCCCGGAGCGGGCGTGACCATGCGCCGCGCCGGCGCGATCGGGGGCGAGGGCGGCGTCGGTCATGGCGGCCTCGGGGCAAGCGCGCGGTGGCGGGGATCACTCAAGGATAGGGCACGTGGATGGCAAGTCGATGACGCCGCGAGGATGGGCCGGAGCCGGCGCGGACACCCTCGCGGCTGTCGAAAACCACGCGTAAATGCTTAGGGGGCTTGCGTTCTGCGAGACGCAACCCCAAATTCATACGATCACCGCTGCCCTTGAGCGACGCGTGTGCGCACGGGTCTCGAGGGGGCGGATCCCATGGGGTGGAGAATCCGGCGACGGACCTGCCCGCCACGAACCGGCCCGGCGCCCTTCTGGTCGAGGGTGACGGAAGGCCAGCGAGTCAGTACCCGATGAACCAGCTCGTGCGCATGTCGCATATCGTGACCGCAGACACCGTCGAGGAGCCCTCTCCGAGCCTCCGGGTTCCGTTCGCCCAGTCGGGCGCCTTCGTGTGCAAGTTCATCATCGGCGAACCGAACGACCGTGCGGTCTGCTGCGGTGCGCCGGTGCAGGACGGCAAGAGCTGGTGCGCCTTCCACCGCCGGATCGTCTTCGAGCCGACCCGGCCGGGGCGGCTGCGATAGCAGAGCCCGGCCGGGACCGCTACCCCGTCCCGCGCCGTTTTCGGCCCTCCTCCTCGTCTCGAGGCGTGCCTCAGGCGGCCCGGCCGTAGATCGGGAAGGCTTCCTGCCGGCCGCGCAGGGGCTGGCGGCTGACCTCGTGCCACCCCGTCCCGGAGGTCCGGCTCGCATCGAGCGCGGCCTGCGACACGAGCGTGGTGGCCCCGAAGGTCTTGGTCGCCTGTTCGAGCCGGGCCGCGACGTTGACCGCGTCGCCGAGCACGGTGAATTCGAGCCGGTCGTCGTCGCCAACCACGCCGACGAACACCTCGCCGCAATGCACCCCGATGCCGATGCGCACCGGGGGCTCGCCCGATCCCGCGTTCCACTCGGCCACCAGGGCCTCCAGCCTGCCCGCGAAGGCGAGGGCCTGGGCGGCGGCGTCCCTCCGCGCCTCCGGCACGCCGAACACCACGAGCGCGCCGTCGCCCATGAACTTGTCGATCACGCCGCCGGTCTCCCGGGCGGCCTGGGCGACGCAGCGGCGGAACCCCGTGACCAGGATCGCCACCGTCTCGGGATCGGCCCGCTCGGCGATCGTGGTGGATCCGCGCATGTCGACGAAGGCGATGGCCGCGTGCCGCCGCTCGCCGAGCCGCAGGCCGCCGCCCCGCTCCATGCTGCCGCCGCGCTCCAAGAGCGGCGCCAGCTCGGCGGGCAGGAAGCGCGACAGGGCGGCCCGCCGCGTCGCCTCGCGCAGGGCCAGGACAGCGAGCAGCGCCATGATGCCGACCGACACGACGCTGCCGATCCCGACCATCGCCTCGATCCGGTGGGCGTGCTGCTGGTAGCCGACCAGCAGGTCGTCCTCCTGGGCGCGCATCGTCTCGATGATCCGGCGGATCTCGTCCATCTCCGCCTTGCCCTCGCCGGCCCGCACCAGGGCCAGCGCCCCGTCGCGGTCGCCGGCGCGGTCGAGGGCGAGCGTCCGGTCGAGCTCGGTGAACTTGCGGGCGATGGCGGGGCGCAACGCGCGCAGGCGGGCCTCCTGGGTCGGGGCGCTGCGCAGCTCGGCTTCCAGCACCGGCAGCTCCGCGGCGATCCGGGCCTGCCCGGCGGTGTAGGGCACCAGGAAGGCCGGATCGCCCGTCAGGAGGTAGCCGCGCTGCCCGGTCTCGCTGTCGAGGAGGTCGGCCAGCACCTGCATCAGGGTCCGGTCGACCGACAGCGTGTGGGTGATGCGGTGCTGGACGCTGCTCTGCCAGGCCAGCAGCAGCCCGTTGGCGGACCCGACGAGCAGCAGCAGCGCCGCCCCCGCGGCGGTGAGCCGGGTGCGGCCGCGGAGGGGACCGAGCCGGATGGGGTCGAGCCGCAACGAGCCGAGCCGCGCGAGGAGCGGCCGGCGGGCCGAGGGACTTGGCGTCGGGTCTGCGGTCATGTCGGTCCGTCCGGCGCCGGGCGCGGACGGGCCCTCGGCTCCCGGCGATATGGGACGATTCCCGCCGGGCGCAATCGATCGGCCGACCGACTTCGGATTGACGCAGGGTTGAGGAGGGATCGTCCGGGGAAAAGAGATGGCGCGTCTCCCCTCTCCAGGCGATGCCGGGCTTGCCAGAGATCCTTGCCCGGTATCGCTGCAAGGTGTGGGAGAGGGGCCGTGGGGATCGAAGATCCCGCGTGAGGGTGGCTCGGCTGCCGCAATGATCCTGAACCGTCGAGCTGTGCAGCTCGACGTTCGGCGATTTTTCCTGAGGCCGAGCCACCCTGCGCGATCTTCAATCGCCCCTACCCCTCTCCCGTGTGGGCTACGGCCTTGACGGAAGTGAGTCTCTCGCGAGGAGGGCACCGGCGAGCATGGCCGAGAAGCGCTCCCATCCGCGCGCGACGACCTTGGGACCGGGTGGCGAGTTGGGAGCGTTCCAGCCGCCGTGGCGGGCCACGATCCACTCTAACCAGCTCAGGTTGCCGACGGGGTGAGGGTTGCGCAGGCGGTCCGTGCTGCCCTCGCAGGCCCGCCCCAGTTCCGCGACCACTGGCAGAGCCGCCTTATCCAGAACGTCCTGCATCGGTCGTCGGCTGCCGTCGCGGGCATCGACCAACTGCAGGATCCGCACGGCGGCTCCCAGCGCCAAGGCACTCAGCCGGAACAGCTTGTCTGGCACCCGCACCTGTGTCTCGTCCAGGCCGAGCCCGTCGCGCTTGAGAGCGCGGAACACCTCCTCGATCCGCCACCTCAACCGGTACAGCCGCACCATGTCCTGCGCGGCGGCGGCATCCGGCACCGCCCGCGTCGTCAGAAGCCGCCAGCACAAGGGCGTCACGCCCACAGGCGGCTCGAGTTCCTGCACGCAGACGCCATGCAGCCTCAGGCTGGCCGGCTCGCGGGCGCCTGGGCCGGAGGGACGGACCACCTCGACCGGTCCGGCCTGCAGCCTCACCTTGGCGATGCGGGCCGGCACCCCAGGGCGAGCCGGCACCTCCACGGTGCCGGTTGTCGCGACGGGCCATGACGCCTTGTCCTGAAGGCTGCCCCTTCAACCAGTGGCCGGTCATGGCGTGCCCGCACCAGAAGATCGCTGCCCGCGGGCCGACGGGCGAAGTGGCTGTAGATGTCGCCCTCCTGGTCGGCGACCACGATCAAGCTCCGGGCCGTGTCGGCCAAAGCCGTCGCGGCAGCGGCCGCTCCGGTGATCCAGCGCTGGCTCTCCTTGTCCTCGACTGGCCGCCGGTGACGTGGCGCCGTCTGGCGGGCGGCGCGGGTCCAGAGCTGGGCGTCGACCAAGCCCAGCACCGCCTCGTCCTCGGCATCGACGGCGATGACCGGGTGCAGGAAGAAGCCGGGATTGCGGCCGTTGCCGGCCGGCCCCAGGCCATGGCGGCCAGCAGCAGCTGGGGTGAAGTTGATCTCGCTCGTGTCCTGGACGGCCACGATCGGACGCCCGGCGCAGGCCTGGGCCGTGCGGGCTGCAAAAGCCTGCAGGATGCCCTGCCAGTCAGCGCAGGGCGAGGAAAGGTAGCGATGGGCGGCCGCCGTACCGGCTTCGCTGCCGCCCACCGTGCTCAGCACCACGCTGCCGGTGGTGACGATCCGCTCAAACAGCCACGCCCCCCGGGCCTCGGTGCGTACGTCGCCCGATCCAAAGCCTCGCATCGGTTGTCCTCGCTGAACCGCAAAGACGCCCAACTCACAGACGCCGAACCATTTCCGTCAAGGCCGTAGCCCGTGTGGGAGAGGGGATCCCGCGCTCGATTCTAAATGGGATTTTCCCGGACAGCCCTGCGCCCGTGGGGAGAGGAGAAACCCGCGCCCTGCTTCGTCTCACACAGCCCCGGACCTCACGCCTGCCCCGCCGCCCTACGCCGGACCGGCGTGGCGCCGCTCGCCTCCCGCGGCTCCGGCCGGAGCGCGCCCGGCTCGGCGAGGGGCGCCACGATGGTGCAGACCACACCCTCCCGCGGAAAGCTCAGGCTCACCGTGCCGTCGAGCTCGCGGGCGAGGCTGCGCTCGATCAGGCGGGAGCCGAAGCCGGTGCGGGTCGGGGGGACGACCGGCGGCCCGCCGGATTCCTGCCAGCGCAGCGAGAGGCATCCGTCGGCGACCGACCACGACAGCGCGACCTTCCCCGCCGGCACCGAGAGGGCGCCGTACTTGACCGCGTTGGTGGCGAGCTCGTGCAGCGCCATGGCGATCGAGAGGGCGATGCGGGGCGGCAGGCGCAAGGCCGGCCCACCGACCGCGAAGCGCGAGGGCGCACCCGGCCCGTCGAGGGGGGCGAGGGCGTCCTTGACCACCTCGGCCAGCTCCGCCCCCTCCCAGCTCTCGCGGGTGAGCACGTCGTGGACGCGCGCGAGCGCGATCAGCCGGGCTTCGAAGGCGGTCTTGGCGCCCGCCGCCTGCGGTCCGTCGAGGCCGCGCAGGCTCTGCATCGCGATCGACTGCACGGTGGCGAGCGTGTTCTTCACCCGGTGGTTCAGCTCGTGGACCAGCAGGCGCAGGTGCTCCTCGGCCCGCTTGCGCTCGGTCACCTCCTGGTGGATGCCGATCACCCGGCGCGCCCGGCCTCCCGCATCCCGCTGCACGATCGCCTGGGCGCTGACCCAGCGTTGCGAGGACCCGTCCGGCCGGATCCGGAACTCGGTGCGGTACTCGGATTCGCCCGCGAGCAGGTCGGCGAGCGCGGCCTCGATCCGGGTGCGGTCCTCGGGGTGCACCGTGCGGGTCCAGGCCTCGTGCGACAGGGGGGCGGCCCCGAAGATCTCGGCCGAGCGGGCCGAGAGGCGGTGCTGACCCGAAACGAGATCGATCTCCCAGGTCCCGAGGCGCCCGGCGGCCAGCGCCAGCCGCAGGCGCTCCTCGCCCTCGCGGAGCGCCGTCTCGGCGTCCTTGGCCTCGGTGATGTCGACGTTGCAGCCGGTATAGCCGAGGAAGCGGCCGTGATCGTCGAGGCGGGCGACGCCCTCGCACAGGATCCAGCGCGTCGCCCCGTGCCGGTCGATCACCCGGGTCGCGTGGCGGAACGGCGTGCGCGCCGCGAAGGCGCTCTCGAACGCCGCCTCGAAGCCGGGCAGGTCGTCCGGGTGGATGATCTCGCGCCAGCGCCCTTCCGTCAGCGTCCCGGTCGAGCGGCCGAACAGGTAATCGTAGTGGAGGTTCACGAAGACGATCTCGCCCGCGTCGTCGGTCATCCAGATCAGGGCCGGGGCGGAATCGGCCATGTGGCGGAAGCGCGCCTCGCTCTCGCGGAGCGCAGCGAGGCTGCGGCTCTGCTGCTCGAGCGCCTGATCGCGCTCGGCGATGCGCCGGCGCAGGCTCTGCGAGGCGTCGGCGAGGGTGTCGGCGAGCTGGCGGATCTCGCGGATCGGCGTCGAGACCCGCGGCACCGGCTGGCCGGCGGCGAGCGCCCCGCCGGCCGCCGCGAGCTGGCGCAGGGGCTCGGCGACCCGGGCCCACAGCTTGACCGCGAGCACCGACGACACGGCGAGCGCCAGGAGCCCGAACCCCCCGAAGGCCACGACCCAGTGGCGCAGCGGCGCCTCGACCTGCTGCCGGGGGATGCTGGCGCCGACGGTCCAGCCGGCCGCCTTGGCGGCGGTCTCGACGTAGAGCACCGGTCGCCGGCGCCGGTCGACGCCCTCCCAGATGTCGGCGGCGGCGGTCGGATGGCCGCGCAGGGCGGCCTGCATCGGCTGGCCGGCGAGGCCGGCATGGTCCTCCGAGCGGGCGAGCAGGAGGCCGTTGCGGTCGATGATCCCGGTGGTCCAGCCCGGCGCGAGGTCCTGGACCAGGATCTGGTGCAGCCGCTCCACCGGCACCGTGACGCTGAGCACGTAGGTCGGCACCCCCTCGATCGTCACCGGCACCGCGACGTCGTAGGTCGGCGGCCGCCCGGGCGCGCCGGCGCGGACGCCGCCGATCACCGGGCGCGTCGTCGCCAGCACCGCCTCATCCTCGGGATGCGGGTCCTGCGGCAGCGGCGCGCCGGGGGGCAGGGCGGTGTTGACGAGCTGGCTCCCGTCCCGCCGGCGCAGGGAGAGGTGGAGGCCCGTCGTCTCGGTCACCGCCCGGGCCTGGGTCTCGAAGCCGCCGAGGCCGTCTTGCTTCAGCCGCGGCGAGGCCGCGAGGGTCTGCAGCACCGAGACCAGCCCGGCGATGTCGCGGTCGATGCTGAGCGCGATGCCGCGCACGCTCTCGCGGGCATCCTGCTGGAAGCGGATCCGCTCCAGGGAGGCGTAGCGGCCGAGCAGCACGGCGGTGAACAGGAGGCCCGGCCCGATCAGGGCGATCGCCAGGGCGACGAGGTAGACCTGCGTCGACAGCCCGTCCCGCCGCAGGGCGTGGAGCCGGCGGCGGATCATGGCGTGGTCCTCATGACGGGGTCCGAAGGGAAGGTCCTGGCGGCGCGCGGGTGGCGCGGCATGGTCAAGGCGTCAGGCCCTGTCGATGTGGCCGAGGTCGCGGCCCGGCTCGATCCGGTCGCGCACCCGCTGCTTGAGGGTCTTGATGTCGGGAAATCCCCCGTCGCGCTTGCGCTCCCAGATCAGGGCGTCGCCGCAGGTGATCGCGAAGGCGCCGCCGGTCCCGGGGATCAGCGCGACTTCGCCGAGATCGTCGCGGAACGTGGAGAGCAGCTCCTGCGCCATCCAGCCGGCCCGCAGCAGCCAGTTGCACTGGGTGCAGTAGGTGATGGCGATGCGGGGCTTCTCGGCCTCTGGACGGGGGGCTGTGTCGCTCATCTTGAAGAAGACTCCGCCTCCGATCCCCCCGCTTGTCAACCCGCCGGGCCTCCGTTCACGCGAGCTGGCGCAGCACCCAGAGGCTCGCGGCGACGCCCGCGATGCCGGCCGCCACCGAGACGCCGACATAGGTGAGCGCCGCCGCGTGCGCGCCGCGCTCCCAGAGCAGGAACGCCTCGAGCGAGAAGGTCGAGAAGGTGGTGAAGCCGCCGAGAACCCCGGTGGTGAGGAACAGCCGCAGGGCCTGCGGCCCCGCGCCCCTCGCGGCGAACCAGCCGGTGAGCACCCCCATCAGGATCGAGCCGGCGATGTTGATCAGCATGGTGCCGAACGGAAAGCCGCTGCCCGCCCGCGCCGCCCAGAGGTTGACGCCGTGGCGCAGGGCCCCGCCGAGGCCGGCGCCGAGAAAGACCACCAGGTAGCTCACCGCCTCGACCTCTCCTTCGATCGCGAGGCTTCTGCCACGGCTCGGTCGTCCGGGCGAGGCCGCCGGCGCAACCTTGGCCCGCGCGCCGCACCAGATTCCATTCGATGCCGATCGGCCCCCGGCCGGCGTAGCGCATGGGGTCACGGCGGGACTGCGGTATCGATTGTGAGGAGTGGGGCGGGCGTACCGGATCGGGCGCCCACCCTTCACCCTTGGCGACCCGGACCTTTCCGGGCCCGGTACGGTCCTACACGACTGCAACGAAGTGGAAGGAGATCCGGGATCCAGCGCAAAAAGTCGCGAAGCGTCCTTTGACGCTCCAGTCGTCCGGGAAAGGGTCGGGTGTGAAGAACGGGTAGGGGCTTAACCCTCTCACCCCTCGAACCGGTCCCGCCACGCCGCTTGCGCCCCCGTCACCGGCAGGGCGCGCGCATGGTAGACCCCGAGCGCCACCGCCCGCGCCAGCACCCGCGCCGCCGCGTCGCCCAATCGCGCCAGATCCCCGACGGGATCGGCGAGCGGCACGGCGCCGGTCGCGGCGGAGAAGACGAGGTCGCCGTCGAGGGGTGTGTGGGCCGGCACGATCGCCCGGGCGAGACCGTCCTGCGCCGTCACGGCGAGGCGGCGGGCCTCGGCCTTGGTCAGGCGCGCATCGGTCGCGACCACCGCGATCGTCGTGTTGGCGCCCGGCATCGGCTTTGCCGGCCAGGCGAAGGCGTCGGGCGGGATTTTTGGCGCAGGGCCGAGGCCTCCGAACTCGGTTCCCTCCTCGAACGGCCCGGCCCAGAAATGCGGTCCGTCCCCGACGGTGACCCGTCCGAGGGCGTTCACCGCCACCAGGGCGGCGACGCGGGCGCCCGTGCCCTCGACCAGGGCGGAGGCGCTGCCGAGGCCGCCCTTGAGGTTGGCGGTCCGGGCGCCGAGCCCGGCCCCGACCGAGCCCATCGCCACCGGACCGGCGCTCGCCGCGACGGCCGCGGCGTAGCCGAGATCGCGGTAGGGCGAGAAACGGCCCCACGCCTTGTCGCCGCCGTTGAGGAGGTCGAACAGGATCGCCGCCGGCACGATCGGCACCCGGGCCGGGCCGACCGCGAAGCCGCGACCGGTCTCGGCGAGGCGGGCGACGACACCGGCGGCGGCATCCAACCCGAAGACCGAGCCGCCGGACAGGACGAGGGCGTCCACCCCCGCCACCGTGCGCTCGGGATCGAGGAGATCCGTATCCCGCGTGCCCGGCCCGCCGCCGCGGATATCGACCGCGGCCACCGTCGGTGCATCGAAGACGATCGCGGTGGTGCCCGAGAGGGCGCGGGCATCCTCGGCGTGGCCGACGCGGATGCCGGCGATGTCGGTGAGGCCCCCGCTCATCGCGATTCGGCCCGGCGCATCAGGTCGGCGACCGCCGCCTCTTCGGCGGCCGAGAGGGCCTTGGGCTGGGACGCCTTCCGCTTACGGGAGGTCGCGAAGAGGGCGAGGCCGCCGAGGCCGACCACCAGCACCGGGGTCAGCCAGAGGAGCGCGGTGTGCCAGGCGACGACGGGGCGCAGCAGCACGAACTCGCCGTAGCGCTGCACCACGTAGCGCAGCACCGAATCGTCGTCGTCGCCCTGGCGCAGGCGCTCGCGCACGATCAGCCGCAGGTCACGGGCGAGCGGCGCGTCGGAATCGTCGATCGACTGGTTCTGGCAGACGAGGCAGCGCAGGCCCGCCGAGATCGCCCGGGCCCGCTTCTCCAGGGTCGGGTCCTTCATCACCTCCTCGGGCTGCACGGCGCCGGCGGCGACGGGCATGAGGAGCGCCAGGGCGAGGAGGGCGGAGCGGAGCGCACGCATCGGGGTGACTGACCTGTCCTACTCTGCGGGGACCGAGTGGGGCGGCACCGGGCCGGCGGCGTCGCGGATCGCCGGCCGCAGGGCCGGGGCGCCGACGCGGAAGCGCCGGTCGGTGAGGGAGAGGCCGCCGCCGAGCGCCATCACCACGGCGCCGAGCCAGATCAGCAGCACCAGGGGCTTGTAGTACAGGCGGATGCCGAGGCTGCCGTCGGTCCCGGTCTCGCCGACGCTGGCATAGACCTGGCTCACCCCGAGGGTGAGCAGGCCCGCCTCGCTCACCGACATGTTGCGCGACGCGTAGAAGCGCTTGCCCGGCTCGATCACCCCGACCGGGTCGCCGCCCTCGCGGATGGTCAGATGGGCCACGGTCTCGGTGTAGTTCGGCCCGGTGCGGGGCAGGACGCCCTCCAGAGCCGCGACGTAGGGACCGGCGCGCAGCTCGCCGCCGCGCTTCACGGTGGCGAGGGATTCGACGCTCCAGGCCTGGGCGGCGATGCCGATCACCGTGACGCCGACGCCGGCATGCGCCAGCGCCGTGCCCCAGGCCGAGCGCGGCAGGCCGGCTGCGCGGCGCAGCGACAACCCGAATGTCTTGCCCTTCGCCCGGGTGACGATCTCGAGGGCGGCGCCCAGGATCAGGTAGGCGCCGAGCCCGATGCCGAGCGGCGCCCCCACCGGTCCGCCCCAGGTGACCGCGATGGCCAGAAGCGCAACGGCGAGCGCGAGCGCGAAACCGACGAACAGCCGCTGGCTCGCCGCCGCGAGGTCGCCGCGCTTCCAGGCGAGCGTCTGGCCGAACGGCACCACGAGGAGCAGCGGCACGGCGAGCGGCAGGAAGGTCAGGTTGAAGAAGGGCGGCCCGACCGAGATTTTTTCGCCCGTCAGCGACTCGAGGACGAGCGGGTAGAGGGTGCCGACCAGCACCGTGGCGCAGGCCGCCGACAGGAACAGGTTGTTCATCACCAATGCGCCCTCGCGCGAGATCGGCGCGAACAGGCCGCCCTGGCGCAGGGTGGGGGCGCGCCAGGCGTACAGCGCCAGCGAGCCGCCGATGAACAGGACCAGGATGCCGAGGATGAAGGTGCCCCGGGTCGGGTCGGTGGCGAAGGTGTGGACCGAGGTGAGGACCCCTGAGCGCACCAGGAAGGTGCCGAGCAGCGACAGCGAGAAGGTCAGGATGGCGAGCAGCACCGTCCAGACCTTGAGCGCGTCGCGCTTCTCCATGACGACGGTGGAGTGAACGAGCGCCGTGCCGGCGAGCCAAGGCATCAGCGAGGCGTTCTCGACCGGGTCCCAGAACCACCAGCCGCCCCAGCCGAGCTCGTAATAGGCCCAGTACGACCCCATGGCGATGCCGACGGTGAGGAAGCACCAGGCCGCCAGCGTCCAGGGCCGCACGGCGCGGGCCCAGGCGGCGTCGATCCGGCCCTCGATCAGGGCCGCGATGGCGAAGGCGAAGGTGATCGAGAAGCCGACATAACCGAGATAGAGCAGCGGCGGATGGATCGCGAGGCCGGGATCCTGGAGCAGCGGGTTGAGGTCGCGCCCCTCGACCGGGGCCGGGTTGAGCCGGGCGAACGGGTTCGAGGTGACGAGGATGAAGAGCAGGAACACCGCGGTGATGGCGGCCTGCACGCCGAGCGTGTTGGCGCGCAAGGTGGGCGGCACGGCGTTGCGGGCGAGCGCCACCACGGCGCCGAACAGCGCCAGGATCAGCACCCAGAGCAGCATCGAGCCCTCGTGGTTCCCCCAGACGCCGGAGATCTTGTAGATCAGCGGCTTCATCGAGTGCGAGTTCTCGACGACGTTCTGGACCGAGAAGTCCGAGGTGACGTGGGCGTAGGTCAGCGCCCCGAACGCGAAGGCGATGCACGCGAAGGTGGCGAGCGCCGCCGGCACCGTGACGCTGCGCAGGACGGGGTCGGCGGCGCGGCTCGCCCAGACCGGCATCACCATCTGCGTCAGGGACAGGGCGAGCGCGAGGGCGAGGGCGTAGTGACCAACCTCGATCAGCACCAGGGCGACCTTTCGGTGAGCGTGAAGTCCATCGGGACGGGAGATCGGTCGACGGCTCTCCCGCCCGGCGTCCTGCCGCGGCGGATCGCGGACGTCACCTTAGTCCGCTTCGTGCCGAGCGCCGCCAAGACCTTCCGCCGCACGGGGAGGGACTATTGGACGGCGGTGCGGGAGACGGGCTCGGCCTGCGCGGTTCCGGGCTTGGTCCCGCCTTGCTTGGCGCCGCCTTCCTTGGCCCCGCCTTCCTGCCAGCGCCCCTGCGCCTTGAGGGCGTCGGCGACCTCGCGGGGCATGTAGGTCTCGTCGTGCTTGGCGAGCACGGTGTCGGCGCGAAAAATGCCGTCGGGCTCCAGCACGCCCTCGGTCACCACGCCCTGGCCCTCGCGGAAGAGGTCGGGCAGCAGGCCGCGGTAGCGCACCTGCACGGTCGAGCCGGTATCGGTGACGGCGAACGCCACCTTGCCGTCGGCCTCGCGCTTGAGCGAGCCGGCCTCGACCAGCCCGCCGAGGCGGAAGCGGGTGCCCGGCGCGACCTTCTGGCCCGCCACCTCGGTGGGCGAGCGGAAGAACACGATGGTGTCGCGCATCGCCGAGAGGACGAGCCCGAGGGCCACCGCCAGCACGGCGCCGCAGACGAGGATGAGGACGGAACGGCGGCGCCGGCGCGTCATGGGGCGGGGCTCAGGCGGGACGATGGGGGAGGGGGGTGGCGAGGGTCATGGATGGCGTCTCCCGGGGGCGGCCGGCGCGGGGCCGGCTCTGTTGGTTGTCGGTGTATAGCAGTGCTTGGGCGGCGGTGCCGAGTAGAGCGCGGGCCTGATCCCTCCCCCCTCTGCGGGGGAGGGTGCCCGGCGGAGCCGGGCGGGAGAGGGGAACCACGCTTCCGGAGAGGTCGCGACCGCCATGAAGGGCGCCACGTTCGGCACCGTCGCGGTCCCCTCTCCCGGCCTGCTCCGCAGGCCACCCTCCCCCGCGGCGGGGGGGTCAGGCGTCGCGATCGTCACGGCGCCGCCTTCGGCGCGCCCACTCCCATCTCCCGGGCGGCCTCCTCCACCGGCGCGAGCCTGGCCGGATCGTTCCCGAGGGCGGTCCGGGCCTGCGCCAGGATCTCCTCCGCCCTCGATCGCTCGCCCAGCACCCCGTAGGAGCGCACCAGCCGGGCCCATTCCTCCGGCGTCCCGCCCTTCTCGGCGAGGCGCTGGGCCAGCCCCTCGACCATGCCGCGGACCATGCCGCGCTGCTCCTCGCTCATGCCGGGACCCGCGGCGGGCTTCGCCGCGGCGGGAGGCGGCGCGGTGCCGTCGAGGCGGGCGAGGCTGTCGCGCACCATCGGCAGCCAGGGCGCCTCGGGCGGCGCTCCCGCCGCGAGCGCGGCGTAGCGGGTGCGGGCCTGGGCGCGGTCGCCGTCCTGCTCGGCGGCGCGGGCGAGGTAGAATTGCGGCTTGACCGCGTTGGGATCCTGCTTGAGCGCCCGCTCGAAGGCGTCGCGGGCCCGCGACGAGACGACTCCGTCGCCCGTCGCCACCAGGGCCTCGCCGTAATCGGCGAGCCGGGTCGCATCCTCGCCAAGCAACCTGAGCGAGTTCTCGTAGGCCTTGATCGCGTCCTCGCCGCGCCCGACGCGCAAGTAGACCGGGGCGAGCACCGCCCAGCCGCGGCCGTCCTCCGGCGCCTTGGCGAGGTGCGCCTCGATCTGCGCCACCGCCGCGGCGAGGTCGTTGCCGGCCGATCGCGCATGGGCCAGGCGCTCGGCCTGGGGCTGGGCCGGCAGGTCCGGCGAGCCGTACATCCCGTAGACGAGGAGAGCCACCAGCGGCACCGTCGAGAGGGCGAAGGCCGAGGCCGCGCGGCGCCGACGCAGGGCCGGCTCGCCGACCGCACCGGCGGTGCGGCCGGGCTCGCGGCTCGCCCGCAGCAGGCGGCGCGCCGCCTCTGCCCGGGCCGCCTCGGCCTCCGGCTCGGCCAGGAGGCCGCGGGCCGCGTCGCGGTCGATCTCCCGCAGCTGGTCGCGGTAGAAGCCGGTCTCGGTGGCGATCCGCGCCTCGCCCTCCGGCACGGCCGCGAGCGCGAGCCGGCGCGACATCGGCCAGAGCAGGACGAGCACCGCCAAGCCGGTCATGAGCGCGAAGATGAACCAGATCGCCGTCATGTCACTCCTGTATCCCCCGGGCCCGGGAGACACGATTCTGGCCCGTGGCGACACGGTGTCACGTACGGACAATCCCCTAAGGAATGACGTTTCGGCAAGTGGGGGTTCTCAAGGGCCCCGCCTCACCGCGGCGCCACCGGCCAGAACAGGCTGATCAGCAGCGTGCCGACCACGATCACCATGAGCGAGAGCGGCAGGCCGAGGCGGGCATAGTCGCCGAAGCGGTAGCCGCCCGGACCCATCACCAGGGTGTTGCACTGGTGGCCGATCGGGGTGAGGAAGTCGCAGGCCGCTCCCACCGACACCGCCATCAGGAACGGGTCCGGGTTGAGCCCGAGCTTCTGGGCGAGGCTGGCGCCGATCGGTCCCATCACCAGCACCGTCGCGGCGTTGTTGAGGAACGGCGTCACCGCCATCGCGGCGATCAGCAGGAGCCCGATCGCCAGCATCGGCGGTACGCTCTGCATCGTGTGCGAGAGCGCGCCGGCGATGAGGTCGGTGCCGCCGGTGGCGCGCACCGCGTCGCTCACCGGGATCAGGGCGCCGAGCAGCACGATCACCGGCCACTCGATCGTCTCATAGGCCTCGTGCATGGTCATGACGCGCAGGAGCAGCAGCAGCACCGCCGCACCGAAGAACGCCATCGCCACCGGCACGAGGTGGAGCGCCACCAGCGCCATCGCCCCGGCCAGCACCGCGATCGGGATGTAGCTGCGGCGGCTGTGGCCGAGCGCGAGCTTGCGCTCGGCGAGCGGCAGCAGGCCGAATTCCGAGAGCACCTCGGCCAGGCGCTCGGGGGGAGCACGCAGGACCACCACGTCGCCGGCGCGCAGGCGCACGCTGCCGATGCGCCGGGTGATCGCCGCGCCGGAGCGGCTCACCGCGAGCAACGCCGTGCCGTGGCGCCCGGCGAGATCGGCGCCCCCCGCGGTGGTGCCGGCGAGCGCCGAGCCGTCCGGGATCACCGCCTCGATCACCGCGACCTCGCCCGCGGGGCTCTGCGTGCCGACGAGGGTGAGCTTGGCCCGCGCCACCAGGCGCTCCAGGTCCTCCGGCTCGCCGTCGAGGAGCAGGATGTCGTCGGCCTGGAGCCGCCAGTCCGGACCCGGCACGTAGCGGCGGAAGCGCTCGCGGATGACGGTCGCCACCGTCACGTCGCCGTCGCCGAGCGCCTCCAGCTCGCCCACGGTGGCGCCGACGAGGGGTGATTCCGCCGAGAGGCAGGCCTCGGTGGTGTAGGCCTCGATCCGGAAGGCGTCGGCCAGCGAGCTCCCGGGGCGCCGGTCCTTCGGCAGCAGCCGGTAGCCCACCGACAGGAAGGCGAGGCCCGCCACCGCGAGGCCGAGGCCGACGGGCGTGAAATCGAACATCCCGAAGGGCTCGCCGACGACGTCGGCCCGCACCTTGGCGACGATGATGTTGTTCGACGAGCCGACCAGAGTGACGAGGCCGCCGATCAGCGAGGCGAAGGACATCGGCATCAGGAGCTGCGAGGCCGACGTGCCGGTCTTGCGGCCGAGCTGGATCGCCACCGGCATCAGGATCGCGAGCGCCCCGATGTTCTTGGTGACGACCGAGAGGCCCATCACCGCGCCGGCGAGCGCCGGCACCTGCTGGCGGGGTTTTCGCAGGTAGGGCAGGAACGGGCGCATCGCGCTCTCGATCACGCCGGAGCGGGAGACGGCGGACGAGATCACCAGCGCGCTCATCACGATGATCACCACGTCGTCGGCGAAGCCGTCGAACGCCTTCGAGGCCGGCACCAGCCCGAGCGCGACGCCGGCGACGAGGGAGAGGAGCGCCACGAGGTCGTAGGGCAGCCGCCCCCAGACGAAGAGCAGGACGGTGACCCCGATGAGGCCGAAGGCGAGGCCCTGGTCGAGGGTCATGCGCGGGGGCTCCGGCAGAGGCTCCGGCAAAGGCTCCGTATAGACGGTCGGGGGCGTGTCATGCCGGTGCGGTGATCCTGATGCGGGGTATCGGGCCCTCTAGATTGGGCCGCGCGGGGCGCCGCCCAGGGCAGGGAGGCGAAGAGTTTGCGCGGCGGCGGCCGATCACCCGCGTCGTTGCTCCTTCGGCGGCGCCTGCCGCCCGCAACAGGTCACCGCGACGGTCGTCGGCATGACTCCAGAGAGTCGCGCCTACACCCGCAGGGACCTAGGCGACGGCGTCGGCCACCAGATCCGGGTGCCGCCCGATGACCCGCACGTAGGCGACAGCGAAATCCGGCGCCGTCGCCCGTGCCTGCTCCCAGTCGCGCAGCGTACCGACCGGGACCCGGAAGCGGCTGGCGAACTCGGTTTGCGACAGGCCGAGCCCGGTTCGCGTCCGGCGGATCAGGCGTGCGCGCTGGCTGCGGTCCAGCGCATCGACACTCACGTCGAAATCCTCGGCGTCGACCGGGTCAGCCGGCAGCGCGATAGGCTCGCTCCTCACCCTTGTTGCTCCTTCACACCGAGATGAAACGAAGCAGTTCCCCCCGCCAGACAAACACGCCGGTAAACAGCTTCCCCTCGACGATCCGACCACTTTGAACCTCTCCTCTCCGTCGATCTCGCGAATCGACGGGATGAGCAGATGCTCGTCGTCCTCGAAGATCCGGTCGCCGAAGGCCAGGGGGCAGTTTGTGCTTCTGGCGATTGATCGCGTCCTTGGCGAGGTCGAACCGATCGGCCGTCATGGGTGTGTGACATACGGAAATTCCGTATGATCTGCAACGCGGGCTATGAGAATGCCGGCTGTGGGAGAGTGGCGCACGCGACTTGGCGGCCGAACCAGCGGAGCCCGTCGGGCGGCCGCACGTTGATGCCGACCGCGAGACCCGAGACCCCGCAATGAGCTTCGCCTTCCTCACCCGCGCCTTCGGACGCGACGCGACCGACGAGGTCGAGGAGCCGGAGGCCGCCCCGGCCCGGGCCTCGCGGCGCGACCGGCGGGCGGGGCGCGCGGACGCGGTGGTCACCGAGGCCCTCGCCCAGAAGGTGCTGCACGCCTTCCTGCAGAACCGCCATCAGACCCTGGTGCCGCTGACCCTGAACCTCCGGGTGCTGGAGCCAGGCCAACGCGACCTCGTCATCCAGGCGATGGCGGCGGCCTTCCTGGCCCAGGGGCGCCGGCAGGATCCCGCCCCGGTGCGCGACGCGCTCACCCGGATCAGCGCGGCGGAGGCCGAGCGCCAGCGCCTCGACAAGGCGCTGGCCGCGCCGCTCGCCCTCGGCGACCTCCTCGACGCGATCCTGGACGCCGATCTCGGCGCCTACGCCTACGTCGCCTCGCTGCTCGCCGTCGACCAGCGCCGCAGGGTCAACCAGCTGTATCTGGCCTATCTCGCCGAGCGGCTGGGGCTGGCCGAGGACGTGGTGTCGAGCCTGCACCGGCGCTACCGGGTCTGATACTGCGTCTTTTGCGGCGCCGGCCCGGGGCTTCTCCTGCCGCCGGCCCGCCGCTACCCTGGCGGGATCGTCGCACGACCGGTTCAATCTTGTCCCCGAGTTCCAAGTGTCCCCGAGTCTTACGCCCCGCAGCCGCTCCGGCGCCCAGTCCCGCGACGAGACGTCTCCGACGGACGGACCGTTTCCCGCCGCCCCGGTCTCCCGCGCCAGGCCGGCGCCGCTCTCTGCCGATGCGCGGCTGCTCGCGATCGCCGCCGACCACCTGCGCCGGCTCGGCCACCGGCAGGTCACCGTGGTCGGGGTCGCGGCGGAAGCCGGCATGACGCATGCCAACGTCTACCGCTACTTCCCGTCGAAGACCGCCCTCGTCGACGCGGTGGCGGGCCGCTGGCTGCGCGAGGTCGAGGCCGAGCTCGGCGCCATCGCGGACGCGCCCGACCCCGCCGACGACAAGCTCGAACGCCTGCTCCTGGCGCTCGCTTCGATGCAGCGCGAGGTGCTGGCGCGGGACCCGCACCTGTTCGCCGTCCACCGCGACGCCACGGTCGAGTCGCGGCCGATCGCCCGGCGCCACCGCGGCCGCCTGCGCCAGCTGGTCGAGCGGGTGATCGAGGAGGGGATGAATGCCGGCACCTTCTCGCTGCGCGACCGCGAGCGCGGCCTCGCCTTCATCTTCGACACCAGCCACCGCTTCCTGCACCCGGTCTCGATCCAGCTCGACGCCGAGGTCCCGCGCGACCTGATCGAGGCCCGCCTCGGTGCGGTCATCCGGGCGATGCTGCGGATCCTGCGCATCGGGACCCTGTAAGCCTGCTGACAAACTTACAAAATTGTAACGCGCGGTGGGACATCGCGACAAAATATTGATTCGACTGACAGATTCAGATCGTATGACGAGCCGTGAGCGCGGCGTTAGCGCTGCCCCGGCGCCCCGCGCAAGGCCCTCGGGTTGTCGGCCACGGCTTTTTTCGCCAAAGAGGCACCCGCCGGCGCGGGCTCCTCGCGAGCGGACCCCGGCCCCCCGACGGTTCCACCACACCGCGAAGGATCGGTTCACACATGGCACGCAAGAAGATCGCGCTCATCGGCGCTGGACAGATCGGCGGCACGCTCGCGCACCTCGCCGGCCTCAAGGAGCTGGGCGACGTCGTGCTGTTCGACATCGCCGACGGCGTGCCGCAGGGCAAGGGCCTCGACATCGCCGAGTCGGCCCCGGTCGACGGCTTCGACGCCAAGTACAGCGGCGCCAGCGACTACGCGGCGATCGCCGGGGCCGACGTGGTGATCGTGACCGCCGGCGTGCCGCGCAAGCCCGGCATGAGCCGCGACGACCTGATCGGCATCAACCTGAAGGTGATGGAAGCGGTCGGCACCGGCATCAAGACCCATGCCCCGAACGCCTTCGTGATCTGCATCACCAACCCGCTCGACGCGATGGTGTGGGCGCTGCAGAAGTTCTCCGGCCTCGACCCGAAGAAGATCGTCGGCATGGCCGGCGTGCTCGACTCGGCCCGTTTCCGCCACTTCCTGGCGGACGAGTTCCAGGTCTCGGTCGAGGACGTCACCGCCTTCGTGCTCGGCGGCCACGGCGACGACATGGTGCCGCTGGTGCGCTACTCGACGGTGGCCGGCGTGCCGCTGCCCGACCTCGTCAAGCTGGGCTGGACGACCCAGGAGAAGCTCGACGCCATGGTCGAGCGGACCCGTAAAGGGGGCGGCGAGATCGTCAACCTGCTCAAGACCGGCTCGGCCTTCTACGCGCCGGCGGCTTCCGCGATCGCGATGGCCGAGAGCTACCTCAAGGACAAGAAGCGGGTCCTGCCCTGCGCGGCCCACCTCACCGGCCAGTACGGCGTCGACGGCCTGTTCATCGGCGTGCCGATCGTGATCGGCGAGAACGGCGTCGAGCGCATCGTCGAGGTCGAGTTCACGGCTGAGGAGAAGGCGATGTTCGAGAAGTCGGTCAACTCCGTGAAGGGCCTGGTCGAGGCCTGCAAGGGCATCAACGGCGCGCTGGCGTAAGGCCCGACGGGCGGCGCGGGCAGATCCCGCGCCGCCTCCCCCGACGCCCCGCCTGACTTAAGAAAGCTTGTCGCCCCATGAACATCCACGAGTATCAAGCCAAGGCCGTCCTCAAGGAGTTCGGCCTGCCGGTCTCGAACGGCCGCGCCATCTTCAAGGCCTCCGAGGCCGAGGCCGCCGCCAACGAGCTGGGCGGCCCGCTCTGGGTCGTGAAGTCCCAGATCCACGCCGGCGGGCGCGGCAAGGGCAAGTTCAAGGAGGCCGAGGCCGGCGAGAAGGGCGGCGTGCGCCTCGCCAAGTCGGTCGAGGAGGTCAAGGCCTTCTCCGAGCAGATGCTCGGCCGCACCCTCGTGACGGTGCAGACCGGCGAGGCCGGCAAGCAGGTCAACCGCCTCTACATCGAGGACGGCTCGGACATCGAGACCGAGTTCTACCTGTCGATGCTCGTCGACCGCGAGACCGGCAAGGTCGCCTTCGTGGTCTCGACCGAGGGCGGCATGGACATCGAGCAGGTCGCCCACGACACCCCTGAGAAGATCATCACCTTCTCGGTCGACCCGGCCACCGGCGCGATGCCCCATCACGGCCGCGCGGTCGCCAAGGCGCTCGGCCTGACCGGCCCGCTCGCCAAGGAGGCGGAGGACCTGACCAGCAAGCTCTACAAGGCGTTCACCGCCAAGGACATGAGCATGCTGGAGATCAACCCGCTCATCGTCACCAAGGACGGGCACCTGAAGTGCCTGGACGCCAAGATCTCGTTCGATTCGAACAGCCTCTACCGCCACCCGGAGATCGTGCAGCTGCGCGACGTCACCGAGGAGGACGAGAAGGAGATCGAGGCCTCGAAGTACGACCTCGCCTACATCGCGCTCGACGGCACCATCGGCTGCATGGTGAACGGGGCGGGCCTGGCGATGGCGACCCTCGACATCATCAAGCTCTACGGCGAAGAGCCGGCGAACTTCCTCGACGTCGGCGGCGGCGCCTCGGAGGAGAAGGTCACCGCGGCCTTCAAGATCATCACCGCCGACCCGAACGTGAAGGGCATCCTGGTCAACATCTTCGGCGGCATCATGAAATGCGACGTGATCGCCAACGGGGTGATCGCGGCCGTCAAGGCGGTGGGCCTGCAGGTCCCGCTGGTGGTGCGCCTCGAGGGCACCAACGTCGAGAAGGGCAAGGAGATCATCCGCTCCTCGGGCCTCAACGTGATCCCGGCCGACGACCTCGACGACGCGGCGCAGAAGATCGTCGCGGCGGTGCGCAAGGGCTGAGGAGGGCAGGGCGCCTCTCGCAGGCGCCCTTCTCGTGAGCGGAGCCCGGTCGGGCTCCCCCTCGGCGCAGGTTTCTCAGGTGCGGTGCACCTCAACGCTCGGTCTGCCTGAGCCGCACCGCCCATCCTAGAATGCAGATCTCCGGAGATCGCACGTGTCCATCCTCATCGACAAGAACACCAAGGTCATCTGCCAGGGCTTCACCGGCAAGAACGGGACCTTCCACTCCGAGCAGGCGATCGCCTACGGCACCAAGATGGTCGGCGGCACCTCGCCGGGGAAGGGCGGCGCGACCCATCTCGGCCTGCCGGTGTTCGACACCGTGAAGGAAGCCCGCCACGCCACCGGCGCCGACGCCTCGGTGGTCTACGTGCCGCCGCCGGGCGCCGCCGACGCGATCTGCGAGGCGATCGACGCCGAGATCCCGCTGATCGTCTGCATCACCGAAGGCATCCCGGTCCTCGACATGGTGCGGGTGAAGCGCTCGCTCGAGGGCTCGAAGTCGCGCCTGATCGGCCCGAACTGCCCCGGCATCGTCACCGCCGGCGAGTCGAAGATCGGCATCATGCCGGCCAACATCTTCCGCCCGGGATCGGTCGGCATCGTGTCGCGCTCCGGCACCCTGACCTACGAGGCGGTGTTCCAGACCACCAACGAGGGCCTCGGCCAGACCACCGCGGTCGGCATCGGCGGCGACCCGGTGAAGGGCACCGAGTTCATCGACATGCTCGAGATGTTCCTCAAGGACGACAAGACCGAGTCGATCGTGATGATCGGCGAGATCGGCGGCTCGGCCGAGGAAGAGGCGGCGCAGTTCATCCGTGACGAGGCCAAGCGCGGCCGCAAGAAGCCGATGGTCGGCTTCATCGCCGGCCGCACGGCGCCTCCCGGCCGCCGGATGGGCCATGCCGGCGCGATCATCTCGGGCGGCAAGGGCGGCGCCGAGGACAAGATCGCCGCGATGGAGGAGGCCGGCATCCGCGTCTCGCCGTCGCCGGCGCGCCTCGGCAAGACCCTGGTCGAGGTCCTGAAGGGCTGAGTCGTCCCCTAGGACGCCGATGCCCTTCGCCTCGCGCATGGCAGACGTGGCGTGCGGGATTTGCCTCCCGCACCCACATCGCAAGCAAACGTCAACTCTCTTGAGTTCGTAACACATCCTCGCGCCCGCTCCCGCGGGCGCCCCCACCGTCGATGGACCGCCATTCTCCCGCCTCACCCGGAGGCGAGAAGCCGGCCTCCGATCGACCAGCGCGGATAGACAGATCGCCATGGCACGCCAGGACGCGAACGACGCCCTCCTCGGAACCTCGTTCCTCTACGGAGGCAACGCCGATTACATCGAGGAGCTCTACGCGACCTACACCCGGGATCCCAACGCGGTCGATCCCGAGTGGCGCAGCTTCTTCTCCGGCCTGAAGGAGGAGAGTGCGATCGTCGTCAAGAACGCCGAGGGCGCGTCCTGGGCCAAGCCGAACTGGCCGATCGCCGCCAACGGCGAGATCGTCTCGGCGCTCGACGGCAACTGGGCGCAGATCGAGAAGGCGGTCGGCGAGAAGATCAAGGCCAAGCAGGAGGCCAAGGGCCAGGCGGCCACCCCGGCCGACGTGCTCCAGGCGACCAAGGACTCGGTCCGCGCGATCATGCTGATCCGCGCCTACCGCATGCGCGGCCACCTGCACGCCAAGCTCGATCCGCTGGGCCTGCAGCCGCGCGGCGACCACGAGGAACTGCACCCGCAGCATTACGGCTTCGCCGAGTCCGACTGGGACCGGCCGATCTTCCTCGACAACGTGCTCGGCCTCGAATTCGGCACCATCCGGGAGATCGTCGCGATCCTGGAGCGGACCTACTGCCAGACGCTCGGCGTCGAATTCATGCACATCTCCGATCCGGAGGAGAAGGCCTGGATCCAGGAGCGCATCGAGGGCAAGGACAAGGAGATCTCGTTCACCGAGCAGGGCCGGCGGGCGATCCTCAACAAGATGATCGAGGCGGAAGGCTTCGAGAAGTTCCTCGACCTCAAGTATACCGGCACCAAGCGCTTCGGCCTCGACGGCTCGGAGGCGATGGTCCCGGCGCTCGAGCAGATCATCAAGCGCGGCGGGGCGCTCGGCGTCACCGACATCGTGCTGGGCATGGCCCATCGCGGCCGCCTCAACGTGCTCGCCAACGTGATGTCGAAGCCGTTCCGGGCGATCTTCCACGAGTTCAAGGGCGGCTCGTCGTCGCCGGCCGAGGTCGAGGGCTCGGGCGACGTGAAGTACCACCTCGGCGCGTCGAGCGACCGGGCCTTCGACGGCAACACCGTCCACCTCTCGCTGACCGCCAACCCCTCGCACCTCGAGATCGTCGATCCGGTGGTGCTCGGCAAGGTGCGCGCCAAGCAGGACCAGACCGGCGACGAGCAGCGCACCACCGTGCTGCCGCTCCTCATCCACGGCGACGCCGCCTTCGCGGGCCAGGGCGTGGTGGCGGAGTGCTTCGGCCTGTCGGGCCTGAAGGGCCACCGCACCGGCGGCTCGATCCACTTCATCATCAACAACCAGATCGGCTTCACCACCGATCCGCGCTTCTCGCGCTCCTCGCCCTATCCGTCCGACGTGGCGAAGATGGTCGAGGCGCCGATCTTCCACTGCAACGGCGACGACCCCGAGGCCGTCACCTTCGCGGCCAAGATCGCCACCGAGTACCGGCAGAAGTTCCACAAGCCGGTGGTGATCGACATGCTCTGCTACCGCCGCTTCGGCCACAACGAGGGCGACGAGCCCGCGTTCACCCAGCCGAAGATGTACCAGATCATCCGCAAGCACCCCTCGACGCTGGAGACCTACGGCAAGCGGCTGACCGAGAGCGGCGTGGTGAGCCAGAAGGAGCTCGACGACCGCAAGGCCGAGTTCCGCGCCACCCTCGACAGCGAGTTCGACATCGCCACCGGCTACAAGGCCAACAAGGCCGACTGGCTCGACGGCCGCTGGTCGGGCCTGAAGGCGGTGCGCGAGGACGAGGACGACCCGCGCCGCGGCCGCACCGGCGTGCCGGCCGATACCCTGCGGGAGATCGGGAAGGCCATCACCACGGTGCCGCAGGACTTCCACCTGCACCGCACCATCCGCCGCTTCCTCGACAACCGCGCCAAGGCGATCGAGACCGGCGAGGGGCTGGACTGGGCGACCGCCGAGGCGCTGGCCTTCGGCTCGCTCCTCACCGAAGGTCACCGGGTCCGCCTGTCGGGCCAGGACGTCGAGCGCGGCACCTTCTCGCAGCGCCACTCGGTGGTGATCGACCAGGAGAACGAGGAGCGCTACACGCCCCTCAACCACATCAAGGACGGCCAGAGCCGCTACGAGGTCATCAACTCGATGCTCTCGGAGGAGGCGGTGCTCGGCTTCGAGTACGGCTACTCGCTGGCCGAGCCGAACTCCCTGGTGCTGTGGGAGGCGCAGTTCGGCGACTTCGCCAACGGCGCGCAGGTCGTGGTCGACCAGTTCATCAGTAGCGGCGAGCGCAAGTGGCTGCGCATGTCGGGCCTGGTGATGCTGCTGCCGCACGGCTACGAGGGCCAGGGTCCGGAGCACTCGTCCGCCCGTCTCGAGCGCTACCTGCAAATGTGCGCCGAGGACAACATGCAGGTCGCCAACTGCACGACGCCCTCGAACTACTTCCACATCCTGCGCCGCCAGCTGAAGCGGGACTTCCGCAAGCCGCTGGTGCTGATGACCCCGAAGTCGCTCCTGCGCCACAAGCGGGCGGTCTCGGCCCTCTCGGACATCGCCGAGGGCTCGACCTTCCACCGGGTGCTGTGGGACGACGCCGAGAAGGCGCAGGACGGCGTGAAGCTGTCGAAGGACGACAAGGTCCGGCGCGTCGTGCTCTGCTCGGGCAAGGTCTATTACGACCTCTACGAGGAGCGTGAGAAGCGCGGCATCTCCGACGTGTACCTGATGCGCGTCGAGCAGCTCTACCCGTTCCCGCTGAAGTCCCTCGCCACCGAGATCTCGCGCTTCCGCAACGCCGAGGTGGTGTGGTGCCAGGAGGAGCCCAAGAACATGGGCTCGTGGGCCTTCGTCGAGCCCTACCTCGAGTGGGTCCTCAACCAGGCCGGCTCCGCCTCCAAGCGCCCGCGCTACGTCGGCCGCCCGGCCTCGGCCTCGACCGCCGTCGGCCTGATGTCGAAGCACCTCGACCAGCTCCAGGCCTTCCTCAACGAGGCCCTGGCGGTCTGATCATCCTTCACCGGCGCCCCTCGCGGGGCGCCGCCTGATCCTTGCAGTTCCGGGCGACAGTCCTCGCCCCAACCCCGACGGAAGACATGGCCACCGAAATCCGCGTCCCGACGCTCGGCGAGTCCGTGAGCGAGGCCACGATCGGCCGCTGGTTCAAGAAGCCCGGCGACACCGTGAAGGCCGACGAGCCCCTGGTCGAGCTCGAGACCGACAAGGTCACCCTGGAGGTCAACGCCCCGGCCTCCGGCCAGCTCGGCGACATCGTCGCCAAGGACGGCGAGACGGTGGAGCCGGGCGCGCTCCTCGGCTCAATCGTCGAGGGCGGCGCCTCCGCCGGCAACGGCGCGGCCGCTCCCAAGGCCGAGGCGCCCAAGGAGGCCCCGAAGGCCGCCGCCGAGGCACCGGCCAAGTCCTCGTCCGCCTCCTACGGCAGCCACGGCGACGCCGCCCCGAAGGGCCACGCGTCCGGCGACAACGGCCCGGCCGTCGCGCGCCTCGCCCACGAATCCGGCGTCGACCCGTCGTCGGTGAAGGGCAGCGGCAGGGACGGCCGCGTGACCAAGGGCGACATGCTCTCGGCGATCTCGTCGGGCGCCTCGGCCCCCGCCCCGGCTCCGGCCCCGCAGGTCGCCCGCGCGCCGTCCGCCCCGGACGATGCCTCCCGCGAGGAGCGGGTGCGCATGACCAAGCTGCGCCAGACCATCGCCCGGCGCCTCAAGGACGCCCAGAACACCGCCGCGATGCTGACGACGTTCAACGACGTCGACATGGGCGCGGTGATGGCCCTGCGCCAGCAGTACAAGGACGTGTTCGAGAAGAAGCACGGCGCCAAGCTGGGCTTCATGGGCTTCTTCACCAAGGCGGTGATCGGCGCCCTGAAGGACGTGCCGGCGGTGAACGCCGAGATCGACGGCCAGGACATCGTCTACAAGAACTACTACCACGTCGGCATCGCGGTCGGCACCGACAAGGGCCTGGTCGTGCCGGTGGTGCGCGACGCCGACCAGCTGTCGATCGCCGGGATCGAGAAGGCCATCACCGGCTTCGGCCGCAAGGCCCGCGACGGCAAGCTGTCGATCGAGGACATGCAGGGCGGCACGTTCACGATCACCAACGGCGGCATCTACGGCTCGCTGATGTCGACCCCGATCCTCAACGCGCCGCAATCGGGCATCCTCGGCATGCACCGCATCGAGGAGCGGCCGGTGGTGCGCAACGGCAAGATCGAGGCGCGGCCGATGATGTACCTCGCCCTGTCCTACGATCACCGCATCGTCGACGGGAAGGAGGCCGTGACCTTCCTTGTGCGGGTCAAGGAGGCCCTGGAGGACCCGGCGCGCCTCGTGCTCGACCTCTAAGACCAACCAGCCCCTTCCCCGCCCGGGGGAGGGGCCTCTCGCATCGGGGAGCGGCTTACGATGGACAAGGTCCTGGTGGTCACCGGCGGCAGCCGCGGCATCGGCCGGGCGGTCTCGTTACGCGCGGCGCGGGCCGGCTGGCGGGTCTGCTTCTCCTACGTCGCGGCCAAGGACGCCGCCGACGCCCTGGTGCGGGAGATCGAGGAGCACGGCGGCAAGGCGCTGGCCGTGCGGAGCGACGTCGCGGTCGAGGCCGACATCCCGGCCCTGTTCCAGGCGGCGGACGGCCTCGGCACCCTCGGCGGCCTCGTCAACAATGCCGGCGTCGTCGACTACGCGGCCCGCGTCGACGAGATGACGTTCGCGCGGCTCAACCGGATGTTGACCACCAACGTCATCGGCTCGTTCCTGTGCGCCGGCGAGGCGGTACGGCGGATGTCGACCCGCCACGGCGGGCGGGGCGGCGTCATCGTCAACATCTCGTCGGTCGCGGCCCGCCTCGGCGCTCCGGGCCAGTACGTCGACTATGCGGCCTCCAAGGGCGCCATCGACACCTTCACCACCGGCTTGGCCGGCGAGGTCGCCCAGGAGGGGATCCGGGTCAACGGCGTCGCCCCCGGCCTGATCGAGACCGACATCCATGCCAGCGGCGGCCAGCCGGATCGGCTGGCGCGGTTGAGCCCGCTCGTGCCGATGAAGCGCGCCGGCACCGCCGACGAGATCGCGGCCGCGGTGATGTGGCTCCTCTCGGACGAGGCCTCCTACGCCACCGGCACGACCCTGACGATCTCGGGCGGCCGCTAGCCGCTCCTCAACCCCGCTCACTCATCTGGCGGCGGAGCCTCGATGGCCCGCCGCTCCCAACCTCGCGAGTCCTGAATGTCCTCCTACGATCTCGTCGTCATCGGCACCGGCCCCGGCGGTTACGTCTGTGCGCTCCGCGCCGCCCAGCTCGGCCTGAAGACCGCCGTGGTCGAGAAGCGCCCGACCCATGGCGGCACCTGCCTCAATGTCGGCTGCATCCCCTCGAAGGCCCTGCTGCACGCCTCCGAGGCGTTCGAGGAGACGACCAAGCACCTGCCGGTGCTCGGCATCACCGTGGGCGAGCCGAAGCTCGACCTCGCCAAGATGATGGCGTTCAAGCAGGACGGCGTCGACGGCAACACCAAGGGCGTCGCGTTCCTCCTGAAGAAGAACGGCGTCGATGCGTTCCAGGGCACCGGGCGTCTCGCCGGCGCCGGCCGGGTCGAGGTCATCTCGGAGGATGGCGGCAACCAGATCCTCGAGGCCAAGAACGTCGTGATCGCGACGGGCTCGGACGTCGCCAACCTGCCGGGCGTCACCATCGACGAGGAGGTGGTGGTCTCCTCCACCGGCGCCCTCGACCTGACCAAGGTCCCGGGCAAGCTCGTGGTCATCGGCGCCGGCGTGATCGGCCTCGAGCTCGGCTCGGTCTGGCGCCGTCTCGGCGCCGAGGTCACCGTGGTCGAGTATCTCGACCGGATCCTGCCGGGCATGGACGGCGAGGTCGGCAAGCAGTTCCAGCGCATCCTCCAGAAGCAGGGCATCCAGTTCCGCCTGTCGCAGAAGGTGACGGGCGTCGAGCGCAGCAACGCGGGCGCCAAGGTCACGGTCGAGCCGGCCGCGGGCGGTGCCGCCGAGGTGCTGGAGGCCGACGTGGTCCTCGTGGCGATCGGCCGCGTGCCCTACACCGCGGGCCTCGGCCTCGACACGGTCGGCGTCCAGCTCGACAACAAGGGCCGGATCCAGACCGACGACCGCTACGCCACCAACGTCACCGGCATCTACGCCATCGGCGACGTGATCGCCGGCCCGATGCTCGCCCACAAGGCCGAGGACGAGGGCGTCGCGGTGGCGGAGATCCTGGCCGGCAAGGCCGGTCACGTGAATTACGGCGTGATCCCGAACGTGGTCTACACCACGCCGGAGGTCGCCTCGGTCGGCAAGTCCGAGGAGGAGCTGAAGAAGGACGGGATCACCTACAACACCGGCAAGTTCCCGTTCACCGCGAACGGCCGCGCCAAGGTGAACCACACCACCGACGGCTTCGTGAAGGTGCTGGCCGACGCCGCGACCGACCGGGTGCTCGGCGTGCACATCGTCGGTCCGGATGCCGGCAACCTCATCATGGAGGTCGCGGTGGCGATGGAGTTCGGCGCCTCGTCGGAGGACATCGCCCGCACCTGCCACGCCCACCCGACCCTGACCGAGGCGGTGAAGGAAGCCGCGCTCGCGGTGGAGAAGCGCGCGCTGCATATGTGAGAACGACGATCCTGACCCTCCCCCCTCTGCGGGGGAGGGTTGGTGCCGGCGCGGTATCGTCTGTTCCAGAACGCCAACGAAGAACGAGAGGAATCGCCACGATGGACGATGCGGCAGGCAACCCGGTTCCCCCCGCGGTCGTCGTGGTGATGGGCGTCGCGGGCTCGGGCAAGACCACGGTGGCGAGCCTGCTCGCCGGCCGGCTCGGCTGGGAGTTCGAGGACGGGGACGATTTCCACCCCGCCGCCAACGTCGAGAAGATGCAGGCCGGTACCCCGCTCACCGACGAGGACCGCTGGCCCTGGCTCGCCGCCATCGCGGCCTGGATCGACCGCTTGCGCGCGGAGGGACGCCACGGGGTCGTGACCTGCTCGGCCCTCAAGCGCGCCTATCGCGACATCCTGGTCGGGGACCGGCCGGACGTGCGCCTCGTCTACCTTCAGGGCGACCGCGAGCTGATCGGCCGGCGCATGGCGGCCCGTCACGGCCACTTCATGCCGACGAGTCTGCTCGACAGCCAGTTCCGTACCCTGGAGGAGCCCGCGCCCGAGGAGAACCCGCTCGTGGTCTCGGTCGGCGCCACGCCGCAACAGATCGTCGCCGAGATCGGCGAGGCCCTGACCGGGCAGGCGGTCCAGGGCCCTTGATCCCCCGCGGGCGGCCCGGCACATTTCACATTTCTTAAGACTGGTTTTTGACAGTCCGGGGTGCCCGTGCCATCGCCGGGGCATGCTGGACAATACCCATGGCCGGTAACCTGCCCACCCCGCACGACACCCTCTTTCCCGGCGGCGGCGAGATGGGGGCGCGCCTGCGCGCCCACGACTGGGCGGCCACCGCGCTCGGGCCGGTCGCGGGCTGGCCGCAATCGCTGACCACGGCGGTGCGGATCATGCTGGGCTCCCGCTTCGCCATGTGGATGGCCTGGGGGCCCGACCTCACCTTCTTCTGCAACGACGCCTACAAGCCGACGCTCGGCGTCAAGGAGGCCTGGGCGCTGGGCTCGCGCTCGGACGTGGTCTGGGCGGAGATCTGGCCCGATATCGGCCCGCGCATCGCCCAGGTGCTGCGCACCGGCCAGGCGACCTGGGACGAGGCGCTGCTGCTGTTCCTGGAGCGGCGCGGCTTCAGCGAGGAGAGCTACCACACCTTCTCCTACAGCCCGCTCGCCGACGAGTCCGGCATCGTCACCGGCATGCTCTGCGTCGTCTCGGAGGAGACCGAGCGGGTCATCGGCGAGCGGCGCCTGCGGTGTCTGCGCGACCTCGGCGCCGGGATGGCGGCGGCCCGGACCGTGGCGGAGGTCGGCGCGGTCGTCGCGGCCTGCCTCGGCGAGGGCACCCCCGACCTGCCGGTGGCGCTCGCCTACCTGGTGGGCGACGAGCCGGCCCTGCTCGCCCGGGCGGGACTCGGGCCGGACCACCCGGCCGCCGGGCGGGCGGCCGAGGCCGCGGCCGCCGCGCTGGCGCATCGCGATCCCGCCGGCCCGGCGGCGGTGGCGGCGGACGCCCTCGGGCCGCTCTTCGCCGACCTGCCGTCCGGCCCCTGGGACCGCCCGCCTGTCCACGCCCGCGTCGTGCCGATCGCCCAGCAGGGCCAGGACCGCCCGGCCGGGGTGTTCGTCGCGGGCCTGAACCCCTACCGGCCCCTCGACGAGGCCTATCGCGGCTTCGTCGACCTGTTCGTCGGCCAGATCGCCACGGGGCTCGCCAACGCCAACGCCTACGAGGCCGAGCGGCGCCGGGCCGAGGCCTTCGCCGAACTCGACCGGCAGAAGACCGTGTTCTTCTCCAACGTCAGCCACGAGTTCCGCACGCCGCTCACCCTGATGCTCGGGCCGCTGACCGAGGTGCTGGAGTCCTCAGCCGTCGATCCCGACACAAGCCGCCTGGTGGAGCTCGCCCACCGCAACGGCCTGCGGCTCCTGAAGCTCGTCAACGCGCTCCTCGATTTCTCGCGCATCGAGGCCGGCCGGGCCCAGGCCGCCTACGAGCCCCTCGACCTCGCCCGCTTCACCGCGGAACTCGCCTCGAGCTTCCGCTCGGCCACCGACAAGGCCGGCCTCGTCCTCGACGTCGATTGCACGCCCCTGCCGGAGCCCGCCTTCGTCGATCCGGAGATGTGGGAGAAGATCGTCCTCAACCTCGTCTCCAACGCCTTCAAGTTCACCCTCGACGGCGAGATCGCCGTGCGGCTGCGGGCTCAGGGCGACCACGCGGTGCTCACGGTCTCGGATACCGGCCTCGGCATCCCGGAGGCCGAGCTGCCGCGGCTGTTCGAGCGCTTCCAACGGGTCGAGGGCGCGCAGGGGCGCAGCTTCGAGGGCTCGGGCATCGGGCTCGCCCTGGTGCAGGAGCTGGTCCGGCTGCACGGCGGCACGGTCGGGGTGGAGAGTGCGCCGGGCCGCGGCAGCACCTTCACGGTGAGCCTGCCGCTCGGCCGCGCCCACCTGCCGCCGGAGCGCATCCGCGCGGCCCGGGCCGGGATCTCGACCGCCACCCGCTCCCACGTCTTCGTCGAGGAGGCGACGCGCTGGCTCGACGACGAGGCCGCGCCCGCCTCCGACCTCGTCGAGGCCCCGGGCCCCGCCGGCCTCACCGGCCGGGTGCTGCTCGCCGACGACAACAGCGACATGCGCGCCTACGTCCGGCGCCTGCTCGGCGATGCCGGCCACGGAGTCGAGGCGGTGGGCGACGGGCAGGCGGCGCTGGCGGCAGCCCGCCGCCGCGCGCCCGACCTCGTCCTCTCTGACGTGATGATGCCGGGCCTCGACGGGTTCGGGCTGCTCGCGGCTTTGCGGGCCGATCCGGCCTTGCGCGGCATCCCGGTGATCCTGCTCTCGGCCCGGGCCGGCGAGGAGGCCCGCATCGAGGGCCTGGCCGCAGGCGCCGACGACTACCTGATCAAGCCGTTCTCGGCCCGCGAGCTGCTCGCCCGGGTCGAGACCAACCTGCGCCTCGCCCGCGTCCGGCACGAGGCGGCCGACGCCCTGCGGCAGGTCAACGAGACGCTGGAGGCCCAGGTCGCCGCGCGCACCCGCGAGCGCGACCGGATGTGGCGCCTGTCGCGGGACGTGATGCTCGTCGCCCGCTTCGACGGCACCATCACCGCCCTCAACCCGGCCTGGCGCGCGGTGCTGGGCTGGGAGGCGCAGGACCTGATCGGCCTGCCCTTCCTCGACCTCGTCCACCCGGACGACCGGGCGCGCACGCGGGCGGAGACGCAGCGCCTCGCCGACGGCCACGCGACGCTCCTGTTCGAGAACCGCTACCGCCACGCCGACGGCTCCTACCGCACCCTGTCCTGGACCGCGGTGCCGGGGGAGGAGCACCTGCACGCGGTCGGGCGCGACGTCACCGAGCAGCGCGAGCTGGAGGAGGCCTTCCGCCAGTCGCAGAAGATGGAGGCGGTGGGCCAGCTCACCGGCGGCATCGCCCACGACTTCAACAACCTGCTCACCGGCATCGTCGGCTCCCTCGACCTGCTCTCGACCCGGCTCTCGCAGGGCCGCCTCGACGTCGCCCCGCGCTACATCGAGGCGGCGCTGACCTCGGCCCACCGCGCCGCGGCGCTGACCCACCGGCTGCTGGCCTTCGCCCGGCGCCAGCCCCTCGACCCGCGGCCGGTCGACGCGAACGCCCTCGTGGTCTCGCTCGAGGACCTGGTGCGCCGGACGCTGGGCGAGACCGTCGCCCTCGAGACCCGCCTCGCCGAGGGGCTGTGGCCGACGCTCTGCGACGCCAACCAGCTCGAGAGCGCGATCCTCAACCTCGCGATCAACGCCCGCGACGCGATGCCGGAGGGCGGGCGCCTCGTCGTCGAGACCCGCAACGTCGAGCTCGACGCGGTCTTCGCCGCCGCCCACGGCGACGTGGCGCCGGGGGCCTATCTCCGTCTCGCCGTGACCGACACCGGCACCGGGATGCCGCCGGAGGTGGTGCGCCGCGCCTTCGACCCGTTCTTCACCACGAAGCCGCTGGGCCAGGGCACCGGTCTCGGCCTCTCGATGATCTACGGCTTCGCCCGCCAGTCGGACGGCCACGCGGTCATCACCTCGGAGGTCGGCCGCGGCACCACCGTGGCGCTCTACCTGCCGCGTCATGCCGGCCCGCCCGCCGCGGAAGTCCCGGCGCCGGCCCCCGCCGCGACGCCGCCCGCCGGCAGCGGCGAGACGGTGCTGGTGGTCGAGGACGAGCCGGCGGTGCGCAGCCTCATCGTCGACGTGCTGCGCGACCTCGGCTACCGGGCGCTGGAGGCGAAGGACGGCCCGGCCGGCCTCGCGGCCCTGCGGGGCTCGGCCCGCATCGATCTCCTCGTCACCGATGTCGGCCTGCCCGGCCTCAACGGCCGCCAGCTCGCCGACGCCGCCCGCGAGCACCGCCCCGACCTCAAGGTGCTGTTCATCACCGGCTACGCCGAGAACGCCGCCATGGCGGGCTTCCTGGCCCCCGGCATGCAGATGATCACCAAGCCCTTCCCGTTGGAATTGCTGGCGCGGCGGATCCGGGCGATGATCGAGGGGTGAGGCGAAGCTCTCTGCTTCAATCAGCAGCTTTCACTCGAAACAGGCAATCCTTCGAAGTATAGCGCGTCCCCCTCTCCCGTGTGGGAGAGGGGTTAGGGGTGAGGGTGACACGCTTCAGTGTAGTTCGCTGAGCATGGTGCTGGTAACGGAACGGTTGGTGCCTTCTGCGGAACCGTAGCACCCTCACCCCTACCCCTCTCCCACACCTTGCAGCGATACCGGGCAAGCCCGGCATCGCCTGGAGAGGGGATCCCGCGCGCTTTCTTCAACGGTGGTCATTGGCGGAACCGACATGTTCCAGGCACGAACCCCGAAAGCGATCCGCCCATGCACCGGACGCCTCCTCAGCCATGCGCCCGCCCGCGGAGCCCGCCCCCGGGGTGGACCTACGCCCCGAACCCCTGTAACAGCACCCTCCTCCACGAAAAGACCGTAGGGATTCCCCGCGCGCCGCAGAGCGCCCGCCGCCGACGCGGCCGGCCCTCTCCACGAGGCCATGTGCTACCAAGCCTTGGGCCTCCGGAGCCGATTCGATCCCCGCGCGTCGCCTCACCCGGGATCGAATCACGTGCCTTTTCCTGCTCTGCCCGCCCCGCTCGCCAAGGCCCTCGCCGACCGCGGCTACGAAGACCCGACGCCGGTCCAGGCCGCCGTCCTCGAGCCCGAGACCGAGGGGCGCGACCTCGTCGTCTCGGCCCAGACCGGCTCCGGCAAGACCGTCGCCTACGGCCTCGCGCTCGCCCGTACGCTCCTCGGCGACGCCGAGATGCTGCCCGCGCCCGGCGCCCCGCTCGCGCTGGTGATCGCGCCGACCCGTGAGCTGGCGCTCCAGGTCCACCGCGAATTGTCCTGGCTCTACGGGCCGGCCGGCGCCCGCGTCGTGTCCTGCGTCGGCGGCATGGATCCGCGGCGTGAGAGCCGCTGGCTGGCGGACGGCGCCCACATCGTGGTCGGCACCCCGGGCCGCCTGCGCGACCACCTGGAGCGGCGCAACCTCGATCCCACGCAATTGCGCGCCGCGGTTCTCGACGAGGCCGACGAGATGCTGGATCTCGGCTTCCGCGAGGACCTGGAATTCATCCTCGGCACCACGCCGGCCGAGCGGCGCACGCTGCTGTTCTCCGCGACCCTGCCGAAGCCCATCGTGGCGCTCGCCGAGGCCTACCAGCGCGACGCGATGCGCATCGCGGTGGTCGGCGAGACCAAGGCCCACGCCGACATCGAGTACCGCGCCTTCCGCATCCTGCCGCGGGAGACCGAGCTCGTGGTGGTCAACACCCTGCGCCAGATCGAGGCGCGCACCGCCATCGTGTTCTGCAACACCCGCAATTCCGTGCGCCACCTCCAGGCGGTGCTGACCGAGCGCGGCTTCCAGGCGGTGGCCCTGTCGGGCGAACTCGGCCAGGGCGAGCGCAACGCGGCGCTCCAGGCCCTGCGCGACGGCCGCGCCCGGGTCTGCGTCGCCACCGACGTCGCCGCCCGCGGCATCGATCTGCCGGGTCTGGGCCTCGTCATCCACGCCGAATTGCCCAACGATTCCGAGGTGATGCAGCACCGCTCGGGCCGCACCGGTCGGGCCGGGCGCAAGGGCATCAGCGTGCTGCTGGTGCCGCCGTCGCGCCGCCGCCGCGCCGAGGAGCTGATGGTGCGGGCGAACGTGGTGCCGGTGTGGTCCGGCCCGCCGCCGGCCGACGAGATTCGCGCCCTCGACCAGGAGCGCCTGCTCCAGGATCCCCTCGTCACCGACGAGGTGAGCGACGAGGATCGCGCCATGGCCCAGTCGCTGCTCGCCCAGCGCTCGGCCGAGGACCTCGCCGCCGCCCTGGTGCGGGCCTACCGCTCGCGCCTGCCCTCGCCCGAGGAGGTCACCGATCCGGGCTTCGCCACCGGCCGCGGCGTGACGCCCCGGCGCGAGACCACGGCCCGGGACGCCCCGCGCGCGCCGTTCGGCTCGAGCGTGTGGTTCCGCCTCAACGTCGGCCGGCGCGACAACGCCGACCCGCGCCGCCTGCTGCCGATGCTGTGCCGCCGCGGCGACGTGACCCGCGAGGAGATCGGCGCGATCCGCATCTTCGACCGCGAGACCAAGTTCGAGGTCCGCGGCGGCGCCGCCGAGCGCTTCGCCCACACCTTCCCGCGCACCGGCCCGGCCGACCTCCAAGTCGAGGCCCTGGCCGGCGGCGAGGCCGAGGTGCCGCCGCGCCAGCAGCGCCAGCCCCGTCGCAACTACGCCCGGCGGGGGTGAGGGCCATTCCCGGATCGGCCCTCAGCCGGTAACAGGGGCCTCGTACCAGACGAGGCCCCGATGAGCGACACCGTCGAGATCCGCCACCGCGACACCACCGCCCGCCTCGCCCTCACCGGGGCCGAGCCGGTATCCTGGCGGGTCGGCGGCACCGAGTACCTGTGGTCGGGCGATCCGGCTCACTGGAACCGGCACGCGCCCTGGCTCTTCCCGGTCGTCGGCGCCTCCGCCGGAGGGGCCGTCACGGTCGAGGGCCGCGCCTACCCGATGGCGCAGCACGGCTTCGCCCGTGACAGCCGTTTCGCCGTGGTGGCGCAGGCCGAGGACAGCGTGACGCTCCGCCTGACCGACAGCGTTGACACCCGGACGCACTATCCCTTCGCCTTCCGGCTCGACATCACCGCCACGGTCCGGGACGGGGCGCTCGCCTTCGCCTGCGAGGTCCACAATCCCGGCTCCGGGCCGCTGCCCTACGGACTCGGCTTCCACCCGGCTTTCCCCTGGCCCTTCGCCGGCGGTGAGCGGGCGGCCGGGGGCGGCTACGCGGTGCGCTTCGAGCACCCGGAGCGTCCCGCGGTGCCGGAGGTCGGTGCCGGCGGCCTGCTGGTGCGCTCCGAGCGGCCCTTGCCCCTCGACGGCGACACCCTGCCCCTCGATCCCGCGCTGTTCACCGAGGCGCTGGTGTTCCTGAACGCCCGCAGCCGGGCGATGCACTTCACCGCACCGTCGGGCGCGGCCATCGCGCTCGAAGCCGAAGACTTTCCCCACCTCGCGGTCTGGACCCGGCCGACGGCGCCGTTCCTGTCCCTCGAATGCTGGACCGGCCACGCCGACTGGGCGGGGTTCTCCGGCGAGCTCGTTGATCGCGATTCGCAGCGCTTGCTGGCGCCGGGCGCCAGCGCCCGCCACGGGGTGACCCTGCGCTTCACCTCAGCCTGAGGCCCCGCGCGTCAACTCGCTGTCAACCGGGTCCGGGGCCTACTCGTCGCCCCTCGATCCGGAGCCCGGCCCCCATGAGCGACCCGACCCCCGGCGCCGAACCCGCCGACCTGCTGCTGCCCGGCGCGCCCGACGTGCGGGCGGCGGCGATCACTTGGCTCGAAGGGCTGGCCGCGGAGCGGCGGCTGTCGCCCAACACCGTCGAGGCCTATCGGCGCGACCTGCGCCAGTTCCTCGCCCATCTGGTCCGTCAGGGGACGAATCCCGACATCCCGGCCCTGGTCCGGCTGAAGCCCCGCGACCTGCGCGGCTTCATGGCGGCGCGGCGGCAGGAGGGCGTCGGCGGGCGCAGCCTGATGCGGGGGTTGGCCGGCCTGCGCTCCTTCGCCCGCCACCTCGACCGCGAGGGGCACGGCAGCGTCGCGGCGCTCAGTGCGATCCGCTCCCCCAAGGTCGAGCGGCGCCTGCCCCGCCCGCTCCCCGTCGCCGCGGCCATCGCGATGGCGAGCCCCGACATCCGCGCCGGCGAGGAGCGCCCGGCCTGGGTGCTGGCCCGCGACGCCGCGGTGCTGGCCCTCCTCTACGGCTCGGGCCTGCGCATCTCGGAGGCGCTCGGCCTCACGCGGCGCGACGCGCCGGTCGACGGGATCGATGCCGTGACGGTGGTCGGCAAGGGCCAGAAGACCCGCAGCGTGCCGGTGATCCCCCAGGTCCAGGCCGCGGTGGCGGAGTACCTGAAGCTCTGCCCCTACGCGCTGCCGGCGGAGGGCCCGCTCTTCGTCGGCGCCAAGGGCGGTCCGCTCTCGCCGCGCATCGTGCAGCTCGCCGTCGCGTCGATGCGCGGGGCGCTCGGCCTGCCCGACACCGCGACGCCGCACGCGCTCCGCCACTCCTTCGCCAGCCACCTGCTCGGCCGCCAGGGCGACCTGCGGGCGATCCAGGAACTCCTGGGTCACGCCTCCCTGGCGACGACGCAGGTCTACACCAAGGTCGATGCCGCCCGCCTGCTCGACGCGTTCGACTCGGCGCATCCGCGGGCGCGCGCCTCCTGAGGGAGGATCACTCCGCCGGTACCTCGCGGGCGCGCCCGAGGGTGATGTGCGGCACGAGGAGCGCGGTGGCGAAGGCCGCCGCGGAGAACAGCAGCACCGCCCAGAAGGTCTGGTGCAGGGCATGCTGCAGGACCTGGCGCACGGTCTCGGCCTCGCCCGGCAGGCCGCCCGCCGCGAGCGCCTGCTGCAGGCTGTCCGCCGTGACGGTGCTGCCCGAGGCCGCGAGCCCGTGGTTGAGCACCGCGCCGAACACCGTGGCGCCGAGCGTGCTGCCAAGGTTGCGCGAGAAGATGTTCGAGGCGGTGGCGCTGCCGCGCTGGGTCCAGGGCACGATCTCCTGGATCAGCATCAGGGACGCGTTGCTGACCAGCCCCATGCCGAAGCCCATGACCAGCGAGCCGATTCCGGCCTGGGCCGGGTGGCTGCCGGGCTGCAGCGTCACGATGGCGATGGCGCCGAGCGGCAGCATCAGGCTGCCGGTGATCAGGATGCGGCGCAGGCTGAAGCGGTGCAAGGAGCGCGCCGCCAGCGTCGCGCCCATCGGCCAGCCGAGCACCATGACCGTGAGCGCCATGCCGGCGACGATCGGCGTCTGCCCGAGCACGCCCTGCACGTACATCGGCAGGAAGGTGGTGAGCCCGATGAGCGCCATGCCGGCGAGGAGCGAGGTGCCGTTGGCGGCGGCGATCGGCCGGCGGCGCCACAGCGAGGCGTCGATCACTGGCTCCCGTGCCCGGCGCTCCTGGAAGGCCAGCAGCACGGCCGCCACGAGGCCGAGCCCGGCGGCGATGCCGACGACCCGCCAGCGCGCCTCGCCGGCCTCGGTCAGCGCCACCATCAGGGCCGCCACCGTGAGGGTGAACAGGGCCGCGCCCGCCGCATCGACCGGCCGGCGCTCGCGCCGCTCGCCCTCGTGCAGGAAGGCGATGAACAGGCCCGAGGCGACGAGGCCGACCGGCAGGTTGATCCAGAAGATCCACGACCACGAGGCGTGCGCGATGATGAAGCCGCCCGCCACCGGCCCGACCACCGCCGAGATCGCCCAGACGCTGGCGAGGAAGCCCTGGATCCGCCCGCGCTCCTGCGCGGTGTAGAGGTCGCCCACGATGGTGAGCGCGACGGGCTGGATGGCCCCCGCGCCGATGCCCTGGATCAGCCGGAACGCGATCATCGCCGGCATCGACCAGGCGAAGCCGCACAGCACCGAGGCCGCGAGGAACACCGCGATGCCAGTGAGCAGCACGGGCTTGCGGCCATGGATGTCGGCGAGCTTGCCGAACACGATCGTGGCGGCGGTCTGGGTGAGGAGGAAGCCGGAGAAGACCCAGGCGTAGAGCGACAGCCCGCCGAGCTCGCCGACGATGCCAGGCATCGCCGTGGAGATGATCGTCGCCTCGATCGCCACCATCGCCATCGCGGCCATGACGGCGGCGATCACGAGGGGACGGCGCGTCGTCCGGGAGGTCGTCATGGTGGCTCTTCTCGGGGGAATGTCTTGGCGTGGCGAAGCCTTTGCCGCGCAGCTAAACCGACGGGCCCGGAAAGCAACCGGCGCCGGGCGCATGTCAGGCCCGCGCAGTGAAGGCCCGGCCTTCGCTCACTCCGCGTAAGTCACCGGCAGTGCCGTCGTGTACTTGATCCGCTCCATGGCGAAGGCCGAACTGACGTCGTAGAGGTCGACCGACTGGATCAGCCGCTTGTAGACCCGGTCGTAGGCGGCGATGTCGGGCACGACGATGCGCAAGAGGTAATCGGTTTCGCCGCTCATGCGGTAGAACTCGACCACTTCCGGGATCGTGACCACGGCGGCGCAGAAGCGCTCGGCCCAGTCGGCGGTGTGGCGGTTGGTGCGCACCGAGACGAACACCGTGACGCCGACCCGCATCCGGTCGGGATCGAGGAGCGCCACGCGGCGCTGGATCACCCCTTGCGCCTCCAGCTTCTGGATCCGCCGCCAGCACGGCGAGGCCGACAGGCCGACCCGGGCGGCGATCGCCTCGAGCGATTCGGCCGCGTTCTCCTGCAGGCACAACAGGATTTTTCGGTCGAACTCGTCCACGCGAAATTTTTCCAATCTCTCGCGAATTCACGCAAACGGATTGCGCGACCATGCCGGGTGCGGGTGAATTTCGCAATCCGTCTGCGCGGGCTCCGTGCGATTCTCAGGTGCCTTCCGAAGACCCCGATTCGCCCGAGGTTCCCATGTCGAAGCTGTCCTTCTCCGAGCACCCGGCTTCCGTCGGCGAGACCTATGTCGAGCATATGGGTGTCGCCACCAGCTTCGGCCTCAGCATGATCGCCGGCGGCCTCGCCTGCCTGGTGCACGGCATTCTACCCTTCGCCTTCACCAGCACCGGCTCGCGCACGATCATCCGCCTGCACGACCGCATGGTGGCGAACCGTAGCCGCGCCGCGCAGGCTCGGACCGGCTCCGCCGTCTCGGCCTGACACGCTCTCCGTCATTCTCGCCCCCCCTCCCTTCGTCGCGGCTTGACGTTTCCGGGGCATTTCCGGACCCTGGCCCCCTGACACGGCACCGGCGGGCGCTCGGCCTCGAGCGTCCGGACAGGGGCCGGGAAACAGGGAGCATCCGCCCATGCCGTTCCTCAGGCGCGCCGTCGGCGCGCTGGCCGTCGTCCTCGGCCTCGCCACCTCCGCAAACGCCGAGACCGGCGAGGTCCGCTTCACCCGCCAGCCCGGCCTGATCTACATGCCGATGGTGCTGGCCGAGCAGCAGCGCCTGGTCGAGAAGCACGTCGCGGCGGCCGGCCTCGGCGACGTGAAGGTGAGCTGGGTCACGCTGACCAGCGGCGGCGCCTCGGTCGACGCGCTGATCTCCGGCAACGTCGATTTCGTCACCAGCGGCGCCACCAACCTGCTGCTCGCCTGGGACCGCACGCGGGGCGAGGTGAAGGGGCTCGCCGCCTCGGCCGGCGCGCCGATGCTGCTCGTCACCCGCAACCCGGCGGTGAAGACGCTCGCCGACTTCTCGGCCAAGGACCGGATCGCGGTGCCGACCGTGAAGGTCTCGGCCCAGGCCGTGATGCTGCAGATCGCCGCCGAGCGCCAGTTCGGCGAGGCCGGCCGCAACAAGCTCGACGCGATCACGATCCAGCTCGGCCACCCCGACGCGGTCGGCGCGCTGCTCGGCGGCACCAGCGAGGTCAACAGCCACTTCTCGCTGCCGCCCTACCAGCAGATCGAGCTGAAGGACCCGAAGATCCACGTCGTGCTCAACTCCTACGACGTGGTCGGGGGGCCGTTGAGCAACGCCATCGTGTTCGGCCGCGGCAAGTTCATGGAGCAGAACCCGAAGACCACCGCCGCGGTGCTCGCCGCCATCGACGAGGCCAACGCGCTGATCCGCGACGACCCGAAGCGGGCGGCCGAGCTCTATCTCGGGGCGACCAAGGAGAAGTTCGAGCCCGACGAGCTCGTCGCGATGATGAAGCAGCCCGGCGTCGTGTTCTCGACCACGCCCTACGGCACGATGCTGCAGGCCGAGCACCTGGCGAAGGCCGGGGTGCTGAAGAACCGGCCGAAGGAGTGGAAGGACTTCTTCTACAAGGCGGTGCACGGCCAGCCGGGCACCTGACCCGGGCTCAGCGCGGCAGGATGTCGAGGCCGGCGCGGCCGAAGGTCAGCTCGCCGATGTCGCACTCCGCCGCGCTGTCGGCCGGGAACGCGACCGCACCGGAGGCCGAGGCGCCGCCGGTGCCGTAGCCGTAGGCGGTGCGGCCCCAGCCGCTCGCGGCCCGCACCGGCCGGGCGCCCGGGCGCGGGGCGGAGCCGACGACGTCGTGATCGAACGGGGACCAGAGCCGGCAATCGGAGCCGGGCAGGCCGGGGACGACCGGGCCGACGGGCTCGCGGCCCCGCGGGGCGGCGAGCGCCAGGCTCGGCATCAGGACCGCGGCGATGATGGCAAGGCTTCGGATCATCCTGCTTCTCCCGCTCCCAACCCGGTGGTCGGTCCGTCCGATCCGAGATAGCGGGATCCGGGCGGCGCGCCAGCGGGTCAGGGCGCCTGCGGATGAAGCGCATGTGCCGGGTGGAGCGGCCTGCGATAGCGTGCGAGGCTGAGCCCCACACATTCTTACATCGACCCCACCCACCACCTCAGGATGAGGTCGCGGGCAGGATGGAATAGTATTGTTCCAGATACGGAAGGGGATTGGGGCCCTCGTGATTAATCCCGGCAGGTGATCCGGATCGGACGGTCCGAGGTCTTCACGGCCGGAGCCGCCTCGATCGCGCCGGTATACTCGTCCTGGGCGGCGATGCTGAACGAGGCCGACTTGGCGTAGCCTTGCGACTCGCACCAGGCATCGGCCACCACCTGGCCGCACTCGCCGCCGGTGGTCAGGCACTCGGCGACGCCGTAGCCGTCGCTGGAGGGGATCAGGAAGGTCTTCTCCACGCCGGGCGTCTGCGATGCGGCCAGCGCCGGCCCGGCGACGGAGACCAGGACACCGAGGGCGCTGAGGACGGCGAGGGTGCGACGCATGGGGCAAACCTTCTGATCGGAGCCGTCGGCATCCGGCTCCGGCCCGACACTGGGCGTGGGTGGTAAACAATCTCTCTACGCAGCATGGGAGCGGGCCGATTACGCAGGGTCCGGCAGGGCGTTGCGCCCCGCGTCGTCTGCCGTCTCGAATTGCTCACGGAATTGGGCTAACCCGGATCGGCGCTCCGTGGCGTCTCACCCGTGCAACAGGCGGCCGCCCGGTCGTCCGCGCCGGCGACGCCCGGTGACCGGCAAGGCCGGGTCCGATCCTCGACCCGGCAACGACTTAGAACCTCGGCCGGAGCGCCAGACGGCATCCCGGCCCGACCCCGTCCCGCAGGTGTTTCATGGCCTCGCTGTTGCGCCTCTACAACACGCTCTCCCGGGCCAAGGAGCCGCTCCGGCCGATCGATTCGGGCCGGGTGCGGATGTATGCCTGCGGCCCGACCGTCTACGACGCGGCGCATATCGGCAACGCCCGGCCGCTGATCGTCTTCGACCTGCTGTTTCGCCTGCTGCGCCACGTCTACGGGGCGGAGGCGGTGACCTATGCCCGGAACGTCACGGACGTGGACGACAAGATCAACGCCCGGGCGGCCGAGCGCGGCATCACCATCCGCGAGCTCACCGACGGCACGCTGGCGCAGTTCCACGACGACATCCGCCGCCTCGGCATCCTGCTGCCGGACGACGTCAACGTGGCGGGACAACCTCCGGCGATGATCGAGCCGCGGGCGACCGACCACATCGTCGAGATGACGGCGCTGATCGACCGGCTGGTGGCGGCCGGCCACGCCTACGTCGCCGAGGACCACGTGCTGTTCGACGTGCCCTCGATGCCCGATTACGGCGCGCTGTCGCGCCGCCCCCTCGACGAGATGGAGGCCGGGGCCCGGGTCGACGTCGCACCCTACAAGCGCTCGCCGCTCGACTTCGTGCTGTGGAAGCCCTCGAAGCCCGGTGAGCCCTCCTGGCCCTCGCCGGGCGGGATCGCGGTCCCGGGGCGGCCGGGCTGGCACATCGAGTGCTCGGCCATGGCCTGGAAGCATCTCGGCGAGACCTTCGACATCCATGCCGGCGGCATCGACCTGGTGTTTCCCCATCACGAGAACGAGGTGGCCCAATCCCGCTGCTGCTTTAACACGCCGGTGATGGCCAACATCTGGCTCCACAACGGCTTCCTGCAGGTCGAGGGGGAGAAGATGTCGAAGTCGCTCGGCAACTTCGTCACCCTGCGCGAGGTGCTGGCGGATTGGCCCGGCGAGGTCGTGCGACTCGCCATGCTGCGCACCCATTACCGCCAGCCGATCGACTGGACGCTCCGCGGCCTGGACGAGGCGAGCCGCACCCTCGACCGCTGGTACGACGCCGCCGGCGACGCGAGCCCCGGCCCGGCGCCCGACAGCGTGCTCGAGCCGCTGCTCGACGACCTCAACACCCCGGCGGCTTTGGGCGAGGTGCACCGCCTCGACGATCCGGCGGCGTTGCGGGCCGGCGCCGGCCTGCTCGGGCTGCTGGGCCAGACGAAGACCGCGCGCGAGCAGGCGGCGGTCGCGGCCTCCGGCGTCGATGCCGCGGCCGTGGAACGGCTCATCGCCGAGCGCAAGGAGGCCCGCGTGCGCAAGGACTGGGCCGAGTCCGACCGGATCCGCGGGGCGCTCGCGGCGCTCGGGGTGACGGTGAAGGACAACAAGGACGGGACGACGAGCTGGACGGTGGGGCAGTAGGGGAGGGCCGCATGCGGACGATCGAGGAGGTGCTGCGGCCGCCGACGGAAGCCGAGGCGTCGGCTGCCCTGGCGCGGTTCGCCGCGGATGCGCGTCGGCATTACGGCGCGCGTCTCCTCGGTCTCTCCCTGTTCGGTAGCCGTGCCCGGGGCGATGCCCAGCCCGACAGCGACGCCGACGTGGCGGTGATCCTGGCCGATGGAGCATGGCGGATCATCGACGAGGCACGATTCCTCGCCGACCTCTCCTACGACCGGCTGATCGAGGACGGCCTCGACATCCAGGCCCATCCCGTCTCGCAGAGCGCCTGGAACGATCCGGCGCTCCACCCCAATCCCGCCCTCGTCCGGGCGATGAGGCGCGACGCCCGGCCGATCATCCTCACTCCTTGACGGCCGCTGGCCAGACGATCGCCTGCGCCACGATCACGTCCGTACCGTTGAAGGTGCAGGCGGGCGAGCCGTAGAGCTTGTAGCCCAGCGCCAGCGCCTCCGAGATCCGGCGGCAGAAATGGGCGTCGTCCTTGCCGGTGATCAGGCGGTAGGGCAGCCCGTCGTTCGGGGGCTTCGCGTCCGGGGTCGTGGTCAAGCTGAGCTCCTCGTGACGTGACACGTTGGATCCCACCCAAGACCTCATCCTGAGGTGTGAGCGAAGCGAGCCAAGGAGGGCTCCAGGACCCACAGCGATCTCTGGAGGCCTCCTTCGAGGCCGCTGCGCGGCACCTCAGGATGAGGTCGTGAGGGGGAGAGATCGTAAAACCTGCTGCCGTGTCCGGATCGATACCGACGGCGGCAGGGTCCTCCGCAAGCCGTCGTAGGCTTCAGAACTTCTCCTCGATCAGCGCCTCGGCCTCCGGCCGCGGCGCCGCCTTGCGCACCGCCTCGCGCAGCATCGGCACCACCTGGTCCGGCGCCTCGGTCACAAGGTAGCTGAGGTCCAGCCCCTCGCGGATGAAGCCGGTGCGGCGCATGTGGTCGAGGAGGGCGAGGAACGGCGCCCAGAAGCCGGCCACCGAGAGCAGCAGGATCGGCTTGGCGTGCTGGCCGAGCTGCGACCAGGTCATCTGCTCGACCAGCTCCTCCAGGGTGCCGATGCCGCCCGGCAGGGCCACGAAGGCGTCGGAGCGGTCGAACATCAGCTTCTTGCGGGTGTGCATGTCGGAGACCACGATGGTCTCCTGCACGTCGTCGAGCATCCGCTCGCGCGACTTGAGAAAATCCGGGATGATGCCGGTGACGTGACCGCCATGGTCGAGCACCGCCCGCGCCACCGTGCCCATCAGCCCGACATTGCCGCCGCCATAGACGAGCGCGATGCCGGCCTCGGCCAGGTGGCGCCCCAGCGCCCGCGCCGTCGCCTCGAAGACCGGATCGGTGCCGAACCCCGAACCGCAATACACGCAAACCGTCCGCATCGAGTCTCCGCACCGTTCGCAGCCGAAACCGGCAAGCCCTACTACAACCTTGCGCCACGCAAGTTTCCGGCCGAGCCGCGCGATGCGCGCCGCGTGGTCTCGCCCCGCCAGTCCTGTTACTATGATGGCGATGGCGTGGGCGTGTCGACCGGAGGCGAAAGGTCGCGCGACGCGAGGCCATCGGCCGGGAGGACCCGTGAGCGGGAGTGTTGCGCCATGACGACGGAGTTGCGGGCGAGCGAGTTGCGCAGGGGAATCGTCCTCGCGGCCGTCGGCCTCGTCGCCGGCTTCGTGCTCATCGGCGTCGCGGCGAGCGGCACGCGGCTGTTCTCGCTCGACACGCCGGAGGAGACGGGGCCGCATCCGGGCACGACCGCGCCGGCGCCGGCCGTGACGCCCCTCGCCGCCCTGCCGGCGAAGCCCGACCTGCCCGCCGCGGCGGGGGACGCGCCGTCCTTCGACGTCCTCCGGGTCGAGCCCGACGGGGCGAGCGTGCTCGCCGGGCGCAGCCGGCCCGGGGCCGAGATCGAGGTGCTGCGCGACGGCCAGCCCTTCGCCCGCACCCGGGCCGACGAGGCCGGCAACTTCGCCCTGGTGCCGCCGTCCCTGCCGCCCGGCAGCCACGAGATCACCCTGCGCAGCACCGCGGCGGACGGCGCCACGGCCTCGAGCCGGGCCAGCGCCGTGGTGGTGGTGGCCGAGGACCGCCGCACCAAGCCCCTCGTCGCCGTGACGGTGCCCGGCCAGCCGACCGCGGTGCTCTCGCTGCCGGAGCCCGCCAAGGTCGAAACCGCCAAGGTCGAAACCGCCAAGGCCGAGACCAGGCCCCCGGCCGGCCCCCAGCCGGTCAAGGTCGTCGGCGTCGATGCCGAGCCCGGCGGGCGGCTCTACGTCACCGCGCAGGGAGCGCCCAGGGCGGACCTGCGGCTCTACCTCAACGACACGCTGGTGGCGCCCGGCCAGGCGGGGCCGGACGGCCGGGTCGCCTTCACGATCGGGCGCGGGGTCAAGCCCGGCGACTACCGGGTGCGGATCGACCAGGTCGATCCCGCCACCGGCTCGGTCAAGACCCGCGCCGAGACCGCCTTCGCGGTGCCGCCGAATCTCGGGCCGGCCGTCACCGGCGCGGCCGAGGTGCCGGCGCGCCAGCCCCTGATGCGCGGCGCGGCGGCGAGCGGCCCCGTGGTCGCGGTGGCGCCCTCCGCCGCCGTTCCGCCCGCGGGCGCGACGGCCACGGCCCTGGCCCCCGCCGGGGCGCCGGGCGCGGAGGCGGCGCAGAGTCCCGCCGAAGCCGGCACGGTGTTCGTGCCCGGCATCAGCACCGCGAAGGTCATCCGCGGCGACAACCTGTGGAGCATCAGCCGCCGGGCCTACGGCAAGGGCCTGCGCTACACGGTGATCTTCGACGCCAACCAGCGCCAGATCCGCGACCCGAACCGGATCTATCCCGGCCAGGTCTTCGTGCTGCCGGGCGAGGGGCCGCAGGCGCGGGAGCCGGAGAGCCGCGGGTGAGAGCCTGTTCGACTGAACGGACAGCATCGTCACCCTCCTCGTCATCCTGGGGCGAGGCTTGCCGAGAACCCGGGATCCATAACCGCTGACGGTGCCTGGAAAGGCGGGCAGCGTTCCGCTTCGTCCTGAAACGTCGGCGGTTATCGATCCCGGGTTCCGCTGCGCGGCTCCAGGATGACATGGAGGCTTTGAGAGCTTTATCGAACAGGCGCCCAGCCGCCCGACTGCCTCAGCCCGCCCGCTGGATCAGCGTCGCGTCGAGGAGGTTGTCGAAGCCACGCTCCTTGAGGCCGATCACCAGGGCGTCGTTCCGCTCCTCGACCACCCGCATCAGCCAGGACGGCGCCGCGAAGCTGCCGCCGTAGCTCTGGCCGTAGAGCTTCGTCCAGCTCCGCACCTCGGTGTAGCCGAAGCCGTGCCGGGCGTAGTCGCTCTCCAGCACGCGCAGGCGGTGCGAAGCCTTCTTCCCTCCGACCAGCGCCAGGGCCGCCCGCCACCAGCGCTGGGGCACCAGCCCCGCGTCGCGGTCCTGCACGCCTGCGAGCGCAGCCCAGTTGCGCCCGGCCGAGGTCAGGACCAGCACGCCGCCGGGGGCGAGCGCGTCGATCATCACGTTCACCGCCCGGGCGAAGAGCGGCGCGTCGAAATGCGTGACCAGCGAGCCGACGAAGATCAGGTCGTAGGCGCCGGGCAGGGGGGCGGAGAAGTCCTTGCTGCTCTTGATCTCGGTCACGCCGAATTGCGCGACCACGTCCGCCACCTTGCGGGCGTCGAGGTCGGCGACCGCGATCTCGGCCTCGGGGAAGAATTTGACCAGGTGGCGCGTCACCCGCCCGCCGCCGCAGGGCAGGTCGAGGATGCGCCTCGGATCGGTGCGCCCGGTCAGGAGCATCGCCTCGGTGATCAGGCGCAGGGCCGAGAGCCCGACATGGCGGTAATGCGCCCGGCCCTCCGGCGTGTCGACCAGCATGTCGTCGTGGGTCGAGACCGCCGGATCGACGGTCGCGGTCTCGTAGCGGCGCCAGCGCGCGAGGCAGCGTTCGAGCACGGCAGCCGTCGCATCCCCGCCCCAGGACGGTGGCGCGTGCACGGGCAGCAGGGCCGGCCCGGGGCGCGGGCGCCGAACATCGCGGGAGGACGGGAGCAGCATGGACGATCCGGGCGTGACGAAAGGGGAGGGGACGCGCGAGGCCGGCGCGGCCGGAATGCCGCCGTTCTAGGCGGGTTTCCGCGACGTGTCGCGCGGGTTTCCGCCGTCGAAGAGCCGGCAAGTCGAAGAGCCCGTCGCCGAGGCCGGGACGGCCCCGCCGCAGGTCCGGGCCGCGTCGGGCGCGCTGTCCCGTCGTTCGGTCATGGCCTATATGCGGCGCGAAAATCCGTCCGGAACCGGCCCTTGTCCACTGATCCGAACTCCCCGGCCGAGCCCGAGCGGCCCGGCCTCGTCGCCACCTACCGCCGCCTGTGGCCCTATCTCTGGCCCCACGGCCGGCCCGACCTGCAGCGCCGCGTCTTCGTCGCCTTCGGCCTCCTGCTCGTCGCCAAGGTGGTCACCCTGGCGATGCCGTTCACCTTCAAGTGGGCGACCGACGCCCTGGTGGCGGTGGTGGGAGGCAAGGAAGAATCGGTCCCGACCGGGATCTGGGCCGCGCCGGCCCTGATGATCGGGCTCTACGGCGCCACCCGGATCGCCATGGCGCTCCTGACCCAGGTCCGCGACGGGCTGTTCGCCAAGGTGGCGATGCACGCGGTGCGGCGCCTGGCGCTCCAGACCTTCCGGCACATGCACCAATTGTCCCTGCGCTTCCACCTCGAGCGCAAGACGGGCGGCCTGACCCGGGTGCTGGAGCGCGGGCGCAACGGCATCGAGGAACTCTCGCGATTGATGGTGCTGACGCTTGTACCGACCATCGTCGAGTTCCTGCTCGTGCTCGGTACGCTCGCCTACGAGTTCAGCCTCTCCTATTCCCTCGTCGTGCTGGTGATGGTGGCGGCCTATCTCGGCTACACCTACAAGGCCACGGAGTGGCGCATCGCCATCCGCCGGCGGATGAACGATTCCGACACCGACGCCAACACCAAGGCGGTCGATTCGCTGCTCAACTACGAGACGGTGAAGTATTTCGGCGCGGAAAGGCGCGAGACCGAGCGATACGACCAGTCGATGGCACGCTACGAGAAGGCCTCGACCCAGACCTACGTCTCGCTCGCGGTACTCAATGCCGGTCAGGCGGTGATCTTCACGATTGGCATGAGCGTGGTGATGTGGCTGGCGGCCCGAGACATCATGGCCGGGCGGGCGACGATCGGCGGCTTCGTGTTGGTCAACACCATGCTGGTGCAGCTCTCGATGCCGCTCAACTTCATGGGCATGATCTACCGCGAGATCAAGCAGGCCCTGATCGACATCGACGACATGTTCAAGATCCTGCACCGCAACCCGGAGATCGCCGACCGGCCGGGCGCGGCCCCGCTCGCGATCGCCGACGCGGTGGTGCGGTTCGAGGACGTGCACTTCGCCTACGTGCCGGAGCGGCCGATCCTGCGCGGCATCAGCTTCACGGTGCCGGCCGGCCGCACGGTCGCGATCGTCGGGCCGTCCGGGGCCGGAAAATCCACCCTGTCGCGCCTGCTGTTCCGGTTCTACGAGCCGCAATCGGGACGCATCACGATCGACGGGCAGGACATCGCGGCCGTCCAGCAGGACAGCTTGCGCGCCGCGATCGGCATGGTGCCGCAGGACACGGTGCTGTTCAACGACACGATCGGCTACAACGTCCGTTACGGCCGCTGGGAGGCCTCCGAGGAGGAGGTGCGCGAGGCGGCCCGCCTCGCCCAGATCGACCGCTTCATCGCCGCCCTGCCGGAGGGCTACGACACCCCGGTCGGCGAGCGCGGCCTGAAGCTCTCGGGCGGCGAGAAGCAGCGCGTCGCCATCGCCCGCACCATCCTGAAGGGACCGCCGATCCTCGTCCTCGACGAGGCGACCTCGGCCCTCGATTCCTTCACCGAGCGCGAGATCCAGGACGCCCTCGACCGGGTCAGCCGCGGCCGCACCACCCTCGTCATCGCCCACCGCCTCTCGACCGTGGTCGGCGCCGACGAGATCATCGTCCTCGACCAGGGCCGCATCGCCGAGCGCGGCACCCATCTGGCGCTGCTCGCCCAGGGTGGTGTCTACGCGGCGATGTGGAACCGTCAGCGCGAGGCGGATGCGGCCCGCGAGGCGCTGAAGCGCGCGGAGGCGGAAGAAGGAACGAGCCTGCGCACGCATCTGGAGCCGGGGGAGATCCCTGGTCCGGTGGCGAAGGCGCCCGAGCCCGCCGCGGTGTCGTGAGGCGATTCGCGCCGATCCGGCGCGCGGGGCGCGCCCCGCGCCGATCTGACAATTGACGTGAAGCCATGCGCCTGCCATCCGCGGGCGCAGAGACCGGCGCGCTCGCGACCGGCGAGACGGCCCGAGGACGCATCCGAGGACTCATGACCGACCTGTTCGAGACGATCCGCCGCGTACTGGTGCCGATCCACAAGGAGGGCTATCCCTTCATCGCGATCGGCATCGTGCTGACGGTGCTCGCCGGCACCTTCGTGCAGTTCCTCGGCTGGATCTTCTTCATCCTGACGCTGTGGGTCTGCTACTTCTTCCGCGACCCCGAGCGGATCGTGCCGGTCGGCGACGGCCTGGTGATCTCGCCGGCAGACGGGCGGGTGAACCTGATCAGCACCGTGCTGCCGCCCTCCGAGCTCGACCTGCCGTCGGTGCCGATGCTGCGGATCTCGGTGTTCATGAACGTGTTCGACTGCCACGTGAACCGGGTGCCGGTCACGGGCCGCATCGACCAGGTCCACTACACCCCGGGCCTCTTCCTCAATGCCGAGCTCGACAAGGCGAGCGAGGACAACGAGCGCAACGGCCTCGTCATCGAGACGCGCCAGAACGGCGAGCCGGTGCGGATCGGCGTGGTGCAGATCGCCGGCCTCGTCGCACGCCGCATCGTCGACTGGGTCAAGCCCGGCGACGACCTCACCGTCGGCGACCGCTTCGGCCTGATCCGCTTCGGCTCCCGGGTCGACGTCTACCTGCCGGCGGGCACCCGGGTGCTGGTCGGCCTCGGCCAGAAGGCGGTGGCCGGCGAGACCGTGCTCGCCGACCTGCGCGGGACCGGCCCGGTGCGGCAGTTCCGCCGCACCTGACAGGGGAGGGACCCGCCATGGACGACCTCTTCCCGCCCTTCGCGCCGGAGCCGAACGAGCCCAAACCGCGCCGGTTCAAGCCGGTGCCGGTGCGGATGATCATTCCCAACATGATCACCCTGATGGCGGTCTGCCTCGGGCTCACCGCCGTGCGCTTCGGCTTCGAGGGCAAGTTCGAGCCGGCGGTGATCGCGATCATCGCCGCCGCGGTGCTCGACGGTGTCGACGGGCGGGTGGCGCGGCTGCTCAAGGGCACCTCGCGCTTCGGCGCCGAACTCGACTCCCTCGCCGACTTCGTCAATTTCGGCTGCGCCCCGGCGCTGATCCTCTACAGCTTCGTGCTGCACAACCTGAAGCAGCTCGGCTGGATCGTCGCCCTGATCTTCGCCATCGCGATGGCCCTGCGCCTCGCCCGCTTCAACGTGATGCTGGACGATCCCAACCGGCCGGAATGGAAGAAGGACTTCTTCGTCGGCATGCCGGCCCCGGCCGGTGCGCTGACGGTGATGCTGCCGCTCTACCTGCATTTCCTCGGCTTCGAGATGGCGCCCGGCCTCGCGCCGGTGGCGCTGATCTACACGCTGGTGATCGCTCTCCTCGTGATCTCCACGGTGCCGACCTTCTCGGGCAAGACCGTCGGCAAGCGGGTGCCGCGGGAATACGTGCTGCCGATCTTCGTCGTGACGGTGGCGGCGTTCGGGCTCCTGATCAGCTTCCCGTTCGAGATCCTGGCGCTGCTCAGCCTCGGCTATCTCGTGGCGATCCCGATCGGTGCCAACCAGTACCGGCGCAAGCTCAAGACGGAGGCGGCGCAAGGCCCCGCGCTCCCGAGCGACGAGGCGCCGGCGGGCTGAGAGCCCGTGAATCGTTCAGGTCCATCACTCCGGCACATCCGCCGACATCTCTCCGTGTCATCCCGGGTTCCGCTACGCGGCCCCGGGATGACACGGAGGATTTCATGTCGGTCGTAGGATCCCGACCCGGGCGATCAGGCGCCGGGTCAGGCCCGCCGCGCCACGATGAAGAGCCTCGGAAACGGCAGCAGCACCCGCCCGTCACCTTGCGCCGGATAGGCCCGGCGCAACGCCTCCTCGTAGCGGGCGAGGTACTCGGCCCGCTGCTTCGGGTCCAGGGGCCCCAGGAACGGCCGCAGACCCGTGGAGCGCACCCACTCGACGATGCCGCGGTGCCCTTGCAGCGGATGGACGTAGGCCGTGCGCCACAGATCGACCGTGCAGCCCGTCCGCGACAGCCACGCATCGTAATCCTGGAACGAGCCGAGCGCGGTGCGGGCGCCGGCCGCGCCGGCGAGCGCCTCGCGGAACGGCGCCTCTTGCGCCACCTCGCGCATCAGCCGGTGCGACGGCTCGTCGAGGTTGTCCGGCATCTGCACGGCGAGGCAGCCGCCCGGCGCCAGGAAGCCGGCGAGGCGCGGCAGCAGGCGGGCATGGTCCGGCAGCCATTGCAGCACGGCGTTGGCGAAGATCAGGTCGGGCTTTTCGTCCGGCTCCCAGGCGGCGAGGTCGGCCTCGACGAAGGTGAGGTCCGGGAGCGTGCGGCGCGCCTCCTCCAGCATCGCGGGCGAGGAATCGAGGCCGGTGATCGTGGCTGTCGGGAAGCGTGCCGCCAGGAGCGCCGTGCTGTTGCCGGGCCCGCAGCCGAGATCGACCGCCCGGGCGGGGGCGGAGAGCGGCACCCGCGCCAGCAGGTCGGCGGCCGGCCGCGTGCGCTCGTCAGCGAATTTCAGGTACTGGCCCGCATCCCAATCCGCCATCGGACGACTCCCCCTCGGGCGATCGCGCCCCAGCTTCGCTGTGTGAGCGGTCGCGCCGACCGGCGCCTGCGAGGAGACCCGACATGCTCGAGGAATTCAAGAAGTTCGCCCTGCGCGGCAACGTCGTCGACCTCGCGGTCGGCGTGGTGATCGGCGCGGCCTTCGGGGCCATCGTCACCTCGCTGGTGCAGGACGTCATCATGCCGACGGTGGGGGCGATCACCGGCGGGCTCGATTTCTCGAACTACTACCTGCCCCTCTCCTCGAAGGTGCAGACCGGCCTCGCTTATGCCGAGGCCAAGAAGCAGGGCGCGGTGATCGGCTACGGCCAGTTCGTCACCGTGGCGCTCAACTTCGTGATCGTCGCCTTCGTGCTGTTCCTGGTGATCCGCGGCATGAACCAGCTGGTCCGGCGCGAGGAGGTGGCGAAGGAGGATCCGGCCGACGTGAAGATCCTGACGGAGATCCGGGATCTGCTGGCGGCGCGGCGGTAAGGCAGGGAGGGATAGGGTCGACTTCCGGCCCTGCACGTCATCCCGGGTTCCGCTTCCGCGGCTCCGGGATGACGCGGAGGGTGTTGAATCGGTCGATCGAACTCACGGGTGCGCTCACCGCTTCCCAGGCAGGTCGCCCAGGATATCCTTGAGCGCGCCCTCCACCGCCTCGCGGCCGGTGTCGTGGGCCTTCAGGCGGCCTTCGAGGCGGCGCAACTGGGGCGTGAATTCCGGCGGCAGGCTCGGGTCGCCGAGGTAGTCCGGCTTCGCGGCCTCGGCGTTGTAGGCCGAGCGGAGCTGCTGGCCGAGGTGCTCGCGCACCGGCGGGGGCAGCGCGGCGTCATGGTTCTCGTACGGGTCGGAGGGCATCGGAGTCCGTATCGCTAAGGTTTCGTCGCGCTCTGGCAAGACCATTCGCGCCATCACCTAAGTAGAACGACGATGGGCCCGGTTTTGTTGCAGGAATCGAGGCGGCACCCAGCGAGGAACGGTATGCCCCGGCAACGAAAAAGCCCCGGCACGAGGCCGGGGCTTTTCCGAGGTTGGGAACCGCGCCGCCCGGGGGGGCGGCGCGCTGGCAAACCTCAGTCGATGAAAGTTTTAGTCGATGACCTGCACGATGCGGCGGGTGCCCGGATCGACCAGCACGACGCGGTCGTTGACCACGGTGTAGCGGCGGCCACGGATGCCGTAGTCGGACGGGACCTCGTAGTAGCTCACGCCCGAGGAGGGCAGCACGGTGCCGACGCGGACGTCGCCGTCCCAGTCGTACGAGCGGTGCTGGCGCACGGCGTAGGAGCGGAAGCGGGGACGGTCGTCGACGCCGAGCAGGCCGCCGACGGCACCCGTCGCCGCACCCACGGCACCGCCGACGATCGCGCCGACCGGGCCGGCGGCATCCGCGCCGTCCTCGGCACCGCGCTGGGCGCCACCGATCAGGCCCTGCGCATGGGCGGCCATCGGCAGGGAGAGGGCGAGAGCAGCAGCGGCCAGGAAGGTCTTGGTCTTCATCGGGTCGATCTCCGTTTCGTCCAGTCCACCCCGCCGAGCGGGGTAGCTCTTCGGGGGTGGTAACGTCGCCGTGGGCGAAACGGTTCAATCGATCCGGCCGAAAAATTTGCCCTGAACCCCGCAGGAGTAACGGGCGCGAATCATGCGTCCTTCGGCATCGCCGACTGGATCAGCCGGTCGGTGCCGAGATCTTCCTCGTCGTAGCCGAGAAGCTCCGCCAGGCGGCCGCGGGCGCGGCTGACGCGGCTCTTCACCGTGCCCACCTTGCAGCCCATGATCGCCGCCGCCTCCTCGTAGGAGACGCCCTCGGCGCCGACGAGCACCAGGGCCTCGCGCTGGTCCGGCGGCAGCTTGGCGAGCGCGCTCTGCAGGTCCTCGACGTCGAGCCGGTCGCCCTGGTGCGGCGCGGTGGCGAGCCTCGCGGCGTAGGAGCCGTCCTGGTCCTCGACCTCGCGCACCCGCTTGCGGTGATCGGAGTAGAAGATGTTGCGCAGGATGGTGAACAGCCAGGCGTTCAGGTTGGTGCCGGCCTGGAACCGGGCCCGGTGCTGCCAGCCCTTGAGCAACGTGTCCTGCACCAGGTCGTCGGCGCGGGCCGGGTTGCTGGTGAGGGACAGCGCGAAGGCGCGCAGGGACGGCACCGCCTGCAGCAGCCCGTCGCGGAATTCCGGCAGGACGACCTCGCCCTGCGCCTTCAGCGCCGCCTCCAGGCGGGCGACCAGCTCGGCGAACCGGTTGTCCGGATCCTCGTCGCCCAGGGCCTCGTAGGTGGCCCGGAGCTGGGTGCCGAGATGCGACCGGATGCTGGCCGACAGGCCGGGGCGGTCTTCCGCCGACGGATTCGGGGCCGACGGATTCGGGGCAATGTCTCGCGTCATGGCTCTCGCGTCTGCCTGCCTACAGGAAGATGGGCCCGGGGGCCGCGACCGGAAAGGGCGAGCTTAGCGAGAAACCGACCGGAACCGATAGGGCCCCGGCGTCACGGGGTGCGTCAACCGCCCGCGCCGGCCCCGGTCTCGTCCCCGTCCGGCACGCCGAGGCGGAAGGCCAGCACCTCGCCCGGCGCGAGGTCGGTCCAGTTCTCGTCGCGGGTGAGCGGGCGGGTCGCCACCACGGTCACGATGTCGTCGGGCGTGGTTTCTTCCGCGAAATCCACCCGCCAATCCTCGTCGATCAGCGTCGCGGTGCCGAACGGCGCCCGGCGGGTCAGGGTGCAGAGCCGCTTGCCGCAATGGGCGTAGAGGGTGCGGCTGTCGGAGAGCAGCATGTTGAACACCCCGAGCCCGTGCAATTCGCCGCAGAGCTCCCGCACCGCCCCGTCGAGGCGGGTGGGTTTGGGCAGCGTGCTCCAGCGCTCTTCGAGCGCCCCCAGCATCCAGCAGAAGGCGTGCTCGCTGTCGGTGGTGCCGACGGGCTTGAAGCGGCCGAGCTTCAGCCGCTTCACCCCCTTGAGCTGGCCGTTATGCGCGAAGGTGAAGGTGCGGCCCCACAATTCGCGGCTGAACGGATGGGTGTTCTCCAGCGTCACCCGGCCGCGATTGGCCCGGCGGACATGGGCGATCACGATCCGGCTCTTGATCGGGTATTGCCGCAACAGCCGGGCGATCTCGGAGCGCGCGCTCGGCTCCGGATCGTGAAAGCTGCGGCAGCCGCGGCCTTCATAGAACGAGATGCCCCAGCCGTCCTGATGCGGCCCGGTCTCGCCTCCCCGGCGCGCGAGGCCGGCGAAGCTGAAGCGGATGTCGGTCGGGACGTTGGCGCTCATGCCGAGCAATTCGCACATGGCGAGGATTATAGGGCTCTGGCGGTGAGCGGGGAGTGAACGCGCCTACCCTCGGGAGAGGTAATCCACCAGCGTCATCGCGAACAGGATGCCGACCCAGAAGAAGCCGATGCCGGCAAACAGCTTCACCAGCGGCGGCTCGTGGCGGACCTCCATCGAGACCAGGAGGATCGTCGCCACCATCGCGGCGGCGACGAGCAGCTCGACGACCCAGACATGCGGGAAGGGGAGGGTGGCGCCTAAGCCTACGTTGATCCCGAGCATCACCAGGAGCGCGCCCGCCGTCAGGACCGGCTCGCGCATGTGCCGCCAGAGGATGCGGCGCTCGTCGCTGGTGCCGAACACGCGTGTGCCTCCTACCGGTTGAGCACGTAGAGGGTCGGGAAGGCGAGGATCCAGATCAGGTCGATGAAGTGCCAGTAGAGCCCGAAGATCTCGATCCGGTTCTGGTGCTGGCTCAAGAAGCCCGGCCGGCTCGCCTGCCAGGTCATCACCAGGAGGATGGTGATGCCGGTGAGAAGGTGCAGGCCGTGCAGCGAGGTCGCGACGTAGTACAGGTTCACGAACAGTCGCGAGGGCGGCGAGTCCTTCAGCTCGTAGGGCCGGTCGGACAGGAACGGCATCATGTGCTCGTGGTAGTCGGCGTAGTACTCGTAGCCCTTGAGCACGAGGAACAGCGTGCCGAGCGCGGCGGTGGCGAGCATGAACCGGACCATGCCGCGCTGCCAGCCGAGGCGCGAGAGCTGGATCGCCCCCGACATGGTCAGGCTGGAGCCGATCAGCACCACGGTGTTGACCGCGCCGATCCAGAATTTGAGGTGGCGCGCCGCCTCCTGGATCGCCTCCGGGTGGAGCAGGCGCAGGATCAAGGCCGTGAGGAACAGTCCGGCGAAGAGCAGCAGCTCGGTCAGCAGCCAGGCCCACATCCCGAGCACGGCGGCGCGCTTCTGCTGCTCGACCGTGGCGAAATGCGAGACGAGCTTGACGCCCACCTGTGTCTCGGTGGCGCCGGCGCTCACGAGTGCTGCCTCCCGGTCTCGCGGGCCTGGATCGGATAGTCGTAGGGGATTTTCGGGGCCTGCGGCTCGGTGAGGAAGTTGTGCGCCGGCGGCGGCGAGGCCACGGTCCATTCGAGGCCGCGGGCGTCCCAGGGGTTGGCCGGCGCCCGCTTCCCGAACCAGATCGAGTAGACGAGGTAGACCATCGGGAAGATGTAGCCGACCGCCAGGATGGTCGAGCCCGCCGAGGACAGGATGTTGAGGAACTGGAATTCCGGCGGATAGACGTGGTAGCGCCGCGGCATCCCGAGATAGCCGAGGATGAATTGCGGAAAGAAGGTGACGTTAAAGCCGATGAAGATCAGGAAGGCGGAGATCCGGCCCCAGGCCTCGTTGTACATCCGCCCGGTGATCTTCGGCCACCAGAAGTGCAGGCCGCCGAGGAAGGCGAGCACCGTGCCGCCGACCATGATGTAGTGGAAATGGGCCACGACGAAGTAGGTGGCGTGGACGTGCTGGTTGATGGCGAGCGTCGCGAGGTAGAGCCCGGTGAGGCCGCCGAGCACGAACAGCCCGATATAGCCCATGGCATAGAGCATCGGCGTGTCGAGCTTGAGCGAGCCCTTGTGGATCGTCGCGGTCCAGTTGTAGACCTTGACCGCCGAGGGCACGGCGACGGCGAAGCTGAGCACCGAGAACGCCACGCTGGCGAAGTCGCTCTGCCCGTTGACGAACATGTGGTGGCCCCAGACGAAGAAGGTCACCGAGGCGAGCCCGATCGCCGCGTAGGCGACGAACTTGTAGCCGAAGAGCTTCTTCTGCGCGAAGGCCGGGACGATCTCCGAGATCACCCCCATGCCCGGCAGGACCATGATGTAGACCGCCGGGTGCGAGTAGAACCAGAACAGGTGCTGGAACAGCACCGGGTCGCCGCCATAGGCCGGATCGAACACCCCGATGTGGAAGGCGCGCTCGGCGATGAGCAGGATCAGCGCTACGGTGATGACCGGGGTGGCGAGCAGGAAGATCAGGCTGGTGGCGTAGTGGGTCCAGACGAAGATCGGCAGCCGGAACCAGGTCATGCCCGGCGCCCGCATGGTGTGGATCGTCACCACGAAGTTGAGGCCGGTCAGGATCGACGAGAAGCCCACGATGGTGACGCCGATCAGCGCCGGCACCACCCAGGTGTTCGAGAAGGCGGTGGAGAGCGGCGTGTAGAAGGTCCAGCCGGTATCGACGCCGCCTAAGACCACGCTCGCCAGCGTGAACAGCGCGCCGGTCATGAACACGTACCAGGAGGCGAGGTTCAGCTTCGGGAAGGCGAGGTCCCGCGCCCCGATCATCAGCGGGATCAGGAAGTTGCCGAAGGTGGCGGGGATACTGGGGATCAGGAAGAACCACACCATCACGACCCCGTGGATCGTGAACAGCTTGTTGTAGGTGTCGTTGGTGAAGACCTGCCCGTCCGGCACGACGAGCGCCAGGCGCACCAGACCGGCCGTCACCGCGCCGATGACGAAGAAGGCGGTGATGCTGGCGAGATACAGCAGCGCGATGCGCTTGTGGTCGGTGGTGAAGAACCACGAGCGCAGGGTGTGCTCGGCATGCAGGTAGTCGGCCCCGTGGCCGAGGCGGGAATCCGGGGTGTGGGGGTCGCGCAGGGCCGGCCCGTCGGTGATGGTGCCGCTCGTCATTGAACCGGACCTCCTGGAGTCGCTTCCTGCTGCGCCGTCGCGCCCGAACTCTTCAGGTAGGCGAGGAGACGGTCGAGGTCGTCGTTCGGGATCACGTTGCGGAAGGCCGGCATGACTTGGCGGTAGTCGGCGGCGAGCTTCTGCCGGTTCGGGTTCAGGATCTTGTCGCGGAGATACGTCTCGTCGGCCGTCACGGTGCGACCGTCGGCGAGCTTGACCTCGCGGCCGTAGAGGCCGGCCAGCGCGGGCGCCCGCACCTTGGCGCCGGGATCGTGGCAATTGCCGCAGCCGTAGGATTCGTAGACGACGCGGCCGGCCCCGGCCTGGCCGCCCTGGTTGGCGCCGGCATTCTGGAGCCAGGCGGCGTAGTCGGCCTGGGTCATCAGGGTGAGGTTGCCGTCCATCTTCGAGTGGTCGGTGCCGCAATATTCCGAGCAGTACAGCCGGTAGCTCCCGGTACGGTCGGCCTTGAACCACAGCTCGGTGTAGCGGTCCGGCAGGGTCGCCATCTGCATCCGCAGTGCCGGAAGGTAGAGGTTGTGGATCACGTCCTGACTGATCATCCGGATCTTGATCGGCTGGCCGATCGGCAGGTGCAGGTCGTTGATCTCGGACTGGCCGGTGGGATGCTGGAACTTCCACATCCATTGCCGGCCGATCGCCTCGACCACCATGGCGTCGCCCGGCGCCTGCTTCGAGACGAAGAACAGCCGGGCGCCCCAGACGAAGAAGATCAGGGTGAGCAGGAACGGGATCAGCATCCAGCTGATCTCGATGAGCACGCTGCGGGTGTTGCCGTGGCTGCGGTCGGCCTCCTCGCCCTGACGGTAGCGGATCGCGAACCACGTGATGGCGACGAAGACCGGCACCGTGAGCAGCAGCGTCAGGACCGTGAAGGCGAGGATCAGCCAGTCGGTTTCGACCGCGGTGGCGGAGGCCGCCGCCGGCCAGAGCTGGAGCGCGAGGTCGGTCGGGTTCATCGAACGGGGGCTCCGCCCTCGGGCGGGAGGGACGCAGCGGGGTCGAGCGCAGAGGAGTCCAGGGCGAAGGGGTCCAGGGATTTGCCGGCGATCAGCCGCATCGCGCGCGCGACCGGGATGCGGGCGCGCCCGTCGGGGAGGGTGGCGTAGGTGGTCGTCTGCATCGTGTCCCGCGCCTCCTGGCGGGCGAGGTCCTCGTAGGGCGCGCCCTGGAGGTTGGGCGGCGGCGGCTGCACACGGGCGGTCTGCTGCGGGGTGAGGCGCGGCGTATCGGCGACGTGCCAGGCGCCGAACAGGTGCATCATCAGCCCCACCGCCGCGATCGCGGTGGCGACGGAGGCCGCCAGCCCCGCCACCACGACGGCGGTGCGGCGGACGTCGACATCCTCCTCCTCGAACCCTTCCGGGTTGTGCGGGCCGTGATCGGGCTCGGGTGGCACTGGCGGCTTGAGGCCGGAGAGGCGCAGGAGCCCCGCTGCCGCGACGGCCGAGAGGAGGGCGAAGGGGCCGGGCCGGGTGATCGAATCGCTCACGACGCGTGCCCCCTCAGGCGGCGGTCGACCGGGCCGTAGAGGCCGCCGGCGACCCCCACCACCCCGATCAGCGCGAGCGCGTCGGCCCAGGTGAAGCGGAAGGCGCCGCGGAAGCCCGGCGTGACGAGCCAGAAGATCTCGGCCCCGTGCAGCAGCAGGATCAGGAGGGCGATGCCGGCCAGCAAAGCCGGCCGGCCGGCGGTGCGGCGGGGCACGAGCACCAGGACCGCCAGCACCGTCACGCCGACCGCCGCCCAGAGGCCGAGGCGGCCGAGCGCCCCGTCGCGGGCGAGGTACCAGCGCGCCTCCTCGGGGAGGTTGGCCGACCACACGGTGAGGTACTGCGCGGCGTGAACGAAGCCCCAGATCGCCAGGAGCACCAGGATCGGGTCGGCGAAGGCGGCGGCGGTGCGCTGGTCGCGCCCCGGCCGGCCGGAGGAGTCGCGCGCCGCGATGAGCGCCGCCGCCGAGAGGGCCAGGCCCGCCTGGATCGTCATCACCAGGAGACCAAAGGCCGTCGAGGCGAGGCCGGGATCGGCCGATTGCACCCAATCCTCCGCCGCCAGCGTCGCCGTGACGGTGGTGAGGACCAGCCCGAGGACGGCCCGGCTGTACCGCCGCGCCGCCGCCGGGCTGCCGGGTTCGGCGGCCGGGCGCCGGAAGACGTCGGCGAGCCAGAGCCAGATCGCCAGATAGGCGAGGCTGCGCAGGATGAAGAAGACGGGGGTGAACCACACGGCCGCGAAGGCTGTGCGCGGCGGCACGCCGCGGTCCCAGGGGTAGAGGCCGCCGAGGCTGAGCAGCACCGGCAGCAGCAGCAGGCCGGCGATCGGCAGGAGGCCGAGCAGGCGGCGCAACGAGGCGGCCATCGGGCCGGCGGCGAAGCCCGCGAGTTCGAGCCCCATCAGCAGCGGCAGGGCGCCGACCGGGAACGACACCAGCACCAGCCAGGCGGCGAGATAGGACGGCATCACCGGGGTACCGGAGACGCCGGCGAGCGCGCAGACCGCGAGCGCCGCCACGCCGAGGGCGAGCGAGATCGGGCGGCGGCTCATCGGGTGTCTCCCGCCTTGGTGCGGCGCGAGGCGGCCGCGACCGCATCCTGATCCTCCGCCGGCAGGCTCGCCAGCGTCGCGCCCTGGCTCAGCTGGAGCGCGCGGAGATAGGCGACGATCGCCCAGCGGTCGGCCGGCGGCACCTGCGCGGCGTAGGGGAGCATGTTGCCTTTGCCGTTGCTGATCACGTCGTAGAAGTGTTGCGCGGGTGCGGCGCGCAGGCGGGCGTCGTCGAAGGCGGGCGGGCGCGGGTAGCCGCGCTGCACGATCAGCCCGTCGCCGTGGCCGGCGCCGCCGTGGCAGGGGGTGCAGAACACGTCGTAGCGCTCCTGGCCCCGCGCCAGCAGCTCCGGGCTCGCGGCGGCCGGCTGCGGCACCGGCCGGTCGGGGCTCTTGCGCGCCACGGTGCCGGGGGGCGGCAGCCGCATCGTCTGCTTCTCGGGAAAGAACGGGTTGCTGTCCCAGGTCTTCGCCTTGGGCTGGCTCACCATGTTGGCCTGGTCGCAGGCGGCGAGGGCAAGGGGGAGCAGAAGGGCGAGGCAAAGCCGGGTCGGCCGGCGACGCGGCGCCCGCCGGACCGGCGAAGTGCCGACAGCAAAGCCGTGCCCCGCGACCGGTTTTCGTGCCCTCTCCGCCCTTTCCCGGACGACTGGAGCGACAGCGGAAGGAGATCCGGGATCCAGCGTAAGAAGTCGCGAAGCGTCCGTGCCTCTGCAACGGTGCAGCATGGAGAGCCGCTTCGCGGCGAGTCCCTGCGCTGGATCCCGGATCTCCTTCCGCTTCGCTGCAGTCGTCCGGGAAAGGGGGAGATCGATGATCGGCCTCAGGCGATCGATGACAGGACGGCGCGTCACAGCGGCACCCTCCGGACCATCAGGGGCCGTCCGTCCGGCAGCCGCGCCAGGGCCTGCTCGATCCGGGCCGGGTCGAAGCGGGGGCCCGCCGCCTCGAGCGCGAGGAAGAAGCGGTCCTCGCTGGCGCGGGAGAAGCCCGGAATCGCGAAGGCCGGGTGGTTGAGCCGGGGCAGGCGGTTCTGGAACAGCAGCGCCAGCAGGGCCGTCAGGCCGCCGCACAGCGTGCCGAAGGACACGCTCGGCACCAGGAAGGCCTGCCAGGAGAAGCGCGGCCGGCCGCCGACGTCGAACACGTAGTCGAACCCGGTGGCGTAGAGGCACAGCGCCATGAAGGCGATGCCGCCCATGAGCGCCGCCCCGAGGGCGAGGAGCGGCAGGATCCCGGCCGGGCGGCCGAGCGCGTCGGCGGCGCGGCGCATCGGCACCGGGCCGTAGGTCTCGATCCGGGCGCCGAAGTCGCGCGCCCTCATGGCCTTCACGGCGGCTGCCAGCGTCCCGGCATCGTCGAACTCGGCGCTGACGCCCCAGAGCGGGGCCTCCGCCGTCTCGGCGGGGGTCGGCGCCCGCTCGCCGCTCGGCTGCCCGTCGGGGTGGCTCTCGGCGAAGCGCCGCGTCTCGGTGATCGAGACCATCGGCAGGGTGCGCAAGCCGAGGAGCAGCAGGGCGAGGAAGAGGCCGATCGAACCGGCGAGGGTCGCGAGCCCCCAGGCCCCCATGCTGTAGGGATGGGCCGAGGAGGGCAGGAAATCGTGGCTCAGGGTCACGATCAGCAGCATGAAATGGTCGCCGAAGCTGCCGATCGCCGCCGCCACGCCGACGAGCGCCACGACGAGGCCGGAGCGGCGGAACGCCCCGAACCAGAACAGCTGCACCGGCAAGAGGGCGAAGACCACGATGATCCAGAACGCCCAGGCATGGGAGCCGGAGAGGCGGCGCACCAGCACGCCCCTGTCGTAGGCGTCGCCGTGCAGGAGGCTGGAGAAGATCTCGGTGGCGTAGCAATAGGCCGAGGCGAGGCCGAGGCTCAGCATCAGGCGGGCCATCAGGGCGAGGTGGCGCTCGGTGATCAGCGCCTCGAGGTGGAGCGCCCGGCGCACCAGCACGCAGAGGGCCGCGGTGACGCCGACGCCCGAGAGCAGCGAGGCGGCGAGGAACGTCACCGGCAGCAGCGTGTCGTGCCAGCCCGGCAGGACGGTGCCGGCGAGCATCACCGAGGCCCCGGTCTGGAGCGAGACCACGAGGACGAGGGCGAGGCCCGAGAGGGTGCGGGTGGCCATGAGCCAGCGCTCCCAGTGGGTCGAGGCCCCGCGCCAGCCGAGCGCCAGGATGCCGTAGGCCTGCGCCTTCAGGAGCGTCAGGCGCCGGCTGCGGCCGCGCGCCTCGACCTCCGCCAGGACCGCCCCGAAGGCGCGGTCGCGTAAGGAGGCGAGGTCGGGCAGGAGCCCGACATACCACAGGCTCAGACAGACCCCGAGGAAGCTGATGATGTCGACCGCGTCCCAGACCAGCGGCGAGCGGAATTGCGGCCACAAAGCCAGGGTGTTGGGGTAGGGCAGGGTCCAGTAGAACACCCAGGGCCGCCCGAGATGGATGATCGGGTAGAGGGCGGCGGCCGCCGCGGCCAGGATCGCGGTGGTCTCGGCGATGCGGTCGACCCCTGAGCGCCAGGCGGCGCCGGTGAGGCGCAAGGTGGCGGAGGTGAGGAGCGCCCCGCAGGCGATGCCGATCCACCAGTCATAGGCGACGATGTCGAGCGCCCAGACGACCGGGTTGTTGTTGTGCCAGATGCCGACGCCGTTGATGAGCAGCCAGGCGAGCGCCGCCGCGAAGACCCCGAGGAGCCCGCAGGCCCCCGCGAAGGCGATCCACCACGCCCGCGAGCGGGTGCGGGCCGGCGCCTCGGTGACCGCGCGGCCGATCGAGGCGAAGTCCTCGTCCCGGCCGAGCAGGCCGGCACGGGGGATCGTCGTGCCGCTCACAAGGCGCCCCCTGCTTTTGCGGAGGCCTGCTCGACCAGCCGGGCGAGGTAGGTGGTGCGCGGCCGGGTGTTGAGCTCGGAGAGCAGCCCGTAATTGCGCGGATCGGCGGCCGCCGCCGCGACCCGGCTGCCGGAATCGCGCAGGTCGCCGAAGGTGATGGCGCGGGTCGGGCAGGCGCCCTGGCAGGCGGTCTCGACCGCGCCGTCGGGGATCGGGGCGTGGTCGCCCTTCGTCGAATCGATCCGCCCTGCTGCGATGCGCTGGACGCAGTAGGTGCACTTCTCCATCACGCCGCGGGCCCGGACCGTCACCTCCGGATTGCGCTGCTGCTGCTGCACCGGCGCCGTGTCGCCGGAATAGTCGAGGTAGTTGAAGCGCCGCACCTTGTAGGGGCAGTAGCTGGAGCAGGCGCGCGTGCCGACGCAGCGGTTGTAGACCATGAGGTTCAGCCCCTCGCGGTCGTGGACCGTGGCTTCAACCGGGCAGCCGACCTCGCAGGGCGCCTGCTCGCAATGCATGCAGGGCACCGGCATGAAGTGGGTTTTGGGATCGTCGAGCCCACCCTCGTAGTAGCGGTCGATCCGGAGCCAGTGCAGCCAGCGGCCGAGAGCGACCTCCTCCTTGCCGACGATCGGGATGTTGTTCTCGGACTGGCAGGCGGTGACGCAGGCGTTGCAGCCGATGCAGGCATCGAGGTCGATCACCATGCCCCAGGCGCGCTCTGTGTCGTAGCGCCCGCCGGGCGAGGTCGGGGCCGGCGGGTAGAGCGAGGGCGGCGTCTCGCGGGAGGCGACCGGCGCGGTGCTGCCGACCGCCTGCACCCGCACGAAGTCGTGCCCCTCCATCGTGCCGTGGTTCTGCGTCGTCACCGGGGGCGCCTTGCGGCCGGTGGCAGCGAGCGTCGCCTCCGCGAGGCGCCAGGGCGTGGCGCTGCGGCGCAGAGGATAGGCGTCGTAGCCGAGCCCGTCGGCGAGCTGCTCTGGAATCCGGCGGCCGTAGCCGAGGAAGACCGTGACGGCCTCGTCGGCCTGGCCCGGCTGGATCCAGACCGGCCCCTCGATCCGCCGCCCCTCGGCCTCCAGGGTGACGACGTCGCCCTGTTTCAACGCCTCGCGCTCGGCCAGCAGGGGGCTCACCGCGATCACGTTGCCCCACACCACCTTGGTCAGGGGTTTGGGGAGTTCCTGGAGCCAGGCGAGGTTGGCGAGGCTCCCGTCCCACACGGTCGCGTCGGGCCGGAACAGGACCTCGACCCGCCGGGCGGGACCGGCCGGCGACGGGGCGGGGCGGGCGGGGGCGATCACGGCCGGGAGCGGCGCACCGACGGTCTCGGGCGGGAAGGCGGTGTCGGCGAGGAAGCCCGCCTGCAGGAAGGCCTCCCGCCGGGTCGTCCAGGCGGCATCAGACTCGTCCGGCCGGCGCCAATGGGCGTCGAGGAGGGCGGCGCCGTCCTTGGCTTCGGCGTCGGTCAGGATCGACAGCACCTCCGGACCCGAGCGGCCGTCGTAGAGCGGGCGCACCGTCGGCTGGATCAGCGTCACCGTGCCGTCCAGCGAGCGGGCATCGCCCCAGGCTTCGAGCGGGTGGGCGAGCGGCAGGTTCCAGTCGCAGTGGAAGGCGGTCTCGTCCTGGTAGAGCCCGGCATGGATCTTGAGCGGCACGCGGGCGAGCGCCTCGAGGAAGCCGAGGTCGCCCGGTGCCTCGTAGACCGGGTTGACGTCGAGCATCACCAGCACCTGCACCTCGCCCCGGCGCATCGCCTCGGTGAGCGCGCCCAGGGGCTCGGGGTCGAGGACCGGGACCGGGGCGGTGTGGAAGACCGTGCGGCCGATATTGCCGAGCGCCGCGTTGAGCCGGTGGACCTGCGCCAGCAGCTCCGGCCCGGCCTGGGCGCCGGCGAGCACGAGGCCGCTGCCGCGGGCCGCGTTCAGCGCCGCGAAGGCCTTGGCTCGCCACGCGGCGGCCGGGCCGTCGCGCTCCTCCGCCGTGCCGCTGCCGGCCTCGGCGAGGAGGTCGCGCACCAGCCGGTCGAGGCCGTCCGAACCGAGGGCGAGGGGGGCGTCTGCCTTGGCCGAGGTCAGGTTCGGGCTCGGGCCGGCATGGTGGAGGGCGAGCAGGCGCCCCTCGGCGGCAGCCCCGCGGCGCGCCTCGATCCAGTCCCGCGCCAGACCGACCTGGCCCGGCCCGGGATCGAGCAGGTCGCCGTCGAGCGAGACCACGACCCGCGCCCGGTCGAAGCGCCAGCGGGTCTCGAGCGGGCGGCCATGGGCGAGGCGGGCGCCCTCGTAGAGCGCTTCGCGCCCGGTCGGGGCCGAGACGTGCCAGCGCAGGCCCGGAAAATCCCGGCGCATCGCGGAAATTTGCGCCGCCAGCGACGGCGAGGTCACCGGGCCGGTGACGAGGTGGAGGCCGCGCCCACCATCACTCGCCTTCAGGGCCGCGAAGCGCCCGGTCATCGCGGCGCGGAACGCCTGCCAGGAGCTCGGCCGGCCGAGATGCTGCGGCGCCTGGAGCCGGAACGGGTCGTAGAGCCCGAGCACAGAGGCCTGCCCGAACACGTCGGTGCCGCCGCGGCTCCAGGGATGCTCGGCATTGCCCTCGATCTTGAGCGGGCGGCCGTTGCGGGTGGTGACCGTGATGCCGTTGGCGAAGCCGTCGATGAGCGCCGCCGAGGCGTAGGCCAGCGGCGCCCCCGGCACGATCCGCTCGGGCTGGCGGACGTAGGGGATTTCCTGCGCGCGCCCGTCCGGCTGGCCGCAGGCGGCGAGCCCGCTCATCGCGAAGGAGGCGGCCATCAGCTTGAGGAAGCCGCGCCGGTCGGGCGCGGCGGCCAGCCGCGCGGCGGCCGGGTACTCGGTGTCGAGGAAGGCCCGGAACTCGGGCGAATCCGCCACCGCGTCGAGGCTGCGCCAGAAGGCCGGGCCGTCGCCGGCGGCGAGGCGGGCGCGGAGCGCGCCGATGTCGTCACTCATCGGTGGCAGATCCCGCATTCGGTCAGCCGCTCGCCGCCGCGGATATGGTACTGGCGCACCAGCTCCGGCCCGAGCGTCGCCTGGTTCGCCGGCGGGCTCCAGGACATGTTCAGGATCTGGTCCTTCGGCCGCACGTATTTCTCGGGGTTGCGGTGGCAATCGAGGCAGAAGCTCATCTCGAAGGCGTTGGCCCGGTAGGTGAGCTGCATGTCGGTGACGCTGCCGTGGCAGGTCGAGCAGCCGATGCCGTTGGTCACGTGGACCGAGTGGTTGTAGTAGACGTAGCCCGGCAGCTTGTTCAGGCGGGTCCAGACCAGGGGCTGGTCCTTGGCGTAGCTCGCCCGCACCGGTTCCAGCATCTCCGAGCCGGACCAGATCTGCCCGTGGCAGGTCATGCAGGTCTGGGTCGGCGGGATGCCGGCGGTGGCCTGGGTCTCGACCGTGGTGTGGCAGTAGCGGCAGTCGATCTTCAGCTCGCCCGAATGGTGCTTGTGGCTGAACGGCACCGGCTGGGCCGGCGCCACCCCGACGCCGGTGACGTAGGAGGAGTGCACCAGCCCGGCCCCCACCACCGGCAGGGCCGCGAGGCAGGCCGCAAGCGTGAGGAGCGCGAGGCGCAGGAGGGCGTCGGCGCCCGGCGCGAAGAGCTGGCGCACGGCGTCAGGCCCCGGCCACGAGACGGGCCGGATCACCGTGTTTCAAGGCGGGGATCACGCTCTGCACGCCGTCCTCGTCATACCGCAGCCTAGTTCGGAACGATGCCGGGCTAGGTGGCGCAGCGCCCGGCCCCGGCCAGGGGCCGCCGAGGCGAGAACGGCCGAATGTCACAGCTGGACGGGCGCTACGCCGGGGTCGTCAGGTCCCGCACCATCAGGGTCGCGCTGCCGTAGCCGGGCGGCGGCGCCTCGGGGATCGGCCGGAAGCCGTGGCGGCGCCAGAAGCCGGCGGCATCGCCGACCGCGACCAGCACCAGCGCGGGCAGGCCGCGCCGCCGGGCCTCGTCCCGCATCAGCCCGACGAGCGCGGCCGCCGCGCCCCGGCCGCGCGCCTCGGGCACCAGGGCGACGTCGTGGATGCACCAGGCGCCCGCCGCCTCCGGCAGGGACCCCAGGAGCGTGTCGAGGTCTGGCACCGACCTTGCGTACCACGGATGGCCGACGGCGTAACCCAGCAGGTCATCGTCGGCCGTCAGCGCGAAGCAGCCCTCCGGGCAGAGGCGCAGGCGCTCGGCCATCACCGCGTCGTCCTCCGGGTAATCCGGGTGGATGCGGGCGGCGATGGCCGAGGCGCCGTCCAGGTCCGACGCCCGCAGCGGGCGCCAGCGGAGATCCGGCTCGGTCAGCGGGCGGCCTCGTAGGTGAAGGTCGGGGCGGCCTGGAGCTGCGCCTTGGTCAGCCGCACCTCGGCCTCCCGCACCGTGCCGTCGGGCCCGGTCGCCAGCACCGTGGCGCGGCCGCGGGGCTCGGGCGCCGCGACCGAGCCGGTGGCCTCGTCGACGGTGCCGCTGCGCTTGGCCGGCACGGCGGCGAGCGCCTGGTCGGCGACCTTGGCGCCCGGCATGGTCTCGGGGCCGGCGCTGTTCGCCGCGGCCTCGCCCGGTGCGCGCTCGGGCGTGGTGTGGGAGGGCGGCGCCTCGGCCGCGGCGGCGCCGGTGTTCCAGGCCAGCTTGTCGAACGGCACGGCCACGGATTTCTGGCCGATGCCGAGGAAGCCGCCGACGCCGATTACCACCGCCCGCACCCGCCCGTCCTCGGTCAGCAGCACGTCCTCGATCTCGCCGACCCGGACGTGGTCCATCCCGATCACCTTCACGCCGACGAGCTTCGAGGCCCGGACGCTGCCGGGCTCCGGCCGAGTCAGGAAGCCCGCCGCCGGATCGGGGGCGGCCGGCTGCTGGGCGAAGGCGGGGGCGGCAGCGAGCAGGGCAGCGAGTAGAAGGGCGCGCGAGAAGGTTGGCATGTCGGGTCTCCGGGCGATGCGGGGCATTCCGGGGAAAATCCGTTTCAAAATCGAGCGCGGGATCCCCTCTCCCGTGTGGGAGAGGGGTAGGGGTGAGGGTGGCTCGGCCTCAGGATAGATCGCCGAGGGTCGAGCCGCGCAGCTCAACCTGCCGTGCTTGATCCTGAACCCGAGCCACCCTCACCCCCGGCCCCTCTCCCAAACGGGAGAGGGGGGGACCCACGCTCTTTCTTTTCCCCGGAAGCCCCGCGAGCGATGGGGGCTTTCAGGCTCTCAACCAAGCCGGAGCGCGACGGTTCACCAGCGCAGGCGGTCCATCAGTCCGCCGACGACGGCCCGCGCCGAGCCTGCTGCGCCGAGCGCCCAGTCCCGTGCCCGGGCGGCGACGCCGCGTGTGGCGCGGGCGCGGGCCTCGGCCTCCTGCGCCGCCAGCATCGCGTGGACATAGGCGTCCTCCTGCGGCTTGCACGCGGCGAGCGCCGCGCGCTGCGCCGCCCGCCGCTCCATCCCGAGGGGCTGGCCGGTGAAGGCCTGCCGCACGCAGGCGTGCCAGCGGGTCTCGAGGACAGCGAGGTCGGCCTCCTCGGCGAGCGCCGGCCCGCAGGCGAGCGCCAGGACGAGCAGCGACGGCGAAGGGGCGCCGGCGGGCCGCCGGCGCCGAGACCTGCTCACCCCCGCCGCAGGAGGAACACCCCCTGCGTGCCGACGAGGTTCCACACCCACCACGGCAGGGCGAAGCGCATCGGGTGGCCCGAGGCGTCGAGCGCCGAGGCACGCTCGATCCGCGCGCCGACGAGGCGGCACAGGCCGACGAAGTCCCGGATGGTGCAGTGGTGGATGTTGGGGGTCGCGTACCAGGGATCGGGCAGGGTGTCGGTCACCGGCATCCGGCCGCGCAGCATCAACTCGCTGCGCACCCGCCAATGGCCGAAATTCGGGAACGACACGATCGCGTGCCGGCCGATCCGCAACAGATGCTCCAGCACCTCCTTGGGCTGGCGCGTCGCCTGGATCGTCTGCGACAGGATCACGTAATCGAAGGCGTCGTCCGGGTAGGCCGCGAGGTCGGTGTCGGCGTCGCCCTGGATCACCGGCAGGCCGTGGGCGAGGCAGGCATTGACGCCCTCGCGCGACAGCTCGATGCCGCGGCCGTCGACGCCGCGCCGGTCGCGCAGGAGCGCGAGCAGGGAGCCGTCGCCGCAGCCGACGTCGAGCACCCGCGAGCCGGGCTCGACGAGGTTGAGCATCACCAAGTGGTCGATGCGGGCGGAGCCGGTGGCGTCCTGCGGCAGGCCCGCGGGGGCGAGGGAAGCGGTGACGTTCACAGGCCGCGCTCCCGGGCCGCGGCCGCGATGAAGCCCTTGGCCGCCGAGATCATCGCCGGCTCGTCGAGCAGGAAGGCGTCGTGGCCCTTGTCGCTCTCGACCTCGACGAAGGCGACCGGCGCCGCCGCGGCGTTGAGCGCGTGGACGATCGCCCGCGAATCGGCGGTCGGAAACAGCCAGTCGGAGGTGAAGGACATGATGCAGAACCGCGTCCGCGTGCCCCGGAAGGCATTGGCGAGCACGCCGCCGTGGTCGGCCGCGAGGTCGAAGTAGTCCATCGCCCGGGTGAGGTAGAGGTAGGCGTTGGCGTCGAAGCGCTCCACGAAGGTGATGCCCTGGTGGCGCAGGTAGCTCTCGATCTGGAAGTCGGCGTCGAAGGAGAAGGTCGGCGCGTCCCGGTCCTGCAGGCGGCGGCCGAACTTGCGGTGGAGGGCCGGCTCCGACAGGTAGGTGATGTGCGCGCCCATCCGGGCGACGCCGAGCCCCTTGGCGGGCCGCGTGCCGACGTCGAGGTAGCGCCCGCCGTGCCAGTTCGGATCCGCCAGGATCGCCTGCCGGCCGACCTCGTGGAAGGCGATGTTCTGGGCCGAGTGGCGCGCGCCCGTGGCGATCGGCATCGCGGCGAAGACCCGCTCGGGGTAGCTCGCCGCCCATTGCAGCACCTGCATCCCGCCCATGGAGCCGCCGATGCACAGGAAGAGGTCCTTGATGCCGAGCCGGTCGAGCAGCATCGCCTGGCCACGCACCATGTCGCGGATCGTCACCAGCGGGAAGTCGAGGCCGTAGGCCCGGCCGGTCGCCGGGTTCAGGGAGGCCGGCCCCGTCGTGCCCATGCAGGAGCCGACGACGTTGGCGCAGATCACGAAGTAGCGGTCGGTGTCGACCGGCTTGCCGGGCCCGACCAGCCGCTCCCACCAGCCGGGCTTGCCGGTCACCGGATGGGTGTTGACGACGTGCTGGTCGCCGGTGAGCGCGTGGCAGACCAGCACCGCGTTGCTGCGCGCCTCGTTGAGCGTGCCGGCGGTCTGGTAGGCGATCTGCCAGGGCGCGAGGTCCATGCCCGCATCCATCGCCAGGGCTTCGTCCGCTCCGAAAAGGGCGACGGGGCTCGTCGGCTCGACCGCCTGGGAGGCGGGATCGACGCCGGGCTTCAGGAGTGGTGTGGCCATGCTTCTCACGGGGCTGTCGCCGGGCGGCGGGCTTGACGAGGCTTTGGCGAAAAATTCCGGAGGCGGTTCGTTCTCCAAACCGGACCGGTCGTTAAAGCGTCCAAAAATTCCGCTTCAACGGACGAAAGAGGTAGGGCTTCGCTGTCGCGCCGTCAATCGACGGAAGGGACTTCTCTCGCGCGCCTGCATGCCGGTGGCCCTGGCCCGCGGGCCTGGGGGGTCGTAAGACGGATCTTTCCGCTTCTGCCTCAACGGGACGCCATGACGACCCCGCCCGCCGACCTCGCCGCCCTCCGGGCCGACATCGACCGCATCGATTCGGCCATGCACGACCTCCTGATGGAGCGCGGCCGGATCATCGACCGGCTGATCGCCGTCAAGAAGACCTCGGCCTCGGGCTCCGCCTTCCGGCCCGGCCGCGAGGCCTCGATGATGCGCATGATCGCCGAGCGCCACGAAGGCCTGCTCCCCCTCGACACGGTGGAGGGGATCTGGCGGGTCATCATCGCCACCTTCACCTACGTGCAGGCGCCGTTCGCGGTCCATGCCGACGTCTCGGGCGGCGACGCGCCGATGCGCGACTCGGCCCGGTTCCATTTCGGCTTCACGGTGCCGTACCGGCCGCATCCGAGCGCCGCGGCGGTCATCGCCGCGGTGGCCGCCTCGCGCGGCGATCTCGGGGTGTTCCGCCTCGACCAGGGGGTGACGGCGGGCGCCTGGTGGCGCCTGCTCGCCGGCCCGGGGCGGCCGAAGGTGATCGCCCGGCTCCCCTTCATCGAGCGGCCCGGCCACCCGGCCGGCACCCCGGTCTTCTGCATCGCCAAGCCCCTCGACGATCCGGCTGCGGCCCAGCGTGACTGGGTGCTCTACGCCGCCCGGTTCGAGCGATGGCGCGACGAGGCGGCGGCGGCGGTGGTAGGCCTGGGCGGCGAGGTGGTGGCGAGCGCCGGCGTCAGTGGGGGCTTGAGCCAGCTCCTGGCGCTCCCAGGCAGCGTGACCCCGGAGGAGGCGCGGGCGGCGTTGTCCGAGGCTGGGGCTACGCCGGGGGCCTTCGAGGAGATCGGCAGCCACGCGGCGCGGTTCCGGGTGGGAGCGGAGTAGAAGCGCTATTTCGCTTCTTGTTCCGGGAAGGAGCTAGCGGGAGGTTGAAGAGGGGGCTCTGGGAGTGTCGTCCATCCCAGATTGTCCTTGAGATCGTTGAAGCATTGGGCGCAGACCCATTCGGCGCATGCGCCGCGCTCGTAGTCGTCGCAGGTCGCATAGCCCTCGTGCAGGATGTCCGGGCCATCGAACTCGGCGAGCGTCGCCCAGCAGCCCGCGCAATGATCGTGGTCCCAGGTTTCGCTCCAGCGCGTGTAGCGCCGGAACTGAAGCCGGAGGCCCTTGAGATGGCTGGCGTTGTCGAGGCGCCAGTCGTTTGAGTCTTCGTCGCTCATGACGCTGCTGCAGTCGGCTTCGGTGCTCGCACAGGTCGTAGGCGGAAGCGTGCCAGAAAAGCCCAATCGACCAGTCTGGCTCGACAACCGGTCTCCTGCGCAGAGACCACGGCTGCCGCCACTTCGCCAAGCTACGGGCTTTTCCAAAATCCGCCGAGGCGCCGCCAAAGTTCATCTGGCGGCGCCGAAATTTCGCAATCTCTACCCACAAGAGGGCGGAGAGGATGTCTACTACGCAGTCGTGCCGAGCCGCCGGTTGAGCCCGAGCGCGCCGAGGGTGCAGACCGCACCCGACAGCAGGTACACGCCGACCCACGGCAGCCCCAGATGGCTCGACGCGTAGAGCGCGACCAGCGGGGCGAAGCCGGCGCCGACGAGCCAGGCGAGGTCGGAGGTCAGCGCCGAGCCGGTGTAGCGGTACTTGGTCCCGAAGTTCTCCGCGATGGCGCCCGAGCTCTGGCCGTAGGCGAGGCCGAGCAGCGCGAAGCCGACCACCACGAAGATCGTCTGCCCGGCCATGCTGTCGCCGAAGAGCAGCGGGGCGACGATGCTGCCGAGGGCAAACAGGCCGATCAGCGCCGCGGCGAGGGCGATGGTGGAGCGACGGCCGATCTGGTCGGCGATCAGGCCCGACATGACGATCGTCATCGTGGCGACGGTGGCGCCGGCGAACTGCACCATCAGGAACTCGCCGACCGAGCGGCCGGTGAACAGGTTGATCCAGCTGACCGGAAAGACCGTGACGAGGTGGAACAGGGCGTAGCAGGCGAGCGGCACGAAGGCGCCGACCAGGATGTTGCGCCCGCTGGCCCGCACCGTCTGGAGGACCGGCTCCGGTTCGAGCTCGTCGGCCTCGAGCAGGCGGCGGAACTCCTCGGTCGCCACGAGGCGCAGGCGCGCGAACAGAGCCACGACGTTGATCGTGAAGGCGACGAAGAACGGGTAGCGCCAGCCGAAGCCCATGAAGTCGGCATCCGACAGCTGGAGCTGGAAGAATGCGAACAGCCCGCTCGCCAGCATGAAGCCGACCGGCGCGCCGAGCTGCGGCAGCATCGCGTACCAGCCGCGGCGGCTCGGGGGGGCGTTGAGGGCGAGCAGCGAGGCGAGGCCGTCCCAGGCACCACCGAGCGCCAGGCCCTGGCCGATGCGGCACAGGCCGAGCAGCACCGCCGACCAGGTGCCGATGGTCTCGTAGCCCGGCAGGAACGCGATCAGGCAGGTCGAGAGGCCGAGCAGGAACAGCGCGATGGTGAGCTTGGTCGCCCGGCCGTAGCGCCGGTCGATCGCCATGAACAGCACCGAGCCGACGGGGCGGGCCACGAAGGCGAGGGCGAAGAGCCCGAAGGAGTACAGCGTGCCGGCCACCGGCTCGGCCCAGGGGAAGACCAGGCGCGGGAAGACCAGCACGCAGGCGAGGCCGAACACGAAGAAGTCGAAGAACTCGGAGGTACGGCCGATGATGACCCCGAGGGCGATCTCGCCGGGGGCGACGTGGCCCGGCTCCGACGAGGCCAGGCGGGCGTCCCGTTCCGGCTTGGAGGAGGAGGCGGCGGCGGGATCCGCCGTGATCGTGGCCATATCGGAATCCTGCTTCGTCACGCTACGAAGACCCCTTCCTTAGAGGAGAACCGGTCCTTTGGGGGCCTGGACAAAACGTCCAATCCCCCCGGGGCCCCGGCGGGCGTACAGGACAGGAGCCGAAAGCTGATCGTCCGGGCTGCCCGTGAAACACTTGCGCCTCCTCCTCGTACTTCCGTTCATCCTCCTGACCGGAGGATGCAATATGGTGCTCCTATCGCCTTCCGGCGACGTGGCGCTGCAGCAGCGTAACCTGCTGATCGCCTCCACGGTTCTGATGCTCCTCATCATCATTCCCGTGATGGCGCTCACGATCGCCTTCGCCTGGCACTATCGCGAGGGCAACAAGAAGGCGGTCTACGACCCCGATTTCCATCACTCGATTGGTCTCGAGGTGGTGATCTGGTCGGCGCCGCTGCTGATCATCGTGGCGCTCGGCGCGCTCACCTGGCTCGGCACCCACCTGCTCGATCCCTACCGGTCGGTCAGCCGCATCAGCGCCTCGAAGCCGATCGTCTCGAGTGTCGGCGACCCGATGGTCTCGGGCAAGCCCCTGGTGGTCCAGGTCGTCGCCCTCGACTGGAAGTGGCTGTTTCTCTACCCCGAGCAGGGCATCGCCTCGCTCAACGAGGTCGCCGCCCCCGTCGACCGGCCGATCGAGTTCCGCATCACCTCCTCCTCGGTGATGAACTCGCTGTTCATCCCGGCGCTCGCCGGCCAGATCTACGCCATGCCGGGCATGCAGACGCGGCTCAACGCCGTGATCAACAAGGCCGGCGACTACGAGGGCTTCTCGGCCAATTACAGCGGCGCCGGGTTCTCGCACATGCGCTTCACCTTCAAGGGCGTCGACGAGAGCGGGTTCAACGCCTGGGTCGCCAAGGTCAAGCAGGAGGGCGGCGGCCTCGACCGGGCCGGTTACCTGAAGCTCGAGCGCCCGAGCGAGAAGGAGCCGGTGCGCTACTACAAGACCGTCGACGCCGACCTCTACGACGCGATCCTCAACATGTGTGTCGACCGCGCCAAGATGTGCATGCACGACATGGCGGCGATCGACGCCCGCGGCGGCGGCGGCCGCGAGGGCCTGCACAGCGTCATGAGCCTCACCTACGACAAGGCCGTTCGTCGCGGCACCGGCGCGACCCAGCAGGCGACCTTCGTCACCGCCCTCTGCACCCCCGCCGACGCCTACGGCCTCGGCAACGCCTCGAAGACGTCCGCCGCGTCCACCACGACGCCGCGCCTGAACTGAAACCCATCGCACCGGCCGCGAACGGCCGGTGCCGAAGCGGTCACCGGTTCGGCGGTGACCGCGATGCGCGAACAAGGAGCCGAGCAGAGCTGCCCCATGCCGTTCTGCCTGGATCCAACCCCGAACAGACCGACCTGCACTCCAGGCTGAGCCATGAATTCCGAGCACAATCCGATCGAAGCCTACCCGCATTGGTGGCGGCTGCTGTTCGGCCGCTTCACCATCGAATCCCTGCCGCTCCACGAGCCGATCGTGGTGGTGACCTTCCTGGTCGTGGCTTTGGGCGGCCTCGCCGTCCTCGGCGTGCTGACCAAGTACAAGCTCTGGGGCCCGCTCTGGCGCGACTGGATTACCAGCGTCGATCACAAGAAGATCGGGATCATGTACATGATCCTCGGGCTCGTCATGCTGCTGCGGGGCTTTGCCGACGCGGTGCTGATGCGCTCGCAACAGGCCATCGCCCATGGCGGCGCCGAAGGCTTCCTGCCGCCGCACCACTACGACCAGATCTTCACCGCCCACGGCGTGATCATGATCTTCTTCGTGGCGATGCCGCTGGTCACCGGGCTGATGAACTTCGTGGTGCCGCTGCAGATCGGCGCCCGCGACGTCGCCTTCCCGTTCCTCAACAACTTCAGCTTCTGGATGACCGCCGGCGGCGTCGTCCTGACGATGATGTCGCTGTTCGTCGGCGAGTTCGCGGCCACCGGCTGGCTCGCCTATCCGCCGCTCTCGAACATCGCCTACTCGCCGAGTACCGGCGTCGACTACTACATCTGGGCGCTGCAGATCGCGGGCGTGGGCACGACATTATCGGGCGTCAACCTGATCGCCACCATCGTCAAGATGCGGGCGCCCGGCATGTCGATGATGAAGATGCCGGTCTTCACCTGGACCTCGCTCTGCACCAACATCCTGATCGTCGCCTCCTTCCCGGTGCTCGGCGCGGTGCTGGCGCTGCTCACCCTCGACCGTTACGTCGGCACCAACTTCTTCACGAACGATCTCGGCGGCAACCCGATGATGTACGTGAACCTGATCTGGATCTGGGGCCACCCCGAGGTCTACATCCTGGTGCTGCCGGCCTTCGGCATCTTCTCCGAGGTGACCTCGACCTTCTCCGGCAAGCGCCTGTTCGGCTACGCCTCGATGGTCTACGCCACGGTCGTCATCACCATCCTGTCCTACCTGGTCTGGCTGCACCACTTCTTCACCATGGGATCGGGGGCGAGCGTCAACTCGTTCTTCGGCATCACCACGATGATCATCTCGATCCCGACGGGCGCGAAGATCTTCAACTGGCTGTTCACGATGTATCGCGGCCGGATCCGCTTCGACCTGCCGATGATGTGGACCGTCGCCTTCATGCTGACCTTCGTGATCGGCGGCATGACCGGCGTGCTGCTCGCCGTGCCCCCGGCCGACTTCGTGCTGCACAACTCGCTGTTCCTGGTCGCGCACTTCCACAACGTGATCATCGGCGGCGTGCTGTTCGGCCTCTTCGCCGGCATCTACTACTGGTGGCCGAAGGCCTTCGGCTTCCGCCTCGACCCGTTCTGGGGCAAGGTCTCGTTCTGGTGCTGGGTCAGCGGGTTCTGGGTGGCGTTCACGCCGCTCTACATCCTCGGCCTGATGGGCGTGACCCGGCGCATGAGCTCGTTCTCGGGCACCGAGTACCAGCCGCTCTTCGTGATCGCGGCCTTCGGCGCCCTCCTGGTCGCCTGCGGCATCGGCGCGATGATCGTGCAGTTCGCCGTCAGCATCCTGCGGCGCGAGCAGCTCGTCGACCTCACCGGCGATCCCTGGGGCGGCCGCACCCTCGAATGGGCGACCTCCTCGCCGCCGCCGGCCTACAACTTCGCCTTCACCCCGATGGTGCATGACGGCGATGCCTGGTGGGACATGAAGAGCCGCGGCTACAAGCGTCCGCTGGAGGGCTACAAGGCCATCCACATGCCCAAGAACACCGGCGCGGGCGTGATCATCGCCGCCATCGCCACCGTCTTCGGCGTCGCCATGGTCTGGTACGTCTGGTGGCTGGCAGCGATCTCCTTCGTGGGCGTGATCGCGGCGACCATCATCCACACCTTCAACTACGACCGCGACTATTACATCCCCGCCGACGAGGTGGCGCGGACCGAGGACGAACGCACCCGCGCGCTCGCCCTCGCCCCGGCCGCCACCCCCGTGGGAGCCTGAGGAACCCATGGCACAGTCACACACGGTCACGGCGAGCGACGGCGAGCTGCACTTCTACGTCGCCGACGAGCACGGTCACGCCGAGGGCGGGACCATGCTCGGGTTCTGGCTCTACCTGATGAGCGACTGCCTGATCTTCGCGATCCTGTTCGCGACGTACGGCGTGCTCGGACGGAACTACGCGGCAGGCCCGTCCGGAGCGGACCTGTTCGACCTCAAGCTCGTGGCGGTGAACACCGCCATGCTGCTCTTCTCCTCCATCACCTACGGCTTCGCCATGCTGGAGATGGAGAAGGGCGACCAGCGGATGACGCAAGCCTGGCTGGCGATCACCGGGGCGTTCGGCCTCTGCTTCATCGGCCTCGAGCTCTACGAGTTCGCCCACCTGATCCACGAGGGCGCCACGCCCCAGCGCAGCGCCTTCCTGTCCTCGTTCTTCACCCTGGTCGGGACGCACGGCCTGCACGTCAGCTTCGGGCTGGTCTGGCTCGTGACCCTGATGGTGCAGGTGCACCAGCGCGGCCTGATCGAGGCCAACCGCCGCCGGCTGATGTGCCTGAGCATGTTCTGGCACTTCCTCGACGTGATCTGGATCGGCGTCTTCACCTTCGTCTACCTGATGGGGTCCCTGACATGAGCGCCCGCGCTCCCGCTTCCGACGGTGTCCATTCCGGCTCCGTGCACGTCGAGGTCGTCCACGACCATCACGAGGCCGGGCACGGCTCGCGCAGGGGCTACATCACCGGCTTCGTCCTGTCGGTGATCCTGACGGCGATCCCGTTCTGGCTGGTGATGGCGGAGGTCTTTTCGGACGCCCGCGTCACCTCGCTCGTCATCATGGCCTTCGCGGTCGTGCAGATCGTGGTCCACATGGTCTACTTCCTGCACATGAACGCGCGCTCGGAAGGCGGCTGGACCATGATGGCGCTGATCTTCACCATCGTGCTGGTGGTGATCGCGCTCTCGGGCTCGCTCTGGGTGATGTACCACCTCAACACCAACATGATGCCGGTGTCGCCGAGCGACATGCGCACCATGCCGTGACGGCGAGCGACCAACTCGTGAAGCCGGCCGGGGCGGCTCCGCCCCGGCGCAAGCGCCTCTTCCTGGTGGCGCTCTCGCTGCTCGCGACCGCCCTGTTCCTCAGTCTCGGGATCTGGCAGGTCGAGCGCCGGGCCTGGAAGCTCGACCTCATCGCCCGCGTCGAGTCGCGGCTCGCCAGCCCCCCCGTCCCGGCACCCGGTCGGGCCGCGTGGCCGACGATCTCTCGCGACGCCGACGAGTACCGCCGCGTCACGGCGCGGGGCCGCTTCCTCTCGGGCCGCGCGGTCCGCACCATGGCGGTGACCGAGAAGGGCGCCGGCTCCTGGCTGCTCGAACCCCTCGTGACCGAGGCCGGCGACACGATCCTCGTCAACCGCGGCTTCGTGCCCCCCGACTGGCAGCCTCCGCCGGGAGACGGGGAGGGGAGCGTCACGGTGACGGGCCTGCTGCGGATCCCTGAGCCCGGCGGCGGCTTCCTGCGCAGCAACGATCCGGCCCATGACCGCTGGTACTCTCGCGACGTCGCGGCGATCGCGGACGCCAAGGGTCTCGGCCCGGCGGCCCCCTACTTCATCGACGCGGACGCCTCCGGCAACCGGCCGGGCGCGCCGGTCGGCGGGCTGACCGTCGTGGCGTTCCGCAACCATCACCTGATCTACGCGCTGACCTGGTTCGGGCTCGCGGCGTTGTCGGGCTATGCGGCGTATCGGGCGCTGCGGGAGCGGTGAGGCGGGTTTTCGGAGCGATGAGTTCGAGACGGGACGCACGCGCGAGAACCCTCCCCCCTCTGCGGGGGAGGGTGCCCGGCGGAGCCGGGCGGGAGAGGGGCAGCGCGACGCTGATCCAGCTCGCGCCCTTCAGAACGGTTCAGTTCTCTCCGGAAGCGTGGTTCCCCTCTCCCGCCCCGCTTCGCGGGGCACCCTCCCCCGCAGAGGGGGGAGGGTTCGGGGTGGCGCAGGTCATATCCCCATGACCGACCTGCGCCGCACCGCCCGCGCCACCCTCGTCACCGCTGCCCGCCACCTCGGCATCGGCTCCCTGGCCGGTCTCGGCGAGTCCGGCGCGCCCGAGGACCATGACGGCGGCCGCCAGAACCTCCTCCTCCTGGTGCAGCTGCGCTGGATCGCGGTGGCGGGCCAGGTCGTCACCATCGCGGTGGCGCAAGCGGGCCTCGGCATCGCCCTGCCGCTCGGGGCGATGGCGGTGGTGCTCGCCGGTCTCGTCCTCCTCAACCTCGTCAGCCTGGGCTGGATCGCCCGCGGCGGCGGCGTCACCGAGGGGGTGCTGTTCATGGCCCTCCTCCTCGACGTGGTGGCGCTCACGCTGCAGCTCTCGCTGAGCGGCGGCGCCACCAACCCGTTCACCTCGCTGTTCCTGCTCCAGCTCACCCTCGCGGCGGTGCTCTTGAGCAGCCGGGCGACGATCGGCCTCGTCGCCATCACCACCGCGGCGCTCGGCGTGCTGATGCTGGCCTACCGGCCGCTGGTGCTGCCGCCGGGCGACAGCGGCGAGCTCTTTCGGCTCTACCTCGTCGGCATGCTGGTGAGCTTCGTCATCGACGCCGCGCTGATCGCGGTGTTCGTCACCCGCATCTCGCGCAACCTGCGCCGGCAGGATGCGCGGCTCGCCGACCTGCGCCAGCGCGCGGCGGAAGAAGACCACATCGTCCGGATGGGCCTCCTCGCCTCCGGGGCGGCGCACGAGCTCGGCACGCCGCTCTCCTCGCTCTCGGTGATCCTCGGCGACTGGCGCCGGATGCCGGAACTGACCTCGTCTCCCGACATCGCCCGCGAGATCGAGGAGATGCAGGAGGCGGTGGGGCGCTGCAAGGCGATCGTCACCGGCATCCTGCTCGCCGCCGGCGCCGCCCGCGGCGAGGCTCCCCATCTCACCACCGTGCGCGGCTTCGTCACCGAGCTCGTCGGCGACTGGCGGCGGATGCGCTCCTGCTTCTGCCTCCAGGTCCGCGACGAGTTCGGCGAGGACGAGGAGATCGTCTCCGACACCGCCCTCAAGCAGGTGCTGTTCAACGTCCTCGACAATGCGCTGGACCTGTCGCCGAACTTCGTCGAGCTGGCTGCCTTGCGCGACGGCGATACCCTGCGGCTCTCGGTCACCGATCGCGGCCCGGGTTTCGCACCCGAGATGCTGGCGCGGCTCGGCCAGCCCTATACATCGAGCAAGGGGCGCCTCGGCGGCGGGCTCGGGCTGTTCCTGGTCGTCAACGTCGTGCGCAAGCTCGGCGGCACGGTGGAAGCCCGCAACCGCAGCTACGGAGGCGCCGTCGTGACCATCAGCCTGCCGCTCTCCAGTTTGACGGTGTGACGATGTCCGACGACGACCGCCTGCTCGTCATCGTCGAGGACGACGACCGCTTCGCCGCCACCCTGACCCGCTCGCTGGAGCGGCGCGGCTATACCGTGGTGAGCCTGGCGGGCCTCGCCCCCCTCGAAGCTTTGCTCGCCGAGCGCACGCCGGCCTACGCCGTGGTCGACCTCAAGCTCAACGGCGAATCGGGCCTCGCCTGCGTCAAGGCGCTCCACGACCACGATCCGGGCATCCTCACGGTGGTGCTGACGGGCTATGCCAGCATCGCGACGGCGGTCGAGGCGATCAAGCTCGGCGCCTGCCACTATCTCGCCAAGCCCGCCAACACCGACGACATCGAGGCGGCGTTCTCCAAGGCGGAAGGCGACGTCGACGTCTCCCTCGACGGCCGGCCGACCTCGATCAAGACCCTCGAATGGGAGCGCATCCACCAGACCCTGGTCGAGACCGACTTCAACATCTCGGAGACCGCGCGCCGGCTCGGGATGCACCGGCGCACGCTGGCCCGCAAGCTCGACAAGCAGCAGGTGAAGTAATCCGCCCGGCAGCCCCTGTCTGCCCGCATGGCTGGCGCGTGCGGAATGCGGTTTCGCATCCTGGCGAAGCCGGCGCACCCGGGGTAACGTCCCGCACGAAATGCATGGAGGAGACGAGATGAACGCCCCGTCCGCCGCGGTCGCGACCCAGACCAACCTGAGCCCGGTGAAGCCCCACGAGGGCACCCGCGGCGCGTTCCGGTGGGACGACCCGTTCCTGCTCGACGACCAGCTCACCGACGACGAGCGCCTGATCCGCGACTCGGCCCGCAGCTTCGCGCAGGAGCGCCTGCTGCCCGGCATCGTCGAGGCCTATGCCGAGGAGAAGACCGACCGCTCGCTGTTCAACGCGATGGGTGAGCTCGGCCTGCTCGGCGTCACCCTGCCGGAGGAATACGGCTGCGCCGGAGCAAGCTACGTCGCCTACGGCCTCGTCGCCCGCGAGGTCGAGCGGGTCGATTCCGGCTACCGCTCGATGATGAGCGTGCAATCCTCGCTCGTCATGTACCCGATCTACGCCTACGGCGACGAGAACCAGCGCAAGAAATACCTGCCGAAGCTGGCGTCGGGCGAGTTCGTCGGCTGTTTCGGCCTGACCGAGCCGGATGCCGGCTCCGATCCGGCCGGCATGAAGACCCGGGCCGACAAGATCGACGGCGGCTACCGCCTGTCGGGCGCCAAGACCTGGATCTCGAACGCGCCGATCGCCGACGTGTTCGTGGTCTGGGCGAAGTCCCCGGCCCACGACAACCAGATCCGCGGCTTCATCCTGGAGAAGGGGATGAAGGGGCTCTCGGCGCCGAAGATCAAGGGCAAGCTGAGCTTGCGCGCCTCGGTCACCGGCGAGATCGTGATGGACGGCGTCGAGGTGCCGGAGAGCGCGCTGCTGCCGAACGTCTCGGGGCTGAAGGGTCCGTTCGGCTGCCTCAACCGGGCGCGCTACGGCATCTCCTGGGGGGCGCTGGGCGCCGCCGAGGATTGCTGGCACCGGGCGCGGCAATACACGCTCGACCGCAAGCAGTTCAACCGGCCGCTCGCCCAGACCCAGCTGGTGCAGAAGAAGCTCGCCGACATGCAGACCGAGATCGCGCTGGGCCTCCAGGGCTCGTTGCGGGTCGGCCGGCTGTTCGACGAGGGCCGGATGGCGCCGGAAATGATCTCGCTGGTCAAGCGCAACAATTGCGGCAAGGCGCTGGCCATCGCCCGCGAGGCGCGCGACATGCACGGCGGCAACGGCATCATGGGCGAGTACCACGTGATGCGCCACGCCCAGAACCTCGAGACGGTGAACACCTACGAGGGCACCCACGACGTCCACGCCCTGATCCTGGGCCGGGCGCAGACGGGCTTGCAGGCGTTCTTCTAGTCCTCGACGGCCCGTCGCCAATATTCGAGGCTCCTCGGGTTCACCGGGGAGCCTGCCGCCTGGTCGAGGCCGAGAACGGCCTCGTGGAAGGTCCGAGCCTCCTCCCGCCCGACGAGATCCCGCAGGGCGGTGAGGATGCGGGTGATGCGCAGGTGGTTGTGGTCGAAGGCCGTCAGCCACCCATCGGTTCCGGCGTAGAAGCGCAGCATCCGGTCGCGCGCGGCCAGGAGCCCGGCCCGCGCCGCCGGATCGGCCCGGATCGCGACCGCCTCCGCCGCCCCGAGCACCGGCGCCCCCGGCACCGCCCGGCTCGGCTCGCTGAGCGGGAACAACCACTGGATGAAGTCGTGCACCCCCTCGATGCGGGCATCGTCGAAGGCCAGCACCTCGGCGAGGTAGCGCCCGCGCCCGTCTTGGCCGCGGCCGGCGAGGAAGGCGTGGATCGGTCCCGCACTCGTCTCGGTCATGCTCGCCTCCTCGTGTCTCGCCCTCCGATCTATGGCGAGGCGCAGCGGCGGACAGGCGGCGCGATCGCGCGATCGAGGCTGCATTGCTGGCGCGCGCCGCGGAACCACGACAGGCTGCCGCTCTCGAGGCAGGCGCCGCCGCACTGGCGGTGAGATCCATGGATCGGCCGGACGTAGACCGGTTCGGTCAGCATCCGCGCCCGGCCCACCTCCTCCGCCGTGAGGGCCTGCACGGCGACGCGCGGGAGAAGGAGCGCCATCGTGCAGGAGCGAAGGGGCCGCGCCGCCGTTTCAGGGAGCCCGATGATCGGATCGACGGTGGGGCAGGTCGATTGAATTGCGGTTCATCTTGGCGTTGGCTCGCCTCGTCACGCCGCCGCCCGCCGTCAAAAGCATCGTCGTGCTGTTTTTCTGCCCGCGCTGGAAGCCCGTTCTCTCGAACCGGCGCCCCGCGCGGACGCTCGTCCCGCCGCGCCGTCAGGCCTTCGGCCGCTCGCGGTTGCCGTACTGCGCCAGCTCCAACCGGGCGATCGAGCGGTTATGGACCTCGTCCGGCCCGTCGGCGAGGCGCAGCGTGCGGATGCGGGCGTAGGAATAGGCGAGGCCGGCATCGCTGCTGACGCCGGCGCCGCCATGGGCCTGGATCGCGTCGTCGATGATCTTCAGCGCCATGCGGGGGGCCGCGACCTTGATCATCGCGATCTCGAGCTTGGCGCCCTTGTTGCCGACCTTGTCCATCATGTCCGCCGCCTTGAGGCAGAGGAGCCGCGTCATCTCGATGTCGGTGCGGGCCTCGCCGATGCGCTGCTCCCAGACCGAGTGGTCGGCGATGCGCTTGCCGAAGGCGACGCGGCCGAGCAGGCGCTTGGCCATCTTCTCCAGCGCCTCTTCCGCCACCCCGATGGTGCGCATGCAATGATGGATGCGCCCCGGCCCGAGCCGGCCCTGCGCGATCTCGAAGCCGCGGCCCTCGCCGAGCAAAAGATTTTCGGCCGGCACCCGCACGTCGTTGAGGATCACCTCGGCGTGGCCGTGGGGCGCGTCGTCGTAGCCGAAGACCGGCAGCATCCGCACCACCTCGATCCCGGGCGTGTCGAGGGGGACGAGGATCTGCGATTGCTGCTGGTGCAGGGGGGCGCTGGTGTCGGTCTTGCCCATCACGATCGCGACCGCGCAGCGCGGATCGCCGACGCCCGAGGACCACCACTTGCGGCCGCTGATCACGTAATGGTCGCCGTCTCGGCGAACCTTCGTCTCGATGTTGGTGGCGTCCGAGGAGGCGACGTCCGGCTCGGTCATCAGGAAGGCCGAGCGGATCTCGCCCGCCATCAGGGGGGTGAGCCAGCGCTCCTTCTGCGCCTTGGTGCCGTAGCGGTGCAGCACCTCCATGTTGCCGGTATCGGGCGCCGAGCAGTTGAACACCTCGGAAGCCCACTGGATCCGGCCCATCTCCTCGGCGCAGAGCGCGTAGTCGAGGTTGGTCAGACCCGCCCCGCGAAACGTCCCGTCGTCGTGCTCGGGGGAGGGGGGCAGGAACAGGTTCCACAGGCCCGCCTCGCGGGCCTTGGGCTTCAGGCGCTCGATCACCGGCACCGGCTGCCAGCGATCGGTGCCGAAGGCCTCCATCTCGGCCTTGTAGGTCGGCACGGCCGGGCGGACATGCTCGTCCATGAAGGCCCGGACCCGGTCGCGCCAGTGGCGCTGCCGCTCGGAGAGGGTGAAGTCCATCCGCGATTCCTCCCGTCGCCGGGGTCTCGCGCCCCGGCCTCTTCGGTCGGGAGCCTAGCGCCAACCGCGCGCCAGCAAAACCGCCTTTTCGAAAGGGAGGGGAGGCACGAGCCGTGCCGGTTCCGTACCGGATTTTCGAACTCTGAGCCCGGCCAGGGGAGGGGGCCCGCCGCGATCGTCCGGTTTTCCGGGACGATCGCGGCGGTCCCGCCTACTTCGCCGGATCGACCAGCGTCAGCTTGCCGGTGAACGGCTGATCCTGCTTCGACGTGGCGGTGCAGCCATAGGTGTACTCGCCCGGCGCGATGGTGCGCAGGCGAATCTCCCCCTTGCCGTTGGCCTTGATCAGGTAGGCGTCGTTGCTCGCCACGTGGACCACGTCGCCGTCGTGGTGCAGCACGTTCTTGTTCTGGAAGATCTGTGGCGCGGTGAGCGACACCTGCAGGTTCGACTGGTTGGTCACGTGCAGGTCGACGTTGCTCTGAGCCGGCAGGCGCAGCTCGGCGGGGGCGCAACGCGGCGCGCCGTTCTCGGCGGTGATCGTCACCTCGACCGGGGGCATCGCGTCGGTCTTCGGCGGCGGCAGGTCGTTGGCGGCGCGGGCCCCGCCCGGCAGGGCGACGGCGAGGAAGGCGGCGGCCGCAACGGCGCGGGTGGGGATCGGCATCGGGGGTTCCTCCCGGAGGGGTTGAACGAGGTCGAGGCCAGAACGCCAGGTCGCGCCCGATGTTTCCTCGCCCGACCGGCCGCCGCCCGCGACCCGATGCCCGATGTCCGGGGCCAAGCGACGACAAATCTTCTCCGGATCGGGCCCACGGCAGACGAAGTGCCTCCGGACGGAGCGGAAATTGCCGCGCTTCGTCCATTGCGCCGGCGCTGCGTTGCAGCAAGGATGGCGCCCGAACGACGACGGGGACACAGGATGATCATCGACCGCCGCGACGCCCTCAAGCGGGCCGGCCTTCTCGCGCTCGGCACCGCGGCCTGGAGCCCGGCGGCCCTGACGCGGGCGCTCGCGCAAGGGAGCGGGACTTCGGCCGGAACTCCCCGGCGCGGCGGCGTGCTGACGGTGCAGCTCAACGGCGAGCAGCGGGTGCTCAACCCGGCGATCCGCGCCTCGACCGGCGTCTACGTCATCACCTCGAAGATCGTCGAGCCGCTGGTCGATCTCGACCAGGACGGCAAGCCGGCCGGCGTGCTCGCGACCTCCTGGGAGGCGGCGCCCGACGGCAAGACCGTGACCTTCACGCTGCGCCAGGGCGTGACCTGGCACGACGGCAAGCCGTTCACGAGCGCCGACGTGCAGTACACCGCGATGGAGCTGTGGAAGAAGTACCTGAACTACGGCACACAGCTTCAACTGTATCTCGACGCCGTCGACACGCCCGATCCGCACACGGCGGTGTTCCGCTATTCCCGGCCGATTCCGTTGAACCTGCTGCTGCGGGCGCTGTGCGACCTCGGCTACGTCGCGCCCCGGCACGTCTTCGAGGGCACCAACGTGCTCGAGAACCCGGCCAACACCGCGCCGATCGGCACCGGGCCGTTCAAGTTCGTGTCCTACGAGCGCGGCCAGCACGTCATCGCCGAGCGCAACCAAAACTACTGGCGCGAGGGCTTCCCCTATCTCGACCGGATCGTCTGGCGCTTCATCACCGACAAGGCGGCGGCCTCGGCGGCGCTCGAGACCGGCCAGGTCCAGCTCTCGACCTACAACGCGCTGGCGCTCGCCGATCTCGACCGGCTGAAGTCGGACAAGCGCTTCACCGTGTCGAGCAAGGGACTGGAGGCCAACGCCTTCAACAACACGCTCGAATTCAACACCCGCCGCAAGGAGCTGGCGGATGTCCGGGTGCGCCGGGCGATCGCGCACGCCATCGACGTGCCGTTCTTCATCGAGAACTTCATCTACGGCCTCGGCAAGCCGGCCACCGGCCCGATCCCGTCCTCCTCGACCGCCTTCTACCCGGACAACCCGGCGCCCTACGCCTTCGACCCGAAGAAGGCGGCGGCCCTCCTCGACGAGGCCGGGTTCAAGCGCGGCGCCGGCGGCACCCGCTTCTCGCTCAAGCTCGTGCCGATCATGAACGGCGAGGACGTGCCGCTGCTCGCCACCTTCATCCAGCAATCGCTCCAGGCGGTCGGGATCAAGGTCGACATCGTCAACCTCGACACGGCGGGGGCCCTCTCGACGGTCTACCGCGACTGGAACTTCGACCTCGCCACCGGCTGGCACCAGTATCGCGGCGATCCGGCGGTCTCGACCACCGTGTGGTACCGCTCCGGCTCGCCGAAGGGCGCGCCCTGGACCAACCAGTACGGCTGGCAATCCGACCTCGTCGACCGCCTCACCGACGAGGCGGCGAGTGAGCTCGATCCCGAGAAGCGCAAGGCGCTGTACGCCCAGTGGGTCAAGGCGGTGAACGACGAGATCCCGGTCTGGATGATGACCGAGCGCACCTTCCTGTCGGCGACGAGCAAGCGCGTGCACGGGGACCACAATACGCCGCGCTGGGGCTCGGGGGATTGGCACGACGCGTGGATCGAGGCGTGAAGGCCGTAGCCATGAGGCGCGACGCCCTGAACCCTCCCCCCTCTGCGGGGGAGGGTGGCCTGCGAAGCAGGCCGGGAGAGGAGCGGCGCGACGTTAGAGGACGTGGCGCCCGTCATCACGGTCGTGAGCTTTTCGGAAGCGTGGTTCCCCTCTCCCGCCCCGCTTCGCGGGGCACCCTCCCCCGCAGAGGGGGGAGGGTCACGCGCGCCATCCTGGAGAGAGGGCCCAAGGCCCACCCATGACCATCCTCCTCCTCGCGCTCCGCCGCCTCGCCGCCAGCCTCCCCACCCTCCTCGTCATCCTGGCGGGGCTCTTCCTGCTGCTCCAGCTCGCCCCCGGCGACACCGTCGATGCGCTGATGGCCCAGATGGGCGGCGGCGATCCGGCGACGGCCGAGGAATTGCGCCGCTATTACGGGCTCGACCTGCCGGCCGCGGCCCAGCTCGCCCGCTACCTGTGGCGGCTGGTGCAGCTCGATCTCGGCCAGTCGGCGATCTACGGCAAGCCGGTCGCGACCGTGATCGCCGAGCGGCTGCCCGTGACGCTCATGCTGATGGGCGCCTCCCTCACCCTCGCCTTCGCGGGCGGGACCTGCCTCGGTGTGCTGGCGGCGCGGCGGATCGGGCAATGGCCCGACACCCTGATCTCGACGCTGGGCCTGATGTTCTACGCCACGCCCTCGTTCTGGTTCGGGCTGATGGGGATCGTGCTGTTCGCGATCCATCTCGGCTGGCTGCCGGCCGGCGGCATCGAGGAGGTCGGCGCCGGCTATACCGGCGTGACGCGCCTCCTCGACATCGCCCGCCACCTCGTCCTGCCGACCCTGACGCTCGCTCTCGTCTTCCTCGCCACCTACCTGCGGATCATGCGCGCCTCGATGCTGGAGGTGATGAACCTCGACTACGTCCGCACCGCCCGAGCGAAGGGACTGGGCGAGACCGGCGTGATCGTGCGCCATGCCTTGCGCAACGCGCTCCTTCCCATGGTCACCCTGGTCGGCCTCCAGGCCGGCACGATGCTCGGCGGCTCGGTGGTGGTCGAGAGCGTGTTCGCGCTGCCGGGCCTCGGGCGGCTCGCCTACGAATCGGTGGTGCAGCGCGACCTCAACACCCTGCTCGGCATCGTGTTCGTGTCGGCGCTCCTCGTCATCACGGTGAATTTTGTGGTCGATCTGATCTACGGCCGGCTCGATCCGCGCATCGCGGCGGGGCGCTAACGCGATGGCGGCTCTCGCGCGCTATTGGCGCAACCCGGCGGCGCTCCTCGGCGCCGTGCTCCTCCTCCTCGTCGTCGCGGTGGCGCTCGCCGCCCCGGTGCTGTTTCCCAAGGACCCGCTCGGCCTCGCCGGCCGGCCGCTGCAATGGCCCTTCGTCAACCCGAAGGTCTGGCTCGGCACCGATGCGAGCGGGCGCGACATCGCCGCCCAGGTGTTCCACGGCGCCCGGGTGTCGCTGCTGATCGGCCTCGTCGCCACGGTGATCGCCATCGCGATCGGCATCGCGGTCGGCGCGGTCGCGGGCTTCTACGGTGGGATCGTCGACGACGTCCTGATGCGGGTGACGGAAGCCTTCCAGACCCTGCCGAACTTCCTCCTGCTCCTCGTGCTCGTCGCGGTGTTCGGCTCGGACATCACCACCGTCACGGTGGCGATCGGTCTCGTCTCCTGGCCGGCCCCGGCCCGGCTGACCCGTGCCGAGTTCCTCACGTTGCGCAACCGCGAATTCGTCCAGGCCTGTCGGGTGCTCGGCATGGGCGACGCCCGCATCATCGCCCGGGAGATCCTGCCGAACGCCCTGCCGCCGGTGATCGTCTACGCGAGCGTGGTGATGGCGGTGGCGATCCTGCTCGAGAGCGCGCTCGCCTTCCTCAACCTCTCGGACCCGAACGTCGCCTCCTGGGGCAACCTGATCGGGGCCGGGCGCGGCGTGCTGCGCACGCAATGGTACGTCTCGGCGATTCCGGGCGTGGCGATCCTGGTCACGGTGCTCGCCGTGTCGCTGGTCGGCCAGGGCCTCAACGACGCCCTCAACCCGCGCCTGCGCGGCCCCGCACCGGTAAAGACCGCCGCATGAGCGACCTCCTCACGGTGAAAAACCTGTCGGTCCGCCTGCCGCCGGGGGCCGACCGCAGCCACGCTCTGTCCGATGTCTCCCTGTCGCTGGCGGCCAACGAGATCCTGTGCGTCGTCGGCGAGTCCGGCTCGGGCAAGTCGGTGCTGGCCAACACGGTGATGCGGCTGCTGCCCGCGGGCGTGCGGCCCGATGCCGGAGAGGTGCTGTTTCGCGGCCGCGACCTCGTCGGCGCTTCGGAAGCGGAGATGCGGCGCCTGCGGGGCCGGGAGATCGGCATGATCTTCCAGGAGCCGATGACGGCCCTGAATCCCTTGCGCCGGGCGGGCGACCAGATCGCCGAGACCTTCCGCATCCACACGACGCTCGGGACCCGCGCGATCCGGGAAAAGACCCTCGCGCTGCTGACCGAGGTACGGATGCCGGATCCTGCGGCGGCGCTCCGGGCCTATCCGCACGAGCTCTCCGGCGGCCAGCGCCAGCGGGTGATGATCGCGATGGCGCTGGCGCTGGAGCCGGCCCTCCTCATCGCCGACGAGCCGACCACCGCCCTCGACGTGACGACCCAGGGACGCATCCTGGCGTTGATCCGCGACATCCAGCGGCGGCGCGGCATGGGCGTCCTGTTCATCACCCACGATTTCGGGGTGGTGGCGGAGATCGCCGACCGGGTCGCGGTGATGCAGGCCGGACGCCTCGTCGAGGAGGGGCCGTCGGACGCCGTGCTCAACCGCCCGCGGGCGCCCTATACCAGGGCGCTGATCGGCGCGGTGCCGCCCCTGCTGCCGCGCCCGCCGCGTCCGGCCGCAAGTTCGGCGGCAAGTTCGGCGGCAAGTCCGGCGATCCTGTCCCTCGCGGGCGTCTCGAAGACCTACCGCAAGGGCGGCGGCCTGATCCCGGGCCGGGCCCGGGTGACGCACGCGGTCCGGGACGTGAGCCTGTCGCTGCCGCGGGGCACGACGCTCGGCATCGTCGGCGAGTCGGGCTCGGGCAAGTCGACGCTCGCCCGCTGCATCGTGCGCCTGCTCGATCCCGATACGGGCACGATCCGCCTCGGCGACACCGATCTGGCCGGCTTGTCGCGGCAGGCGATGCGACGCCAAGCCCGCCGCGTACAGATGGTCTTTCAGGACCCCTTCGCCTCGCTCAACCCGCGCCGCCGCGCCGGCGACCTCGTGGCGCAGGGGCCGATGCTGCACGGCGTTTCCCGGGCCGACGCGATGGCGAAGGCGCGCGAGCTGTTCACTCTCGTCGGACTCGATCCGGCGGCGATGGACCGTCTGCCGCACGAATTCTCCGGCGGCCAGCGCCAGCGCATCGGGCTCGCCCGGGCGCTGGCGCTGGAGCCCGAGGTGCTGGTCGCCGACGAGCCGGTCTCGGCGCTCGACGTCTCGGTCCAGGCGCAGGTTCTGGCGCTGCTCGATAGCTTACGCGACCGGCTCGGGCTGTCGATGCTGTTCATCACCCACGACCTGCGGGTCGCCGGCCAGATCTGCGACCGCATCGCGGTGATGAAGGACGGCGCCGTCGTCGAGGCCGGCCCGACCGCGGAGGTCTTCTCCGCCCCGCAGGCCGCCTACACCCGCGCCCTCCTGGAGGCGGTGCCCGGCCGCTCCTGGATCCCCGGCCGTCCGCAGATGCCGGCCGCCTGAAAGAGGAAACGTCATGTCCCTCACCCTCGACCACCTCGTCATCGCGGTCGCCGACCTCGACGCGGCCTTCGCGGATTACGCCAGCCTCGGCTTCACGGTGATCCGCGGCGGCGAGCACCAGAACGGCATCACCCACAACGTGCTGGTGGTACTGGAAGACGGCGCCTACCTGGAACTGATCGCCTTCAAGAAGCCCGAACCCGGCAACCGCTGGTCGGAGGTCTATCACCGTGCCGGCGAGGGCTTTCTCGATCACGCGCTGCTGCCGTCCAATATCGAGGCCGACGTGAAGGCGGCGCAAGAGCGCGGGCTCGACATCGCCGATCCGGTCGCCGGCGGCCGCTTCCGGCCGGACGGCGCCCGCCTCGACTGGAAGACCGCCCGGGCGCCGGGCTCCGACGTGCCGTTCCTGTGCGGCGACGTCACGCCCCGCGCCCTTCGCGTCCAGGAGGGCGACGTGCGCCGCCACGACAACGGCGTCACCGGCGTCGCCTCACTCACGGTGGCGGTGCGCGACGTCGCCGCCTCCCGCGCCCGCTACGCCGCCCTCCTCGGCACCGGGGCCGACGCGCCGATCGTCGAGGCCGAGATTCTCGGGAGCCCGGCCCGCGCCGTGACCCTGCCGCTCGGACCGGCCACCACCGTCACCCTGGCGAGCCCGACGGGCGCGGACGGGGTGCTGGCCGGGGCGCTGGCGGAGCGAGGCGAGGGCCCGGTCGCGGCCGTGTTCCGGGCCGCCACGGCTGCGGGCGAGCTCGACCTGCGCCTCACCCACGGGGCGCGGCTCGCGATCACGGCGGGGTGAGGCGGCGGCCGGGCGGGCTGTGGCCGGCAGGGTCAGTGCCTGTTCGATGTGAAGGCCCGACTTGAAACCCTGTGCGTCATCCCGGGGCCGCGACAGCGGAACCCGGGATCCATAACCGCCGACGCTTCAGGACGAAGCAGAACGCTGCCCGCCTCTTCAGGAGACCTCAGCGGTTATGGATCCCGGGTTCTCGACTTCGTCGAGCCCCGGGATGACGCAGAGGATGTGATATCGTGGGATTGGTCGACCGGAATCGAGAGCGACGTCGCGATCGAGACAAACCAACCGGCGACACCCTTAATTCTTCCACGCCGACGGCCCCTGATCCGCCGCGAGGCCGCGGCCGATCTCCAGGAGCAGCATGTCGGCGAGGCGGTGCAGGAACGGATCGTGCCAGTCGTCGACCGCGCGGCGGACCGCGATGCCGTGCTCGGCGGCGCGCTCCAGGGGATGGGCCTGGCCCCCGGTCAGATCGATGATGACGCCGCGTCCCTCGAGCGGCCGGCCCGACGCGTCGCGGGTACACCGGCCGCAGGACAGGACCCAGCGCACGCCGCCGTCCCGCGACAGCAGGCGGTAGGGCAGGACGTAGGACCCGCCTTCCTCCGCGGCCCGCCGGATGCGCGCCTTCACGCCGTCCAGATCCTCCGGGTGGATGCGGGCGAGGAGGAGGGAGATCGGCGCGCCGGTGCGCAGATGGGCGGGATCGAATTCGTAGAGGGCCGCCATGCGGTCGTCGCCGCGCAGGACGTTGCGCGCGATGTCCCATTGCCAGGTCGCCACCGCGTCCGGCGCCGCGCAGGCTGCCGCCAGACCCCCCGGCGGCGGTTCCGCCCATCTCCCCTCTCGTCCCCGCACGCACCCCTCCGCTGGAACGCATTCCGACGGGTTGCCCGGCGGAAAGCTGCAACTCCTGCGAGTACCAGTAATTTTGTACCGGCCGGGCGTCAAGTTTCCGCCGGGACGGAAGGGCCTTGGCGGCAATGCATCCTCGCCGTGATCCGGATGACGGATCGTCCGCCCCGGCGCGCCGGGGCGGATCGCGCGCCCGAGAATATAGCGTCTCTGCGTCCCAGGTCCCCGCTGCCGCCATCAGGGCGTAAATACTCTAATGGAGTACTTATGCCGGAATGGAGCGGCATCTTTTCGTCTGCTGCATTGCGGAATCGACGTGGCGTGATGCCGTGTCGCCGCCGTACCCTATATCGCGAGGATCCGGTTCCGGCGCCCGGCCGCGCCCCCGCCCGCCCCCCGATCCCGCATGCTCCCCTCCGCCGATCCGTCCCAGGTCGACTCGACCGCCCACATCATCCAGGTGGCGCTGACCCCGGTCTTCCTGCTCTCCGGCATCGCGACGCTGCTCAACGTCTTCTCGACCCGCCACGCCCGCATCGCTGACCAGGTCGAGAAGCTCTCCGACCGCATCGCCGAGCGGCCCGGCGACCAGGCCCGGCTCCGCGACCTGCGCCGGCGCAGCCTCGCCCTCGACGTGGCGGTGGTGATCGCGGCGCTCGGCGGCGTCGCGATCTGCGGCGCGGTGCTGACCCTCTTCCTCGGCACCCTGCGGGACGCCGCGGTGGCGAGCGTGCTGTTCTTCCTGTTCGGCGCCGCCATCGTCTGCACGCTCGCCTCGCTCACCGCCTTCGCGATCGAGATGACGCTGGCGAGCCGCACGGTGCGCACCGAGGTGGACCAGCAGCAGCGGGAGGAGGCGGCGCAGGGCTCGGAAGAGGCCGGGATGCGCTGAATGACGCGGAAGAGGGGAGGGGCGCACCGAGGGCGCGGAACCGTCGCGGGCGAGACCGGTTCCCCCGAGGCACACCAGTCCCGGAGTCCCGCCATGCCGACCGAACTCCCGCAGAACCGCGCCTCGCCGAACGAGCGCGCCTACCGCGAGCCCGGCACGATGGAGCTCGACCCGTCCGGCGACGGCGTCGCCCTCGACGAGACCCGCCGGCTGATCGCCTCGAACAAGGTCGAGGGCACCGCCGTCTACGACCGCAAGGGCGAGCATCTCGGCAGCGTCTACAACTTCATGGTCGACAAGGTGACCGGGCAGGTCGCCTATGCGGTCCTGTCCTTCGGCGGCTTCCTCGGCTTCGGCGAGAGCTACCACCCGGTGCCCTGGAAGGCGCTGACCTACGACGTGCGGCTCGGCGGCTACGTCATCGACATCGACGCCGACACCCTCGCGGGCGCCCCGCGCCACGGCCCGGACGAGGACCCCTTCACCGATCCGTCCTATGGCGGGCGCCTCGACGACTATTACGGTGGCCGGGCCCCGACGATCTGAGACGGTCATGACCGAGGCGGGGCAGGAGGACAGGCGGGACGACCGGCAGGAGGCGCCCGACGCGCCGGGGGCGCCCGCCGGCGAGGTCGCCCGCGGGGCGGGCTTCGCGGTGGCGCCCGGCACCGCCAAGCGCCCCGGCGTGCTGGTGGCGATGCCGTTCGACCGCGCGCTCCTGGCCCGCTTCAAGGAGAGTTTTCCGACCGCCCGCTGGCGGCGCAAGCTCCGGCGCTGGTTCGTGCCCGGCACCACCGCCGAGCAGCGGGCCGATGCCTGGATCGCCCGGGAGATCTCCGCGCTCGATGCCTACGGCGACGACAAGGGCCGCGACGCCTACGCCTTCGAGCCCCTGGAGAGCCCCTACCTGGCGGCGCAAGCCGAGGCGCTCCTGGTCCGCACGCCCTATTCGCGGATTGTCGTCGATACCCTGCGCACCATTCCGTTCGCCGCCTGGGCGCCGGAGATCCGGGCCTGGCGGGTGCCCTGGCGCTCCTACGAGGCACTGAAAGCGGTCTGGCCGGTGATCGAAGAGGCGGCGGCCGCCAACGAGCCGGCGGTGCGGCGCGCCCGGCGCGAGGCCGCCCGCGACCCCGCGGCGGAAGCCGAGCGCCGGCGCCGGCGCCACCCGGTGCCGCGGGGCGATCCTCCCCCGCTCGGCGCGGCGGTCGAGGTGGCCGAGGCGGGGGTGGTGGTGTTCGAGGCCCTCGACGACGCCCCCATCGCCGAGACCGACGCGCTCGCCCACTACCCGTCGATCACCACGCCGGGGCCGCTGGTCTGGGGCTGGTGGCGGATCCCGACCTTCGGCGAGATCGCCGAGGCGGTGCCGGCGGCGGCGCCCGATGCGCCCGGCCGCGGCTGGTGGCCGGCGACCCGCGCCGGCCTGGAGGAGCGCCTGCGGCGCCTGCGCGAGACCGCGCGGGCGCAGGAGACCCGGGCCCGCCGCGCAGCCGCCAAGGCCGGTGCGGAGAGCCGCGACTCCCGAAGTTCCTAGAGCTCGCCGCTCAGAACTTCCCGCCGAGGCCGACCGAGCCGCCCGAGCCCATGGTGGGCGACAGGCTGCCGCCGCTGCTGCCGCCGGCGCCGCCCTCGCCCTCGATGTCCTCGCGACGGATGCGCCGGGGCGGAGCGCTCAGGGTGTCGCCGCTCGCGCGGGAATTGGTCGGGACGTTGAGGCGGCGGGTCGGCTCGGTCGCCGCCTGGGCGAGGTCGCCGCTGCTGCGGGCCGGCAGCTTCACGTCGCCGCGCAAGGAGGGCGGCGGGCCGACATCGCCCGCCGGGAGCACGCCGCCGACCTGGCCGAGGGGATTGCTGATGCAGCCGCCCGCGAGCGCGGCCACGGCCGCGACGAGGCAGGCTCTGGACAGGACGGACATCGACACTTCCCGGGCTCTCGAAGGAGCCGTCCCACCGGCCGGCGGGAACGGCGTTGACGAACCTCTAACGGTCGCGCCGCCCGAAGGCCAGCCGCGCCGCTTGCGCCGCACGGAACCCCGGCGCTTTGCATGGCTTTCGTGCTCGGCTGCAACAGACGAGACTCCCGCCATGATCCGCCACCTGATCTTCGACATCGACGGGACCCTGCTCGACAGCGTCGACCTGCACGCCAAGGCCTGGGCGGAGGCGTTCGCCGCCTTCGGCATCACGGTCCCGGCCGATCGGGTCCGCAGCCAGATCGGCAAGGGCGGCGACCAGCTGATGCCGGTCTTCGTGCCCAAGGAGCGCCTGGAGCGCGAGGGCGAGAAACTCGAGAAATTCCGCTCCGACCTGTTCAAGACGAAATACCTGCCGGAGGTGAAGCCGTTTCCCGGGGTGCGGGCCCTGTTCGAGCGGCTGAAGGCGGAAGGGCACGTCCTGGCGCTCGCCTCCTCCGGCAAGGCGGAGGAGGTGGAGCGCTACCAGGAGATCGCCGGCATCCGCGACCTCGTCGACGTGGCGACCAATTCCGACGAGGCCGAGCGCTCGAAGCCGCATCCGGACATCTTCGAGGCCGCGCTCGACAAGCTCGGCCGCCCGTCCCGGGGCCAGGCGATCGTGATCGGCGATTCGCCTTACGACGCCGAGGCCGCGGTGAAGGCCGGGCTGCCGGTGATCGGCGTTTTGTGCGGCGGCTTCCCGGAGGCCCAGCTCGGCGAGGCCGGCTGCACCGCGATCTACCGCGATCCGCAGGACCTGCTCGACGGCTACGACGCCTCGCCCCTGCGGCGCGGGCTGCCGTAGCGGGGCGCCCCCGCCGGACCGGCCCATCTTGCGGGATGGGGACGGCCATGCGAATCGTGCGGCGCTCCACGCTGACAGGATTGCCGTCCATTGTCCGGCCCGCGCCGCCTCGCCGCCCTGCTGCTCCTGGCCGCCCCGCTCGCCGCCGCGCTGCCGACGGCCGTCCTCGCGCAGCAGCCGCAGCCGGCCGGCCCGCCGAGCGCCGACGCGTCGGATTTCGCCCGCATGGAGGCGGCGCAGAACGCCGCCAACGCCGCGCCCGGCCCGCGCACCGTGCCGGGCCGGCGCATCCCGGTGCCGGGCACGGTGAGCCCCGAATTCCAGGCGGCGATCGCGGCGCCCTACAAGACCCCGGCCTGGAACGCCGATCCGGGCAATGCGGCGGAGTGGAAGGCGCTGGTGGCGAAGCTCGCGGCCCAGACCGCCGCGCCCCTGCCGGCCCTGCGCGAGCGCCTCGGCGTGGTCTCGACCCCGGAGGTGATCGGCGGCGTCAAGGCCTGGATCATCGCCCCGAAGGTGGTGCCCGAGCGCAACCGCCACCGGCTGCTGATCCACATCCACGGCGGCGGCTACGTCTACAACCCGGGCGAGGCCGGCACGCTGGAGGCGGTGCTGATGGCGGCCTTCGGCGGCTTCACGGTGATCTCGTTCGACTACCGCATGCCCCCGGACGCGCCCTACCCGGCGGCGATGGACGACGCGATGGCGGTGTGGAAGGCCGCGCTCGCCCTGCAGCCGGCCGGGAACATGGCGGTGTTCGGCACCTCGACCGGCGGCGGCATGACCCTGGCGCTGATGCTGCGGGCCCGACGCGAGGGGCTGCCGCTCCCGGCCGCCATCGCCCCCGGCACGCCCTGGTCCGACCTGACCGAGACCGGCGACAGCTACAAGGCCAACGAGTGGCTGGACAACGTGCTCGTCTCCTATGACGGCGTGCTGACCCGGGCGGCGAAGCTCTACGCCGACGGCCACGACCTGCGCGACCCCCAGCTCTCGCCGATCTACGGCGACCTGCGCGGCCTGCCGCCCACCATCCTGACCACCGGCACCCGCGACCTCTTCCTCTCCAACACCGTGCGCACCCACCGCAAGCTGCGCCAGGCCGGGGTCGACGCCTCGCTCCAGGTGTTCGAGGGCATGAGCCACGCCCAGTACCTGTTCGATCCGGACGCGCCGGAGACCCGCGAGGTCTTCACCGAGATCGCCGCCTTCCTCGACAAGCATCTGGGGACGGCCGCGAAGGCTCCGTGACCGGACGGGGCCGCGGCGCGGCTGTCCCCGTCGCGCGGCGGGGAGGCGTACGATTCCCCCTTTCCCGCACGACTGGAGCGTCAGCGGAAGGAGATCCGGGAGAGGGGAGGAGCGGAAACTGAATGCCTCCCCGCTAAATCTTGGCCGCGCCGAAACCTGGCCGTATCGAACCTCGGCCCTGTGCCCCTGTCGTGTACCGTGCTCCCGCTCCGTTCACCCCTGCTGCGCGACCAGCGCGCGGGCCTGCGCCACCGTGACGGAGCGGTAGGCCTGCACCGCCGCGCCGGCCGCCTCGGCGGTCGGGGCCGGGCCGGGCCGGGCCCGCAGATAGGCGCCGAGGGTCGAGAGGCGCAGATCCGCCGCCCGCACGATTAGGGCGAGCGCCCGCGACGCCGGGGAGCGGTGCGCCGCCTCGGCCCGCTCGGGCGGGCAGCCGGCGAGGTGGGCGAGGCCGATCAGCGCCTCGGCGATCCGGCCATGCGCGAGCCAGCTGCGCAGGTCGGCCTCCTCGAGGCCGAGCCGGACCCGCAGGGCGACCGCCGCGACGGCGCGCCGCGTCGGGCCGGGGCGGGCGGCAGGCCGCAGGAGCGCGTCGCGCTGGCCCGGCAGCAGGCCGCCGCGGGCCGCCAGCCCCGCCGCGAGGCGGTCCCGGTCCTCCATGCGCGCGGACAGGAGCGTCAGCGCCGACAGCGAGAGCTGCGCCCCGCGATTGGCGACGAGCGTCCCCATCACCGCCTGGTCGCCCCGGTCGGCGAGCACGTCCGCCACCCGGGCGGCGACCGTCGCGCGCCGGGCGATGGCCGCGAGATGCACCGGTCCGCGGCTTCGGGCGACGCGCAGCAGCACCTCGTCGGGCAGGGCCGCGCAGCGCGCGAGCACCGGCACCGCGACGCTCGCCTCGGGATCGCAGGCGAGGCGCCGGGCCAGCTTGCGCGGCGGCCGGGCGAGGGCGGTGACCTGCCGGGCGAGCCGCCCGCGCGATCCCGTGCCGGCCCCCTCGACGAGCACCGTCAGGACCTCGTCGAAGGCGCCGACCTGCGTGGCGGAGAGCCCGTCGGCCCGGGCGACCAGGAGATCGGCGACGCCGTCGAGGGTGCGGCCCGCATCGACGACCTGCTCGGCGGCCTCGACGAGGTCGGCGAGCAAGGCCGCCGGCGGCCGTCTGTCGGGTCGGAAGGCCGCGGCCGACGCCATAGGGCGAGAGATCCTGTGGTGAACGCAGCGATACCCTAGCGGCGCGATGGTTACGCCGGCCTTAGCGCCGTCCTGCGCGCTCTCGCCCTCGTCCCCTCTCTCGTCCTCTCTCTTGCCCGCTCTCTTGCCATCCCGTCAAAACCTGCTATAGGCCGCGCCTCGCGTTCGCTCCGGCCGGGGGCTGAACGGACGGTGTCGGGCTCAGTCCCGGCACAGGGGTTCGCCCCGTCGTCCCGTGTCTCCGCCTTCGAACAACCGCTCGGGCCTTTGCAGGCTCGAAGGGCTTGGCGCCGTGCGACGCGAGGACGAACCGGCCCGACGCCCGAAACCGCTTCCCGCGTGCTCGTGCAGCGGGCCTTAGTCTCCCTGAGAAAGGCCCATCATGGCTCTCTATGAGCATGTGTTCCTGGCTCGCCAGGACGTGACCTCGCAGCAGGTCGAAACGATGGTCGAGACCTACAAGTCCGTCATCGAGCAGAACGGCGGCAAGGTCGAGAAGACCGAGATGTGGGGCGTGAAGTCTCTCGCCTACCGCATCCGCAAGAACCGCAAGGCGCACTTCACCCTCCTCAACATCGACGCTCCCCCGGCGGCCCTCGCCGAGATGGAGCGCCAGATGCGCATCTCCGAGGACGTGCTGCGCTTCATGACCGTGCGCGTCGAGGAGCTCGAGTCCGAGCCGTCCGCGATGATGCAGAAGCGCGATCGCGACGAGCGCAAGGACCGCGAGCGCGGCCGTCGCCGCGACGACGACGGCTTCGGCGGCGGCTTTGGCGGCGGTGACCGCCCCGAGCGCGGCGACCGTCCGGAGCGCGGTGAGCGCACCGAGCGCGCCGAGCGCAACACGAACGAGGAGCAGTAAGCCATGGCTTTCGGTGCTGGTGGCGGCGGTGGCCGTCGTCCGTTCTTCCGTCGGCGCAAGACCTGCCCGTTCTCGGGCCCCAACGCCCCGAAGATCGACTACAAGGACGTGAAGCTGCTCTCGCGCTACGTCTCCGAGCGTGGCAAGATCGTGCCCTCGCGCATCACCGCGGTGTCGGCCAAGAAGCAGCGCGAGCTCGCCCAGGCGATCAAGCGCGCCCGCTTCCTGGGCTTCCTGCCCTACGTGATCCGCTGATCTGATCAACAACCCGGCGGCTTCCTGCCGCCGGGTCGCTGGGGCGTTCTGTTTTGCGCCTCTAACCCCGCCCGGACGGGCGGCGGGACAGCGGACAAGGTGTCATGGTTCGTCACACCGGCATCGGCGTCGTCGCCGGCCTCGCCTCGGCGCTCCTGATCGGGGTCGTCGTCCAGGCGACGCCGCTCGCGCTGGCCCTCTACCTGCTCGCCCCGCTGCCGATCCTGATCGTGGCGATGGGCTGGAGCCACCGGACCGGCCTCGTCGCCGCAGCCTCCGGCACGCTCGCCCTCGCGATCGTCTCGTCGCCCCTGCGCGGCCTCGCCTTCCTGGTCTCGACCGCCCTGCCGGCCTGGTGGCTCGGCTACCTCGCGCTGCTCGGCCGCCAGAAGTCCTCCGGCGGGATGGAATGGTACCCGACCGGCCGGCTGCTGGCCTGGGTCGCCGTCACCGCGGCGATCGCCCTCGTCGTCGTGGTGATGCTGTCCTCCGGCGACCACGCCGCCTACCAGGAGCGGGTCCGCCGCCTCGCCCGGGCGATGCTGCAACTGCAGATGCAGGAGACACCATCCCGCGGCGCCGGGCTGGAGGAGGACGACCTCGCCCGCATCGCCGAGCGGGTCGCCGGCCTGGCGCCCGCCATCATGGCGACGACCTTCACCCTGCTCCTGACCTTCTATCTCTGGGCCGGCGCCCGGGTGGTGCAGATCTCCGGCCGCCTCGCCCGGCCCTGGCCGGACCTGCCCGCCACCGTGCTGCCGCGCCGGGCCCTGTGGGGATTGGTCGTCGGCGCCGTGCTCTCGCTCTTGCCGGGCTATGCCGGCGCCTTCGGGGTGGCCCTCCTCGGCGCCCTCGCGGCCGCCCTGGCGCTGCAGGGGCTCGCCGCGCTCCACGACCGCAGCCGCGGCAAGCCCGGCCGCACGCCGATCCTGATCGGCCTCTACGTGCTGGTCTTCCTCACCCAGGGGCTGGCGCTCGCCGCGCTCGCCCTGTTCGGCCTCGTCGACGCCCTCACCGGGCGGCGCCGGCCGGTCCAAGCTCCTCCGGTGACCTGACCCCGCCGGTGGCCTGACCCCATGAATCCCCGGGACGTCGCGAGGCGGTCCGGTTCCCCGACGGCGGAACGCTCCGCCATCACCACCCGGGGCCGACGAGGCCCCCCGATCGAAGGACGACGACCATGGAAGTGATCCTGCTCGAGCGCGTGGCCAAGCTCGGCCAGATGGGCGAGACCGTGAAGGTGCGGCCGGGCTTCGCCCGCAACTTCCTCCTCGCCCGCGGCAAGGCCCTGCGCGCCACGGAAGGCAACAAGAAGCGCTTCGAGGACCAGCGCGCCCAGCTCGAGGCCCGCAACCTCGAGCGCCGCGCGGAGGCCGAGAAGGTCGGCGAGACCCTGAACGGCAAGAGCTTCGTGCTGATCCGCCAGGCCGGCGAGACCGGCGTGCTCTACGGCTCGGTCTCCCCGCGCGACCTCGCCGAGGTGGTGACCCAGGACGGCTTCACGGTGAACCGCGACCAGTTCAACATCGCGCAGCCGATCAAGACCCTCGGCCTGCACGAGGTCCCGGTGGTGCTGCACCCCGAGGTCGAGGTGAAGGTCACCGTCAACATCGCCCGCAGCCCCGAGGAGGCCGAGCGCCAGGCCCGCGGCGAGTCGACCACCACCCGCGAGGAGTTCAACCTCGACGATCTCGGCCTCGAGGTCGGCGCCGCCCTGGCCGAGGCCGGCCCGGACGCGGACGACCGCTGATCGCTCCACGGCAATCCCACCCTCGTGGGTGGGATTGCCGGGACAACGGGGACAAGCCCGCGGGTCGGGCTTGACTTGTTCCCATTTTGTTCCAGCATGGCGGGGTCCGCGGCGCGAGTCGCGGGCCCCGCCTGCGTTTTGCGCGACCGCCCGGCCCCCCGGTCCAAGGTTCGGTCGAGGATGCAAGGTTTGGTCAACCACGACGGTGCGATGGTCGCCGCCACGTCTATGATCCGACACGCGGTCGTCCGACCCGTGCCGCCCCCTTCGATGAGCCGGAGCCCCGCCGGATGGCCATTCCCAGCACCTTGACGGCGAATCTCGAGCCCGTGCAGCAGGAATACCGCGTCGCGCCGCACAACATCGACGCGGAGCAGGCGCTGCTCGGCGCGATCCTGGTCAACAACGACGCGTTTTACCGGGTCTCGGACTTCCTGCTGCCTGAGCACTTCATGGAGGAGGTGCACCGGCGGATCTACGAGGTGTCGATCACGCTGATCAAGGCCGGCAAGCTCGCGAGCCCGATCACGCTCAAGACCTATCTCGGCGACGCGGATCTCGGCGGCCTCACGGTCGGCCAGTACCTCGCCCGGCTCGCCGCCGAGGCGACGACGGTCATCAATTCCGAGCATTACGGCCGCACGATCTACGACCTCGCGCTGCGCCGGCGGCTCATCACCATCGGCGAGGACCTGGTCAACGGCGCCTACGAGGCCCCGGTCGAGACCTCGCCGCGCGAGCAGATCGAGGCGACCGAGCGCCGGCTCTACGAGCTCGCCGAGACCGGCAAGTACGACGGGGGCTTCCAGAAATTCTCCGACGCCCTGACGGCGGCGGTCGACATGGCGGCCAAGGCATACCAGCGCGAGGGGCGGCTGTCGGGCATCGCCACCGGCCTGTCCGACCTCGACGCCAAGATGGGCGGCCTGCAGGCCTCGGACCTGATCATCCTGGCCGGCCGGCCCGGCATGGGCAAGACCTCGCTCGCCACCAACATCGCGTTCAACATCGCCAAGGCCTATGTCGGCGAGAAGCAGCCTGACGGCTCGATCGCGACGAAGAACGGCGGCATCGTCGGCTTCTTCTCGCTCGAGATGTCGGCCGAGCAGCTCGCCACCCGCATCATCGCCGAGCAATCGGGCGTCGCCTCCTACAAGATCCGCCGCGGCGACATCCGGCCAGAAGAATTCTACAAGATCACCGACGCCGCCCGGGACATGCAGACGATCCCGTTCTATATCGACCAAACCGGCGGCATCTCGATCGCCCAGCTCGCGGCGCGGGCCCGCCGGCTCAAGCGGCAGCGCGGCCTCGACCTCCTCGTCGTCGATTATCTCCAGCTCCTGTCGGGCTCGTCCAAGAAGGGCGACAACCGGGTGCAGGAGATGACCGAGATCACCACCGGCATGAAGGCGCTCGCCAAGGAGCTGGCGGTGCCGATCGTCGCCCTGTCGCAGCTCTCGCGCCAGGTCGAGGCCCGCGACGACAAGCGGCCGCAGCTCTCGGACCTGCGCGAATCGGGCTCGATCGAGCAGGACGCCGACGTGGTGATGTTCGTCTTCCGCGAGGAATACTACGTCAAGAACAAGAAGCCGCGCGAGGGCACGGAGGAGTTCTTCACCTGGGAAGCCGAGATGAACCGCGTCTACGGCAAGGCCGAGGTGATCCTGGGCAAGCAGCGCCACGGCCCCACCGGAACGGTCGAGCTCCAGTTCGACGCCGAGATCACCCGGTTCTCGAACCTCGCCCAGGGCGACCGGCTGCCCGACACGATGTGAGCAGAGGCCGCCTGACTTTCGGGCAGGCGGCCATTCCATCCTCCCTTGGCGGGGCCTCGGTCGGGCGGTAGACCGTGCGCATGCGCGACTCGAGCCCCATCGGCCATGGCGGCCGCCTCACCATCGATCTCTCGGCCCTGCGGGCGAACTGGCGCCGCCTCGCCGAAGTGGCGGAGTGCCCCGAGACCGCCGCGGTCATCAAGGCCGACGCCTATGGGTGCGGCATCGCCCGGGCCGCGCCGGCCCTGTGGCGGGAGGGCTGCCGCACCTTCTTCGTCGCCCACCTGTCGGAGGGGCTGGCCGCCCGGGAGGCGGTGCCTGAGGCGGCGATCTACGTGCTCAACGGCTTCCCCCCCGGCCGCGCGCCGGAATACCGGGCCGCGACTCTCCGCCCGGTGCTCGGCTCGCGCGAGGAGATCGCCGAATGGGCGGCGGCGAACCGCCAGGAGGGTGTGATCCGCCCGGCGGCGCTCCACGTCGATACCGGCATGAACCGCCTCGGCCTGTCGGTGCCGGAGGGGCTGGCGCTCGCCGGCGATCCGGTGATCGCGCAAGCCGGCATCGACCTGCTGATGAGCCACCTCGTCAGCGCCGAGGTCGAGCACGATCCCCTCACCGACCGGCAGGCGGCGGCGTTCGCCACCCTGCGCGCCGCCTATCCGGGGATCCGGGCCTCGCTCGCCAACTCGTCGGGCGACTTCCTGCCCGTGTGCCGCGCCGACCTGGCGCGGCCGGGCTACGCCCTCTACGGCGGCAACCCGCGGCCCGGCCACGACAACCCGATGCGCCCGGTGGTGCGGCTGGAGGCCGGCATCCTCCAGGTCCGCGAGGTCGCGGCCGGCGAGACCGCCGGCTACAACGCCCGCTGGACCGCCCCGGGCCCCCGGCGCCTCGCCACCCTGTCGCTCGGCTATGCCGACGGTTTTCCGCGCGCCTCGACCGGCCGCGGCGAGGCTCTGGTCGGCGGCGTGCGCTGCCCCTTCGCCGGCAATGTCTCGATGGACCTCATCATCCTCGACGTCACCGAGGCGCCACAGGAGGCTCTTCGCCGCGGCGCGCCCGCGACGCTGATCGGCGATCGCCTCGACCTCGAGACGGTGGGGCGCAACGCCGGCACGATCGGCTACGAGATCCTGACCGGTCTCGGGAGGCGCTACGAGCGGGTATACCGGGACTGAGCGCCGTCGGGGGTCCCCGACAGTCTTGAAGCCCTCCGGGTCATCCCGGGGCTCGCCGCAGGCGAGAACCCGGGATCCATAACCACCGATGGCTCAGGGATATGGCTGAGCGCGTCGAGCTGAATTCTGCACCGTCAGCGGTTATGGATCCCGGGTTCCGCTACGCGGCCCCGGGATGACACGGAGGATGGAAAAGCCGTCGTGGGTCCGAGCCGGGACGACTCCTCACCGGAACGTCTTCCGCGGATCGAACGCATCCCGCACCGCCTCGCCGGCGAAGATCAGCAGGCTGAGCGTCACGGCGATCACCGCGAAGCCCGTCAGTCCCAGCCACGGCGCCTGCAGGTTGGCCTTGCCCTGGGCCAGCATCTCGCCGAGCGACGGCGAGCCCGGGGGCAGGCCGAAGCCGAGGAAGTCGAGCGAGGTGAGGGTGGTGATCGAGCCGTTCAGCACGAAGGGCAGGAAGGTCAGCGTCGCCACCATCGCGTTGGGCAGGAGGTGGCGAAACATGATGCGGGCGTTGGAGAGCCCCAGGGCGCGGGCCGCCCGCACGTACTCGAAGTTGCGCGCGCGCAAGAACTCCGCCCGCACCACGCCGACCAGCGACACCCACGAGAACAGGAGCAGGATCCCGAGCAGCACGAAGAAGCTCGGCGTGATGATCGACGAGATGATGATCAGGAGGTAGAGCGACGGGATCGCGGTCCAGATCTCGATCACCCGCTGGAACACGAGGTCGACCCAGCCGCCGAAATAGCCCTGCACCGCGCCGGCGAGCACGCCGATCACCGAGGAGACCAGCGCCAGGGTCAGCCCGAACAGCACCGAGAGGCGAAAGCCGTAGAGGAGCCGGGCGACGACGTCGCGGCCCTGGTCGTCGGTGCCGAGCCAGTTCCACTCGATGTCGCGGCAGGTCGTGCCGCCGGTCTTCTCCGCCACGGTCTTGCACTGGGCGTCCGAGAGGAGCCAGGTCGGCGGGGCGGGGGCCGGGACCGGCAGGTCGAGGTTGTGGGTGTTGTAGGAGAAGCGGATCGGCGGCCAGACGGCCCAGCCGTTCTCAGAAATCTCCTTGGCGATCACCGGGTCGCGGTAATCGGTGCGGGCGAGGAAGCCGCCGAACTTCTCCTCCGGGTAATCGACCACGATCGGAAACAGGATCTCGCCCTTGTAGGAGGCGACGATCGGCCGGTCGTTGGCGATGAACTCGGCGAAGAGGCTCAAGCCGAACAGCAGGCAGAACAGCACGAACGACCAGTAGCCGCGCCGGTTGGCCGTGAAGTTCGCCAGCCGCCGCCGGTTCAGCGGCGACAGCCGCCCGGTGCCGGTGGGGCCGGGCAGCGGCAGGCTGACCGGGCCCGCCGCGGGCGAGGTGACCGGGACGGCGTCGAGCTCAGGGAGCGGGGGGCGCTGGTTCATGCGGCGTCCCCCGGCGAGGCGGTCAGGATCAGTCGAGGCGGGTCGCGGTGACGTCGATCACGCTGGGCTTCAGCGCGCCGCTGCGCTCCAGGTGCTTGCGCAGCAGAGCGACGTTGCGGCGGTTGGCCTTGAAGGCGGCGTCGAACAGGTCGCCGACGATCGGCACCACGCCGACCACGCCGTCGATCGCCACGTTCGCCGCCATGCGGGCGAGGAGCCAGCGCGGCGCGCCGAGGCGCTTCGCCTCCCAGACGATGTAGGACGAGATCGCCGTGGTGATCGCGTCGCCGATCACCGGGATCAGGCCGACGATCGCGTCGAGGCCGATGCGCCGGTTGCCCGGCAGCAGGATCGCGGTGTCGAGGAGATGGGCGAGCAGGTCGAGCCGCGCCATCACCTGCTCGGGCGACGAGCCCTCCAGGGCCTTGGAACCCCGGGCGCGCAAGGAGAAGGGATCGTCCTGGGGGAAGCGGCCGTCCCTGAAGCCGCCGGCCTTGAACTCGGCTCCGTTGCCGGAGGATCCTTGGCTGAAGGATCCTTGGCCGAAGGAACCCGCCCCGAAGGGCGGAACGCGGCCGGCCGTCTGCGAAGAGGTCATCCCGGGGCTCCGGAGCGGGTGCGTGGTGCTCATGATCCAGGATGTGGCCCCGGCGCCCCGGCTCGACAAGGAGGCCCCGCATCAGGTTGCGCGCCCCGCCGCCAGGCCGCGCAGGCGCTCCAGCGCCCGGTCGAGGGTGTCGTCACGCTTGGCGAAGCAGAACCGCACGATGGTGCGCACCGGCTGGTGGGCGTAGAAGGCGCTGACCGGGATCGCCGCGACGCCGTGCTGCCGCACCAGCCGCTCGCAGAAGGCGACGTCGTCGGTCTCGCCCAAGGGGGCGATGTCGAGGTTGAGGAAGTAGGTGCCGGCCGAGGGCAGGACGCTGAAGCCGAGCTTTCTGAGACCGTCGGCGAACCGGTCGCGGGCCCGGGCGAAGTCCGCCCGCATGCCCTCGTAATAGGCGTCGTCCTTGGCGAGCCCGTAGGCCACCGCCGCCTGGAGGTTCGGCGGCGTGGTGAAGGTGAGGAACTGGTGCGCCTTGGCGAGCCCCCGCATCAGGGGAGGGGCCGCCATCACGAAGCCGACCTTCCAGCCGGTGAGGGAAAAAATCTTGCCGGCCGAGCTGATCTTCACCGTGCGCTCGCGCATGCCCGGAAACGCCATCAGCGGCCGGTGGCGGCGGCCGTCGAACACCACGTGCTCCCAGACCTCGTCGCAGAGCGCGACGGCGTCGTAGCGCTGGCAGAAGCGCGCCAGCAGTTCCAGGTCCTCGTCCGGGAAGATCGTGGCCGAGGGGTTGAGCGGATTGTTGAGCAGCACGACCTTCGTGCGCGGCGAGAAGGCGGCGGCGAGGGCATCTTCGGTGATCCGGAAATGCGGCGGCGTCAGGGTGACGAAGCGCGGCACCCCGCCGGCCCGGCGGACCAGCGGCAGGTAGGCGTCGTACATCGGCTCGAACAGCACGACCTCGTCGCCGGGCTCGATCAGGGCCATCAGGGCGCCGGCGAGCGCCTCGGTGGCACCCGACGTCACCATCACCTCGGTCTCGGGATCGAGGTCGAGCCCCTGCCAATGCGCGTAATGCGCGGCGACCGCCCGGCGCAGCTCCGGCAGCCCCATCATCGGCGGGTACTGGTTCCAGCCCTCCACCACCGCCTCGGCGGCCTTGGCGCGCACGTCGGCCGGGCCCGGATCGTCCGGGAAGCCCTGGCCGAGATTCACGGCGCCGGTCTCCCGGGCGAGTGCCGACATCACCTCGAACACGGTGGTCGGCAGGTCGGCGAAGATGGGGTTCATGCGGGGGACGCGGGTTCGAGGACGATAAGCGGCCTCGCTACCACGCCGGGGGACCGGACGGAACCGAGCCGGCCGTCGCGCCCCGGATGTCGCGCGTCCCGGCGCAGGCCATTCCCGATCCCGTCACGCCCGGCGCCGCTCCTCCGGCTGCAATAGCGCCGCGAAGGCCTCCGCCGGCATCGGCCGGCCGAACAGGTAGCCCTGCGCCTCCTCGCAGCCCTTCGCGAGGAGGCGCCCGGCCACCGCCTCGGTCTCGACGCCCTCGGCGGTCACCGAAAGGCCGAAGCTGCGGCCGAGAGTCAGCACCGACTGGACGATCGCCCGGTCCCGGATCGCCTGGTCGAGGCCCGTCTCGTCCTGGCCTGAGGCCTCCATGCCCTGCACGAAGGAGCGGTCGATCTTCAGGCGCGTGAGCGGGAAGCGCTTGAGCAGGCTCAAGGAGGCGTAGCCGGTGCCGTAATCGTCGAAGGCGAGCCCGATGCCGAGGTCGCGCAGCGCCCGCAGCGGGGCGATGAGGGCCTCGTCGTGCTGCAGGATGATGGTCTCGGTGATCTCCAGCTCGAGGGCCGAGGCCGGCAGGCCGGAATCGGCGAGCGCCGCCCGCACCTCGTCGACGAGGCTCACCGAGTGGAACTGCGCGCCGAACAGGTTGACGCTGACGCGCAGGTCGCCCGCCCCGTCCCGGCGCCAGGCGGCGGCCTGCGTGCAGGCCTCGCGGAGCACCCAGCGGCCCACCGGCGCGGCGAGCCGGCTCGCCTCGAGGGGGGCCAGGAACTCGCCCGGCGCGAGCAGGCCGAGCCGGGGATGGCGCCAGCGGATCAGGGCCTCGGCGCCGACGATCCGGCGGTCGGAGAGGCGCACCTGCGGCTGGTAGACCAGCGCGAACTCCCCGGCCGCCAGCGCCCGGGGCAGTTCCTGCTGGCGCGCGGTCCAGGCCAGGGTGGCGTCGCGCAGGGAGGACGTGAACACGCGGTGGCAATGCCGCCCGGCGCGCTTGGCCTCGTAGAGCGCCATGTCGGCGCTGGCGAGCAGCCCGTCGGCGAGGGGGCCGTGCGCGGGACTGAGCGCGATGCCGATGCTCGCCCCGATATGGATGGTCTGGCCGTCGACCGGGAACGGCTCGGAGAGGCTGTGCAGGATCGTCCCGGCGACCGTGACCGCGGCGGCCTCGTCGCAGCCGGGCAGCAGGACCGCGAACTCGTCGCCGCCCATCCGGGCGACGAGGCCGGCCGTTCCGATGCAGGCGCAGAGGCGGGCGCCGGCCTGCCGGATCAGGTCGTCGCCCGCCTCGTGGCCGAGCGTGTCGTTGACCTTCTTGAAGCCGTCGAGATCGATCATCAGGGCGGCGGCCGGCCGCTCGGGGGCGGTGCGCCCGATCGCCAGGGCGAGGCCGCGGCGGTTGCTCAGGCCGGTCAGGCCGTCCGTCTCGGCCTGCCGGCGCAGGGTCTCCATCAGGCGGGCGCGCTCGCGCAGCCGATCCTCCAGCACCGAGAGCGCGTCGAACAGCCGACGGATCTCGACGATGCGCAGGGCCGGCAGCGGGCGGGCGGCGGGCACGCCGCCCTCGGCCAGCGTCATCGCGGTCTCCCGCGCGACCAGGAGCGGGCGCAGCACCGAGGCGCGCAGGGATTGCAGCAGGGCGACCAGCAGGACGAGGATCGCGACGGTGCCGCAGGCGACCGCGAGGAGCCGCGTGCGCACCGCGTCGCGCTCGGCGGCGAAGCCCGCGACCATGCCGGCGAGGTAGCGCTCGCGCAGGGCCTCGACCGGCTTCAGGGTCGGCACGTAGCGGCGGGTGAGCTCGTCGGCGGTGAGCGTGTAGCGGCCCGAGGCGCGCCCTTCCGCGATCGTCGCCTCGATCAGGCCGAGCCCCCGCCTGGCGAAGGTCACCTCGACCTCGCGAAACAGCCCCTCCATGGGCTGCCCGGGCCCGAACGCCGCCTGGCCGCGCAGCAGCCGCAGCAACTCCTGAATACGGCCCCGGATCTGCGTGGCGTCGGTGAACTGGCGGGCGTCGAGGGGGCGGTGCACGGCGACGGCCGGGATGATGGCGGAGCCGATCCGGCCGCCATACTCGCGCAGGTCGCTCACCGCGTGGCCGATCAGGGCCGATCCGGCAAGCGCCGGATCGGCCCTGCCGATCTCGCGGATCTCCCAGGCGACCACGTCCTGGAAGGTGTCGACCACGGCGATCATCCGGGCGATCGCACCGGTGATGTCCTCCAGGCCCCGCTCCGCCGCCGGCAGGCCGGCCACCCGGTCGACGTCCCGCCGCGCCTCGTCGAGCCGGACGGCGGTCGCCGCGAGGAGGCCGTAGGGGAGGGCGTGGCCGGGCTCGTCCTTCGCCGGCCCGCGCAGGGCCGCGAGGGCGCCGTCGCTCGCCGTCCGGAACGCGGCGAGCCGTCCTTGTGCCGCCGGATCGCTGCCGGGCGCGATCGACATCGCGACGTTCGCCGGGCCGCGCTCCGCCGAGAGACGGTTGGCGGCCTCGAGCACCTGGCGCAGCCGGCTGATGAGCACGAGGTTGCTCTGGCCATCGCGATAGGCCGCGACCGAGGGCGCGATGACGATCGCCGTGAGGGCGACGAGCCCCGCCGCGAGGAGGAGGGCGGTGCCCCAGAGCCGGCGCCCGAGCCTGACCTCCCGCCGCCCCCCCTGACCCGGGGGCGCCGCCGATGCTGGAGATGGTTGCTGCACGGAGACCCTCGGGAAAGGGCCGGAGCGATGCACCGGCCGGATGCTGCCTCTGCTGTCGGGCTAGGGGGGATTCCTTGCCGAACGCTTAGATTCGGGCGTGTCGGCGCTGCATCCGGCAATTGTTTCGGAGTTGTCCCTTGGTCATATACTGTGGGAAGTATCCGAGGCCCGATCGGGCCGAGGCTCGCTCGAACCGGGACGTCATGACGGGCGAGGTGACGGCGAGGGTGGGGCGGCGCCCCTCGCCGGCCGGCCGTCCCGGTCACATCCCGATGGGAGGTCCGTCGTCGAAAGCCGCGGCGAGGCGGCGGATGCCGGTCCGGATCGTCTCGGGCTCGCTGCCGGCGAAGCCGAGGAGCAGTCCGGCCCGGTCCGGCCGCGCCAGCGCGTCATGGTAGAGCGGGCCGACCGGGTAGACGCCGATCCCCGCCACCCGCGCCGCCGCGGCGATTCCGGCCTCGGCCGCCGCCGGGACGCCCTCGAACCAGGCGACGAGGTGCAGGCCCGCCGCCGCGCCCTCGACGCGCACCCGTCCGCCGAAACTCTCTGCGAGAGCGGCGAGCAGCGCGGCGCGCCGGCCGGCATTGCGCCGCCGCGCCTGGCGCAGGTGGCGCTCGTAGCCGCCGTTCCCCAGGAGGGCGGCGAGGGCGGCCTGTTCCAGCCCCGGCGCCTGTCGGTCGGCGAGGCGCTTGGCCTCCGCGAAGGCGGCAGCCAAGCCCTCGGGCACCACCAGGTAGCCGAGGCGCAGTTGCGGCGAGAGGGTCTTGGAGACCGTGCCGGCATAGACGACGCGCCCCGCCCGGTCGAGGCTTTGCAGCGCCTCCACCGGCCGCGCGTCGAAGCGGTACTCGCCGTCGTAATCGTCCTCGACGATCGTCGCGCCGCAGGCCTCCGCCCAGGCCAGCAGCGCCTGCCGGCGGGCGGCGGGCAGCACGCCGCCGAGGGGGAACTGGTGCGAGGGCGTGACGTAGGCGAGCCGCGCCGGACCGATGTCCGGGAGGCGCCCGGTCTGCAGGCCCTCCGAATCGACCGGGACCGGCACGATCGCGGCGCCGGCGGCGGCGAAGACTTTTCGCGCCGCCCCGTAGCCCGGATCCTCCATCACCACCCGGTCGCCGGGATCGACGAGGAGCCGGGCGCAGAGGTCGATCCCCTGCTGCGAGCCGTTGACCACGACGATCTGGTCGAGGCCGCAGCTGAGGCCGCGCGCCCGCCAGAGATAGGCCTGGAGCGCGGCGCGCAATGCGGGGAGCCCGCGCGGATCGCCGTAGCCGAGCCGGGCCGGCCGGCGCAGCAGGGCCGCGGTGAGCGCCCGCCGCCAGGCGAGGACCGGAAAATCGTCGCCCGAGAGGTCGCCGTAGCGGAAGTCGATCGCCGGCGCCGGCAGGGAAGCGGGCGTCGGTTCCGCCAGGATGCGCCGCCCGAAGGCGGAGAGGCGGGGCGCCGGGTTCGGCCCGGCCGGGGCCGGGGCCGCGCTCGGCAGGATGCCGGCGGCGACCCGCGTCCGGGCGCCCGGCCGCGTCTCCAGGTAGCCCTCGGCGACGAGCTGGTCGTAGGCCGCCGTCACGGTGGTGCGCGAGACCCCGAGCTCCGCCGCCAGCGCCCGGGTCGAGGGCAGGGCCGCACCGGGCGGATAGAGGCCCGCGGCGATCTGCGCCTTCAGGTCGGCGCCGATGCGGGCGCTGGCGGAGAGCGTGCGGGGAGGGATTGCGTCCAAACTGGCCTGGTCCTGTCCATCCGAAGCGACGTCTAGCATGGACCGGTGCGACGGGTCGTTGGCGGAAGGATGAGGCGCGGGTTTCCCCTCTCCCCGACAGATCCCGGGCCTGCCCGGGATCTGCAAGCGAGGGACGAAGCCGGGCATGCCCGACTTCTCGCGGGGAGAGGCCTGAGCTCCGAAGGGGCTCAGGGAGCCCGAAGGGCGGGGGTGAGGGGGTCTCGACGCGCGAGGCTCTTCCGGAAACACCCCTCACCCCCGCTTCGGCTTCGCCTCCGCTCGCCGCGTCACCTGAACGGTGACACGGCCCTCTCCCCGCGAGAAGTCGGGCTTGCCCGACTTCGCCTATCGCTTGCAGATCCCGGGCAAGCCCGGGATCTGTCGGGGAGAGGAGAAGGCCCGCGTCCAACCTCTCGCCATTCCGCCGCAGGCCGCCGCCATTTGCGCATGGTCCGAACCTTGCTCCATTCTCGTCCCGCGGGCGATCCGGGACGGGGCATGGCGGAACTGAGAAGCCTGGAGATCTTCTACTGGACCGCCTCGCTGTGCAGCTTCCGCAAGGCGGCGGAGCGGATGCACACCTCGCAGCCGGCGGTGTCGCAGCGCATCGCGGCGCTCGAGGAGGAGTTCGGGGTGCGGCTGTCCGAGCGGCGCGCCCGCTCGGTGGTGCTGACGGCGAAGGGCCGCGACCTCCTGACTTACGCCGAGCGCTTCCTGCGCCTGCGCACCGAGATGATGCAGGCGGTGGCCGGGCCCGGGGCGATGCGCGGCGTGCTGCGTCTCGGCGTGTCGGACACCATCGTGCATACCTGGCTGATGCGCTTCATCGCCCGGATGAACGAGGCCTATCCGGGGATCACCGTCGACATCGCGGTCGACATCTCGCCCACGATGCGCGACGCGCTGCTCAACCGCGACCTCGACCTCGCCTTCCTGGTCGGGCCGATCACCATGCCGAACCTGGTCAACCTGCCGCTCTGCAGCGTGTCCCTGGCCTGGATCGCCGCGCCGGGGCTCGATCTCGGCCCCGGCGAGGTGAGCCTGGAGAGCCTGCTGAAGCACCCGCTCATCACCTACCCGAAGAACACCAACCCCTACGTGTCCTTGCGCGAGATGCTGGCGCAATCGAACCTGCCGCCGCCGCGCCTGCACAGCAACGCCTCGCTCTCCACCATCGTACGGATGGCGCGGGAGGGGATCGGCATCGGGGTGATCCCGCCCGAGGTGGTGCGCCGGGACATCGAGGAGGGCGCGCTGCGGATCATCGCCCCGGCGCCGGCCCTGCCGGACATCCACTTCACCGCCACCTATCCCAGTGCCCCCGACGACGGGCTCGCCGCGACGGCGGCGCGGCTCGCCTGCGAGGTCGCGGCCTCGCCGGACTGGCGCCGGTGATCCCCTTGGCGATAAGCGGATCTTATCGAAACCGATGCGAAATGATGATTGGCGCTTACCTGCCTACGATGTGATCATGGCGCATTGCTGGGCACGAAAAGTTCCGGGCAGAGGAGTGGCGATGACCCTTCCCTTCGATCGGGCGCGGATGAGCGGCGAGGCGGCGCGCCTCGCCTGCCGCAGCGGCACCATCACCGGCTGCACCGCCGGCATCGCCGACGGCTACGTCCAGGGCAACCTCGCGGTGCTGCCCGCCGATCTCGCCGACGAGTTCCTGCTCTTCGCCCAGCGCAACCCGAAATCCTGCCCGATCATCGGCGTCTCGGCGAAGGGCGAGCGGACGATCCCCGAGCTCGGCCTCGATCTCGACATCGCCACCGACGTCGCCGGCTACCGGGTCTGGCGCGACGGCGAGGTGGCCGAGGAGCGGGACTCCGTCGCCGATCTGTGGCGCGACGACCTCGTGGCCTTCGTGATCGGCTGCTCCTACTCGTTCGAGGCCGCGATGGCCGAGGACGGGCTCCCCCTGCGCCACGTCGAGATGGGGGTGCGGGTGCCGATGTACCGCACCAGCGTTCCGTGCGCCCCGGCCGGCCGGTTCGCCGGGCCGATGGTGGTGTCGATGCGGCCCCTCACCCCCGCCCAGGCGATCCGGGCGGTGCAGATCACCTCGCGCTTCCCCTCCGTCCACGGCGCGCCGGTGCATCTCGGCCGGCCGGACCTGATCGGCATCCGCGACATCGGGGCGCCCGATTACGGCGATCCGGTCGAGATCCGCGACGACGAGATCCCGGTCTTCTGGGCCTGCGGCGTCACCCCGCAATCGGTGATCGCCGCCGTGCGGCCGGCCTTCGCCATCACCCACGCCCCCGGCTGCATGCTGATCACCGACCGGCGCAACAGCGAGTTCGCCGTTCTCTAGAAGTCGTTCCCAACCGATTCGTCTTGGACTCTTGTTCGTGCATCATGCCGCGGCCGGGCCTGCGACCGTTTCGACGCCAGCTGTTCACAGCTTGGCAACAGGCCGTTCAAAGGACGCGGAATGAGGCTTAGAGGACATCTGAAAGCCCCTGGAGGCCAGCGCATGATTCGTCGTCGAGAACTCTTGGTCGGGGCCGGTGCCCTCTCCCTCGCCTCGCTCCGCGGCGCACCGGCCCGCGCGGCCGCACCGGAGGTGGTGGTCGGCGTGCTCTACCCCATGTCGGGGGCGAGCGCGCAGATGGGCGTCGATGCCCGCCACGCCATCGAGACGGCGCTCGACATCATCAACAACGACCACGACCTCGACCTGCCGACCGCCAAGGGCGCGGGCCTCGCCGGCATGGGCGGCGCCAAGATCCGCCTCGTCTTCGCCGACCATCAGGCCGATCCGCAGAAGGGCCGCGCCGAGGCCGAGCGCCTCATCACCCAGGACAAGGTCTCGGCCCTCGTCGGCTGCTACCAGTCGGCGGTCTCCGCTACCGTCAGCGCCACCGCCGAGCGCTACGGCATGCCCTTCGTCTGCGCCGATTCCTCCTCGCCGAGCCTGCACCGCAAGGGCCTGAAGCTCTTCTTCCGCCCGGCCGCGCACGACGAGATGTTCTCGACCGCGATGTTCGACTTCCTCGATGCCCAGCGCAAGCAGGGCAAGACGATCGACTCGATCGCGCTGTTCTTCGAGGACACGATCTACGGCGTCGACTCGGCCAACGTGCAGCGCAAGCTGGCAGGCGAGCGCGGCTACAAGCTCGTCGCCGACGTGAAGTACAAGAGCAACTCGCCCTCGCTCACCGCCGAGGTACAGCAGCTCAAGACCGCCAACGCCGACGTGCTGCTGCCGACGAGCTACACCACCGACGCGATCCTGCTCACCAAGACCATGGCCGAGCTCGGCTACAAGCCGAAGAGCATGATCGCGCAGGCCGCCGGCTTCTCCGAGAAGGTGACCTACGACACCGTCGGCGACAAGCTCCAGGGCCTGATCTCCCGCGGCAGCTTCTCCCTCGACCTCGCCGCCAAGCGTCCGATGGTCGCGACGGTGAACAACATGTACAAGGCCCGGGCCGGCCGCGACCTCAACGACAATTCCTCGCGCCAGTTCATGGCGCTGATCGTGCTCGCCGACGCCCTCGACCGCGCCGGCTCGACCGACGGCCAGAAGATCCGCGCCGCGCTCGCCGCCACCGACATCCCGGGCACCCGCACGATCATGCCCTGGACCAAGGTGGCGTTCGGGCCGGACGGCCAGAACACCCATGCCGACCCGGTGCTGCTGCAATGGATCGGCGACAAGTTCGTCACGATCTTCCCGGATGCCGCCGCGGTGGCGCCGGCCAAGTGGCCGATGAACACGTAACCCGGTCGTTCTTTATGCTGAACGACGCGAGGTGAAGCACACCTCCCCTCTCCCGTGTGGGAGAGGGGCCGGGGGTGAGGGTGGCTCGGGTTCAGGATCAGGCACCGAGCGTCGAGCTGCGCAGCTCAACGTTCGGAGCCTTGCACGGAAGCGCGCCACCCTCACCCCTACCCCTCTCCCACACCTTGGAGCGATACCGGGCAGGCCCGGCATCGCCTGGAGAGGGGATCCCGCGCCAGACTTGGTGACAATCCCGTATTCGCGCGCCGCTCACCGGAGCCCCGACCCCCATGACGACGCAAGCCCTGGTGCAGGTGCTGGCGAGCGGCCTCCTGATGGGCTTGATCTACGCCCTGATCGCGGTCGGACTCTCCCTCATCTTCGGCCTGATGGACGTGGTGAACTTCGCCCACGGCGAGTTCCTGATGCTGGCGATGTACGCGACCTTCGGGCTGGTGCTGGTCACCCGGCTCGATCCGGTGGTGCTGATGCCGCTGGTCGCGGCCCTGCTCTTCATGCTGGGAGCCGCCGCCTACATGGGCGTGGTCCGCTTCGCCATGCGGGCCAAGGCCAACCAGGGCATGGTGCAGATCTTCGCGACCTTCGGGCTCGCGATCCTGCTCCAGGGCGCCGCCCAGTACCTGTTCACGCCCGATTACCGCAACGTCCAGGATACCTGGCTCGGCGGGCGCACCCTCGAACTCGGCGGGATCTTCCTGCCCTGGCCGCAGATCTTCGGTGCCGTGGTCTCCCTCGCCGCCTTCGGGGGGCTGCACCTCCTGATGAGCCGCACCGATTTCGGCCGCGCGCTGGAGGCGACCCGCGAGGACCAGGGCGCGGTGGCGCTGGTCGGCATCGACCGCAACCGGGTCTTCGCCCTCGGCTGGGGTCTCGGCGCCGCGCTCGTCGGTCTCGCCGGGGCGGTGCTGGCGATCTTCTACTACATCCACCCCCAGGTCGGGGCGAGCTTCGCCCTCATCGCCTACGTCACGGTGGCGCTCGGCGGCTTCGGCAGCGTCGGCGGCGCGCTCGTCGCCGGGATCATCGTCGGCCTCGTCGAGGCCTTCACGGCGGTGATCCTGCCGCCGGCGCTGAAGTCCGTCGGCGTCTACGCCCTCTACCTCGCGGTGGTGTTCGCGCGGCCGCAAGGCCTGTTCGGGAGGCTCTGATGACCACGCTGACCACCGCCCTCGCGCCGGGCTCCGCCCCCGCCCGGGCCGAGGCGAGCTACGCAGGCCGGCGCCGGCGCAAGCTGATCGTCGCCGCCCTGGTCTTCTCCGGCCTCGCCGCGCTCCCCTACGGCATCCGCGACGTCTACCTCCAGAACGTCCTGATCCTCACCCTGATGTACGCCGCTTTGTCGCAGAGCTGGAACATCCTGGGCGGCTATTGCGGTCAGGTGTCGCTCGGCCACGCGCTGTATTTCGGCTTCGGCGCCTACGCGACCTCGGTCCTCTTCGTCAATTACGGCGTGCTGCCGTGGTTCGGCATGCTGGCGGGCGGGGCATTGTCGGCCGTCGTGGCGCTGATCCTCGGCTATCCGTGCTTCCGGCTGGCCGGCCACTACTTCTCGATCGCCACCATCGTGATCGCGGAGATCGGCCTGCTGCTCGTCCACAACTGGGAGTTCGTCGGCGGCGCGATGGGCATCCAGTGGCCGTTCAACCCCGATTCGTGGTGGACGCTGCAATTCGCCCGCGACAAGGTCCCGTACGTCCACTTCGCGGTCGGCTTCCTGGCGGTGGTCTGGTTCGTGACCTGGCTGATCGAGGGCTCGCGCTGGGGCTACTGGTGGCGCGCGGTCAAGGACGACGCCCAGGCCGCCGAGAGCCTCGGCGTCGAGGTCTTCCGCTCCAAGATGGCGGCGGCCGCGGTCTCGGCCTTCTTCACCGCCATCGGCGGCGGCTTCTACGCGGCCTACGTCTCCTACATCGATCCCGAGAGCGTGATGAGCTTCCGCTTCTCGCTGCTCTTCGCCCTCCCGGCGGTGCTCGGCGGCATCGGCACCCTGTGGGGGCCTCTCGTCGGCGCCGCGATCCTGATCCCGCTCACCGAGATCAGCCGCTCCTATCTCGGCGGCAGCGGCAACGGCCTCGACCTGATGCTCTACGGGGTCCTCGTGATGGTGGTGGCGCTCGCCCGGCCCGAGGGCGTGCTGAGCCTCTTTCGCCGCACCCGCAAGGCCCGCAACGAGGAGGCCACACCGTGAGCATGCCTGCTGCAACGTCGCCCTTGCTGCGCATCGACCACGTCACGCTGCGCTTCGGCGGCCTCGTCGCCAATGCCGACGTCAGCCTCGACGTGCCGGAGGGCCAGATCCTCGGCCTGCTCGGGCCGAACGGCGCCGGCAAGTCGACGCTGTTCAACCTGATCTCCGGCACCTACCAGCCGAGCGAGGGAAAAATCTTCTTTCGCGGCGAGGACATCACCCCGCTCTCGGCGCCCGAGCGCTGCCGGCGCGGCATCGCCCGCACCTTCCAGGTGCCGCGCTCGTTCGACTCGATGAACGTCATCGAGAACGTCATCGTCGGGGGGTTCGCCCGCCACGCCAGCGCCGCGGCGGCGCGGCGGGTGGCGCTCGAAACCCTCGACTTCGCGGGCTTGAGCCACCGCGCGGACGCCGTGGCCGGCGAGCTGACGCCGCCGGAGAAGCGCCGCCTGGAAGTGGCGCGGGCGCTCGCCACCGAGCCGAAGCTCCTCCTCCTCGACGAGGTGCTGACGGGGCTCACTCCCAGCGAGGCCAAGGCCGGGGTCGAGCTGATCCGCAAGGTGGCGGCGAGCGGCGTCACCGTGATCATGGTCGAGCACGTGATGGAGGTGGTGATGCCGCTCGTCGATCGCGCCGTGGTGCTGCATCTCGGCCGCGTCCTCGCCGAGGGCCACCCGACCGAGGTCGTGCGCCACGAGGGCGTCATCACCGCCTATCTGGGGGAGCGTCACCGTGCTGCTTGAGGTCCGCGGGCTCTCCACCGCCTATCAGGGCCTGTTGGCCATCCAGGGCATCTCGATCGAGGTCGATGCCGGCGAGATCGTCGTGGTGGCCGGCGCCAACGGGGCCGGCAAGTCGACGCTCCTGAAATCCATCGCCGGGATGGAGCGGCCGAAATCCGGCGAGGTGGTGTTCGACGGCGCCCGCCTCGACGGGCTGCCGGGCCACGCCATCACCGCCAAGGGCATCGCCTACGTGCCGGAGAACAAGCGGCTGTTCCCGCGCCTGTCGGTCGCCGACAACCTGCGGCTCGGCAGCTATCTCCATCGCAAGGCCGCCGACCGCGAGGCTCCGCTGGAGCGGGTCTTCTCCCTGTTCCCCCGCCTCAAGGAGCGCCTGCCGCAACGCGCCGGCACCCTCTCGGGCGGCGAGCAGCAGATGCTCGCCATCGGCCGCGCCCTGATGACGCGGCCGCGCCTCCTGATGCTCGACGAGCCTTCGCAGGGCATCATGCCCAAGCTCGTCGACGAGATTTTTTCCGCCATCGAGGCGATCCGCGCCTCGGGCACGACGATCCTGCTCGTCGAACAGCGCCTCGCCGAGTCGCTCGGCATCGCCGACCGCGCCTACGTGCTCCAGACCGGCCGCCTGATGCTCTCGGGGCCGGCCGCGACCCTGCGGGACGATCCGGAGGTGCGGCGGGTGTATCTGGGGATCTGACCGTCCGGGTGTGAGGATCTATCCGGCCGGACGGAACACCCCCGCAAGCAACCGGTCAATCCCACCCTGAACCTCATCCTGAGGTGCGACCGAAGGGAGCCTCGAAGGAGACCTCCAGATGCCGCTACGACTTCTGGAGGTCTCCTTCGAGGCTCCCTTCGGTCGCACCTCAGGATGAGGTTCAGGGTGGGATAGTCTGAAAGCGGCGCGGGTCCTGCACCCGGACTCCCCCCTGCCGACCCAATGCTCTACAGAGGGGCCTCACGGAGAACCCCTTGATGACCAGCCGCACCACCGAGATCACGCTTGAGCGCATCGCCCTGATCCGGCGGCTGGTCGTGGCCTGGGACCCGGCGGGGCAGGGCGCTCCGGTGATCCACCCGGACGCGCCGTACGGCAGCCTCGACCGCGACGGCGACATCGCCAACGTCACCGGCGACGACGAGGGCGCGGCGGAGGAGCACCGGGCGGTCGGCGAGGCGCTGGTCGCCTTCCTGCATCATGCCGACCTCAAGCCCGGCCGCTACAGCTACCACAACCCCCTGACCAAGCTCGACCTGTCCCACGTCTCCGACGTGTTTCGCGACGAGAGCACGGGAACGTCGCCCGAGCAGATCGTGTTCGAGGTCGGCCCCGAGCACGTCGCCCTGATCCGTCGCCTCGCCATGGGCTGGGACGAGGCCCGCGGGGTGCCGGCGGTGGACGGCGCGGCGCCCTACGGGGCGGGCGGCCTGGAGGAGGCGATGACCCGGGCGCTCGGGGCCGAGCGCGACGACCTGGCGCACCTGCACCGGTCGATGCAGCCGGCCCTGCAGATCTTCCTGCGCAGCGCCGACATCGCGCCGGGGGATTACGCCATCGCCTGATCGGGGCGTCGCGCAGGAGGGTCCGGAGGTTCACCGCACCAGCGGCTCGGCCACCATCTTCACCGGGTGGCCGCGGCTGACCAGCACCGCCGCGCTCGAATGCTCGGGGTCGGTCTCGAACCGGGTGCGGACCCAGGCGACCAGGAACTTGGCGTATTCCGAGGCGAGCAGCCGCGCCGAGGCCGGGTGGCGCCACCACTGGTCGGGATCGACCCCCTCGGGGACGACCGGGTGCGGCACCACCTGGTGGCCCTCGGCCAGCGCGTGGTCGAGCTCCACCAGGGTGCGCGGCATGTGGTAGTTCGAGGTCACCACCGCGACACTCCGAAAACCGTTCTCGCGCATCCAGCGCCGGATCTCGATGGCGTTGCCGATGGTGTTGCGGGCTCGGTAGTCGAGGTCGACGCAGCAGTCGATCAGGTGCTGCTGGCCCGGGTTGAGCCGGGCGATCTCGTCGCGGCTGGTGCGCTCGTTGACGCCGGTGATGAGGAGCCGCCGGCCGTAGCCGCCGGCGAGCAGGTCCATCGCGTCCTCGATGCGTTGCGCCCCGCCGGTGAGCGCCACGATGCCGTCGGAGGGGCCGAGCGGTATCCGCTCGGAGCGGGCGAGGCCGGCCACGAAGGCGAGGAAGCCGAGGGCGAGGGCGAGGCCCCCGGCGAGCCCTAAGCCGGCGAGGCCGAGGGCGAGGCGTCGGCGCAGGCTCCACCGGGGCCGGGGCGGTCCCTCGGATCCGCCGCCCGACCAGGACCATCCCACCACGTCGCCGGTTCGCGTCGTCATTCCGCGCTGCATCCGCGAGGTCATCTCACCCGTGCCGAGCATAGTGCCGATTGCGGCGGCCGAGAGGCAACCGTCACCGGGGCCGATTCGTTCACTCGGGCCGCCCCTGTGAAGAGCGGGCAAGGAGCGAGGCTAGCCGCCCTGGCTGGCGTCAGGCTGGCCCCGGGGAAGGATCTCACTCCTCCAGCAACGCGTCGAGATCCGCCGGGGTGAGCGCGCTGGTCGGTGCGCCCTCATGGTCGAAGAGGGAGTCGGCGAGGGCGCTCTTGCGCGCCTTCAGGTCCTCCATCTTCTCCTCGATGCTGCGCGCCGCGACGAGCTTGTGGACGAAGACCGGCTTGTCCTGGCCGATGCGGTGGGCGCGGTCGACCGCCTGCGCCTCCACCGCCGGGTTCCACCACGGATCGTAGAGGATCACCGTGTCGGCGGAGACGAGGTTGAGCCCGGTGCCGCCGGCCTTGAGGCTGATCAGGAAGACCGGGACCTCGCCGGACTCGAAGCGCCGCACCGCTCCCTCCCGGTCGCGGGTGCGGCCGGTCAATTCCGCGTAGGCGATGCCGCTTTGCGCGAGCCGCGGCTTGATCAGGGCGAGCATCGCGGTGAACTGGGAGAAGACCAGCACCCGGCGCCCCTCGGCGAGCAGCGCGTCGAGCAGTTCCTCCAGCCGCTCGAGCTTGGCCGAGCCGGCGTCCTTGGCTCGATCGAGCTTCAGGAGGCGCGGGTCGCAGCAGGCCTGGCGCAGCTTGAGCAGGGCGTCGAGGATGACGATCCGGCTGCGCTCCCAGCCCTTGGCGGCGATCGCCTCCCGCACCCGGGCGTGCATGGCGAGCCGGATCGACTCGTAGAGGGCGCGCTGGGCCTCGCCCATCTCGACCTCCTCGGCGATCTCGGTCTTCGGCGGCAGGTCGCGCGCCACCTCCTCCTTGGTCCGGCGCAGCAGGAACGGCTTGATCCGGCGGGCCAGCAGCCGGCCGCGCTCGGCATCGCCGTGCTTCTCGATCGGCGTGCGCCAGGTCCGGGCGAAGGCCTTGCGCTCGCCGAGCAGGCCCGGGCAGGCGAAGGAGAACAGCGACCACAGCTCGGCGAGGTTATTTTCCAGCGGCGTGCCCGAGAGGCAGAACCGGTGCCGGGCCGACAGGCCGTGGATGAGCTGGGTCGTCGTCGCGTCCGGGTTCTTGATCGTCTGCGCCTCGTCGAGGATCAGGAGGTGCCAGTCCTGGGCGGAGAGCACCGCGTGGTCGCGGGCGACGAGGGGATAGGTGGTGAGCACGAGGTCGTGGCCGTCGATCGCGTCGAAATGCTCGCGCCGGCCGAGGCCGTGCAGGACGAGGACCCGCAGATCCGGGGCGAAGCGCTCCGCCTCCCGGCGCCAGTTCGCCATCAGGCTCGTCGGGGCGATCACCAGGGCCGGGCGGTCGAGGCGCCCTTGCGCCTTCTCGCGGGCGACCAACGCCAGGGCCTGCACGGTCTTGCCGAGGCCCATGTCGTCGGCGAGAATCCCGCCGAGGCCGGCCTCGCGCAGGAAGGCGAGCCAGGACAGGCCGGCCGCCTGATAGGGCCGCAAGGTCGCCCGGAAGGTCTCCGGCGGGGTCACCTGCGGGATGCCGCCCTCGGCGAGCAGCATCCGGCCCATGGCGCGCAAGGCCTCGCCGCCGCGCCAGGCCAGCATCGCCGCCGCGCTCACCCGCTCCAGGGCCGCCAGGGTGGCGGCGTCGACGAGGCCGAGCCTGAGGCGCCCGCCCTCGCCGGCGCCGGCGCCGAGGCTGAGCTCGCGCAAGGCGAGCAGGATCGGCTTCAGGCGCGCGCCCGGCAGCGCCAGCATCCGCCCGTCGCCCAGCGGCACCATCACCGGCTCGGCCGAACTCTCGTCGATCGACTCGATCGTGAAGTCGGGCCGCGCCAGGAGCGCCGCGACCGGCTCGGCGAGGGGGATGCGCTCGCCCTCGAACTCGACCCCGAGGTCGAGCTCCAGCCAGTCGATCCCCGTGCTCTCGTGGATCTCGAACTCGACCGCCGCATCCGGGTACAGCACCCGGCCGCGGAAGCTCGGATCGGTCACGATCTCGAAGCTCGTGGCCTTCAGGGCCGGCAGGGCCTCCGCCTGGATCGCCGTCCAGGCCTCCTCGCCGCCATCGGGCACGAAGTCCCGGGCGTGGCGCGGGTTCAGGTTCGGGCGCTTCTCCTGGACCGGCGACAGGCCGTGGCCGAGGAGCCGCGCCACCGCCCGCCGCTCGGCCGGAGCGTCGCGCTCGACGACGTAGAGCCGGCCGCCGACGAGCCGCGTCGGCCGCGCCCGCAGGTCGCCGAACGGCACCGTCACCGGCCCGTAGCGGAACGAGAGGGCGGCGAGGCGCAGGGCCTCCGGCGGCGGCGGCTTGCCGTAGTAGTAGGCCGGCGGCGGGATCTCGATCTGGGTCAGGCGCAGCACCGGCACCGGGGCCTTGTCGACGATCGTCTCCCGCGGCGGCTCCGGCAGGCGTACGCTCAGGCCGGGCACCCGCTCCGCCAGGGCGGCGTTGAGGGCGTGCGCCGAGGCCGCCGGCAGGGGAGGGGCGTCGACCAGGGCCGCGGCGATGTGGGCCGGCAGGCCGAGCGCGATCGGCCCGACGAGGCCGGCCCCGGGATCGAGATAGACCGGCGGGTAGGCCGCGAGCGCCAGGACCTCGCCGTCTTCATTGCCGTCTTCTTGTCGTTGACCGTCTTCTTGGCCGTCGAGGCGCGGCTGCGGCGCCAGGGTTTCCTCGTCCTCCACCCAGGCGAGGTGGCCGGGCCGGGGCGGTCCGGCCGTGAGCGCCGGCCCCAGCACGGTCCCGTACCGGGCCCGGCCGGTCGCCAGAACCTGCTCCAGGATCTCGGCGCCGGCCTGGTCGAGCAGGGGATAGGCCGGCGGACCGTCGCCGTCGGCCTCGCGCATTCGCCCGTGCAGGGCCTTGAGGATGCGCAGGTCGGAGGGGCGCAGGTACTGGGCCGGGTTCGGCGTATAGGCGACGCTCGCCGGGTCGACCGGGCGGGGCTTGGCCGACATCTCCCCGCTCTTCAGGAGACGGGCCTGCATCGGCGCGACGCCGAGCCGGGGCGCGGTGCCGCCGCGGCCGGGGAGCGCCAGAAGGACGTAGATCAGCCGCCGGTCGATCTCGGGCGGGTAATCCTCGCCGCCGGTCCGCCGGACGAGGTCGAGCCGGGCGATCCAGCTCTGCAGGTCGGGCGTCAGGGCGTCGGACGAGTCCTGGAGATGGAGCAGGCGGGCGGCCCGCTCCTCGGGGGTCGGCGGCGGCGGCGGTGGCCGCGAGGCGCTGGCGCCGCGCAAAGCCCCGAGCAGCACCGCCACGACGTGGCGGCAATTGTAGCGCTCCTGGCAGGAGCAATGCCCGCTGATGGCGGCGCCATCGGCATCCTTGCCCACGACGATCGAGACGTTGAGCACCATCCGCCCGGTGCGGCTCTCGACGTCGCCCTCGATGTAGCTGTCCCCGTCGACCTCGATGTCGAAGGCCTGGCCCCGCGCGAAGTCGCGCTCGCCCTCGCGGAAGGAAAGGGGGCCGCAGTTGCGAAGGATGTCGCGTTCGGTGAATGAGAGGGTCCTGCGCATCGAAACGGGATCCGCCTCCGACCTGCCGGGGCCAAGGTAGGGAACCGGTCCGGCGTTGGAAACCGCAACGGCAGCCGGCCGGGCGAATCGCCTGTGCGTCTCCCGTCGGACCGGAACGGACGGCCCCGGCTGCCGTTCCGGACCTTGACAGGAATGCAGGAGTGACGAGCACCCCATGACCATCGATCCTGCGCGCGACGCGACCGAGACCCTCCTTCAGCCCGGCCGCACCTGCTGGTGCGTGGCGCGGGCCGAGCGGGTCGCGGTGATGATCGACTCCGCCGAGTACTTCGCCCGGCTGGAGGACGCGCTGCGCCAGGCTCGGCATTCGATCCTGATCGTCGGGTGGGACTTCGACGGGCGCATCCGCCTGCGCCACGATGCGAGCCCGGAGGAGTCGCCGCCCCTCGGGCCGCTCCTGCGCGATCTCGCCGCGCGCCGGCCCGGGCTCCAGGTGCGGGTGCTGGTCTGGAGCGTCGCGACCCTGCACGGGCCGGGCGCGGCGCTGCCGCTCCTGTTCGGGGCCGAGTGGGAGGCGCATCCACACGTCACCCTGCGCCTCGACACGCATCACCCGCTCTACGCCGCCCATCACCAGAAGCTCGTCTGCATCGACGACCGGATCGCCTTCTGCGGCGGCATCGACCTCACGGTCGGGCGCTGGGACACCACCGCCCACACGGCCGGCGATCCGTTGCGCACCAATCCCGACGGCGAGCTCTACCCGCCGGTGCACGACCTGCAGATGGCGGTGGACGGCGAGGCCGCCGCCCGGCTCGGCGACGTCGCCCGCGAGCGCTGGCGCGCCGCCACCGGCGAGGTGCTGGCGCCGGTGACGGGGGCCGGCCCGCTCTGGCCGCAGGGCCTGGATCCGCTCTTCACCGAGATCCCGGTCGGCATCGCCCGCACCATGCCGCTCCAGGGCGACGAGCCCTCGGTCGAGGAGGCGGCGGCGCTCACCGCCGCGTCCCTGGCCTCCGCCAAGGAGACGATCTACCTCGAGGCGCAGTACCTCACCGCAAACTTCGTCGCCGATGCGCTCGCCGCCCATCTGGCAGTCGAGGACGGGCCCGAGATCGTGGTGGTGCTGACGCGCCGCTCGCACAACTTCACCGAGCGCGTCGCCATGGGGACCCCACGCGACCGGGTGCTGCGCCGCCTGCGCGCCATCGACCGCTTCGGGCGCCTGTTCGTCGCCTATCCGGTGGTGCCGGGGCCCGAGGGCGATTGCGAGATCGAGATCCACGCCAAGCTCGTCCTGATCGACGACCGCTTCCTGCGCATCGGCTCCTCGAACCTCAACAACCGCTCGGTCGCCCTCGACACCGAGTGCGACCTCGCGGTCGAGGCCCGGAACGCCGAGGAGCGCGCCGCGCTCCGGGCCTTGCGCGACCGCCTCGTGGCCGAGCATCTCGGCGTGGCGCCCGACGTGATGGCCGCGGCGATCACTGAGGGGGGCCTGATCGCGGCGATCCGGGCCCATATGGGCGGGCCGCGCTCCTTGCGCGTCTGCGAGGTGCCGGAGGAGGAGGGCCTGCTCGATCCTCTGGTCAGCTCCGAGCTGCTCGACCCGGAGCGGCCGTTCGGGACGGCGTAGGGGCTCTCAATGGTGCCCTTGCGTCATTGCAGGACGTCGCAGTAACCGGGATGCATCATCCCGGAGGTCTGCGTGGAACTGTCCGATCTCGTGCGGCTGACAGAACGCCATGAGCTGAGCGCCTTCGACGCCGGAACGGCCGATCTCGACGGTCAGAGTGCCTGGCTACGCGAGCACGGCCTCGCGAACGACCGGCGCGGCCTCACGCGCGTCTTCGTCGCCACCTATGCCGGCACGATGCGGGCCGCTGCCTTCTTCGGATTGGCACCGGGCATCGTCGCGCGGGACTCGCTGCCACGACGCCTTCGGCCACACGGCACGCCGCTCGTCATCCCGGGCATCCTCATCGCGCGTCTGGCGGTGGACCGGACGCTCCAGGGCCAGGGTATCGGTCGTGACCTGACGCTCGCCGCCATCGGTCGGGCGCTGCGTGCGCAGGAGCACGTGGGCGGAGCGCTCGTCATCGTGGATGCTGCGGGCGAGAAGGCACAGCGGCTCTACGCCCATCATCGCTTCACGCCCGTCACAAATATCACCAGCGGGACGACCCGGATGGTGCTGCCGATGTCCATGGCCGATGAACTGATGCGGCTGCCCTGAGCCGCTCGCCTCACACCCAGCGACGGTTTGCGACTTCGCGTCGAAGCTCGTCCGACACGGTCGGCGGATCGTCGAGCAAGGCGAGGAGTGCGTCGAATTGCTCGGCCGACACGATGGTCAGCCCCGGATCGTCGCCGGCTCGGAGCATCTCCTCACGCGGAATGCGACGCTCGACCGCGTCCCCAGGCAGGGGCGGCTTTCGCGTGTGCCGGTGGATTGGAGCGCGCGTTTTCATCAGAATCTCCACCCCCCTCGTATAGCGCATTCCCCCGACCACCGCCACGCGCGGATCACGACGGACGCGCCGGGGCGGCCTCCCGCGACGCCCCGCCCGCGTCGCGCCACCGGAACACCGCCTCGGTCGCCGCGAAGGCGAGGAGGCCGAGCGCCAGGGGGCCGAGGAAGTACAGGCACCGGAAGGCGATCAGCGGGCCGATCACGTCGGTCTTCGGCAGGAGATGGACGACCACGCTCTCGATCACCCCGACGCCGCCGGGCACGTGGGTGATCAGCACCGCCGCGTTGGCGATGACGAAGACCGAGGCGACGGCGAGGTAGCCGACGTCGGAGACCGCCGACAGCACCTGGTGCAGGCAGGCCGAGACCAGGGCGAAGTTGACCGCGCCCAGGCCCACCTGCGCCGCCGCGAGCGGCAGCGGCGGCATCTCGATCGACCAGCGCCGGAAGGTCAGGGGCTTCCGCCACCAGGCGGCGAGGCCGAGATAGACCGCGACGCCGCCCGCGCAGGCGAGGCCCGCCGCCAGCACCGCGCCCTTGCCCAAACCCGTCACCTCCCGGGCGAGGTCGGGATGGACCAGCACCGCGACGGCGCCGAGCGCCATCAGGCCGACCGCGACGGTGACGCCGCAGAACAGGACCGCCTTGGCGACGTCCGCGGTCCCGAGGCCCCAGCGGGTGTAGAAGCGGTAGCGGATCGCTCCGCTGCTCAAGCCGGCAAAGCCGATGCTGTGGCCGAGCGACAGGCTGATGAAGGCCGCGAGCGCCACCCGCGGATAGGGCAGGGGCCTGCCAGCGGCGCGGAGCGCCAGCCAGTCGATGCCGGTGAGGCAGAGATAGCTCGCGGCGGCAAAGCCCCCGGCGGCGGCGAGCCGGCCGGCGGGGAGCGCCCGCACCGATTCGACCAGCTGGCTCAGGCTGTAGCCGGCGAGCGTCCGGTAGAGCAGGTAGCCGCCGAGCGCGACGCTCAGCACGGTGAGGAGGATGGTCCAGAACCGGCGGCGCGCGGAGGTCTCTTCCTTGTCTTTGGTTCGTCCTTGAGCCTGCGTCACGCGGGTTCCTCTCGGGGTACGGGGATGCGGGGAGCGGAGACCGGCGCGAGGTCGAGGTCGGCGACGAGCGGCAGGTGGTCGGAGGCGATCCGGGCGAGCCTGCCGCCGACCGTGCGCACCCCCCGCACTGCGATGCCGCGGCTGACGAAGACGTGGTCGATGCGCAGGAGCGGCAGGCGGGCCGGGAAGGTCGGCCGCAGCCAGGCCCCTGCGCCCTGCGCGTCCGGCAGCCGGGCCGCGAGGCGGCGATGCACGTGCGAGCCCGGCAGGGCGTTGAAGTCGCCAAGCAGCACCACCGGGTCGCGGCAGGCCGGATCGCCGAGGAAGGCCGGCCCGAGCAGCGCCTCGGCCTGTGCCCGCCGCTCGCCCCGGCCGAGGCCGAGATGCGTCGTGACGACCTGCACCTCGGTGTCGCCGGCGGTGATGGCGGCCCAGAGCGCACCGCGGGGCTCGCAACCCTCCCGCTCCGGCAGGCCCGCCGCCCGCACCAGCCGCGAGGGCAGGGCGGTCAGGATCGCGTCGCCGTAAAACTCCTCCATCACCTGCATCGCCGGGTGGAAGTGGGAGCGCATGCCGAGATGGGCGGCGATCGCTTGCGCCTGGTCGATCCCGCCGCTGCGGGCGCGGCCGACATCGAGCTCCTGGAGCGCCACCACGTCCGCCCGGCAGGCGGCGATCACCGCGGCGATGCGCTCCGGATCGAGACGGCCGTCGGCGCCGAGGCAGCGGCGCACGTTGTAGGTGAGGACGCGGAGCAACCGGGCGGGGCCTTCGAGAGCGCGGGTGGTCTCCCTCAACGGCCGAGCCTGGCGGTGGTTCGGGCCCGCCCGCCACGCTTGCCGGAAAAGCGCAATGTTCGGTCCTGAACGGATCAAGCCGGCATGCGTTCACTCCCGGCGCCGCGAGGATGCGACGCGGAAACGCACGCGATGCGAGACAAGGGAGGAGACCGGATGAGGCTCGTGGTCTTCGGCCTGACGATCAGCTCGTCCTGGGGCAACGGCCACGCGACCCTGTGGCGGGGCCTGGTCCGGGCGCTCGCCCGCCGCGGCCACAGCGTGGTGTTCTACGAGCGCGACCTGCCCTTCTACGCCCCCCACCGCGACCTGACCGAGATCCCGAACGGGCGCCTGGTGCTGTTCTCCGACTGGGCGGAGATCCGGGGACAGGCCGCCCGCGACGTGATGGAGGCCGACGTCGCGATGGTGACCTCCTACTGCCCCGACGCGCACGCGGCCACCGACCTCGTCCTGGGATCTTCGGGCTTGCGGGTGTTCTACGACCTCGACACCCCCGTCACCCTCGATTCCTTGCGCCGCGGCGAGGCGGTGGATTACGTCGGGCCGCGAGGATATTCCGGCTTCGACCTCGTGCTCAGCTATACCGGCGGCCCGGCGCTCGACGCGCTCCGGGACGATCTCGGTGCGCGCCGCACGGCGGCGCTCTACGGCCATGTCGACCCGGAGGTGCACCGGCCGGCGGCAGCCCGAGCGCAGTATGCCGCCGACCTCTCCTATCTCGGCACCTACGCGGCCGACCGGCAGGCCAAGGTGCTGTCCTGCCTCGTCGAGCCGGCGCGGCAACGGCCGGACCGGCGCTTCCTGATCGGCGGGGCGCAGTACCCGCAGGATTTTCCCTGGACCGACAACATCTTCTTCGTGCGCCATCTGGCCCCGCAGGAGCATCCTTCCTTCTACGCCTCCTCGCGCCTGACCCTCAACGTCACGCGGGCGGCGATGGCCGCCATGGGCTGGTGCCCGTCGGGCCGGCTGTTCGAGGCGACGGCCTGCGGCGCCGCTTTGCTGAGCGACGCCTTCGACGGGCTCGACGCCTTCTACCGGCCCGGCGAGGAGATCCTGCTCGCCGAGACGCCCGACGCCGTGCTCGCCGCCCTCGATCGGAGCGACGCGGAGTTGCGCCGCATCGCGCAAGCCGGGCGCGCCCGCACCCTCGACCACCACACCGCCGCGCACCGGGCGGCGGAGCTGGAGGCCATCCTCGACGCGGCCCGACACCCCGTCGCCCGGAATCCTATCACGATGGAGGCGTGACACCGCATGTGGGGCATCGTTCCGGCCGCGGGCCGCGGCAGCCGCATCCAGCCGCTCGCCTTCTCCAAGGAATTGCTGCCGGTCGGCAGCCGCCTGCGCGACGGGGCCGAGCGGCCTTGCGCGGTGAGCGAGTACGTCGTCGAGCGGATGATCCGCGGCGGCGCGGACAAGATCTGCTTCGTGATCGCCCCGGGCAAGTCCGACATCGTCGAGTATTACGGCTCCGGCTACGGGCCGGCGCCGATCGCCTACGTGGTGCAGCCGCGCCCCGCGGGCCTGTGCGACGCGCTGTTTCGCGCCCTGCCGCTGATCGCCCCCGACGAGCCGGTGCTGGTCGGCCTGCCCGACACGGTGTGGTTCCCGGATGACGGGCTGGCGCGCCTGCCGGCCGACGGGCTGTCCTTCCTGCTCTTCCCGGTCGAGCGGCCGGAGCTGTTCGACGCCGTGGTGCTCGACGGCGACGCGGTGCGGGAGATCCAGGTGAAGCGGCAGGACGCCGCCTCGTCCTGGGTCTGGGGGGCGTTCAAGCTCACCGGCCGCATCCTCGCCGAGCTGCACGGCCTCTGGCAGGCGCGGCAGTGCCGCGACGAGTATATCGGCACCCTCGTCAATGCCTGGCTCGACGCAGGCGGCCGGGCGACGGGTGTCTGCGCCGGCACCGCCTACGTCGATACCGGCACGCTCAACGGCTACCGCGCCGCGATGGCGCTCCTCGGGCCGGCGGAGCCCGGGGAAGAGGGGTCGTCCCTCGGCCGACCTGGGGTACCGGGCGTCGGGGCGGTGCCATGAAACATCGCCCGATGTGCCCCCGCCCCCTCTCCCGGACGACTGGAGCGGTAGCGGAAGGAGATCCGGGATCCAGGAGAGAAGTGCCGCGAAGCGGCTCTCTCTGCTGCGGCGTTGCTGACAGACGGACGCTTCGCGAAGTTTGATTGCTGGATCCCGGATCTCCTTCCGCTGATGCGTCAGTCGTCCGGGAAAGGGAAGAGCTTGTAAAAGCCTGTCCAGTACGCCCCGGCCGACGTCATGTCCCGTGTCGCAGCTCGATAGGATGGTGCTCTTCGCATCACGCGATGGTCGGCACGATCCCGCCCTCGACCCGCAGGCTCGCCCCGTTGGTCGCCGCCGCGAGCGGGCTCGCGAGATAGGCCACGAGGCCGGCGATCTCCTCGGGATCGATCATCCGGGCCAGCAGCGAGAGCGGGCGGTGGACCCGGAAGAACTCCGCCTCCAGCTCGTCCGCCGGCGCATTCGGGTCGGAGGCGACGCTCTTCAAAAAGTCCACGATGCCCTCCGAGCGGGTCGGGCCGGGCATCACCGCGTTCACCGTCACGCCGGTGCCGCGGGTGCGCTGCGCCAGGCCCCGGGCGATGGTGAGCTGGGCGGTCTTCGACACCGCGTAGTGCAGCATGTCGGGCGGCGGCACGAGGCCGGACTCGCTCGACACGAACACGATCCGCCCGGACTTCCGCGCCAGCATGCCGGGGAAATAGGCCTGGGCCAGCCGCGCCCCCGAGACCACGTTGACCTCGAACAGGCGGTGCCAGTCGGAATCGGTGATCTCCTCGAACGCCTTCGATTCGTAGATGCCGAGGTTGTTGACCAGGATGTCGACTTCCGGAACCGCCGCGACCAGGGCCGCCGCACCGTCGGCCGTCGCCGGATCGGCCAGCACCGTGCGGGGCGCCCGCGCACCGGGCTCGGCGGCGATCTCTTTCGCCGCCGCGTCGAGCTTCGCTCGGGAGCGCCCGGGCAGCACCAAAGCGGCGCCCTCCGCCGCCAGGCGGCGGGCGATGGCGAGGCCGATGCCCGCGGTGGCGCCGGTGACGAGGGCGGTCTTGCCGTCGATCTTGAGGTCCATGGTCGGTCTCCGTCTCTGGAGGCCCCGAGATGACGACGGCGGCGATTGATGACCAGCGCGCGCGGCGGCACGATGATCGTGCATCGGACGCAACAATGGACGGCCCATGGACAACCGGCTCGGCGAGATGGAGGCCTTCGTGCAGGTGGCGCGCCGCGGCAGCTTCGCCTCCGCCGCCAAGGCCCTGCGCTGCACGCCCTCGGCGGTGAGCCGAGCGGTGGCACGCCTCGAGGCACGCCTCGGCGTCGGGCTGATCCGGCGCACCACGCGGGCGATGACCCTGACGCCGGAGGGCGAATCGTACCTCGCCCGGGCGGGCGAGCTGATCGCCGAGTTCGACGCGATCGAGGACAGTTTCGGCCGCGACGCCGCCCAGCCGAGCGGCCTGCTCCGGGTCAACGCCTCGGTGCCGTTCGGCATGCGGGTGATCCTGCCGGTGCTGCCGCGCTTCCTCGGTCAGCAGCCGCGGATGCGGGTCGATCTCGCGCTCACCGACGACGTGGTCGACCTCGTCGAGGCGCGGGCCGACGTGGCGATCCGCATCGGGCCGCTGCGCGACACCCGCCTGCGGGCGAAGCTCCTGGGCCGCAGCCGCCTCGCGGTGGTGGCCGCACCCGCCTATCTCGACGAGCGCGGCACGCCCGCCCATCCGGACGCGCTTCCCGACCACAACTGCCTCAACTTCAGCTTCCGCCGCTCCCTCGACACCTGGCCGTTCCTGGTCGACGGGGCGGTGTCGCAGCGGCCGGTCCACGGCAACTTCTTCGGCAATTCCGGGGAGGTGGTGCGGCTGATGGCGCTCGGCGGCGCCGGCCTCGCGCGGCTCGCCCGCTTCCACGTCGACGAGGACATCGCGGCCGGCCGCCTCGTGCCGGTGCTGGAGGTGTTCAATCCGGGCGACGCGGAGGACATCCACGCCCTCTATGCGGGGCACGAGCGGCTGTCCTCGCGCATCCGCTGCTTCGTGGATTTCCTCGCGGCGCACGCGGCTTTGCGGGGGTGAGACGGCTCCCGCGAGCCGCGCGGGGGCGCCGACGACGAACGAGGGGACGCGACGCCAAGAAAGTGGAACGCTCGATCATGGAAGCCGCGGCCGGGCCCGTGCAAAGCTGTCGTCACCGGGTCGCGGACCGACCGCGCCCGATCCGGCGGAGTCCGCACCCCATCATGTCGTCCTGGTTCTCGCGTCTCGCCGCCTTCCTCCTCGGCCTGCTCCCGGGCCGGGCCTCGCCCGACCCCGGCACCTGGATCCTGCTCGGCGAGGGGCGGGGCGTCTCGTGGTGCGGGGAGGCCGAGGCGGCCGTTCCCCCGCTCACCGGTTCCACGCCTCCGCCTGCGCGGTGATCCACTCGCGGAAGCGGGCGACCTTCGGGGCGTCGGTCTCGGTCGGGGTGACGAGGAAGAAGCTGTAGGGGCTCGGCACCTCGTCGGGGAAGGGCCGCACCAGGCCGAACCCGGCTTGTCCCGAATGGAGCCGGCCGATCCCCGCGACGAGGTCGCCCCCCAGCACCCGGGTGGCGAGGCCGACCCCGCCGCCGGCGGTGGCGACCTGGAGAATCATGAAGGTGTGGGTGAAGCGCGGTCCGCGCGAGGCGTCGATGCCGGTGACGCCCGCCGCCGCGAGCCATTGCGGCCAGTCCACCGCCTCGATGTCGATCGGGTCGTCGTCGTGGAGCAGCGTGTGGCGAGCGAGGTCTTGGGGAGAGCGCAGGGGCGGCTCGCCGTCGCGAAGGCTCGGGCTGCAGACCGGGAAGACGACGTCGTGCATCAGGAGGTCCGAGCGCAGGCCCGGATAGCGCCCGCGCCCGTGCCGGATCGCCACGTCCGTGTCGTCGCGGGAAAAGTCCACCAGGCGATTGTTGGCCACCACCCGCACGTCGAGGTCCGGATGTTGCGCCCGGAAGCTGCCGATGCGCGGGATCAGCCACAGGCTGGCGAAGGAATGGGTGGTGCTCACCGTCAGCACGTGGTCCTGGCCCTGGCGGCGCAGGCGGGCGGTGGCCTCGGCGAGGTGATCGAGCACCTCGCCGGCGGCGGCGGCGAAGCGCTGGCCCGCCGGGGTCAGGGCGACGCCCCGGCTCGGCAGGCGGCGGAACAGGGGGAGGCCGAACCAGCCCTCCAGGATCTTCACCTGCTGCGCCACCGCGCCGGCGCTGACCCCGAGCTCGTCCCCGGCCTCGTGGAAGGTGGGGTGGCGCGAGGCGGCCTCGAAGGCCCGCACCGCGTTGAGCGGCGGCAGGCGGCGGCGGGGATTGCGGTCGAGGGACATGAGGCGACCCCGGTGGGACGTGACCCAGATTTCCTGCGTCGGCGGACGAGTCGATCTGGTTTGCTCGCCGAGCGCCCGAAAGGCAATCTCTCCTCATCGAGCAACCCATCCGTCCCATCCGGAGACAGCCATGACGAGCCTCGTCGCTGGCCGAGGAAACCTGCGCCTCGTTCCCACCATCCGCATCGCGCCGCCGCGCCGGCGCGCCGCCGTCACGCTGATCCAGCGGCTCGAATTGTGGGCCGACCGCCGGCGCGAGCGCCGCGCCCTGATGGCCTGCCCCGAGGGGCTCCTCAAGGATGTCGGCCTGTCGCGGAGCGACGCCCTGCGCGAGGCCGAGAAGCCGTTCTGGCGGGACTGATCCGCCGAGCATCGACCACCGGCATCGTCGTCGCCGACATTGACCGCAAGGAACGGGATGCCGCGGGGGTACCCCTGCGTCAGGGTGCGGCATCCACCCCGGAGAGCCGAGATCCGATGCAGCCCTCTGCCAACCGCCCCATCTCCAATCGTCCGATGACCCCGGCGGAATGGGGCCTGCTCCTCGGCCTCTCGGTGCTGTGGGGCGGCTCGTTCTTCTTCGTCGGCGTCGCCCTGCGGGCGCTGCCGCCGCTCACCCTGGTGAGCCTGCGCGTCGGCCTCGCCGCCGCGATCCTCGCCCTGGTGCTCCGGCTGCGCGGGATCCCGATGCCGCGGGGCGCCTCGGTCTGGCTGGCCTTCCTGGGCGCGGCCTTCCTCAACAACGCGGTGCCGTTCTGCCTCATCGCCTGGGGGCAGACCCACATCGCCTCGGGCCTCGCCGCGATCCTCAACGCCACCACGCCGCTCTTCGGCGTGCTCGTGGCGCACGTGCTGACCGACGACGAGCGCCTGACCGGCAACCGCCTCGCCGGCGTGCTGGCCGGCCTCGCGGGCGTCGCCGTGATGGTCGGCCCCTCGGTTCTCGCCGGTCTCGGAGGCGAGGCGATGGCGCAGGGCGCGGTCCTGCTCGCCGCGCTCTCCTACGCCTTCGCGGGAATCTACGGGCGGCGCTTCAAGCGCATGGGCATCCCACCGCTCTCGGCCGCCGCCGGCCAGGTCGCCGCCGCGACCTTGCTGCTCGGGCCCGCCGCCCTCGCGGTCGACCGGCCCTGGACCCTGGCCGCGCCGCCCGTCGCGGCGATCGCGGCGGTCATCGGCCTCGCGGCGCTCTCGACGGCGCTCGCCTACGTGATCTTCTTCCGCCTGCTGGCGAGCGCCGGCGCCACCAACCTGATGCTCGTCACCTTCCTGATCCCGGTCTCGGCGCTGCTGCTCGGCGCCCTGGTGCTCGGCGAGCCGGTGGTGCCGCGCCAGCTCCTCGGCATGGCGCTGATCGGGCTGGGGCTGGTGGCGATCGACGGGCGGGTGCTGCGGTGGAGGCCGGCGCGGGGATCCGCGACCTCCGCGCCGACAGAATCGTGATCCTCAAGCCCCGGTTCTCGGTCACGTCGTCACGGGCACGTGCACGGCGATGACGGTGCCCGGCCGGTCGGGGGCGAAGCGGCCGTCATAGAGCTCGAAATCCGGGCCGTCGGCGACCGTGAGGCCCGAGGCCGGGACGAGCTCGCCCCAGATCGCCGCCATCGCGCCCTTCATCTGCGGGTGCAGGGCCGTGCCGTCCAGGGTGACCCGGAACACCGCGTAAGTCGCCGCCGGGATCGTCTTCCTCTCGAATCCTGCGGGCAGGGCGCCCTGAGGCCGTACGCCGATGCCGGCCATGTAGTCGAAGCTGCCCTCCTCCTTGTCGGCGCTCCAGACGACGCCGTAGGTAGCCCAGCTCGGCACCTGTCCGTCGACGAACGGCAGGCCGCGGATCATCGTGGACCAGAGGTCGGGGATGGTCGACGCGGTCGCCTGGTCGAAGCGCCGTGTCGGGCCGGCGACGGTGAACGCGTCGCGGGTCACGAGGCCGGGCAGGCGGGCGACGGCGCGGGAGGTCTCGGGTGTCGGCATGGCGGGGTCTCCGTCCGGGGGGAGGGGCGCGAGGCCGCGGCGGAAGCGGCCGGGGGTGACCCCGAAACGGCGTCCGAAGGCGCGGGTGAAGGCTTCCTGGGATTCGAAGCCCGCCTCGAAGGCGAGGTCGACGAGCCGCAGGTCGGGCTCCGCGGCGAGGCGCCGTGCCGCCCGCACCAGCCGGCGCCCGCGCACATGGGCCATCGGCGCGAGGCCCATCCGGGCAGTGAACAGGCGCGAGAAATGATAGGGCGACAGGCCCGCGCGGTCGGCGAGGCGGGCGAGCGTCAGGCGCTCGTCGAGGTGCCGCTCGATCCAGGCGAGCGTGTCGGCGACGAGGTCGGGCGTGGGCGAGGGGGCTCGATGGGCGGGGGCGCGATCCATGCCGTCATCATGACGGAGGGAAGCAGGAGCGTCCTGACCGGTCTTGCTGCGAGGATGTCCTCGTCGCTCCACGCGGTGGCGGTGAAGCCCTGGGTGTCATTCCGGGCTCCGCTGCGCGGCCCCAAAATGACACCGGGGTTTCGGGAGCGTCGAGCGAAACAGGCGCTCAAATCCACCGCTTGCGCCGCTTGAAGCTCTTCAAGTTCCGAAAACTCTTGCGCTGGTCGCCGGCGCCGCCGAGGTAGAATTCCTTCACGTCCTCGTTGGTGCGCAGTTCCTCGACCGTGCCGTCGAGCACGACCTTGCCCTGCTCCATGATGTAGCCGCGGTCGGCGACCGAGAGGGCGGCGCGGGCGTTCTGCTCGACGAGCAGGATGGTGACGCCCAGATCCTGGTTGATCTGGCGGATGATGCCGAAGACCTCCTTCACCAGGAGCGGCGAGAGGCCCATCGAGGGCTCGTCCATCAGGATCAGGCGGGGGCGGGCCATCAGGGCGCGGCCGATCGCCAGCATCTGCTGCTCGCCGCCCGAGAGGTAGCCCGCCGCCCCCGTGCGCTCCTTGAGGCGCGGGAAGTAGGTCAGCACCCGCTCGAGATCCTGGCCGATCTCCTTGTCACGGCGCGAGAAGGCGCCGAGGCGCAGATTCTCCATCGGCGTCATGTCGGCGACGATGCGGCGGCCCTCCATCACCTGGAAGATGCCGCGGCGCACGATGCGATCGGGCTCGATGCCGTCGATGCGGGCGCCGTCGAACACGATCTCGCCGCGGGTGACCTCGCCGTCCTCCGAGCGCAGGAGGCCCGAGATCGCCTTCAGCGTCGTCGACTTGCCGGCGCCGTTGGCGCCGAGCAGCGCCGTGATCGAGCCCGCCGGCACGTCGAGGCTCAGGCCCCGCAGGACGAGGATGACGTCGTCGTAGACGACCTCGACGTTGCGCAAGGAGAGGAGGGGGGCCGGCGCGGCGTCGGGACTCGGGCGCTCCAGGGTCATGACCTGCGACATCGGACGGCTTTCGTTTCAGCGAGATGCGACGTCGAACCCTCCCCCCTCTGCGGGGGAGGGCGGCCCGCGGAGCGGGCCGGGAGAAGGGCAGCGCGACGCTGATCCAAGGGGGCGCCCTTCATCGAGCGCGCGACCTCTCCGGAAGCGGCGTCCCCTCTCCCGACCCCTGCTGACGCAGGGGCCACCCTCCCCCGCAGAGGGGGGAGGGTTCGGGGAGGGTCAGCTGTGAGGGGCGGTCCTCACCACCCCTGCCACTCGCTCTTCCGCGGCAGCGTCACGGTCTTGACCGGCTCGAGCTTGATCGTGCCGGCCTTCATCAGGTCGGGCAGCGCCCCGTCGGTCGGACCCGAGATCTTGGCGCGGTAGATGTGCACCTCCATCATCCCGCGATGGTCGGTCGGCGACCAGGTCGAGGGGACGCAGACGCCCTCCATGCCGGCCGGCACCCAGTCCTTCTTCTGGTAGAAACCCTTGCGGACGTTGGGACCGGCCAGGCCACCGTTGTCCTTGGCCCAGGCGAGCGCCTCGGTCATGTAGAGGGCGGCGCAGATGCCGGTGTAGTAGTGCACCGGGCGATACGCGGTGCCGGCGGCGTCCGACACCTTCGAGATCTCGGCCGCCATCGCCATGCCCGGCGCGGTGCTGCCGCTCACCGCCGCGGTGCGGACCGGGAAGACGACGCCGTTCGCCGCCTCGCCGGCCGCCTTGGCGGCGTTCTCGTCCATGCCCCAGACGTTGCCCATGAACTGGATGTCGGTGCCGACCGACTTGCAGGACTTGAGCAGCGAGATGTTCGAGCCGCCGGTGTTGCCGAGATAGGCGTAGTTGGCGCCGGCATTCTTGGCGGTCAGGCACTGGGCGGTGTAGTCGCCCGGCGCCAGCGCGAAGACGATCGCCGGCAGCACGTCGAAGCCGAGGTCCTTCGCCATCGCCTCGCCGGCTTCCTTGGGCGAGTTCGGGTAGGGGTGGTTGCCGCCCATATGAACGTATTTCGGCTTGCCGGTCTTGCCCTTGGCCTTCCAGTCGTCGGCCGCCCATAGCAGCATGGCGCGTAAGGAATCCGAGTAGGACGGGCCGTAGAAGAAGTTGTAGGGCGCGGCCTTGGCCTTGCCGCTGGCGCCGGTCGGATCGCTCACCTGCGCGGCGTAGGAGCCGGAGATGTAGGGCACCTCGTCCTTGGTGACGAAGGCCGAGAGCGCCTCGGTGTCGGCGGTGCCCCAGCCCTGGATCGCCGCGACCTTGTCGCGCCCGCCGGTCCACTTCTTGTAGAGCGCGACGGCGCGGGGCACCTGGTAGCCGTAATCGACCGATTCGACGTTCATCTTCTCGCCCTTGATGCCGCCCTTGCGGTTCACGTAGGCGAGGGCGTCGGCCACTCCTTGGGCGTAGGGCACGCCGACATCGGAGGTGGCGCCGCTCTGGTCGGCGAGGTGGCCGATCGGGATCTCGGCGGCCAGCGCCGGCACGGCGAGAGCGAGGGCGGCGGCCGAGGCGAGGGACAGGCGAAGCATGGGTTTGGTTTCCTCCGGTGATGGGCTGGTTCGCCAGCCTCGTCGATGGTGTCCAAAGATATACGACAGGACGTGATGGCCAGGCCGATTTTTCGTAGGCCTCGCCCTTTCCCGGACGACTGCAGCGTCAGCGGAAGGAGATCCGGGATCCAGCTGTAAAACTTCGCGAAGCGACTGCCTGTGTGCAACGTTGCAATCTGCGGAGCCGCTTCGCGGCACTTCCTCTGCTGGATCCCGGATCTCCTTCCACTTCGTTTCAGTCGTTCGGGAAAGGGGGGCTTGTCGTGAGCAGACCGCCCGATGCTGCCGCTATCCTCCTGTCGTGTCGGTCGATGGTCGTCAGTGCGAGAACGGGTACAGCTTCCAGTACGCCTTGATCTGGCGCCAGCGGTGGGCGAGCCCGTCGGGCTCGAACATCAGGAACAGCACGATCACGAGGCCGATCGCCATCTCGCGCAGGAAGGACAGGTTGTCCTTGAGCGCGAGCGCCCGGTCGAGGGAGGAGCCGCGCACGGCGTCGGTGAGCCAACCCATGGCCTCGGGCACCAGCACCATGAAGGCGGTGCCCATCAGCGTGCCCATGATCGAGCCGAGGCCCCCGATGATGATCATGCCGAGGAACTGGATCGAGAGCAGGATCCCGAAGCCCTCGACCGAGACGAATTGCAGGTAATGCGCGTAGAGCGCGCCGCCGATGCCGGCAAAGAAGGCCGAGAGGCCGAAGGACAGGGTGCGGTAGCGGGTGAGATTGATCCCCATCATCTCCGCCGAGAGATAGTGGTCGCGCACCGCCACCAGCGCCCGCCCGTCGCGGGAGCGCATCAGGTTGGTGGCGAGCACGAAGGTCAGCACCAGGTAGGCCAGCACCACGTAGAAGTAGCGGTGGTCGGTATCGAAGCTGAACCCGAAGATCGAGAAGGCCTCCGCCGCCGTGCCGGCGACGCCGCCGGTGAACCAGTTCGCCCGGGCGAAGAAGTCCTGGAGGATGTACTGCGCGGCGAGCGTCGCGATGGCGAGGTAGAGGCCCTTCAGCCGGGCCGCCGGCAGGCCGAAGATCAGCCCGATCGCGGTGGTCAGGACGCCCGCGAGCGGGATCGCGAAGAAGACCGGGATGCCGTAGTTGTTCGACAGCCAGGCCGACGCGAAGGCGCCGAAGCCGAAGAAGGCGGCGTGCCCGATCGAGATCTGCCCGGTGAAGCCGACCAGGATGTTGAGGCCCAAGGCCGCGACCGCGAAGTAGCCGATCTGGATCAGCAGGCTCAGCCAGTAGCGGTCGAGGACGAGCGGGGCGAGGCAGAGCAGCGCCAGCCCGGCCCAGACCGCGTAGCGGCTGCCGGCGGTCGGGAAGATGGTGGTGTCGGCGGCATACGTCGTGCGGTAGTCGCCGGCAGGGATCAGGCTCTGGGTCGCCATCAGACGCGCTCGATGTCGCGGGTGCCGAACAGGCCGTAGGGCTTGATCATCAGGATCACCACCAGGACGTAGAAGGGAACGATCTCGTAGAGGTTGCCCCAGTGCAGGTACTGGCCGTCGACGTATTGCGCGACGTTCTCCAGCACCCCGATCACCAGGCCGCCGATCACCGCGCCGACGACCGAGTCGAGCCCGCCGAGGATGACCGCCGGGAAGACCTTGATGCCGTAGAGCGAGAGGGCCGAGGACACGCCGTTGACGATGCCGACCACGATGCCGGCGACCGACGAGACCACCGCCGAGATCGCCCAGGCGAGGGCGAAGACGTTGCGCACCGAGATCCCCAGCGACTGCGCCACCTGCTGGTTGAAGGCGGTGGCCCGCATGGCCAGCCCGTGCTTCGAGTAGCGGAAGAACCAGGCGAAGCCCGCCATCATGGCGACCGAGATGCCGAGGCTCATCAGGTACACGGTCTGGATCTCCAGCCCGAGGAACGACACCGACTGGGTGGAGAAGATCGGCGGGAAGGGCTGGGCGAAGACGCCGAACAGCCACTTGCACAGGGCCTGGAAGAAGATCGACAGGCCGATCGTCACCATGATGACCGAGATGATGGGCTCGCCGATGAGCGGCCGCAGCACCACCACCTGGAGGGCGATGCCGAAGACCAGCATGAACGCGAAGGTGACCGCCATGCCGACCAGGAACGGCAGCTGGTAGGTGGTGAGCAGCCACCAGCACACCCAGGCGCCGATGAGCAGGAACTCGCCCTGCGCGAAGTTCACGACCTGGCTCGCCTTGTAGATCAGGACGAAGCTCATCGCGACCACGCCGTAGAGGGCGCCGACGATCAGCCCGTTGACGACGAGCTGGAGCAGCAGGTGGGTGTTCATGGCCTCATGGCCCCTATTCGGCGGCGGCGAGGGTGGCGGGAGCCGCCGTGAGGTCGATCACCGGCAGGGTGGTGCGGATGCGTTGCGTCGTGCCGTCCTGGAACCGGATCACCGTATCGACCCGGTAGCTCGGCGCGCCGGCATAGATCGTGTCGATCAGGTCGGAATACTTCTCGTTGATGACGCCGCGGCGGACCTTGCGGGTGCGGGTCAATTCGCCGTCGTCGGCGTCGAGCTCCTTGTAGAGGAGCACGAACTTGGCGACGCGCTGCACGTCCGTAAGACCCGCATTCACCCGCTCGACTTCGGCACGGATCAGCGCGATCACCGCCGGCTTCGACGCGAGGTCGGAATAGGTGGTGAAGGCGATGCGGTTCTTCTCCGCCCATTTCGCGACGACCGCGTAGCGGATGCAGATCAGGGCCGCCAGGTACTCGCGCCCGGCGCCGAGGATCACGGCCTCGGCGACGTAAGGGCTGAACTTCAGCTTGTTCTCGATGTATTGCGGCGAGAAGCGCTCGCCATGGGCGTTGACGGCAAGGTCCTTGATCCGGTCGATGACGACCAGTTCGCCCTTCTTGTCGACGTAGCCGGCATCGCCGGTGTGCATCCAGCCGTCGCGCACGTCGCTCGGGGCGTTCGGATCGGCCTTGTAGTAGCCGTGGAACATGTTGGCGTGGCGCGCCAGCACCTCGCCGATGCCGTTGCGGTCGGGATCGAGCACCCGGATCTCGATGCTGTCGTCGAACGGCACGCCGACCGTGTCGAAATCGACCGTCTCGCCCCGGTGCAGGGTGTAGGCGCCGAGCGTCTCGGTCTGGCCGTAGAGCTGGCGCAGCGGCACGCCCATGGCGCGGAAGAACCGGAACGTGTCGGGCCCGAGCGCCGCGCCGCCGGTGGCGGCCGAGGTCAGCCGCGTGAAGCCGAGCCGGTCGCGCAGGGCCCGGAACAGCAGGGCGTCGGCGGCGGCTGAGCGCGTCCCCTTGTCGAGGGCGGAGAGCCCCATCGTCATGCCGCGCTCGTAGAGGGCGCGCTTGAACGGCGAGGCGTCCATCATCCGGGCGCGCACGTCGGCGGCGACCGCCTCCCAGACCCGGGGGGCGAACAGCACGAAGGTCGGGGCGATCTCCCGGAAGTCGTGCATCAGCGTGTCGGCATCCTCGACGAAGTTGACCTTCATGCGAGAGAGGAGCGCCTGGCCCAGCGCGTAGACCTGCTCCATGATCCAGGGCAGCGGCAGCACCGAGACGTAGTCGTCCTCCGGCCCCTTCGGGTCGGCGGCGAGGTAGCGGGCGCAGTGGCGGAGCACGCGGCCGCCGCTCAGCATCGCGAGCTTCGGCCGCGCCGTGGTGCCCGACGTGGTGCAGAGGATCGCCACCGCCTCGGCCCGGGTCGCGTCGACCATCCGGTCGTAGAGGCCGGGATCGGCCGCGTGCAGGGCCTCGCCCCTGGCCGCGAGGGCGTCCGCCGAGATCAGGCGCGGATCGTCGTATTTGCGCATCCCGCGGGGGTCGCAGAACACGATGTGGCGCAAGGTCGGCACGCCGTCGGCGAGGTTGAGGAGCTTGTCGACCTGCTCCTCGTCCTCGGCGATCACCGCCTTCACCCCGGCGAAGGCCAGGAGGTACTGGACCTCGTCCTCGAGCGCGTCGCGGTAGAGGCCGAGCGACAGGGCGCCGAGCGCGTGGGCGGCGATCTCGCCCGCCACCCAGTCGGGCCGGTTGTCGCCGATCAGCCCGACGACGTCGCCGTTGTCGATGCCGAGATCGGAGAGGCCCAGCGCGAAGGCGCGGGTGCGGGCGTGGTACTCGGCCCAGGTCGTCGGGCGCCAGAGCCCGAAGATCTTTTCCCGCAGCGCGACCTCGTGCGGGTGCTCGGCGGCGTTGAGGCGCAGGAGCTTCGGGAAGGTGTCGGCGCTCTCTGCCCGCGCGGTGAAGTCCGTCATCACGACACCGCCCTGACCGGTTCGGGCGAGGCCGGTTCCTCGTCCTCCTCGCCGAGATAGGCCTTTCGCACGTGCGGATCGGCCAGGACCGCCTCGGGGCGGCCGAGCGCGATGCGGCGGCCGAAATCGAGCACCATCACCCGGTGCGAGATGTCCATGACCACGCCCATGTCGTGCTCGATCATCACGACGGTCATGCCGAACTCCTCGTTGAGGTCGACGATGTAGCGGGCCATGTCCTCCTTCTCCTCGAGGTTCATGCCGGCCATCGGCTCGTCGAGGAGGATCAGCTTGGGCTCGAGCGCCATGGCGCGGGCGAGCTCGACCCGCTTGCGCAACCCGTAGGAGAGGGTGCCGGCAGGCGCCTTGCGGTAGGCCTGGAGGTCGAGGAAGTCGATGATCTCCTCGACCCGGCGGCGATGCGCCAGCTCCTCGCTCTGGACACCGGGCAGCCAGTACAGCGAGCCGGTGACGAAGTTGTTGCGCATCAGGTGGTGGCGCCCGACCAGGATGTTGTCGAGCACGCTCATGTGGTGGAACAGCGCGAGGTTCTGGAAGGTGCGGCCGATGCCGAGATTCGGACGCTGGTTCGGCGTCGCCTTCGTGATGTCGCGCCCGTCGAGCAGGATCTGGCCCTCGGACGGCCGGTAGCGGCCCGAGATGCAGTTGATCATCGAGGTCTTGCCGGCGCCGTTCGGGCCGATGATCGAAAAGAGTTCGCCCTTCTCGACCGCGAAGCTGACATCCGTCAGCGCCTTGACGCCGCCGAAGCGCAACGAGATCTGGCGAACCGCGAGGGTTTCCGCCACGCCTGATCCTCCCCTGAGGATGGCGGCCGCGCTCGTGTCCGGCGCCGCTCTGCCATTCTGGGATGCCGGGTATGCGTCCCGGTCATCCGTGATGAAAATACGTTCGACTGTTTTTTTCCGAGCGTCAAGTGCTACACTGGGCCGACGAAAGTCGTGGGGCGGCACGCCCCGTGAGGGCGGGGTTAGGGGCAGCATGGCGCGTATCGCAGGCTCGTCGGGACCGCGGACCGAGGAGGCCATCCGGCGGGCGGGGTTGAGCCTGATCGCCACCCACGGCTACGCCGCGATGAGCCTGCGCCAGCTCGCGGCCGAGGTCGGCATCCAGCAGGGCTCGCTCTACAACTACTTCCGCAACAAGCAGGAATTCCTGTTCGACCTCATCCGCGGGCACATGCTCGACCTGCACGCCGCCCTCGACGCGGCCCTGCTGGCGGAGGGGACCGGGGAAGAGCGGCTGACCCGGTTCACCGAATTCCACGTCGCCTATCACGTCGAGCGGCCGCAGGAGGTGTTCATCTGCTACTCGGAGCTGCGCAGCCTGGAGCCCGACAACCTCGCCGCCGTGGTGGCGATGCGGCGCGACTACGAGCGCAAGCTCGGCGACATCCTCGACCACGGCTGCGCCACCGGCGAGTTCCGGCTCGCCGACACCCGGATGGCGACCCTGGCGATCCTCGCGATGCTGTCGGGCATCTGCACCTGGTACAAGCCGGAGGGGCGGCTCTCGACGACGGCGTTGCAGGAGATCTTCACCGGCATGGTGCTGGCGCTCGCCCGCGGCGGGGAGCCGGCGGCGGCCGCGGTGGCGCCGCGGCGGCGCGGGGCGCTCAGGGCGGGAGTCGGTTGAAGCATTCTCCGTCGAAACGGAGACTCATTCGCCGATCGTAAGCCACTCCCCCTTCCCCGGACGACTGGAGCGTCAGCGGAAGGAGATCCGGGATCCAGCACAGGAAGTGCCGCGAAGCGGCTCCGAATGCTGCACCGTTGCAGGCACAAGGACGCTTCGCGACTTCTTGTGCTGGATCCCGGATCTCCTTCCACTTCGTTGCAGTCGTCCGGGAAAGGGGAGTGGCTTGCGATGGAACGCCCGCTCGCCGGACATGCGCCGTTCGCGACCGCATCGCACAGCGATCAGGCGCTGGTCCCCGGGACGCCGGGCGGCGGCCGTGCCCGGACGCGGCCATATGTACCGTCACCGCCCGATGCCGCACGGTCAAGATCTTCGCGATCGTGCACAAATCGTTCCAAGCGCTTACAATGTATACCGAGCGTTCACGACCAGCCCTCTAGGTCCAACGGGACATCCGGCGAGGACCGGATCCGGAGCGGCTGCCCCATGTTCGTGCTCACCCTTCCCCGCAAGTTCGCCCTGCTGATCGCACTCGCGACGTTGAGCCTGGTCGCCCTGGGTGGGATTGCGCTCAATTATCAGTACGAGGCGATGCTGGCGCAGCGCGTCGAGCGGATGGCGCTCATCACCGAGGCCGCGGCCAACGTCGTCGAGCGCTACCGGCAGAAGGCCGAGAAGGCCGAGATGAGCGAGGCGGCGGCCCGCGAGGCGGCGCTCGCCGACATCGCGGCGATGCGGCACGGCCGCGACAATTACCTGTTCGTCAACGACGCCGCCGGCACCGTGATCGCCCACCCCTCCGCGAAGGTGGTCGGCCGCAACCTGATGGGCGTGACCGATTCGACCGGCTTTCGCTACGTCGCCGACGTGATGCCCCGGGCGGCGCGGGACGGGGTGGCGACGTTCCGCTACACCTGGGTGCCGGAGGGCGCGACGGCGGCCGTGCCGAAGATCGGGCTGTTTCGCTACTACGCGCCCTTCGGCTTCTCCATCGGCGTCAGCGAGTATGTCAGCGACCTGCGCGAGATGATCGTCGCACAGATCGAGCGCCTCGCCGTCGCCGGCCTCCTCATCGTGCTCGTCCTCGGCGGCGCCTCTCTCCTGATCGTCCGCTCGGTGGTGCGGCCGATGGAATCCCTGCGCGGCGCCATGGGTTCTCTCGCGCAGGGCCGCACCGACCTCGCGGTGCCGGAGGCCGGGCGGCGCGACGAGGTCGGGGCGATGGCCCGCGCGGTGCTGGTGTTCCGCGACAACGCGATCGAGCGCGAGCGCCTGCGCGGCGAGAGCGAGGCCGAGGAGCTGCGCCGGATGCGCCGCGCCGCCTCGCTCAACGAGCTGATCCAGGGCTTCGAGGCCTCGATCACCGGCGTCGTCGCCACCGTCGCGTCGGCCTCGGGCGAGCTGCGCGGGACCGCCCAGACCATGACCGCCACGGCGACGCAGACCGCGGCCCAGTCCACCGCCGTCGCGGCCGCCGCCGAGGAGGCCGCGTCCAACGTCGAGACCGTCGCGGCGGCCGCCGAAGAGCTCGGCGCCTCGGTGCAGGAGATCGGCCGCCAGGTCGACGGCTCCGCCCGCCTCGCCCAGGCCGCCGTCGCCGAGGCCGGCCGGACCGCCCATCAGGTCCGCGCGCTGACCGAGGCCACCGCGCGCATCGGCGACGTGGTCGGGCTGATCTCGTCGATCGCGGCCCAGACCAACCTCTTGGCGCTCAACGCCACCATCGAGGCCGCGCGCGCGGGCGCCGCGGGCCGCGGCTTCGCGGTGGTGGCGGCCGAGGTGAAGGAGTTGGCGGGCCAGACGGCACGAGCCACCGAGGAGATCACGAGCCAGATCGCGGCGATCCAGGCCTCGACGGGTCAGGCGGCGGGGGCGATCGGCCAGATCACGGCGCGGATCGAGGAGATCTCGGGCGTGGCGACCTCGATCGCCGCGGCGGTGGAGGAGCAGGGGGCGGCGACGCAGGAGATCGTGCGCAACGTCAGCCAGGCGGCGGCCGGCACCGGGGAGGTGACGGGCAACATCGCGGGCGTGGCGGGCGCGGCGGAGGAGACGGGGGCGGCGGCGAGCCAGGTGCTGGGCGCGGCCACCGAGCTGTCGCGCCAGTCCGAGCGCCTCTCGGCCGAGGTGGCGCACTTCCTGGCGCAGGTCCGGGCGGCCTGACGGCCCAGCGCTCGAACGGGCCCGACGGCGACGCTCGCCCCGCCGTCAGGCCTCGAACACCACCTCGAGGTGGACCGGGAACGGCGTGCCCTGCGTGTCGATGCGCCCGCGCGCCTTCGGCGCGGCGCAGGGGGACGGGCGGGCGAGGAGGGGCTTGAGCAGGCCGGGCAGGGTCGCGCGGTTGAGATGCGCGCCGAAGCACAGGTGCAGGCTGTGGCCCCACAGCATGTAGGTGTCCCACGGCCGGTCGGTGCGGAACCGGCCCGGCTGCGGCACCGCCAGGGGATCGAACATCGCCGGCAGGTTGGCGGCGAACACCATCGTGCCCTCCGGGATGCGGCGGGCGCGCAGGGTACCGGGGGCTGGGATCGCGTCGCGCATCGCCCGGCGGTAGATCACCGGGTTGAGCGGGCGGAAGCGCAGGGCCTCGAACAGGTGGGGCGCGATCGAGCCGTCCTCTAGGTCGGGTCGGTGATGCCCGTGCCGATCAGGCGGAGCGCCGTCATGCTCGGCACGAAGAAGTAGTCGCCGCCGCGGGGCTCCACGAGCTGGGGCAGGTCGTTGCAGATGTAGGGCCGCTGCCCGCTGCCCGGCTCGACCGCGATCACGAGCTTCGGATCGTGATGGGAGCCGCCCTTCGGGTGGTTGCCGATCAACGGGCAGGTGTCGCTGCCGGCGTTGAAGTCGAGGCCGTACTGCATCCATTGCTGCTGCACGAACTCGAACTGGCGGAACAGGTTGGTGCAGATCGCCAGGAAGATGATGCCCTGCTCGCCGGAATCCCGGCCGCTGCCGCCCTGGGACGGGCCGCCATAGGGCAGGCCGCGGCGCAGGATGCGGCGGCGGTTGACCAGCGCCGAGCCGTCGCCGGCCTTCGGGTCCGGGTCGGTGACGTGCGGGTCGAGCATGTCGCGCGGGTTGGCCCGGCGCATATGGGCGGCGACCGGGCAGGTGGTGCCGGAAAGGTCGTCGCGATACGTGAAGTCGGTGTAGCGCAGGGCGAGCGCGGCGAGCTTCGGCTTGTCCCGGGCGGCCTTGGCCTTGGCCAGTTCCGCCTGGAACGCCAGCCAGTCGGCATGGGTCGGCGCGGCCTGGAGCGGAATCCCGTCCTCCCAGCGCCCGACCAGCTTGGCGCGCAGGGTCGCCTCGGCCTCCGCCTGGGGGATGCCGTGGATCGCGGCATAGCGCGCGCCCTGCTGGCGGATGTAGGTCGCGAAGCTCTCGACGTTCTCGTGCAGCTTGCGATAGGCCATGAAGGTGCCGTTGCGGCTGAACTCGATCGGCATCGCCGCGCCGGGGACCTCCTGCGCCTCGTCGGGGTAGCCGAGCAGGAACTCGCCGGTGGCGAGCGGCGCCCAGGTCTGGTCGGGCAGCAGCTTGCCGCCGCCGATCACCCGCAGCGCCTCCAGCGCCGGCGGGAACTGGCCCTCGAAGACCGGGTCGCCGAAGCCGTCCGAGAGCCCGAAATGCTCCTTGTTGGTGGCTGCGAGGCCGTGCTCGCCCGGGCTCAGGACCGCCGACATCTCCTGGAAGTCGGCCCCGTCCGGCCCGGTGCCGGCCAGGAGCACGACTTGGCCGCCGGACGCCCCGCACAGGTCGCGCAGGCGTTGCGTCTCCGCCTCGAGCTCGGCGACCGGCGTGCCGTCCGCCTCCATCTGCGCGTTCAGCATCACCACGATATGGACGCGGTTCTCGCCGGAGGAGTCGCGCCAGACCGGGTCGCGTTTGTCGCGGAAGGGGTCGTCGCCGAGGATCTCGGCCCGCTGCGCCATGCCGTCGATGAACTCGTCGGGCATGCCCCGCAGGGTGCGCACCGGGACGCCGAGGGCGAGGAGGCCGTAGAAGGTGAAGGCGAGGTTGAGCGTCACTTTCGGCTTCACCAGGGTCACCTCGCCCGGATAGTCGGCCTCGCCCTCGGCGCGGGCCACGTCCTTGAGGCGCGGGGCGCGGCGGCGCACCAGCGCCTCGCCGCGCTCGGGGTCCTTCCAGCGCGCGGCGGTGGTGACGAGCGGCCGCAAGCGCTCCACGAAGGCGCGGCCCTCGCGTCCGTCGCCGCGCACGGTCAGGAAGAAGGCGCGGGCCTTGGGGAAGCCCTGCCGGCCATAGGCCCGCAGGATGCCGCCCTGGATGTCGGCGAGGTCGAGGAGGGTCGTCATGCCGTGGGTTCCGGGCGAGGTGCGGCGCGCAGGCCGGGATCGGTCGGGCGGGGCCGGCCGGCGGCGTCAGCTGCCGATCACCCCGGGGGCCTGCGTCGGGCCGGCGATGTCCGCCGGGCGGTGGGTGGCGAGGAACTGCCGGAACGCCGCCCCGCGCGCCGGCAGGGTGGCCCCCTGCTGGGCGATGGCGAAGCGGGTGAAGGCCTGCTGCAGGTAGAGCGCCTTCAGCACGTGCCGCAGGGTCGCGTCCGGCGCCGCGGGCAGCGGCCGGGCGCCGCGGCGCATCACGATCCAGTAATCGACCGCGACGCCCGCGAGGCCGAGCACCAGCGCCAGGACCAGGCCGGTGGGCCAGCGCACGAGGTGAAAGAGGGCGGCGAGGAGCGGCAGCGCCACCCCGAGGGCCGGCGGGGCGATCACCAGCCAGCGCGAGGGCGACGACAGGGGCGGCTTGCCGATCCAGTAATCGTTGAACGGCATCGTCGTCTCGACCTGGCACGGCAGCAGGAAGTCGGCGAAGGACTTTCCGTCGCGGACCTCGCGGAAGCCGTAGCAGAAGCGGAACACCGCCTCGAGCTCGCGTGGCATCAGCCCCCAGAGCTCCTCGCAGTAGCGCCGCGCCGGGTCGGGCCCCTCCGGGTCGAAGTCGATCATCACCAGGAGGTAGGGGCAGGCGAGGACGTCGTTGGCCTGCGGGATCAGCAGGTCAGTCTGATGCACGGCGTCCGACACCGCGTCGCTGTGGTCGCGCCCGTTGAAGAACGGCTGGTCGAGCACGACGAAACGGGCGAAATGCGTGCGCGACGAGCGGGCGAAGGGGCTCTGGATCCCGACCTTCACCGCCTCCGGCGATTGCAGGGCGGTGGGCAGCGTCTCCAGCGCCTCACGCACCATGTGGACGGGGGAGCTGCGCAGGCCCTCGTGCTCGACGATGACGTCGTTCTTGATCGGCACGATCGCGGTGAAGAAGTAGTGACCGCCGTCGAGGTTCGGCATCTCGGCTCTCCTGGTCAGCGCGTCCGGTCAGCGCGTCCGGTCAGCGATCTTGGCGGCGCGCGGCGCTGCGGCGGGTGCGGCCCTTGATCAGGGCCTCGACGGTGGCCCGGACCTCGCCGGCCTGCGAGGCCGACGCGTCGGCGCGCGGGGCCGCCTCGATGCTCTCCAGGGCGGGCCCCCCGCCGTCCGGGGCGGGCACCTCGCTTTTCTGGGTGGGCGCCGCCTGGACGACCTCCACCGGCGGCGGGCCGCTGCCCTCCCGGCCCCAGCGGGCCCGCACCATGGCGCAGCGATGCAGGTCGGCGATCGCGGTGTCGCGGCTCGCCACCGGCCCGTAGCCCGGCGTGCCGAGGCAGCCCTGGTTCTCGGCGAGCACCCGGTCGAAGGCCGCCGCGAGGGCGTCGTCGCCGCCGTCCGGCCTCACCGCCCGCAGGGCGGCGGCGAGCTGCAGCGCCAGCTTGATGTCGCGCTGGCCGCTGCCCGGCGTCGCGTTGTAGTAGTAGCCGGTATCGACCTGGTTCGCCCGGATGTACGACTTGAACGGGGTGATCGGGATCGAGTTCGGGTACTTGGTGCTGCCGTACCAGAACAGGTCGAGCCCGTTGGGAATGCCGTCCGCGAACGCGTCGATGTACTGGTCCCAGGTGCCGTTGAAGTTGCTGCAGAACAGCATGGTGTCGTTGGCGAGCACCTGCTTCGGCTGGCCGCGCTGGGGCCACTGGTCGCGCCGGATGATCACCCAGCGGGCGAAGTGGATCAGCGACAGGCCGAGAAGACCCGACAGAGTCCCGGGAAAGACCCGCGCCACCATGAAGATGAAGCGATTGAGCCAAGTCCATCGCGGCCGGATCGGCGTCACGACGTTCATGCCATAGGCTTTGCCCGCCACGTTCGACATGCGCCTGTCCCCGATTCGTGCGGAGACACTATCACAACCTAGAGAGACATCAATGCGGAGCGGAATTCGGGCCGATGGAAAATCGAGCCGCGCGCGGCCGGCGGATGCCGAAGGGGGATGTTCTAACGCGAATTGCTGGCAGCGCTGCGTCTTGATGACGATATGGCGGGCACGAATGTCGTCAATTTGGGAATGATGCTTCGGGGGCGAGACTAGACGATATGACGGGCGGCGGCCCTGAATGTCCGCCGCCCGCGGCCGTCAGCCCACCGGCCGCTCGTCGGCGATGACCTTGCCGTCGTTGGGCAGGCTGCCGGGATCGACGATCTCGACCGTGCCGCGCAGCTTCGTCACCGCCCGCAGGGTCTCGGTCACCGCCTCGGCCAGGGCGGCGTCGGTCGTCCCGGTCTCCGCCCGCAGGGTCATGACGTCGGCCTCGTCGGCCCGGGTCACCACCAGGCGCAGGCGCCCGAGCTCCGGGTGGCGGCGGGCGATCTCGGCGACCTGCTCGGGGCGCACGAACATGCCCTTCACCTTGGCGGCCTGGTCGGCCCGGCCCATCCAGCCGCGGATGCGCGTGCCCCCCGGCAAGGCCGCCGTGAGGTCGCCGAGCGCGTAGCGGATGAGCGGCCGGTCGAGGTCGAGCACCGTGACGACGATCTCGCCGACCTCGCCCTGCGGCACCGGATCGCCGGTGCCCGGCCGCACGATCTCGAGGATCAGCCCGTCACTGACGAGGAGGCCGGGTTCCCCCGGCGTCTCGTAGGCGATGAAGCCGACATCCGCCGTGGCGTAGGCTTGGGCTGCGGCGATGCCGCGCTCCCGGAACTCGGCCTGGAGCGAGGGCGGGAAGGCGGCGCCCGAGACGAGCGCCTTCGTCAGCGACGACACGTCCCGCCCGGCCTTGGCGCCGGCATCGAGCAGCACCTTGAGGAAGTCCGGCGTGCCGACATAGCCGGCGGGCCGGTAGGCCTCGATCAGGTCGAGCTGCTGCTCGGTGTTGCCGGGCCCGGCCGGGATCACCGCGCAGCCGAGCGCCCGCGCGGCGGTGTCGAAGATGAAGCCGCCCGGCGTCAGGTGGTAGCCGAAGGTGTTGAGCACCACCTCGCCGGCCCGGAAGCCCGCGGCCGCGAGCGCCGGCGCGCCGCCCCACGGATCCTCGCCGGCCCGCTGCGGCTCGAAGATCGGCCCCGGCGAGGTGAACAGGCGGGGAAATTCCCCGGCCGGCCCCGGCACGAAGCCGCCGAAGGGCAGGGCCTCGCGCTGGCGCGCCGGCATCTCGCCCTTGCGCAGGACCGGCAGGCGGGCGAGCGCCGCCCGGTCGGTCACGGTGGCGGGGTCGATCCCGGCGAGGTGGGCGGCGTAAGCCGGGGCCTTCAGGGCGGCCGCCAGGGCGTCGGGGAGGCGGGCGAGGAGGGCGGATTGGGGCATCGTGGGGCGGTCTCCCGGGAGATGGCCCGCGCGTTGGCCGCGCGGTTGCGTCAGGATTGCAAGGAAGGGCTCGCGATGACGACGGTGGCTGCGCGCTTGCCCGTCAACCCGAGCCCCGGTACACGAGGCATCATCGATGCCGTAACGTCATGGCGCGCATACAGCAGCATCCCGAGTTTGCGGCGTGGTTCTCGAGGCTGCGCGATGCGGCGGCATTCGCCCAGATCGCCAGGAGGATCGACCGGCTGGCGCTCGGGAATCCGGGCGACGTGGCTCCGGTCGGTGATGGCGTGAGCGAGATGCGCGTTCATGTCGGCCCTTGCTACAGAGTCTACTTCCTTGGCAGCGGCCCTCTGAACGTCGATGGTGACAATCATGACAGACGTCCGGCTCACCCCCTACGATACGGCGGACTACCTCGACAGCCCGGAGCGGATCGCCGCCTACCTCGAAGCGGTGCTCGCCGAGGACGATCCGGCGCTCGTCGCTCGTGCGCTCGACGCCGTCGCACGGGCGCGCGGCCTCGCTCGCGGAGAGGTGCAGGCGGGGGCGACGCATCCGGCCGCCGTCATCGACCTGCTGCACCGGCTCGGGCTCAGGATGAGCGTCGCCCCGCTCGGAGCATCCTGAGACAGCCTTGTCTGCGATCTGAACTCTGCGGTTCCTTTCTCGCCGGGCCCGCTGGGTGGAGACCGCAGAGCGCGTCACAGGCCGATGCGATCGAGGTCGCGCGGATCCTGCGTCAGGTCCACCTGATCGTAGTCGGCGTAGAGACTGCGCTCCTTGAGGAAAGCGTCGAGCGCCATCCGGGTGCCGAAGCCGAGGCGGCGGCGCAACTCGGGCTGGGTCAGCCGCCCGGCCTGGAATTCCTCGACCGCGAGTTCTTCCAAGGCGCGCCGGGCGAGTGCGTCTCCGTCCGCCTCCATCCGCACCATCTCACCCCACCCGCGCCAGCAACCGCTCCGCCCGCCGCAGGTGCGGCCGGTCGAACATCTCGCCGTCGATCCCGACGACGCCGACGCCCGGCGCTTCGGCGAAGGCCGCCACGACCTTCCGCGCCTGGGCGAGCGCGGCCGGCGTCGGCGTGAAGGCCTCGTTGATCACCGCGACCTGCGCCGGGTGAATCGCCATCTTGCCGACGAACCCGTCGCGCCGCGCCGCGCGGCACTCGCGGGCGAGGCCGTCGAGATCGCGGAAGTGGGCGTTGATGGTGTCGATGGCGTCGACTTCCGCCGCGGCCGCCGCCATCAGGGTCAGGTTGCGGGCGAGCCCGAACGGCGCGCTCCAGGCGCCGTCCTCCCCCCGGTTGGTCTCGGCGCCGATGTCGGCCGAGAGGTCCTCCGCGCCCCAGGTGACGCCGGAAAGCCGTGGGCTCGCTCCCGGCAGGGTGGACAGCGCGAACACCGCCCGGGCTGTCTCGGTGGCGATCGGCAGGATGCGGGTGGCGCCGTCGGGCAACCCGTGTTCGGCCTCGTGGACCGCGAGGCGGGCGCCGAGATGCGCCACCGAGGGACCGCCCTCCGCCTTGGGCAGCATGATCCCGTCGGGGGCGTGCGGCATCACCGCGGCGAGGTCGTCCTCGGTGAGGCCGGTGTCGAGGGCGTTGACGCGGACATAGAGCCTTGGCCGGCCGGCCTGGTCCCGCATTCGCGCGAGGAAGCCGGCTGCGACCTCGCGGGCCTTCGGCTTTTCGGCCAGCGCGACGGAATCCTCCAGGTCGAGGATCAGGGCGTCGGCCCCGACCTCCAGACCCTTCTCCTGCTTGCGGGGGGAGTCGCCGGGCACGAACAGCAACGAGCGCATGACGGGGAGCCTGCCTGGTCTGATCTGACGATTATTCTTAGTGTCTCTCACAAAACTCCCGATCGCCGTTGTCGCTGGCTGTGGCGGCGTCAGCGCGGCGGGGGTTTTGCGAGGTGCACTTTATCCCACCCGCGACCTCATCCTGAGGTGCGAACGCAGTGGGCCTGGAAGCAGGGCTCCAGATGCCGCGGTGATCGCTGGAGCCCTCCTTCCAGGCCTTCGCTGCGCTCCGGCACCTCAGGATGAGGTCGTGGGTGGGAGGAGGAATGTCACCCGCGGCGTAAGCCCCGGCAAGCCGGGCCGGCGCTCACGCCTCCGCCGCGGGGCGCTTGCGCATCATCGCCTGGCGGCGGCACTCGGCCACCAGCGTGCCGTCCTGCTTGTAGGCGCGGTGGACGAACTCGACGATGCCGGCCTCCGGCCGCGAGCGCGACTCGCGCTTGGCGACGACCTCCGTCGTCACGTTCACCGTGTCGCCCTCGAACAACGGCGCGGGAAAGCGCGTCTCGGTCATGCCGAGGTTGCCGATCGTGGTGCCGACGGTGGTGTCGTTGACCGAGATGCCGATCATCAGCCCGAGGGTGAACAGCGAGTTCATCAGCGGTTTGCCCCACTCGGTCTCGGTGGCGCAGAAATGCGCGTCGATGTGGAGCGGCTGCGGGTTGAGGGTCATGTTGGAGAAGAGCATGTTGTCCATCTGCGTCACCGTGCGGGTGAGGCGATGGCGGAGCGTCGCGCCGACCTCGAAATCCTCGAAGTACAGCCCGCCGCGCGGATGGGTCGAGACCGGGATCGTGCTCACGCGGCGTCCTCCGTCGTCAGGGTGATCAGGCGGGCGCCTTCGGCGACCTGCTGGCCGGCCTCCGCCGCCACCTCGGCCACGGTGCCGTCGGCGGGCGCCGTCAGCGCATGCTCCATCTTCATCGCCTCGACCACCGCGAGGCGCTGGCCACGCACGACCGTGTCGCCCGGGGCGACCAGCACCGCGACGAGGCGGCCGTGCATCGGCGCCTTGATGGTGCCGCCCTGGTCGATGTGGTCGAGATCGACCGCGAAGGGATCGGGCGGGGAGAGGGCGATCTGGCGGCCCTCGGAGAGCACCAGCACGCCGCCCGGCGCGTCGATCACCGCAAGGGCGGTGGGCTCGGGGCCCGCCTCACCGTATTCCACGCTCGGCCCGGACGCCCCCCAATGCAGCACGGCCTCGGCCGGTTCGCCCTCGAGCGCGAACGGAAACACCTGGCGCCGGGCCTCGCCGAGCTGGAACCCGTCCGCCGCGTCCCAGGGCGAGCCGGTGACGGCGGGGGTCGCCCGCGCCACCAGCGCCCGGATGCCGGCGCGGATGGCGGCGTCGCGGTGCGGGCTCGGGGCGGTCAGGGTCGCGAGGTCGCGGTCGATGAAGCCGGTGTCGAAGCGGCCTTCACGAAAATCGGGCGCCTCGACGAGCGCCTTGAGGAAGGCGACGTTGGTCTTCGGCCCCGCCACCCGGGTGCGGCCGAGCGCTTGCGCCAGCCGGTCGAGGGCCTCCGCCCGGGTCGCCCCGTGGGCGATCACCTTGGCGATCATCGGGTCGTAGAACGGCGTCACCCGGTCGCCCGCGCGCACCCCGGTATCGACCCGGATGCCGTCGCCCGAGGGCAGGTCGAGGGCCCGCAACGGTCCGGTCGAGGGCAGGAAGCCGTGATCCGGGTCCTCGGCGTAGAGCCGCGCCTCGACGGCGTGGCCGTGGATGGTCAGCCCGTCCTGGCCCACCGGCAGCGTCTCGCCGGAGGCCACCCGGAACTGCCACTCGACGAGGTCGTGGCCGGTAATCGCCTCGGTCACCGGATGCTCGACCTGGAGCCGCGTGTTCATCTCCATGAACCAGAAGCCGTCGGGCCGCAGACCCTCGCGGCCGTCGGCGATGAACTCGACCGTGCCGGCGCCGACATAGGCCACCGCCTTCGCCGCCTCCACGGCGGCCCGGCCCATGGCCGTCCGGACCGCCTCGGGCATGCCGGGGGCGGGCGCCTCCTCGATCACCTTCTGGTGGCGCCGCTGGAGCGAGCAGTCGCGCTCGAACAGGTGCACGGCGTTGCCGTGGGCATCGCAGAACACCTGGATCTCGACGTGGCGCGGCGACAAAATATACTTCTCGACCAGCACCCGCGGGTCGCCGAACGCGTTCTGGGCCTCGCGCTGGGCGGAGGCGAGGGCATCGGAAAAGCCCTCCGGCCCCTCGACCCGGCGCATGCCCTTGCCGCCGCCGCCCGCCACCGCCTTGATGAGGACGGGGTAGCCGATGGCAGCGGCCTCCGCCGCGAGGAAATCCGGATCCTGGCGGGCGCCGTGATAGCCCGGCACCACCGGCACGCCGGCTTCCGCCACGAGGGCCTTGGCGGCGTCCTTGAGGCCCATGGCGCGGATGGCCGAGGCCGGGGGACCGACGAAGACGATGCCGGCCTGCGCGCAGGCCTCCGCGAAGTCCGGCCGCTCGGAGAGGAAGCCGTAGCCCGGATGGATGCACTCGGCTCCGCTCGCCCGGGCGGCCGCGATGATGCGGTCGATGCGAAGGTACGACTCGGCGGCCGCGGCCGGGCCGATGCAGTGGGCCTCGTCGGCGAGGGCGACGTGCAGCGCGTCGCGGTCGGCCTCGGAATGGACCGCGATGGTGCGCATCCCGAGGGCCTTGGCGGTGCGGATCACCCGGCAGGCGATCTCGCCGCGATTGGCGATGAGGACGGAGGCGAGGCGGCGAGTGGTCATGGCGTCCTCACATCCGGAACAGGCCGAACCGGGTCTCCGGCACCGGCGCGTTGAGGCAGGCGGAGAGCGAGAGGGCGAGCACCCGGCGCGTCTCCTCCGGCAGGATGATGCCGTCGTCCCACAGCCGCGCGGTGGCGTAGTAGGGCGAGCCCTCCTCCTCGAACCCGGCGCGGATCGGCGCCTTGAACGCCTCCTCCTCCTCCGGGCTCCAGGCACCGCCGCCGGCCTCGATGTTGTCGCGGCGGACGGTGGCGAGCACGCTGGCCGCCTGTTCGGCGCCCATCACCGAGATGCGCGAATTCGGCCAGGCGAACAGGAAGCGGGGCGAATAGGCCCGGCCGCACATGCCGTAATTGCCCGCCCCGTAGGAGCCGCCGACGATCAGCGTGAGCTTCGGCACCGCCGCGGTGGCGACGGCCGTGACGAGCTTGGCGCCGTTCTTGGCGATGCCGCCGGCCTCGACCTCGCGCCCGACCATGAAGCCGGAGATGTTCTGGAGGAAGACCAGGGGGATCCGGCGCTGGCAGCACAGCTCGATGAAGTGCGCGCCCTTGAGCGCGCTCTCCGAGTAGAGGATGCCGTTATTGGCCAGGATCCCGACCGGCATGCCGTGCAGGCGGGCAAAGCCCGTGACGAGCGTGGTGCCGTAGAGTCGCTTGAACTCGTCGAATTCCGAGCCGTCGACGAGGCGGCCGATCAGCTCGCGGGCGTCGTACTGCTTGCGCAGGTCGGTCGGCACCAGGGCGTCGAGGTCGGAGACGTCGTAGGCCGGATCGACGGGGGCCGCGATGTCGAGGTCCGGGCGCTTGACGGTGTTGAGGCCGCCGACGATGCGGCGCAGGATCGCGAGCGCGTGGGCATCGTCGGTGGCGTAATGGTCGGCCACGCCCGACAGCCGGGCATGGACGTCGGCGCCGCCGAGATCCTCGGCGCTCACCACCTCGCCGGTCGCGGCCTTCACCAGCGGCGGGCCGCCGAGGAAGATCGTGCCCTGGCGGCGCACGATCACGCTCTCGTCCGACATCGCCGGCACGTAGGCGCCGCCGGCGGTGCAGGAGCCCATCACGCAGGCGATCTGCGGGATGCCGGCGGCCGACATCTGCGCCTGGTTGTAGAAGATGCGGCCGAAATGCTCGCGGTCGGGAAAGACTTCGGTCTGCTGCGGCAGGTTGGCGCCGCCGGAATCGACCAGATAGAGGCAGGGCAGGCGGTTCTGGAGCGCGATCTCCTGCGCCCGCAGGTGCTTCTTGACGGTGAGCGGGTAGTAGGTGCCGCCCTTGATGGTGGCGTCGTTGCAGACCACCATCACCTCGCGGCCCGCCACCCGGCCGATGCCGGTGATGAGGCCGGCGGCGTGGATGTCGTCGCCGTACATCCCGTTCGCGGCGAGCGCCCCGACCTCGAGGAAGGGCGAGCCCGGATCGAGCAGGCGCAGGACCCGGTCGCGCGGCAGGAGCTTGCCGCGGGCGACGTGGCGCTCGCGGGCGCGCTCCGGCCCGCCGGCGGCGGCCTTGGCGCGGTGGGCCTTGAGGGCTTGGCGCAGCTCGCCCCAGGCGGCGCGGTTCTGCTCCGCCGCCCCTGAGGCGAGGTCGGCGCTGGTGGGGATGACCGGCATCGGGCTCGACCTCAGGCGGACTTCGTGAAGAGCTCGCGGCCGATCAGCATCCGGCGGATCTCGCTGGTGCCGGCGCCGATCTCGTAGAGCTTGGCGTCGCGCAGGAGCCGCCCGGTCGGGTAGTCGTTGATGTAGCCGTTGCCGCCGAGAAGCTGGATCGCGTCCAGCGCGCATTGCGTCGCCCGCTCGGCGGCGTAGAGGATCGCGCCGGCGGCGTCCTCGCGGGTGGTCTCGCCGCGGTCGCAGGCCTGCGCCACCGCATAGACGTAGGCCTTGGCGGCGTTGGTCGAGACGTACATGTCGGCGAGCTTGCCCTGGACGAGCTGGAACTCGCCGATCGGCTGGCCGAACTGCTTGCGCTCGTGGATGTAGGGCATCACCACGTCGAGGCAGGCCTGCATGATGCCGAGCGGTCCGGCGGCGAGCACCGCCCGCTCGTAGTCGAGGCCCGACATCAGCACGTTGACGCCGCGGCCGACCTGGCCGAGCACGTTCTCTTCCGGAATCTCGCACTCCTCGAAGACCAGTTCGCAGGTATCCGAGCCGCGCATGCCGAGCTTGTCGAGCTTCTGGGCTGTCGAAAAGCCCTTCATGCCCTTCTCGACCAGGAAGGCGGTGATGCCGCGCGAACCCGCCCCCGGATCGGTCTTGGCGTAGACCACCAGGGTCTCGGCCACGGGACCGTTGGTGATCCACATCTTCGAGCCGGTCAGGACGTAGCGGTCGCCCTTCTTCTCGGCGCGGGTGCGCATCGACACCACGTCCGAGCCGGCGCCCGGCTCCGACATGGCGAGCGCCCCGACATGCTCGCCGGAGATGAGCTTCGGCAGGTACTTGCGCTTCTGCGCGTCCGAGCCGTTGCGGCGGATCTGGTTGACGCACAAATTCGAGTGCGCGCCGTAGGACAGGCCGACCGAGGCCGAGGCCCGCGACACCTCCTCCATCGCCACGCAATGGGCGAGGTAGCCGAGGCCGAGGCCCCCGTACTCCTCCTCGACCGTGATGCCGTGGAGGCCGAGCGCCCCCATCTCGGGCCAGAGGTCGCGCGGGAAGGTGTTGGTGCGGTCGATCTCCTCGGCCCGCGGCGCGATCCTGTCCTGCGCGAAGCTGCGCACGCTGTCGCGGATCGCCTCGGCGGTCTCGCCCAGGCCGAAATTGAACTCACGCGCGGCGTTCGGGATCATCGGCGCCCTCCCTCGGATTTTCCCCATTCATACGAACGATCGTTTTTTAAGACAAGCCTGCTCGCGCCGTCCGCAGGGTGCGGCGGTCCGCCTCCGCGGACGGGCGAGATGCAGTGGCGGCCATGATCAAGCCCATCGCCAGCCGGACCAACCTCCTGGCGCTGGACGCCGCGATCGAGGCGGCGCGGGCCGGTGCGGCGGGACACGGCTTCGCGGTGGTGGCCGCCGAGGTCAAGGAGCTCGCCGGCCAGACCGCCCGGGCGATGGACCAGATCACCCGGCAGGCCGCCACGATCCAGGCCGCCACCGGCGACGCAGACCGGCGACCTCGCCGACGCGGTGCGGGGCCTCGCCGGCACCCTCTCGACCTATTCCGGGCGCCTCGACCGCAGCCATCGTGTCGTTCGTGGGCGGCGGGCGCTGAGGGGCGCTCGGCGGGCTTGCAAGGGGGGCGAGCCCGCCGGGTTTCCACCGCGACGCGGGATTCGCCGCGGTAGCGGCCGCCATTCTGCGAAGCCTGTGAAACGTCCCGACCCGACCGGCGCTACGGCGTGACGGAGACCGGTGGAGGTTGATCCGCTTCACCTGCGCCCCGGGCAGACCGCGTTTTCGAATCCCCCGGGGATCGCTTCGATAGCCCGACGGTGGCCGGTCCGGTCACGTCCGAGCGTACGCGCCGGACCGGATCGCCTGCAACCCGATCGGGAACTCCGCCGACACCGGTAGACCGAGCGGCGACATGCGCCCATGCACCAGGCCGAGCACCGCGAGCGGCACGTCGAGGACGACCGGCACCGAGCCGTCGAAAGCGTCCCTGACGAGGCAGAGGTGGTAACGCCGGTCGCTCGGCTCCCCCCGGGGGTTGTCGACCGGGCCGCCGGTGATCGCACCGTCCAGCGCGTCCTCGACGACCGCCCATGAAAACAACGGATCGGCCGCGGCGATGGCCGCGGCGTTGAGTCGTGCCAGATCGGAGATGAAGCTGAACACGAGATCCGCACCCGCGCGGTCGCTCGCGAACCAGCGAGCACGCGGTGCGTTGACCTCGACGTCGCCCAGTACGGGATCGAAGGGGCGATGCGGGACCCAGCCGGCCAGCCACGCATCGATCCGTCGCCCCTCGACCAGCGCCGCTTCGTCGCCCTTCAGCACGGCGGCCCCGTCGAGCCCTTCACGGGCGAGCCGGGAGACGAGGACGGCGATCCGGTCGGCGTCGCGGGCCAGGAACTGGGCCAAGTTCTCGGCGCGCTGCTCCCGTGTCAGCCCCCGGTGATCACCGCGGTGGAGCGGCGTGTCGGGCGGGTAATCGCCGAGCCGGACGGAGAGAAGGGCATAGGGATCGCCGGCGGCTCCATCGGGCCGCTCGGCTCCGCCATCGCCATGCCGTCCGGACGACCTTCGGCCGCCGAGCCAATCGGATAGACCGCGCATGGCTCCGATCTAGCAGCCGGCGCGCGACGCAGCCACCCTTCAGGACCATCTTCGAACTCTGTCACCGCCAAGCTTCCATCACCGCCAAGCTTCCATCTGCGTTCTATCCCCGCGCCACCGCCCGGGCGATCCGCGCCGCCCCCGGCCCCACTGCTGCGGCCTGCGTCGCCGCCCGGGCCCGTGCCGCCCGGTGGCTCGCATGGGTGATGGCGATGGCGAGTGCGTCGGCGGCGTCCGCGGTGTCGGCGGTGGCCTTCGGCAGGAGGAAGCGCACCATGGCGCCGACCTGGTCCTTCTCGGCGTGGCCGGCGCCGACCACCGTCTTCTTCACCAGGTTGGCGGCGTATTCCGCCACCGGCAGGCCGGCCAAAGCCGGCACCAGCAGGGCGACGGCGCGGGCATGGCCGAGCTTCAGGGTCGCCTGGGCGTCCTTGTTGACGAAGGTCTCCTCGACCGCCGCCTCGTCGGGGGCAAGCGTGGCGACGACCTTGGTCAGGCCCTCGTGCAGGGTGCGCAGGCGGGTGGCGAGGTCGTCGTCGCCGTTCGAGGTCACGGTGCCGCTCGCCACGAAGGCGAGGCGGGTGCCCGTGACGGTGATCAGGCCCCAGCCGGTGCGGCGCAGGCCCGGATCGATGCCGAGGATGCGGATCGGTTCGCTCATCGCCGCTCGAAAGTCCTTGCCGTGGGTGCAGGCGGCGCCCGCATCATGCCGCGAAACCGTCCCGGCGCGAAGGGCGCCGCCTCCGTAGCCGGGAAACGGCGCCGCCGCCACCGCGGGACGTTCCGTGAACGCGCGCGGACACTCTTGCGGCCGACATCTTGACGAACCGTAGCCGTGGCAGCGTGGTGGCATCATGCCGCCTGCTCTCGCCGCGCTCCTGCCTCTCGATGCCCGGGCCGCCACCCTGTTCCTCGCCGCCCTGGTCGGCGGGCTGGTGCGCGGCTTCACCGGCTTCGGCTTCGCGATGGTGTTCGTGCCGATCGCCGCCGCCGCGGTCGGGCCGGCGGCGGCGGTCGGGCTGATCTGGGTCGTCGACGCGCCGTTCTCGCTGTGGTTCGGCGCCCGCTCCGCCCGGCGGGCGACCTGGGGCGAGGTGATCCCGCTGCTCGTCGGCTCCACGCTCCTGCTGCCGGTCGGCGCCTGGCTCCTCACGCGGCTCGACCCCGGCGTCACCCGCTGGATCACCGCCGGGGCGATCCTGCTGGCGCTCGCCGCCCTGGTCTCGGGCTGGCGCTACCGCGGCGTGCCCTCGCTGCCGCTCTCCCTCGCCACCGGCGGCGCCTCGGGGCTGGCGAGCGGCTTTGCCGCTTTGGGCGGCATGCCGCTGGCCGTCTTCTGGCTCGCCAGCCAGCGCGCCTCGGCCGGACAGGTGCGCGGCAACCTGATGGCCTATTTCGGCCTCTCGACCCTGGTGTCGGGCGTGGTGTTCACGGCGACCGGGGTGCTGTCGGGCCCCCGCTTCGCCGAGGCCCTGCCGCTTCTCCTGCCCTACGGACTCGGCCTCGCGGTCGGATCGCACGGCTTTCGCCTCGCCTCCGACCGGGTTTTCCGGGCCGTGGCCTACACGGTGATCCTGCTGGCGGTCTGCCTGGCGCTGCCGCTGCGGTAGATCTAGGCCTTGTCCCACCAGCCTTTCTCGGGCCGCAGCCCGTGCTGGCCGCGATAGGGCGCGACTTCAGGGCTCTGCCAGCCCTCCGTCAGTTCCGGCGCCAGCCGGTAGATCTCCACGCCCAAGGGCCGGCAGACGTCGATCGGGTCGCGGGCGTCGGGGCCCCAGAGCGGCACCGAGAGGTCGCCGCCCGGGCAGGTCGAGAGGGCGCAGAGCAGGTCGATCTCGGCGAAGAATTCGAGGTAGTCGCCGGCCTGCGCCGGGCAGTCGCGCATGAAGTACAGGTCGTCGTGGTTGAGGCCGGTGACCTGGAACACGTTGAGCACGTCGTGCACGTCGAACTCGGTCAGGCCGAACGGCATCACCGCGCGGACGAGGTTCGAGTGGCAGTGGAAGTGGAAGTCCTGGCCGGTGAGCAGCTTGTTGACGTAGGGGTCGCAGCGGGTGCCGAGCAGGTCGTGGACCCGGCCGCCATACTCGTCGGTGCCGTAATGGCTCAAGCTGTCGGCCGTGATCGTGACCAGCGGGCGCAGGAACGGCAGGGTCGACCACAGCCGGTCGAAGGTGGTGACGTGCGCGCCCTGGAGCTGGCGGGTGCGCGCCGCCCACAGCCGCTCGCGCGGGTCGTGCCGGTTCCAGATGTTGAGGTCGCCGACCTGCGGCCCCTCGGGCGCCACGACGCGGAAGACGTGGCCGGCCGGCACGCTCCAGGCCCGCCCGGTGCGGATCGGGATGGTGAACGCGTCGACGAGGGTGCGCCCGCCGGTCTCGGCGGCGATCCGCTCGTAGAACGGCCGGTCGACCGACAGGGCCGAGCCCTCGCTAACCTGGTAGGCGGCCGGAAAGTCCTTCATGCCGGGTGCTCCCGCGTGTGTGACGCCGCCTGGAGTGGCAGAAGAGGCGGGGAGGGGCAAACCGGCGGCGCCCGCCCCGCTCCCGCCGCAATGCGGCGGGACCAGTGCGCACCGGACGGCGCCGCGCGTCGCCGCCGGTTCACCACGAGGGGCGAGCACCGCCGAAGGACGAAGCGTCATGCCGCGCCCGTATCGCCTCCCGCTCCTCCCGTTCCTCGTCTCCGGGGCCGTGCTCGTCGCGGCGACTCCGGCGCTCGCGCATCCGCATGTCTGGATCACCACGAGGGCCGAGCTCGATTACGGGCCGGACGGGGCGTTGCGGGCGGTGCGCCACGCCTGGACCTTCGACCCGACCTATTCCGCCTTCGCGATCCAGGGCCTCGGCCAGTCGCCGACCGGGCCGGTGAACCCGGCGGCCCTGGCGGCGCTCGCCCGCGACAACGCCGAGAATCTCGGCGAGCAGGGCTACTTCACGCTCCTGAAGGTCGACGGCCGCAAGCAGGATCTCGGCAAAGCGGCCGATCCGGCGATGACCTTCGCCGACGGGCAGCTCACCTTGCGCTTCACCCTGCCGCTCAAAGCACCGGTCGCCGGTACCGCCTCGCTCGAGGTCTTCGACCCGACCTACTTCGTCGCCTTCAGCCTCGCCGATGGCGACGGCTTCGCGACGCTCAAGGGCGCCCCGGCCAGTTGCCGCGCCACGGCGCATCGGCCGAAGAGCGCCGCCCCGGCCCCCGCGGCGACCGGCATGTCGGAGGCGTTCTTCGAGGCGATGACCGCCGCCTCGACCTACGGGGTGCAGTTCGCCAACCGGATCGTCGTCGCATGCTGAGCACGCTCAGCCTCACGCCCCCCTCCCGCGGCCTGCAGCGGCTCGGCCTCGCGGCGCTCGCGGTCCTGGCCGCCGCTCTCGTGCTCGCAGGCCTGCTCGGGCTCCTGGCGCCGGGCTTCCGGGCGCCGCCGCGCTCGCCCTTCGGCATCGGCTTTCGCGAGGCGGCGCCCACCGGCGCCACCAGCCTCGGCGCCTGGCTGCTCGCGATGCAGGCCGGCTTCTCCCGGGCGCTCCAGGCGGCGGTGTCGGCGGTCAAGGCCGGGCGCGACGGCACCCTGACGCTGATCGGCCTCGGATTTACGTATGGAGTCCTGCACGCCGCCGGGCCGGGCCACGGCAAGGCGGTGATCGCCGGCTACCTGATGGCGGGCGAACGCGCCCTGAAGCGCGGCTTCGCCCTGAGCCTGCTTGCGGCGCTCCTTCAGGCCGTGGTCGCCCTGGCGCTGGTCGGCGGCGGCGCGGTGCTGCTGCGCCTGACTGCCGCCGGCCTCAACCAGGCCGGCACGGTGATCGAGACCGCGGGCTTCGCCTGCGTGGCTTTCCTCGGGGCGGCGGTGACCTGGCGCAAGGCCGGCCAGCTCGCCCGGCTCCTCAACCGCGAGGCGGGGCCGGCCTGCGGGCCCGATTGCGGCCATGCGGGTCTCGCCGACGGCACCAGGGTGGAGCGCCTGGCGGGCTGGCGCGAGCAGGCCGGCGTGGTGCTGGCCGCCGGAACCCGGCCCTGTGCCGGCGCGGTGCTGGTGCTGGTCTTCGCCCTGTCGCAGGGCATCCTGTGGGCCGGCGTGGCCGCGACGCTCGCGATGGCACTCGGCACCGCGCTCACCACAGGGGTGCTGGCGGCGCTCGCGGTCTTCGCCAAGGCCCTGGCGCTCAGGCTCGCCGGCGGCCGCGGCCAGGGCGGCGCGATCGCGGTCGGCGTGCTCGAATTGTGGGCCGCCGCCTTCGTGCTGGTGCTCGGCGCCGGGCTGCTCTCGGGCTGGGCCGCCGCGGCGTTCTGAGGTGCCTTGCGCGGGGCATTGCCTCGCGTGAGCGAGCCGCGATGATTCTCCTTCAAGTGACACCCTCGCGGTTATCCAGGGTTCCGCTGCGCGGCCCCGGGATGACGTCGAGGGTTCGGGAATGGCTGTTCGGCTCGAACAGGCTCTCAGGCGACGGCCGCCACCCGCGCGACCCGCCGGCGCCGCGAACTCTCCGCCGCGACCGCCGCGAAGGTGATCTCCTGCCGCTCGCGGGCGACGAAGGCGCCGGGCATGTCGGCCTGCATCTGGCCCTCGAGGTCGCGCAGCAGCGCGTCGGTGTGCTGGGGATAGAGGTGCACGATGGCGAGCCGCCCGACATCGCCGGCGCGGCACAGCTCGACGCCCTTCTGCCAGGTCGAGTGACCCCAGCCGCGGCAGGCCGGGTACTCGCCCTGCGTGAACATGCCGTCGTAGATCACGAGGTCCGCGCCGCGCACGAAGTCGAGCAGGGCCGGATCGGGCCAGGGCTCGGAATGCTCCAGGTCGCTGATGTAGCAGGCGCTGCGGCCGCCATGGCGGAAGCGGTAGCCGGTGGCGCCCTGGGGATGCTCGAGGGGGATGGTGTCGACGACGGCGCCGTCCGGGAAGGTCAGGCTCTCGCCGGCCCTGAAGCCGTGATGGACGAAGCGGGCGGGCAGCACGTCGAGGGTGATCGGGAAGAGCGGCGGCGAGAACAGCCGGTCGAGGGGCTCGGCGGCGCTCGCGCCGTCGAGGTTGCCGCACCAGGTGTGAATCTCGCGCGAGGGATCGAGCACCGCCGGCTTCATGAACGGCAGGCCGCCGACATGGTCGAGATGGAGGTGGCTCAGGAGCAGGTCGACCCGCTGGGGCAGCCGGTCGCGGTGATGTGCGCCGAAGGCGTTGATGCCGGTGCCGGCATCGATCACGAACAGCCGCTCGCCGCAGCGGACCTCGACGCAGGGGGTATGTCCGCCGAATTCCACGAATTCCGGACCGGAGGCACAGGTCGACCCCCTGACGCCCCAGAACCGGAGCGTCAGACCGGCTTCCATGAGAGGACCCCTCGTTGTCATGCCGGCGACCGTGATGGGGGTTGTCTGGGTTGGATGTGCGATGACGCACATGGCGGATGCTCCGGCCGGACGGTCCGGCAAGACACTATGGTGGGCTGTGCACGAGAGATGTGCCTCACGAACGATGAGCGCAAGATGAAGGTTCCCTCGGACGGCCTAATCTGTCGTTAAGCGGGTGTGCTCGCGCACGGACCCTGTGGATTCTGCAGCATCCTGCCCGAGCGCGGCCGTCGCGGGAAGTCCCACCTCGGGGGGAGTCGACGAGGGACCGGTGTGGCCGGCCGGCACCACCGTGTTGCGCTCGGCCCGCAGCACGAGGTCGAAGGGCGCTGCAAGATTCGACCCGGACTGATCCGGCCGGCACTCGTCCGGCAGGCAGACCACGAGGCCGCGCCCGGCCCGGGCCGCCCGCAGCCGCGCGATCCCCGCCATGATCTCGGGCGCGCCACGGTCGTCGAGGGCAAGGCCGATCACCAGGATGTCGGGCCGGCGCACCAGGCAGCGGGCGAGGTCGATCGCCATGCGCTCGGAGGGCGTGAAGCCGTCGCGTCCGCCGAGGCCGCTGTCGGCCGCCCGCGGATCGACCTGGCTGGCGAGGCCGAAGCGGTAGACCGTGCGCTCCAGGCCGCGCTCGCGCAGGACCGCCTGCATCAGGCTGCGCACCCGCGCCCCGGCCCCGGCCTCGGCGCCGGCGATGCGGCCGAACAGCAGGTTCTCCTCCAGGCTCGCCGCGGCGGTGACCTTGCCGGGGTCGTAGAACTCCACCGAGCCCTGGAGCGAGGCCGGCAGCAGCGCCGCGAAGGTGCGCCTCGCCGCGACGAGGCGCGCCTCCATCGCCTCGTCGATGAGACCGAAGCGGTGCCGGGTCTCGCTGTAGCGCAGGCACAGGCCGATCAGCCGGGCGCGGTCGCGCTGGCCGGCGGGGCCGCGGCGCCAGCCGGAGGCCTCGGGCTGGCGCGCCACCAGGTCCTCGAAGAAGCCGCGCTCCCGGGCCGGAAACAGCGAGAAGGCGTCGAAGAGCGGGTGGTCGTCCGGCAGGTCGGAGAAGATCTCGACGGTGGCCCGGGCGATGGCGAGCCCCATCTCGGTCATCGGCCGGGTCAGGCCTTCGGCCTCCAGCACCGCCCGGGTGAAGGGATGGCCGGCGAGCCGCGCCTCCGAGAAGGCCGAGCCGACCGGCGCCCCGAACAGGATGTTCTCGCCCACCGTCGCCTGGCGGTTGTAGCGGGCGGGGTCGAACGGCTCGATCAGGTGGGCGGCGTGGTCCGCCGTCAGCGCGGCGCGCAGGGCGTCCCGCGTCTCGACGATCGCCGTTGCGGTGCCTGCGTCGAGCCGGCGCGGCAGCACGCTGGCCAGGCCCCGGCCATAGACCAACCGGTCGAGCCCGGTGACCGCCAGGGCCTCGACCAGCCGCTCCTCGAGTTCGCCGGCATGCGGCGTGCTGGCGTCCGGGCTCGATCCGTCGGCGAAGGCGGGATCGCCGTAGAGCAGGTTCTGCAGGAGCGTGCCGGCCATCAGCACCGGCTCGGCGCCCGCATAGGCGATGCGCCGGGCCCGCTCCGCCGGCTCGACCGAGCGCAGGTCGATGCCCGCATAGGTGACCGCCCCGGCGGTGGGTTCGAGCTGGCCGGCGATCAGGGCCGCCAGCACCCGCCCGCCGCTGCCGCGGTCGCCGAGGATCGCGACGTGGCCCGGCATCGGCACGGTGAGGTCGAGGCCGATCAGCCGCTCGCCCGAGGCCGGATCGTAGGCCGCGACGTTGGCGAGCACGATCGGCCCGCCGTCGGGCAGATTCTCGGACTGGCTGCGCAGCCGGCGCGGCGCCCGGGCGCGGGCCTCGAGCGAGGCGGTGGCGCGGGCGATCTCCCGGAAGGCCGGCAGGGCGGCGCGCCGCCGCCGGTTCTGGCGCAGGAAGGCGGCGACCGCGCTCGACGCCACGGCCAGCGCCCCGAGCACCGCCGAGAGGCCGCCGGCGCTCACCGGGGCGGTGGGCGTCGGCCCCTGCCAGAGGGCGGCGGCGAGCACGATCGTCGGCACCAGCACCGTGAGGGCCAGCGCCGGGGCGCGGGCGCGGGAGAGCTCGTCCTCGGTCGCCGTCAGCGCCCGGCGGGCCCGCTCGGCGACGTGGCCGAGGCGGGCATGCTCGAAGGCGGTGGTGCCGTGGGCCCGCACCGCCGGCAGGCGCCGCACCAGGTCGGTGAGGCCGCGCTCCAGGGCGGCGCCCTCCAGGCGGCGCTGGTCGTCCCGGCGCTCGGTGCGGGCGATGAGGAGCTGGCGCGCGAGCGCCGCCGCCACGAGGCTGATGCCCGCCACCGCGACGAGGCGCGGCGCCACGGCCGCCGCGACCGCGAGCGCCACCAGCGTGGCGCCCGCCGCCAGCGCCGGGACCAGGATGCCGACGGCCAAGAGCCCGTCGGCGGCGCGGATCGCCGCCCCGACCTGGCCGGCGAGCGCCCGCGCATCGTCGCGGGCGGCCGGCCCGGAGCGCAGGATCGCGTCCTCGGCGAGCTCCCGCAGGTGGCGCACCGCCTCTCCCTGCGCCGTCACGCAGAGTCGCGCCACGCCCCAGCCGAGGAGGGCGAGGGACAGGGCGACGCCGATCAGGCAGCCCAGCGCCCACAGGGTCAGGGCGCTCTCCGGCAGCGGCCAGCCGCGCACCAGCACCAGGCCGTGGCCGCCCCACCGTTCCGGCAGCGGCACCACCAGGTGGAGGAAGTGAATCGGCCCGCGTCCCGGCTCGGCGAGCGCCAGCAGCTCGTCGACGAGGTCGCGCAGGGCGAGCAGCCCGAGCCCGACCAGCGGGCCGCCGAGCCCGAGGGCGACCGCGACGGCGGCGGCGTGCCGGCGCTTGGCGGCGCGCCAGGCGAAGACGATCGGATCGCGGTCCATCAGCGCGGGCGACGGGACCGGGGGGAGGGGGCGCCGGAGAGAGAGGCGCCGGTGGGCCGCGCCGGCCCGGTGCGCGGGGTCAGGCCCGGGGGCCGTCTCGCGATGGTGACCATGGGCCTCCTCGATGTTGCGCGAGGTATGGGCCGCGCGGGCCGGAGCGGTCAAGCCGGGCGGGCGGACGGGCCCGCGTCCCGGATCATCCGCCGCAAGGGCATCCATCCCCAGCACAGACGTGCGGAGCCGCACGCGGTCGCATCGCATGCGGGATTATTGTTCGGAATGCCCTTGGGTGCGTGGTCGCACATCGCAAGATGATTTCTTCGATGATCCTCATCTTCATCGCCGGACCGGATCGGTTCGGTCCATCATTACAGTCGATCGAGAGAGGATAGTTCGATGAAGACGATCGTCGTCCTGAGCATTCTGGCCGCCACCGTCGCGCTGCCGGCCGCCGCGCAGGCCGAAGGCGGCGAGGGCAGCCGCCAGGCCGCGGGCGGCGGCTTCATGAGCAGCTACGTCTCCGATCCCTACCACGATCCCCGCTCGTACCTGTCGCAGCGGGCGGGCACCGGGCAGATCCAGGGTCAGCCGATGGTGACGGAGCGGGGCAACGGGCTGGAGCGCGGCGGCCGATGGGCGGTCGGCCGGTAAGGCGCAGAGTTTCTCCGGACAGCCCTGCCGCTCGCGGGGGCAGGGCACGCGCGAGCCGACCTAAGCCAGCATTCCCAAACGGCGGAACTCTCCTGCCCTTCACACAAGGACCCCCCGTGGACAGCAGCATCATCCAGGGCATCTCCGCCTTCCGCGGCAGCGTCTTCCCCGGTCAGCAGCGGATGTACGAGCGCCTCGTGCGCGACGGCCAGCAGCCGAAGGCCCTGATCATCGCCTGCGCCGATTCCCGGGTCGCGCCCGAGCACATCACCCAGGCCGGCCCCGGCGAGCTGTTCGTCTGCCGCAACGCCGGCAACATCGTGCCGCCCTTCTCGCAGATGAACGGCGGCGTCTCCTCGGCGATCGAGTACGCGGTGGTGGCGCTCGGCGTGCGCGACATCGTGGTCTGCGGCCACTCGGATTGCGGCGCCATGAAGGGGCTGATGCAGCCCGGCGCGCTCGCCGCGATGCCGAACGTCGCCGCCTGGCTGCGCCACAGCCACGCCGCCGAGCGCATCGTCTGCGAGGCCTATCCGGACGACATCGACCCGACGGACCGCCTGCGGGCGCTCGCCCTCGAGAACGTGGTGGTGCAGCTCGCCCATCTGCGCACCCATCCGAGCGTGGCGGCGGCGCTCGCCAAGGGCGGGCTCTCGCTGCACGGCTGGTTCTTCGAGATCGAGACCGGGGCGCTCCTCGCCTATGACGGCCGGCGCTTCGTGACCCTGACCGACGACGGCGCCCTGCCGGTGGCGGAGGTCTCGACGCCCCGGCGGGCGGCGGCCGACCGGCCGGTGCGGGCGGCGGCGGAGTGAGGCGCTGAGGCGGGCCCGTTTCCTCTACGCCCATCCTGGAGGAAACGGGCCGGATCCGGCCGGCGGGTGCGGCCTTACATTGCCTCGAAGGCCGGGCCGGCCAGGCTGCGGGCATGGTCGCGAAGATCTGCCGGCCAGTTCTCGCTCAAGGTTTGGAAGCGATCTGCATCGCCCGCGTAGAGGGCGCGTGACGCCTCTTCGTAGCCGGGGGCGTCGCCGAGCATCGCCCCCATGAAGCGGTCCGCCGCTTCTCGAGCCAGGCGCTGCCGCTCCCCGCCCGCGCCGGCATTGCGGGCCGCCTCGACGAGCTTGCGCAGGGCGACCGAGGCCCCGCCGGGTTGGGCGGCGAGCCAGTCCCAGTGCCTCGGCAGAAGGGTGACCTCGCGGGCGACGACCCCGAGCTTCGGGCGTCCCGCCGGGCGGGCGGGCGGCTCCAGCCGCGCCGTCACCTCGGCGTCGCTGCCGCGCAGGTCGAAGTCGATCTGCCGGCCGGTGCGGTCGAAGACGAGCGGGCTGGCTCCCCGCGCGACCGCCTGTTTGACCGCGAGGGCCACGACGGCGGCCGGGCCGGTGGCCAGGTGTCGGCCCCCCTCGAAAGCGGTGCAGGTGAAGGACTCGTCCATGGCGGTACTCTGGGCTCGACGTGCGACGCCTTTTTACCCGGATAAAAATTCACTGTCAATAACACCCGGGTAAAATCGAGGGGAATCCGCCTATCCCCGCGCGCCGCGCGGGCGAGCCCCCGCCGATTCGCGCTTCCGGTATGGTGACCGTGCGCTAGATACGACGCCATGCGCCAAGCCCGGATCGTCCCCCTCGTCGTCGCCACGGCCCTGTTCATGGAGAACACGGACTCGACCGTGCTCGCGACGTCGCTGCCGGCGATCGCCGCGGATATGGGCGAGGACCCGATCGCCCTGAAGCTGGCCCTGACCTCCTACCTCGTCAGCCTGGCGATCTTCATCCCGATCAGCGGCTGGGCCGCCGACCGCTACGGCGCCCGCACGGTGTTCCGCTGGGCGCTCGCGGTGTTCATGGCCGGCTCGCTCGCCTGCGCGGCGGCCCATTCGCTGGGCTGGTTCGTCGCCGCCCGCTTCCTGCAGGGCATGGGCGGGGCGATGATGGTGCCGGTCGGGCGCCTCGTGCTCCTGCGCAGCGTGCCGAAGGGCGAGCTGGTCCAGGCGCTCGCGACGCTGACCATCCCGGCCCTCGTCGGCCCGGTGATCGGCCCGCCGCTCGGCGGCCTCATCACCACGACGCTGCACTGGCGCTGGATCTTCTTCATCAACCTGCCGATCGGGCTCGCCGGCATCCTGCTCGCCACCCGCTACTTCCAGGACATCAAGGAGGAGGCGCGCCCGCCCCTCGACCTCGTCGGCTTCGTCCTGTCGGGGGTCGGGCTCGCGAGCCTGATGCTGGGCCTGGCTTCGAGCGGGCGCCACCTCCTGCCGGAGGCCGTGTCCTGGGCCTGCACCGGCGCCGGCATCGCCCTGTGCGGGCTCTACCTCGCCCACAGCCGCCGGGTCGCGCATCCGGTGATCCGGCTGGATCTCTTAGCGTACCCGACCTTCCGGGCGGCGGTGCTCGGCGGCAGCCTGTTTCGCATCGGCACCGGGGCAATCCCCTTCCTGCTGCCCCTGATGCTGCAGCTCGGCTTCGGGCTCGACCCGCTGCATTCGGGCCTCATCACCTTCGCGGCCGCCGCCGGCGCGCTGTTCATGAAGACCATCGCCGCCCGGATCCTGCGCGCCTTCGGCTTCCGGGCGGTGCTCACCCTCAACGCGGTGGTGGCCGCCGGCCTGCTGGCGATCAACGGCCTGTTCACCGCGGGCACGCCGCACGCCCTCATCATCGCGGTGCTCCTGATCGGCGGCTGCTTCCGGTCGCTGCAATTCACCGCCGTCAACGCCATCGCCTATGCCGACGTCGATCCGCGCGACATGAGCGCGGCGACGAGCCTCGCCAGCGTCGCCCAGCAGCTCTCTTTGAGCATCGGGGTCGCCTTCGGGGCCTTCGCGCTCCAGTCGGCCGCCGAGTGGCACGGCCGCACCGAGATCCGGGCGGAGGATTTCTGGCCCGCGTTCCTGGCGGTGGCGATCGTCTCCGGGCTCTCGACCTTCTCGTTCCGCCGCCTCGCCCCGGAGGCCGGCGCCGAGGTTTCGGGCCACCGCATCGTCCAGGCGAAACCCGCCGCCGACGCCACGTGAACCTGCCTGAAGGAATCCTGCGCCCAAGCTTCAGCCGGCATTCAGCGTGACGGTGCGAACTTGAGGACATCGAGCACGGACGAGCCGCGATCTCGGCTCCGGGTTGCTCGGGACATCGTCCTCACCTTCCAACGTCATGGGGATCTGCCATGAAGCGCATCGCATCCGTCTGCGTGGCCGCTGCGGCCCTGGCGAGCGTCACCCTGGCCGGCGCCGCGCCGGCCGAGGCCGGCTGGCGCGGCGGGCCGGCCTTCGCCCTCGGCGCGGTCGGCGGCCTCGCCCTCGGCAGCGCGATCGCCGCCGGCGCGCGCCCGGCCTACGGCTATGCTCCCGCCCCGGCCTACGGCTACACGCCGGTCTATGGCGGCTACGCCCCGGCTTACGGCCCGGACTGCTACACCGTCCGCCGCCGGATGGTGGACGAGTTCGGCGACGTCTACATCCGCCGGGTCCGCGTCTGCGACTGACCGTGACCTGACGTCGTTCGGCCGGGACCGCCATGAGCCTGCTCGTCCACTACATCCCGGCCTTCCCGGATGGCGCCCTCGCCGATCTCGCGAACGAGACGCCCTGGGCGCTCACCGCGGCGGCGCCGGCGATCGTCCGCCGGCTCCTCGACCGGCTCGGCGCGGATTTCTTCGTCGCCGACGAGGTCGCGGTGCATCGCAGCGCCCGCATCGAGCCCGGCGCGGTGCTCAAGGGCCCGCTCGTCGTCGGGCCGCGCTGCTTCATCGGCCACGGCGCGACCCTGCGGGGCGGCGCCTGGCTGGAAGAAGCCTGCACGATCGGGCCCGGCGCGGAACTCAAGGCCTCGTTCCTGTTCGCCGGCACGGCGCTCGCCCATCTCAACTTCGTCGGCGAGAGCGTGATCGGCCGTGACGTCAACCTCGAGGCCGGGGCCGTCATCGCCAACCATCGCAACGAGTGGCCCGGCGCCACGGTGGCGTTCCGGCACGACGGCGCCCTGATCGAGACGGGCCTGCCTAAGTTCGGCGCCCTCGTCGGCGACGGGGCGCGGCTCGGGGCGAATGCCGTCGTGGCCCCCGGCGCGATCTTACGCCCCGGCACGGTCGTGCCGCGCCTCGGGTTGGTCGATCACGGCGTCCCGCCGGACCTCAGGTGACGCGTCTCAGATCAGTTCCTGCACCGGCACCGGCTCGCCGATGCCGCGCAGGGACCGCAGCTCGGCCCGGGCCGTGATCCCGTTCTCGGTCAGGCAGCGGGCGGCCTCCGCGTGGCGCAGGACCGCGTCGGTGGCGAAGATGCCGCCGGCCGCCGCCAGCTGCTGCACCCGCGCCGCCACGTTCACGGTCTGCCCGAAATAGTCCTGGCGGTCGTTGAGGCTCACCGCGAGGCACGGTCCCTCGTGCAGGCCGATCTTGAGCACGAGGTCGTCGGCCCCGCGCTCCCGGTTCAGGGCCTGCATCGCCGCCCGCATGCGGAGCGCCGCCGCCACCGCCCGGTGCGGCGCCGGAAAGGTCGCCATCACGGCGTCGCCGATCGTCTTGACCACCGCCCCGCCCTCGGCGGCGACGATCTCGTGCAGGATGCGGAAATGCGCCCGCACCAGGTCGTAGGCGACGAGGTCGCCGACCCGGGCGTAGAGCTCGGTCGAGCCCTTCAGGTCGGTGAACAGGAAGGTCAGGCTCAGGATCTTGAGCCGCTGGTCGATGTCGAGCGTGTCGGTGCGGTAGAGATCGCGGAAGGTCTGGTTGCTGAGGAGCCGCTTGGCGGTGAGATAGGGCCTGCGCCCGCCGAGCAGAGCCTCGAGATCCGGACCGACGCGGAAGACCGCCGGCAGCACCCGCCCGCTGGTCCTGTTGTCGAGGGAGAGGCGCAAGGGGCCGGGGCGGAACGTGCTGTGCCCGGCGCTCGCCCGGGCGGCGTCGAAGACCAGGGCGAGGTCCTGGCGCTCCTGCGTCGGCTCGCCCTCGACCGCGAGGTTGTGGGCGGCGTGGGTGACGGGATCGAGCACGATCAGCGGCTCGGGCCCGAGCTGCAACGCCAGGATCATCCGCTCGCCGGCGCGCAGCTCGACCGTTTCGACGAGCGCCCGCTGCGCCAGCGCGGCGAGGTCCGCCGGCTCCGGAAACGCGAGGCCGGAGCCGAAGAAGACCTGGCGCTGGTAATCCCAGAAGCCGAGCCCGTCGGGATCGTGCGCGGCGATGCGCCGGATCCGCGGGCTCACCGTGAACGTCACCTCGACCGTGTCGTCGAGGACCGGCTCGCTGTCGAGGGCGCAGAAGGCGCAGTGATAGCCCGACGGCCTGACCCCGCGCAGGCTCGCCGGCGCCTCGATCACGCCGCCGCAGCTCGGGCACAGCACGTTCCAGGCCATTTCGAGGAGGCCGAGCCGCGCGCCGTGCAGGAGCGCGGCGATCACCGGCTCGTCGTCGAGGCCCGCTTCCGCCGCGAGATGCACGGCGTTGATCCGCGCCAGCTCCGCATCGGATCCGTGCCGGAGCAGGTGTTCCACGGCGCCGGCCGCCGCGGGCTCGGCCGTCCGGTGGAGTGCGGCGAGGAGGGCATCGCTCTCGTCCATTGCGGGAGTTTAGACCCGGGCGCGGGCGGCGGCAACGCGACGTCCGGTGGTCCCTCGGCGCCTCGACCTTGCGAACCTCCTCTTCCGCACGGAACAGCGGGCTCGGGGCCGACGCCCCCGGGCAACGGGGCAGGGCCGCTCTGCTTCGCCCTCCGGGATTCCGGGCCCGGACGGACGCCGCGGCTTCCGGAGCCTTCCCGCCGATCGGCGCGCGTCTTCATCCATCCGCACCTCACCAGGGGTCGCCGGTGTTAATGGTGTTAGCTGGCATGGCGTCAATATTCATCCAGGTTGAGGGGTGCGACGTCCGCCTGTTAGTGCTATGGTGAATTCTGCCAGTTCATGGGCCTGTATAGACAGTTGCGCATTAAAGCGGTGTCACGAAGCGGATGTCTCCCAATCCCCTGATCCAACGATTGGAGCATGCCGGCCCCCTGTCACAGGTGGAGCGAGACGCCCTTCAAGGTCTGTCTCGGAAGTCGCGCTACCTACGGTCGCGGGAAGACGTTGCGCACAGTGGGTCCGCTCAGGTCGTTCCTTTCATCATGGATGGAATCGCGTGCCGATATACGATCCGGCCCGACGGGCAGCGCCGCATCGTACATTTTCTTCTTCCGGGGGATTTCTACGATCTCCATGCGTCTGCGCACTTCGCTTCGGATTGGCACTTGGGCGCGTTGACGCGCTGCCTGGTTGTCGACGTGCAACGCCAGACTCTCGAGGACCTGGCGGTCAGGCACTCGGGTATTGCGCGGGGGTTGTGGTGGGCAACGCTCGTGGAATTGGAGACAGCGCGTGAATGGATCGTCAATGACAGCCGCCCGGCTGACAAGCGGTTGGGCCATTTGTTTTGTGAACTGCTATTTCGACTGCAGATGGTCGGCCTAGCGCAGGATAATAGTTATGATTTGCGCTTGACGCAAATCGATCTGGCAGATGCTATTGCCGTTTCTTTCGTGCATATGAATCGCATAATACAATCATTGCGCAGTAATGACTTGATAATATATCAGAGGGGTTATATAAAAATACCTGATTTTGGTCGATTGTGCGAATTTTCGGAATTCGAATCGACTTTTCTGCATGCGTCTCAAACCGCTTAGCCCATGCGCTCGCACGTGCTAGAGAGCTTCATGATCGCGCTGCAATCGCGAAGCTCTTTGGGTCTTTGATTCTGCCGCATTTTCTACGACGAACCGGCATCCACTTCGTCGGAAAATGCTCTAGAAAAAGGTATGCTCAACCGGTACGTCATGCCGCCGCGGGCAAAATCCAGCTTTGCCTTCGCGCCGAGGTCGCGAGGCAGTCGCGACTCCAGATAAGTCATGCCGTACCCTCTGCGTGTGGGCGAGCCCACCAGCTCCGAGGTTCCGCTTTCTACCCATTTGAAGATGATCCGGGGTGCGGACCCACGCGGCTCGACGCGCCACACGACCGTGACGGAGCCCTTCGCCTCTGACAATGCACCGAACTTGAGCGCGTTGGTTGCCAATTCGTGAATGCCGAGGCCGATCATCTCGGCGGTTCGTGGGTGAAGGTGGATTTTCGGCCCTTTGATCCGCACGCGATCTTCGCCCGGTGCGTCGAAGGCCAGCAACTCGTGTGTGATCAGCCATCCCAGTTCCAGACCAGGGGGGCCCGGTTGCATGGCCGCGTTCTTCAGACGGGCGAGCGCGCCGATGCGGCCGTCGAGGTGCATCATGTAGTCTTCGGCTGTTTCGTGGGTTTCGGCCGTTCGGCGTGCGATGGAGCGCACGGTGGCGAGAGTGTCGCGCACCTGCCTCTGCAGGTCGCGCGTATCGGGCGCATCCCGGTCTCCGAGCCGGCCCGCATCGTCGGACGGTCGAAGCGCTCCATTCAGTCGCGCGGCCGCTTGACCGGTGATCTGGCGGACACGGTGCACTCCCTGCTCCGGCTGTGCGTCAAGTGCTGTGTCCGACGCGATCTCGCGTTGGAGGGCGACCCAGTGCGTCAGTTCTCCCGCTTGATTGCGCAGTGGCGTGATGTGCCAGTAGAGACGGTAGCTCGTGCCGTCCTTGCGATAATTGATGCTGCTGCCCTGAAAGGCTTCCCGCGTCTCCAAATCAAATCGCAGGCGATCCAGCAACGCGCGGTCGGTCAACGGACCCTGCAGAATGCGCGGCGTCTTTCCAAGAACTTCATCAGCTGAGTAGCCTGTCAATCGGGAGAATGCCGGATTGACGTACTCGATATGCGGCCCGGGGCGGTCAAGCTGTGCATCTGTAATAATGACTGCTTCCCCGATCGCATCCAGCGCCGTTCGAAAAAGCGGAAAATCTCTCTGAAGTGAGCGACATCTCGCATCAATGTCGTTGATATGCTCTTCTTCAGGTGCCATTTTACTATTTTGGCCAGATATTTTCGTGCATTCTGCACGCAACCGCACAATGGTTTCGCGAGGCATTCTCAGCAGAAGGCTCGCGAAGACTGATTTATCAAATGTCGGTACTGAGAATATTAACGAATGTAAAGGCTCGAAACAGCATCGGGTTACATAGCCCATGCACCGCCTGGCACGGCCATGCCGGCGGTCCCGGTCCAGCACAGACGTTTCGTCGAACAAGCCCCGGATGCACCCTGTCCGGCACGGAGCCGACCTGCATCGGCGATTCGTCCGGCTTCCGGCTCCGACTTCCGACAGCCCTGCGCGGTCCGTCGGACCGGGCTCGGAACCTTCTTTCCACGCGGGGAAAGGAGGCGGCCCGTGCGGCCGGTCTCACCCGCCGAGCGCCGCCAGTGCCTCCCCGTCCAGCCGGAAGAACACCTTGTCGGGCTTCTGTGCCGCCCCGAGCCCCTCGTAGAACGCGAGCAGCGCCGGCTTGCCGGCATCCGCCGTCCAGTCGACGCGCTTCAGCCCGCGCGCCACGGCCTCTCCCGCCACCGCCCGCACCAGGGCGCGGCCGTGGCCGGCGCCGCGATGGGCGGCGCCGACGAACAGCTCCTTCAGGAACAGGCCGCCCGCGAGACCCGGGCCGGGATAGATCGCCGGGAACGCCGCGAAGCCGGCGAGGTCCCCGCCCTCCTCCGCCACCAGGATCTCGGTGCCGGCCGGGCGCCCGGCGAGCGCCGCCTCGATCTCTTCCCGAGGCGGGCACGCCACGGCGTAGTAGGCCTGCATCTCCTCGAACAAACGCGCCAGGGCCGGGTAATCGGCCGGGTCGGCCGCCCGGATCACAGGGCGCCCCGGCGCAGGTCGGTGAGCACCGCGGCGAGGTGCGAGAGGAAGCGGGCCGCCGCCGCGCCGTCCACCGCCCGGTGGTCCCAGGACAGGCTCAAGGGCAGGATCAGCCGCGGCTGGAAGGTGCTGCCGTCCCAGACCGGCTCGATGCGCGAGCGCGCGGCCCCCAGGATCGCCACCTCGGGGGCGTTGATGATCGGCGTGAAGCCGTCGCCGCCGATGCCGCCGAGCGACGAGACCGAGAAGCCGCCGCCCTGCATCGCGGCGGGGGGCAGGGTGCCGGAGCGGGCCTGCTCGGCGAGCTCCCCCATCTCCTGGGCGATCTCGACGAGGCCCTTGCGGTCGCAGTCGCGCACCACCGGCACCAGGAGGCCCCGCGGCGTGTCGACCGCGAAGCCGACATGGACATAATCCTTCAGGATCAGGGCATCGCCGTCGAGCGCCGCGTTGAAGCGCGGATAGGCCCGGAGCGCGGCGGCGGCGGCCTTGATCAGGATCGCCACCATCGTGACCTTGTGGGCGCCGGGCCGGCCGGCGCCGTTCAGCTCGCGCCTCAGCGCCTCGGTCTCGGTGACGTCGGCGTGGTCGAAATTGGTGACGTGCGGGATCGTCAGCCAGTTGCGGGCGAGCGCCTGGCCGGAGATCTGCTGGATGCGCGACAGGGACTCCCGCCGCACCGGGCCGAACTTGGCGTGGTCGACCTGCGGCCAGGCCGGCAGGCCGGCGCCGATCCCGGTGGGGGCCGGAGCGGGCGGTGGGGCGGCGGCCGGCGGGGTAGCGGGGGAGGGGGCCGCCATCTGGCCGCGGACGAAGGCCAGCACGTCCTCGCGCAGGATGCGCCCCTGCGGGCCGGTGCCGGGAATGCCCGCCAGATCGACGCCGAGCTCGCGCGCGTAGGCGCGCACGGAGGGCGTGGCGTGGGCGGCGGAGGTGGCGGGGGCTTCGGCCTTGGCGGGGGCTTCGGACGTGGCGGAGGTCCCGGGCGCGACCGGCGCGGGAGCCGCCGCTGCCGCCGGGGCCGGGCTCGGCGCCGGTTCGGGGGCCGCCGAGGCCGCGGCGGGCAGCGGTGCGGCGGCCTCGCCGGAGGTGTCGACCATCAGGATCGGCGTGCCCTGCGACACCCGCGTGCCCGGCGCCACCAGGATCTCCGCCACCACTCCCGCCACCGGCGAGGGGACCTCCATGGTGGCCTTGTCGGATTCGATGCTGATCAGGAGGTCGTCGACGGCGATCCGGTCCCCGGGCTTGACCAGGATCTCGACCACCGGGACGTCCTTGAAGTCGCCGATATCGGGCAGGGCGACCGGCAGGCTGGCACTCACGAGGCTCTCCCCGAGACGGTTCTCGTTGTCCCGTCGCGCGCCACCCCGTCGCGGGCGGCGCAGCATCCGGAGCGCCACGCCTAGAGCATTTCGCGACCGGGGGGAAACCGTCGTGCTCGGCCTGAGATCTATCGCGCCTTGCGGGTCCGTTCCGGAAGGGCCGGGCGCAAGGAGGGGGCGGCGGCCGGGCGCAGGCGCGGCGAGGCCGGGCCGTGGGCCGGGCGGTGCTGCTCGGGGGTGGCGCCGTGCAGGGTCCCGTCGCTGCCGAGGATCGAGGCGACGAGGTCGCGGGCGGTGGCGGCGTCCATGGCGCGAAACAGCTCGGTCAGGCCGAACACCGCCTCGACCGAGCGGGCGATGGAGGGATCGAGGCGCAGGAAGATGAACACCGCCTCCTCCTCGGCGAGGTCGGCGGCGCGCAGGGCGAGCGCCAGGAGGTCGCGCCGCTCCGGCTCGGTGGCGCGGAAGCTCACCCCCGGCATGCCCAGTGCCTCGCCGAGCGCCACCTCGAACCGCTCCGGCTCGCCGCGGGCGGCGAACGCGGTGAGCGCGGCGCCGGCCGCCCGCATGCCGGCCCGCCCCTGCGGCCGCAGGGCCGCGCGGGCGGCGACGCCGTCGCGGATCGCCGCCCGGCGCTCACGGTCCGCCTGGAGGTAGAGCGGCGCGAGGTCGACCGCCGGCAGGTCGTGGCGGGCGAGGAGCAGGGCGGCCAGGTCCGGCCGCCGGCGCGCCCGCTCGACCAGCCGCTCCAGGGCGGCGCCGGAGAGCGGCGCGGTCGCGTTGCGGGCGAGCGCGATGTCGACGTCCGGCTCGTCGCGCTGGCTCAGGTCGTCGACGAGGGCCCGGCCGAGATCGTGCCGCAGGGCGATGACCGCGTCGAGCTCCGGCCCGTTGCCGGCGGCGTCGAGCAGCGCCGTCGACAGGACCGGGCTCAAGGCCAGCACCGCGTCGCGGGCGCCGCCGCCATGGGCGGCGAGCAGCGTCAGCACGCTCTGGGGCGTGTCGGCGAGGGGCGCCAGCTTCTGGGCGACGATCTCGGCGGTGGCGGAATCGACCGTCGGGATCAGCCCGCAGGCGAGTGACTCGAAGGCCCGGATCGTCGCGACGTCCCGCACGGGGGCGGCGCGAAAGAGGTCCGTCTGCACCCGCAGCAGGACCGGTTTCATGTCGAGACGCCGGTCTCGCGCGAGGTCGAGAAGGCCGGAGAGGTCCGGCGGAGCGTCGGCGGCGGAGCGGGCCATGGGCGATCGGGTACGCAGGACTGAAGACGACCCGGAGAATGCCGGGGCTTGCGTAAAGCGACGCTTAAGGCTGCGGAGAGCGGCCGGTTCCGGGCCTGGGGACAGCGGGGATCGGGCGCCGGTCCGGTCACCGATGGTTTACGCGGCAGGCCGGGCGGGCCTCCGGACACGGTGAGACGGGGGAGCATTGGAAACAATCCATTAACCATGCGCGTGGTTTCGTCCCTCCCGTGAGGTCGCGATGGGTGGCGGTCCCGGAGGGACGTGCCGGAGGGACTTAGGCGGAGGCGGGAGAGCACACATGGTCGGCCCACAGCGGCGTCCCTCGGCGGACATCATCCCGTTCCCGCGCCCCGCGGCGCGCCCGGGCGCGGTCGCCGGCGGTTCGGCCGATTCCCATCCGGCGGACGCGGTCCGCGGCACGATTCTGCTGTTCACGGGAGTGCGCTATGAGAGGCTGCCCGATCCCGCCGAGCCCGTCCTGCCTGCGCCCGCGCCCGAGCGGCGCTGCCGGCGCTGAGGTCCCGCGCCGCCCCATGCCGCGCCGTACCCTCCCGTTCGTCGCGCCGCTCGCCGGCGCCCTCATCGCCGTGCCGCTGGTGGCAGCCTGCGTCCAGCAGGGCGATTTCGGCCGCCCGGCGCCCACCGCCTGGAACAGCCTGATCGACGCCGCCGGCACGTTCGCGGCGCACGAGCGCGGCGAGCCGGCCTCGTTGTTTCCCTTCACGGAGGACGAGCGGGCGCTGCGCGATCGCGCCTGGCGCTTCCTGATGCCGGCCCGGGAGCGCAGCGTCTTCGACGCCGCCCTCAACAACCTCACCCGCGCCCGGGTGCTGCCGGTGGGCTGGCGCCCCGCCGATCCGGCGGCCTACCTCGAGGCGATCACCAGCGGGCCGTTCCGCTCGGTCGTCTCGCGCTACCGGCGCCTCTCCGACGACCTGGTGGCGGATGGCCGCCTCGTCCCCGCCTTCGCCGAGACGGCGTCGCGGGTGGTGCGGGCGGACCTGACGCGGCTGCAGAGCCTGCCCTTCATCACCACCCTCGACGACCGCGACGTGCGCAGCGCCGCGATGCGGGTGGCGGAGAACCGCTGCCTCATCGCCTGGGTGCGGCGCGAGACGGCGGCGCGCTCCGCCTCCTACCGCTACGCCCTCGAACACCTGCTGATCGCCGCCCCCGAGGACGAGGCGGTGGCGACCGAGCGGGCCCTCGCCTTCCTGGATTCGCGCCGGACCCTGCTCGACCCGCTGCTGCCGGCGGATGCCGAGGCGCGCTGCGGCCTCGTGCCCGCGGAACCGGGCGAGGTGGTGCTGGTGCGCAAGGGATGATACCGCCGCACCCTCGAACGGATCCGTTCGAAGGCGCTGGCTAAGCCCGAACGGGCGTCGGCGCTGATGCGCCGGACGCCGTGGCATCGACGTGTCGATGCCACGACGCAAGGGATGAGAGATCGTCTCCCGAACGCGGAGATCGGGAGACGATCGCCCTACTCGTCCGGCCCGTCGATGGTGCAGGAGACCGAGCGGGCGGCCTCGTTGGCCTGGGCCTGCTGGCTCGGCAGGGCGGCGAGCACCCGCACGCTGACGAAGCCCTGCCGGCTCGGTGCGACGATGCGCACGTCGCGATTGCGCTCGTCCTCGTCGGCGGTGGCGAGCGCCTCGTCGAACTGGCGCCGGGTCATGATGACGAGCTCGACCGTGCCACGCACGGCCGCCTGGTCGGTGATGGCGTAGTAGGCGCCGCTGCGCCCGTGGAGCGCGATCGTCTCGACGAGCGGGCCGGTCTCGGCGGTGATCCGCACCGGCCCGTCGTCGAGGTCGTAGGCGCAGACGCCCACCGCCACCGCGGGGTCCTGCGGCGGCAGCCAGCCCTCCGCCGCCTCGGCCGGTCCCCCGACTTCGGCCGCGTGGATCAGCACCGAGGTGTCGTTGGCGAGCGTCGCGCGCGAACGCGCCAGGGCGTCGCCGGCGGCGAGGTAGGGGATCGCCAGCACCGTCGCGACGTGCACGAGCCCGGCCAGGACGAGGCCGCACAGGGTGGCGAGGATGAAGCGGCCGAGCGGCGTCACGGGCAATCCTCCCGGGTGATCGAGGGCACGCCCTCGCGTTCGAGCACGCCGGTGCTCGCCGCCACCGGCGTATCGTAGAGGCGCAGCACCAGCCGGATCGAGCCGTCGCCCCCGGGCATCGGAAGCCAGTTGCCGGGTTGCACGGCCGGGCTCAGGATCACCGCGAAGCGGCCGTCGCGGTCGCGCAGGACCTCCGTGGAGGTGAAGCCGGTGCGCGCCGGCGGCACGGCGCCTCCTTGCGCCGGGCGATCGGCCGCGTCCTTGGCTGCTTCCCGGGCCGCCTCCTTGGCATGCCCGCGCCGCTCCACCGTCAGGGTCCAGGCCCGGGCCGGGGGCGTGGCGCCGGCGATGCGGTAGCGGCAGGAGGGATCGAGCCTGCGCCCGGCATCGTCGGTGAGCGCGGTGAGGAGCAGGCCTTCCCCGAGGGCCAGCGGCACCTCGCCGGTCCGGGCGTGGATCGCCCGCACGTAGGGGTCGGCGTCGCGCGAGCCGATCTTCGGCCAGGCGGTCCAGGCATTCAGGGTGACGCCCCCGAACGGGTAGCGCCCCCGCGTCGCCCAGTTGGCGCTGGCGAGGCCTAAGGCCGCACCGAGCGCGAGGGCGTAGACCACCAGCCCGACAGTCCCGAATCCGCGCCCGACCCCGCGCAGGTGCGACGCCCGCCGCAGCAGCCGCGGCAGGGATCGGGGCCGGAGGGGCGCGGCGCGCCCGGCGGCCGGAGGGGCGACTTTCTCGATCAGCATCGTGGGGCCGTGTCTAGCCCAGGTCGGGCGGAGCCCGAACGGGTTTTTTCGCCGAACGGCTATCGCCGGGCAGGAGACGGAAGACCCGGGATCCGACGGATCGGACCGCGGGCCCTCCGCGGCGATCCGCGGCGCAGGGCGAGCGTCATCGCGTCAGCCGCTCGTACTCGGCGTCGAAGGCGGCTTCGAACATGCGGATCTTGAAATCCGAGGTTTCATTTCTGTCGAGGACGTCGAATCGTTCTCGTGAATGGTCGCGCGGTCCGCTTCCGGCGTAATTGGCATCGCCGCGCCGCATGCGCTGGGCAAATTCTTCATAGGTTTTGCATTGATAGTGATTGATCTGGATCGTGTCGTGAACTGTCCGGGTGCCGATACCGGGGTAATGCAGCGCGAACTCGTTGAAATCGGAGAGCGTCCTGCGGCCCTTCGACGTTCCCGCGTCGTGAACATGAACATCCGTCGTCAGGGCGGTCCGGGTGAAAGTCTTGAAATGGTTGTGATTGCCCCAGCCCAAGTCGGCACCCTGAAAAAACGTCTTAGTCACGAAGTCGTAATCCGCGGATGTCCGTCCGCCGGAGCCGAAATTCCGCCAGTTGATGTGAACGCTCGCGACATCGTCCGGAACGCGATCGAGGAAATGGTGGATATGGCCGTCGGCGAAGGGCAGGAGAAACTCGTCGATGTCGAGAAAAATGACCCAGGGCGTCGTCACGATGCTCAAGGAATGCGTGTAGGCGGTGATCTGGGGCGAGGTGCCGGGTACGGACGGCCACCGTATCAGGGCGACCCGTGGATCCCGCCGTGAAAGACGCGAGACGATCCGGTCGGTGTCGTCGGTGCTGTCGTTCGAGAAGATCAGGATGCGATCGAAGCCGATCGCGAGATTCCAGGCGATCCACTCCGTGATGTACCGGCCTTCATCTTTCGCGATGGCCACGACGGTCGCGACACCCGGTGCCCGCTCGGGCGGGCTCACGATCGCCGAAAGCCGGTCGCGAATCCGGTGCGACCACGTCGGTGCGTGACCGTGTTCCGAGGTGGACCAGGCGCGGTCGAGGAGGTGGGTCCGGATTCGCTGCGCCAGGGGCGTCGCGAGAAGGCGGTCCAGCCACCGATCATGCTCGCGCTGTGTCGTCAGTTTCAAAGCCGATGAACCGTAAGGTAATCCGGAGGGGTTCTCGACGACGATCGAGGTTGCGCCCGCCTGGTTCAGTTCAGGCGATCGCAGAGCATTTTCCGGGAAAGTGCATACGGGTTCTGTGAAGGAAATGTGACAAAATCGCGGTCGCGGACTCGAAGATCTGACACGCCCCCGATCCGAGCACGACCGGCCCGTGCTCCGGGGCATGATCCGGTTATTACGCCTTGTTTCTGCGCTGGATTTCGGGGCGCGCCGGAATTTTTTCCTCTCGCCGACATCCGCTTGGTCAGGTGAGGCCCGGGTGAAAATGCCGGTGCATCGTCACGGGCGTCTCGCTGGACGCCGCGAGAGCCGCGCCGTCGGCGACGCTCACAGGATCCGGCCGTGCTGCGACCCCCATTGCTCGACCAGCTGCCGGACCGACGCGCTCGAATCGATCAGCCGGCCGTGCTGCTCGGCCAAGTCCGCGAGGTATCCCATGAGGCTCCTGACGGCGATCATGTCGTCCTCGACGCGCGGCGTGTATCGCAGTTCGCCGCCATGGTAGCGCGTCGGATCCTCGACGAGGTCCGGGTGCTCGTTCTTGTGGGTCATGAACCACTCGCTCTTGAGGAGCGCTTCGGGCCGGTCCTTGAGGATCTCGAACGGCCCGCGATAGTGGGAGCTCGCGCCGGCCTTGAGGGCGACCTCGCCCGCGGCGAGGACCTTCGCCCAGCCCCGCACGAACTTCACCACCAGCTGGAACGGCGAGCGCTCCGAGTAGTGGGCCAGCCAGATCCTGGTCTCGGTGATCTGCTCGCGCACCTCGGACCCGCGGCAGAAGACGTGGTGCGACCCGTTGTCGATCATGATCTCGTCGTGACGAATCTTCGCGCTCACGATCACCTTGCAGGTGTCGCTCGGCGCGTGACGCTTGACCATGCGACGCGGGACGATCATTTCATCCTTGTTGTCCTGCCGCGTGTATTGATAGTTGACCATCGGGATCTTGACGCACTGGACCGGGCTGCCGCTCCGCTCCAGGGCCTCGAAGTATTGATGAAACGACATCCCGAGATGACGATCGTCGAGGAACTCGTCGGCGTCCAGGAAGATGACCCAGTCGGCCCGGTGGTTGTCGACCGCTTCCTTGTACAGAAACGTATTGAACTCGCGCTCGTTGTAATGCACGGACTTGTTCTGGAAGACGGTGATCGGCAATCCCTCGGCCTGCAGGGACCGCAGGATGTCGAGCGTGCCGTCGTTGCTGCCGTTGTCGATGAAGATGTGATGGCCGGCAAACAGGGCCGTGTGCCGCGTGAAGGCCTCGACGATGTCCGCCTCGTCGAGGATGCGGGTGACCGCCACGTACTTCATGGGCTTCCCTTTCGTGCGGCCCTGGACGGCGGAGGAGACTATCATCGCGTGCCGGAGCCGGTCGACGTGGCCTCGTCGCTCGGCCCGGCCAGGGGATTGGCCGGGCGCATGTCGGCCGCCGCGGAACTGTGCGGGCGAGGTACCGAACGGCGCCGTTGTGCGGATCGTCACGGCGAAGGTCAAGGCGCGGCGCTCGGGCACCGCGCGGGACGTCCCCGGCGTTACCGCACCGACGACCGTTCGGCCGTGCCGCTTCCCACCGTGTTGAACGCCGCCCGTCCCGGGGTCGGGCTCTCGACCGAGCGGAACAGGGTGCCCAGTCCCCCCAGCACCTCGAAGGAGCGCCGCGACAGGGCGCCGGCCGGCGCGCCGGGGGGCGGGGTGGTCGGGGCGGGGCCCTGGGCGCTGCGAACGACGGCCTTGTCCGACTCGAAGCCCGGCATCGGCTTGATCTCGATGCCCTGGTGGGCCGGCGCCATCACCTCGTGGAAGGTGATCGCCGGCAGCGAGCCGCCGGTCAGGTTCTTGGTCGAGGAATGGTCGTCGTTGCCGTACCAGACGGCGGTCACGAGGTTGCCGGTATAGCCGACGAACCAGGCATCCCGGTAGGCGTTGGTGGTGCCCGACTTGCCGGCGGTGCGCACGCCCTCCACCGCCGCCTTGCGGCCGGTGCCCTCGTCGACGACCTTGTTCAGCATGATGTTCATGTCGGCGACGACCCGGGTCGAGAGCAGCTGCTCGGGCGGCGCCTCGCTGGCGTCGTGGCGGTAGATCACCTCGCCGGCGCCGGTGCGGATCTCGGTCGCCGCGTAGGGCTTGGCCCGGCGGCCGCCATTGGCGAAGACCGAGTAGCCGGCGGCCTGGTCGAGCACCGTCACCTCGGCCGAGCCGATCGGCAGCGAGACCGAGTCGACCAGGTTCGAGGTGATGCCCATCTTGTGGGCGAGCTCGATGATCTTGGCCCGGCCGAGCTTGGCCGCCCGGGCGTCGTGGGTCTCGCCCAGTTGCTTGCCCATGGCGATCGAGAACTGCACCGGGATGGTGTTGATCGATTTCGCCACCGCCACCCACAACGGCACGGTGCCGGCGAAGGAGCGGCCATAGTTCGCCGGGCACCAGTTGCCGATGCAGACCGGCCGGTCGACGACCTTGCTCTCGGGCCGCCACTGCCCGGTGGCGAGGGCCGCGGCGTAGACGTAGGGCTTGAAGGACGAGCCGGGCTGGCGGAGCGCGTCGGTGGCGCGGTTGAACTGGCTCTGGCCGTAATCGGCCCCGCCGACCATCGCCCGCACGGCACCGTCGGGGTCCATGGTCACGAGGGCCGCCTGCTCGACGTCGAAGGCGTCGCCGAACTGGCGCAGCACGTTCTCCACCGCCTGGTCGGCCCGCTTCTGGATCGCGAGGTCGAGCGGGGTCTTCACGACCAGCACCCGCTCCTTCTTCAGCTTGCCCTCGTCGACGAGCTTCTTGATCTCGTTGAAGGCCCAATCGAGGTAGTAATCGGCGCTGATGTCGCGCGAGCGGGTCACCGGGGTCGCCGGGTTGCGCAGGGCCGACTGGATCTGGCCTTCCGTCAGGTAGCCCGCCTCGACCATGTTGTGCAGCACGTCCGCCGCGCGGGCACGCGCCGCCGGCAGGTTGACGTGGGGCGCGTACTTCGTCGGCGCCTTGAACAGGCCGGCCAGCATGGCCGCCTCCGGCAGGGTGATGTCCTTGAGGTTCTTGCCGAAATAGTAATCCGCCGCCGCCGCCGCCCCGAAGGTGCCGCCGCCCATATAGGCCCGGTCGAGATAGAGCTTCAGGATCTCGTTCTTGGTCAGGTGGCATTCGAGCCAGAGGGCCAGGAACGCCTCGTTGACCTTGCGCTCGAGCGAGCGCTCGTTCGACAGGAACAGGTTCTTGGCGAGCTGCTGGGTCAGCGAGGAGCCGCCCTGGACGTGGCCGCCGCCGCGGGCGTTCACCGTCACGGCGCGCAGGGTCCCGATCGGGTCGATGCCCCAGTGCTCGTAGAAGCGCCGGTCCTCGGTCGAGATCAGCGCCTTGACCAGGATGTCGGGAAACTCGTCGATGCGCAGCGAGTCGTCGTGCTTGATGCCGCGCCGCCCGACCTCGGTGCCGTAGCGGTCGAGGAAGGTCACGGCGAGGTCCGGCGCCTTCAGCCAGTTCTCGCTGGTCTGGTTGAAGGCCGACTGGGCGAGCGTCAGCATCACGACGCCGCCGACGAGGCCGAGCGTCACGCCCTCGCTCGCGAGGTCGAGCGCCAGGCGCTTGACGCCCCGCACCCGGAAGCGACGCTGGAACCGCTCCGCGAAGCGCCCATAGGCCTCGCCGAACGAGCGGCCGCCGTTGTAGAGGCCGTCATTCAGCCAGGCGTCGAAGCCGAGCATCCCGTGGGACAGGCGGGTCCGGAGCTTGGTCAGCCGGTCGGCGGGCTGGTTCTCGGGCACGGCAGCAATCCTCGGGATGGCGCAATTCGTCGGTCTAGCAAGCCTCGCATCCTAGCGCGAGACGGTCAGCCGTTCGCAGGCTTCCAAGGCCTATATGGGGCGCTTCTGCGCCGACACGACGTCGCAGGATTGCGTAAGCCGGTCCGGCCGTGCTTGCCCGCGGGCCCCGGGCGCGGCAGAGGAGGGGGCTTCCATCCCCGAAATCCCCACCCGCGCCGTCGCGCCGGCGCCTCGAGAGCCTTGGATCACCGTGGCCGAAGCCCGCAGCAAGCCCCCGCGCCCGCCCGCCTCGCTGAAGGCCGCGACCCCGTTCTGGCGCGAGAAGAGCCTGGAGGCGATGTCCCCGGAGGAGTGGGAGAGCCTGTGCGACGGCTGCGGCCGCTGCTGCCTGCTCAAGCTCGAGGACGAGGATTCGGGCGAGATCCACTACACCGATATCGGCTGCACGCTGCTCGATGCCGGCACCTGCCGCTGCCGCGACTACGCCCGGCGCCAGCGCAGGGTGCCCGATTGCGTGCGGCTGACGCCCGAGGCGGTGCGCACCCTGCCGTGGCTGCCGCCGACCTGCGGCTACCGCCTGGTGCGGGACGGGCACGACCTGCCCTGGTGGCATCCCCTGGTCTCCGGCACCCGGCGCACCGTGCACGAGGCCGGCATCTCGGTCCGCGGCCGGGTCAGCGGCACCGAGGAGGAGTTCGAGACCGAGGAACTGCCGGACCGCATCGTCGACTGGCCGGGCCAGGATCCCCAGAGTGAGGATCCGGCGGGCGGGGATCGGCAAGGCGGGGCCTGAACGACGCTCACCTCGCCGGCCGAGCGCCGGGTCGACCTCAGGACCGCCCGAGCCGCCGCGCAGCCAGCGCTGGCACGGGGCTTGCTAGCTTCCTGCGGACGCTCATGGGCGTTTCCTCCCTGACTTGGGGCCCCGCCGCGGTTCTCGCGCGGGGCCTCCCTTCGTTCACGACCGTTGCCATCGGGCGCGGGCCGCCCGATAACCCGGGCGACCGGAGATCATCCCGACATGGCCCTTACCGTCGCGGTCCAGATGGACCCGATCCAGGCGATCCGCATCGCCGGCGACACCACCTTCTCGCTGCTGCTGGAAGCGCAGGCCCGCGGCCACACGCTCCTGCACTACACCCCCGACCGGCTCTCGATGCGCGACGGGCGCGTCACCGCCCGGGCCGAGCCCCTGCGGGTGCAGGACGTCGAGGGCGACCACGCTCATCTCGGCGCCCAGGAGCGCGTCGACCTGGCGACCGTCGACGTGGTGCTGATGCGCCAGGACCCGCCCTTCGACCTCGCCTACATCACGGCGACGCACATGCTGGAGCGGATCCACCCGCACACGCTGGTGGTGAACAACCCGTTCGAGGTGCGCAACGCCCCCGAGAAGCTGTTCGTCACCGCCTATCCGGAGCTGATGCCCCCGACCCTGATCACCCGCGACAAGCGCGAGATCGAGGAGTTCCGGGCCGAGCACGGCGCCGTGGTGATGAAGCCGCTGCACGGGCACGGCGGCGCGGCGGTGCTGCGGGTGCTGCCCGACGACCCGAATTTCGGCTCGATGTTCGACCTGTTCTCGGTCACCTTCCGCGAGCCCTGGGTGGTGCAGCGCTTCCTGCCGCGGATCACCGAGGGCGACAAGCGCATCATCCTGGTCGACGGCGAGCCGCTCGGCGCCGTCAACCGGGTGCCGGCGGCCAACGACATCCGCTCCAACATGGTGCGGGGCGGCACCGGCGGCGCGACGGCGCTGACCCCGCGCGAGCGCGAGATCTGCGCGGCGATCGGCCCGGAACTGCGCCGCCGCGGCCTGATCCTGGTCGGCATCGACGTGATCGACGGCAACCTGACCGAGATCAACGTCACCTCGCCGACCGGCATCCGGGCGATCAAGCGCCTCGGCGGCCCCGACCTCGCGGTCGCGGTCTGGGACGCGATCGAGGCCAAGGTGACGAAGCCGCAGAGCGCCTGACCCAGCCCGGTGGGGAGGGCGCCGTCAGCCCGCATCCTCCCCCAGCGTGTCCTCGATGTAGAGCCGGTCGAGCAGCACCTTGCAGACCGCCATCAGGGGCAGCGCCAGGGCGACGCCCCAGAGCCCGAACAGCACCCCGAGCAGGATCTGGCCGGCGAACAGGGTCGCGGGCGGGATGTCGAGCGCCTGCTTCTGCACGAACGGCGTCAGCACGTAGCTCTCCAGGGTCTGCACCAGCAGGTAGACGCACAGGCCCGCGATCACCCCCTGCAGCCCCGAGGCGAGGGAGGCCAGCACGATGATGATGCCGGCGACCAGGGCCCCGATGGTCGGGATGAAGCAGAGCAGGCCGGCCTGGAGCCCGAGGACCAGGGCCCCGTCGATGCCGACGAGGCTCAAGCCGAGCCAGACGCAGACGAAGATCGCCGCCATCACGACGAGCTGGCCGAACAGCCAGTGGCGCAGGGTGATGCCGATGTCGTCGGCGACGGAGGCCGCGTGGGTGCGCTGGCGCGAGGGCACGAAGCGCAGCAGCCCGTCGCGGTAGGTTCGCGGATCGGCCGCCACGAACAGACCGAGCACCACGACGATGAACACGTTGCCGATGGCGCCGAACACCGCCAGCGCCACCGTCGAGGCCTGGCCGAGCACGCTGCTCGCGCCGGACAGGAGCGTGCCGGGGCTCGGCAGGCCGCTGGGGCCCTTCTGGCGCCCGTCCTCCGCCGAGTTCGGATCGCGCTGCGCCGCGGCCTCCTTCAGCTTGCCGAAATCGAGGAAGCGGGTGTCGATCCCGCGGGCGTCGAGCCAGGATTTCACGGTGCCGGATTGCTTCTGCAGCGTCTCCCCTAAGCGCTGCGCCTGCCCCGCCACGGTGGCGCCGCCGAGCCCGACCATGCCGAGCACGAGCAGCGCCAGCAGCACGCTCACGGTCGCGAGCCGCGCCCCGTGCCCGAGCGGGATGACGCGGCCGAGGTAATGGGTGAGCCCGTCGAGGAAGACCGCGCACAGGATGCCGGCGAAGATCAGGAGCAGCGTGTCGGCCGCGTGCCAGGCCAGCAGCAGGACCGCGGTGAACGACACCACCCCGATGCCCGCGAGCACGAGGGAGCGGGTGTTCGCCCATGCCGTGCGGGGGGCCTCTCGGTGAGCGGCGTCCTGAGATGGGAAAACGGCCATGTCCGATGATCTCTCCGCCGGCGGCGCTCGCGGCCGCCGTGCAGGACAGATAGCCGCGCGCGGCCGTTCGGCGACCGCAAAATCCCGCTCAGCCCTGCTCGCGCCGCCGCCGCACGCCGGCGAGCACGGCGGGATGCGCCGAGGTCTTCCAGGCCTCCGCGCCCTCCGGCGAGACGGCCGTGAAGGGCTTCGGCAGGGCCAGCACCGGGGCCTCGCGCCGGGGCGTCCAATCCTTCACCTCGACGATTTCGATGATCGGCTCGGGCGGCGGGCGGATCGTCCGGCGCAGGGGCTGCGGCGCGCGACGCCGGCCGACGACGCGCAGCAGCGCCCAGCCGGCGAGACCGGCCCAGGCGAGGAGCACCCCCCCGGGCGTCGGGCGCTCGGAGAGGAGGAGCGTGACGAGTCCGACGAGGGCGCAGGCCACCGCGAGGCTGCGCGCGCTCAGCGGGTCGAACGCCAAGGAGTCGGGCTCTCTGGGGTCGGGGTGTCTGTGATCGTGGAACATGACCGTGATCCTGCATCAGGCCGGTCAGCGATTCGTCGATCCGATCGCTCGAATTCTTGGTAATCCCCGTTTCACACCCTCACCACCGCGCCGCCGCCGCCGCATCGTGCTCCGTCGCCTCGACCCAGCCGCCCAATGTACCGTCGGCGCGGTGCTCGCGCTTCCAGAACGGCGCGCGGGTCTTGAGGTAGTCCATCAGGAAGCTCGCGGCCTCGAAGGCGGCCGTGCGGTGGGCGGAGGCCGCGAGCACCAGGACGATGCCCTCGCCCGGGCGGATCAGGCCGTGGCGGTGGATCGCGACGGCCCCTTGCAGCGGCCAGCGCGACGCCGCCTCGGCGAGCACCCGGCCGATCTCGGCCTCGGCCATGCCGGGATAATGTTCGAGCTCGAGGGCGGAGAGTTGCCCGTCCTCGTCGCGGCACAGGCCGGTGAAGCTCACGATGGCGCCCGCCCGCCCGCCGAGCTCCGCCGTGAGGGCGGCGATCTCCGCCGCGACGTCGAAAGGCTCGGGCTGGATCGAGAGGCGAGGGGTCATGGCGGTTCCGGCGATGGGCAGGGCCATTCTCTAGCATGAACCGGCGGCGACGGGACCCGGGGCTGGCGGCGGGCGCGGAACGGCGTAGATGTGGGGCGAAGGACCGGCCGCCCGGCCGGCCGGACGGAGGACGACCCGTGATCCCTGACCTCCTCCTCCCCTTCGACGACACGGAGCCCACCTTCGCTGCCCGGCCGGTCTGGTGCGGCCGCGGCAGCGCGGTGATCGGGCGGGCGAGCCTCGGGGCGCAGGCTTGGCTCGGCGACGAATCGGTGATCCGCGCCGACGGGCACGACGTGATCGTCGGCGACCGGTTCTGGCTCGGCGCCCGCTCGACCCTGCACATCGCGGCCGAGATGTATCCGTGCATCGTCGGCGACCGGGTCACGGTCGGCCGCGACGCGGTGGTTCATGCCTGCACGGTGGGCGACGAGGGCGTGATCGAGGATGGCTGCGTGGTCCTCGACGGGTCCCTGATCGAGGACGGGGTGCTGCTGGAGGCCGGCAGCACGGTATTCCCGCGCACCACCCTGCCGGCGGGCTTCGTCTGCGCCGGCAGCCCGGCCCGGCCCCTGCGCCCCCTCGCGCCGGGCGAGCTCGCCGAGCGGGCCGAGCGCCTGCGCGAGGCCGCCGCCAGCGAGCCGGCCGCCGCGCCGGGCGACGACTTCGCGCCCGATCCGGCGGTGTTCGTCGCCCGCACCGCCCGGCTCCGCGGCCGGGTCGCCCTTTCGCCGGGGGCGAGCGTGTTCTTCTCCTGCCTCCTCGAGGCGCCGCTGAGCCCGATCGTGATCGGAGCCAACGTGAACGTGCAGGACAACTGCGCGATCCACACCCAGGCCGGCGGCCTGGTGATCGAGCGCGACACCACGCTCGGCCACAACGTCACCGCCGGCGACGGGCGCATCGGCCCGGGCTGCCTCATCGGCATGGGCGCGCGCCTCGCCCCCGGCACGGTGGTGGAGGGGGACGTGCTGCTCGCCGCCGGCAGCGCCACCGATCCGGGCCAGGTGCTGGACTCGGGCTGGCTCTGGGGCGGGCGCCCGGCCCGGCCCCTGTCGCGCCTCGACGCGAACCGCCGCGCCATGATGGCCCGCACCGTCGCGAGCTACGCGGCCTATGGGAGGGTTTATCGCAAGCTCCAGAAGGCCTGACCCGGACGGGGAGGGGGCCAGGTCAAATCCAGTCAGTATGACCGTGAGAAGGGCTGCTGAGGGCGGTTTGCGAACGTTCGAGGAGTCGGCGTCGGCGGAATGCGCGGGTGGAGCGACGAGGTCGCGAGGGCGCAATGAAGCCGGATGCATCTCGGGCCATCTTGCTTGGCCAGCCCGACGTCGTGGAAGGCTCGCACCAGGGGCATGCCGATTTTCGTATCAGGAAAAAGGTCGTCGCATCCCTCGGTTGTCCTGACGACGAGTGGGGCATGTTGAGGCTCAGTTCCGAGCGGCAGGCCGTTCTCGTCGAAGCAGAGCCGAACCTCTTCGAGCCTGCCCCGGGCAGTCGGGGCCGTAGAGGCAGCACCCTCGTGCGTCTGGCCCGTATCGATGACACGACGGCGCTGAGCGCCATCAGGATGGCGTGTGGCGGCGCCCGCGCCCTGAAGTCGGATCAGGGCCGATCAAGGGCTCTCGCCGGTCCAGGCGATCGGCGCCTTCAGAGCCCCGCCACCGCCCGTCCGGCCCCGGCGCGGCGGGCGGCCTCCGCCACGTCGAGGAGATGGGCGAGTTCGGACGCCGCCGCGGCGACCCGCTCGGCGACGCGCTCGTCGGTGACGACCCCGTTCTCGATCTCCGCCTCGCCGGCATAGACCGCGGTCGGCGCGACGTGGGCGGTGAAGAAGCCGAAGAGCGGGCGCAACTGGTGCTCGACCATCAGGGCGTGGCGCGGGCCGCCGCCGGTCGCGGTGAGCGCCACCGGCTTGCCGGCCAAAGCCGCCGGCTCCAGGAAGTCGATCACGTGCTTGAACAGGCCCGAATAGGAGCCGTTATGCACCGGCGAACCGACGATCACCGCGTCGGCGCCCTCGATCGCCTCGATCATGTGGGCGATCGGCAGGGGCAGGGCCTGCCGCGTGGTGGCGCCGAGCCCGGTGCCGACCTCGGCGAGGTCGAAGACCTTCAGGTCGATCGGGCGGCGGCGGCCGAGCTCGGCCGCCACGGCCTCCACCAGCGCGCGGGTCCGGGAGGGGCGGCGGACGTTGCCCGAGAAGGCGACGATGCGGGCTGGTCTCACGGCGGGCTCCGGTTGGCTGTGCGGCGACGGGATGCTGGGACGGTCTCGCGGCCTTGGCGACGGTCCCGAATGTGCCGGGCGCGTGCGGGAGGTCAATGCGAATCCGGTGCCAGGGCTCCCCGTCCGTTAACGGGACGACGCGTCCCAGGTCTCCAGAAGATGGGGCAGATCGGTGAATTCGTCGAAAACCCGAAGGGCCCCTGCGGCCAAAAGATCCGCTCCGGCCCGGTCGTGCGACCAGTGGCCGCCGCCGCAGAAGCCCAGCACCGGCATGCCGGCGGCCCGCGCCGCGGTGACGCCCGGCACGCTGTCCTCGATCACCACGCAGGCTTCCGGCGCCACCCCCATCTGGGCGGCGGCGTAGAGGAAGAGGTCCGGGAACGGCTTGCCCCGCGCCACCATGGTGGCGCTGAACACGTGGCCGTCGAAGTGCTCGAGGAGGCCGGTGAGCGAGAGCGCGTGGCGCAGGCGCTGCGGATCGCTGCTCGAGGCGACGCAACGCCGGTCCTGCATCGCCCCCAGCACCGCGCCGGCGCCCCTGATCGCCTCAAGCTCGGCGTCGAAGGCCCGCAGGGTGTCGGCCCGTACCGCGTCGACGAAGCCCTCGGGCGCTGCCACGCCGTAATCCGTCGCGACATGCGCCATGATCGAGGTCATGCTGGTGCCGGTGAAGCGGCGGGCCACCGTGTCGAGGTCGATCGGCACGCCGATGCGCCGCAAGGCTTCGGTCAGGCGCACCAGGCTGATCGGCTCGCTGTCCACCAGGACCCCGTCGCAATCGAAGATCACCAGTTCCGGCCGTCCACCCGTCCTGCCGTTCATGCCGCTCCCCTCGCTGTCGGTCGCAACGCGCCGTGGCACGCGGGGCGCGCCCGGATCAACCCGCCACGGTGCCGCGCTCAAGCTTGCGCCCGCAAGACCGTCTCTCTACTCAAGGTCCCGCGCGCCCCGCGTGAGGTGCGCGGTCCGGAGCCCTGGATGATCCGTTTCCTGTGCCGCTGCCTCGGCCTTCTGCTTCTTGCCGCCGGTTTCGTCGGGATCGTCTATGACGGCGCCCGCTCGATCGCCAACAACGCGGTGCTCGTCACCTCGGTCAGCGACGTTGCCGCGGCGCTCATGAAGGACCGGGCCGCGAGCCTCCAGGCGATGGCCGAAGGCGGGCAGCCGACGCTGTGGAAGCTCCTCGGCCTCCCCTTCACCCTCTCGCCGGCGGCCCCGATCGCCCTGGTCCTCGGGCTGGCGCTGCTCTGGCTCGGCCAGCCGGCGCGGGCCGGCATCGGCACGAGCTTCCGCCCGTGAGGTCCCCGCGTCCGAGCGCCGGACCCGCCCGCGGCGCGTCCCTCACCCCTGCACGGTCCGCCCACACGAGCATGCCCGGCGATGCGGCCTGACGCGATGGGGCGGACCGCGCTCGCGGTCCTGCCCGGCCTCACCCTCTGCGTCGCCGTCACGGCGGCGGCGAGCTTGGTCCAGGCGGCGGAGGAGCACCTCGTCCACCACCCCTACGTCGAGGCTCTGGTGATCGCGATCCTCGCCGGCATCGCGATCCGCTCGGTCTGGGAGCCGGGGCCGCGCTGGCGCATCGGCATCGCCTTCAGCGCCAAGCAGCTGCTCGAGGTCGCCGTGATGCTGCTTGGCGCCTCGATCAGCCTCGCCGCCCTCGTCGCCTCGGGGCCGGCCCTGCTCACCGGCATCGTCGCCACCGTGGTGATCGCGCTGATCGCCAGCTACGCCATCGGCCGCCTGCTCGGGCTGCCGGCCCGGATGTCGATCCTGATCGCCTGCGGCAACGCCATCTGCGGCAACTCGGCCATCGCGGCGGTGGCCCCGGTGATCGGCGCGAGCGGCGACGACGTCGCCTCCTCGATCGCGTTCACGGCGATCCTCGGCGTGCTGGTGGTGCTCGGTCTGCCGCTCCTCATCCCGCTCCTCGGCACCAACCCGACCGAGTACGGCGTCCTCGCCGGCCTCACCGTCTACGCGGTGCCGCAGGTGCTCGCCGCCACCGTGCCGGTGAGCCTCGTCAGCACCCAGGTCGGCACGCTGGTCAAGCTCGTGCGGGTGCTGATGCTCGGGCCCGTGGTGCTCGGCCTGTCGCTGCTGGCCCCGCGCCTGCGCGACGAGCCCGGCACCCCGGCCGGCGCGCGGAAGAAGCTCGGCTTCTTCAAGCTGGTGCCGTGGTTCATCCTCGGCTTCCTCGTGCTCGCCACCGCCCGGTCGCTGGGCCTCGTGCCCGACGCGGCGCTCGCGCCGCTCACCCGCACCGCCGGCATCCTGACGGTGATCGCCATGGCGGCCCTCGGGCTCGGGGTCGACGTGCGGGTGGTGGCCCGGGTCGGCGGGCGGGTGACCCTCGCGGTCATCGCCTCCTTGGGCGTCCTGCTCCTCGTCAGCATCGCACTGGTGCGGGGTTTGGGGATTTCCTGACGGCGCTCAGCTCCGCAGCGCCGCCGTGCCCGATTTCGGCCCTACCCCGTCGGGGACCGGCACCGACGTCGCGCCGTAATTCGCGTTGAGAGTCAGGTTCGGCCCCTCGTAGAGGTTGATCTGCCGGGCGACGATCACCGTGTAGGCCGAAAGGTCGGCGACCGGCTGGCTGCTGTCGACGATCAGCCGGCCCGCCGGCAGGTAGATGGTGCCGAGCATCGTGCGGGCGTTGTTGCTGATGATGCGGTACTGCCGCATCGGCGGCGCCGGGCCCGGCGGAAGGGGGGCGGGGGCGTGACCCAGGCCTCGATCGGCACCGGGACGGGATCGACGACGGTCCGCTGCTCCGCCATCAGCAAGCCCGCCATGAGGCCGCTCGTCGGCGCGGTGAGGCCGATCGTCGTGTCCTTGTCGAACAGGAGCCCGCCCTTGTCGCCGGTGAAGAAGAACCCGACGCCCTCGCCCGACATCGTCGCCTTCTTGTCGACGATCAGCGGGCCGTCCTTCATCACGTAGGTGCCGGGACGAAGCCTGACGATGGCGGTCTCGGTGATGCGCAGGCCGCCGCAATAGGTGCCGGGATCGAGGGTGACGATCCCCGTCACGATGTTGCTGGGGCCAGATGGCGTCTTCCCGAGCGGGTTGACCCATGAACCCAAGCTCACGCAGCTCGCATCCGGCGTCGGCAGCGGATGGTTCTTGAGTGGATCGCCGATCGGCGTGCAGTCGGTGATCGGCGCCGGGGTGAACAGGGCCTTGGACCCGTCGAAGCCGCCTGCCGAGCAGATCGACGTCGCTCGGGCGGTCGCGCTGTCCTTGCCCAGAAGGCCGCTCGGGCTCGTGGAGTTCGAGTAGAGCGAGCAACCGTCGGCCGTGACCTTCGCATTCTTCTCCATATTGAAGGCCCCCTTGATCGAGGGGTCGAGGGCGAGCAGGCACAGGCGGGCCGAGCCGACGAGCTGGGCCTTCGCGCTGACGATCAGGGTGGTGGAGGGCAGGCTGAGCAGCTTGCCCATGAGCGAGGGCACCGTCTCCTCGATCATCGTCGACACGGCGCTGCGCCTGTCGCCGATCTCGGCCGTGATGCTGCTGGTCCGGTCGGCCGGCGTGCGCGCCTGCGCCTGAATCGTCTGCCGGGTGACGCTCGCCACCGAGGCGTCGTCGGCATTGGCGAGCTTGAGCATGTTGGCGCCGGCGAGCACCCCGGCATCGGCGGCGCTCTGCAACTGGGCCTTGCGGTAAAGCAGCCGGCTGTACTCGACGCCGGCGCCCACCGACGCCATGAGGACCGGCAGGGCGATCGCGAAGGCGACCAGGACGGTGCCGCGGCGATCCTGCGCGAAGAGGTGGAGCAGCCGGCCGGCGCGCCTCGCGCGGCCTCCGAAAACAGGGTTCTGCACGAAATCCGTACCGCCGCTGAGCCCCGGCGGAGGGCGCGGCGCCTCACGCGCAGGCTCCACCAGATGAAGTATCGATCACGCCCGGGCACCGCTCCGACGGCGATACCCCAGCCTGGTACAACTAATTTGAGACCGAAAACTTCTAATGAGCGGTGAAGGAGTCAGGTCTGCCGCGTCGTCGTGCCGGGATCTACGGCTGAAATGACGGTAGCGGCACGTTCCGAATCGCCGCGATGGCAACGATTGCCCGGAGGACGACGGCGAATGCGAACACGCGCGGGGACGAACTCCTCAAGCGAGAGCCGCGATGACGGTCTCGGCCGGCGGGACCGGCCTGCGGCTGTCCTTTGGAGACGGGATGAACGTCGCGCAGCGCGGAGAGAAGCGCCTGGCTCGGTCCCTTCGGGCGAATCGCGACGGCGCCGATGCTGCGCGAGGCAAGGGCGATCGGCTGCAGGCATCGGAGAGGCGGTTGGCTCGGAGCCCCTTCCAGGCCGGGGCGGTTCGTCGAACTTCGGGGTTGTTCTCGGGCCTGTCTCGTGGGCTCGGCCAGGGTTCTCTGCCGCCGACGGACCGGTTCGTCCGCGATGCGAGCGCCGTCCGCTCGCAAAGTCTGACGGCGTGGAGGGTTTCGCCGCGGACGTATCCCAGGAGGCGCCGGGTCAGGTCGGCGGGACGGTGCTCCGGCGCTCGGTGGCGGGCGCGGGCCTGGGAGAGACGGGCTTCTCGGGCGCGGATGCCTTCGCGGCGGGCTTCGGCTCGGCCTTGGGGGCCGTCCTCTCGGCCGAGGGTGCCTTGACGGCGGCCGGCTTGGCGGCCTCGGACTTGATGGCGGCGGGCTTGGCGGCCGGCTTGGGCTCGGCCGCGGTTCCCGCCGGGACCGGTCGGGCGGCGGGCTTCGCCGGCCCCGGCTTGGCGGTATCCGGCTTGGCGAGCGCCCCGGTCACCGCGACGTCGGCCGGTTTGCCGGTGTCGAGGCCGTAGACGTCGTCGCGAAAATGCACCCTTCCGTCCGGGGTGGCGTAGCCGGTCAGATAGACGAAGGTCACGGGAATCGGCTTCGCCAGCTTGATGTCGCGGCGCTCGCCGGTGGCGATGCCGGTCTCGATCTCCATCGGGCCCCAGGCCGAGCCGGGGCCGTTCGGGCCCGGCGTCCCGTCGAGGAGCCAGCCGACCAGCGCCTTCACGTCGGCGACGCGCACGCAGCCCGAGGAGTGGAAGCGCACGTCGCGGGTGAACAGCGACTTCGACGGCGTGTCGTGCATGTAGACCGCGTGCCGGTTCGGCATGTCGATCCGCACCTGGCCGAGCGAGTTGTCGAAGCCCGGATCCTGGCGCAGGGTGTAGTTCACCGCCCGCTCGGTCGACCAGTCGACGGCGGTCGGCTGCACCTCCTGCCCCTGGCCGTCGAGCATGCGGATATGCATCTTGGCGAGGTAGCCCGGATCCTTGCGCATGTGCGGGATGATGTCCTTCTTGATGAGGGACACCGGCACGGTCCAGGTCGGGTTGAAGTTGATGTTGGTGATCTTCGTCTCGACCGACGGCGAGGCGCGTTCCGGCTTGCCCACCACCGCGACGTAGCGGCGCGCCACGCTGCCGTGATCCACCGCCTCGACGGCGGCCGACGGGATGTTGACCACGACGTAGCGCTCGCCGAACGGGAAGCTCGACCCGATCAGCCGGTTGGCCGAGGCCGCGAGCTGGCGCTGGCGCACGCTCGCCGGCACGTTGAGGGCGGCCACGGTCTGGCGGCCGAGGAGTCCCGTCTCGGGCAGGTTGTGCCGGGCCTGGTAGCGCTTGAGCGCCGCGACGAGGCCGGGATCGAGGGTGTCGCCCTCCGGGCCGCCGGGGGCGAGGTCCTCGGTCAGCACGAGGTGGCGGCGCAAGCCCGGGATCGCCGGGTTGCGCTCGCCGGGCTTCACCGCGAGATCGGACGGCAGGGCCGGCCAGCCCCCGGCTTCGACCAGGCCCTGGTAGCGCTCGGCCGCCCGCAGGGTGTCGAGGAAGGTCGCGGGGGTCAGGGTCGGGGTGGTGTCCTGCGACATCCGCGCCACCACCAGCGGCGGCAGCTCGCGCGAGATTTTTTTGGGAGCGGGCTTCGCTTCCGCGGGCTTGGCCTCGGCCGGCCTGGCCTCGCCGATCCTCGGGGCGGCGCCGGGCTTGATCGGACCGACCGGCAGCGGCGTCGCGCCGCCCGGCACGGGCTCTGGCGCAGTCGTCACCTCGCGCCGCGCGGGCTCGACCGGTGCGGGGGGGACGGGGGCGGCCTGCGCGGACGACGATGGATTCTGCGACGCCGGGTTCAGGGGAGCCTGGGGGCCGGGCACCGAAGCGGGCGGCACCGGGGGCGCGGGCTCGACCGCGGCGGCCAAGCCGGTGCCGAGCACCCAGGCGAGGGCCGCCGCCGAAGGCAGGTACGGAAACGCAACACGCAACACCATCACCGGCCTCGGGCAAGGACGCCCCCCAGCATGGTCACGCGAGGGTTACCAAAAACCTGCCGGCCCGACTCAGGGGCCCCGTACGCGGATCACCCCCGCCACGGATCGCCGAGCGCGCCCCGCGCCGCCGCCAGGATCTCGTCGGAGAGAGCCGGATCGTCCACCGCCCGGGCGAGCACCAGGGCGCCGACGAGGCCGGAGATCGCCGCGAGCGCCGCCGCCCGGTCGCCCTCCGGCAGGGCCTCCTGCATCCGGGCGAGCCGCGCCTCCAGCCCCTCGGTGAAGGCGCGCCGCACGGGCGCCGGCTGGCGCGCCGCCTCGCTCCCCAACGCCGCGAGGGCGCAGCCGGTGCCCGGCCGGTCGCGATGGGCCGCCGACAGGTAGGAGGCGACGAAGGCCGCCAAGTCCCCCGATTTCTCGTCCCGCGACTTTTCATCCGGCGCCGTCCCGGGCTCCCGCGGTGCCGGCGCCAGCGCCTGACCCAGCGCCTGGGCGGCGAGATCCTCCTTCGAGGCGAAATGGCCGTAGAAGCCGCCATGGGTCAGCCCGGCGGCCTCCATCACCTCGGCCACCGTCACGGCGGAGAACCCCTTCTCGCGGAAGAGACGCCCGGCCGCTTCGAGGATCCGGCGCCGGTTCTCCTGGAACTGCTCGCGCGTCACCCGCATCCGACGATCCGCTCCCGTTGACATCATTGAGGACCACGATCATCACTGTAATATCATGATCGACGTCATGTAAGAAGACGAAAAGGAGGGAGCATGGCCGCCACGTCGTTGCCCGAGCCGCCGCGGGAGGCCCCGGCAAGAGAGCACCCGGCAAGAGAGCACCCGGCAAGGGAGCGTACGGTCACCTGGGCCGATCCGCGGGCGCTGGCCCGGGCCGGGCAGGGGCTGGCCGGGCTCGATTTCCTGCGGGCCCTGATCGCCGGCACGGTGCCGCCGCCGCCGATCGTCGCCCTGATGGGCATCACGCTGGACGAGGCCGAGCCGGGCCGGGTGACGATGCGGATGCCGGCGGGCGAGTACCTCTACAACCCGATCGGCAGCGTCCATGGCGGGGCGCTGGCGACGCTGCTCGACAGCGTGATGGGCTGCGCCGTCCACAGCACCCTGCCGGCCGGGCGCGGCTACACGACGCTGGAGATCAAGGTGAACTACCTGCGGGCGGTCACCGAAGGCTCCGGCCGCGTCACCGCGACCGGCCGGGTGGTCCATGCCGGGCGCCGCCAGGCCGTGGCCGAGGCGAGCCTCACCGACGAGGCCGGCCGTCTCTGCGCCACCGCCAGCACCACCTGCCTGGTCTTCGACTTGCCTGTGCGGGAAGACCTGCCCGCCCGACCGGAGGCGCGCCCGTGAGCCTGCCCTACCGCACCGCCCTCATCGTCGGCGCCGGGGCCGGCATCAGCGCCGCCCTCGCCCGCCTCCTCGCCGCGGAAGGGCTGCAGGTCGGCCTCGCGGCCCGCGACGCGGGCAAGCTCGCCGATCTCGCGGCCGAGACCGGGGCGGCGACCTTCGCGGCCGACGCCGCCGACCCGGGGGCCGTGGCCGCGCTGTTCGCCGCGGTCGAGGCCCGCCTCGGCGCGCCCGACGTGGTGATCTACAACGCCAGCGCCCGCGTGCCCGGACCGCTCGCCGCCCTCGATCCGGAGGCGGTGCGGCGGGCGGTGGAGGTCACCGCCTTCGGCGCCTTCCTGGTCGCCCGCGAGGCGGCGCGGCGCATGGAGCCGCAGGGCCACGGGGCGATCCTGTTCACCGGCGCCACCGCCGGGGTGAAGGGCTTTCCGCTCTCGGCCGCCTTCGCGATGGGCAAGTTCGCCCTGCGCGGCCTCGCCCAGAGCGCGGCGCGCGAGCTCGGCCCGAAAGGCATCCACGTCGCCCATTTCGTCGTCGACGGCGCGGTGCGCAGCGCCCGCCGGCCCGACCCGGCGGACAAGCCCGACAGCACCCTCACGCCGGAGGGCGTGGCGCGGGCCTATCTCGACGTGCTGCGCCAGCCCCGCGACGCCTGGTCGTTCGAGGTCGAGCTGCGGCCCTGGGTGGAGCGGTTCTGAGGGTTCGACGGGCGGCGCCGATCGATCCGGTGCCCGGGCCAATGCCTTTCAGTGTCGTCCCGGGTTCCGCTGTCGCGGCCCCGGGATGACGTCGAGGGTGTCACGGCTGTCGATGGACGAAGCGCTGAGGCGGTCCGCCCTCACGCCGCCCGCACCGCCTCCAGGAAGCCCTGCACCTGGCTGCGCAGGCGCTCGGCCTGGCCGGCGAGTTCGGAGGAGGTGGCGAGCACCTGGGTGGCGGCGTGGCCGGTCTCCTGGGCGGCCTGCGACAGGCCGGCGACCGTCGCCGTGACGTCGCCGGTGCGGGTCGAGGCCTGCGCCACGGAGGCGACGATCTCCCGGGTCGCGCTGCCCTGCTCGCGCACGGTGCCGGCGATGGCCTCGGCGGTGTCGCTCACGGCGTGGATCGTCCCGGTGATCCCGGCGATCGCCGTGACCGCCCGGCCGGTCGAGGACTGGATCCAGGCGATCTGCTCGCCGATCTCGGCCGTCGCCTTCGCGGTCTGGCCGGCCAGTTCCTTCACCTCGGCCGCCACGACGGCGAAGCCCCGGCCCGCCGCCCCGGCCCGCGCCGCCTCGATCGTGGCGTTCAGCGCCAGCAGGTTGGTCTGCTGGGCGATGCCGGAGATGAGGGCGAGCACGTCGCCGATCCGGTTCGCCGCGCCGGCCAGATCCGCCACGATCGTGCCGGCCTGCGCGGCCTCGGCGACCGCAGCCTTCGAGCGCTCGGCGGAGGCCGCGGCCTGCCGGTCGATCTCGCTCACCGAGGCGCCGAGGGTGCCGGCCGCGTCCGACACCATCCCGACGTTGCGGGCCGCGTCGCCGGCGGCCTCGGCCACCGCCGCCGAGCGCCGGGCGGCGTCGCCCGCGGTGGCGGAGAGCTGGGCGGCGGTCGCCTGCATCTCGGTCGCCGCCGACGAGACCATGCCGACGACCTCGCCGACCGCCCGGTCGAAGCTCCGCACCAGGTCGTCCACCGTGCCGGCCCGGCGCTCGCGCTGCGCCTGGCCGGTCGCTTCCGCGGCCCGCAAGGTCTCGGCCTCGGCGAGGCGGTCGCGGAACAGCCGGACCGAGCGGGCCATGGTGCCGACCTCGTCGCCCCGCTCCGTCGCCGGCACGGCGACGTCGAGGCGGCCCTCGGCGAGGGCCTGCATGGTGCGGTCGAGGGCGGCGAGCGGGCGGCCGATATGCCGGGCGAGCGCCCAGGCGACGGCGAGCGCCGCGAGTGCCGCGACGGCGAGCACGCCGAGGAGCATCAGGACGGCCCGGTGCCGGGCGGCGACCTCGCCCGAGACGTCGAGCGCCACCTCGATCGTGCCGATCGCCTGGCCGGCGGCGTTGACGAGCGGCCCGGCCACCACGGCGGTCGCGCGCTCGGCGAGCCGGATCTCGCGCCAGGCGATCGGCCGCGCCGTCGCCGCGACATGGGCGGCGGGGTCGAGCAGGGTCTTGTCGGGGAAGGTCGCCGCGAGCGTCGTCGGCGCCCCGTCCTTGACGAGGTGGAACGCCAGATCCACGCCGAGCCGCTGCTTCAGGTCGGCGAGGAAGCCGGCGCCGAGCGGGCTGCCGACATCGGCGATGCCGACCGTCGCGCCGTTGCGGATCACCGGCACCGTGGCGAAGATCGCGATCGTGTCCCGCCCCGGCTCGATGCCGGTCGCGGGCAGGCCGGTCTGCAAGGCCGCCCGCACGGTGGCGCGGCGGGCGAGCACCGAATCGCCGTGGGTGTCCGGCGCGTGCAGCCGCGCGAGCGCGGTGCCGTCCGGCCGGAAGAAGGTGACGAGCCGCAGGTTGAGGTCCTCGGCCAGCCGCGCCCCGAGGGCCGGGGAGCGCGAGAGGATCGCCGCCCGGTCGCCTCGCTGCATCGCCTCCCCGAGGGCGGGATCGTGGGCGAGGCTCGTCGAGACCGCGAGCGCACGCCGGCCCTGCTCGGCCATCGCGTCCGTCACCGCCCGGTAGCGCTGGTCCAGCGCCGTGGTGATCGCGGCGTCGGCGGCCTGCTGCTGCTGCCGGTAGGCGGTCCATCCGAGGAGCGCGGTCGCCGTCAGCGAGCAGGCGAGCAGGGCGGCGGTGAGCTTGCCTCCGATGGAGCGCAAGGCAGGCGGGCGTCGCGAGAGCATGGCGGGTGCGTAAGGGCTCGGCAGGTCGGGCTCGACCGGAGAGACCCTGTCGATCGCACGTTAAGGCCGCGTGAAGCGCGGCCCGCCGAAGGTCACGATGGTGCGACGATCGTCGGTGGATCGTATCCGCTTGTCTTTGCGGCACCGCGTTGACGCGCGTCATCCGGCTTCATGGGTGAGCCGGACGTGCGAGCGGTCCGGAGCGCAAGGAGAAATCTTCCCCAACGCCAACCACGACCTCGCCGGCCCGGCCTGGTCTGCTCACACTCGGTAGCGCGCCGCCGCGTGCTCCTGCGAAAAATTCGGCGCCATCGCCCGGCGCGCCGCCTCGAACGCCTCCCATTGGCCGTCATCCGGCAGGGACGGAATCGTCACCGCCTCGCGCCGGTCGAACCCTGTGAGGGCGGCGTCGACCATCTCGCCGACCTCCATCACGCCCTGCAGGCTCTCCACCGCTCTGCCGGAGCGCTCCCAGATCTCGGTGCGGGTCGCGGCCGGCAGAACCGCCTGGACGTAGATCCCCCGCGGTCCGAGCTCGGACTGGAGCCCCTGCGACAGGGTCAGCACGTAGGCCTTGGTCGCCCCGTAGACGCCGGGCAGCCACTCGGGCGCGAGCGCCACCACCGAGCTGATGTTGACGATGGCGCCGCCGCCGCGGGCCAGGAACCCCTGCACGGCGGCGCCGGCGAGCCGGGTGAGCGCCACCACGTTGAGGTCGACGAGGCGGTATTGCGGCGCGAGGTCGTCGGCCGTGAACCCCGCCGGGGCCGCCGCGCCGGCATTGTTCACGAGCAGGCCGATCCCGGCATCGTCGCGCAGCCGCGCCTCGACCGCCGCGAGCCTGGCCGGATCGGTGAGGTCGGCCGGCAGCACGTCGACGGCGACGCCGGTCTCGGCCCGCAGGCGCGCGGCCAGCGCGTCGAGGCGGGCGGCGTCGCGGGCCACCAGCACCAGGGGATGGCCGCGCCGGGCGAGGCGGTCGGCATAGGTGGCGCCGATGCCCGACGAGGCGCCGGTGACGAGGGCGGCGGGCTTCCGGGTGCGGGTCTGGTGGCGTGTCTGGTCGCTCATGGGGGATTCTCCGGGCCGGCGGCGCTTCATGATCGCCGTCATGTCTGTATTGATGATAAGCATCATCAAAGACGTCAACCGGCTCCGCCGCCGGCGGGTGCGCCGGCGCACAAAGGGCCCGCAACCTCCGCACAAGGCAGGGGCGTCAAGAGAGCGATGAGGCAGTGTCGCCTGGGCTGGGACGGGATTGGCGAGAGAGATGTCCGGTCGCGAGCAAGCCGAGAGGCTGTGGAGCAACATCGTCGAGCTCGGGCCCCGGCGTCTCGCCGCCCTCGGGCTGATCGGGCTCGTGGTGTTCCTGGCGGTGGGCCTCGGCGCCTATTACCTGAGCCGCCCGGCGCAGGAGACGCTCTATACCGGCCTCTCGCGCGAGGACGTCGCCCGCATCGGCGGCGTGCTGAAGGATGCGGGCATCCGCTTCGACGTCAGCGCCGACGGCGGCGCCGTGATGGTGCCCTATGGCAATACCGCCCAGGCGCGGATGCTGCTCGCCGAGAAGGGCCTGCCGCAGAGCTCGAAGTCGGGCTACGAGTTGTTCAACGATCTCGGCTCGCTCGGCATGACCTCGTTCATGCAGGAGGTGACCCGGGTTCGCGCCCTCGAGGGCGAGATCGCCCGCACCATCCAGGGCATGAAGGGCGTGCGCGCCGCCCGCGTTCACATCGTGCTCCCCGAGCGCGGCTCGTTCCGGCGCGACCAGCAGCCGCCCTCCGCCTCCGTCGTGGTGCGCACCGAGCCCGCCGACGATCGCAGCGGGGCCCAGGCGATCCGCCAGCTCGTCGCCTCGGCGATTCCCGGCATGAGGCCCGACCGGGTCACGGTGATCGGCGCCGACGGCACCCTGCTCCTGTCGGGCGACGACGCCGGCCAGGCGCCGACCGGCCGGATGGCGAGCCTGGAGAAGGACGTCGGCCGCGAGGTGCAGGACCGGATCCGTCGGGCGCTCACCCCCTATCTCGGCCTCGGCAACTTCGAGGTCAGCGTCGCGGCCCAGCTCAACACCGACAAGACCTCGACCAACGAGACGATCTACAACCCCGACCAGCAGGTCGCCCGCTCGGTCCGCTCGGTGCGCGAGAACGAGAACAGCCAGAACCGCAACTCCCAGCGGCCGACGAGCGCGCAGCAGAACCTGCCCGACCAGCGCACCCGCTCGGACGGCAACGACACCGCCAGCAACGAGACCTCCAAGAAGGAGGACCTCACCAACTACGAGATCTCCCAGAAGGTGATCCAGACGGTGAGCGACGGCTACGCGATGAAGCAGCTCTCGGTGGCGGTGCTGGTCAACCGCTCGCGGCTCACGGCCGGGCAGCAGGGCCAGGAGGGCAACGCGGCCAACGCAGCCAACATCGAGAAGCAGATCGCCGAGATCGAGCAGATCGTCGCCTCGGCAGCCGGCACCAGCAAGGAGCGCGGCGACACGGTCAAGGTCGCGGCGGTGAGCTTCATCAACGACGGCCAGGCCCTCGAGCCGGTGCCGCCGCTCAGCATCGCCGACGTGATGGTGCGCCAGTCCGCGACCCTCATCAACGCGGCCACCATCCTGGTGGTGGCGGGCCTCCTGATCTGGTTCGGCCTGCGCCCGGCTCTCCGCGCCATCCTGGCGGTGCCGGAGGCGGCCCAGACCGAGATGGCGGCCCTCGAGGCCGCGGGCGCCGCCGCCGCCCTGCCGGGCGCCGCGATGGCCGAGGCCGGCGCCCTGCCGGCACCGGACGCCGTCCCGGGCCAGCCGGCGCTCGCCGGCCCCGAGGGGATGTCCGCCATGGCGAGCCTCATCGAGGACATGGCCGAGAAGGCGAGGAACTCGCCGCAGAAGCGCCTGGAGCAGATGATCGACGTCGACGAGGAGCAGGTCGCCGCCATCCTCAAGCGCTGGCTGCTGCGTGAGGAGCCGGCGTGATGGATGCGGTGATCGCCCGCTACCTGCCGGAAATCGCCTCCGGCCCGGTGCCGCCCCAGCCAGCGGCGGCTCAGGCCCCCGCGGCCCGCGGCGGCCCCTCTCCCGATAGGCCGTCCTTCGACAATCCGTCCTTCGACAATCCCTGGGCCGGCCTCGCCCGGGCCCCGCGCGCGCCGCTCCCGGTTCCCGAGACGCCGGACGCGATCCGGATCGAGCCCGCCCGGGCCGACGGCCCGCCCGAAGGCCCGCTCGACGCCGCGCGCGCGGAGTGGCTCGAAGGCCTGCTGCCCCGCGCCGCGACCCCGCCGGTGCCCGCGCCGCTCGCCGAGGCCGCCATCGCCGCCTCGCCCCTGGTGAAGCCGCCCGCGGCCAAGCGCGAGACGCCGGAGGAGCGCGCCGCGCTCCTCGCCGCCGCCGAGGAGCGCGGCCGGCAGCAGGGCCTCGCCGAGGCCCGGGAGGAGGCCGCGGTCGCCCGCCTCCACGCGGCGCAAGCCGCGGAGGCCCGCCTCGCCGAGGCGCGCCGGCACTGGAGCGCGGCCGAGGCCGACGCCCTCGCCGACGGCTTCGCGGCGGCGCTCCGCGCCCTGGACGCGACTCTCTCCGACCGCATCGCCCGCCTGCTGGTGCCGGTGCTGACCGACGCCCTGCGCCGCCAGGCGGTGGCCGAGCTGAGCGGCGCGCTGGCGCGGCTGCTGGCCGAGCCGCAGGCCGCGCATGTGCGGGTGAGCGGGCCGGAGGACCTGCTGGCGGCTTTGGCCGAGCGCCTCGGGCCGCTCGCGGCCTCCGTGTCGTTCACGGCGGCCGAGACGGCGGAGGTGCAGGTGAGCGCCGACCAGACCGTGATCGATACCCAGCTCGGCGCCTGGACGCGCCTCATCGCGGCAGCGGTGGCGGAGACCTGAGATGTCCGAGGGCCATCAGGAAATCATCATCATCAAGCGCCACGGCGACCACGAGGACGGTCACCACGGCGGCGCCTGGAAGATCGCGCTCGCCGACTTCATGACCGCCATGATGGCTTTGTTCCTCGTGATGTGGCTGATCAACTCCACCAGCAAGGAGCAGAAGCAGACCATCGCCGAGTACTTCAACCCGGTGAAGCTCGCCGAGGTCACCCACGACAAGAAGGGGCTTCGCGATCCCCACGACACCCCTTCCGAGCCCGGCGCCGAGGGCGGCAAGGCCGAGGGCAAGGGCGGAGAGGGCAAGGGGGAGGGCAAGGGCGAGGGCAAGGCCGGCGACAAGGCGAGCGAGGCCGCCCCGGGGAGCCGGTCGCGGGAATCGGCCCTGTTCCAGGACCCTTACGCGGTGCTGGCGCGGCTTGCCGCCGAGTCCGAGCGCGCCGACACGGCGAGCTCCGACGCCGCGGCGGTCGAATCCGGCCAGCCCGGGATCAGCGGCGGCGACGCGGCGCGCGACCCCTTCGATCCGCTCTACTGGCAGGTCGAGCCGCTGCCGCGCCACCGCACCGAGCGGCCTGGCAAGGTCGGCACCGCGGTCACCGCCCCGTCCGAGAACCGCCTCGACGCCGCCGGCCAGGTCGCGTCCGCGGGCAAGCCCCGCGACCCGAAGGACGCGACGACCCGCGTCGCCTCGGCCGAGGACGGGCTGCCGCTCACGCCGCGGGATCTGTCCAAGGATTCCCCGAAGGATTCCGCGAAGGACGCCGTGAAGGCGGCCGCCCTCAAGGAGCCGGCGCCCAAGGACGCCGCGAAGGATCTCGCCAAGGACCCTGCCAAGGATCCGGCCAGGGAGGCCGGCAAGGACAAGGCCGCCGAGACCGCCGCGGTCGCCGCCATGAAGGCCGAGATCGCCAAGGCGGTGGCGCCGCTCTCGACCGGCGCGCCGATGCCGAAGGTCGAGGTGCGCCGCTCGGGCGAGGGCATCCTGATCAGCATCACCGACGAGATCGACTTCAGCATGTTCGGCATCGGCTCGGCGGAGCCGACCCCGAAGGTGGTGCGGGCGATCGAGAAGATCGCCAAGGTGATCAATTCCCGGCCCGGCCGCATCGTGGTCCGCGGCCACACCGACGGGCGGCCGTTCCGCTCCGAGTCCTACGACAACTGGCGCCTCTCGACCGCCCGGGCGCAGATGGCCTCCTACATGCTGGTGCGCGGCGGCGTCGACGACGCCCGCATCGAGCGCATCGAGGGCTACGCCGACCGCCAGCCGCGCAACCCCGCCGATCCGAAGGCGGCGGAGAACCGGCGCATCGAGATCCTGCTGCGGGGGCTGCCCGAATGAGCCGCCTCGCCCGCCTCGCGCTCGCCGGCATCCTCCTCGCGGCCGGGCTCGTCCCGGCGCAGGCCGGCGGGGACGGCCACGGCGGCGGCCACGCCGCGCCGGCGGCCGATGCGCATGGCGGCGATGCCGGCCATGGCGGGGGAGGGGACGGCCACGGCGGCCACGGCGCGCCGGCCAAACCCATCGAGCCGCTGCCGGTGGCGCCCCGCGGCCTGCCGGTCGAGCTGGTGCGCACGCTGCAGCTGCTCCAGGACCGGATCGCCCGCGGCTCGACGCAGGCCCACCTCGCCCAACGCCAGCTCCTCGGCCATATCGAGCAGCGCCTCGTCGCCCTCGATCCCGAGTCCTGGGCGGCGCCGGAGAACGTGCGGGCGGCCGTCGCCTTCGCGCTCGCCGGCGGCGGTCCCGGGGTGCTGCGGCGGATGCGCGAGACGGCCAAGGTGCCCGACGACCTCACCGCCCTGGTCCAGGGCGCGCTCGCCTACCTGGAGGGCCGCGAGCGCGAGGCTCGGTCGCTGCTCGGCCGCTACGATCCCCGCACCCAGCCCCCCGGCCTCGCCGGCCAGCTCGCCCTGACGCAGGCCGCGGTCGCTGTCCGCGAGGCGCCGCGCAAGGCGATCGAGCTCCTCGACCTCGCGCGGCTCCTGGCCCCCGGCACCCTGGTGGAGGAGGGGGCCCTGCGCCGCGAGATCTTCATCCACGCCCAGGGCGGGGACGCGACGCGCTTCGAGGCCCTGTCGATCCAGTACCTGCGGCGGTTCCGCCGCTCGGTCTATGCCGGCAATTTCCGCCAGCGCTTCGCCACGGCGCTGACCCGGCTCGACTTCGACAGCGACCGCGCCCGCGTCGCCCGCCTCGAGCGGATGCTCGACGAGATCGAGCCGGGCGAGCGGCGCGACCTCTACCTCCTGGTCGCCCGGGCCGGGCTGGACCAGGGCCGGCGCGAGACCGCGACCTTCGCGGCCGAGCGGGCCTTGAGCCTCGCCGGCCCCGACAGCGAGGCGGCCGCCCGGGCCCGGCTCTACCGCGCCGCCGCGCTGATCGTCGTCGACGGGCGCTACGAGGAGGGGCTCGAGTCGCTTCGCGCCGTGGACCGGGCCGGGCTCGACGCGGGCGACCGCGGCCTCCTCGACGCCGCGCTCTCCACCGCGGGCCAGATCCGGGGCGGCGCGCCGCCCGTGCCCGCCGCTCCCCCCGCGCCGCCGGCCGCCGAGGCCGCCCCGCCGGCCGGCCGGCACCAGATTCCCGAGGCCGCATCGATCGCCCGGGCGCGCGAAGCGCTCGCGCAGGTCGACCGGATGATCGACAGGACCGACCCGTGACTCCCCTCGACGCGATGCTGACGGGCCCGCGCCCGCGCCTCGACGGCGCGCGCAACCCCGGCGACCAGGCCCGTCCCGATGCCGGATCCGGCTTCGACGCCGTGCTCACCCAGTTCGAGAGCCGCGAGCGCCCCGAGCCCGCGTCCCCGCCCGACGCCGGGACGGAGACGGCGCCGCGCCCTGCGTCCCCTGGTGCCGCGTCCCCTGGTGCCGCGACGCTGGACACGCTGCTGGCCGGCGCGCTCCCGCGTGGGGGCGTCCGCCAGGGCGACGCGGATCTCGCCGCCCTGATGGAGCGGGCCGCCGGCCGGTCGCCCGCGCCGGGTCCTGCCGGGGCGACGCCGGCCGCGAGCCCACCGGGATCGGGTACCTCCTCTGGACCGCAAGGCGCCGCGTACGGATCGTCCGGCAGCCTGCCGGGAGCCGGGAGCGCCGCCGCGACCGCTTCCGTGCCCTCGCTCGCCGTCGCGATCCAAGCCCGCGCGGACGCGGCCCCCGCGACCACGGCCTCCTCGACCAAGGCCTCCTCGACCAAGGCCCTTCCGGCTGAGACGGCCGCCCCGCCGCGGGAGGCGGTGCCGCCACGCCTCGCAGGGCTGCGCCCGATCCCCGTCCCCGAGGCTACGGCCGCGAAGGCCGAGGTCTCAGCCGGTGCACCGGACGGGGAGGGCGAGGCCTCCGAGCCCGCGGCCGAGCCGGCGCCCGCCGACGAGGCCCCGCTCGCCGCCGTGCCGTGGCCGACGCGCGTCGATCCGGCGCTGGCATTCCCGCCTCCGGCCGCGCCGGCGGCCCCGGCTCCGATGAGTGCCGCGCCGCCGCAGACCCCCGGCCCTGCGGCCGGTCCGGCGGCAGGTCAGGCGACGGTGCCCGACGCCATGCCGAGGTCTGCCGTGGTCGTGATCGCGCAGGAGACCCATTTCGCGCCGGTCGCGGTCCGTCCGGCGCCTGCGACGGCCGTTCCCGCTGCCGCGCCGGCGATCGCCGCGCAACGCGATGCGACCGGTCCGGGGACCGCCCTGGCCGGGGGCGGCCGTCTCTTCCGCTTCCCACCCCGACGGGCGCGACGGCGCCTCGCCCGCAGCCGAGCGCCGCCGCGGCGACGTTCCCGGTGCCCGAGGCCGCCGGCCGTGCGGCTGCTGCCGGGTCCGGTGCGGTGCCGGCCGAGGCGCTGAACTCCGGCACCCCGGGCCCCGCCGCTCCGCCCGCCGGCCTGACCCTACCGCCGCGCGACCCCGTCTCGCCGATCTCGCCGGTGACCGCGACAGCCGCTCAGCCGGCGTCAGCGCCGCCCGGGACGTCCGCCGCGCCGGAGCCGGCTGCCCCCCTGCCGCAGCGCGAGACGGTGACGACTCCCTCGGCGACCGCGGCATCTGCGGCCCGGCCGGGGACGGCGGCGCCGGCCTCCGATCGTGGCGCCCCGACTCCCGGTGCGGCTCTCGGCGCTCCCGCGACCGCCCGGATGCCGGCCGGTCCCGGGCCTCAGCCGCGGACCGGCGACGCCGCCCCGACGGCTGGGCCGACCGCTCCGAGCGCGGCCGTGTCGGGCGCCGTCTCCCCGTCGGAGGTGAGACCGTCATCCGAGGCCAAGCCTGCGGTCGAGGGCAAGCCTCCGGTCGACGCGGGATTGTCGGTCGAAACGGCCTCTTCGGGCGAGGCGCGTCCTGCGATACCGTCTCAAGAGACCGGTTCCTTCCAGGAAGCCCGGTCCTCCCGGCAGCCCGGTCCCGCGCGCGACGCCAGGCCCGTCTCGGAGGCCAGGCTCCTGCCCGAAGCCAAGGCCTCGCAGGAGATCAGGACCGTCGGCCCGGCCACGCCCGGGGAGCGGCGGGCCGAGGATCTGGCGGCGGGCATGACCGCCCCGGTCCCGGCCGCCGAGGCGGCGCCGGTCCCGGCGGCCTTGCCGGCCGCCACCCTGCGGCAGATCGCGGACGCGGTGGCGACCGGGGCCGCCTCCCTGCCCGACCCCGCCTCGGTCCGGGCCGGTGCGGTCGCGGCGGCCTGGAGCGCCGCCGCCCAGACGGAGGGGCCGTTGCGGCTCCTGACCCTGCAGCTGCGTCCGGCCGAGCTCGGCCAGGTCCAGATCCGGATGCGGCTCCAGGACGGGCGCCTGGAGATGAGCCTGCGCGCCGAGCGCGAGGAGACCGCGGAACTCCTGCGGCGCGATGGGGGCCTCCTCACCGCCCTGGTGCGCGAGGCCGGCTACCAGCCGGATCTCGTCACCGTGCAGGCCGGCCGCCTGCCGGGCCAGACCGACGCCTCCCCGCAAGGGGGCGGCCAGGCGCTCCCGTCCTTCGCCGGCGGGCAGCAGCAGCATGGCGGCGCGAGCCCGGACCAGCCGGCCCGCCGCACCCCCGACGCGCCCGAGGAAGGCGGGCGCCGGAGCATGGAGCAGAGAGATGACGCGCATTCGGGCGATCGCGACCGCAGCGGCCTTTACCTGTAGCGCCGTCGCGGGCGCGCAGGCCGCCGCCACGGTGTCCGGCGCCGCCAGGGCGACGCTGCCGCCGACCGGCAACGTCTGCGAGCAGCAGATGGCGCAGGCCGCGGCGCGCCACGGCGTGCCGCTGGGCATGCTCTACGCCGTCGGGCTGACCGAGAGCGGCAACCGCGGCTCGCTGCAGCCCTACGCCATGAATATCGGCGGCAAGGCCTATTTCGGCGCGAGCGCCGCCGACGTGATCCGGCGTCTGGGGGAAGCGCAGGCCAGCGGCGTGCGCCTGGTCGATCTCGGCTGCATGCAGATCAACCACCATTACCACCGGGCGAAGTTCTCCTCGCTCGAGGCGATGATCGACCCGCGCCAGAACGTCGAGTACGCCACGATCTTCCTGAAGGAGCTCAAGGCCCGGGAGGGCAGCTGGACCCTGGCGGTGGCGCGCTACCACGCCGGCCCGAACAACAACCCGGCGCAGAAGCAGTATGTCTGCCGGGTGATCGCCAACATGGTGGCCTCCGGCTTCGGCCAGTGGACCCCGGGGGCCAAGACGTTCTGTCAGTGAAGACGTTCTGTCAGTGAAGACGTTCTGTCGATGAGGACGTTCCGCCGGCGGGGATCGTCCACGGGTGAGGCTTCGCCTCACCCGACGTAGGTGTAGCCGATGTAGCGCTTCGCCTCGATCGGGTCGTGGCCGAGGGCCTGCGCCAGCTTCTTGCGCAGCTTGCTGACGTGGCCCTCGACCACGCTCTCCTCGACGCCGTCGCTGTAGACGCCGTAGACGCCGTTGAAGAGCTGGGTCTTGGTCACCCGCCGGCCGCGGTTGCGCACCAGGAATTCCAGGATGTGGCGCTCGCGCCGGGGCAGCGAGAGGGGCACGCCGTCGATCTCGGGGTCGCGCCCGTCGAAGAACACCCGGAGCCGCTCGGGCCCCCGGGCCGGTGCCTGCCCGTCGCAGGCCAGGGCGGCATCGGAACCGGAAGCCTGGGAACCGGACGCCTGGAGACTCGCCGCCTGCTCCCCGTTGACCCGGCGCCAGATCGCCTCGGTCCGGGCCAGGATCTCGCGGACGTGGACGGGCTTGGGCAGCACGTCGTCGATGCCGGCGTCGAACAGCACCAGGGTCTGTTCCAGCGACCGCGAATCGGCCAACGCGATGATCGGGGCGCGGGATTGCCGGCGGATCGCGCTCGCGCAGCGGGCGCGCTCGTCGAAATCGCCCAGCAGGAAGCCCTGCACCGCGTCGAGATCGCTGCGGGACGCCGATTCGATCCAGCTCGTGAACTCTTCCGGCGAGAGCGAGAAGGATGATATTCCTTCCCGGTCGAACCCGGCCTTGAAGCCTGCATTCACCGATTTCCTGGCATCAACCAAGAAATACATCTGTCGTACCCTCATCGGCCCGGGCGGGTGGCGCAGCGGCACGCCGCCCCGACCTGTGCCCCATCTTCTACCCTCGGCGCCGAACCTTCGGCGAATCGGCGCGCGGTGCGCGCACGCCGATTCGAAACCCTTGGGTGTCTGATTTGCGCCGATCGAATTCATGTCCGCGCCGCGCCGGCCGGTCAATGACCGGCGCGCCGCAGCGGACCCCCTTCGCAGGGCTTTTTGTTAAGAATCGATCGGAGTGTGGATGCGGGGACGCGTTAGCCCGGCGTTAGCTCTACGCGAAGCGGCCCTCGACGCCGGCTCAGGAGAGCCGGGCATCCGACAGGGCGCGGGCGAAGGCGTCGAGGCGCAAGGGGGGGCCATCCTCCGCCAGGATGCGCTGGATCGCCACCCCGACGAAGCAGCCGTCGAGGACGAGCTTGAAGAACACCGTCACGGGCTTGGTGGCGAATTCCATGTCGAGCACCACCTGCATCGAGCGGCCCCAGTCGAGGCAGACGTCGGCGGCGTCGGCGTAGGTCAGCGTCGCGTGCTTGAAGAACGGCTCGGCGGAGGAGGCGACGAGGTCGGCGATGTTGCCGTGGCGCTCGCCCCGCACCCAGCCGATCAGCACGCTGCCGTCGAGCAGGCAGAACTCGGTGATGAAGTCGCGGAGCGCCGTCGCGAAGACCTCCTCGGCCGCCGCGATCACGTCCCGGGAGGGAATCCGGGCCTGCGCGAGATCGTGGTCGTGAGGGATCATCGTTGTCTCGCGAACAGGAAGAACAGGATCTGCGCGACCGCGCGGTAGAACTCCGCGGGGATCATCTGGTCGACTTGGACAGCATCGTACAGCGACCTTGCCAGAGGCTTGTCCTCGATCACCGGGATGCCCTTCTGCTCGGCGATCTCGCGGATGCGCAGGGCGATCAGGTCCTGGCCCTTGGCGAGCACGATCGGCGCCGGCCCTTCCGACGGCTCGTAGCGGAGCGCGATCGCGAAGTGGGTCGGGTTGGCGATGACCACGGTGGCGCGGTCGACCTGGCCGAGCATGCGCTTGCGGGTGCGGTCCAGGGCGAGCGAGCGCAGGCGCGCCTTGACGCTCGGATCGCCCTCGATCTGCTTGTGCTCGTCCTTGATCTCCTGGCGCGACATCTTGAGCGAGCGCTGCCAGCGCAGGCGCGCCCAGACGAGGTCGCCCGCGACGATCACGATGGTGGCGATGCTGACGGCCGAGACCAGGCGGATCGCGGTCGTCAGGATCAGCTCGGGGAGCTGGCTCGGGTCGACGAACATGGCACTCACGGCTTTGCCCTGTTCCGAGCGCAGGAGCAGGAGGACGACGAGACTGACCGAGGAGACTTTAAGGACGGCTTTCAGGAACTCGACCTGGCCGGAGCGGCCGAAGATGCGGCCCCAGCCCGAGGCCGGGGAGATGCGGTTCCATTTCGGGGCGATCCGGTCGGCGACGAGGCTCGGGACGTTCTGGGCGAGGGAGGCGACGAGCCCGAACCCGATCAGCACCAGCAGGATCGGGGTCAGGAAGCGGGCAAGCGCTCCGCCGGTGGCGTGCATCAGGGTCAGGGCGTCCTCGGCGCCGCCGAGGGCGAACCCGCCCGGATGGTCGAGGAACGAGGACAGGTCCCGGGCGAGCGCCGCCGCCCGGTCCCGCACCACCAGGCTCAAGGACACCAGGAGTCCGAGGATCGAGGCGAAGACCGGCGCCTCGCGGGAGAACGGCACGTCGCCCTTCTCGATCGCGTCGCGCACCTTCCGCTCGGTGGCGGCCTCGGTCTTGCTCTCCTGGTCGGTCTCCTCAGCCATGCGCGGACGCGCGGGCGATCAGCCCCGCCCCGCTCATCGCTCGCCGCTCAGCGGATGAGGGCCTCATCCTCGCCTCCCGGGTTGATCTCGATCTCGCCGCGGCCCGCCATGTCCATGGCGAGGTCGGTGATGGTGCGGCGCGCCTCCATCACGTCGCGCTGGGCGGCCGGCTCGCCGCCGTTGAGCTCGTGCTCGACCATGCGGCGCACGCGGGCCGACAGCGCGCTCAGCACCACCGTGCGGAACTCCGCGTCGGTGCCCTTCAGCGCCAGCACCAGGCGGTCGTTGGGCACCGCGTCGAACAGGGTGGTGCGCGCGCGCGGCGCCAGCTTGACGATGTCGTCGAAGGTGAAGAGCAGGCCCTTGAGGATCTCGACCGATTTCGGCCGCGAATCGGCGAGGCTGTGGAGCGCCTCGTCCATCTGCTGGCGGTCCATCTTGTTGATGATGTCGGCCATCTTGGCGTGGGTGTCGGCGCCGGAATTGCGCGAGCCGTTGACCAGGAAGTCCTCGTGCAGGGCGCGCTCGACCGCCTGCATCACGTCGTCGGTCACCGGCTTGAAGGTCAGCATCCGCCGCATCACGGTGTTGCGCACCGGCAGCGGCAGGTGTCCCATCACCTTGGCGGCGACGGCGGGCTTGACCTTCGACAGGATCAGGGCGGCGGTCTGCGGGTGCTCCTTGACGAGGTAGCTCGCCAGCACGCTCTCCGACACCGTCGCCATGCGCTCCCAGACCGAGCGGTTGGCGTTGCCGCGCACCTCGGCCAGGATGTCGGCGACCTGGTCGGCCGGGAGCAGGCCGGTGAGGAGCTTCTCGACCTCCTGCACCGTGCCGACGAGGCTCGCGCCGCTGGCGAACTCCTCGGCGAAGCTCTCGACCACGGTGTCGACCTGGTCGGGGCTCACCGCACCGAGCCGCGAGGCCGAGTGGGTGATCCGCTTGATCTCGTCCGGCTCGAAATACTTCAGCAGGCGCCCCGCCGCGGGCTTGCCCATGGCCAGGAGCAGGGTCGCGACCTGGTCGACGGGTGCGAGCTGCCGCGAGGCGCTGCGCAGGGCCGGAGGGGACACCGAGACGTTCACGCGGGTCAGCCGTTCTGTGCGGCGTCGGCCGGGCCGACCACCTCGGTCAGCGAGACGCCGAAGCGGGAATTGTCCTCCTCGACGATGACGATCTCGCCCCGGGCGATCACCCGGCCGTTGACCATCACGTCGACCGGCTCGCCGACCCGGTGGTCGAGGGGCACGACGGCGCCGCGGCCGAGCTTCATCAGGTTGGCGACCGGCATGGTGGCCGAGCCGAGCACGACCTGCACCAGGACCGGGATGCGCAGGATCGAATCGAGGTTGCGTCCGTCCTCGGCTGCTGGCGAGCCTTGGTTCGGGAAGGCGGCGCTGGCGCCGGCATCGGGGAAGGGGCTCGTGCTCATCGCGGGCTCGCGTGGAAGTCTCGAAATGTCCCCGACAGGTCTAGGCGCTCAAGCTGATCCGAGGCTTGCGGCGCATGCTTGCGGCCGGGTGTGGTGGCGTCATTCGGCTCGGCTTCATCCGTCGTGCCTTCCGGCGCGACGCAGTCTCGCGTGGAATCGATACCGGACCGTGCAGGGGATGGGTCGAAAGCGATGCTCCGGAGGCGCGTCCGAACGCGTTGCGCACGGCACACGCCCATGGCAATCGGCCGGATCCGAGAGGACACTTCGCCTCGTGCAAGCTCGCCGTTTCCCGGACGACGGCAGCGAAACGGAAGGAGATCCGGGAAAGGGGGAGCTTATAAGGACGGGCCCGCTCCTCCGGTCAGCGATCGCCGTCGCGGACCGGGCGCGTTCCACCCGGTCGCCGCCTACCGCCGTCCCTCGGCCCGGGCCGCCTCGCGCCGGCCGGCCTCGAGGGCGTCGAGCGTCGCCTTCGCCTCGTCGATCTTGGCGCTCAGCGCCTCCAGCACCGCCCGGCCCTCGCCGGTGAAGCTGCGCACCGCCTCGCCGGCGCTGGCGAGCGCGTGGCCGGAGGCCGCGACCGCGCGCCCGTACTCGGCCTGGGCGCGGTCGAGGCGCTTGAGCTTCAGGTAGAGCGGCAGCACGCAGGCATTGGTGCCGACGAGGGCGGCGAGCAGCACTCCGTCAACCAGCGACACCATGCTCCGCTCCCTCCTTGTCCTGATTGATGGCCTCGTCGATCCGCAGGACGTAGGCCCCCTGAGACTGCCCGGCCTGACACCAGAACAGCGGCTTGTCGTTGCCCTCGAGCTTGATCCGCGTCGCCGGTGTGGCATCGAGGGCGATCACCTGGCCGACCTTCAGCCCGGCGATCTCGCCGAGCGTCAGGTGGCGCTCCTCCAGGACGGCGCGCAGGTGCACCGTGGTCTTCTGCACCTCGGCGGCGATCTGGCTCGTCCAGCGCGGGTCGCGGCGGGTGCTGGTCTCGCCGGTCAGCACCTTGGCGAGGCTCGGGCGCAGCGGGTTGAGGACCGATTGCGGGAGGATGAGGAACATCTCGCCGCCGCGGCTGAGCCCCTGGATCAGGAACTTGGCCTGGATCGCCTTGTTGCTGCGCCGGCCGATCACCGCGAATTCCATCCGGGTCTCGGTGCGCTCGAGGTGGAACGCCGTCTTCGAGACGAGGCCGAACGAGGATTCGAGCGCCCGGCCGACCTGCTCCAGGATCATGTGGGCGATGCGCAGCTCGATCGCCGAGAAGGCGCGCTCGTCGTCGACCGGCTGCTCGGTGCCGTCGGCGCCGAACAGCACCTCCACCATGGTGAAGACGAAGTCGCGGTCGAGCCCGACCAGGATGTGGCCGTCCCAGGCCGGGGCGCTGAAGATCCCCACCACCGCCTTCGCGTCGTAGACGTCGAGGAGCTCGCCGAAGCGCCCGCTCTCGACGCCGTTCAGGGAGTACAGGACCGACGAGGCGGCGAGGTGCTTGAGGCTGTCGCCGCAGGCGGTGGCCAGGCGGTCGAAGATGAGCTGCAGCATCGGCAGCCGGTCCAGGGAGAGGCCGGCGGCCTCCTGGATGCGGGCGCGGATGTCGGCGGGGCTCCGGAGGATCGCCGGGTCGGAGGGGCCGGGCGTGGAGCCGGGGAGGGGGCCGGTCGCGGGTTCGGTCATGGATCGGAGTGTCCCGGCTCTCGTCAGGCCGCGTCTCGGGGAGTCTGCATCAGGCCGTTTCGCGGTCGGTCCATGGTCAGGCCGCTTCGCGGTTCTGGGCGCCCGGCACGGTGGCGGCCTCGACCTCGTCGATGGTCGGGCGGTCGGGCGCGGCGATGCCCTTGCGGCCGTGCTCGATCGCCACCTGCGGCAGGGCGCCGTTCATGTAGGCGATCAGGCTCTGCTTCACGATGGTGTAGACCGAGCACTGCTTCTCGCGCACGCCCTTCACCTTGATGGCGAGCGGCGCCAGCACGCCGTAGGAGGCGAACACCCCGAAGAACGTGCCGACGAGCGCCGCGCCGATGAGGCCGCCGAGGATCTGCGGCGACTGGTCGAGCGCGCCCATCGCCTTCACGATGCCGAGCACCGCCGCGACGATCCCGAGCGCCGGCAGCGCCTCCGCCACCGTGTTGATCGCCGCGTAGGGCTTGAGCGCGTACTTCTTGTGCGTGCCGATCTCCTCCTCCATCAGCGCCTCGATCTCGTGCGAGCGGGCGCCGCCGATCAGGATCAGCCGGCAATAATCGCAGATGAACAGGACGAGGCCCTGGTCCTTCACCACATCGGGATAGTTCTTGAAGATCTCGGAATTCCCGGGATCGTCGAAATGGGTCTCGACCTCGTTGCGCGGCTTGGTCTTGATCTCGCGCAGGAGGGCGTGGATCAGGCCGAGCAGGGACAGGAAGTCCTTGCGCTTCGGGCCCTTGCCGGTGAACGCCTCCATGGTCGCCTTGCCGGAATCGACCACCGTCTTCATCGGGTTGGCGATCACGAAGGTGCCGGCCGCCATGCCGCCGATGATGACGAACTCCCAGGGCTGCCAGATCACGATCAGGTGGCCGCCCATGGCCACGAAGCCGCCGAGCATGCAGCCGATGGCGATGAGCAGGCCGACGAGGATTCCCATTTCCCGCAACGCTCCGTCTTGATGACATACGGCTCTAAGGCCGGTGGCTTGCGCGGGGCTTTTTGGGACAATCGGCCGTGAGGCCCGGGCTCCCGGCCGCGGATTCCCACCGCCGCGGCAGCGGGGATTCAGCTTGAGTCTATCGCGCCTTATCCCAGTGTTTCCGGGTTTTCCCCAGGCGTCTCGCGGGGCTAGGAGCGACTTAAGCGCTTGATAAGGCGGGGATCGCGATAGTCCTCCCTGTCGCCGGGGCCCACAAAGACCACGGCGACAGGTTCAGCGGAGGGCTTCGCCGGCCCTAGACATGATGTCGACCCGCTGACCCCGGTGAGAAGCCGGATGTGTTGAAAGCTCAGACGGTGAGGTGACGGTCCGCGGGCTGATGAAGCCCGCGGACCCAGCCGGGCCGCTCTGCACCGGTACGAGCCCGGACTCCTGCACATTCCCGCCACCGCGCAACACCGGAACCATCAGCCGTGACCAGCCTCCTGACCAACACCGCCGCGATGACGGCGCTGACCACGCTCAAGTCCATCAGCCAGAACCTCGACACGACCAGCAACCGCGTCTCCACCGGCCAGCGCGTGGCGTCGGCCGCGGACAACGCCGCCTACTGGTCGATCGCCACCACGGTCCGTACCGACAACGCCTCGCTGGGCGCGGTCAAGGACGCGCTCGGCCTCGGCTCCTCGGCCGTCGACACCGCGTATAACGGCGTCAACAACATCATCACCAGCCTCCAGAACATCCGCACCAAGCTGCAGACCGCGCTGCAGCCGGGCGTCGACCGCTCGAAGGTCCAGTCCGAGATCGCCGCCATCCAGAACCAGATGAAGGCCATCGCCGACTCGTCGGTGTCGAGCGGCCAGAACTGGCTCTCGGTCGACTCTGCCGACACGACCAGCTACAGCGCCACCAAGTCGGTGATCGCCGGCTTCTCGCGCGGCACGAACGGCAACATCTCCTTCTCGACCGTCGACATCTCGGTCTCGACCATCCGCCTCTACGACAAGAACACCGGCGGCACCCCGGCGACGACCGCCAAGACGACGGGTTCCGCGGCGCTCGCGGCCACGATGGACTTCAGCGGCTCGAACCTCGCGACCTTCTCGCTCAACGTGAATGGCTCGGGCGCGGACACGATCACGCTGAACGCCACGTCCCTGGCCTCGGCCGCGGGCAACATCGCCGCGGTCACGCGCCAGGAACTGGTGAATGCGATCAACAACCAGATCGCGGCGACGACGAACAGCAAGAACAAGGTCCTTGCCAGCCTGGACAGCTCGAACCGCCTGGTCTTCGAGACGGCCGGTGCCCCCGCCACCTCCACCGGCACGGGCGCCACGATCTCCGTGACGATGGCGGCCAACCCGACCGTCAGCCTCGGGTACGGCTCCGGTGCCACGCCCGCGGCGGTGACGGCGGCCGGCACCGCCGCCGGCGCGAGCGCGGGTGGCGGCATCCTCGACACGGGCGGCGCGAACGCCGTGACCTCGATCAAGACCTTCAACACCGCCACCGGCGTGGCGACGGATGACGCGACCATCGGGAACTACATCAACGTGATCGAGGCGGCGATCGCGAAGGTGACCGATGCGGGCACCAAGCTCGGCGCCAGCAAGACGCAGATCGACGGGCAGAAGAACTTCGTCGACACTCTGATGAAGTCCAACGACCGGACGATCGGCACGCTGGTGGACGCGGACATCGAGGAGGAGTCGACGAAGCTCAAGGCGCTGCAGACGCAGCAGCAGCTGGCGGTCCAGGCGCTCTCCATCGCCAACTCGTCGAGCCAGAACGTCCTCTCGCTCTTCCGCTAAGCGACGTGCCCGGCGGCAGGCCGGGCGCTCTGGACGGACAACAAGGCCGCGCCCGGTATCGGGCGCGGCCTTCGTCGTCTTCAAGATCCTTCGGCTCCGCGTCGGTGGCTGCGGGCCCGCTTCGTCGCCGGCGCCTGCCCGTCGGAGCCGCGACCAAGGTCCAGGCGAACGGCCCGAAGCGCAGGCCGGCGCCACATCGCGAAAGCCCGCGCGAATCATCGGCACGGTCCGAAGCCAGACGTCCTGCGCACGATTCGAGCCGGTTCCAGATCCGGACTGGCGGGGGCGTTTAACCTTAATCACCTGCTAAGTGGTTCTCGCCATTATGAGGTCATCGGCAGCGGCGCTCCCCGGCGGGGAACGCGATGTCGGTGAGAGCTTCCAGCGGCCGGGACACGTCCCGGAGACATGACGTCGCCCCGCTGCGCCGGTGAAAGTCCGGATGTCCAACGCGCAGCGAGAGTCCGCTCCCGGGGTTCACGGTCCGTCACGGCGACCCTGCCCCAGCGCGCCCCCGGAAATGGACCTCACCCTCGGCTCATCGTCCCGGAAAGCCCGATTCATGACCAGCCTCCTGACCAACACCGCCGCGATGACGGCGCTGACTACGCTCAAGCAGATCGGCCAGAACCTCGACACGACCAGCAACCGCGTCTCCACCGGCCAGCGAGTCACGTCGGCCGCGGACAACGCCGCCTACTGGTCGATCGCCACCACGGTCCGCACCGACAACGCCTCGCTGGGCGCGGTCAAGGACGCGCTCGGCCTCGGCTCCTCGGCCGTCGACACCGCGTATAACGGCGTCAACAGCATCATCACCAGCCTCCAGAACATCCGCACCAAGCTGCAGACCGCGCTGCAGCCGGGCGTCGACCGCTCGAAGGTCCAGACCGAGATCGCCGCCATCCAGAACCAGATGAAGGCCATCGCCGACTCGTCGGTGTCGAGCGGCCAGAACTGGCTCTCGGTCGACTCCTCAGACACGACCACGTACAGCGCCACCAAGTCGGTGATCGCCGGCTTCTCGCGCGGCACGAACGGCAACATCTCCTTCTCAACCGTCGACATCTCGGTCGCGACCATCCGCCTCTACGACAAGAACACCGGCGGCACCCCGGCGACGACCGCCAAGACGACGGGTTCCACGGCGCTCTCGGGCACGATGGACTTCAGCGGCTCGAACCTCGCGACCTTCTCGCTCAACGTGAATGGCTCGGGCGCGGACACGATCACGCTGAACGCCACGTCCCTGGCCTCGGCCGCGGGCAACATCGCCGCGGTCACGCGCCAGGAACTGGTGAATGCGATCAACAACCAGATCGCGGCGACGACGAACAGCAAGAACAAGATCCTTGCCAGCCTGGACAGCTCGAACCGCCTGGTCTTCGAGACGGCCGGTGCTCCCGCCACCTCCACCGGCACGGGCGCCACGATCTCCGTGACGATGGCGGCCAACCCGACCGTCAACATCGGGTACGGCTCCGGTGCCACGCCCACGGCGGTGACGGCGGCCGGCACCGCCGCCGGCGCGAGCGCGGGTGGCGGCGTCCTCGACACGGGCGGCGCGAACGCCGTGACCTCGATCAAGACCTTCAACACCGCCACCGGCGTGGCGACGGATGACGCGACCATCGGGAACTACATCAACGTGATCGAGGCGGCGATCGCGAAGGTGACCGATGCGGGCACCAAGCTCGGCGCCAGCAAGACGCAGATCGACGGCCAGAAGAACTTCGTCGACACGCTGATGAAGGTGAACGACCGGACGATCGGCACGCTGGTGGACGCGGATATCGAGGAGGAGTCGACGAAGCTGAAGGCGCTGCAGACGCAGCAGCAGCTGGCGGTTCAGGCGCTGTCGATCGCCAACTCGTCGAGCCAGAACGTCCTCTCGCTCTTCCGCTAAGCGGGGGAGGGCGGTCCCCCCTCCCGGGGACCGCCGGCACGATCGAACGAGAAGAGCCGCCCGCGACCGTCAGGGTCGCGGGCGGCTCTCTTTTTCGTCCCGGTGGGTGATCAGCCGACGAAGGTGTAGCCGGCCAGGCGCTTGGCCTCGATCGGGTCGTAGCCGAGGCGCATCCGCAGCTTCTTGCGCAGCTTGCTGATGTGGCCCTCGACCACGCTCTCGTCGACCGCCGTGTCGAGGTCGCCGTAGACCGCCTTGAAGATCTGGCCCTTGGTCACCGGCCGGCCGCGGTTGCGGGCGAGGTAGTCCAGGATGTCGCGCTCGCGCCGCGGCAGCAGCAGGCTCTGGCCGTCGATCTCGGGGTCGCGCCCGTCGGTATGCACCGTCAGGCGGCCGCTCTTGTCCGGCGTGCTCGCGGGCTTGATCTCGCTGCGGTTGGTGCGGCGGCGGATCGCCCCGGCGCGGGCGATGATCTCGCGGACGTGGACCGGCTTGCGCACCACGTCGTCGATGCCGGCGGTGAACAGCGCGAGGGTCTGCTCGAGGGAGCGGGTCTCGTTGAGGGCGATGATCGGCGCGCCGGACAGGCTGCGCAGGGCGGCGGTGAAGGCCGTGCGGTCGGCGCAGTCGCCGATGACGAAGCCCTGCACCGCGGCGAGGTCCTGCACCGGGGTGGCGTCGATCCAGGTCCGGACGTCCCGCACGTCCAGCCCCCGGGCCGCCACACCCTCCACGCTGAAGCCTGCAACGACCTGCGCAGCCACGCTTTCCCGCTCGTCGACGACGATGTACACGCCAGCCCCCAAAATTCTTTCAAGATTTTTGACGAGTGTTCTCGCTCCGGCGCCGGTATCGGCGTCGGATCTGTTTATTTTTATTGTGCCGAAGCGGCGCCGGGTCTTCGCGGTGGACGTGCGATGCGGTCCGGCTTGCGCGTCGAGGCGCGATCTGGTGAACGATTTGTTAAAGGGAGTTTCGCGCTGAAATGGTTAATTTTCTGTTAACTACCGGTATCGGCTGTCCGATCGCGGACACACCCTGTGGCGCGGTGGCAACGCTCCATTCGAGAAGATCAAAGAAATCAAGGCGTTAGAAAATTCAATGAGGCGCTGCGATCCTGTGGCGCCTGGGCGACAGTACCGGGTGCCGTAAGGGAGGGTTCCCAGGCCAGCGGCTGTTCGGCGCCCTGGCGCATCGTCCGACGCGGCGGTACCTGGGTCGTCAAGGAAGATGCTGAAAAATCAGAGACATAGGTCCATACCCGGCCGTCGCGCGACCGGGTGGGGACCGCAGCGCCCGCTTAACCTGCTCAGTCGTTCCGACACTCTCCTGATCGTTCCGGGCTGCGCTTTCGAGGCCCTGGAATGACCAGGAGGATTTCGGAATCGTCGGGAGTCAAACAGGCTCTCAGCCGTCGAGCTCGGGGTAGCGCCGGAAGATCCCCTGCTGGTTGAACGGAACGCGCCGGTCGCTCGCCAGGTAGGCGGCGATCCGCGGCCGGGAGGCGACGAGGCGGTGGAGGGCGACGACCTTCGGCGTCGCGCCGATCGCCCGCTCGGTCGCCCGCGGGAAGGCGTAGGCGAGGCCCTCGACGAGCTGGAACAGCGAGAGGTCGGCGTAGCTGAGGCGGTCGCCGACGAGGTGGCGCGGGCCGGCCGGGTTCGTGGCCAGCACCCGCTCGAGCCAGCCCAGGAATTTCGGGATCCGGTTCTCGCGAAAATCCTCGGCCCGGCGGGCGGCCTCTTTCCGCTGGTCCTCGTAGTACAGGGCCGAGGCGATCGGGTGGTGGCTGTCATGGGCCTCGGCCACCGCATCCGCGATGGTGAGCTGGATCTGGTGGGTCCAGATCCGGTCGGCCTCGCTCTCGCCGACGAGGCCGAGGCGCGGCCCGAGATGGAGCAGGATCGCGGCGGTCTGGCCGATCACCAGGTCGCCGTCGCGCAGGTAGGGCGGCGCGAAGGGCGGGCGGGGCGGGGCGTCGAGCCCCGCCACCATGCCGTCGATGCCGTCCTCGCGGGCGACGTCGACGTACTCGGCGCCGGCCTCCTCCAGGGCGAGGCGGACGAACTCGCCCCGGCCCTGGATCAGCGGCCAGTAATGCAGCTCGTAGGCCATCGGCATCACCCCTGGCTCGCGGCGCCCGTCGCCGGCGGGCGCCGGTGCGGTCTCACCAGCCGCGCATCTCGTCGTGGTTGGGGCGCCGGCCCTGCGGCGTCAACCCGTCGATCACGCCCGGCAGCACCTGGGCGAGCTGCGCCAGCAGGTCGTTCCGGTCCATCCCGGTCTGGCGGCTCAGGGTCTCGACCGTGTCGGGGCCGAGGGCCTGGGCGAGCTGCTGCGGCTGGATCGGCCGGTTGTGGCCCGGGCCGATCCACGATTCGATCATCTCGCCGAGGCCGCCGCGGCGGAACCGGTCGATGAGCTGGTCGAGGCCCCCACCCGCCGCATCCTCCGGCTGCTCCCGGTCGAGGCGGGAATACGGGCCGGCGCCCTGGTCGAACGGGTTCTGCATGCCGCCGCCGGGAGCCGGGGAGGGCGCTGCACCGCCGGGGCCGTCGAGCATCCCGGAGAGGTCGGAATAGGGGTTGTCCGGGTCCTCGCCGCGCCGGGAGCGGGGCGCGTCGTCCCGCGGATCCGGCGTGCCGCCGTATCCCTGCGGGTCGGGCATGCCGTAGCCGTGCGGGTCCGGGGCGTAGCCGTCGTCGGGCCCGGATTGCGGCGCCGGCCGGCGGCCGCCGCCGAAGATATCGCCGAAGCCGCCCTGCATCGCCTTGGCGGCGAGCAGCATCAGCAGCGCCTTGACCAGGGGCGACATCGCCCCCGAGCCGCCCCCGCGACTCTCCTCGTGCCGGCCTCCGCCGAGGACGTTGCCGAGCACCGAACCGATGACCTGATCGAGCAGACCCATGGGTGCCTCCCCCTCTCGCGTGTCGCGCGAGGGTTAACTGGGCTGGCGGGAAGCGGTTGCCTGCGACGCGCCCCGCCGGACGGCGATGCGCCTAAGCGGACCTGCGCTGGCAAGCCAACGCAGGTCCGCTTAGGTCGTTGTTTTGTCGCAGATTTCCGTCGCAAAACCGGTCACCACTTTTGCGAAATCTGCTTAGAGGATGCGGTCCCGGTACCGCGCGGGCGCCGCCCAGCAGCTGTCCCGCTTGCCGAACAGGCGGTAGCGGTTGCGCGCGACGAGGCGGTAGACGGGGTCGCGCAGCCGGGCCGGGACGAGGCGGAGGACACGGGCGAGCCGCCAGGGAAACCCGAGCGTCTCGTAGATGTGGAGGACGGCGTCGCTGTCCCGGCGCACGCGGTCGCCCTCCAAGCCGCCTTCCACGACGAGCAGGCTCGCCGGATCGTCCGGATCCATGCCGTGCCGGCGGCAGAGCGACCGGCCGACCTCGCCCTGCATCGCCGCGAGGCGGAACGTCGCCGCGCGGTCCCGCTCCAGGACGAAGCGGGCCTGGGCCGAGCACAGCACGCATTCGGCGTCGAACAGGATGATCGGGCCGGAGGGAGGCGTCGTCACGCGCGCCTCGCTCCGCGCCTCACCGCCCGTCGCCGGCCCCGTTGCCGCCGCCGGTGGCGCGGCGGTCCTTGGCGTCGAGCTGGTCGAGGGGGTTGGTGCGGGCGCGCGCGTTGCCGCTCAAGCCCGTATCGCCGGGCATCACCTTGGTGTCGGGCTTGATCGCCTGGGGCGGCGCGATCCCGGAGGCGTCCTTGCGCGCCCCATCGGGGATGTCGGCCTGGGTCGGCTGGTCGCGCCGGTCGGAGATCGCGAGGGCCGGGGCGGCGCTGGCCGTCAGGAGGAGCAGGGCGGCGGCGAGACGGGCGAGCGGGGGCGTGGCGGGTCTCATGGCGAGTCTCCTGCGGGGTGTCTCGCAGGGGCAAAGCGGCCCGAAGCTCTGCGGTTCCGGTTGGGTCCCGGGAAATCCCGGTGGATCCCGAAGGTCCCCTCATGCGAAAAAGGACCGCCCCGGCGGGGCGGTCCTTCGCGGTTACATGTTGATCAGGGCGTTGGCGGTGCCGACCACCGTCATGGCGAGGCCGCCGGCCAGGACGCCGATCATGCCGTAGGACACGGCGCGCAGAAGCTTCATCTCGCTCATTTCCGTCTCCCTGGGGTTAGCAGCGGTAGCCGCCGGAGGTCTGGCCGTACTGCTTGACCGGGAAGTTCTGCTGCCTGGCATTGCCCTCGGCGGCCGAACTCATCGGGCAGGAGCCGTAGAACGGCACGCTGTCATTGGCGCGCCCTCCGATCGAGCCGGTGGTCTCGACGTCCTGGCTCCAGAACGGGTTCGCGGGAGCGTTGGGGCTGAATGCCATGGCGGACGAGATCGGAGCGGCGCCAAGGACAATCGCGGTGACGACGGCGGCGATACGGGTCTTCATGTGGTATTCAGTCTCCTTGTCGCAGTGCCGGCCGAGGGATCGGCCTGTCTCTGCTGCAATGGTTGGAATATAGGCGGCCCGCCCCTGCCGCGATGTGTCCTCGCGCACGCGGCGGAGCGGAACAAGAACTCACCGGCCGCCGTGGGTGGGCGGCGGCTCCCCGGCGCCTTCCCGTGCGGGAGGGCGCGGGCCCGCGCCGCCCCGTGCCCGCCCGCCTCGCACGGGCCCGCCCGCGTCACATCCCGCTACCACCGCGGCCCGCTTCCCTGGAGCTAGTCTAAGCGGCGACACCCGAGCGGTCGCTCACGCGCACGCTCCCGCGCAACGAGGTTCCTGCTGCCGATGGCCAAGCCCGTCCACTCGATGATCCGCGTCCTCGACGAGGAGCGCTCCCGCGCCTACTACGCCCGCGCCTTCGGCCTGGAGCTCGCCGAGCGCGTCGGCTTCGACGGCTTCGCGCTCGTCTACCTGCGTCACCCCTCGTCGCCGTTCGAGCTGGAGCTGACGGTCAATTTCGACCGCACCGAGCCCTACGACCTCGGCAACGGCTACGGCCATCTCGCGGTGGTGGTGGACGACGTCGATGCCGAGCATGCCCGCTTCACCGAGGCCGGCCTGCCCGCGACCCCGGTCAAGGACTTCCAGCACCAGGGCAAGACGCTCGCCCGCTTCTTCTTCGCCACCGATCCCGACGGCTACAAGATCGAGGTGATCCAGAAGGGCGGCCGCTTCGGCTGAGCGCGCCTCCGCCGGCCGGGCAAGCGCGCGGACAGACGCGCCCCGGCCGGCTACCGACGAACCGTCACAGAAGAAACGAGAGGAGACACCCGATGAGAGAAGTCGATCCGCGCACGCGGTTCAGCCGCCGCGGCTTCCTGCAGAGCGCCGCCGTCGCCGCACCCGCCGCGGCGCTCGCCACCGGCGCCGGGCTCCAAGTCTCGGAGGCCTGGGCCGAGAACGGCGCGGCGCTGGCGCCGGCCGAGCTGAAGACCCTGGTGAAGATGGCGCGGGACATCTACCCGCACGACTTCCTCGGTGACGTCTACTACATCACGGCGATCAAGCCCTGGGACGGCAAGGCCGCCGCGGATCCGGCGGTGAAGACGCTGCTGAAGGAGGGGGTGCGCCGCCTCGACGAGGATGCGCAGGCCCGCCACAAGGTCGCTTACGCCCAGATCGGCTGGGAGGCCGACCGGGTCGCGGTGCTGGAAGGCATCAGCCACACCGACTTCTTCAAGAAGATCCGCTCCGACCTCGTCGTCTCGCTCTACAACCAGCCGGAGCTGTGGCCGAAATTCGGCTACGAGGGCCCGTCGGCCGACAAGGGCGGCTACATCCACCGCGGCTTCAACGACATCGACTGGCTGCCGAAGGTCTGACCGGCCGGCCGCCCAGACACGCCTACCGTCAATAAAAGAACAATCGATGAACAGCCGCGCCGGCCCGGTCGCGACCGGCCGCGCGGACCGGAGGAAACCATGGCCACTTTCGACCTGAACGACGACAGCCTCGTCGTCATCGTTGGCTCGGGCGCCGGCGGCGGCACGCTCGGCACCGAACTGGCGCTCAAGGGCGTCCGCTGCGTCATCCTCGAGGCGGGCGCCCGCCACAACATGGAGGATTTCGTCAACGACGAATGGGCGAGCTTCGCCCAGCTCGCCTGGACCGACATGCGCACCACCTCGGGCTCGTGGCGGGTGGCGCGGGACTTCCCCAACCTGCCGGCCTGGATCGTCAAGGCGGTCGGCGGCTCGACCGTGCACTGGGCCGGCGCGTCCTTGCGCTTCGAGGAGCACGAGTTCCGGATCCGCGACCATTACGGCGCGATTCCCGGCGCCAACCTCCTCGACTGGCCGCTCACCCGGGCCGAGCTCGACCCCTGGTACGAGAAGGCCGAGGACCGGATGGGCGTGACGCGCACCAACGGCATCCCGGGCCTGCCGGGCAACAACAACTTCAAGGTGCTGGAGGCCGGCGCCCGCCTCGTCGGCTACAAGGAGGTCCATACCGGCCGGATGGCGATCAACAGCCAGGAGCGGCACGACCGCGGCGCGTGCCAGCAGATCGGCTTCTGCTTCCAGGGCTGCAAGTCGGGCGCCAAGTGGTCGACCCTGATCGCCGAGATCCCCCGTGGCGAGGACACGGGCAATCTGGAGGTCCGCCCGAACTGCATGGCGTTGCGCATCGAGCACGACGCGTCCGGCAAGGTGACGGGCGTGGTCTACGCCGACGAGAAGGGCACTCTCCAGCGCCAGAAGGCCCGCATCGTCGCGGTGGCCGGCAACTCGATCGAGAGCCCGCGCCTCCTGCTCAACAGCGCCTCGAACCTTTTTCCGGACGGGCTCGCCAATTCCTCGGGCCAGGTCGGGCGCAACTACCTGCGGCACATGACCGGCAGCGTCTACGGCGTGTTCGAGAAGTCGGTGCACATGTACCGCGGCACCACCATGGCGGGCATCGTCCGCGACGAGGCCCGGCACGACCCGCGGCGGGGCTTCGCCGGCGGCTACGAGATGGAGACCGTCTCCCTCGGCGTGCCGTTCATGGCGGCCTTCCTCAACCCGGGTGCCTGGGGCCGGTCCTTCACCAGCGCGATGGAGCAGTATCCGCGCATGGCCGGGATGTGGCTCGTCGGCGAGGACCTGCCGCAGGAGACGAACCGCATCACCCTCGACCCGGTCGTCAAGGACAAGCACGGGATGCCGGTGGCGAGCGTCCACTTCGACGACCACCCCAACGACGTCGCCATGCGCAACCACGCCTACAAGCAGGGCGCGGCGATCTACGAGGCGGTCGGCGCCACCGTCACCTACCCGGTCACGCCCTATCCGAGCACCCACAACATGGGCACCAACCGGATGAGCGCGAAGCCGCGGGACGGCGTGCTGAACAAGTTCGGCCAGACCCACGACGTGAAGAACCTGTTCGTCTCCGACGGCAGCCAGTTCACCTCGGGGGCTGCCTGCAACCCGACCCTGACCATCGTGGCGCTGGCGCTCCGCCAGGCCGACCACATCGCCGGCGCGATGCAGCGGCGGGAGATCTGATGCGCTCCCCCCTCCCGTCCCTCGTCCTGCTCGCAGCGCTCGCCGCGGGTCCCGCCTCGGCACAAGGGACCTCCGCACAAGGGACCTCGACACCGGGATCGGCCACGCCCGCCGCGCCCTCGCGCCAGCCCGGCGGGGCCGCTGCCTACCCGAACAGTCCCGGCGGCCAGCCGGCGGCGGAGCGGGACGGCCGCCCGGTCGCGACCGACCGCGCCGCCTGCCCGGGCCCCGGCCCGTGCCCGGCGGCTCCCGGGCCGTCCGGCGCCGCGGATGCGAGCCGGACGCCCACGCCGAGCAGCTCGGTCGGTCAGGCCGGCCCGGTGCCGAGCACCGCCTATCCGGACGCGCCGGGCGGAATGCCGTCGAACCGGCCGGACGGCACCGCGCCGCGGTGAGACGCACCGTCGGCGGGCCGGGGGACCGGCCCGCCGACGGGCATGCGACGACGCCTTTGTCGGCGGAAAGTCTGAGCCGGGATCCGGACTTTCTCATTCTCGCATGCTGTCTGCCAGTTCTGAGTATATCATTTCCTTAGGTCATGGCGTAAATGCCGCGATCAACCGAATATTAATCCGATCAACCTCACAGTGCGGGCCGTTCATCAGAAGCCTTCTGCATGCCGTCTCGTTCGCTCTCGCTGAGAACCTGCCTCTTCGCCGTCGTCGGCATCCTTGGCCTCGCGCTGGTGGCGGAGGCCTCCGTCAAGCTGCGCGACGCCTGGAGCGTCACCCTCACTGCGCAGGTCGCCCGGCACGAGGCCCTGGTCGACGAGGCCGTCCTCGCTGCCCTGCAGGCGATCCGCTTCGAGCGCGGCAACAGCCTCAGCGCGTTCGGGGCGGGCGTCGCACAGGCCAGGGCCGCGTCGCAGAAGCTGGCCGGAACGCGGGCCGAGGCCGATGCCGCCCTGGCCGAGATCGACCGGCGCGCGGCGCTTCTGAGCGACGCCGACCTCGTCGTCGCCGTCGCGGCGATCCAGAGCGAGTACCGGGCGCTCGCGGCGATGCGCCCGGCTTTCGACGACGCCTTCGCCCGGGAGGTCGAGGGGCGCGACGCCGGCCTGCCCGGCCGCTGGGCGGTCCAGGCCGACCGCACGCTCGCGGCGCTCGACGCCCTGTCCGGGGCCCTCAGCGAGCGCATCAAGCAGGCCAATTCGGAGAGCCGGGCCCTGGTCAACGTCAAAAACGCGGCCTGGTGCGCCCGCGCCACGGTGGGCGGGGCCTACGCGATCCTCGCGCAGGCCGTCGGGCGGCGCCGGCCGCTCACGCCGGAGGAGGTCGAAACCGTCACCGCGACCCTGGGCAGCGCCGAGACGCACTGGGCCTACGTGCAGGCCGAGATGCGCCGCCGCGGCGTGCCCGAGGCGGTGAAGCGGGCTGCCGGTACGGCGCAGGCGGCGATGTTCGCCCCCGAGAACGCGGCCCTGCGCCGGTCCATCCGCGAGGGGCTCGCCTCCGGCACCCTGACGCTGTCGCTCGCCGACTTCCAGGCCGACAACAGCACCCGGCAGCGCACCGTCCTGACCGTCGCCACGACGGCGATGAAGGAGGTGGTGGCCGTGACCGAGGCGGCGCTCGCGGACGCGCAGCGCGCCATGATGGCCGCCGTCGCCACCATCGTCGGCGCCCTGGTCGTGTCCCTGGGCGGCCTCGCCCTCACCCAGTGGCGCGTCGTCAAGCCGCTCGACGCGATGCGACGGACGATGGAGCGCCTGAGCCGCGACGACCTCGACGTCGCCGTGGCCGGCCGGGGCCGGCGCGACGAGATCGGCGCGATGGCGGGCGCGGTGCAGGTGTTCAAGGACAACCTGATCCGTATGAAGCGTCTGGAGGAGGAGACCGCGCTCGCCCGGGCCTCGGCGGAGGCGCAGCGCCGGCACACCATGCGCGAGATGGCCGACGCCTTCGAGCGCGCGGTCGGCGGCATCGTCGGCCGGGTCTCGACCTCGGCGACCGAGCTGCAGCGCACGGCGCAGCGGATGACGGCGACCGCGACGGAGACCGCCGGCCAGTCCGTCGCGGTGGCCGCCGCCGCCGAGGAGGCGGCCTCGAATGTCGGCACCGTCGCGGCCGCGGCGGAGGAGCTCGGCGCCTCCGTGCAGGAGATCGGACGCCAGGTCGCCGGTTCGGCCGAACTCGCCCGGGCCGCGGTGAGCGAGACGGACCAGACCGTCGCCCGCGTGCACGCCCTGAACGCCGCGGTGAGCCAGATCGGCGAGGTCGTGGCGATGATCTCCGGGATCGCCAGCCAGACGAACCTGCTGGCGCTCAACGCCACCATCGAGGCGGCGCGCGCCGGTGCCGCGGGGCGCGGCTTCGCGGTCGTCGCCGCCGAGGTGAAGGCCCTGGCCGAGCAGACCGCCAAGGCGACCGAGGAGATCGGCAGGCAGATCGGCCAGGTGCAGGGGGCGACGGGCCATGCGGTCTCGGCGATCGGCGGCGTCGGCGGGCGCATCCGCGAGATCAGCGACGTCGCGGCCGCGATCGCCGCGGCGGTGCAGCAGCAGGGCGCCGCGACGCAGGAGATCGTGTGCAACGTCTCCCAGGCCGCGACCGGCACCGGCGAGGTGACGAGCACCATCGCGGGCGTCGCGGTGGCGGCGGAAGAGACGGGCGCGGCGGCGAGCCGGGTGCTGGCGGCGGCCTCCGACCTGTCGGGCCAGTCCGAGCACCTGACGGGCGAGGTCCGGCGCTTCCTCGAGACCGTGCGGGCGGCGTGAGCTCCCGGTCCGAGTTCGCTGATCAGATCCGTGCCCTCCATCGTCATCCCGGGGCCGCGAAGCGGAACCCGGGATCCATAAACGCCGCCAGTTCGGGACAAGGCTAAACCCGATCCGCCTCGCCCTTTAAAGGTCAGCGGTTATGAATCCCGGGTTGTCGCTTGCAGCGAGCCCCTGGATGACATGGAGCTCGTCGGGCAAGTCTAACTAACGTCGGCGAGAAGGCTGGCCTGCACGCTCTGGTCCCGCTCACGCCCGCCCCTGCACCGGCAGGTCGGCGAGCGACGGCCGGGGCCGCTCGATCAGAGACGCCGCCAGCATCGCCTCCAGGCGGATCAGGTCCTCGTCGGGCTCGGGGATCCAGCCGCAGCCGCAGCGCGGCGCCGGGCCGTGCAGGGAGGCGATCTGCCGGTAGAGCGTGCCGACCGTGCGGGCGGCGGCCTCGAGCGCCGCCATCGGCGGCAGCGGGCCGCGCTCCAGGGCGTCCCAGAAGGCGAGCGTCAGGGCCTGCTCCAGGGCGGCCTGCCCGCGCGCTTCGGCGTCTTCCCGCAGGCGCTCGCGCGGGTGCGGGGTCATCGCCCGCCCCCCGACTCGCTGAAGAGGCCGACCAGGCGCTCCCAGGGCAGGCCGACCGGCGGCCATCCTTCGCGGATCAGGCCCGCACAGCCGTGAATCAGGATCAGCGCTCGCGCCATCGCGGCCTCCATTTCGGGTCGTGCCGGGGTTCGGCGCGCCCTGAATGCAGCACCTCGTCTGTGTGCGCAAGATCTCTGCGCGATATTGGAGGATTTCTACTTTGCGGTGACCAATCTATAGTGTCAGGTGAATTATGAAAATTCCAAACTGCGCGCCGCCCCGATGGCGGATTGGCAGAGGCGCCGGGAGGGGCTACTGGGGCGCCGACGCAGGTCCGGGTTCCTCGCCCGGGTTCCCCGCCCGACCCCTCGCCCGAAGGCTCCGACACCGATGACCGATACCCCGCCCGACCGCCTCAGCACCGATCCGCGCAGCCCCTTCCACGACGCCGCCCTGCTGGAGCGCGGCGTCGGGGTGCGCTTCAAGGGCGTCGAGAAGACCAACGTCGAGGAATATTGCGTGAGCGAGGGCTGGGTGCGGCTCGCCGCCGGCAACGCCAAGGACCGCTTCGGCAACCCGATGACCGTGAAGCTGAAAGGCCCGGTCGAGCCCTATTTCCGCGGCCCCACCCCGGACGCGGCGAGCGAGTAGCCGCGCCCCATGCGGAATCCACCCCCCGCGGGGACGCTCAGCCCCGCGGGGGTGCCTCCGCCCGCAGGGCGGCGAGGTCGAGGCGGCGGGTCACCATCTGCAACCCGCCGGCCCCGTCCCGCGGCCACTCGGCCTCCGGCCGGTCGCGGTACAGCTCCACCCCGTTGCGGTCCGGGTCGTCGAGATACAGCGCCTCGCTGACGCCATGGTCGCTCGCGCCGGTGAGCGGGATGCCGGCGGCGTCGAGCCGCGCCAGGGCGTCGGCGAGCGCCGCCCGGGTCGGGTACAGGATCGCCGTGTGGTAGAGCCCGGTGCTCCCGGGCGGCGGCGGTGCCCCGCCGGCGCTGTCCCAGGTGTTGAGCCCGATATGGTGGTGGTAGCCGCCGGCCGACACGAAGGCGGCCTGGGTGCCGTAGCGCTGCATCAGCGCGAAGCCCAGCACCCCGCAATAGAAGCCGAGCGCCCGGTCGAGGTCGGCCACCCGCAGGTGGACGTGCCCGATGCGGGTCCGCGGGTCGATCGGTGCGCTCATCGGCTCGGTCTCCAGTGACGACAGGCTGGTGTCAGGTCGCCTGCGCAGACTGCAGCGTTTGAGAATGTCCGGAAATCCGGCATCTCGTAGCATCACTTCACACTCTCAGAGTGAGATCGAGCCGTGCCCGACCGGCTGACCGGAATGCAGATCTTCGTGCGCGTCGCCGCGACCGGCAGCCTCTCGGCGGCCGCGCGGGTGCTCGGCCTGTCGCAGAGCGGCGTCACCAAGCACGTCGCCGCCCTCGAGGACCGGCTCGGCGCCCGGCTCCTGCACCGCACCACCCGCCGCCTGACCCTGACCGAGGCCGGCCGGCACTACCTGGAGGCCTGCGAGCGCATCCTCGCCGAGATCGACGAGGCGGAGGCGGCGGCCGGCGCCGAGACGGCGGAGCCCCGCGGCACCCTGCGGCTCAACGTGCCGGTCTCGTTCGGGGTGCTGCACGTCGCCCCCGCGCTGGCCGCGTTCGGGCAGGCCCATCCGTCGCTGACGGTCGAGCTCGGCCTCAACGACCGGCCGGTCGACCTGATCGAGGAGGGCTGGGATCTGGCGCTGCGGATCGGCCACCTGCGCGACTCGAGCCTGGTCGCCCGGTCGCTCGCGCCGTGCCGGATGCAGGTCTGCGCCGCGCCGTCCTACCTGGCGGCCCATGGCCGTCCGCGGCGCCCGGAGGACCTCGGCGGCCACAACTGCCTCGGCTACACCCTGGCGAGCAGCGACGGCTGGCGCTTCGAGAGCGGCACGGTGGCGGTCTCGGGGTCGCTGCGCGCCTCGAACGGCGCCGCCCTGGTGGCCGCCGCCGCCGCCGGGCTCGGGGTGATCTACCAGCCGACCTTTCTGGTGGCCGAGGCCTTGCGCCGCGGCAGCCTGGTGGCGCTCGGTCTCGGGGCCATCCCGTCCCTGCCGATCCACGCGGTGATGCCCTCGCGCCGCCGCCCTCCCGCCAAGGTCCGGGCCCTGGTCGAGTTCGTGGCGCGCCGCTTCGCCGATCCACCCTGGGACCGCGACCTGCCCGCGCCGCTCGGGGCCGACGACCCGCTGCCCGCGCCCGCCCTCGTCCCGGAGCCGACCGGGCCGCGCCCGGCCCAAGCCGGCCCGGCCCAAGCCGACTCGGTCCAGGCGGATCCGGTTCAAGCGAGGCTGTCGTGAGCCGGCGCCCCCTGACCTACGGCCTGCCGGCGGAGACCGGCTCGGTGCTCGACCTCGCGTCGCGCCCTGGGGCCGATCCGTCCGGCCTGGACTTCCCGGACCGGGATTTCCTGCGGCTGATCGAGGGCCACGGCCTGACCGGCAGCTGGACCTGGGATTTCGCCCGCAACGAGCAGGTCTGGTCCCCGGGCCTCTACCGGCTGCTCGGCTTCGAGCCCGGCAGCGTGCGGGCGGATTTCGGCCTGTTCCTCAGCCTCGTCCATCCGGAGGACCGCCCGGTCATCGAGACCAACGGCGTGGTGATGCGGGAGGGGGTCTTCAACGACCACACCGTCCGGGTGATCCGGCCAGACGGGTCGCTGCGGATGCTGGCGAATCGCGGCACCGCCTACTTCACCCCCGACGGCCGGCCCCGCGCCGTGGCCGGGGTGGTGCTGGACGTCACCGACGCCGAGCGCATGGCCGGCCTGCACCGCGAGGAGCAGCGCCGCAAGCGGGCCCTGTTCGAACAGGCGCAGACCTGGATGCACGCCTCGCCCTACTCGAATTCCCTGCGCATCGCCTCGCGCGAACTCCTGACCCTCACCGGCCTGACCCAGCAGGATTTCCACGAGGACTGGACCCGGATCCTGGTGCCGGAGGAGCGTGCCCGCACCCGCGACCACGTCGTGGCGCGGGTCGCGGCCGGGCAGCCCTTCGTGGTCGAGAACCACCTGGCGCTCGCCGGCGGCGAGACCGGCCGGTTCCGGGGCGTGTTCGTCCCGGTGCGCGGTGCCGACGGACGGATCGAGACCTGGGCCAGCCTGAATTCCCGCATCGACGGGATCCGGCCGGCGCCCAAGGGCGCAGTGCGGCAGGGCCTGGAGCAGGCCGTCCAGGGCGCGCATCTGCGCGCCGCCCGCGGCCTGCTCGACTGGTCGATGGCCGACCTCGCCGCGGCCAGCGGCCTCTCGCTCTCGACCATCCGGCGCCTGGAGGAGGGCAGCGAGGGGCCGGCGGCCCGCAGCCGCCACGCCGCCATCGAGGCCCTGCGCCGGGCCGGCATCGGCTTCCTGCTCGTCGAGGGCGACGCGATCGCGGTCGCCAAGGTGCGGTGAGCCGCACGAGGTGGTCAAGATGCGCTGACGAGAGCCCTTTCCGGCCCCCGCAGGGCTTGCCATATGGGTTCCATGCCCGCCCCGAAGAAGCCCCGCTTGTCGACCGGCAAGGCCTCGAAGCCCGAGCTGAAGCCGCTCGACCCGTTCCTCGCCGAGCTCCTGAACCCGGCGCTGAACCGCGACCGCCTGCCCGTCGTGGAACCGCCGCCCGAGCCGCCGAAGCGCGGGCGCCCGCGCAAGGACGCGGCCGAGGTGGCCAAGGATGCGGCCAAGGACGCGGCAAAGCCCGCCCGCAAGGCCAAGCGGCCCGAGGCCCCGGGCGGCTTCGGCGAGGCGCCGCAGGCCACCTTCGCGCACGGCAACGCGGCCGATGTCGAGCCGGCGCTCGCCCAGGCGCTGGGGCTGCGCGAGCCGGACGGCGAGGCGGTGGAGGAGCGCGGATCGCTCGCGACCGAGGGCGTCTCGGCGACGGTCGACGCGCTGACCAAGCTCCTCACCGAGGGCAACCCGCTGTTCAAGAACGGCGAGCTGTGGCGCCCGCACCGCCCCGAGCGGCCGCAGAAATCCGAGGGCGGGGTTCCGTTCCGGCTCAAATCCGACTTCACCCCGGCGGGCGACCAACCCCGCGCCATCGCCGAGCTGGTCGCCGGCGTGACGGGACACGAGCGCGACCAGGTGCTGCTGGGCGTCACGGGTTCGGGCAAAACCTTCACGATGGCCAAGGTCATCGAGGAGACCCAGCGCCCGGCCCTGATCCTTGCCCCCAACAAGACCCTTGCGGCGCAGCTCTACGGCGAGTTCAAGAGCTTCTTCCCCGACAACGCGGTCGAGTACTTCGTCTCGTACTACGATTATTACCAGCCCGAGGCCTACGTCCCGCGCTCCGACACCTTCATCGAGAAGGAATCGTCGATCAATGAGCAGATCGACCGGATGCGCCACTCCGCCACCCGGGCGCTCCTGGAGCGCGACGACGTCATCATCGTCGCCTCGGTCTCGTGCATCTACGGCATCGGCTCGGTCGAGACCTACACGGCGATGTCGTTCACGGTCAGCCTCGGCGAGAAGATCGAGCAGCGCCAGCTCGTCGCCGACCTGGTGGCGCTGCAATACAAGCGCATCCAGTCCGACTTCGCCCGCGGCACCTTCCGGGTGCGCGGCGACGTGATCGAGCTGTGGCCGGCCCACCTGGAGGACCGCGGCTGGCGCATCGGGCTGTTCGGCGACGAGATCGAGTCGATCTCGGAGTTCGACCCGCTCACCGGCAAGACCATCAACACGCTCAAGTTCGTCAAGGTCTACGCCAACAGCCACTACGTGACGCCGCGCCCGACGCTCCAGCAGGCGGTCAAGGGCATCAAGGACGAGCTGAAGTGGCGGGTCGAGGAGCTGACCCGGATGGGCCGGCTGATCGAGGCCCAGCGCCTGGAGCAGCGCTGCACCTTCGATCTCGAGATGATCGAGGCCACGGGCGCCTGCAACGGCATCGAGAACTACTCGCGCTACCTCACCGGCCGCAAACCCGGCGAGCCGCCGCCGACCCTGTTCGAGTACCTGCCCGACAACGCCCTCGTCTTCACCGACGAGAGCCACGTCACGGTCTCGCAGATCGGCGGCATGTACCGGGGCGACTTCCGCCGCAAGGCGACTTTGGCCGAGTACGGCTTCCGGCTGCCCTCCTGCCTCGACAACCGCCCGTTGCGGTTCGAGGAATGGGACGCGATGCGCCCGCAATCGATCCACGTCTCGGCGACGCCGGCGAAGTGGGAGCTGGAACAGACCGGCGGCGTCTTCGCCGAGCAGGTCATCCGCCCGACCGGCCTCGTCGACCCGGTGATCGAGGTGCGCCCGGCCCGCTCGCAGGTCGACGACCTGCTGGGCGAGGTGAAGGAGGTGGCGGCCGCCGGCTATCGCACGCTGGTGACGACGCTCACCAAGCGCATGGCCGAGGACCTGACCGAGTACCTGCACGAGAACGGCGTGCGGGTGCGCTACATGCACTCCGACATCGACACCCTGGAGCGCATCGAGATCATCCGCGACCTGCGGCTCGGCGCCTTCGACGTCCTGATCGGCATCAACCTGCTGCGCGAGGGCCTCGACATCCCGGAATGCGCGCTGGTGGCGATCCTCGACGCCGACAAGGAGGGCTTTCTCCGCTCCGAGACCTCGCTGATCCAGACCATCGGCCGGGCCGCCCGCAACGCCGAGGCCCGCTGCATCCTCTACGCCGACCACGTCACCGGCTCGATGGACCGCGCGATGGCCGAGACCGAGCGCCGGCGCAAGAAGCAGCTCGCCTACAACGAGGAGCACGGCATCACGCCCCAGAGCGTGAAGCGCAACATCGCCGACATCCTGGAGAGCGTCTTCGAGCGCGACCACGTCCAGGTCGATACCGGGCTGGCCAAGTCCGCGGTGACGGTCGGCCACAACCTCAAGGCGGTGATGGCCGACCTCGAGAAGCGGATGCGGAAAGCCGCCGCCGATCTCGACTTCGAGGAGGCGGCGCGCCTGCGCGACGAGCTCAAGCGGCTCCAGGCGACCGAGCTCGCCATCGCCGACGACCCGATGGCCGGCCAGGCCGAGGTCGAGCGCGAGGCCGGCCGCTTCGGCGCCAAGCGCAAGCGTCGGGGGCCTGAGACCTTGGGCTACGGCCCCGGCGGCAAGGGCGTCTCCGACGAGGGCACCCGCATCCGCGAGCCCGACCTCGACGACATGGGCCCGGGCACCGACCGCGAGGTACCCTTCACCTACGCCGAGCGCCCGACCGGCCGCTCGACGCAGGGCTTCCCGGGCCAGCGGCCGAAGTACAAGGGGCGCAAGGGGCGGGGGTGAGAGCCTGGATTCGGATTGCCTGTCCGCCCTACCCGCCATCTCGGAGATTGCTTGAGCGAGTGCGTCAGTCATCCGCCAAACCGGTCGGACCTCTCCCGGTGTCATCAACTCAGTTCGCCCCTGGCGCGAACTGAGTTGATGACGTCGAGAGATGTCGGCGTGGGTGCCGGACCAACCAACGCAACCGGTCAAACGGGCTCTGAGCAACTTCGAGGCACGAAGAAGCGGCCTCCGGAAGCTGGAGCTCCCGGAGGCCGCTTCACGTCTCGATCACTCCCCGTCGATCTTCGCGCCGATGATCGCGATGGCGCGCTGGTAGACCGAGGCGGCGTTCCAGCCCTGGATCGCCGCGAAGTTCGGCTCGCCGGGCTGGTAGCCGGCGCCGGCGCGCCAGCCATGGGCCTTGAGGAAGTTCGCGGTCGAGTTCAGCGCGACCGAGGCGTTGTCGAGGCTGCCGCCGGTGCCGTAGTTCAGGACGTTCTTCGGCAGGAACTGGGTGTGGCCGATCTCGCCGTGGGCGGCGCCGCGGGTGTTGGGGCTCAGCACGCCGCGATCGACCAGGGTCAGGGCGGCGTAGAGCTGGTCGGTGAAGTAGGCCGAGCGGCGGCAATCATAGGCCAGGGTCGCCACCGCCGAGAGCGTGTTGACGTTGCCCTTCACGGCGCCGAACGCCGTCTCCATGCCCCAGATCGCCAGCAACGGGCCCGGCGGCACGCCGTAGCGCTGCTCGATCGAGTCGAACAGCCCGGCCTGCGAGCGCTTCATCGCCCGGCCGCGCGAGATGATCGACGCCGCGCCGCGCTTGGCCATGAACTGCTCGAGGGAGAGCTTGAAGCTCTTCTGGCCCCGATCGGCCGCGATGGTGGCCGACGAGTACGACGTCCCCATCAGGGCCGAGATGGCGGCGGGGCTGGCGCGCCCGCGGGCCTCGTCGGCGAATTCCCGCTTCCAGGCCTCGAACCCGCCGGCCGAGTTGCCGCATTGCGCGGCCTGCGCGCCGCCGGCCAGCACCGCGAGACCCGCGGCGATCAGGGCCCTCCCGTAACCGCTTCCGATCATCGAACAACACTCCCTCGGAGCCGCGCCGCAGGCCTCGGGACGTCGGGCCGCCGCGGCTCCCATTTTCCGGCAATCGATGCCTGCCCGTGGGGCGACGCTACAGTGCCGTCGTCTGCGGAATCTTTACGGCGGAACTGCAACTCGCGCCGAATCCGGCCTTTCGCCCGCGAGCGTGGCCGGACTCGTCGGGTGACATGTAGGGCGGGGGCAGCCGCGGCAGGAAAACGGTCCGCACGCGTGACCTTTCGGCCACGCTGGCAGGTCAGGCCGAGAGCCCGAAGATCGTCCGCGCCTCGGCCGGGCTGGCGGGGGCGCAGTCGAGATGGGCGAGCAGGCTCACGGCCTTCTCGACCAGAGCCGCGTTGCTCGGGGCGAGTTGCCCGTGCGACAGGTAGAGGTTGTCCTCGAGCCCGACCCGGACGTGGCCGCCGGCGGTGGCGGCGAGCGCCACCATCGGGAACTCGGCCCGCGAGATGCCGAAGGCCGACCACACCGCGTCCCGGGGCAGGCGGTCGCGCATCTGCAAGAGGGTCTCGGGCGTCGCCGGCGCGCCCCACGGGATGCCGAGGCAGATCTGGAACATCGGCGGCGACTCGAGGTGCCCCTCCGCCAGGAGGTGACGGGCGAGTTCGATCTGGCCGAGGTCGAATACCTCGATCTCCGGTTTCGCCCCGGCCTGGCGGATCAGCGCCGCCATCGCCCGCAGGTGCGCGGGCGTGTTCATGAAGGCGTGCTCGCCGAAATTCATCGTCGCGACGTCGAGGGTGCAGATCTCGGGCTTGAGCGCCGTGACGTGCCGGGTGCGCGCCTCCGGCGAGGCCAGCGTGGTGCCGGGGCCCGCCACCGCCGGGTCGGGATCGCCGACGACGTAGCGCCCGCCCGCACCCGTCGTGAGGTTGAGGATGACGTCCGAGTTCTTCTCGCGGATCCGCTCCACCACCTCGCGGTAGAGCGACAGCTCCATGCTGGGCTTCGCGGTGGCGGGATCGCGCACGTGGATGTGGACGATCGCGGCGCCGGCCGCCGCCGCCTCCAGGGCCGATTGCGCGATGGCCTGCGGGCTCACCGGCACCGCCGGGTTCTTCGAGGGCGTATCGAACGAGCCGGTCAGGGCGCAGGTGATGACGGTCTTGCGCGACATGGGTGCCTCCCGCTTCAGAGCATGCCGCCGTCGACCACCAGGGTCTCGCCGGTGACGTAAGCAGCGCCGGCGGCGAGGAACAGCATCGCCTGCGCGATGTCCTCAGGTCTCGCCATCCGGGCGAGCAGGGTGCGCGCCACCGATTCGGCCTTGCGCTCGGCGGACCATTGTTCCGTCCACGGCGTCTCGACCAGGCCCGGCGCCACGGCATTGACCCGGACCTCAGGGGCGAGCGCCCGGGCGAGGCTGCGGGTGAGGTTCACCAGCCCCGCCTTGCTCGCCGAGTAGGCGAGGCTGGAGCCGCGCTGCCCGAGCCCGGCCACCGAGGCGGTGTTGACGATGGCGCCCTTGGCCTGGCGCAGGGCCGGCGCCGCCGCGTGGGCGCAGCGGAAGGGGCCGATCAGGTTGGTCGCGAGGATCGTCTGCCAGAACTCCTCGGTCATCGCGTCGAGGTCGGTGAAGGCGATCGGCGTGGTCGTGGCCGGGGTGCCGGCATTGTTGATGAGCACGTCGAGGCCGCCGAGCGCGTCGATCCCGCGCGCCACCATCGCCTCCGCCTCGCCCGGCACCGAGACGGTGCCGGGGAGCGCCCGGACCTTCAGCCCCTCGGCGGAGAGCCGCGCGGCGGCGTCGGGCCCGCGGGCATCCTCGGCGAGGTGGTTGAGTGCCACCTCGGCGCCGCAGCGGGCGAAGAGCGTGACGGCCGCGAGCCCGATGCCCGAGGCGCCGCCGGTGACGAGCACGCGGCGCCCGCGCAGATCCGCACTGATCATTGGAGTTTCCACCCTGCGAAACGTTGTTTCGCGGGAGAGTGGCAGGGCAGGGCGGGGCTTGTCCAGCTTCGATCGCGCATCGGGGGTGCGCTGCCCGCGTGCCTCGACGGCGGTGGCGGCCGTGCCATGATCGGGGGTCGGGGAGGGGTCGGTGCCGGACGTCTCTCTCCGCTGGCGCAGTGCGCTCAACGGCCTTGAAGCCCTCCGCGTCATTCCGGGGCCGCGCAGCGGAGCCCGGAATCCATGAACGCAGGTGGCCCAGGACGAAGCGGGTCGTGTTCCGCTTCGTCCTGCACGTTCGGCGGTTCCGGATCCCGGGCTCTCGCCTTCGGCGAGCCCCGGGATGACCCTGGTCGATGGGAACGTCTGGGCAAATTTATCCGTGATCTCGCTTCAGCGAAGTATCAATAGTCCCAGAAGATCCGCTGCAGCTCCTTGGTGTCGCTGGTCTTCGTCAGGGCGACCGCCGCCAGGATCTTGGCCTTCTGCGGGTTGAGGTCGTGGGCCACGACCCAGTCGTACTGGTCGTCGGGCTGCTCGGCGTTGCGCAGCACGAAGCCGTCGCCGACGCGCGAGGAGCGAATGATTAGCGTGCCCTTGGCGCGCAGGTCCTTCAGCGTATCGACGAGGTAGCCCGCCACCGAGCCGTTGCCGGTGCCGGCATGCACGATCGCCTTGGCGCCCGCCTGCACGGCGGCGGTGTAGGCCGACGGGTTCATGTTGCCCGAGCCGTAGACGATCGCGACCTCCGGCAGGGTGTCGATCGTGTCGATGTCGAACTCCGACGACGCGCCGTGCCGCTTCACCGGCGCGCGGAACCAGTAGGTCTTGCCCTCGACCACCATCCCGAGCGGACCCCACTGGCTGAAGAACGCGCTCGGCTTGATGTTGACGCGCTTCGTCACGTCGCGCCCGGCCTGGATCTCGTCGTTCATCGTCACCAGCACGCCCTTGCCCCGGGAGGCGGGGCTCGCCGCGGTGGCGACCGCGTCGGCGAGGTTGAGGGCGCCGTCGGCCGAGATGGCGGTCGAGGGCCGCATCGAGCCGACGACCACGATCGGCTTGTCGCTCTTCACGACGAGGTCCAGGAAGAGCGCGGTCTCCTCCAGGGTGTCGGTGCCGTGGGTGACCACCACCCCGTCGACGTCGTCCTGCTTCAGGAGGGCCGAGATGCGCTTGCCGAGCTGCACCAGCTGGGCGTTGGTGAAGCTCTCGGAGGCGATCTGGAACACCTGCTCGCCGCGCACGTTGGCGAGCTCGCTCAGGGACGGCACCGCGGCGATCAGCTTGTCCACCGGCACCTTGGCGGCCTGGTAGGTCGCGCTGTTGCTGGCGTCCGCCCCTGCACCCGCGATGGTGCCGCCGGTGGCGAGGATCACCACGTTGGCCTTGCGCGCGGCGGCCGGTGCCGTCGTCGCGGTCGTCGGCATCTCGCGAGCGGTCGCCGCGCCGGCGAGGGGCACGCTCGCGAGCATCAGGGCCGCGAGGGCGGGCAAGAGGTCAAGCACGAGGGCAGGGCCGGGGCGGCGCATGGTCGGGTCCTTCCGATGAGGAATCGAGGCCTTGAGCGGGTACCAGCCCCGCGCCTCCCCCGCCAGCGTCCCGATGCTGGATTGCCGCAGGGACGCGCAGGCCGACCCGGCAACTTTTCGCAGAATCGGGCGTTCTCAAGATACATGACGCCAAGCGTCCCGTGCCAGCGGTGACTGGTACACTCGACAGTTCAGGAAACGACCATGTCCGCCTCCCAGGACGCTCTCAAGCCGCGCTTCTCGCAGCACATCGACATCCACTGCCCCGACGACCGCGCCTATTGGGCCGGGCATTTCGGCGTGAGCGGCGAGCAACTGCGCAGCGCCGTGAAGCTGGTCGGCTCGCGGGTCTCGACCGTGGCGGCGCATCTGGGCCATCAGGCCGCGTAATCTTTCGGACTCCGACAAGTCTGGCGCCGCGGGCCGCGATCGGCCCGCGGCGTTCTGCTGTTCCGAGCCCGCTTGTCGTCATCGCGCCAGCACCGCGAGCCATCCCGGCACGCCTGCTCCGTTCTGCCGCCTGATCTCCGCCGGCTCCAGCAGCGCGACCCTCAAGCCCGCCGCCGCCGCATCCTCCTGCAGGCTCTCGACCCCGTGGGCGTAGCGGCCATCCGCCCCGAGCACCGTGCCGCGCGCGCCGGCATGGCCCTGTACCGTGAAGGCGAACAGGCCGCCGGGGGCCAGCACCCGGGTGGTCTCCCGCAGCACCGGGCCGATCTCGCGCAGGTAGATGAACACGTCCGCCGCCACCGCGAGGTCGGCGCTCGACGGCGGCTCGGCTCGCAAAAAATCCCGGAGGTCCCCCTCGTGCAGGCGGGCGTAGAGGCCGGTGCGGCGCGCCTCGGCCAGCATGCCGGGCGAGAGGTCGATGCCGGCGAGCGTGCCGGCGATCCCGTCGAGGGCCCGGGCCATCAGGCCGGTGCCGCAGCCGAGGTCGAGCACGCGCGGAAAGGAGGCGTCCGGCCCGCGCAGCCGCTCCAGCGCCTCACGGATCAGCGCCGGGCCGCGATACCCCAGGCCCTCCACCAGGTGGCGCTCGAAGCGGCCGGCATAGCCGTCGAACAAAGCCCGGACATAGGCCGGCGAGATCGCCTCCTCGGCCGCCAAATCGAATTCGCCCAAGTCGAGTTCGTCCCAGTCGAACTCCTCCAAGCCGAGCTCCACCAGGTGCAGGCGGGCGCCCAAGGAATCCTCCGGATCGAGGGCGAGCGCGGCCCGGAACGCCTCCGGGGCGTCTGCCCGCAGGGCCGGGTCGGCGGCGCGGGCGCGGCCGAGCAGCAGCCAGGCCGGGGCGTAGCCGGGGGCGCGCTCCAGCACCTGGGCGGCGAGGTCGGCGGCGGCGCCCGCGTCGCCGTCGGCCAGGACGGCCTCGGCCCAGGCGTAGCGGCGGTCGGCGAGGAGGTCGCCGGAGGAGCGGGCGGGGGCGGGCATCGGGGAGTTCCGGGGACGGGACGGACGGATCGGGCCGCCTATATACCCCCCTCCGCCTCCGTCGAGAGGCTTCGTCCGCCGACGAGACGCAATGGCGCCGCGCCCCACCGACCTGCTCACCCTGACCCGCGAAGGCCTCTACTGCCCGCCGGGGGACTTTCACGTCGATCCGGTCCGCCCGGTACCGCGCGCGCTTATCACCCACGGCCATGCCGACCACGCCCGGGCGGGCCATGGCGCGGTGCTGGCGACGCCCGAGACCCTGCGCATCATGGCGGTGCGCTACGGCGAGGACTTTTGCGGGACCCGCCAGGAGGCGCGGCTCGGCGAGGCGATCCGGCTCAACGACGTCACGGTGCGCTTCCACCCCGCTGGCCATGTCCTCGGCTCGGCCCAGATCGCGATCGAGCGGGGCGGCTGCCGGATCGTCAATTCGGGCGACTACAAGCGGGCGCGCGACCCGACCTGCCTTCCCTTCGAGGTCGTGCCCTGCGACGTGTTCATCACCGAGGCGACCTTCGGCCTGCCGGTCTTCCGCCATCCGGTCGCCCGGGACGAGGTGCGCAAGCTGCTCGACTCGGTCCGGCTCTTCCCCGAGCGCACCCACATCGTCGGCGCCTACGCGCTCGGCAAGGCGCAACGGGTGATGGCGCTCCTGCGCGAGGAGGGCTTTTCCGAGCCGATCTACCTGCACGGCGCGATGGAGAAGCTGACCGATCTCTACCGCCGCGAGGGCATTCCCCTCGGCGAGACCATCAAGGTCGTGGCGGCGGAGCGACCGAAGCTCGGGGGCAGGATCGTGATCTGCCCTCCTTCCGCGATCCAGGACCTGTGGTCGCGCAAGTTTCCCGATCCGGTCACCGGCTTCGCCTCGGGCTGGATGCGGGTGCGGGCCCGCGCACGCCAGAAGGGCGTCGAGCTGCCCCTCGTCATCTCCGACCACTCGGACTGGGACGACCTCTGCCGCACCATCCAGGAGACCGGCGCCAGCGAGGTCTGGGTCACCCACGGCCAGGAGGACGCCCTGGTGCATTGGTGCGGGACGCAAGGGATCCGCGCCAAGCCCCTGCACATGCTGGGCTACGGCGACGAGGGCGAGGCCGAGCCGGAGCCCCCGGGATCAGGCAGCGAGGCCGCCGACGGCAAGGCTGCGGAGAGCGCCGCGTGAACGACTTCGCCCACCTCCTCGACCGCCTCGCCTACGAGCCGCGCCGCAACGCCAAGCTGCGCCTGCTCCAGGACTTCTTTCGCCATACCCCGGATCCCGACCGCGGCTACGCGCTGGCCGCCATGACCGGCTCTTTAAGCTTCCGCGAGGCCAAGCCCGGCCTGATCCGCGGCCTCGTCGAGGAGCGGGTCGATCCGGTGCTGTTCCGGATGTCGCACAACTACGTCGGCGACCTCGCCGAGGCCACCGCCCTCATCTGGCCCGGCCGCGGCGACGAGCCGGGCCCCGGCCACAACAACCCGCCGGTGCCGACCCTGTCCGAGGTGGTCGAGGCGTTGGGCACGATCGGCAAGGGCGAGCTGCCGGCGCGCCTCGCCGGCTGGCTCGACGCCCTCGACGAGACCGGGCGCTGGGCGCTCCTCAAGCTCATCACCGGCGAGCTGCGGGTCGGGGTGTCGGCGCGCCTCGCCAAGACCGCGGTGGCGAGCCTCGGCGGGCACGAGGCCGACGCGGTGGAGGAGGTCTGGCACGGGCTCGCGGCGCCGTACCCCGAGCTGTTCGCCTGGGTCGAGGGCCGGTCCGGCCCGCCGGAATCGGTCAACCCGGCGCCGTTCCGCCCCGCCATGCTCTCGCATCCCATCGAGGAGGAGGCGGATCTGGAAAAACTCGATCCCGACGCGTTCTCGGCCGAGTGGAAGTGGGACGGCATCCGGGTCCAGCTCGCCGGCGGGCGCGACCGTGACGGAAGGCAGGTCCAAAAAATCTACTCGCGCACCGGCGAGGACATCTCCGGCGCCTTCCCGGACCTCGCCGAGGCGATCACCTTCTCGGGTGCGCTGGACGGCGAGCTGCTGATCCTCCGCGAGGAGCGGGTGCAGAGCTTCAACGTGCTGCAGCAGCGCCTCAACCGGAAGGCGGTGACGCCGAAACTCCTCCAGGACTTCCCGGCCCATGTCCGCGCCTACGACCTCCTCGCCGAGGACGGGGAGGACCTGCGGCCGCTCGGGTTCGCCGAGCGCCGGGCCCGGCTGGAGCGCTTCGTCGCCGGGCTCGACCACGCCCGCATCGACCTCTCGCCCCTCGTTCCCTTCGCCGACTGGCCGGCTCTGGCGGCGGCGCGGGCCGACCCGGCCTCCGTCGGCGCCGGGCCGGACGCGGACGCGATCGAGGGCGTGATGCTGAAGCGGCTCACCAGCCCCTACCAGCCCGGCCGGCCCAAGGGCCCGTGGTGGAAGTGGAAGCGCGAGCCCTACCTCGTCGACGCGGTGATGATGTACGCCCAGCGCGGCCACGGGAAGCGCTCGTCGTTCTACTCCGACTACACGTTCGGGGTCTGGCGCGAGGCGCCGGACGGGGCGGAGGAGCTGGTGCCGGTGGGCAAGGCCTATCACGGCTTCACCGACGAGGAGCTGGCCAAGCTCGACCGCTACGTCCGCAACCACACCACCAAGCGCTTCGGCCCGGTGCGGGAGGTCGAGTACGGCGTCGGCAAGGGTCTGGTCCTCGAGATCGCCTTCGAGGGCGTGCAGCGCTCGACCCGGCACAAGTCGGGCGTGGCGATGCGCTTTCCCCGCGTCAGCCGCATCCGCTGGGACAAGCCGCCGGCCGAGGCCGACCGGATCGAGGCGCTGGAGCGCATCCTCGCCCGCGGCGAGAAAGAGACTCACCCCGGACGGGAGATCGCCGAATGAGACGCGTCGAGATGATCGCGCAAGGACCGCTCACCCGCCAGGTCACCGGGCGCCTCGCGGTCGATACGAAGGGCCCGGGCTTCAGCGAGATCACGGCCGAGGTCGCGGGCTTCGTGCGCGAGGCGGGAATGCGCCACGGCCTCCTCACGGTGTTCTGCCGCCACACCTCAGCCTCGCTGACGATCCAGGAGAATGCCGACCCGGACGTGCGCACCGACCTGATGACCGCCCTCGACCGGCTGGCGCCGCGGGACGCTCCTTACGTCCACGGCATCGAGGGGCCGGACGACATGCCGGCGCATATCCGCACGCTGTTGACCGACGCGGCGCTGACGATCCCGCTGGTCGACGGCGCGCTGGCGCTGGGCACCTGGCAGGGGATCTACCTGATCGAGCACCGCGACCGGCCGCATCGGCGGGAGATCGTCTTGAGCCTCGTCGGCGGGTGAGGGCAGACGATCGTTCCTCCATGCTGGTTCCCGCAGTTCGCTGGGTGTGAATGCAGTGCGGTGCGATGCGCGATCCGTCCGGATTTCGCATGACCAAGGCTTGTTCTGACCTGCCTATGGATCGACGGGCTCAGATCGTCTCGTCAGATCGTCTCGGGCGACGAGTCGACTGGCCCTGCGGCGAACAAGTCGGGCCGACGCAAGTGCAGGGCCTGAGCGAGAACCAGGGTCTTCATGTCCCGCAGACGGCCCTCGCTCATGAGCCTGGCCAGATCGCGAAAGCTCACCTCCTCGACCTCCATCCGTTCGCCTTCATGCGCGAGGCCTCCTCCGGCTCCGGTCCGCGCCGCAGACGTATACGGTGCCAGGTAGAGCCAGATCCGCTCGGACGACACGCTCGGCATCGCATAGGCACGCACGACGAGTTCGAGCTCGACCAGCTGCACGCCCGCTTCTTCGAACGCTTCCTCGATCGCGGTCACCTCCGCGGCCTTCCCGTCGAGACCGCCCGCGGGAACCTCCGGGAGCGGCTCCGGATCGCCCCAGTACAAGGGGTTGACCGGGTTGGCCTTGGCCATCGCGCGGTCCTCGGCCTCCTTCCACCAGGAGGCGACGCCCTTCTCGATGCCCTTGCGCCAGGCGCCGTCCTCCTTCTGCTCCAGGAGCGGCAGCAGCGCGCGCAGGGTCTCGGCGGAGTCGCCCTGGAGCGGCACCTCCATCGGGTAGCGCAGGGACAGCATCTCGGGCGCGAGGTCGATCTGCACGCCGCGGGCCTGGCCTTCCTGCGGCAGGAACTCGGCCCAGGGGAAACCGGAGCCGATCATCAGGAGCGTGTCGCACTCCGCCATCATGTCGGAGGAGGGCTTGGAGCCGAGCAGCCCGATCGTGCCGGTGACGAAGGGCAGGTCGTCGGGGAGCGCCGCCTTGCCGAGCAGCGCCTTGGCGACGCCGGCCTGGAGGCGGTTCGCCACGGCGATCACCTCGTCGGTGGCGTGGAGCGCGCCGGCGCCGACCAGGATCGCGACCTTCTCGCCGGCATTGAGCACGTCGGCGGCGCGCCTCAGGTCGACCTCGAAGGGGACGACCCTCGGGGCGGTCCAGCCGACGCCGGAGAAGGTGTTGCCGTGCTTGCGCACGGGGGCCTCGTAGGTGGAAGGCTGATTTTCGAGTTGTGTCTCACAGAAAAATGATAGAAACTGCGCCGCAGAGCTTGGACGCATGCCCTGAGCATTAGGGTTTAATGTAATGAGCCATGTAGATTTGGCTAAGATATGTAAAGTGCTATTTATAATATTATCTATTATGCTCTATTTTTCTAATGAATCATCGCTTGCCGAAGATTGGCCAAGACAGCCGCTACATCCGGCACTGAAAAACAAGCCAAGTCTATTCGATGATCCCCATACAGTCCTGGGAGATCGTTTTCCTTGCCGCATAACGCGCTGTTCTTCAGAAGCCCATCAAATCTTAGTTTGTATCTTGATCATCACATGTCTTCCGCAGAGCTAATCCAAAATGGCAAAGCAGTCGAACTGCATGTGGGCAGGAGGCTTTCTGCTGAAGAGTTGATCACTAGCTTCAGAGGAAGGGTTTTTGATCAGCAACTTGGATCGGGATATATCGTGATGATAAGCACATTTTAGATACCACCCCCGATTCTAACACATCACCTTCCGGCAACTTGGAGATCCTAATAACCCCGATGACTGCTCGTGCAGTAAAAATGGAAGTTTATTCCAACGGCTATGAAGCAGACGGCGAAACAATCGCAATAAGTCAATCGACTGGTCAGCCCTTAAAAGATTTTAAACCAGGCGGATATGGCTATTCGCAACGCTTGGCCCGATAGGGAATGGCTATTTTATTACTGTGACACATTCTTTTGACTCAACCCGGACTAACAATGACAACAATCAAACAGTGCGATTTAAGGCTCAAAAAGCTTATATTGATAATCAAGAAGCTACATGGACAGATCTGAGAACTTGGGATCCCGTGGAACGTCCTGGAGGTCGTTCGGCAGGATGATCGCCGCGACCTTGCGCTCGGCCTTGGCGACGCGCATCGCCCGGTCGACGATGTGGCGCACCGAGGCCGGGGAGGCCGCCTGCTGCACGTAGGCCGCGACGTCCTTGTAAATGCTCGTGAGGTCGAGCTCCTGCTGGTAGTGGGCACCGTTGACGTTGCGCGCCTGCTGGCCGGCGATGGCGAGCAGGGGCACGTGGTCGGAATAGGCGTCGTACATGCCGGTCAGAAGGTGCGTCGCGCCCGGTCCCGAGGTGGCGAGGCAGACGCCGACCTCGCCGGTGAACTTGGCGTAGGCGGTCGCCATGAAGGCGGCCATCTCCTCGTGGCGCACCTGGATGAACTCGAATGGCAGGTCGTTGCGCTGGAGCGCGCCGAGCAGGCCGTTGATGCCGTCGCCCGGGTAGCCGAAGATCGTCTTCACCCCCCACTCGGCGAGACGCTTCCAGAAGAAATCGGCGACGGTGTCGGCCATGGCTGCTCCTTGGGAGCCGTGCGGCATCGCGAGCCCGATCCGGGCCCTGCGGTGATTGCGGCGACCGGCTCTTCAGCGTGCCTCCTGGGACGGTGTCCTTTGGGCATTGCCTCGGTCGCTGGGCTAACCGGCATACTCCAGGGATGTTCCTGGCCAGGATGCCTCCGGCTCGTGTCGCGTATTTCCGGCCTGCATGGGCGGTACGCGGGGATCAGCCTCGTGCCCGCGTGGCACGCCGAGGCCAGTCCGGCGGCGAGCTGCGGGGCGCCGGGGACCTCGGCGCCGATCAAGCAGGGACAGGGCGCGAGGATGCACCTGCGGATTCGACCCCGCGGAGACGGTGCCATCCGCGTCTCTCACCGGTTCGCCATCCGGCTCAGCACGTCGGCGAGCGTCAAGGTGAACAGGATCGCGGCCCAGAACAGGCCGCAGGCGGCAACGACGCGGACGAGGCCGCTGGCGTGCTTGAGCCGCATGAACACCAGGGCGACGAGCGCGGTCTTGACCCCGGCGATCCCGAACCCCAAGGCGGTGTCGATGCGTCCGTACGGCCAGTAGGCGGCCCAGGTGCTCAGGGCGAGAAGGAGCATCAGGCCGGCCCAGACCCACAAGTTGCGGCGCCACAGGGCGCCGGGGGTCTCGGTGCTCTTGGATTCGGCCTCTGCGCTCATCCGGACCGTCCCGGCAGGTAGAGCATCGGGTAGAGGAAAACCCACACCACATCCACGAGGTGCCAGTACAGCGCCGTGACCTCGACCTGCGGATTCTCCTCGAGGAAATCGACGTCGCGCCAGCCCATGACCGCAAGGCGCGTCACCAGGGCGATGCCGATGCTGAGGTGGATCGCGTGCACCACCGTGACGAGCCAGTAGAAGCCGAAGAAGATCTGGGCCGGCGCCTGGCTCAGGGCGAAATGCGCACCCGGCACCAGGTGCTTCTCGATATCCTCGCGATACTCGAAGCCTTTGACCACCAGGAATGCGAGGCCGAAGATTGCGGTGGCCGCGAGGCACCAGAGCGTCAAGCGGCGGAATAGCCCCTTCTCGGCGGCTTGCGAGGCGACCGCCATGGTCAGACTGCTGGTGAGCAGGATCGCGGTGTTGAGGGTGCCGAAGACGATGTTGGTTTCGCGCCCGGCGGCCGCGAAGGCCTCCTGGTTCGCCAGGCGCGCGGCAGTGTAGGTCAGGAACAGGGCGCCGAAGAACAGCACCTCGCTCGCCAGGAAGACCCAGATCCCGAAGGTGGCGCCGTCGCGCTGGCGCGCGAAGGCGGTCGCATGGTCGGTCTCGAGGTCGCTCCAGGGTTCGCGCAAGCGAGCCTCGATGTCGGGGTGTCCCTCGCGCAGGCAGGCCTCGACGTCGGCGCGGCTCATGTCAGCGACCCTCGCGAGGGAAGCCGCGGCTGGTCGTGGACCGGGGCGACCCCTTCCGGATGGTAGTTGTACGGCCCGCCCTGGACCCGGGGCGAGCCGAAGAAGTTCTGCCGCGGCGGCGGCGAGGTGGTGCGCCATTCGAGCCCGCTCGCGTCCCACGGGTTGTTCGTCGCCCGATCGCCGAACAGCAGCGACCAGGTGAGGTAGCCGAGCGGCATCAGGTAGGCCACCGCCAGCACTGCGGCGCCGGCCGACGAGAGCACGTTCCAGATCTGGAACTCCGGCGGATAGACGTGGTAGCGCCGCGGCATCCCGAGGTAGCCGGCGATGAATTGCGGGAAGAACGTCAGGTTGAAGCCGAAGAACATCAGGATCGCGGCGAAGCGCGCCCAGGTCTCGGGATAGGTCCGTCCGGTGATCTTCGGCCACCAGAAGTGCAGGCCGCCGAAATAGGCCGAGACCGAGGCGCCGACCATGATGTAGTGGAAATGCGCGACGACGAAGTAGGTGTCCTGGACGTGGACGTCGACCGGGATCGAGGCGAGGAACAGGCCGGTGAGGCCGCCGAGCGTGAACAATCCGACGAAGCCGAGCGCGTAGAGCATCGGCGATTCGAACCCGACCTGGCCGCGATAGAGCGTGCCGGTCCAGTTGAACACCTTGATCGCCGACGGCACCGCCACGACGAAGGACAGGAACGAGAACACCAGGGCGGCGTAGGGCGACATGCCGGAGGTGAACATGTGGTGGCCCCAGGTGAAGAAGCCGATCACCGCGATCGCCACCAGGGCGTAGACCATGAAGGTGTAGCCGAAGACCTTTCGTCGCGCGAAGCAGGTGATCAGCTCCGAGACCACGCCCATCGCCGGCAGCACCATGATGTAGACCGCCGGGTGCGAGTAGAACCAGAACAGGTGCTGGAACAGGATCGGGTCGCCGCCGCGGGCGGGATCGAAGATCGGCAGCCCGAAGGTGCGCTCGGCGACGACCAAGAGCAGGGTCACGGCGAGCACGGGCGTGGCCAGCACGAACATCAGGCTCGTCGTGTACATCGCCCAGACGAAGAGCGGCAGGCGGAACCAGGTCATGCCGGGCGCCCGCAGGAGGTGGATCGTCGCGATGAAGTTCACACCCGTCGCGATCGACGAGAAGCCGGTGGTGAACACGCCGAGCACGGTGAGCGAGACCCAGGTGTTGGAGAACACCGTGGAATAGGGCACGTAGAAGGTCCAGCCGGTATCGACGCCGCCGAGGAGGAGCGCCGCGACGGCGAGCGATCCCCCGCCGACGTTGAGGTACCAGCTGATCAGGTTCAATTTCGGGAAGGCGACGTCCCGGGCCCCGATCATCAGCGGCACCAGGAAGTTGCCGAGCGTGTTGGGAATGCTGGGGATCAGGAAGAACCACACCATCACCACGCCGTGGAGCGTGAACAGCTTGTTGTAGGTGTCGGCCCGCAGCACGTCGGCCTCGGGCGTCGCGAGTTCGAGCCGCACCAGCGTGGCCGCGGCGCCGCCGATGAAGAAGAACACCGTGATGGTGATCGCGTAGAGGATCGCGATCCGCTTGTGGTCGGTGGTGAGGAGCCAGGAGCGGACGCTGTGCCCGTCGGCGAGGTAGCTCACCGGGAGGCGCAGGTCGAGTTCGTCCGGGTCGGCGAGGCCGGTGGGGCTGGCGGTGGTGCTCATCGGGAGCCTCTTTCTTGTCCCTCCCCCGGGCGCGGCGGAGGGTGCCCGGCGGAGCCAGGCGGGAGAGGGGACGACGCTTCCGGAGGGGGCGCGGCCGCCACGAAGGGCGCCATCCGGATCGGCGTCGCGCTGCCCCTCTCCCGCTCCAGCACAGGTGCTACGCACCCGCCGTGGGGCACCCTCCCCCGCAGAGGGGGGAGGGAGCGGACCCTCGCGGCACTCACGGCCGCACCCCCGGTCCCGCCGGAGCGGGCTCGTCGAGCACCGGCGCGCCCGGCACCATCGCCGGGCTGCGCTCCCGCACCCCGCCGGGTACGTTGGAGCGCATCTCGGGCGTGCCGAGGCTGCGCACCACCCCAGGCTCGGAGCCGAGCGCGCGGATGTAGGCGGTGATCGCCTGGATCTCGCCGTCGTCGAGGAGGCCGGCATAGCTCGGCATCACGGGGGCGTAGCCCGCCACCACGTCGCGCCCGGGCTGGAGGATCGAATCGCGGATGTAGGCGGCGTCGGCGGTGGCGAAGCGGCCGCCTTCGAGGGGCACCGGGCGCTCCCAGATTCCGGCGAGGCTCGGGGCGTGCACGGCCGAGCCAGGGGCGTGGCAGCCGGCGCAGCCGCGCTCGGAGAACAATCGCTCGCCCTGGTGGGCGAGGTCGTCGCCCTCGGGCTGCGCCGACAGCCAGCTTGCATAGGCTTCCGGCTCCATCACGATGACGCGGCCGAGCATCCGGGCGTGGTCGGTGCCGCAATACTCGGTGCAGAGCAGGTGGAAGGTGCCGGTCTTGGTGGCCTGGAACCAGGCCTCTGTCTGCTGGTCGGGCAGCACGTCGCGCTTCAACCGGAAGGCCGGGACGAAGAACGAGTGGATCACGTCCTGCGAGGTCATGATCAGCTTGACCGGTTTGTTCACCGGCACGTGCAGCTCGTTGATCTCGCGGGCGCCGTTCGAGGCCTGCGTCTTCCACATCCACTGCTTGGCGACGACGTGGATCTCGATGGCGTCCGGCGGCACCGAGTAGGCGCCGATCTCCGCCGAGGCCGCCCACCAGAAGACGAACACGAACAGGAAGATCGTCGCGGCGGTCCAGCCGATCTCGAACTCGCGCGAGACGATCTCGGGCAACGGATGGCGGTTCGCCTTCGAGCCGCGGCGGAAGCGGATCGAGAAGACCAGGATGAGGCCGATCACCAGGGCGAGGATCACCGCCGAGGCGATCGTGAGCCCGATGAAGATCCGGTCGGTCAGTACCGCCTGGAGGGAGGCGGTTTCGGGCATGAGGAGGCCGGCCATCAGCGCACCTCTTTCGGCGAGTCCGCGACGGTGCCGGGCGGCGGCAGCGGGCTCGCGGCGCCGCCGCGGCTGCCCAGAGGCGGGACGCGCTCCGGCTGCAGCGGGGCGGCGTAGGCGTCCGATCCGCGCTCGCCGAGGCGCCGCATCGCCTCCGTCACCGGCATGCGGGCGATGCCGCGGGTTTGGTCGACCCACCCATAGGTGTCGAGGCGCCGGCGCTGGTCGGCGAGCAGGCGGGCGAGGTCTCCTTGCGGGTCGCGCTGCAGGGCCGGGCCGGCGAAGGTGCGGGGCTCCTCGGTGTTGGGGCTGGTGATTACCATGTCGCGGTAGAGACGCATGCCTGCGAGGGTCACGGCGACGAAGACCACGATGAACAGGCCGGCGAGCAGCACCGGTTTCAGGCGGATGTCGGGCGCCTCCGGCGGCCCCTCGGCATGGCCGACCGCGTCGTCGCGCACCGGTTCGGCGGTGTCAGGCATGCCGGAGCCTCCCTCCGAGCCGGCCGGCGAGGCGCAAGGCCAGGCGCGCGACGACGACGAGCCCGGCGAGCCACAGCCCGGCGGCGAGTGCCGCCCCGCCCGCTCCCGGTCCCCAGGCCGGCAGCACGAGCCAGCAGGCGCGCGAGGCGAGCCCGACAAGGACGAGAAGTCCGACGAGCCGCAGGGCCCCGGGGCTGCGCCGCACCGCCCCGAGGAGCAGGAGCAGGAACGGGAGGAGGCCGCCGGCCGCGACCGAGGCCGCCATCAGCGCCGGGTAGGGCTCGGCCGCACGCCGCAGGTAATAGGCGGCCTTGGGCGGCAGGTCGCCGTACCAGGCCACCACGTAGGACATCAGGCCGATGTAAAGCACGCCGAGCAGGGTCGCGAGCAGCAGGTTGGCGAGGTCGGGCGCGGTTCTCTCGTCGAGCCCGCGCGGGCTCGCCACGGCGGCGAGGCTCAAGGCGGCCAGGATCTGGTGCAGGGCGAACCCGGCGCCGAAGGCCGAGGAGGTGAAGCGGGGCTCCAGCGACAGGATCCAGTCCACCGGAACGAGGCTGATGGTCAGGCCGTAGAAGGCGAGGCCGAGGCCGGCGACGAGCCGGGTGCGGCGCCCGGCCAGCACCAGCCCGGCCAGCACCGACCAGCCGAGGAGCGCGACCGCGCCGCGGGCCACGAACAGGAGCGGGTTGAGGTAAAGGGCGGCGACGTCCGGCTCCACCGCGCCCGGATCCGCCGCCCAGGGATAGAGCGCCGGCAGCGCCAGCGCGACGCCGAGAAAGCCGAGGGCGACGAGCGGCAGGAGCGCCGCAACCGGCCGCAGGACCGGCGCCAGCGCCTCGCCCCAGCGCCCGCCGGTGATGCGGTGGACGAGCAGCAGCACGAGGGCGCCCGCGGGGGCGGCGCCGAAGGCGATCCAGGCGAGGAGCCAGCCGCGGGCGAGGGCCTCGGTCACGGACGCCCCTCCGGGTTTACCTCTGCCGGAATTTTCTCCGCCAGCCCCGGCACCTCGGCGATGCGGGCGCCCTGGGAGAGCTGGAGGGCGCGGATATAGGCGGCGATCGCCCAGCGGTCCCGCGGCTCGACGCGGTTGGCGTAACGATACATGACGCCGTAGCCGTTGGTGATGACGTCGACGAGGTAGCGGGCGGGCGCCGCCCGCAGCCGGTCCTCGTGGTAGGAGGGAGGCCTGGGAAAGCCGCGGGCGACGATCATGCCGTCGCCGTGGCCGGTCAGCCCGTGGCAGGGGGTGCAGATCGCCTCGTAGCGCTCGCGCCCGCGCCGCAGCAGCGCGGCGTCCACCGGCGGCGGATCGGCGAGCGCCGCCTCGTCGGCGAGCGCGCCCTGCTGCACCGTCCCGTCCGGAGGGTTGCGGGCCTCGGCCCCGTCGGCCCAGAGCTCGGCGCGGCGGTAGACGCCGTAGCGCTTCTGCCGCGCCATCGAGAGGTCGTCGCAGGCGCCGAGCAGCAGGAGCGACGGGAGGAGGACGGAGCACAGGAGCCGGCCGGTCACGGATGCGTCTCCGCCACCAGTCCGGCCCCGGCCTCCTCGAGGAGCCGGCGCAGGGGTTCCGGGTCGCCCTTCGGCGCCACGAGGAGCAGGAAGCGGTCCTGGCTCGCCCGCTCGAATTGCGGCATCACGAAGAGCGGGTGGTGCAGCCGCGGCAGCCCGCAGGTGACAAGGAAGATCGTAAAGCCCGCGATGGCGGCGGCCAGCACCCCGACCTCGAACGGCACCAGCACGAAGACCTGCCAGCTGTGCAGCGGCCGGCCGCCGGAATTGAGCGGGTAGTCGTGGACGGCGCTCCACCATTGCAGGGCGTACATCGCGGCCGCCGCGCCGAACCCGGCGAGCGCCATGGCGGGCCGGATCCAGCGCGGGGCGGGATCGAAGGCCTCGGCGAGCTCTTCGAGGGGGAAGGGCGTGAAGGCGTCGACGGCGCGGTGGCCGTCCGCCCGGGCGCGGCGCAACGCGGTGACGAGGGCGTCGGGGGTGTCGAACGCGGCGAGGAGCGGCGTGGTCACGGGTGCGCCTCCCGGCATCCGTGCTCCATCACGCCGCCCCCTCGTCCCGCGCCAGCTGTCGGACCTCGTGCATCGAGACGATCGGCAGAAGGCGCGCCAGCACCAGGAACAGGAAGGCGAACAGCCCGAGCGGTCCCACCAGGATCGCCAGATCGTAGAGGCTGGTGTGGTAGGTCCGCCAGAGCGTGACGGCGTGGCCGTGCGAGAGCGTGTTCCAGACGATCAGGATCCGCTCGAGCCACATGCCGACATTGATCAGCACCGAGATTCCGGCGAGCCACCACAGGTTCCGCCGCACCCGGCGCCACCACAGCGCCTGAGGCGCCAGACAGTTGCAGAACAGCAGCAGGCCGTAGAGCGGCGCGTAATCGCCGGTGAAGAAATACCCGACGACCGTGCGGTCGGCGTGCTCGCCGCCATACCAGGCGGTGAACCACTCGGTGGCGTAGGAGAACGCCATGACGATCGAGGCGAACAGCATCACCTTCGCCATGGCGTCGAAATGCGCCGGCGTGATCATCGCCTGGAGGTTCAGGCCCCAGCGGATCAGGATCGCCAGCACCACCACCATGGCGAAGCCCGAGAACATCGCGCCGACGACGAAGTAGGGCGGAAAGATGCTTTCCTGCCAGCCGGGCATCAGGCTCGCGGCGAAGTCGAGCCCGACGATCGAGTGGACCGAGCAGACCAGCGGCACGGCCAGCGCCGCCATGGTGAGGTGGTAGGTCTCGTAGGCGCGCCAGTGCCGGGCGGAGTTGCGCCAGCCGAGCGCCAGCGCGCCGTAGATCACCCGGCCGGCCCGCGTCCGCGCGCGGTCGCGCATGGTGGCGAGGTCCGGCAGCAGGCCGGTGTACCAGAACAGGGCCGAGAACAGGAGGTAGCTCAGGATCGCCCAGAAGTCCCAGACCAGGGCCGAGCGCCATTGCGGCCACAGATCCATGGTGTTCGGGTAGGGCGCCAGCCAGTAGGCATAGAGCGGCCGGCCGAGATGGATGATCGGGAACAGCCCCGCGATGGCGGCGGCGAACAGGGTCATCGCCTCGGCGAAGCGGTTGATCGAGGCGCGCCAGCGCTGGCGCGTCAGCAGCAGCATCGAGGAGATCAGCGTGCCGGCATTGCCGATGCCGATCCACCAGACGTAGTTGGCGATCGAGAAGCCCCAGACCACGGTGGTGTTCACCCCCGACAGCCCGATCCCGACCGTGAGCACCGCCCCGATGGCGCCGAGCGTCAGGACGACGAGGGGCAGGGTGCAGAGAAGCGCGATCACCCAGGCGCGGCCGAAGCCGGTCCGCAGGACCGGATCGGCGACCGCCGCCGAGATCGCCCCGTAGCCCAGGCGCTCGGCGTCGATCAGCGGGTGGGGCTGCCCGCTCACGTCCGGTCCTCCCGGGCGGGATTGCGCAGGTCGGCGAGGTAGGTGGTGCGCGGCCGGGTGTTCAGCTCCGCCATCAGCGCGTAGTGGCGCGGATCCGAGCGCTGCGCCGCCACCGGGCTGTCCTTCGCCGCGAGGTCGCCGAACCGGATGGCGCGGGTCGGGCAGGCGGACTGGCAGGCGGTGGCGACCTCGCCCATCGGGCGCCCGTCGCGCTCGGCGGCCTGGCGCTCGCCCGCGATGCGCTGGACGCAGTAGGTGCACTTCTCCATCACGCCGCGGGCCCGCACCGTGACGTTCGGGTTGCGCTGCGCCCGCACCGGCGCGGCGCCGAGATTCGCGTATTCCTGCCCGTCGGCGTAGCCGAAGAAGTTGAAGCGGCGGACCTTGTAGGGGCAGTTCGCCTCGCAGAAGCGGGTGCCGACGCAGCGGTTGTAGACCTGGAGATTCAGCCCCTCGCCGTCATGGACCGAGGCCGCCACCGGGCAGACCGGCTCGCAGGGCGCGTGCTCGCAATGCATGCACGGCACCGGCTGGAACCCGGCCTCGATCCGCTCCGGTTTGCCCGCGTCGTAGATGTCGACGCGCAGCCAGTGCATCATCCGGCCGCGGGCGATCTCGTCCGGTCCCACCACCGGCACGTTGTTCTCCGACTGGCAGGCGATCACACAGGCGTTGCAGCCGATGCACGCCATGGTGTCGATCACCATGCCCCAGGCATGGCCGTCGGCGTCGCCCGTCCAGGGGGCCAGCAGCGTGGGCTGATCCGACCCGTTTCCCTTGGGCGTGGACGCGGCCAGCGCCGCGAGGTCGATGCGCGGGAAGAGCTTCTCGGTCTCACCCTCGATCTGGGTGTAGCTCTGCGTGCGCAGGATCGCGTGCCGTTCGTCGAGCGGCGTGAGGCTCACGTCGCGGACCAGCCGCCCCGCGCCCTCCCGCATGAGCCGGTAGCCGTCGACCCCGACGTCGTTGCCGATCGGCCCGGCCCGGGGCCGGCCATGGCCGACGCTCAACCCCGCCACCCCGTCGGCGACCCCCGACACGACCGCCACCGGCGCGACCACCGAGATGCCGCGAACGGTGACGCTCACGCCCTGGCCGTCCTCGACGCCGCGCCGCGCGGCCTCGCGGTGCGAGAGGAGGAGCGCGTTGCCCCAGACCTGCTTCGTCACCGGATGCGGGCATTCCTGCAGCCAGGCGTTGTTGGCCGAGCGTCCGTCCCACAGGGCCGGGTCGGGGGTGAGCAGGAGGGTGAGGTCGCACGGCGGGGGCGCCGGCGGCAGGACCGGCAGGGCAGGCTCGGGGGTCGGAACCGGTGCGGCGGCGCTGCCCGGAATCGTCCCGTCATGCAGGCAGCGCCGCCACCAGCCCTCGAACTCGCGGTCGTCCGGGCGGCGGTGCCGCTCCCAGATGCCTTGCCAGGTCTCGCGCACGATGTCGTAGCCGCGTCGCGTCTCGGCGCCGGTGAGCAGGTTCAGGATCTCGTGCGCCGAGCGGCCGCCGTAGAGCGGGCGCAGCAGGGGCTGGACCAGGCCGGCCGTGCCGTCGGTCGCCCGCAGGTCGGACCAGGATTCGAGGTCGTGGGCGAGCGGCAGGTGCCAGTGGGCCGCTCCCGCTGTCTCGTCGGCATGCGTGCCGGCCTGAACGCTGAACGGCACCCGCCGCAGCAGCTCCGGAAGCCCGAGACCGGCCGGCGCGGTGTGGACCGGGTTCGTGCCGAGGATGGCGAGGCAGGAGACCTTGCCCGCCGCGATGTCCTCGCACAGCCCCGCGAGGTCGCCTGACGGATGGTCCGGCAGCGCGTCCGGCGGCGCGATCCAGTCGATCGGTGCCGCCAGCCGGGCGTTGAGCCAGTGGGCGAGGGCATGGAAGGCGGGATCCAGCGCCTCGCCGACGAGCACCACGGCGTGGCCGGGATGCCCGCGCAGATCGGCCAGGATGTCTTCCGCGAAACGGCGTTCGTCATCCCCCAAGCCGGGCTCGGGCAGGCCGGCGCCGAACCCGTTGGCGAGATGGACGAGGAGGGCGGCGACCGCCTGCGGCGCCAGGGCGCGGCGCGCGTCGGCCTTGATGCCGGTGAGCGTCGGCAGGCTCTCCGCCACGTGCAGGCGGCCGAACCGGGCCGGGTCGCGGCGGCGCTCCATCAGGGCGGAGGACAGGCGGATCTGGTCCGGCCCCGGCCCGAGGGGATCGGCCTCCAGGCAGACGACGATCTCGGCCCGGTCGAGCCGGGGCAGGGCGCGCAACGGGCGCCCGAAGGCCAGGGCGGCGCCGGCCCGGGCGTTCGCCTCGTCGAGCGGTTCGTGGACGTGCCAGGCCGCCTCCGGCATCGCCTCCCGCAGGGCCGCGATCTGGCGCAGCAGCGTCGGCGAGGTGATCCGGCCGGTCAGCAGCCGGAAGCCCGCCCCGCGTCGCGCCCGCGCCTCGGAGAGCGGCCGGGCATAGGCCTTGCCGAACGCCTCCCAGGAGGCGATGCCGCTCGTCCGCTCGCTCGGCGCGCGGGAGCGGTCGGGGTCGTAGAGATCGAGGATTGCGGCTTCGAGGAAGACGTCGGTGGCACCGCGGCTGCCGGGATGGAGCGGGTTGCCCTCGATCTTGATCGGCCGGCCGTCGACCGCGATGGCGTGGACGCCCCGGGCGAAACCGGAGAGGGGAAGCGCCGTGGCGTAGCGTGCCGGCACCCCGGGCAGGAGCTGCTCGGGCTGGCGGACGTAGGGAAGGATCTCCTCGTCCGGCCGGGAGCACCCTCCCGCCGCGAGCGCGATGCCGGCGCCCAGCAGCTGCAGGGCCTCGCGGCGGTGAAGGCCGGTCAGCGGTGGCATATCGAGCACTCGCTGAGCCGCGCCGGCGACTTCACGTGATAGGCGGCGAGGCGGGCGCTCTGCTCCGCCTGATCAGCGGGCGGCGTCCAGGTCATGTCGAACACCGCCTCGCGCGGACGCAAGTTCGGCCCGGGATTGCGGTGGCAGTCGAGGCACCAGCCCATGGTGAGGGGCGCGACCTGCCGCATCAGGTTCATGGTCTGGACCGCGCCGTGGCAGGTCGAGCAGCCGACGCCCTTGGCGACGTGGACCGAATGATTGAAGTAGACGTAGTCCGGCAGGGCGTGGACCCGGCGCCAGACCAGCGGCCGCCCCTCGGCGAGGCTGGTGCGGACGGGAGCCAGCATCGGCGCGTTGGTCCAGATCTGCGAGTGGCAGCTCATGCAGGTCTCCGTCGGCGGGATGCCCGCGAAGGCGGCCTTCTCGACCGAGGTGTGGCAGTAGCGGCAGTCGATCCCGAGCCCGCCGACATGGTGCTCGTGGCTGAACGGCACCGGCTGCTCGCGGGTCACGTCCTGGGCGGTGACGTAGGGCGAGCGCCACAGGGTGGTGGCCATCCCGACCGCGAGGACCGGAACGACGGCGATGCCTGCGAGGACCACGCGCGCCAGGGTGTCGGCGCCCGGACGAAAGATCTGCGCCATTCCGCTTGCAGTCTCGCTCCCCGATCCGCCAGGCGGTGTTCGCGCCGCATCCGTAGCAATATACTCAGTCTGGGTATTATGGTTCCGTCGCCTGGATCGAGGGACCGCGCCGTGGCCCCGAAGCCACGTCTCCGCAGGAGAATCGCGGTTCTCCGGGCGCATGGGCCTGCCGGACCCGCAAGCCGGGCATGCGCCGGCAGCCTCAGCTTTCGGCGAGGCTCAGTTCGCGTCCTACGGCTCGATGGTTGGTCCGGCGCAGATCGAGGCGACGGTGACGGCCCGAGGGGCGGTTCGTGAGGCACTCAAGCCAGCGCGCAAGCCACCGCGAACAGCGCCAGACCCACCGCCATCCAGGTCACGTAATCGCCCACCAGCCCGCTATGCAGGGCCTGCAGCCCCCGGAAGCCCGCCCGTTCCACCCCGGTGAGCCGCCGCATCGCCCGTGACACCGCGCGGCGACGCGCGAGGGCGAGGGCCAGGAAGCCGAGCGTCAGGCCGATCGGCGCGAGATTGCCGAGTTCGGCCGGCGGCAGCACCAGGGGCGGCGCTGCCGGATCGGCGAGGCGTGCCGCCGCGGCGCCGAGGAACGGCGCCGCGGCATCGTAGGGCGTGAGCGCCAGCGCCACGAGGGTGAGCGCCGGCAGGGCCATCAGCCAGAGCGGGCGGTCGGGCTTCTCGCGCTCGCGCTCGGTCGGGGCGAGGAGCTCCGGCCCGGGCACGCCGCTGGCGCGCAGGAAGATCCGGGCGGTGGCGCGCAGCACAGCGGCGCCGGTGAGCGCGGTGGCCAGCGTCGTGCCGGCGGTGACGAGCGGGCCGGCCCCGTGCTCCATCAGCCCGGTCGCGCCGTGCATCAGCCCGAGCGGCAGCCCACCGAGGAGGAGGCCGCCGAGCGCCATCGCCAGGGCCGGCGGCCACAGGCCCCGGCCCCGGCCATACAGCACGATCTCGTCGGCCGATTGCCGCAGGGCGAGGAGCGTGCCCGCCACCATGAACAGCGCGCCCTTCACCAGGCCGTGCCCGACCACATACAGCAGCAGGCCCGCGATCGTCGTGCCCGTATCGGCCGCGAGCGCCGTCAGCATGATGCCGAGATGCGCGATGGTCGAGAAGGCGAGCAGCCGCTTGAGGTGGCGCTGGGCGAAGGCCGTCAGGCCGGCGATGAGCGCGGTGGCCAGACCGAGCCACAGCATCAGGTCGTGCACCAGCCCCATGACAGTGGGATTGCCGGCAAAGACCTGCGCCACCAGCTTGGCAAGGCCGAACAGGCCGAGGCTCACCATCGCGCCTGAGAAGATCACCGAGACCGGGCTCGGCGCGACCGCATGGGCGTCGGCGAGCCAGAGGTGGAACGGCAGGATCGCCGCCTTGGTGAGAAGGGCGCTGGCCACCAGCACGAACCCGCCGGTGACGACCGGATCGCCGCCGATCCCGGCGACGATCCGGCTCATGGCGGCGAAGTCGAGGGTGCCGGTGCGGGCGTAGAGCAGCCCTGTTCCCGCAAGCATCAGGAAGCTCGCGAGCGCATTGGTGATCGTGAAGTTGAAGGCGCCCTCGAGCGCGCTGCGGCCAAGCGGGTAGGCGGTGAGCGCGAAGGCCGCGACGCTCATCAGCTCGAACCAGACGAACAGGTTGAACAGGTCGCGCGTAAGGCAGAAGCCGACCATCGCGGCGAGGAAGAGCAGCATCAGCACCTGGAAATGCGCGTGCTCGGCGTCGAAGTAGCCCCAGGCGAAGACGAAGGTGGCGGCAAATAGCAGGCCGCAGAAGGCCGCGAGGGCGGCGCTCGCCGGATCGGCCTGGAAGCCGATGCCGAGCACCACGCCCGGGCGTTGCGCAGCGTCGGGCGTCCAGCCGCCGAACCAGTGTCGCACCGGTCCATCGAGGCTGTGGCGCGCGAGCCAGGTGCAGAGGGCGGAGACGGCGAGCGCGGTCAGGATCGCCACGACCTTCGGCAGGCGCGGCGGCAGCCAATGGGCGAGGCCGAGCATCAGCGTCGCGATACCGAGGGGCAGCAGCACCGCGGCGGGGAGGGCGGCGTCGGGATTCACCGGCTGGACCGCTCGGGCGTGGATGCGGGCGGGCGCAGGGGGCGCAGGGCCTGCGGATCGAGGGTGTGGCGGCGCTTCTGCACCTGGACGGCGATGGCCAGCAGCAGCGCCGACACCGCGGCGCCGACCACGATGTCGGTGAGCACCAGCGCCTGCACGATCGGGTCGACCGCCGGCGTCCCGGGGGGATGATCGTAGAAGATCGGCGGCCCGGCGCCGTTCACGAAGCCGAGGCCGAGGAGCAGCACGTAGGTCGCCGACTGGCACACGGTGAGGCACCCGACGAGGTGCACGGCATGGCGCGAGGTGGCAAGGCCGTAGAGCCCGATCCCGAACAGCCAGGCGGCCACGAACCAGGGCAATGCGCTCATCGGCCTTCCTCGTCGGGCACGGGATCGTGGTCGGGCGCGCGGGTCTCCTCCATGAATTCGAGGAGCAGGAGCCCGAAGCTGCCGGTCACCGACAGGGCGACCGCGGCGTTGACCACGATCATCAGCCCACCGGAATAGAGGTCCTTGAGGGTGCCGAAGGGCAGGATGTTCTCCAGGGCCGGTCGGCCCATGACGAGCGGCACGGCCGCTGCCAGCACGTAGAGCAGCGCGCCGCCGCCCTCGAGCAGGGCGAGCACCGGCCCGCGCACCAGCGCCCGCCACACCGCGTAGCCTTCGCCGAGATAGAGGAGGAGCAGGCTTGAGGCGATGATCACCCCGCCCTGGAAGCCGCCGCCCGGCGTCGTCATGCCGTGGAGCGCGACGGAGAGGCCCAGCAGCAGGGTGAGCGTCGCGGTGATCCGGCAGGCGAGCACCGTCGCGTCGGCGCGCGGGATCACCGGGCGCCCGGGCACGTGGCCCGCCCGCTCGGCCCCGCTCTCGCCGCGGGCGCCGCGCAGGAGCACCGTCGCGCCGGTCACGGCGCAGAGCAGCATGCATTCCTCGCCCAGGGTATCGATGCCGCGCACGTCGAAATTGACCGCCGCCACCATGTTGGTGACGTGGCGCAGCTCCGGCAGCAGGGCATTCACCGCCTGCCCGTAGGGCGAGGTAGGGGCGCCTAAGCCCGGCAGGGCGAGGGCGACGTGGATCACGGCCGGGGCCAGCGCCAGGAGGGCAAGGCAGAGGATGACGAGGCGAAGCCGCACGCTCATCGCCCGACCCGGTCCGTGGCGATGGCGGCAAGCGCGACCAGGAACAGGAACGGCGTCACCGCCGTACCGACGGCGATCTCCGACAGGGCGACGTCGGGTGCCTGCAGCGCGAGGAACAGCAGCCCGAGGACGAGGCCGTTGCCGGCGAGCGCGTAGACCTGCCGCCTGGGGTCGCGGGTGATCACCACGAGCCCGCCCGAGAGGGCCGCGAGGATCAGGAGGCCGGCGACGAGCCCGCTCATCGCCGCTCCCCGTCGCGGATGTGCAGCGCGTGGCCGGTGACGTGCGAGAGGACTGCGCCGACGAGGAGCGTCGCCAGCCAGATCACGGTGCATTTCAACGCTCGCGGCGAGAGCCCGTCGGTCAGCCAGGCGGCCAGGACGAGGGCCGCACCCCCGGCGACGTTGACGAAGGTGACGGCATGCAGGCGCTCCAGGGGGGTCGTGAGCCGCCAGAGCGCCAGGGCGGAGATCCAGGCAGCAAGCACCGCGAGGGCGAGGCAGAGCCCGACGAGGGCGCTCACAGCCAACGCTCCTGGAACATGGCGAAGAGCAGGGTGCCAGGAAGCGTCAGTACCGTGAGGACGAGCCCGAGGTCGATCGCGGCCGGCTGGTCGAGGGCGAAGCTCATCACGACGAGGAGCAGTAGCGCGACCGAGGTGGCGAGCTGCACCGCAACGAGGCGGAAGGCGAGGGCGCCACGGGCCGCTGCCGCGACCGCGAGGCCGAGGGGCGGCAGAAGCGCCAGCGCGGCGGCGAGCCAGAGCTCCGTCATGCCAGCCACAGCGGATCGGCCGGCGGGGGCGTCTCGCCGAGTGCGTGGATCAGCGCCTCGTCGCGGCCGGGATCGGCGCGCAGCACGAAGCTGTCGGGCGCGAGCGAGGCGAGGAGCAGGGCCCCGGCCCGCCTGGCCCGCTCGGCCGGCTCGTCCTCCGGCCCGCGCCGGAACGGCCGGCGGTGGGCGTGACCCAAATGGGTGCCGACGAGAATGACCCGCGTCAGCGCGGCGCCGGTGCGCAGGGTCGCGGGCCCCAGGCCCCAGAGCGCCCGGCCCCAAGGGGCGAGGTGGGCGCGCGAGAAGCGAAAGTGCCGCTTCGCGCCGGTGCGGATCCGCCCGGCCCACGCCGTCACAAGGCTCGCTACGACGATCCCGGTCGCGATTTCGTGGGTGCTGGCTTCGCCGGCGAGCAGGAGATAGAGGGCGAGCGTGCCGAGCCAGGCGAGGGTGCTGCGGAGCATCGTCGGACGGATCCGGTGTCGGTTGGGGGTTTAACGCCTTCGAAGCTCTCGCGTTCGTTGGCTCGTGCCGGACGAATGTCGCCAGCGGTGCGAGCTGGTTGAGGGGCAGCACCTGCGAGGAGGGGAGGTTGCCCCAGAGCCGGTCCCCACTCTGGGATTGCCCCGTTTCGGTTCTTGCTCATTCTGCGTGGATAGCGGTGGATTGACCCGGGCCGCCGATGGGCAGGCCCGCTCTCCCCGTCGCGGAGAACATGGATGTCCCCCCCTCGCCAGCCCCGAGTGCCGTGTCGCGCGGTTCGTCGAGCAGCATGAGGATCACCTCGTCATTCCGTTGCGGCTGGACGCAGCCAGCGGCCGCTGCCCCGAATGCGGGCGTGCGAGCCGGTCCGTCCATAGCCGCGACCAGCGCCATCCCGCCGACCTGGCGCTGTCGGCCTCGCGGGCCACGCTGCGCATCGAGGTGCGGCGGTTCGACTGCCTCAACCCGGACTGCCAACGGCGGACCTTCGCCGAGACGCCCCTGACCCTCCTCGCGCCGCGCGCCCGGCGCACGCGGCGGCTTGGCGAGGCGCCGGCCAGGGTCGGCCTCGCCTGCGGCTGTGCAGGCGGCGCGCGTCTCCTCGCGCACCTCCACATGCCGGCCAGCCGCGGGACCGTGCTGCGGCTCGTCACCCGCCTGCCGATGCCCGACGCGCCGGCTCCCATCCGGGTCGGGATCGACGACTGGGCGATCCGCAAGGGCAGCCGCTACGGTACGATCGTCGTCGACCTCGACCGTCAGCGCGTGATCGACCTCCTGGATCGCAGCGCGCCCACGCTGGCCGGATGGCTCGAACGCCACTCCGGCGTCGAACTCGTCGCCCGGGATCGTTCGACCGAGTATGCCCGAGGTGCAAGCCTCTGCGCTCCCCAGGCGCAGCAGGTCGCCGATCGCTGGCACCTGCTCTGGACGCCTGATCCACGCAAAATGAGCAAGAACCATCCGGGGCAATCCCACCCGACAGGCTCTCGCCTTGGCAGCACGAAGGTCGGTGGTCGCAAGGCTGCGCACCAGTTCCTGCAGGCGCGGCCTCGGTCTGAGCGTGTCCGGCACGCGGCGCCGAAAATGGAATATTCGTCCCCTAAGGACGACGTTGGCGTTGGACCCCACTCCGCTCCCTCGCCGCCCGGGCGGGCGGCCTGTGTAGCAGCGGGCTCACTCCGCAGGGCGCCTGCGCGAGATCGTGAGCGTTCTGAATGGGTTAGATGAAAAGGTGGCTGGGGCGCCAGGATTCGAACCTGGGAATGGCGGTACCAAAAACCGCTGCCTTACCGCTTGGCGACGCCCCAACGCGCGGCTGGCGCTTCCATAGCCGGGTGGGGCGGTGCTGGCAACCGGGGCGTTGCGTGTGCGGGGCATTGCGTGTGCGGGGCGCGGGCGGCGGTTGGAGGGGCTTTCGGGCTCGTGTATGCCGAGCCCTGCGAACGGTGCGGAACGCCGCAGCCGTCAAGGACCGGACGGCGCGAAGCGCCGCAACGATCACCGACAAGGGGAGGAGAGGGCCGATGAGCACGCAGAAGGTCGCGCTGGTGACCGGGGCCGGTTCGGGGGTGGGCCGCGCGGTGGCGCTCGGGCTGGCGGATGCCGGCTACGACGTGGTCCTGTCGGGGCGCCGTCCCGAGCCGCTGCAGGCGGTCGCCGCCAAGATCGAGGCCAAGGGCCGGCGCGCGCTCGCCCAGCCGACCGATATCGGCGACGAGGCCTCGGTGGGCGCGCTGTTCGCCCGCGTCGAGGAGACGTTCGGCCGCCTCGATGTGCTGTTCAACAATGCCGGCATCGGCGCGCCGCCGGTCGAGCTCGACGAACTGCCCGTCGCGACCTGGAAGGCGGTCGTCGACACCAACCTCACCGGCGCCTTCCTGTGCACCCAGGGCGCGTTCCGGCTGATGAAGAAGCAGCAGCCGCGCGGCGGGCGCATCATCAACAACGGCTCGATCTCGGCCCACGTGCCGCGGCCGTTCTCGGCGCCCTACACCGCCACCAAGCACGCGATCACCGGGCTGACCCGCTCGACCTCCCTCGACGGGCGCGCCCACGACATCGCCTGCGGCCAGGTCGATATCGGCAACGCCGCCACCGACATGACCGTGCGCATGCAGGCCGGCGTGCCCCAGCCCGACGGTTCGACCCGCCCCGAGCCGACGATGGACGCCAAGCACGTCGCCGACGCGGTGGTCTACATGGCGAGCCTGCCGCTCGACGCCAACGTGCAGTTCATGACCGTGATGGCGACCAAGATGCCGTTCATCGGCCGCGGCTGACGCGGGCAGGGCTTCCCTCGGGACGCCCGGGGCCTCTGGCCCTCCGGCGCCGGCTTGGGGTAGAGAGGCGGCGTGGACGCTGACGCGGCGCCCGCGCCTCCCCATATCGGGGATTCACCTCCTCACCGACGACCGGGCCCGACGGACCCGAGACGGCAAACCCGGGTCCGGGCCAGACACCTCCCATGCTGATGCAGACAGACGCCTCGCGCGCCCCCGCCGATCCGGTCGCCCGGCGCCGCACCTTCGCGATCATCTCGCACCCGGATGCCGGCAAGACCACGCTGACCGAGAAGCTGCTGCTGTTCGGCGGCGCGATCCAGCTCGCCGGCGAGGTCAAGGCCAAGCGCAACCGCGTCTCGACCCGCTCGGACTGGATGGGCATCGAGAAGGAGCGCGGCATCTCGGTCGTCACCTCGGTGATGACCTTCGAGTACGGCGACTGCGTCTTCAACCTGCTCGACACGCCGGGCCACGAGGACTTCTCGGAGGACACCTACCGGACGCTGACCGCGGTCGATTCCGCCGTGATGGTGATCGACGCGGCCAAGGGCATCGAGGCGCGCACCCGCAAGCTGTTCGAGGTCTGCCGCCTGCGCGACATCCCGATCGTCACCTTCGTCAACAAGCTCGACCGGGAATCCCGCGATCCCTTCGACCTCCTCGACGAGATCGAGAAGACGCTGGCCCTCGACGTCGCACCCGTCACCTGGCCGATCGGGCGCGGCCGGAGCTTCGCCGGCACCTACGACCTGCTGCGCCGCCGGGTCCGCCGGCTCGACGCGGCGGACGATGCCGGCACGGTGCCGGTGTCCGGTCTCGACGACCCGCTCTTCGACACCCTGCTGCCGGAGGCCGGCGACGCCGCGACCTGGCGCGAGGAGGCGGAGCTGGCGGAAGGCGGCTGCAAGCCGTTCGACCTCGAGGCGTTTCGCGAGGGCCACCTGACCCCGGTCTTCTTCGGCAGCGCCTTGCGCAATTTCGGCGTGCGCGACCTGATCGACGGGCTCGCCGAGGTGGCGCCGCCGCCGCGCGGCCAGGACGCCGACATCCGCGCCGTCTCGCCGACCGAGCCGAAGATGACCGGCTTCGTGTTCAAGATCCAGGCGAACATGGATCCGAACCACCGCGACCGCATCGCCTTCATGCGGGTCTGCTCCGGCAAGCTCAGCCGCGGCATGAAGGCGCGGCTGGTGCGCACCGGCAAGCCGATCTCGCTCTCGGCGCCGCAATTCTTCTTCGCCCAGGACCGGGCCATCGCCGACGAGGCCTATGCGGGCGACGTGGTCGGCATCCCCAACCACGGGACTTTGCGCATCGGCGACACGCTGACCGAGGGCGAGGAGTTGCTCTTCCGCGGCGTGCCGAGCTTCGCCCCCGAGATCCTGCGCCGGATCAAGCTCACCGACGCGATGAAGGCCAAGAAGCTGCGCGAGGCGCTGCAGCAGATGGCCGAGGAGGGGGTGGTGCAGCTCTTCCTGCCGCAGGACGGCTCGGGCGCGATCGTCGGCGTCGTCGGCGCGCTGCAGCTCGACGTGCTCAAGGAGCGGCTCCAGGCCGAGTACGGCCTGCCGATCGATTACGAGCCGACCCGCTTCACCATCTGCCGCTGGATCGAGGCGGAGGACCAGGCCGAGCTCGACAAGTTCATCGGCTCGCACGGCTCGTCGATGGCGAGCGACCTCGACGGGGCACCGGTCTACATGGCGACCACCGGCTTCTCGCTGCGCTACGAGGAGGAGCGGGCGCCCGCGATCCGCTTCACCGACGTCAAGGACTACCAGAAGCGGCGGGCCTGAGGCCCGCCCGGGGCCCGCCCCGTGGCAGGGGCGGCGCCGGGGGTCTTCAGAGCTTGCCGAGCAGCGGGAAGTCGACGTTGAGGCTCGAGATCGGGCCCACCGGCGTCTCGCGCTTGCGCGGCCGGCCGTTGAGCACCTGCTTCAGCTTCGTCTTCAACAGCGACAGGTCGAACGGCTTGAGGATGAAGGCGTCGGCCCCGGCGAGGTGGGCGACGTTGATGTCCTCGAAGCTGAACGAGGTCTCGGTGAGGATGAACGGCATGTTCATCAGCTGATCGTCGGCCCGGATCTCGCGCAGGAGCTGGATCCCGTCCATCGGCTCCATCTCGAGGTCGGAGATCACCAGGCCGTAGCGCTTGGTCCGCAGCTGCTCGAGCGCCTGCGTTCCGTCGACCACGCCGTCGACTTCCGGGAAGCCGAGGCGGCTCATCAGTTCGGTCACCAGGCGGACGAGTTTGACCTGGTCGTCGACGATCAGGATCGGAGGTGCTTCGCTCATCGGAACCAGCCAGCGGAATGAGGTTTCATGACGGATCACCGGGGGCTCCCGGCGGCCCCCTGACAGGCGCCTCGCGAAGATCGGTGGCCGGCTTCGCGGTATGGCCTGCGACGAAACAAGAACCTGAGCGGACGACGCGAGTGGCTCCTCGAAGCCCGGCGCGGGCCGCTCAGACGAACAGATGGTCGATACCCTGCTTGGCCATGGTGTCGGCCTGGAGGGCCTGAGCGAGGGCGTGGATCGTGCTCGCCTTCGGGGTGCCGCGCTGGAGCATCGGCGCCAGGTTGGCCTTCTGGAACAGGGCGTCGTTGGCCGGCGTGCGCAGCACGTAGGCGAACGAGGTCACGAACTCGCGCTTGGCGATCTCGCGCCACTCGACGATGTGCACGTCGCGGTGGCGGATATCCCCGCCGATCCGCTGGAACGTCTCCTGCACCGACATCCGCTCCCCTTCGAGGATCTGGATGAAGTAGCCCTGATCGACGATCAGGATGCTGGTGATGACCGAGAACTCGTTCTTCTTCTGCGCGTGCCGGGCGATGTCGGTGACCTGGCGCGCACGCTCGCGCGGCTCGGCGGAGAGCTGGGCGCGCGAGAAGTAGATCAGGTGAATGAGGCTGCTTCGCTTGCTCGTGCGCATGTCCCTGGTCCCATCGCGGTCCAGAAGGGCAGCTAAGGGCAAGAGCTTCAACAGCGCGTAAACACGACCCCTCGCATCCCACGGCAGATTTTGCCGCAAGGGACCGACGGCACCCGGCGGGTTTTGCCGCGCGGGGTCCATAGCCTCCAGTAAAATCAAGGGCTTGGGCCTTGGCACACGGCTTGCGGATCCTCCCTCCGAGTGATCCTGACGGGATTTCCGGAGAGCTGGGGAAGATGGACGTTTTCAGCGCGCTGCAGACCTCGGTCTCGGGCCTCAAGGCCCAGGCCTTCAGCCTCGAGAACATCTCGGGCAACATCGCGAACTCGCAGACCGTCGGCTACAAGCGGATCGACACCGACTTCGTCGACATGCTGACCGAGCAGCCGGCCAAGCAGCAGGCCGCCGGCGGCGTCGCCGCCTTCTCGCAGCTGACCAACAGCCTGCAGGGCGGCGTGGCGGCCACCGGCGTCTCCACCAACATGGCGCTCAGCGGCGACGGCTTCTTCACGGTCCAGACCGCCGGGAGCAACGGCGGCGGCACGCCGACCTTCTCGGGCACCAACCTCTACACCCGCCGCGGCGACTTCTCGGTCGACCGCGACGGCTACCTCGTCAACGGCGCCGGCGCCTATCTCACCGGTCAGAGCCTCGACCCGGCGACCGGGCAATCGACCGGCACCGGGCCGATCAAGGTCTCCGACGCGACCCTGGCGGCGAAGCCGACGACCAGCATCGCCTACGCGGCGAACCTGCCGAGCACTCCGACCACCACCTCGGGCTCGTCGCTCCTCGCCACGCTGCCGGGCGGCGATCCCCGGGTGCTCAGCGGCACCGCGACGACGGCCCCGACGGTCGCGGCGTCCGACTCGGCCGCCTTCGTCAATTCCAGCGTCGCGGGCGGCGAGCTCACGGCCTATTCGGGCACCGGCACCCCGGTGAGCGTGCAGATGCGCTGGGCCAAGGTCGCGAATGCCGACGCGACGGCCGGCACCGGCGACACCTGGAACCTGTACTACGCCAACCAGACCGCCACCGGCAGCACCGCGGGAACCTGGCAGAACGTCGGCACCGCCTTCACCTTCAACGGCAGCGGCCAGCTCACCGCGCCGACCGGGACCAGCCTCAGCATCCCCGACGTGACGGTGAACGGGACCAATCTCGGGGCGGTAGCGCTGAACTTCGGCACCGGCGGCCTGACCCAGTACGGCTCGTCGACCGGCCAGGTCACCACCAACACCCTGCAGCAGAACGGGTACGCCGCCGGCACCCTCAACTCGCTCGCGGTGACGAGCGACGGCAAGCTCACCGGCACCTATTCCAACGGCAGCAGCGTGGCGCTGGCGCAGGTCGGGGTGGCGCGGTTCAACGCGCCCAACGCCCTCAAGGCGGTCTCGGGCGGCAACTACGCCCAGACGGCGGAATCCGGCGAGCCGCTGACCGGGCTGTCCGGCACCACGATCATCGGCGGCAACGTCGAGCAGTCGAACACCGACACGGCCGGCGAGTTCTCCAAGCTCATCGTCACCCAGCAGGCCTACTCGGCCAACACCCGGGTGATGTCGACCGCCCAACAGATGATGTCCGACCTGATCAACGTCATCCGCTAGGGCAGCGTCTCGTCGCATGGCCTTGGGGTCATGCTTCAATTTATCGGTTTCGTCGCTTCGATTGCAACGGACCGTTAGTCACTTTGGCGAATACTACAAAAGGTAGGTTTCGCGAAGTGAGATCGTCGGGTTCGCGGCAAAAGGCGGCGGGCACGACAGCAATCCGGGCGGAAGCGCATCGGCGTGCCGATGCGGGTCCGCCTCGCGGCGGGCCCTCGTGCTCCGCCGCCCCGGACCCGTTCGGCCGCAAAAGGCGGCCCGGCCGGTTCCGGCCCGCCCGCGAGATGCCGGCCCGCGCGAGCCAGCCCCAAAACGGGGCGCGGCGGCGCGACCCGGCTCTCACCTTCCCAGCCGGAATATCGACCGATGTCGCTCAACGCCCTCAACACCTCGACCGCCGGACTGCAGGTGACGCAGGCGGCGATCGGCCTCGTGTCGCAGAACGTCGCCAATTCCGGCACCGCCGGCTACGTCAAGCGCGTCCTCACGCCCGTCTCGACGCTCGGCAATTCCGGCGTCGCCACCGGCACGATCAGCCGCACCCTCGACGCGGTCTCGCTCAAGCAATTGCGGCTCGAGACCGCGGGGGCGTCCTATACCGGGCTGTCGGCCAAGGTGCAGGGCCAGCTGGACGCGCTCTACGGCACCCCGGGCAGCAGCTCCGCCCTCGACGGGGTGATGAACAGCTTCACGCAGTCGCTCCAGGCGCTGACGAGCGACCCGACCTCCGCCGCCTCGCGGGCGACCGCCGTGAGCGGCGCCCGGACCGTCGCCACCACGATCTCCGGGATCGCGCAGGGCGTGCAGGACCTGCGCACCGGCCTCGAATCGCAGCTCGGCGGCGACGTCGCCGCGGCGAGCGCGCTCCTGTCGCAGGTCGCCGGCCTCAACGGCAAGATCGCCGGCGCCTCGACGAGCGATCCCGGCACCGCCGACCTCCTCGACCAGCGCGACCAGGCGATCAACACGCTGTCGCAATATCTCGACGTGCAGGTGAGCGACCAGCGCGACGGCTCGGTCACCCTGCTCACCGCCTCGGGCGCGACGCTCGTCGACCATACGGCCGCGGCGAGCCTGTCCTTCGACGGCCGCGGGACGTTGAGTGCGCAGGCGCAGTTCTCGGCCGATTCCAGCACCCGCGGCGTCGGCACCGTGACGGCGACGACGCCGGCGGGCGCCAAGATCGACCTCGTCGCCACCGGCGCGATCCGCTCCGGCTCGATCGCCGCCGCGGTCTCGTTGCGCGACGACACCCTGGTCCAGGCGCAGCGCCAGCTCGACGACCTCGCCTCCGGCCTGTCGCGGGCGCTCAGCGACCGCCCGGTAACCGGCAAAGCCGCGTCCGACAACGGGCTCACCGGCTTCGACATCGATCTCACCGGGCTCCAGGCCGGCAACGCCGTGACGCTCGGCGTGCGCAACGCCGCGGGGGTCTCCCGCAACCTGATCCTGATGCCGACGTACGGCGCGGCGCCCGATCCGATCGATCCGGCGCTCACCGACGACCCGACCGCCCTCGTGGTGCCGGTCGACATCTCGGGCGGATCCTCGACCTTCGCCGACAAGATCGGCGCGGTGCTCGGCAGCGGCTTCACCGTCACGGCCACGCCCGGCGGCGCCGCCGGCGCGGTGCGGATCCTGTCGGATCCCGCGAGCCTCGCGCTCACCGGCGCCGGCGCCTCGGTCACGGTGCCGAGGAGCGCGTCCGACACGAAGACCGGCAGCGGCCAGCTCGCGCTGTTCGTCGATGCCGGGGCCGGCAACGGCGTGTTCACCGGCTCGTTCGAGGGCGGCTCGCACCTCACGGGCTTCGCCCAGCGCCTCGCCGTCAACCCGGCGGTCGCCGCCGATTCCTCCACCCTGGTGGATTACTCCGGCGCCACGGGCTCCGGCGACACCGCGAGGCCGCAGGCCCTCGTCGACGCGCTGACGAGCGGCACCCGGACGTTCTCGGCGGCAAGCGGCATCGGCGGCGTGAGCGCCCCGCGGGTCGCCACGGTCGTGGGCTTCGCCCAGTCGGTCGTCGATGCCCGCGGCGCGGCCAGCGCCGAGGCGCAGCAGCTCGACGAGGGCCAGCAGATCGCCCTGTCCTCGGCCCAGAGCCGGTTCTCCAAGGAATCCGGCGTCAGCGTGGACGAGGAGATGTCCCGGCTGATCCAGCTCCAGACCGCCTACAGCGCCAATGCGCGGGTGCTGACCGCCGCCCGCGACATGCTCGACACCCTGCTCCGGATCTAGAAAGACCGACCGCGATGACGATCGCCCCCTTCGCGGCCGGTACCGCCGCCGCCGACCTCAACACCCAGCGCCTCGTCGCGATGAAGACGACGCTCGGCACGCTGTCGAACCAGATCGGCAGCGGCCGCAACGCCGAGACCTATGGCGGCCTCGGCACCGGGCGCACCCAGAGCCTGTCGGCCCACGCCCAGATCAGCGCGCTCGACGGCTACATCGCGGCGGCCGGCACCGGCGCGACCCGGGTGGCCCTGGCCTCCGCCAGCGTGCAGCAGATCGCGACCCTCGGTTCCTCGGCCTGGGAAAGCCTCGTCAGCGCCCGCACCGGCGCCGGCACCACCGCCCGCTCGACCCTGCAGCAGGACGCGGCCGGCCAGCTCGGCGGCGCCCTCGACGCCCTCAACCAGAGCACCGGCGGCCAGTACATCCTCGGCGGCCGGGTCACCGACCGGGCGCCGGTGGAGTCAGCCTCCCGCATCCTCGATGGCGATCCGGCGTCGGGCCTCGACGGCGTGCGCACGGTGATCGCCGAACGCCAGGCCGCCGATCTCGGCGCCAGTACCCCGACGACCGGGCGGCTCGACCTCGCGGGTTCGGGCGCGAGCGTGAGCCTGTCGGAGAGCCAGTCACCCGGCGTGCGGGCGAATTTCGGCTTCACGATCGCCAGGGCCGTCAGCTCGAACCCGGCCGGCCTCGCGGTCACGGTCCAGGACGGGGCGCCGGTTACCGCCACGCTGTCCTTCGCCAGCCAGCCGAGGGACGGCGACATCGTGCGGGTGAGCGTCCAGAACCCGGACGGCAGCCAGGGCTTCGTCGATCTCACCGCCCGGGCGGCGGGCAGCGGCGGCGACGGCACCTTCACGATCGGGGCCGACGCGTCGGCGAGCGCGCAGAACCTCACCGCGGCTTTGGGGGCCAAGACCGTCACCGGCGTACAGAGCGCGAACCCGCCGGGTGCGGGCGCGGCCCTGTCCGGCGGCATTCCGGCCTCCGCGACCGTGACGGTCGGGGCGGGGCTCCAGGCCGGCGACAGCGTGCAGATCACCGTGGGCTTGCGCGACGGCACCAGCCAGACGATCAGCCTGAAGGCGTCCGCGGACGGCAAGGCCACCGGCACCTTCGCGATCGGCGCGAGCCCGGACGACACCGCCGCCAACCTCAAGGCGGCGCTCGCCACCGCGCTCGACGCCAGCGCCAGGACCGACCTCGCGGCGAGTTCCGCCTCGCGGGCGGCGAGCGACTTCTTTTCCGGCTCGTCCTCGCCGGGCCTGAGCCCGCGCCGGGTCGCGACGGACGCATCCGGCAACGCCACCGGCTACGTCGCCGATCCGAGCGGCCGCACCCTGATCTGGTACAAGGGCGACGACACCTCCGCCGATCCGCGCCGGACCGCGACCGTGCCGGTCTCCGGCGACCGGTCGGTGGCGATCGGCGTCCAGGCCAACGAATCCGCTTTCCGCGGCACGCTGAGCGGCCTCGCGGTGCTGGCCACCACGCCGTTCGACGAGACCGACACCGACAGCGCCCGCTTCGACGCCTATTCGGGCCGGGTGCAGACCCTGCTCAAGCCCGCCGACGGTCAGCCCTCGGTCCAGGGCATCGCCTCGGAGCTGAGCCTCGCCTCGGCCCAGATCGACACCCAGACGAGCCAGAACAAGGCCACCAAGGCCGTGCTGCAGAAGACCGTGGACGGCGTCGAATCGGTCTCGACCGAGGAGGCGGCGACGAAGCTTTTGACGCTGCAGACGCAGTTGCAGGCGAGCTACCAGGCGACGTCGATGCTGTCGAAGTTGACGTTGACGAGTTATTTGTAAGGCCTGATCAGCGCCGGGTGCTCTCCCTCGTTTCACTCGTCGCTGAACGCCGCAACCGCCATGTCGACGAACGCCCGCAAGCCAGCCGTCATACGGCGGTCGGGAAGGCGCACGAGCGTCAGCGGGCGCGGCTCCGGCGCATGGTCCGGGAGCACGCGGCACAGGCGACCGGCGGCGAGATCGGTATCCAGCGTCACGGCGGCTTGCAGGATGATGCCGTAGCCGGCGACCGCCGCCTGCCGGAGGGCGGCCGCGTGGTTGATCCGCAGGCGGGGCGGCGGCAGCGGCACCCGATGGTCGCCGTCGGGGCCGCTGGGTGGCGCAGGTGCGGCAGGCGACCGGCACGGGCGTCGATGTGATCTACGCTCGATCGGCACGACCATCCACGACAGCCTCGCCGCGTTGCGTCCCGGCGGGAGAGTGGTGATCTTCGGCAAGGCGGGCGGGACGCCGCCCGCGATCGATCCACTGCGGCTGATGGAGGAGTCCAAGGGCGTCGTCGGTGGTGATCTGTGGACGTATCTGAACGGTCCGGAGAGCCGACAGAGCCGCGTCGACCGGCTGTTCTCCGCCCTTCGCGCAGGCACGATCACCGTCCCGGCGATCACCGCCTTTCCGCTCAGCCAAGGTGCCGAAGCGCACCAGTTGCTGGAGGATCGCAGCTTCGCGGGCAAGATCGTCCTGATCCCGGACGGCGGAACAAATCTTGTATAGCGAGGAGAATTCTCGATGTGGAACTGATATCGATGATGTCATGCATACGGACAATATAATTGATCAACGTGGCTTCGATCTACGGAATATAATGTTTTATTTTTCGCAATTACAGATTGGTCTCTGCAAATAGACGTGAAGCAGGCCTTGCGAGAGGTCGCCGTGGGTCGGAAGCCGGTACATGGCAGTCGGACCGGTGAAGTTTCGGTCTCAACCACACAGTCAAACTCCCTCCGCCCGGCCCCTGATCCGCGCCAGATCCGTGAGGATCGGCGAATGCGGCATCTCCGGCGCCGGTTGGCGCACACCCTCATCCTGAGGTACCGCGTAGCGGCCCCGAAGGAGGGCTCCGGTTGAGCGCTGAGACTTCTGGAAGCCTCCGCGGCTTCGCTTCGCTACGCACCTCAGGATGAGGTCGCGGGTGGGACAGGCGCTGTGGTCAACCTGTAAAAGTCTCGCCGCGAGCGTGTCCCCCGTGCCCTGGCGCGCGACCGCTCGCCATGCTTCCCTCCACCCCGAACGGGAAGAGCGGCTCATGCGCACGACATCGATGATCCTCGCGGCCGTCGCCTTGTTCGCGGCTTCCCTGGCGGCCCTGCCGGCCCACGCGCTCGACGTGCGCGACCTCCCCATCGCCAGGGCGCCCGAGGCCTGTCCGCACGAGGGGCCCGGCTTCACCCGGGTCGTCCCCGGCGGTCCGTGCATGCGGATCAGCGGCCGGGTGCGGGCCGAGGCCGGGACGCCGGTTCAGGCCCGCCCCGGCGCGGGGCTCGACGGGGCGGCGCGCGGCGTGGTCAGCGCCTCCGGCCGGGTCGCGATCGATACCCGGACGCAGACCGAGTACGGCCCGGCCCGGGCCTATATCCGCCTCGGCACCGGCCACTGACCCGCTAGAGCACTTCACGATTGCGTTGCAATCGCGAAGCTCTCTGGCTCTTTGATTGTGCCGCATTGTCTACGACGAACCGGTATCCACCTCGTCGGAAGATGCTCTACAGGCTGCGCGACAGCACCAGCGGCGCGCTGCGGCGGTGGCCGTAGGGGGAGGGGCCGGGCGGCTGCCGTAGCCGGACCCATAACCCTTGGGCTCGGCGTTGCGGGTCAACTCCGTCGAGAGGTTGCGCAGCAAGCCCTCCGAGATCGCCCGGGCGGTCGCCAGCACCGCCTGGTTGGCCGCGACAGTCTCCGAGAACCGGCCATGCGCCTCGCGGAGCGCCGCGACCCCGTCGGGCGCGAAGCGGGCGAGCGCCACGGCATTCGCCTTCACCGCCTGCAGGCCCTGGAGGTAGGCGCCGGCGAGCGCCGTCTTCTGCGACGCCTCGGCCAAGCCCTCGGCGAGGCGCCCGACCCGGATGTGGTCGCTCTCGCGCCCGAGCAGGGTCTCGAGTTCGCGCATGGTGGTCAGCGTCTCGGCGACGAGGCGCTCGGCGGCGGCGGCATCCGCGACCGGGGCGGGGCGGACGGCCTCAGCCATTGGCGCCCCCCTGGAGCCGCAGCATCTCGCGCATCACCTGGTCGCCGATGCCGATGCCGCCGCTCTTCACGATCGACTGGGCGTATTCCTTGTTGAGCATCGAGCGGTAGACGCCGCCGCCGGTGCCGTTCTCGCCGAGCGGCCCGTCGGTGCCCTGCGAGCGGTTGAGCACGTCGAGGCTCTGCTCCAGGAACATCGCCTCGAAGTCCTTGGCGGTCTTCTGGATCTTGGTCTTGTCGCCGGTGGGCGCCGTGGCGTTGCCGGTGAGCGCCGACAGGCCGGAGGCGGCGGCCCCGGCGAGGGCCTGGCCGACCGCCATTCCGGCGGAGGCCGCGAGGGGAGCGAGGGGAAGCATCGGCGTTCAGTCCTCGGAGTCGGATGGGGGAAGCGGGGGAAGGTGCGGTGTCACATCACTTCGATGTCGGCTTGCAGCGCGCCGGCGGTCTTGATCGCCTGGAGGATCGAGATCAGGTCGCGCGGGCCGATGCCCAGCGCATTGAGCCCGTCCACCAGCTCGCGCAGGGTCACGCCCTCCTTGACCAGGGCGAGCTTGTTCTTCTCGCCGGCATCGACCTTGAGGGCGGTGCGCGGCACCACCACGGTCTCGCCGTTGGAGAACGGCGCCGGCTGGCTCACCTGCGGCTGCTCGGTGATGGTGACGGTGAGATTGCCCTGCGCCACCGCCACGGTGGAGACCCGCACGTCGCGGCCCATCACGATGATGCCGGAGCGCTCGTCGATCACCACCCGGGCGGTCTGGTCGGGCTCGACCTTCAGCTGCTCGACCTCGGTGAGCAGCCGGATCATGTTGCCCTGGTAGCGCGCCGGCACCTGGAGGGTGACGGTGGAGGGGTCGGTCGGCTCGGCGGTGTCGGCACCCATGAAGTCGTTGATCGCCGCGGCGATCCGCTTCGAGGTGGTGAAGTCGGGGTTGCGCAGCGACAGGCGCAGGCACTTCTGCTCGTTGAGCTTGAAGGCGATCTCGCGCTCGATCACCGCCCCGTTGGCGATGCGCCCGTTGGTCGGCACGCCGCGGGTGATCTTGGCCGCGTCGCCCTCGGCCTGGAAGCCCGCGATGGCCAGCGACCCTTGCGCCACCGCGTAGGCCTCGCCGTCGGCGGCCAGCAGCGGCGTGACCAGCAGCGTGCCGCCCTGGAGCGACTTGGCGTCGCCGAGCGAGGACACCGTGACGTCGATCCGCGTGCCCTGCGCCGCGAAGGGGGGAGGTTCGCCGTCACCATCACGGCGGCGAGGTTGGCGGTGCGCATGGTGGCGCCCCGCGTGTTGACGCCGAGCCGCTCCAGCATCGCCTGCACCGATTGCTTGGTGAAGGGCGCGTTGTTGAGCGTGTCGCCGGTGCCGTTGAGCCCGACCACGATGCCGTAGCCGATGAGCTGGTTGCTCCGCATGCCCTCGACGCTGGCGAGGTCCTTCACCCGCGACAGGGCGAGGGCGGGGCCGGCCGTCAGGAGGAGGACGGGCAGAAGGCAGGAAAGACAGGCGAGGACGAGGAGGCGAAAGCGCATGACGGGGTCCCGAAACTCGTGGAATCGGATTGCCAGGAGCGTGCCAGCCCCCGGACCACCCGTAAGTCTCTGGTAAGGTTACCGATCCGTTTCTCGCGCTCGCCGGTGGCGGGCGTTCCGGGCCCGGTCGTTTTCGCCTCGCGGCAAGATCTGCCGCCCCGTTTACGGCGCATTCACCATACCGGGGCGAGGTTTGCGGGACAGAAGCGAACCTTCGTGACCCGGACCCGATCCCATGCGCGTCGACACCCGCCTCGCGGCCACCCCCCTGTCGGGGGCCGGCTCGCGCACCCTGCCGGCAGGCGGCGTGTTCACCCTCGGGACGGAGGGCGCGCGGGGACCGACCAGCGCCGGCAGCGCGATGCCGCTCGCGAATCTCAGCGCCATCCTGACCCTCCAGGGCCAGGACGAGATCGCCGCCGACCGTCGCCGCCGGGCGACGAAGCGCGGCCACGACCTCCTCGATTCCCTCGACCGCCTCAAGGCCGCCCTGCTCGGCGGCCGCGTCGCCGCGAGCGAGCTGCAGGCCATCGCCGGCCGCCTCGCCGAGCGCAACGGCACCACCGGCGATCCCCGCCTCGACGACCTGATCGGCCAGATCGAATTGCGGGCGCAGGTCGAGCTGGCGAAGCTCGGGATGGCGGGGGGTGATCGGCCCTCTTTCAGTTGTTCGGCGTGCGAGGGGTTACACGCCACCCCCTTTCCCGGACGACTGAAGCGTCAGCGGAAGGAGATCCGGGATCCAGCGTGAGAAGTGCCGCGAAGCGGCTCTGCATGCTGCACGGTTGCAGGCACACGGACGCTTCGCGATGTCTTGTGCTGGATCCCGGATCTCCTTCCACTTCGTTGCAGTCGTCCGGGAAAGGGGGAGAGGCTGGTAAGGTGCGAGGCCATCGTTATGAGTTCGCGCCTGCGGCGAGACGCGGTCCGGCTTCCTGGTGACCGCCGCCAAGGCGCGCCTGGCGGAAGGGGCGGCGCCCGGCCGTTGACGCCTCAACGCCGCTCCCCCACAACGGCGCCCGCTCAAGACCGGCGCCTTGATGTCGCCGCGAGATCCGCGTCACCCAGAAGATCCGCGTCACCCCGGCCGCGATGCTGTTCAACTCCTTCCCGTTCCTCCTCGGCTTCCTGCCGGTCGCGCTCATCCTCCACGCCGTCGTGGCCCTGCACCGGCCGGGCTGGCGGCTGCCGCTGCTGGTCGTCCTGTCGCTCGTGTTCTACGGCTGGTGGGACCCGCGCTTCGTGCCCCTGCTGGTGGCCTCGATCGGGCTGAACTGGCTCGTCGCGCGCTGGTTTGCGAAGAGTCGCGCCGCCCTGCTGATCCCGCTCGCCATCGCGGCGAACCTCGCGGTGCTGGCCCTGTTCAAGTATGCGGGGTTCCTCGCCGGCCTCGCGGCGCTCCTGCCGGGGCTGCACGATTTAGCCCGGCCGAGCCTCGCCCTGCCGCTCGGCATCTCGTTCTTCACCTTCCATCACGTGATGTACCTGACCGACCTGCGCGCCGGCCGGGCGCCGCAGATAGATCTGACGCGCTACGCCCTCTACATCGCGTTCTTCCCGCAGGTGCTCGCCGGGCCGCTGGTGCGCTGGAGCGAGATCCTCCACCAGTTCGACGAGAAGCCCTATGCCCGCCCCGACGCCGCCGAGCGGATCGGGCGCGGGCTGATGCTGCTCTGCATCGGCCTCGCCAAGAAGGTCTTCCTCGGCGATCCGCTCGCCGCCTACGCCAACCCGGTCTTCGAGGCGGCCAGCGCCGGCAAGGTCGTGAGCGTGGCGGAGGCCTGGCAGGGCACGCTCGCCTTCACGTTCCAGATCTACTTCGATTTCTCCGGCTACACCGACATGGCGCTGGGTCTCGCGCTGCTGTTCGGGATCGTGCTGCCGCAGAACTTCGACGTGCCCTACCGCGCCACCTCCCTGCGGGAATTCTGGCGGCGCTGGCACATGACCCTGTCGCGCTTCCTGCGCGACTACCTCTACATCCCGTTCGGCGGCAACCGCCGGGGGGTTTCCGTCCAGATCGCCGCGCTGTTCGCCACGATGACGCTCGGCGGCCTGTGGCACGGCGCCGGCCTCACCTTCGTCGCCTGGGGGGCGGCGCACGGCGCCGGCCTCGCGGCCGGCACCCTGTGGCGCCGGGCCGGGTTGCCGATGCCGGCGCTGCTCGGCTGGGCCCTCACCTTCGCCTTCGTGGCGCTGACCTGGGTGCTGTTTCGCGCCACCAGCTTCGAGGCGGCGGTCGCGGTGTTCAAGGGGCTGTTCGGCCTCGCACCGGTCGGCCACGGCTTCAAGTGGCGCGCCTTCGTGCCCGCCGCCCTGGTGGCGCTCGTCGGGCCGACCGCCTGGGCGGCGGTCCACCGGCTGCCGCCGCGGCCGGCCCTGGCCCTCGCCTTCGCGGTGCTCCTCGTGGCGGTGCTGCTGCGCATCGGCGACGACGCCAATTACGAGTTCATCTACTTCCAGTTCTGAGGGGGCCGATCCGATGCGCGCTGACCCTCCCGCCGAGGCCGCGTGGCGCGGCTTCTCCGTCCGCCTCGTCGTCGCGGCCGTGCTTCTCCTCCTCGGGTACCTCGGGCTGGCGCTCGCGGTCGATCCCTACGACACCGGCCGGCCCCGGCTCGTCGACCGCGACGGCGTGCGCCCGCAGGGGCCCCGCACCGCAACGGCGAGCCGCGGGCGCGACCCCGCCTTCGCGGCGGCGATCATCGGCAACTCCCACATCCAGCTGATCAAGCCGGCGAACCTGCGCGAGGCCACCGGCCTCCCGTTCGTCCAGCTCGCGGTGCCGGGCACCGGCCCGGGCGAGCAGTTGCTCATCGCCGACTACTTCCTGCGCCACCATCCGCGGGCGCGGGCCCTGGTGATCGGGGCCGATTCGTTCTGGTGCACCGGCGATCCGGCCCTGCCGATGCAGCGGCCCTTCCCGGCCTGGCTCCTCGCCGAGGACTGGGCGAGCTACCTGCGCGGCCTCCTGCGGGTGCGCGTCGTCGGCGAGGTCGTCAACCGCCTCAGTTGGGCCCTGCGGACCACGCCGCGCCGGGCCGCGCCGGACGGCTACTGGGACTACGAGCCGGACTACCTCGCCCTCGGCGATCCCGACATGCCGGCGCGGGTCGCCTCCCGCGCGAAGCCGGCCCCGGCCGATCCCGATCCGGGGGAGGGCGGGCCCGGCTTCCCGGCGGCGGCCGCCCTGCGCGCCCTGGCGGGGCGCTTAGGCGCGGACACGGCGCTCGTCCTGGTCTTCCCGCCGGTCTTCGCGGCGACGAAGGCCCGGCCCGGCACGGCCCGGGCCGCGGCGGAGGCCGCCTGCCGCGCCGCGCTCGCCGGCGCCGTCGCCCCGCGGGGCCGCGTCGTCGACTGGTCCGGCGACCGGCCCGAGCTGCACGATTCCACCCTGTTCTTCGATGCCAGCCACTACCGCCAGCCCCTCGCCCGCCGCATCGAGGCCGACATCGTTGCCGCCCTGCGGGAGGCGGGGGCGACCGGTACAGATGCTCCACGACCGTGACACGTTTGCAGCAGGGCGCCGGCGTCCCCTGGTCCGGTCCTTGCGTGCCGGTGCAGGGACATTGTGATGTCGTGCAGCCTCAATTATAGGGCTGCGCCAAGTGGGTCGCGGCCATGACGGCGGCTGCGGTCAGGACAACAGCGGTTTTCCGAGGGGCGCGATGGCGAAGATCGTGATCGAGGAGGGTTATGCCCCCAATGACGCCGAGCCCTTCATGAACGAGCGTCAGCGGGAGTATTTCCGGCGCAAGCTCCAAGGTTGGAAACAAGACATTCTGCGCGAGGCCCAGGACACCCTGGTGGCGCTGCAGAGCGAGAACGAGAATCACCCCGACCTGACCGACCGCGCTTCGTCGGAGACCGACCGGGCGATCGAGCTCAGGGCGCGGGACCGGCAGCGTAAGCTGATCGCCAAGATCGACGCCGCCCTGTCCCGGATCGAGGACGGCTCCTACGGCTATTGCGAGGAGACCGGCGAGCCGATCTCGCTCAAGCGCCTGGAGGCGAGGCCGATCGCGACCTTGTCGCTGGAGGCCCAGGAGCGCCACGAGCGCCGGGAGCGGGTGTACCGGGACGATTGAGGGGTTTCGGCTCTGTCGGCTCGATGAAGGCGCGCTGGCCCTGAACCCTCCCCCCTTTGCGGGGGAGGGTGGCGAACGGAGTGAGCCGGGAGAGGGGACCGCGACGGTGGAGGATGTGGCGCCCTTCATGAAGCGCGCGACCTTTCCGGAAGCGGCGTCCCCTCTCCCGCCCCACTCCGTGGGGCACCCTCCCCCGCAGAGGGGGGAGGGTTAACGCTCTGGAATTCGGGCGCTTCTTCTTCCAATCAACATTGGAAACGAGAGCGGCCCCGGCGGGGAGTGCCGGGGCCGCGCCGCGTCCGGGCGGCTCAAGGGGGAGCGGGCCGACCGGCGCGGGATCTCTGCGGCGACCGTCCGTCAGAACGGCAGCACGATGTCCAGGAACTGCTGGCCGTAGCGCGGCTGCTGCACGTCGGTGATCTGGCCGCGGCCGCCATAGGCGATGCGGGCCTGGGCGATCTTGCTCGAATCGATCGTGTTGTCGGACTCAATGTCCTCCGGCCGCACCACGCCGCCGACGATCAGTTCGCGCACCTCGAAGTTGATGCGGATCTCCTGGCGGCCTTCCAGCACCAGGTTGCCGTTCGGCAGCACCTGCGTGACGATCGCCGCCACGTTGGTGGTCACCGTCTCGGCGCGCTGCACCGAGCCGGCGCCGTCGTTCGAGGTGGTGGAGTCGGTCGTCAGCATCTTCGCCGGATCGATGCCGGCCAGCAGCTTGGTCTTGGTCTCGAGGCCGAAGGCGTTGGGCATCCCGAACGATTCGCTGTTCGAGCGCGAGCGCTTGGTCTCGTTGTTCAGGTTCGCCTTGTCGGTGACGTTGATCTTCACCGTGACGAGGTCGCCGACCTTGGCGGCGCGCTGGTCCTTGAAGAAGGCGCGCGAGCCGGTGCGCCACAGCGAGTTCGAGGCGTAGGAGACCGGCTGCACGTCCGGCATCGGCAGCCGCACCGGGCGGTAGCCCGGTTGCGCGGTCGGATCGTCGATCGCCGAGAGCACCGGCGTCGCGCCGATATTCGTGAGCCGGTCGGCGGTGTTGCAGCCGGCGAGCAGCGCGCCCGACAGGCAGAGGAGGGCGAGGCGGGTCACGGTCATCGCAAACCTCCTCACGGCCGGGCCGAGGCGAGCCGGGCCGGGGCGGCCGGGGCCGCCGCCGCCACGGGCACGATCGGCGCCACGGTGACGCGGCCGGGGCCGATCACGGTGGCCTGGATCACCTTCTTGGAGACCGGGTTGATCACCCCGATCACCGCCCCGAGGGGACCGCCCTCGCGGGCCTGACCGCGCAACGCCAGGGCCACGCCCGGGGTCTCGTACACGATGGTGACGGCCTCGCCGCGGGCGACGAGGTCGGGCCGGTTCAGCTCGCCGGCGCGCAAAGCCGTGCCGGCGCCGAGCGACTTCTGCGCCACCTGGCCGATGAAGGCGGCGGCATCCGCCGCGCTGTCGGCCGGCAGGCCCTCGCGCGGGCGGCGCTCGACCGCGATGTCGGGGGCCGACAGCGTCTCGCCCCGGTTGACCGCCCGGGTCAGCACCGCGACGTCGGCCATCTCGACCACCTGGCCGGCGACCCGCAGCGAGGCCTGGCGCTCGCCCACCACCACCAGGGCGGAGACCCGGCGGCTGCGCGGATCGTAGGTGACTTCCTGCGCGGTCACCGCCGCGATCAGGTCCGGCGGCACGGTGAGCACCGGCGGCTCGCCCTCGAAGGCGACCGTGACGAAGCCGGCATCGAGGCCGCGGACCTTCGCGAGCGCCGCCTTCACGGCGCCCTCGATCTCCGGGGCGGCGATGCGGCGGGCCGCGCGCTGGACCGAGATCTGGAGCCGGCCGCCGCTCTCCGGCGCGTCGAGCCCGAGCCCGGCCGTCGCCTCGACGATGCGCCGGACCTGGATCGTGCCCGAGGTGCCGAGCGCCGGCGCCCGGAACAGAGCCCGCTGGGCGAGCGCGGGAGGCGCCCCGGCGACGAGGTCGCCCAGCGTGATCACGTCGCGCTCGGCGGTGATGTCGCCCTTGAGCGCGAGGCGCGGCCCCTCGGCCAGCACCGGCAGGGTGAGGAAGCCGAGCGCGAGCAGCGTGAGCGCGGTGCGCGAGAGGATGCCGGGCCCGAGCAGGGCGCGGCGGCCCTCGCGGGCGATCGGAGCGCGGACGACGGGCGCTGAGTGGATCATCGGGGCGCTCATCCGCGGAACATCTGCGAGGTGGTGGAGAGCATCTGGTCGGCGGCGGTCACGACCTTCGAGTTCATCTCGTAGGCGCGCTGCGCGGCGATCAGGGAAGAAATCTCCGAGACCGCGTTGACGTTGGCCTCTTCGAGGTAGCTCTGCTGCAGGTTGCCGAACCCGTCGGTGCCGGGATTGCCGGTGATCGGCGGGCCGGAGGCCAGGGTCTCGACGAACAGGTTGTCGCCGATCGATTCCAGGCCGACCTTGTTGACGAACCGGGCCATCTGGATCTGGCCGAGATTCTGCGGCGCGGTCTGGCCCGGGATCTGCGCCTGCACGATGCCCGAGGCGCTGATCGTCACGCCGGTGGCGTTGTTCGGCACCGTGATGTTCGGGTTCATCAGGTAGCCCTCGCGGGTGACGATCTGCCCCTGCGCATCGAGGTCGAACGAGCCGTCGCGGGTATAGGAGGTGCGCCCGTCCGGCATCGTGACCTGGAAGAAGCCCTCGCCGCGCACCGCGATGTCGTAGGTCTTCTCGGTCGAGGTGAGGGTGCCCTGCGACATCACCCGGGCGGTCGAGGTGGTCTTCACGCCCGAGCCGAGGGCGAGGCCCGCCGGCAGCTGGTTGTTCTGGTCCGAGGTCGCGGTGCCGGCCCGGCGCAGGTTCTGGTAGAGCAGATCCTGGAAATGCGCCTGCTGGCGCTTGTAGCCGGTGGTGCGCAGGTTCGCGATGTTGTTCGAGATGACCTGGACGTTGAGTTCCTGGGCCGCCATGCCGGTGGCGGCGGCGTAGAGCGCGCGCATCGTTTAAGGCTCCCCTTTACGCGTTGCCGACGTCGGCGAGGCGCTGGATCGCCTGGCCGCGCATCGAATCGAGCCGCGAGACGGTGTCGGAGACGAGCTGGTAGACCCGGCTCACCTCCAGCATCCGGGTCATCGCCAGCACCGGGCGGACGTTGGAGCGCTCGAGCGCGCCGGGCTCGATCCGACCCTGGGGGCCGGCCGGTTGGGCGGGCGTGTTCGACGCGTAGAGGTTGGCGCCGGCATTCGTCAGCGCTTGCGGATCCGCGAAGGTGACGAGACGCAGCTTTCCGCGGGTGCCCTGGTTGGTCGAGACCGTGCCGTCCGGCCCGATCGCGAGCCCGGTCTCCTGCTGGCCGATCTGGATCGGACCGCCGTCGCCGAGCACGGCGTAGCCGTCGCTCGTCACGATCTGTCCCTGCGCGTTCATCTCGAAGGCGCCGTTGCGGGTGTAGCGCTCGCCCTGCGGCGTCTGCACCGCGAAGAACGCCTCGCCGCGGATCGCCGCGTTGAGCGGGTTGCCGGTCGGCTCGATCGGCCCCTGCTGCAGGTCGAGGGGCGTCGCCGCGTCGATGACGTAGGACACCTTGCGGTCGGGGCGCTGGAAGGTCTCCGCGCTCGCCTTCGGCATCAGGTATTCCTGGAAGCGCGTCGAGCGCGCCTTGAAGCCCGTCGTGGTGACGTTGGCCATGTTGTTGGCGATGACCTCGAGCTCGCGCCCGAGGGCCATCTGGGACGAGAGCCCGATCAACTGAGCATTCTGCACCGGCTACTCCCCGACGATGCGTGTTACCGGGCCACCCCGCTCCCCAGCGGCGGACCCGGGAGAATGATCGCAGGCTCCGTGCCAGGCCGGGGCGCCCGGATTTCTGCTGTCATGGCAAATGCTTGGTTAATCGCGGGCGCCGCCCGAACCGGGCGTTTCGTGCCGACCCGGCAGGATCGACCGGGCAGAAATTGCCGCCTTAACGCCGCGTTAACCGTCTTCGCACACTCTCTCGCAACGGTCGGGTGACGGATTCTCAAGGGTTGGACGGCGGGCGATGGCCAAGAAGCCGAAGAAGGCCCCGGCGCCGGAGGGCGAGGGGGAGGGCGAGGAGGGGGCGGTCGCCGCTCCCAAGAGCCGGAAGAAGCTGATCCTCATCGGCGCCGCGGCCGTGCTGCTGGCGGCCGGGGGCGGCGGCGGCTTCATGGTGATGCGCAGCCGCGCGGCCCATGCCGAGAAGTCGGCCGCCGAGCAGAAGGTGCCGGTCGCGTTCATGGACATCCGCGAGATGACCATGAACCTGATGCCCGAGCCCGGGCAGACCCAGCCGCGCTTCGTGCGCCTGAAGATCGCGCTGGAGGTGCGGGACGCCAAGGTGGCCTCCGAGATCCAGCCGCTGATGCCGCGGGTCGAGGACACCTTCCAGGTCTTCGTGCGCGACCTGCGCGTCGGCGACTTCGAGGCCGCCGGCGGCACCTACCGCCTGCGCGAGGAGCTGCTGCGCCGTGTCAACGTGGCGGTCTACCCCGCCAAGGTCGACGCCGTGCTCTTCAAGGACTTCATCATCCAATAACCATCCACTAGAGAGCTTCACGATCGCGTTGCAATCGCGAATCTCTCTAAGTCTTCGTTTTGTCGCACTTTCTTCGACGAACCGGTATCCACTTCGTCGGAAAATGCTCTAGCGGGATTTGGTGCTTCCGTGGCCGGACCTGACGATAACGACGACGACTGGGCCGCGGCCCTGATGGAGCAGGGCGGGGGCGGCGACGCCTCGCTCGCGGAGGAGTGGGGCGCGGCTCTGGCCGAGCAGGGGACCACCGCGCAATCGAGCGACATGGCGGCCGAATGGGCCAACATGATCGACGAGGGCGAGTCGGAGAACCTGCCCGAACTCGCCGGCAACGACCGCATCCTGAACCAGGAGGAGATCGACCAGGTCCTCGGCTTCTCGCTGCGGGAGCTCTCGGCCTCGGGCGCGGGCGGCATCCGGGCCATCGTCGATTCGGGCGTCGTCTCGTACGAACGCCTGCCGATGCTCGAGATCGTCTTCGACCGGATGATCCGGTTGCTGTCGACGAGCTTGCGCAACTTCTTCCAGGACAACGTCGAGGTCACGCTCGACAACATCACGTCGGTGCGCTTCGGCGACTACCTGAACGCGATCCCGCTGCCGACCCTGCTCGGCGTGTTCCGGGCCGATGCCTGGGAGAATTCGGGCATCGTGACGGTGGAGTCGAACCTCGCCTACTCGACCCTCGACCTGCTGCTCGGCGGCAAGCGCGGCGGCTCGAGCATCCGCCTTGACGGGCGGCCGTTCACGCCGATCGAGATGCAGCTGGTGCGGCGGATGGTCGAGATCATCCTGACCGACCTCGAGGCGTCGTTCCAGCCGCTCTCGCCGGTGCGCTTCCTCATCGACCGGATCGAGACCAACCCGCGCTTCGCCACCATCACCCGGCCGGCCAACGCCGCGATCCTGATCGACCTCAAGCTCGACATGGAGGGCCGCGGCGGCCTGCTCCAGATCCTCTTCCCCTACGCGGCGATCGAGCCGATCCGCGACCTGCTCCTGCAGAGCTTCATGGGCGAGAAGCTCGGCCGCGACCACATCTGGGAGAGCCACCTCGCCACCGAGATCTTCCAGGCCGACGTCGCGGTCGAGGCGGTGCTGCACGAGATGTCGCTGCCGCTGCGCCGGGTGCTGTCGCTGGAGGTCGGCGACACCATCATGTTCGACGCCAAGCCCGCCGACCTCATCACCCTGCGCTGCGGCGACTGGGGAATGACGCAGGGCCGGATCGGCCGCCTCGAGGACAGCATCGCCGTGCAGGTGACCCGCCCCTTGCGCCGCGCCCGCACCACCCTCGCGGCCTTCGAGGCCTCGATGCAGAACCGCAACGACGGGTGACGCCCGCCATGTGTCCCGTCATGCGTCCCGCCATGCGTCCCGTCATCTCCCTCTTCTTCCGCAGCGAGGCCGTTTCGTGAGCCTGATCGTCAGCATCCTGGCCGACCTGCTGGTGGCGGTCCTCCTCGTCGCCTGCATCGCCACCTCGGTCAGCCTCGGCCGCCGCATCACCCGCCTCAAGGGCGACGAGACGGCGATGCGCCAGACCATCGGCGACCTGATGGTGGCGACCGAATCCGCCGAGCGGGCGATCCTCGGCCTGCGCACCACGCTGGCCGAGTGCGACCGCACCCTCGCCGAGCGCCTGCGCTTGGCCGAGCGCACCAATGCCGACCTCGCCGCCCAGCTCCAGGCCGGCGACGAGGTGCTCTCGCGCATCGGCCGCATCGTCGCCCAGGCCCGGGCGGCGGTGCCCGGGGAGGCGGCGCCCCAGCCCGCCTTCGCGCAGGCCGCCCAGCCCGCTTTCGCACCGGCCGCCTTCGCCCAGCCCGCCTTCGCGCAAGCGCCCGTCGCGCCGCCGGCCGAGGCCGCGCCGGCCTACGCCGCGCCGGCGGCCCCCGTCCCGCCGCCCGCGCCCGAGCCGCGGCCGGTCTCCACCGGCGAGCGCCTCGGCGCCGCCGCCGCCGCCGCCCGCGCCCTCAGCGAGCGGGCCCTGAGCCGCCTGCAGGCCCAGGCCGCATGACCCTCGCGCTGCTCCTGCGCCGCTTCGCCGGGCTGCCGCCGACGGAAAGCCCGCCCGCCGCGGCCGGCACCACGCCCGGGGCCGCGGCACCGAAGGCCGCCGCGGGTCCCGGGGCGGCGACGGCTGCGGCACCGGGTGCCGCGGCGAGGCCCGCGGGCGCCGGCACCCCCGGTCCGGCCGCCGCGAAGCCCGCCGGCACGCTGCCCGCCCGGGTCCCGCAGGCGCCCCCCTCCGTCGCCGTGCTGGTGCAGCGCCTGCTGGCGAACCCGGTCTGGCGCGGGCCGACGATCCGCCTGCGCCTCGTCGATGCCGTGGCGGTGGCGGCCGCGGGGCTCCTGCTCCTGAAGGTCCTCGCCCTCCTCGAGGCCGGGCCGTCCACCGGCGCCCGCTTCGCCGAGTTCCTGGTCCATGCCCGCTCCGGCTACGAGCCCCTCGACCCGACCATCACCGGGTCGCTCTCGCCGAAGGAGGCCGCGCCCGCACCCGCATCCCCGCCGGAGGCGGCCCGGCCGGTGCCCGAGCCGGCCTCGTCCTCCGAGCGGGCGATCCTGGAGAAGCTCGGCGCCCGGCGCGACGCCCTGCAGCAGCGCTCGCGCGACCTCGAGACCCGCGAGCAGCTGATCGAGAACGCCGAGCGCAAGCTCGAGACCCGCATCAACGACCTCAAGACCCTGGAGCAGAAGGGCGACGACGCGGCGGCCAGGCGCGCCGAGGCGGAAGCCGCGGGGCTCAAGTCCCTGGTGACGATGTACGAGACGATGAAGCCGAAGGAGGCCGCCCGGGTCTTCGACCGGCTGAAGCTCGAGGTGCTGGTGCCGGTGGTGGTCGGCATGAACCCGCGCAAGATGGCCGAGGTGCTGGCGGTGATGCAGCCCGAGGCCGCCGAGCGCCTGACCGTGGCGCTCGCCCAGCGCGCCCGCGGCGCCGGCGGGCCGAAGGCCGCCGCCATCGCCCCGGGCCTGCCGCCCGGCGAGCTGCCGGCGATCGACGGGGCGCGCTAGAGCATTTTCCGACGAAGTGGATACCGGTTCGTCGAAGAAAATGCGGCGAAACCAAATGCGTGGAGTGCCTCGCGATCGCAAGGCGATCGCGAGGCACTCTAGAGCGCCCCGGGTCCCGGGATTAAGCGCTCATTAGCCCTGTGGCGCCATGGTACCGGCCTGAGGGTGTACTCGGGCGGGTGTGATGGGTTCGACGGGCAGGAGCCGCCGCGTAGCGGCGCTGATCGCGCTGGCGGCTTTGGCCGTCGGGGCGGGCGCGGCCGACGCGGCGCAGCTCGTGGCGATCCAGGGCAGCGAGCAGAAGAATTTCGGGCGCATCGCGCTCACCTTCGACCATGGCGTGAAGGTCACCGCCAAGGTCACCGGCGGCGTGCTGGTGGTGAACTTCCGCGAGCCGGTGACCGGCCAGCGCGAGCGCCTGGCCGCCGAGATGCCGGCCTACGTGGCGCAGGTCCGGCGCGATCCGGACGGCGCCGGCCTGCGGGTCGCGCTCCAGGCCACCTACAAGGTCAACGTGCTGGAGGCCGGCGAGCGGGTCTTCATCGACCTGATGCCCGAGGGCTGGACCGGCCTGCCGCCCGGCCTCCCGCCGGAGGTGCTGGCCGACCTGTCCCGCCGGGCCGAGGAGCTCAGCGAGCGCCTGCGCCGCGAGGCCGTCCGGACCCGGCGCACGGCGCTGCGCCTCGAAGTGGCGACCCTGCCGACCCTCACCCGCCTCTCGGTCCGCCTGCCGCAAGAGGCCGAGGTGGCGCTGGAGCGCGCCGGTGCGGAGGTCCGCCTGCGCATCCCCGGCGCCTACACGATCGACGCGACCGAGGCCCGCGCCGCCCTGCGGCCGGCCGCGACGGCGCTCGCGGCCGAGGCCGGAACCGATGCCGCCCGCCTGGCCGTGACGCTCGGCGAGGGCTTCACGGCGGAGGGCTACCGCGAAGACGATTCCTACGTCCTCGACCTCGTCAAGCCGGCGGGCCGGAAGCCGGACGACAGGAAGGCCGACGACAGGAAGCCCGCGGCGGGAGCGCCGGAGCCGTCGCCCGTCGCCGCGGTCCCGGCCGAATCCCGGCCTCAGGCCGTGGCCTCCCCGCCGGCCGAGGCGCCGGCGTCCGCCCCGGCGGACCTGCCGTCGGGCCCGGTCCAGGCCCGGGTCGTCCGGGCGGTCCAAGGAACGGGCCAACAAGGAACGGGTCAAGGAACCAGCCAGGGCCTGCGGATCGCCTTCCCGTTCGCGGCCCGGCCGCCGGCGGCCCTGTTCGAGCGCGGCGGGGTCGCCACCCTTGTGTTCGAGAGCACCGCGGCGATCGCCCTGCCGTCCCTGCCGACGGGCGCGCCGGCGAGCGTCGCCGAGGGACCGCGGGCGGAGGGCGCGTTCACGGTGCTGCGGCTGCGCCTCGAATCCGGCGTGCTCGCCCAGCTCGCGGCGGGGGAGGGCCAGGGCTGGGACCTGGTGCTCGGCGATGCCGCCCTGCCGGGGGGCGACGTCCTGGCGCCCCAGCGCAGTGCCGATCCCACCGGCCGGCCGGCGGTGACGGTGCCGCTGGCGCGTCCCGGCGGCACCCTGTGGCTGGAGCGCGACGGCGAGCGCATCGCCGTGGCGACGGCCCGCGGCCCGCGCATCGCCGGGCTGCCGAAGCGCGGCCGCTTCGTCGAGTTCGAGCTGCTGCCGACCCGCCAGGGCGTCGCCGTGCTGGCGGCGGCCGACGATCTCGCCGTGCGCCCGGGCCTGGCCGAGGTGACGATCACCCGTCCCGGCGGCCTGTCGGTCTCCCCGACGGTGGTCGAGACGCCGGACGCCGCCCAGGCCGCCCAGGCCTCCGACCTGCTGGTGCAGCCCGATCGCTGGCGCGAGGACCAGCGCGGCGACGTGCGTGCGCGCCTGCGCGCCGCCGAAGCCGCGGCCGCCGCGGCCGAGCGGCCGGCCCGCTCCGCCGCGCGTCTCGACCTCGTCCGGGTGCTCCTCGCCAACGATTTCGCGGCCGAGGCCGCCGGGGTGCTCGCCCTGGCGGTCCGGGAGGATCCGCCTTTCGCCGCCGATCGGGCCGTCCGGCTCCTCTCGGCCATCGCCGCCCTGCGCCTGAATCAGGAGGCGCGGGCGGCCGGCTTCCTCACCCCCGACGGCAAGCGGGCGCTCGATCCCGAACTGCGGCTGTGGCGCGGCGTCGTCGATGCCCGCGGCCGGCGCAGCGCCGCGGCGATCACCGCCTTCAAGGCCGGGCTGCCGCTGATCGAGGCCTATCCGGACGACCTGCAGGTGGTGTTCTACCTCGCGGCGGTGGAGGCCGCCCTCGACGCCAAGGACCCGGCCTTCGCCCAGCGGGCGCTCACCGCGGTCGCGCCCCTCGCCGATTCGGGCCAGGCCCGCGACCGGCTGGCCTTCCTCAAGGCGCGCTTCGCCGAGGCGATCGGCCAGGACGGCGAGGCGCGCCACGCCTACCAGCAGCTCGCCGAGACCGCGGCGCCGGCCATCGCCGCCGAGGCGACCCTGCGGGCGGTCGATCTCGGCCGGGCCACCGGCACGATGACGCCGGAGGCGGCGGTCGACCGGCTCGAGCGCCTGACCCTGACCTGGCACGGCGAGGCCGAGGCCGAGGCCCTGGCCCGGCTCGGCCGGCTCTATGCCGGAGTCGGCCGCTGGCGCGACGCCTTCGCGACCGCCCGCAAGGCCAACCGCCTCTTCCCCGACCACCCGGCGACCCGCGGGTTGCACGACGACACGGTGGCGTTGTTCTCCGCCCTGTTCCTGTCCGACAAGGGTGCCAGCCTCGGCAAGATCGAGGCCCTGGCGCTGTTCTACGACTTCAAGGAGTTCACGCCGATCGGCCGCCAGGGCGACGAGATCGTGCGGCGCCTGGCCGACCGCCTCGTCGCCCTCGACCTCCTCGACGCCGCCGGCGACCTGCTGCAGCACCAGGTCGACCACCGCCTCACCGGGGCGGCGCGGGCGAGCGTGGCGGCGCGCCTCGCGACCGTCCGGCTGATGGAGGGCGAGCCGCTGAAGGCCCTCAAGATCCTGCAGAACACCCGCCTGCCGGAACTGCCGGCGCAGATCCGCGACGCGCGCCTGCTGCTCGAGGTCCGCGCCCTCTCCGACCTCTCGCGCACCGACCTCGCCCTCGAGCTGCTCGAGGGCAACGCCACCCCGGAGGCGGCGCACCTGCGCGGCGACATCCTGTGGGGCGCGCGGCGCTGGCGCGAGGCCGGGGAGGCGCACGAGGCCCTGCTCGGCACCCGCTGGCGCGAGCCCGGCGCCTTGAGCGACGCCGAGCGCAGCGACGTGATGCGGGCGGCGATCGCCTACGCGCTGGCCGAGGATCCGCTGAGCCTCGACCGCCTGCGCACGAAATTCACCGCGAAGATGGCCGAGAGCCCGGACGCCCGCACCTTCAGCCTCGTCGCCGCGCCGAACGCCTCCGGCACCGCGGCCTTCCGCAGCCTGGTGCGCCAGGCCACCAGTGCCGAGACGCTGACCGACTTCCTGCGCGCCTACCGCGCCCGCTACCCCGAGAGCGCCGCGCCGGAGCGGCCGAAGCCGGAGGCGAGCCCGGCCCCCGCGCCCGAGGCCCGCGGCGCCGGCGGACCGTCGCCCGGATAGGCTACCTCTCGGCCGCAGCCCCGTCCGGACGGTCGAAGCGGGGCAGGCGCCGGCCAGGCAGCAGGTCGTAGGGCACCCGCCAGCCGGGCAGGGCCGCGATCCGGTCCAGCCAGGCCCGGATCGCCGGGTGGCTCGCCGCGAGGTCGTAGCCTGTCTCGTCGGCCGGAAAGGAGAGGTAGGCGCAGAGCGACAGGTCGGCGACGCTCGCCCGGTCGCCGATGACGAAGGCCCGGCCCGCGACCTGTTCGGCGAGGATGCCGAGGAAGTCGTCGACCCGCGACCGCAGGTATGCCAGCACCGCCGGGTCGGCCCCACGGCTGAAGGTGCGCATGAAGCGGTAGGTCGCCATGTGGGCGGAGAGCTTCTGGTTGTCCCAGAACAGCCAGCGCAGCACCTCGAACCGCTCGGCCTCGCCCTCGCCGCCGAGGCGGCCGTAGCGATCGGCGAGCCGCAGCAGGATCGGGCCGGTCTGGGTCAGGCTCTTGCCGTCATCCTCCAGCACCGGGATTTCGCCCATCGCGTTGACGGTGCGCCGCCACTCGGGCGTCCAGGTCACCCGGGCGCCGAAATCGGTCCAGACTGGATCGAATGTTTCGCCGCACAGGGTCAGCATCAGCGCCAGCTTGTAGCTGTTGCCGGATTCGGGAAAGTAGTGGAGGCGGTAACGGCTCACGGGCTGGTCTCCGCGTCGGACGGGCCGAGGCCTAACACGCGAAGCGGGCGTCCGTCCGGATCCGAGTCAGACCTCGCCCTCGCCCGCCGGGGCCGGCCGGGGCCGCGGCGCGTCGCCGGTCGTGCTGGTGCCGGGATCGAGGGCATCGGGCTTGCGGGCTGCGTCGTGGTCGGCCGGGGTCACGCCGGCCTTGGCGGCGGCGGCATCCTCGTCGCGGCGGGTCAGGTGCGGGCGGGCGGTGAGCAGGTCGTCGCGGCGGTCGGGCACGGGCGGATCCTCCGATGGGCGCAAGCCAACGCGAGGCAGTCCCAACCGGTTCACCCCCTCGCACGGCGTCGAGCGCCTGCCGGAGCCGTGATGAAGTCTTGTCGCGTGGGGAGAGCGGTTTCAAAGTCCGATCGGCTCGTGCCCCGCTCGGGGCCGGCATCAACACCGCTTGAGGGTGTTGGTGCCCAGGAGAGGACTCGAACCTCCACGGCTTGCACCACTGGTACCTGAAACCAGCGCGTCTACCAATTCCGCCACCTGGGCCCGAAGCACTGCTTGGCAGCGCCGCGGTGACAGTCGTTTAGAGGGGAGCGAGGGCGGCGTCAACGGGATTGAGCGTCGTTCGCGAGGGGCGTTTCATGCTGCGCCTCTCGGTCGGCGTGCGGGACGCGCCCGGCGCAGCCGCGCCCGTGACCGATGCGCTCCAATCCGCGACCTCGTCCTGAGGTGCCCGAGCAGACCGGGAGGCCGGCATCCTTCAAGCATCATCCCGAGGCTCGCCAACGGCGAGGACCCGGGATCACGCGGAGGGTTTGGATTGGTAAGCGAACTCGACCGGGCGCTCGGCGCTGTCCATTCGACAGTCCGGCCTTCGATCGAGGTGTCTGCTATCTGGGGCGAGTGTTCGATACGAATATGAGAGCATCTGCTCGATCACATCGGCTATCGTCGAGATGGGGATTGTTTCCGCAAACTGATCGTTTCGCGGACGGCATCAACACCACTTGGGATGTTGGTGCCCAGGAGAGGACTCGAACCTCCACGGCTTGCACCACTGGTACCTGAAACCAGCGCGTCTACCAATTCCGCCACCTGGGCCCAGAAGCGCCGCCTTGGCGGCGCCCCGGTGTCAGTCGTTTAGTCGGCGGCGGAGCCGGCGTCAACGCCGAACTCCGCCGTTCCGCGAGACTAAGCTCAGACGCCCGCCGGCCACTCGCGGATGTCGACGAAGTGACCCGCGATGGCGGCGGCCGCGGCCATCGCCGGGGAGACGAGATGCGTGCGGCCCTTGTGGCCCTGGCGGCCCTCGAAATTGCGGTTCGAGGTCGAGGCGCAGCGCTCGTGCGGCTTGAGGCGGTCGGCGTTCATGCCGAGGCACATCGAGCAGCCCGGCTCGCGCCAGTCGAAGCCGGCCTCGATCAGGATCCGGGCGAGGCCCTCCTCCTCCGCCTGCTGCTTCACGAGGCCCGAGCCCGGCACCACCATGCCCGACACGTTCGGATGGATCTTCTTCCCCTCGACCATCCGGGCGACGATCCGCAGGTCCTCGATCCGGCCGTTGGTGCAGGAGCCGATGAACACCTTGTCGAGGGCGATGTCGGTGATCCGCGTGCCCGGGGTCAGGCCCATGTAGGAGAGCGCCTTCTCCTTGGAGGAGCGCAGGTTCTCGTCCTCGATGGCGGCCGGATCCGGCACCTGGCCCTGGACCGAGATCACGTCCTCAGGCGAGGTGCCCCAGGTCACGATCGGCGGGAGGTTGGCGGCGTCGAGCCGGATCTCGCGGTCGAAATGCGCGCCCTCGTCCGAGACGAGGTTGCGCCAGTAGGCGACCGCGCGCTCGAACGCCTCGCCCTTCGGGGCCTTCGGCCGGTCCTTGATGTAGGCGAAGGTGGTCTCGTCGGGGGCGACCATGCCGGCGCGGGCACCGCCCTCGATCGACATGTTGCAGATCGTCATCCGGCCCTCCATCGAGAGGCCCCGGATCGCCTCGCCGGCATATTCCAGCACGTGGCCGGTGCCGCCGGCGGTGCCGATCTCGCCGATGATCGCCAGGATGATGTCCTTGGCGCCGACGCCGGCGGGCAGGCGCCCGTCGACGACGGCGCGCATGTTCTTCGCCTTCTTCTGGATCAGCGTCTGGGTGGCGAGCACGTGCTCGACCTCCGACGTGCCGATGCCGTGGGCGAGGGCCCCGAAGGCGCCGTGGGTCGAGGTGTGGGAATCGCCGCAGACGATCGTCTGGCCCGGCAGGGTGAAGCCCTGCTCCGGCCCGATGATGTGGACGATGCCCTGCCGCTTATCCAGCGCGTCGTAATACTCGATGCCGAACTCGCGGACGTTCTCGGCCAGCGTGTCGATCTGCGTGCGGCTCTCGGGATCCTCGATGCCGAGGCTGCGGTCCGACGTCTGGACGTTGTGGTCGACGACCGCCAGCGTCTTCTCCGGGTGGCGCACCTTGCGCCCGGCGAGACGAAGCCCCTCGAAAGCCTGGGGAGAGGTGACCTCGTGCACGAGGTGACGGTCGATGTAGAGGAGGCAGGTGCCGTCCGGCTGACGATCGACGACGTGGTCGTCCCAGATCTTGTCGTAGAGGGTGCGAGGGGCAGTCATCGGAGTTCTTGCCTTGTCACGAAGACCTGTCGTGGAAGCCGGGCGCATGGCGTTCGCACCCGGCGGACCCGTCATGTAACCGTCTCATCCGCTGAGGGGTAGACCCCTCGGCGCCGCAAGGGGATGCAGGCATCGCAGGCGTGCGGGAACATACGGGTGCTGTGACCCGCCCTCAGCCTGATCTTTTCCAATGCAAGCAAGTCGCGGGATCCCCTCTCCAGGCGATGCCGGGCTTACGCGGTATCGCCGCAAGGTGTGGGAGAGGGGTAGGGGTGAGGGTGGCTCGGCTTCCGTAATGATCCTGAGCTGTTGAGCTGCGCAGCTCTAAGGCTTACATTTTATTCTGAGCCCGAGCCACCCTCACCCCTACCCCTCTCCCACACGGGAGGGGGGAGAGGTGCTCAATTTTTATTTGTCAGGATCAAACAGAAACTGGTTCACTCCTTCACCGCCCCGGTCATGGCCGAGACGTAGTGCTCGACGAAGAACGAGTACAGGATCACCAGCGGCAGCGAGCCGACCAGGGCGCCCGCCATCAGCGAGCCCCAGCGGTAGATGTCGCCGTCGACGAACTCGCTCACCACCGCCACCGGCACCGTCTTGTTCTGGGTCGAGGACAGGAAGGTCAGCGCGTAGATGAACTCGTTCCAGCACAGGGTGAGCGAGAAGATGCCGGCCGAGATCAGCCCCGGGACCGCCAGCGGCAGGATGATCTTGAGCAGGATCTGCCAGCGGCTCGCCCCGTCGATGAGCGCGCATTCCTCCAGCTCGTAGGGGATGGTCTTGAAGTACCCCATCAGGAGCCAGGTCGAGAACGGGATCAGGATGGTGGGGTAGACCAGCACCAGGGCGAAGGGCGAATCGTAGAGCCCGTAGGCCTGGATGATGGTGGCGAGCGGGATGAACAGGATCGAGGGCGGCACCAGGTAGGCGAGGAAGATCGCCGCGCCGACCGCGACCGCGCCCTTGTAGCGGATCCGCACGATCGCGTAGGCGGCGAGCACGCTGGCGAACAGCGACAGCACGGTCGCCGCCACCGAGATCATCATCGTGTTCCAGAGCCACAGGGGATAGTTGGTCTGGAACAGCAGCTTCGAGATGTGCTTGAGCGTCGGCGAGACCACCCAGAACGGGTTGTAGGTCTCCATGTCGATGAGCTGGTCGTCCGGTTTGATGGCGGTCAGGGCCATCCAGTAGAACGGAAACAGAAGCACCACCAGGATGACGAAGAGCGGCAGGTAGACCGTGACGACGCGCTTCGGGAGCGTGTCGAGATAGGCCATGCCTTCGCTGTTGTCGGGGGTGTCGGCGGTCGTGGTCGCGGCGGCCATCGTGGGTGTTTCCTTCTTTTAGCCGGTCTGCCACTTGCGGTTCTGGAGGCCGAACCACGAGATCCCGATGGCGAAGATCAGGAACGGCACCATCGCGGTGGCGATGGCCGCGCCCTCGCCGAGGTTCCCCGAGAGGATGCCGCGCTGGTAGGACAGGGTCGCCATCAGGTGGGTCGAGTTGACCGGGCCGCCGCGGGTCATCGCCCAGATCAGCTGGAAGTCGGTGAAGGTGAACAGCACCGAGAAGGTCATCACCACGGCGATGATCGGGGTGAGCAGCGGCAGGGTGATATGACGGAAGTTCTGCCACGGCGTCGCGCCGTCGATCGTCGCCGCCTCGTAGAGCGAGGGCGAGACGGTCTGGAGGCCGGCCAGCAGCGTGATGGCGATGAACGGCACGCCGCGCCAGATATTGGCGAAGGTCACGCAGATCCGCGCCATCGTCGGATCGCCCAGGAAGTCGATGTTGCGGTCGAGCAGGCCGAGATGGCGCAGCGACCACGAGATGATCGAGAACTGGCTGTCGAAGATCCACCAGAACGCCAGCGCCGACAGCACGGTCGGGACGACGAACGGGATCAGCACGATCGAGCGGATCAGCGCCTTGAACGGAAGCCGCTTGTTGAGGAGCAGCGCCAGGTAGAGGCCGATCGCGAACTTCGCCACCGAGGCGAAGCCGGTATAGACCAGCGTGTTGAACACCGAGAGCCAGAAGACGCTGTCGTCCGAGAGCCACTCGTAGTTCTCGAGCCCGACGAAGTTGCCGCCCCGCCCGATCCGGGTGTCGGTGAGCGAGAGCCAGATGCCCTTGCCGAGGGGATAGGCCAGGAACAGCAGCAGGATCGCGGCTGCCGGCAGCATGAACCAGAAGCCCAGCCAGCCGCGGCTGGCCCGGAACCGGCTCCAGGCCGAGCCGGTCGTGGGCGCCGCCGCGGCGGGGCGGGCGAGGGCGATATCGGCCACGGGGAGCCTCCTCCGGGTGTTTTGTTGTGTTTAGGCCGCCTCGGGGAACAGGAGGACAGCATAACTCGGCTGTCACGTCCGTACGTTGCCGCATGAGGCGCGGGCTTCTCCCCTCCCCGCGGGCGGGGAGAGGACTTCATCGACCTTGTCGTCGATGAAGTGAGCGGAGGCGAAAGCCGGAGCGAGGGTGCGGGGGTGTTTCCGGAGGAGCCTCATGCGGCAACTCCCCCTCACCCTCGGCTGCCGCCTCGCCGCGCCGACGACAAGGTCGTCGCGGCCCTCTCCCCGCCCGCGGGGAGAGGGGGGATGCGCACGGACCGTGCATGAGGCCGTCAGGCCGACCGGAAGATCCGCTGCGCCTGCCGCTCGGCCGTCTTGATCGCGCTCTTCAGGTCCTCGCGGCCAGTGCAGTAGGAGGCGAACATGTCGACGACGACGAAGTCGGCGAGCACGGCGGCCACCTTCTCGCTCACCGGGGCGAGACCGCCGGCGGCCAGCGTCCGGGTCGAGGCTTCTCCGAACACCTTGTTCTTCGGGTCGGCGGTCCAGATCGGGTTGTTGGCGTAGGCCTGGAGCGGGTGGCAGAGATAGCCCTGCGATGCCTCGAGCCAGGCATTGTAGTTCTGGGCCTCGAGCGCGAAGGCCATGAAGGCCTTACAGGCGTTCGGCGCCTTGGTGTAGGTGTAGGCCAGGATCGGGAAGGCGAGCTGGAACTCGGTCGGCTTGCCGGACTTGCCGACCGGATAGGCGGCGTGGTCCATGTCCGCCGCGATGTCCTTCTTCTCGTTCTTGGCCGCGGCGTAGATCGAGATGCCGTTGTTGGTGAGATAGAGGTCGCCCGACAGGAACGCCTTGTTGTTCGACGAGTCGTTCCACGACACCGTGCCGGGCACGAAGGTCTCGTAGAGCGCCTTGACGTAGTCGAGCGCCTTGGCGGTCTCCGGTGAGTTGATGACGATCTTCTCGTTGGCGTCGACCAGGTAGGCGTCGTGCGACCACAGGGCCCAGTGGATCCACGAATTGGCGTCACCCGTGGCGTGGCCGAGCGCGAAGCCGGCCGGCGTGTTGTTCTTCTTCATCGCCTTGCACAGCTCCAGGAAGCCGGCATGGTCCTCCGGGAACTTGGTGAAGCCGGCCTTGTTCATGGCCGAGATGCGGTAGTTGAGGTAGCCGCCGTTGAACGCCATCGGGATGGCGATCCACTTGCCCTTGACCTTGCCGTAGGCCTCCGCCGCGGGCAGCCAGCCGCCGTACTTCTTGCCGAGGTAGTCGGCGACGTCGCCGACCTCGATGCATTTCGAGGGGAAGAGCGCCGGGAAGGAGTACAGGCCCCAGACCATGTCCGGGCCCTGGCCGGTATTGGCCGCCACCGAGGCCTTGGGCTGGATGTCGTCGAAGGATTCGCTCGTCACCGTCACCGGCACGCCGGTCGCCTTGGTGAAGGCGTCGACGAGGCGCATGAAAGCCTCGTCCTCGGACGGGATGAAGCGCTTCCAGCGCAGGAGCTTGAGCGAGGCGCCGGCTTCCGGCTTCCACTGGTTCTCCTGCGCCCAGGCGCGGGCGAAGCCCTCCAGGCCGGCGGCGGAGGCGAGGCCGAGGGCGGCACCCGCCTTGAGGAACTGGCGACGATCGAAGGCTGACATCGTGGCGTCTCTCCCGGGATGGTCTTTGTCGTTCATACGGGCCGGCCGGCGGCGGGATGGCGTCCCGTCGCCGGCCGGGCGGGCGTCGTCAGTTCAGCCGGCGGCCGTTCTCGGCGTCGAACAGGTGGACGAGGGCGGGATCGGCCGTGATGTTGATCCGCTCGCCCGGGCCGGCGCCGATGCGGTCGCGGAACACGCAGGCGATGTCGCGGGCGACCTCCTTGGCGATGTCCTGCGCGCCGCCGCCCGGCGGGCGCACCAGCACCATGGTCTCGGAGCCGGTCGGCTCCACCACCGCCACTTCCACCGGCACGCCGTTCTCGGCGAGGCGCACGTGCTCCGGCCGCAGGCCGTAGACCGCCGGCATGCCGTCGGCGGGGCGCGCCCCGCGGGTCGGCAGCGGCAGGGTCAGGCCGCCCTCGGTGCGAAAGGTCTCGCCGGCGATCTTGCCCTTGAGGAAGTTCATCGCCGGCGAGCCGATGAAGCCGGCGACGAACATGTTGTCGGGCCGGTCGTAGAGCTCGAGCGGCGCGCCGACCTGCTCGACCACGCCGTCATGCATCACCACGATCTTGTCGGCCATGGTCATGGCCTCGATCTGGTCGTGGGTGACGTAGACGGTGGTGGTGCGCAGGCGCTGGTGCAACTCCTTGATCTCGGCCCGCATCGCCACGCGCAGCTTGGCGTCGAGGTTCGAGAGCGGCTCGTCGAACAGGAAGACCTGGGGGTCGCGCACGATCGCCCGTCCCATGGCGACGCGCTGGCGCTGGCCGCCCGAGAGCTGGCGCGGGTAGCGGTCGAGGAGCTTTTCCAGGCCGAGGATCGCCGCGGCGCGGCCGACCCGGCTGTCGATCTCCTCCTTGGCGGCCTTCCGGAGCTTCAGCGAGAAGGCCATGTTGTCCCGCACCGTCATGTGCGGGTAGAGCGCGTAGTTCTGGAACACCATGGCGATGTCGCGCTCCTTCGGCGGCACCGCGTTGACGACGCGCGACCCGATCCGGATCTCGCCCGCCGTGATGTTCTCCAGCCCCGCGATCATGCGCAGCAGGGTCGACTTCCCGCAGCCCGAAGGGCCGACCAGGATGACGAACTCCCCGTCCTGAATGTCGATCGAGACGCCGTGCAGGATCGGGGTGGCCCCGAACGATTTGCGCACGTTCCTGATTTCCAGCCCGGCCATCGGCTCCTCGTTGTCGTGTGTCGATTCAGAATGGGGTCGCGCGCGGCGCGCTGACCGAAACGGCAGCGCTGCCACAGGCGCATGACGAACACACGACAGGCGGGCCCTCTGAGGGGCGTCTGGCGCTCATCTGGGTTGTTTCCTCGACCCGTAAGAACGGGGCGGCCTGGCTTGCCGCCTCTCGTGTTGGCGGCCATCATCGGGCGCGCGGGGCGCAAGATCAAGCGCCCTCGCCATGCGTCCATCGTCGGATGCGCGAGAAACGACCGGGAGACGGGTTTGAAGTCCACAGACGTGCTGATCATGCGGCCGATGATGCCGCTGGTGACCGACAGCCTGGAGAGGCTCTTCACCGTCCACCGCGGCGACAAGGTCGACGACAAGGAGCGCTTCCTGGACGAGGTCGGCCCGAAGATTCGCGGGATGGCGGTGAGCCACGTCCACGTGAACGACGCGCTGCTCGACCGGCTGCCGAAGCTCGAGATCGTCGCCAATTTCGGCGTCGGCTACGACACGATCGACGCAGCGGCCTGCGGCCGGCGCGGCGTGATGGTGACCAATACGCCCGACGTCCTGACCGACGAGGTCGCGGACCTCGCCGTCGGCCTCCTGCTCGCCACCGTGCGGCAGATCCCGCAGGTCGACCGCTACCTGCGCCAGGGCAAGTGGCTGGAGAAGTCCTATCCGCTCACCGGCACCCTGCGCGGGCGCAAGGTCGGCATCCTCGGGCTTGGCCGCATCGGCCGGGCGATCGCCCACCGCCTCGTCGCCTTCGGCCTGCCGATCGCCTATCACGGCCGCACCAAGCAGGCGGACGTGCCCTACGAGTACTTCCCCTCGCTCATCGAGATGGCGCGGGCCTGCGACGTGCTGATGGTGGTCGCCCCCGGCGGCCCCGAGACGAAGAACATGATCGGCCGCGAGGTGCTGGAGGCCCTGGGCTCCGAGGGCGTGCTGATCAACGTCGCCCGCGGCACCCTCGTGGACGAGGAGGCGCTCGCCGCCGCGCTCGCCGACGGCACGATCCAGAGCGCCGGCCTCGACGTGTTCGCCGAGGAACCGAAGGTGCCCGCCGCCCTGATCGCCCAGGAGCATGCGGTTCTCCTGCCGCATGTCGGCTCCGCGTCGCATCACACACGCAACGCAATGGGCCAGCTCGTCGTTGATAACCTGACCTCCTGGTTCCAGGGCAAGGGTCCGGTGACGCCCGTGGCCGAGACCCCCTGGAAGGGCTGACCTTCGAGAGCCACGTCCATGCGCCTGCGCCGCCTCCTGCCCGTCCTCGGTCTCGCCGCCTGGGTAGGGAGCGCGGCGGCGCAGGAGGGGGCGGCACAGGAAGCGGCTCCCGCGCGGGACGCCGCCGGGCCGTGGGAGCTCGCCCTCGACGGCAGCTTCCGCCGCTGCGGCCTGATGCTGGCGGCGGAGCCCGGCCCGGTCGGCCGGGCCCTGCGCTTTCCGGCCGGCTGCCGGCGTGCGCTCCCGGTGGTCAACGGCATCGCGGGCTGGCGTTTCGAGGGCGGCCTGATCCAGCTCCTCGACCGCGAGGGCCAGCCGCTGCTGGCCTTCGCGGCCCCGGACGGCGACGGCATCCGCAGCGCGGAAACCCCGGGCGGCGAGCGCTACAGCCTGGCCCAGGCCGGCGCCCGTCCCGCCGCTCCCGAGACCCCGCTGGTGACCCAGGCGGCGCTCACGACCCCGCCGAGCCCGCGGGAGGCCTCGCGAGACACGTGGGCCGGCGCCCCCGCGACCGCGGCCGGGGTGACCGGGCTCTACACCCTCGACCGCTTCGTCGAGAAGGACGTCTGCCGGGTGATGCTCAGGGCCGAGGCGGCGCAGGTCCAGGAGGGCTGCCGCGACCCCGGTCTCGCCCTGTTCGATCCGACCGCCTGGCACTACGAGGCCGGCCGCCTCGTCCTCGTCGCGCGGCGCGGCCACAGCGTCGAGCTGGTCCCGGTGGGGGAGGGGCGCTGGCGCCGCGATCCGGAGATCGGGACCACGTTCGTGCTGCGGCGGGTGGAGCCGTGAGGAGACCTCAGGCGACAGCCAGGCGCGCGCCGACGCTCAAGGCGCTGCCCTTGAAGGGACGATCCTGCGGACCGTGCTGGCCGTGTCCGACGCTCCACGCGCGCGGCCAGTGGATGCCCTCGATACCCGTCGCCGTGGCGGACGCGCACGAGGTCCAGGCGGCTTCGCCGTGATGGCGATAGAGGATGCCTCCGGGTCCCATATCCGGGTAGAAAGCGACGCGGACATCGAACTCGCGGCCGACGGGCAAGTCGGTGCCGAGCCAGTAGGACGGGCTTCGCCCCGGCTTCTTTCCGACGATGAGGGTGAGGGTCTGCTTCGGGCCGCGTAGACCGAGCCAGATCGGGGCGATCGCCTCCGGGGCGTGCGCCGTGAACAGGGTCTGTTCCGGAGCCCAGGCCTGCGCCGCGGTTCGCCCGGACAGGCTGATTTCGACGATGGATCCGGTGTCGATCGGACCGGTCAGGACTGCGTCCGACTGGCCTGCCGCGACGCCTCGCCAGCCGGTCGAGTCGTCGGCGAACGGTGGCGGCCACCGCAGGCGTTCGCGTGCTACGCCGTTCGTGTCCAGCACCTGATACCGCAACCCGTCGCGATCGAGGGCGGCCTGGATGCAGTGAAGATACTCGACCTCGTCCGGCATCCTGTGCGCCGTACCGGCTCCGGCGGTGCAGATCTGAAGCACGCCGCGATGCACCTGCACGTCGTAGGCCAGGATGTGGCTGCAGACGTAGGCCAGGACGTGGGAATCCACCAGGATCTGCCAGAACGCGTCCGCGTATTCGGGACCGATCTCGCGCTGGTAGCGCCCGGAGAACCCGTTGACGGGGTGGACCGGATGGTGCCCGAGCACGATTCTGTGCCTCGCGTCGGCGTGCCGGGCGAGGGTGGACCGAAGCCACGCGGTCTCGACGTGCCCCTCGCCGCCGAGGCCGGTCCAGAGCGTGTGGACGAACACCATCAGCAGGTCGCCGCGGCGGACCCAGTAGGAAAGACCTCTTTGATCGTCCGGCCCGTTATCGGGAAGCCGCAGGACGTCGCGAAACACGTCCTCGCTCATCGTATCGTACGCCGTGTGGTTGCCGGTCGTGTGCCACATCGGGATCGCGCCGCGGTCGAGCCAGGCCATCTCGACGTCGAACCAGTGCGCCCACTGCGCGCGCAACGCCGCCGGGTCGGGTGTCAGGCCGATGATCTCGTCGCCGGGGAAGAGGATGAACTCGGGCTGCGGCGCGAGCCGGCGAACGACCGCGTTGACGCTCGCGAATGTCCGCTCGTGCAAGGCGCCAGGGATGCCCGAGCAGGAATCGCCGTACATGACGAACTGGTGCCCGGGCGAGTCCGGAAGGATCGCAGAGATCTTGTCCTGCGAGACAGTCATGCGGCGCATCCGGCTTCAAGTCTTGCATAACATCCGCGTGCCGCTGACGCAACGATGTGCCTCGATCGTCGCATCGAGGACAGCGAACACCGCGACGGCCCCTGGCTCATGCACCGAGGACCGCCACCTTGCCGGCCCGTTGGGCGCTGGACCTCCCTATCGCCGTCCGCGCCCGCGTTCTTGCCAAGCGGCACGTCGTCATCCGACAACCCGACGACGATTCCCAACGCCAGGACCTTCCCATGCAGGCCTACCGCGCCCTCGAAGCCACCTTCGCCCGCATCAGCGCCCTCGAGGACGCCTCCGGCATCCTCGGCTGGGACGCGCAGACGCTGATGCCCGACGGGGCGGCGGAGGGGCGGGGCGACCAGATCGCGGTGCTGCGCGGGCTTGCCCACGACATGTTGACCGATCCCGCCACCGCCGACCGGCTGGCGGCGGCAACGGACGAGGACGGCCTCGACGCCTGGCAGCGGGCGAACCTCGCCGAGATGCGCCGGTCCTACACCCATGCCGCGGCGGTGCCGCGCGACCTCGTCGAGGCGAGCTCGCGGGCGGTGTCGCGGGCCGAGATGACCTGGCGCGAGGCGCGCCGCACGAGCGACTTCGCCCTGCTGCGGCCCGACCTCGCCGAGGTGCTGCGGCTCCAGCGCGAGATCGGCCGGGCGAAGGGCGAGGCGCTGGGTCTCTCGCCTTACGACGCCCTCCTCGACAGCTACGATCCGGGCCTGCGCCAGGCGGCGATCGACCCCCTCTTCGCGGTGCTGGAGGCCGAGCTGCCGGGCTTGATCGCGCAAGCCCGGGCGTGCCAGGCGGCGGCGGGACCGGTGCCCACGGCCGAGGGTCCGTTCCCGGTCGAGACCCAACGCCAGGTCGGCCTCGCCCTGATGCGGGCCGCGGGGTTCGACTTCACCCGCGGGCGCCTCGACGTCAGCCTGCACCCGTTCTGCGGCGGCGCCACCGACGACGTGCGCATCACCACCCGCTACGACGAGGCCGACTTCGCCCGCGCCCTGATGGGCGTGCTGCACGAGACCGGCCACGCCCTCTACGAGCAGGGCCGACCCGCCGCCTGGCGCCGCCAGCCGGTAGGGGCGGCTCGCGGCATGAGCCTGCACGAGAGCCAGTCGCTCACCCTGGAGATGCAGGCCGGCCGCAGCCGCGACTTCGTCGCCTATCTGGCGCCGCTGGTGCGGGAGGCCTTCCATGGCACCGGCCCGGCCTGGGAGGCCGAGGCCCTCTACCGCAACTACACGCATGTCGCGCCGGGCTTCATCCGGGTCGATGCCGACGAGTGCACCTACCCGGCCCACATCCTGCTGCGCTACCGACTGGAGCGGGCGCTGATTCGGGGAGAGATGGAGATCGGCGACCTGCCGGGCGCCTTCGACGAGGGCATGCACCGGCTCCTGGGGCTCACCGTGCCGGACGATGCGCGGGGCTGCCTGCAGGACATCCACTGGCCCGGCGGCGCCTGGGGCTACTTCCCGACCTACACCCTCGGGGCGATGATGGCGGCGCAATTGTTCGACGCCGCCTGCCGGGCCGAGCCGGACCTGCGCCCCGGCCTCGCGCGGGGCGATTTCGCGCCGCTGGTCGGCTGGCTGCGGGCGAACGTGCACGGCAAGGGCAGCGCGCTCGGTACGCAGGAGATCCTGGAGGCCGCGACCGGGCGGCCGCTCTCGGCCGAGATCTTCCTCGGGCACCTGCGCCGGCGCTATCTCGACGCGTGAGCGGCCCGGCCGGTCGCCGGGCCGGCCCTCAGGCTGCGGCCTTGAACCCCGTCTCCTCCGGCCCGATCACCCGCACCGGTTCGCCCGGACGAGCGATGAGCGTGCCGCCCTTCGGCACCTCCGACCAGCCGGCGCGCAGGCCGTCGATCGGCTCGGAGACGACCGCGAGGCCGGTGCCGGTCTCGCGCCAGTACAGGCTCGGCGGGCGGCCGTCGCAGGCCCAGCGATAGGCGGTGAGGCTCTCGCCGTCGGTGAGCACGCCGGTGAAGCGCAGGGGCTCGTCGATGCCGGCCTCGCGCATCAGGCCGCGGGCGGCCGACACGCTCGCCGCCATGCCGGCGACCGGGTCGCGGTCGAGGCCGTGTGCGAGGGCGAGGAGGAACAGGGCTTCCGAATCGGTGGTGCCCTGGCGCGCCTCGTAGAGATTGTCCGGGATCATCGCCTCGAGCCGCCGGCGGATGCGGGCGTAGCCGCCGATCTGGCCGTTGTGCATGAACAGGTGGCGGCCATGGGCGAAGGGGTGGCAGTTCGCCCGGGTGGTCGCGGTGCCGGTCGCGGCGCGGACATGGGCGAAGAAGGTGCGGGCGCGGATCTGCCGCGAGAGGCTGCGCAGGTTCTCGTCGGACCAGGCCGGCCGCACGTCGCGGTAGAGGCCGGGCTCCGGGCGGTCGCCGTACCAGCCGATGCCGAAACCGTCGCCGTTGGTCTCGGTCTGAGCCTCCGTCGCGTGCAGCGACTGGTGCACGAGCGAGTGGGTCGGCGCGCAGACGAGCTCGTCGAGATAGACCGGGTCGCCGTGGTAGGCGAGGAAGCGGCACATCGGCTCTTCACCTCCCGCGGCGGGTGCCGGTCCCGCTCCGGGCCGTGCCTCGTCCGCCGCCTTCATCGAACGGTAACATTCCGGCCGGGACGGTGAACAGCTCGTTAATGCACCGCACCATGCGCGAAAGTTCCTCATATGCCCAAGGCTCATGCTCAAGGCGCGGGCAATGGCGTAAGGGAAGAGGACGACATGCGCGCGGCGCATCGGTCGCCCGGACGAAGGTAGACCTTTTGCCGGGATCAATGTCAGGATTGAGTCGTTGATGCTCACGCAGGCGTGTTCGCGTCGCTGAGTTGCGTCCCTGTTCGGCACGCGTGTCACGCTGCGCTCGGTTTTCCGTTCCTTCGGCACCGCTCGTCCCCCCTGCATCCGCATCGGGGGATGCCGCGGCGATTCGGCGGGCGGCCGATCGGCTCCGCATCAATCCCGAGCACTCACGAGGACCCGGGAATCAATAAAACCCTCAGAACATAACAGGAGGCTTCATGGGCAGAGCAGCACCCACCGCGCCGATCGCCGTCGTGGTGGAGGACGATGAGTCCGTTCGGGACTTCGCCGCGGCGATCCTGGAGGAGACCGATCTCGACGTGATCGCCTGCGACAGCGCCGCCGACGCGTTGGCGGTGATGCGGGAGCGCGGCTCCGAAGTCGCGCTGCTGTTCACGGAGATGCGGCTCTCCGGCGAGATCGACGGGGCCACCCTCGCCCGCACGGTCGAGCGGGACTGGCCGGACGTGCGCCTGGTGGTGACCTCGCGGCCGGGGGAGGCGCAGGCCGTGCCGGACCACGCCGTCTACATGCAAAAGCCCTGGCGGCCCCTCGACGTGCTGGTCGAGGCCGAGCGGGCGACCTACGCCACGGCGGCCTGAGAAACGACAAGAGCCCGCACGCCTCGCGGCGTCGGGCTCACGTCTGGTCTGAAGTCCCGCCGGTGAGAGGCGGGTGCCGGAGCACTGCCCGATCGCGTTGCAATCGGACAGCGCTCCAGGTTTTTACTTGTGCCGCATGTTCTACGACGAACCAGTATCCACGTCGTCGGAAAATGCGCTGGCCGGTCGCTTACGCGGAGGCGGCCGGAGCGGCAGCCGGGGCCGCGGAGGGGGCCGGACCGGGACGGCGGGGAGCGCCGACGCGGGGCTTCGGCTTCGGAGCGGCGATCAGACCCTCGCGGATGGCGGTCTTGCGGGCCTGCTTGCGGGCGCGGCGGACGGCTTCCGCCTTCTCGCGGGCCTTGCGCACCGACGGCTTCTCGTAGGCCTTGCGCTGCTTCATCTCGCGGAAGATGCCCTCGCGCTGCATCTTCTTCTTGAGGACGCGGAGAGCCTGATCGACGTTGTTGTCCCGAACGAGTACCTGCAAGGGTATCTATCCTTTCGTCTAAATCCAGAATCGTGGCCGACCTTGCGCGGAACGCGCCCGGATGGCTGCCTGCCCGGCCAACCGAAATGCGCCCCACGGCCCGGACCTGGAAGGACCGGGAGGGGCTTGGGTTGCATTGCGGTCGCACCGGAGCCCGGCGCAAGCTGTCGGCGCACGGTATGCGCCTGATCGGGGCCTTACACCACTCCGCCACGACTTCCAACCGGGGAGTGGTCGCCTGACCGAAATTTGAGCGGCGACGCGTCCGGGAAGAGCTTCGTGCCGAAGACCTGCTAGCTAGGCGGGGGGCGTCACGGATCAAGCGTTGGCCTGGATGAAGCTGCGCACCCGCGGGTAGGTCTGGCCCTCCCACTTGCGGCCGGAGAACACCCCGTAATGGCCGACCCCGGCCTGGAGGTGGTGGCTCTTGCGGAAGGGCTTGAGGCCGGTGCAGAGGTCGTGCGCCGCCACCGTCTGGCCGACGGCGCAGATGTCATCGCGCTCCCCCTCCACCGTCATCAGGGCGGTCCTGCGGATCGCCCGCGTGTCGATCGGCGCTCCGCGGAAGGTCAGCTTGTTCTGCGCCAGCGTCGCGTCCTGGAACACGGTCTTGACCGTCTCGAGGTAGAACTCCGCCGCGAGGTCGAGGACGGCGAAATACTCGTCGTAGAAGGTCTCGATCTGCGCCGCCTTCGCTTGGGCGTCCCTGTTGGTCTCGCCCTCGGCGAGGTGCCAGTAGAGGTCGAGATGGCCGTGCATGTGGCGCGCGGCGTTCATCGACATGAAGGCCCCCACCTGCATGAAGCCCGGATAGACCCGCCGCCCGGCTCCGGCATGGCGGCGCGGCACGGTGGCGATCAGATTCTTCTCGAACCACGCGATCGGCTTCGCGGTGGCGAGCTCGTTGACCTTGGTCGGGTTGATCCGGGTGTCGACCGGGCCGGCCATCAGGGTCATGCTCGCCGGGTGGGCCGCGTTGCGGCTCTCGGCCATCACCGCGGCGGCGGCCAGCGCCTGCACGCAGGGCTGGCACACCGCCACGAGGTGGGCGCCCTCGCCGATCGTCTCGAGGAACTGCACCAGGTGGGCGACGTAGTCGTCGAAGCCGAAGCGGCCGGCGCTGAGCGGCACGTCGCGGGCATTGTGCCAGTCGGTGATGTAGACGTCGTGGTCGGCGAGCAGGGTGCGCACGGTGCCGCGCAGGAGCGTGCCGAAATGGCCCGAGAGGGGCGCCACCACCAGCACCCGGGGCTGCTCGCTGACCAGGTCCTTGCGGAAGCGCAGCAGCGTGCCGAAGGGCGTCGAGAGCACCGGCTCCTCGGTGACCGGGGCCTCGCGGTTGCCGATTTGCACCGTCTCGATCCCGTAGGAGGGCCGGGCATGGGTGAGGCCGGCCCGCATCATCATCCGGGCGGCGGCCGCGACCCAGGTCGCCGGCGCGCCGTAGCCTCTCGTCGTCCAGGGAGCCGTGCCCTCGTGGAGCACCCGTCCCCAGGCGCGCGTCGCGGCGGCGGCGTCCGACTGGACCTCGAAGGCATCGTACAGCATCGGCCCGGGCACTCCCTCACGGACACGCGCGGGATTCGGCCCGCCGGCAAGCGTACGGCACGGCTTCCCCCGCCCGCGACCGGACTTTCGGCGGAAGACGGCAGCCATCCCCTGCGCTCGCGGGATGCGACCCTCGTGCCAAGTTCCTGTCCCATGCAGTCTAGGTCCGCGCGACTTGTGCGAAGATTGCGTCCCGGCGTGGAGTCCGACCGGCACGAGTCTTTCGGCACGGGTCTTTCGGCACGAGTCTTGGATCGCGAGGCCGGGAACCCAGGGGCAGACGGGCCGCGCGATGACGGCCCGGGGAGGACCGCATGGCCGAGGCGACGCTGACGATCTCAAGCCGCAACTACTCGTCCTGGTCGCTGCGCGGCTGGCTGCTCTGCCGCATGGCGGGGCTCGACCTTGCGGTGGAAGTGCTGTCGGGCGATCCGGCGAGCCGGGCCGAACTCCTGCACCTCTCGCCCTCGTTCCTGGTGCCGCGGCTGACCCACGGGTCGGTGCGGGTCTGGGATGTGCTCGCCATCGCCCAGTACCTCGCCGAGGTGCGGCCGCAAGCCGGCCTCCTGCCCGACGACCTCGCCGCCCGGGCCTGGTCGCATTCGATCTCGGGCGAGATGCATGGCGGCTTCGTCAACCTGCGCTCGGCCCTGCCGATGAACCTGCGCGCCCGCTACGACGACTTCAAGCTCTGGGGCGGCGCCCGCGCCGACATCGCCCGGGTGGTCGAGATCTGGCAGGAGGCGCTCCGGGCCCACGGGGGGCCGTTCCTCTTCGGCGCCCGGCCGGTGGTGGCGGACGCGATCTACGCCCCGGTCTGCACCCGCTTCGTCACCTACGGCGTCGACCTGCCGCCGGATTGCGCCGCCTACCGCGACCGGATCATGGATTGGGATCTGATGCGCGACTGGATCGGCGCGGCGGCGGACGAGCCGGAGGAGATCGAGGAACTCGACATGGAGTTCTGACGGCCGGCGCCGCAATTCTCGCCCTGCCTCGGCACCATCCCGGGTCATGCTGCGCGGCCCCGGGATGGGAATCGCGCTCGGCAGCCTCGGCTTGACGCTGAGGCCCTGCGCAGCGGACCGCTACGACGAACGATGCCCATCCGTGCGTCATCCCCCTTGTTGCCTCATCCTTGAGCGCCGTGCCCCTGCCCATTCTCCATCCACCAGCCCATCATTTGTGCATCGCACCAATCGGCCAAGCCGCCCCGTCGCCCGCCTCGGCCGAGCTGAGAATTATCCTGATTTCAATCACTTGAGTCGCGTGCCGGCCAGTTGGCACGGAACCTGCTCTCCCTCTCTCGTCCGTCAGCGTCGACGGGCACCGACCGTCAGCAGAGCCGCTGACCCGAGTTCCCCTGTGGGCCCGCAACCGCGCGGCCGGCGGAAGACCTTGGGCAGCGGTTTTTTGCGTTTCGGCACCGGGATCCGCGCCACGACGGCGCAAGCGGCTTGAGGGTACGGCAAACGATGAGCAGCGTTGAGCACACCACGCGTCGCGGCATCCTCAAGGGGGCGGCCGGCGCCCTGTCCCTGGCGGCAGCGAGCCGTGTCGCCCTGCCGGGCGGCGCCTTCGCGCAAGGTGCGGGCCCCGAGGTGAAGGGCGCCAAGCTCGGCTTCATCGCGCTCACCGACGCCGCCCCCCTCTTCGTCGCCAAGGAGAAGGGCATCTTCGCCAAGCACGGGATGCCCGACGTCGAGGTGCTGAAGCAGGCTTCCTGGGGCACCACCCGCGACAATCTGGTGCTCGGCTCGGAGGGCAACGGCATCGACGGCGCCCACATCCTGACCCCGATGCCCTACCTGATCAGCGCCGGCCGGGTGACGCAGAACAACGTTCCGGTGCCGATGTACATCCTGGCGCGGCTCAACCTCGCCGGGCAGTGCATCTCGGTCGCCAAGGAGCATATGGGCGACAAGGTCGCCCTCGACGCCAAGCCCTTCCGGGCCGCGCTCGAGCGCAAGAAGGCGTCGGGCAAGTCGGTCAAGGCGGCGATGACCTTCCCGGGCGGTACCCACGACCTCTGGATCCGCTACTGGCTCGCCGCCGGAGGCATCGATCCGGACAAGGACATCGAGACCATCGTCGTGCCTCCGCCCCAGATGGTAGCGAACATGAAGGTCGGCACGATGGATTGCTTCTGCGTCTGCGAGCCGTGGAACGAGCAGCTGATCACGCAGGGCATCGGCTACACGGCGCTCACCACCGGCGAATTGTGGAAGGACCACCCGGAGAAGGCGCTGGGCATGCGCGCCGCCTGGGTCGACAAGTACCCGAACGCCGCCAAGGCGCTGCTCGCCGCCGTGATGGAGGCGCAACAATGGTGCGACAAGCCGGAGAACCGCGACGAGCTCGCCGGCATCGTCGCCAAGCGCCAGTGGATCAACGTCCCGGCCACCGACGTCGTCAGACGGATGAAGGGCGAGTTCGATTACGGCGACGGCCGCAAGGTGTCGAACAGCCCGCACATCATGAAGTACTGGGCCGACGACGCCTCGTACCCGTTCAAGTCGCATGACCTGTGGTTCCTCACCGAGGACATCCGCTGGGGCAAGTTCGATCCCCAGACCGACACCAAGGCGCTGATCGAGAAGGTGAACCGGGAGGACATCTGGCGCGAGGTGGCGAAGGGCATGGGCGTCACCGCCCCCGCCTCGACCTCGCGCGGCAAGGAGACCTTCTTCGACGGCAAGGTCTTCGATCCGGCGGACCCCTCCGCCTACCTCAACAGCCTCGGCATCAAGAAGGTGGCGTGAGATGGCGCTCGGACTCAGCCTCGGGCGCCTCGGCGCCGCCAAAGCCGAAGGGGTGAAGCGCCCCCTCGTCACCCGCGCCGCCCTGAAAGGTCTGGCGCTGCGGATCGTGCCGCCGCTGGTCGTGCTGGCGGTCTTCCTGCTGCTCTGGGAGGTGCTGTGCCAGCGCCCCGGCGCCGGCCTGCCGCCGCCGTCGCGCGTCGTCAGCGAGGCCTGGGAGATCATCGCCCACCCGTTCTACGACAATGGCGGCACCGACAAGGGGCTGTTCTGGCACATCAGCGCCAGCCTCCAGCGCGTGGCGCTCGGCTTCACCCTGGCGGTGATCGCCGGCGTGATGCTCGGCACCCTCGTCGGTCAGTCCGAATGGGCGATGCGCGGGCTCGATCCGATCTTCCAGGTCCTGCGCACCATCCCGCCGCTCGCCTGGCTGCCGCTGTCGCTCGCCGCCTTCCGGGACGGCCAGCCCTCGGCGATCTTCGTGATCTTCATCACCTCGATCTGGCCGATCATCATCAACACCGCGGTCGGCATCCGCAACATTCCGCAGGACTACCGCAACGTCGCGGCGGTCCTGCGCCTCAACGCCTTCGAGTTCTTCGCCAAGGTGATGCTGCCCTCGGCGGCGCCGTACATCTTCACCGGTCTCCGCATCGGCGTCGGCCTGTCCTGGCTCGCCATCGTGGCGGCGGAGATGCTGATCGGCGGTGTCGGCATCGGGTTCTTCATCTGGGATGCCTGGAACTCCTCGCACATCAGCGAGATCATCGTGGCCCTGGTCTATGTCGGGGTGATCGGCTTCGTGCTCGACCGCCTCGTCGCCGGCCTCGGCCACCTCGTCACCCGCGGCACCGCCACGGCCTGAGGGAGGCTTCCAAATGACCACTCTCAACGCGACCCATCTCAGCCTCGAACAGGTCGGCATCAGCTTCACGAGGGGCGGCCGCACCACGGAAGTCCTGCGTGACGTCAACCTGAAGATCGCCAAGGGCGAATTCGTCTCGCTGATCGGCCATTCCGGCTGCGGCAAGTCGACGGTGCTCAACATCGTGGCAGGCCTGCTCAAGGCCTCGGCCGGCGGCGTCCTCCTCGACGGCAAGGAGGTCAACAGCCCCGGCCCCGAGCGCGCCGTGGTGTTCCAGAACCACTCGCTCCTGCCCTGGCTCACGGTGCGCGAGAACGTGGCGCTCGCCGTCGACAAGGTGCTGAAGGCCAAGAAGAGCAAGGCCGAGCGTCGCGACTGGATCGAGCACAACCTCGCGCTCGTCAACATGACCCACGCCGCCGAGAAGCGCCCGCACGAGATCTCCGGCGGCATGAAGCAGCGCGTCGGCATCGCCCGGGCGCTGGCCATGGAGCCGAAGGTGCTCCTCATGGACGAGCCGTTCGGCGCCCTCGACGCGCTGACCCGGGCCCATCTGCAAGATCAGCTGATGGAGATCCACCTGCGGCTCAAGAACACCGTCATCATGATCACCCACGACGTCGACGAGGCGGTGCTGCTCTCCGACCGGATCGTGATGATGACGAACGGCCCCTCGGCCACGATCGGCGAGGTCCTGACGGTGCCGCTCGCCCGGCCGCGCAAGCGCCTCGAACTGGTCGAGGACCCGACCTACACCCATGCCCGGGCCGAGGTGCTGGAATTCCTCTACGCCCGCCACGCCAAACCCGCGATCGCGGCGTGATCCCATGACCGAGCGTCTCGTCGTCATCGGCAACGGCATGGCCTCGCTCCGCTTCCTGGAGCGGCTGACCGAGGCCGCCCCCGGCCGCTTCGACGTCACCTGCGTCGGCGCCGAGCCGGTGGCGGCGTACAACCGCGTGCTGCTGTCGTCGCTGCTCGGCGGCGAGGTCGACGAGGCGGCCTGCACCTTCCGCGGCCTCGACTGGTATGCCGAGCACGGCATCACCCTCGTCACCGGCGCGCCCGCCACCGCGATCGACACCGCGGAGCGCATCGTGCGGGTCGGCGAGGGGCTGGTCCTGCCCTTCGACAAGCTGGTCCTCGCCGTCGGCTCGGTGCCGATCCGGCTGCCGAAGCCCGGGATGGATCTGCCCGGCGTCATCACCTTCCGCGACCTCGCCGACGTGGCGGCGATCCGCCGGGCGGCGGTGGCGGGCGCCAGGGCGATCGTGATCGGCGGCGGGCTCCTCGGGCTCGAGGCCGCGGTGGGGCTGGCGCGGCTCGGCGTCGACACCACGCTGCTGCACGTCATGGACCGCCTGATGGAGCGCCAGCTCGACCATGCCGCCGCGGGGCTGGTGCGCGAGGCGATGGAGGCCCGCGGCGTGCGGGTGATCCTGAAGGCCGACACCGCCGCGGTCGAGGGCGACGGCAAGGTCGAGCGCCTTGTCCTGTCGGACGGCACGGTGCTGCCGGCCGATCTCGTGGTGATGTCGGTCGGCGTGCGGCCCTCGACGGCCCTGGCGGCGAGCGCTGGGCTCGATATCGGCCGCGGCATCCGGGTGGACGACACGATGGCGACCTCGGTGCCGGGGATCTACGCGCTCGGCGAATGCGCCGAGCACCGCGGCCAGACCTACGGCCTCGTCGAGCCGGCCTACGAGCAGGCCGAGGTGCTCGCCCGCCGCCTCTGCGGAGGAGAGGCCGCTTACGCCGGCACCTCGCTCGCCACGAGCCTCAAGGTGTCGGGCCTGCCGGTTTTCTCCGCCGGCGCGGTCGACGTGCCGGACGGCGCCGAGGCCGTGACCTGGAGCGACCCGGCCTCCGGCCTCTACCGCAAGCTCGTGATCGACGGCGACCGCCTGATCGGCGCGGTCTTCGTCGGCGACGTCGCCGAGCAGGGCTGGTGCAAGACCCTGATCCGCACCGGTGACGCGATCAGTTCCGACGACCGGGACGACCTGATGTTCGGGCGTCCCGCCCCTCAGTCCCTCGCAGCGTGAAGGAGCCCGCGATGGCCGACGACTTCAACGCCGAGCAGAAGCGCTACCTCGAAGGCTTCTCCCACGGCATCGCCGCAATCCGCATGACCGGCGGCCTCGCTGCCGGAGGCGGTGCCGCGGCGCCCGCCGCCGAGCCGACCGGGCCGGACGCGATCCACATCAAGGCGCAGGACCGCACCGTGAAGAACGGCGGCAAGCTCGCCGAGCAGGAGAAGTGGAAGCGGGCCGAGAACCCGTTCGACGGCCACAACCGGCTGATCGCCGAGGCCGAGACCGGCAAGGCGCCGAAGCCGGAGGACAATTTCCGCTGGCGCTATCACGGGCTGTTCTGGGTCGCGCCGGCCCAGAACTCCTACATGTGCCGCCTGCGGATCCCGAACGGCATCCTGCACCATTGGCAGTTCGCCGGCATCGCCGACCTCGCCGACGCCCATGGCGGCGGCTACAGCCACGTCACGACGCGCGCCAACCTCCAGGTGCGCGAGATCGCTCCCGAGCACGGTCAGCCCTTCCTCGACGGGCTGATCGATCTCGGCCTCACCGCCCGGGGCGCCGGCGCCGACAACATCCGCAACGTCACCGGCTCGCCCACTGCCGGCATCGACGCGCAGGAACTCCTCGACACGCGGCCGCTCGCCAAGTCCTGGCACAACCACATCCTCAACGACCGCTCGCTCTTCGGCCTGCCGCGCAAGTTCAACGTCGCCTTCGACGGTGGCGGCGTGCTGCCGGTGCTGGAGGAGACCAACGACATCGGCTTTCAGGCGGTCGAGGTGATGGAGGGCGCCGCGGTCGAGCCGGGGATCTGGATGCGCCTCGTGCTGGGCGGCATCACCGGCCACCGCGACATCGCCCGCGACACCGGCGTGGTGCTGCGCCCGAAGGAGTGCAACGCCGTCGCCGACGCGATCCTGCGGGTCTTCATCGAGAACGGCGACCGCACCAACCGCAACAAGGCGCGGATGAAGTACGTCCTCGACGCCTGGGGCTACGACAAGTACCTCGCCGCCGTGGAAGAGAAGCTCGGGCGCAAGCTGGAGCGGGTCGATCCCGCCCACGTGAAGCCCCGCGGCGGCTTCGACCGCTACGCCCATGTCGGCGTGCATGCCCAGGTCCAGTCCGGCCTCAACTGGATCGGCGTGATCCTGCCGGTCGGCAAGATGACCACCGACCAGATGCGGGCGCTGGCGGAGATCTCCCGCGAGTGCGGCGACGGCCAGATCCGTCTCACCGTCTGGCAGAACTTCCTGTTCTCGGGTGTGCCCGACGACAAGGTGGCGGAGGTCGAGACCCGCGTCGCGGCCCTCGGGCTCTCCACCAAGGCGTCGAGCATCCGCGCCGGCCTCGTCGCCTGCACCGGCAATCGCGGCTGCAAGTTCGCGGCCTCGGACACCAAGGGCCATGCGCTGCTCATCGCCGACCACGTCGAGGCGGCTGTGCCGGGGCTCGACGTGCCGGTCAACGTCCACCTCACCGGCTGCCACCATTCCTGCGCCCAGCACTACATCGGCGATATCGGGCTCATCGGCGCCAAGGTGGTGGTGAGTGAGGAGGGCGACACCGTCGAGGGCTACGACATCGTGGTCGGCGGCGGCTTCGGCGAGGCGGCCAAGATCGGCACCGAGATCTGGAAGGCCGTGAAGGCCGAGGACTGCCCCGGCCGGGTCGAGACCCTGCTCACCGACTATCTCCAGCACCGCACCGGCCCGGAGGAGACCTTCCAGGCCTACACCGCCCGCCGCGGGCCGGAGGCGCTGAAGGCGCTCGCCGGCGAACGGCTGCTGGAGGCGGCCGAGTAAGGCACCCTTCTCCTCTCCCCGCGGGCGGGGAGAGGGCCGAACCCTCGTCCAGAGGGTTCGGCAAGCCCGCAGGGCGTGGGTGAGGGGGTGTCTCCGGAGGAGCCACACTCGTCGAGACCCCCTCACCCTCGCTCCGGCTTCGCCTGCGCTTGCCGTGTCCCCTGAACGGTGACACGGCCCTCTCCCCGCCCGCGGGGAGAGGAGACGGCCGGTGCATCACCGGCGGAACGCCACTCTCCTTCGGTAACCCCCGATGACCCAGCACGTCGCTCCCCCGCTCGTCCTGATCCCCGAATCCGCCCCCTTCAACACCGACCAGCGCGCCTGGCTGTCGGGCTACTTCGCCGCCCTGCTCGGGCCGGCGGTCGAGGGCGCAACCGCCCTCGGGGCCGGCGAGGCGCCCGGCGGTCCGGCTCTCGCCGACAACGGCGATGCGCCCTGGCACGACCCGTCGATGGGCCTCGACGACCGCATGACCCTGGCCAAGGACCGCTCCGAGCCGCAGAAGCTGATGGCCGCCATGGCCCAGCAGGATTGCGGCCAATGCGGCTACAACTGCGCCGACTATGCCAACGCCATCTTCCTCAAGAAGGAGGAGCGCCTGAACCTCTGCCAGCCCGGCGGCAAGGAGACGCTCCGGATGCTGAAGAAGCTGGAGGCGGAGTTCGGCACCGCGGCCCCGGCCGGCGCCGCGCCCGCCTCCGACGACGCTCCGAAGGCGGAAGCTCCGGTCGGTCCCTACGGCCTCTGCCGCGAGAACCCGGCCGAGGCGGTCTTCCTCTCCCGCCGCCGCCTCAACGCGCCGGGCGGCGAGAAGGAGACCTGGCACATCGAGATCGATCTGACCGGCACCGGCATCGACTACGTCGTCGGCGATTCGCTCGGCCTGTTCCCCGCCAACGCCCCGGCCCTGGCCGACGCGGTGATCGCCGAGCTCGGCGCCCGGCCCGAGCGGGTCATCGCCACCAAGCTCGGCGAGAAGACCCTGCGCGACCATCTCCTCACCAACTACTCCCTCGGCGGCGCCCCCGACGGGCTGTTCCAGCTCCTCTCGCTCCTCACCTCCGGCGCGCAGCGCAAGAAGGCCCAGGCGCTCAGCGCCGGCGAGGATCCGGACGGCGACGCGGCCTATCTCGACGTGCTCGGCGCGCTCCATAAATTCCCGGGTGCCCGGCCCGACGCCGAGGTCTTCCTCGAAGCCCTCGACGAGCTGCAACCGCGGCTCTACTCGATCTCGTCCTCGCCCAAGGCCGATCCGGGCCGGGTCTCGCTCACGGTCGATGCGGTGCGCTACAGCCACCGCTCGCGCCTGCGCCTCGGCGTCGCCTCGACCCATCTCGGCGAGCGCCTGTCCGAGACCGCCAAGGTGAAGGTGTATCTCCAGAAGGCCCACGGCTTCGGCCTGCCGGACAAGCAGGACACCCCGGTCATCATGGTCGGCCCGGGCACCGGCATCGCCCCGTTCCGCGCCTTCCTGCGCGAGCGCGCCGCCGTGAAGGCGCCGGGCAAGAACTGGCTGTTCTTCGGCCACCAGCGCCAGGCCTCCGACTTCTTCTACCGTGACGAGCTCAACGGCTTGAAGGACCAGGGCGTGCTGACCCGCCTGTCGCTCGCCTGGTCGCGCGACGGGGGCGAGAAGACCTACGTCCAGGACCGGATGCGCGAGAACGGCCGCGAATTGTGGCGCTGGCTGGAGGAGGGCGCCCATTTCTACGTCTGCGGCGACGCCAAGCGCATGGCCAAGGATGTCGAGCGCGCGATCATCGACGTGGCGGCGACCCACGGCGGCAAGAGCCCGGAGGAGGCGGTGGCGTATCTCGCCGCACTCAAGAAGGCGAACCGGTACCAGGCGGACGTGTATTAAGACCGTACGAAACCCTGCTCGGTGCTCCCTTACGTCAATCACATCCTCCGCGTCATCCCGGGGCCGCGAAAGCGGAGCCCGGGATCCGGACACTCAGGTGGGAGAGGATGAAGCGGAACGGTCCGCGCCTCATCCTGACGGATCAGCGGTTCTGGATTCCGGGCTCCGCTTCGCGGCCCCGGAATGACGCAGAGGATGTCATTCCGTCGAGCACGCCGATCGCGTGCAAGCGCTCGTCAGCGTCACCCTGATTGATTGTTTCGGGTGAATTGCGATCCACCGTCGACTCCCGGCGGCTCGAACATTGCTTGTCCGCCCCCACCCGCACGCCCGGCGAAAGGCTCTTCCCATGAACCTGCACGTGCCGGCCCTCGCGCCCGAGGCCGCCCCCGTCCGCACCACCTGTCCGTATTGCGGCGTCGGCTGCGGCGTGCTCGCCCGGCCGGACGGGCAGGGGGGCGCCAGCGTGGCGGGCGATCCGCAGCACCCGGCGAATTTCGGCCGGCTGTGCTCGAAGGGCTCGGCGTTGGGTGAAACCCTGTCCCTCGACGACCGGGTGCTGCATCCGGCAATCGCCGGGCGGCGCGCGACCTGGGACGAGGCACTGGATGCCGTCGCCGAGGGCTTCAAGCGCACCGTCGCGGCGCACGGGCCGGACTCGGTGGCGTTCTACCTCTCGGGCCAGCTCCTGACCGAAGACTATTACGTCGCCAACAAGCTCGCGAAGGGCTTCATCGGCACGCCCCACGTCGACACCAATTCGCGCCTGTGCATGTCGTCCTCGGTGGCCGCGCACCGCCGCGCCTTCGGCTCCGACACCGTGCCGGGCTGCTACGAGGACCTCGACGAGGCCGACCTCCTGGTGCTGGTCGGCTCCAACACCGCCTGGTGCCACCCGATCCTCTTTCGCCGCATGCTCGACGCGCGGGCGAAGCGCGGCACCAGAATCGTGGCGATCGATCCCCGCCGCACCCAGACCGGCGAGGAGGCCGACCTCTTCCTCGGCGTGAAGCCCGGCACCGACACGGCCCTGTTCTCCGGGCTGCTGGTCCACCTCGCCGACGCGAACGCCCTCGATCCGCGCTACATCGCCGAGCACACCGCCGGCTTCGAGCCGGCGCTGGAGCGCGCCCGCCAGATCGCCCCGACGACCGCGGCCACGGCCGCGGCGACCGGCCTCTCCGAGGCCGAGGTCGCGACCTTCTTCGAGCTATTCCGCACCACGCCGCGGGTCGTCACCGCCACCTCGCAGGGGGTGAATCAGTCGGCGCAAGGGACCGACAAGGCCAACGCGATCATCAACTGCCACCTCGCCACCGGCCGCATCGGGAAGCCCGGCATGGGGCCGTTCTCGCTCACCGGCCAGCCCAACGCCATGGGCGGGCGCGAGGTCGGCGGGCTCGCCAACATGCTGGCGGCCCACATGCACTTCACCCCCGAGGAGGTGGACCTGGTGCGCCGGTTCTGGAACGCGCCGAACATCACCACCGGCGAGGGGATGAAGGCGGTGGCGTTGTTCGAGGCGATCGAGCGCGGCAAGATCAAGGCGTTGTGGGTGATGGGCACCAACCCGGCGGTCTCGATGCCCCGGGCCGACCGGGTGCGGGCGGCCTTGGCCAAGCTCGACACCTACGTGGTCTCCGAGGTGGTGGCCGACACCGACACGGTGCGGGCCCGCAACGCCATCGTGCTCCCGGCCCTCGCCTGGGGCGAGAAGGACGGCACGGTGACCAATTCCGAGCGCCGGATCTCGCGCCAGCGCGCCTTCCTGACAGCCCCGGGCGAGGCGCGGGCCGATTGGTGGATCATGGCCCAGGTGGGCCAACGCCTCGGCTATTCCAAGGCCTTCGCCTGGCCGAGTGCCGCCGCGGTGTTTCGCGAGCACGCCGCCCTGTCGGAGTTCGAGAACCGCGGCAGCCGCGACTTCGACCTCGGTGGGCTCTCCGACATCACGGACGCCGCCTACGCCGCGGCGGCGCCGGTGCAGTGGCCGCTGACCCGTAAGGCCAAGGCGCCGCAGACGCGGTTCTTCGCCAATGGCGGCTTCTTCACCCGCGACCGCAAGGCCCGCTTCGTCGCGGTGCAGAAGCCGGTCCTGGCGCAAGCGACCAGCGACGCGCTCCCCTTACGCCTCAATACCGGCCGGGTGCGCGACCACTGGCACACGCTGACCCGCACCGGGAAGAGCCCGCGCCTCTCGGCCCACCGGGCGGTACCCTTCGTCGAGATCCACCCCGACGACGCGGCCGCCGCCGGCCTCACCGAGGGCGACCTCGCCCGGGTCCGCACCGCCCATGGCGCCGCGGTACTGGAGGTCATGGTGACCCCGGGCGCGCAACCCGGCGTCCTGTTCGCCCCGATGCACTGGAGCGAGGCCAACACCTCGGACGGCCGCGTCGGCGCCCTCGCGCAGGGCGCGGTGGACCCGGTCTCGGGCCAGCCGGAGCTCAAGGCGACCCCGGCCTCGATCGCCCCCGAGCCCTACCGCTCCCGCGGCTACCTCATCACCCGCGAGACGGTGGCGGCGCCCTTCGGCTGGTGGTGGGCGAGGGCGACGCTGGAAGGGGCGACCGGCCTGATCGTCGCGACCCAGGACGGTCCGAGCGAGGCCGCCGCCCTGATGCGCGAGCTGTTTCCCGGGGCTGCCTTCAGCGAGTACGCCGACCCGGGGCGCGGCCGCTACCGCGCCGCCGCCTTCCGCGACGGGCAGCTCCTCGGCGTGATCGCCCTGGCGCCCGCCGCCGAGCGCCCGACCTGGGACGCCGCCAAGGCGTTCTTCCGCACCCAGGAGCTGCTGGAGCCCTCCGCCCGCCGGGCGCTCATCTCCGGCAGGGCCGAGAGCGCCGGCACCGGGCCGCTGGTCTGCGCCTGCCACACCGTCGGGCTCGATACGATCCGGGCGGCGATCAAGGGCGGGGCGCACGGGGTTGAGGCGGTCGGCGCGGCGTGCAAGGCCGGCACCAATTGCGGCTCGTGCATCCCTGAGATCCGCAAGCTGCTGGCCGCGGAACTTGCACCCGCTTCCGCATAGGCGCATCTGATGGCGCAGGATTTCCCGAGACTCGTTCCAGAAGCTTCCCTTCCCATGCGTACGCCCCGCGCTCCCCGCGAGACCCGCTCCCCGGGTCTCGAGCCCCTGGCCGTGCTCCCGGTCTTCGTGACGCTCACGGGCAAGCGCGCGGTGCTGGCCGGGGCGAATGGCGGCGCGGCCTGGAAGGTGAAGCTGCTCGCCGCCGCCGGCGCCCATGTCGACGTCTTCGCCCCCGAACCCACCGAGGAGATGCGGGGCGCTCCCGCGGAGGCCGTCGCCGGCACGGTCGTGCTGCACGAGCGCGACTGGTCGCCGGCCGATCTCGAGGGCGCGGCCTTCGCCATCGCGGCCTTCGAGGACGAGGGCGAGTGCGAGTGCTTCGTCGGCGCGGCGCGCGCCGCGGGCGCGATCGTCAACGCCATCGACCGGCCGCATCTCTGCGACGTCTCGTTCGGCGCCATCGTCAACCGCTCGCCCCTCGTCGTCGGCATCTCGACGGAGGGCGCCGCGCCGGTCTTCGGCCAGACCGTGCGGGCGCGCATCGAGGCGATGCTGCCCGCGGGCTTCAAGGCCTGGGTCGGGGCCGCCCGCGACTGGCGCGCCGAGGTGAGCGCGCGCTACCACGCCTTCGGCGAGCGCCGGGCGTTCTGGGAGCGTTTCACGGACCGTGCCTTCGCCGAGCCGGAGCGGGCGCCGGTCCGCGCCGACCTCGACGCGCTGCTGGCCGAGAACGACGCCGCGCCGACGGGCGGCAGCGTCGTCCTGGTCGGGGCGGGGCCGGGCGACGCCGAGCTCCTGACCCTCAAGGCCCTGCGGGCCCTGCGCAGCGCCGACGTGATCCTGTACGACGACCTCGTCGCGCCGGAGATCCTCGACTACGCCCGGCGCGAGGCCCGCACGATGCTGGTCGGCAAGACCGGCCACGGCCCGTCCTGCCGCCAGGACGACATCAACGCTCTGATGGTGTCGCTGGCGAAGAGCGGCAAGCGGGTGGTGCGGCTCAAATCCGGCGACCCCCTGGTGTTCGGCCGCGCCGGCGAGGAGATCGACGCCTGCCACGAGGCCGGCATCCCGGTCGCGGTGGTGCCCGGCGTCACGGCGGCGCAGGGGGCGGCGGCCTCCCTCGGCATCTCGCTCACCCACCGCGACGCGGCACGGCGCCTGCAATACGTCACCGGTCACGACCGCCGCGGGGCGCTTCCCGACGACCTGAACTGGAAGGCGCTGGCCGATCCCACCGTGACCACGGTGGTCTACATGCCCAAGCGCACCCTGCGCAGCCTCCTCGCCCAGGCCGTCTCCGAGGGCCTGCCGCCCGCGACTCCGGCGCTGGTGGTGTTCAACGCCACCCGGCCCGACCAGGCGGTGGTGCGCGGTGAGGCCCGCGACATCGCCGACCGGGTCGAGGCGGCCGGGCTCGAGGGGCCGGCGATCGTGATGGTGGGGGATGCGCTCGGGCGGGGCGTGCAGGCGGATCAGGTTCCCGCCATTCCGCCCGCGGTCCTGGAGGCGGCGGAGCGGGCGAGCGTCTGATTGAATGCCTGACTACGCTGGCGGACCGAACTGAAACCCTCCGCGTCATCCCGGGGCCGCGCAGCGGAACCCGGGATGACGCGATGATACGGTCGATCGTCGTTCAGAAATTTCAGCCGTTTGCAGTTGCGCCAGGTTCTCTCTGCCTGATTGTTTAGCGGCACCACGCATCGACAGCTGACCATGCCGATAATGCCGCCCCGCCCCCCGGCAGAGAGGGGGCGGGGACAGCGTTCATATCGACAGGGGCAGCCCCCGCGCGGCTTCAGCGCTGTTGTTGCTGCGGTTGCTGCTGGGCCTGCTGCTGCTGGATCAGCGGAGTGATGCGCCGCACCGTCACCCGGCGGTTCTCCCGCGAGGCGCTCTGGGTGTTCACCTTCAGGTACTGCTCGCCGTAGCCCTGCGTGGTCAGGTTCTCGGGCGGCACCTTGAAGTCGCGGGTCAGCACCTCGGCCACCGACTGGGCGCGCCGGTCGGAGAGCGAGAGGTTGTCGACGTCGGCGCCGACCGCGTCGGTGTAGCCCTCGATCAGAAAAACCTCCTGCGGGTTGTTCTGGACCGCCTGGTTGATCGCCGCCGCGATGGTGGCGAGGCGTTGGGCCTGATCGGGCGTGACCTCCCACGAGCCGGTGTCGAAGGTGATCGTGTCGATGTCGACGCTGCGCATCCGGGCGCGCAGGGTCGGGCTGTAGCGCACCTGATCGAGGGTGTAGCGCCGCTCGACCGGTGCGACCGGCGGGGCGGTCAGCGCCTCGTAGATCGCGCCCTGGTCGGCCCGCTCCGCCTCGACCACGTAGCGGTCGCGGGGGATGCGGATGTCGGGCGGCGGCAGCACGACCACGTCCTGCTGGATCGACCGCGGCGGGCCCGCGTAGGAATTGTCGATCAGCACCACCTCGCGTCCGTCCGGGCCGCGGCGGTAGCGCCGCAGCAACCGGCCGTCGTCGTCCACCACCGTGAAGACCTGGTAGCCGCCCGGGCGGTCGATGATCGTCACCGTGTCGCGGCCGCGCCGCTCGATGCGGGCGTCGCGGTCGAGCAGGCGGAAGCGCTCGGTCTCGTCGTGGCGCAGGAAGTAGCGGTCGTCGTCGCGCACGATCACGCGGCCGGGCTCGCGGATGATCAGGCGGCCGTTCTCGTTGTACTCGCGCCGGGCGCGGCGGACGTCGTCGTAGCTGCGCACGTCGATGTCGCCACGGCGGAAGCCGCCCGGGACGTAGTCCGGCGCGTCGCGGCGATACCCGCCGGGCAGGTCGCCGCGGTCGTCGGGGCCGCGCCGGTCGAAGTCCCGCCTGTCGTCGCCGCGGCGGTCGAAGTCGCGACCGTCCCGTCGATCGAGGTCGCGGCCGTCTCGACGATCGAAATCGCGCCGGTCCTGATCGCGCGGGTCGCGCCGGTCGAAGTCGCGGCCGTCGGACGGCGTGCCGGCGCCGCCGGGCACGAAGGGCCGGCCCGGCACGCCGGGCTGCTGATTGGGCGGCAGCGGCGCGCCGTTCGGGCCGGCGCCGGGGGCGTCCGGCCGGCCGGGTCCGCGACCCGGAGCGCCCGGCAGCGGCTCGCCGGGCGCCGGCGGCGCCGCGCGGCCCGGGGCAGGGGGCTGGCCGGGAGCGGGCCCTTGGCGATCGGGACCTTGGCGATCGGGACCTTGCCGCTCGGGTCCTTGACCGGGTGCGGGCGGCTGGCCCGGGCCGCGCTGGCCCGGCGCGTCCGGCCCGTGGCGCTCGTCGCGCGCATCGGGACGATCGTCGCGGCGGTCCGGCCGCGCGTCGGGAGTGGGGCGTTCCCGCTGGTCGGGACGCGCGGCGGGGCCGCGATCCTGCGGCGGGGCCGGCGGACGGCCGGGCTCCTCGCCACGCGGGCCGCGCGGCTCCTGACGATCGGGGCGCTCCGGGCGATCGGGACGGTCCGGCCGCTCCTGACGATCGGGGCGTTCCTGGCGATCGGGGCGTTCCTGGCGATCCGGCCGCTCGGGCCGATCCGGACGGCCCTGCGGGCCGCGCTCCTGCGGTTCGGGCCGCTCCCGCTGCTGGGGTTCGGGCCGCTCGCGAGGCGGCGCCGGGCGCTCGCGCGGTTCCGGCCGCTCGGGTCGCTCCTGCCGAGGCTCGGGGCGTTCCTGTCGGGGCTCGGGGCGCTCGCGGGGCTCGGGCCGCGGCGCCTGCCGCTCCTGTCGGGGTTCCGGCCGCTCTTGCCGGGGCTCGGGGCGTTCCTGCCGCGGTTCGGGGCGCTCGCGCGGCTCCGGCCGCTCGGCCGGGCCCCGCTCCGGGCGCGGTCCGCCGCCCGGGCCGCCGGGGCCGCCATGCCCGCGCTCACCGCCTGGGCCCCCGGGACCTCCGGGTCCGCCCGGACCACCGGGGCCTCCCGGCCCGCCGGGCCCGCGCTCTCCCGGCCCGCCCTGGGCCAGCCGGATCACGTCGTCGCCTCGCACCGCCGATGGGCCGGCAAGAGAGTGGCCGGCAAGAGCTTGGCTGGCGAGAGCCTGGCTCGCCAGAATCGGCTGGAGCAGCAGCGCCGGCAGGATCGTGCCGGTCAGCAGCAGCGCGCGGGCAGGGCGCATCGGGTGGAACCTCTCGTCCGTCGTCGGTCCCTTCGAACACCTTGACGGCGAGTTGGTTCCCTGCGGTCAACCGGCCCGGGGCGCTCGCGCCGGGCCGGGCGGCGTCACGGGGTGGCGACGGGAGCGGCGCCCGGGGCCGGGACCGCCGCCACGGCAGCCTGCGGGCCGTCCGCCTTGGCGGTGAGCGGCACCGGGATCAGGTTCGGGGCGATGATCCGCACCGCGGGACGCTCCTCGGGGGTGGCCGGGCGGGCGGATTCCGCAGCCTCGGCGGTACCGTCCTCGACCCGGGTGGCGGCGGTGGCGGCCAGGGTCGCGGCGGCCCGGTCGGCGCGGCCGACCAGGCTCAGGCGCACCTTCGGCCGCGACATCGCCTCGGCCTGGGCCGGGGTGACGAAGATGTCGCCCTTGTGGCGTACCAGCATGCTCTCGGCCTTGACCAGGGCCTGCGCCCAGGTCTGCGTGCCCTTGCACGAGCAGTTCGGCACGAAGGTCTTCTGGAACTTGAAGGCGTTCGCCAGGGCCGAGTAGGCGCGCTTGGTCTGGATCGCGGCGGCCTGGGTCAGGCCGCCGTCGCTCGGCGGCATCGAGTAGGCGGCGGCCTCGGCCCCGGGGCAGAGCGCCTGGCACATCTCGTCGGCGCCCTCCCGCCCGTCGGGCAGGTTCGGCATCGGGAAATAGGCCCCGTCGCACATCCGCACGCAGATCACCTGCGAGCCGCCGCGCCCGAACCCGTCGGCGGGCTTCGGCTGGGAGGCCGCGGCGCTCTGCAGGCCGGTGCAGGACTCCTTGACGGCAGCGATCAGCTGCTCGCGGCGGGCGTTCGAGACCTCGCGGGCGCCGGCGCCGTAGCCGGCATTGAGGGCGCGGATGCGCTGCTCGACCTGGGCGCATTGCGGCGGCCGCATGTCGAAGAACAGGAAGCGCCCACCCTCGCAGCCGATCGACTGGCGGTAGGCGACGAGCTGCTGGATCTCCTCGATCTGGCCGCGGTTCGAATCCCGCTGCAGGCCGGCGAGCTCGGCGCGGAAGCGCTGACAGGCGGCCGCGTTGGGCTCGGCCAGGGCCGCCTGGCACAAGGAGAGGATCGCAAGGACGCCGGCGATGAGCCGGACCGTGAGGCGTAGCAGCGGCATGGCGTTCGGGGACCGGCCGTGATGCGAGGACGATCCGCCCTTGAGAGGAGGGCGGCGGACGAGAACGAGCCGCCCCGCGGGCGGGGACGCCAAGCGTGGCAGGACGGGACGGCTCCGTTCTAACCGCCCTCGCCGCCGTGCGACAGCCTCCCTACATACGTTAAGCTTCTTCAAGGAAAGGTTGATGCGATGGTGTGGCGGCGGGGTCTCACGGCTCTCTGCGGGGTGGCCTGTCTCGGGCTCACCACGGGCGCGGCGCTGGCCCAGGAGCCGGACCGGATCTTCGACAAATCGACCGTCTGGCGGCCGCTGACACCCAACGACAAGCTGGTGGTCTACGGCATCGACGACCCGGACGTGGCCGGCGTCGCCTGCCACTACACCCAGCCGGAGAAGGGCGGCATCAAGGGCACGCTCGGCCTCGCCGAGGAGGTCTCCGACATCTCGCTCTCCTGCCGCCAGGTCGGGCCGGTCAAGTTCAAGAGCAAGATGAAGCAGGGCGAGGTGGTGTTCAGCGAACGCCGCTCGCTGATCTTCAAGAGCATGCAGATCGTGCGCGGCTGCGACGCCAAGCGCAACACCCTGATCTACATGGTCTACTCGGACAAGGTGGTGCAGGGCTCGCCGAAGAACTCGACCTCGACGGTGCCGCTGATGCCGTGGGGCACCGAGGCGCCGCCGAAATGCGGCGACTTCCTGGGCTGACCCTCCGCGCCGCCGACCTCTGCTGCTTCGTGTCCGGGCCCGCGCTTGCGCGGGCCTTTTTTCGTCCGCGCCGGATCGTGCCTCCGGGCCCGGGCTCGCCGCCGCGCCCGTGCCCCGCCGGCCCGCCTCATGCCGATTCGGGACAGCATTAACGATCCGGTAACCATGCTGCGCGCTTCATGGCTCCCGGTAACAACTCGTCAACCGCCGTGACCAGCATCAGCCTCACTCGCCCCTCCCTCCCGCTGCGCGGCCGCTCCTTCCGGGCGCTCGTGCTCGCGCCGGAGACGCCGCTCGGCGACTGGTTCTCGCACCTGGATGCCCTGGTGCAGCGCTCGCCGACGCTCTTCTCCGAGCGCGCCGTGATTCTGGACGTCTCGGGCCTGGCCAAGGACTCCCTCCGGGGGGACGCGGCCGGATCCGAGGCGGCCGAGCCCGCCGAGGACGATCACGATGCCGCGGCAGCGACGCCCGACATCGCCGGCCTCGTCGACGAGCTCAAGCAGCGCGGCATCCGCATCATGGGCGTCGAGAAGGCCGAGCCGGCCTGGCTCGGCCCGGCGCTGCCGCCGCTGCTCAGCGGCGGACGCCCGGCCGCGATGGCGGAGCCGGACGCCGACGTCGCCGAGGCCAAGCCGCCGGAACCCGTCAAGCCGCCGGAGCCGCGCAAGCCCAACTCCCTCGTCCTCGAGACCCCGCTGCGCTCCGGCCAGTCGGTCTACCACCCCGAGGGCGACGTGACGGTGATGGGCTCGGTCGCCTCCGGCGCCGAGATCCTGGCCGGCGGCTCGATCCACGTCTACGGGGCGCTGCGCGGCCGCGCCATCGCGGGTGCGGGCGGCAACCCCCGGGCCCGGATCTGCTGCCGCAAGTTCGAGCCCGAACTGATCGGCATCGACGGCCTGTTCCGCACCGCCGACACCACCGACCCGAAGCTGCGCAAGAAGGCGGTCCAGGTCTGGCTCGAGGGGGAAACCCTCCGCATGGCCGCCCTCGACTGACGACAACGGCCGGACGGGGCTTCGCGGGCGCCTAACGCGCTCCGGCCCGCCCGGCCGACACACCCGAACACGACACTCGAACAACCCCGTGAGCGCGCGACCCGGCATCCGGGGCGCCGCATCATCCCGATTGTCCGGGGGGAGCATTGTCCATGGCCAAGATCATAGTGGTGACGTCCGGCAAGGGCGGGGTGGGCAAGACCACCACGACGGCGGCCCTCGGGGCCGCCCTCGCGCAAGCCGGGCAGAACGTCTGCGTGGTCGATTTCGACGTCGGCCTGCGCAACCTCGACCTCATCATGGGCGCCGAGCGCCGGGTGGTCTACGACCTGATCAACGTCGTCCAGGGCGACGCCAAGCTTCCCCAGGCGCTGATCCGCGACAAGCGCCTCGACACCCTGTCGCTGCTCCCCGCCTCGCAGACCCGCGACAAGGACGCGCTCACCGACGAGGGCGTCGCCCGGGTGATCGGCGAGCTGCGCGAAAAGTTCGACTGGGTGATCTGCGACAGCCCGGCCGGCATCGAGCGCGGCGCGACGCTGGCGATGCGCCACGCCGACATCGCGGTCGTCGTCACCAACCCCGAGGTCTCCTCGGTGCGCGATTCGGACCGGATCATCGGGCTGCTCGATTCCAAGACCGAGCGGGCCGAGAAGGGCGAGCGGCTGGAGAAGCACCTGATCCTCACCCGCTACGACCCCAGCCGGGCCGAGCGCGGCGAGATGCTGAAGATCGACGACGTGCTCGAGATCCTGTCGATCCCGCTGCTCGCCGTGATCCCGGAGAGCGAGGAGGTTCTCAAGGCCTCGAACCTCGGCAGCCCGGTGACGCTGAACGCGCCCCAGAGCGCCCCGGCCCGTGCCTACACGGACGCGGTGCGGCGGCTCAAGGGCGAGACGGTCGAGATGATTGTTCCGTCCGAGAAGCGGTCGATCCTGGGCAAACTCTTCCCCCGGAGGGCGGCATGAACCTGCTGAGCTTCCTGTCGCGGCGCGGCACCGCGCCGGTGGCGCGCGAGCGGCTCCAGATCCTTCTCGCGCACGAGCGCAACGGTTTCGGCCGCTCGGACCTGGTGGCGGTGTTGCGCGAGGAGATCCTGGCGGTGATCGCCAAGCACGTCGCCATCGACCAGGAGAAGGTGAAGATCACCATGGAGCGCGGCGACGCCGTCTCGACCCTGGAGATCGACGTCGAGCTGCCGAAGGCCGTCCACCGGGCAGCCTGATCACTCGGGGAATGCCCCGAGGCCTTGCGCTCACGGCCGGACCGGGCGATTCAGGCGCTCCGGAGCCGGACGGAGCGAGCTGTTGGCGGACGCCTTCCCACTGCACGACAAGCTGGCCCTGGTCACCGGGGCCGGCAGCGGCATCGGCGCGGCCCTGGCTCTCGGCCTCGCCCGGAAGGGGGCCCGCCTCGTCCTCGTCGACCGCGATCCCGACGGTCTCGCCCGCAGCGAGGCCGCCGTGCGGGCGCTCGGGCGCGACGTCGGCACGCATGCCTTCGACATCACGGATTGTGCGGCGGTCGCCGCGCTGCCGGAGGCGGTCGCCGCCCGGCACGGGCCGCTCGACCTCCTGATCAACAATGCCGGCGTGGCGCTCGCCGGCCGCTTCGCCGATGTCGAGCTCGACGACTTCGACTGGCTGATGGACGTCAATTTCCGCGCCGTGGTGCGGATGACCCGCGCCTTTCTCCCCGTTCTGGAGAGCCGGCCGGCGGCGCAGATCGTCAACCTCTCGAGCCTCTACGGCCTCGTCGCCCCGCCGGGCCAGGCGGCCTACGCGGCGAGCAAGTTCGCGGTGCGCGGCTTCTCCGAGGCGCTGCGGCATGAATATGCCGGCACCAACCTCGGAGTGAGCGTCGTGCATCCGGGTGGCGTGGCCACGGCGATCGCCCGCAACGCCCGCGTCGGCCCTCGCCTCGATCCCGCCGAGGTCGCCAGCGGCAAGGCCGCCGTCGAGCGCCACCTGCGTCTTCCCCCCGAGGCGGCGGCGGCGCGCATCCTGCGCGGCATCGCCCGGCGGGAGCCCCGCATCATCGTCGGCCGCGACGCCGCCCAGGTGGCGCTGATCCAGCGCCTGATGCCGGTGCGGTACTGGTCGCTGATCGCCCGCGCCATGGAGTAATGCATGCCGAGCCTGCGCGCCCACGTCTTCGACTGGATCATCCGCTGGCAGGTCCGGCCGAAGGTCGCCCGCGCCGGGGGCGACGTCGCGGCGATCCGCCGGGTCCTCAACTCGGGCAGCTTTCCCGAGCCGCCCGGCCTCGCCTTCCGCGAGGGCAGCGTCGGCGGGATCGCGGGCGAGTGGGTCGAGCGCCCCGGCCTCGCACCGGACGCCCCGCGGCTGTTCTACCTGCACGGCGGCGGCTTCATCGCCTGCTCGCCCCGCACCCACCGGCCGATCACCGGCGCCTTCGCGCTCAGGGGTTTCCGGGTGTTCTGTCCCGATTACCGCCTCGCCCCCGAGCATCCCTTTCCGGCGGCCCTCGACGACGCGGCCGCCTGCTGGTCCGCCTTCGCCGCCTCGGGGCCGGCGGGGATCGCGGGCGATTCCGCCGGCGGCAACCTGGCGCTGGCGCTGATGCTGCGGGCGCGCCGGGACGGCCTGCCGCAACCGCAGGCCGCCGTTCTGTTCTCGCCCTCGACCGACATGCTGGGTGAGGGCGACTCGATGCGCAGCAATGCCCGCCGCGACGCGATGTTCGATCCGACGAAGCTGCAGCACCTCGTCGACCTCTATCTCGGCGGGCACGACCCCGCCGACCCGCTCGTCTCGCCGCTGCGCGGCGACCCCGCCGGGCTGCCGCCGCTGCTGTTCCATGTCGGCGCCCGCGAGGTTTTGCGCGACGATTCGGTGCGCTTCGCCGAGAAGGCCAAGGCCGCCGGCGGCTCCGCCACCGTGACGGTCTGGCCGGTGGTGCCGCATGCCTGGCAGCTGGCGCAGTCGTTCCTGCCGGAGGCGCGCCGCTCCCTGTCCGAGGCCGCCGCCTTCCTCGAGAGCCACGTCAAAGCCCCGGAGGCGGTCCGGTGACGGACACGCCCGCCACCACGCCGCAGCCGGCGCCCTGGCCGGACAAGCCGCTCGCGGTGCTGGTGATCGGGGCCGGCTTCTCCGGCCTCGCCATGGCGATCCGGTGCCGGCAATCCGGCATCGACGACCTCTTCGTCGTCGAGAAGGCGGAGGCGGTCGGCGGCACCTGGCACGAGAACACCTATCCGGGCGCGGCCTGCGACATCCCGGCCCATCTCTACGCCCTGTCCTTCGCCCCGAAGCCCGACTGGACCCGCACCTATGCCGGCCAGCCGGAGATCGCCGCCTACCTGCGCGAGCTGGTCGCGCGGTTCGATCTCGCGAAGCACATCGCCCTCTCCACCGCGGTCACCGGGGCGGTCTGGGACGGCACGCGCGCGCTGTGGCGAGTCGAGACCGATCGCGGCCCGCTGGAGGCGCGGGTGCTGGTCTCCGGCATGGGGGCGTTGCACCACCCGGCCATTCCGTCGATTCCGGGCCTGCACACCTTCCTGGGCGCCCTCTTCCACACCTCTTCCTGGGACCACGGCGTCTCGCTGATGGCCAAGCGCGTCGGGGTGATCGGCACGGGGGCGAGTGCGATCCAGGTCGTGCCGGCCATCGCCCCCGAGGTCGAGCGCCTGGTGCTGTTCCAGCGCACGCCGCCCTGGGTCATGCCGCGCAACGACCGGCCGATCGCCCCGCGGCTGCGGGCGTTGTTCCGCCGCCTGCCGCCGGTGCGCCGCCTCGTGCGCGAGATCCAGTTCCGGGTGCGCGAGGCGCGGGCGGCTTTGGGCTTCACCCGGGTCTCGGGACTCACCCGCCTCGCCGAGGCCGCGAGCCGGCACCACCTGCGCCGGCAGGTCGCCGATCCCGACTTGCGCGGAAAGCTCACCCCGCCCTACCGCCTCGGCTGCAAGCGGGTGCTACTCTCCGACGAGTACTACCCGGCCCTGACGCGGCCGAACGTGACGCTGGAGACCGGCCCGATCCGCGCCGTCACGCCGGACGGCGTGACGATGCAGGACGGCCGCCACCACCCCCTCGACGTGCTGGTGCTCGCCACCGGCTTCGACACCACCGCCTCCCTCGCCCGGGTACCGGTGGTCGGCCGCGACGGGCTGATCCTGGCCCGCGCCTGGGGCGAGCGGGTCGCGGCGCATCGCGGCGTGGCGGTGGCGGGATTCCCCAACTTCTTCATGCTGCTCGGCCCCAATACGGGGCTGGGCCACAACTCGGTCGTGCTGATGATCGAGGCGCAGGTCGAGTACGTGCTCGCCTGCCTCGCCGAGATGAAGACCCGCACCCTCGCGGCGATCGAGCCGTCGCCGGAGGCGCAGGCGCGCTACCTCGCGGATCTCGAGCGGCGGCTCGCCGGCAGCATCTGGCAGCAGGGCGGCTGCGCCAGCTGGTACCAGGACGCGGCCGGGCGCAACATCGCCCTGTGGCCCGGCACGGTGACGGCGTATCAGCGCGCGATGCGGGTGCCGGACTGGGGCGAGTTCGTCCTCACCCCGGCGTAGGCGCTGGTCCCGGTTGCAAGAGTCTTTGGACGCATCGCTGCGCTGCGGCGATAGCGCTTTGCGCCCGTCACAGACGCGTGCTATCGGCCGGTGCCAACTCAATCCAGGCTTTTGCCAGGCATCTGCCAGGCCAATCGCCCGGGGCGACCCGATTTGGCGGCTTCCGTAAGGGCCGCACGCACGAGGAGTTGGTTCATGGCCCGCATCGGCACCGATACGATCATCGAGGGCCTGACCTTCGACGACGTCCTGCTCCGCCCCGCCGCATCCTCGGTGATGCCGGCCGAGGTGAATCTCGGCACCCGCCTCACCCGCTCGATCCGGCTCAACATGCCGATCATCGCCTCGGCGATGGATACGGTGACCGAGGCCCGGATGGCCATCGCGATGGCGCAGAACGGCGGCCTCGGGGTGATCCACCGCAACCTCGAGCCGCCGGAGCAGGCCGAGCAGGTCCGCCTCGTCAAGAAGTACGAGTCGGGCATGGTGCTCAACCCGATCACCATCCACCCGGACGAGACCCTGGCCGACGCCTACGGGCTGATGCGCCAGCACGGCATCTCGGGGATCCCGGTGGTCGAGCGCGGCCCCAACGGCTCGCGCGGCAAGCTCGTCGGCATCCTCACCAACCGCGACACCCGCTTCGCCACCAACCAGAGCCAGCCCGTCGCCGAGCTGATGACCCGCGACCGGCTGATCACCGTGCGCGAGGGCGTGACCCAGGACGAGGCCAAGCGCCTGCTGCACCAGTTCCGCATCGAGAAGCTGCTCGTCGTCGATGACCACTACCGCTGCATCGGCCTGATCACCGTCAAGGACATCGAGAAGCAGGTCGCCTACCCGAACGCGATCAAGGACGAGCAGGGCCGCCTGCGGTGCGCCGCCGCCACCACCACCGGCGACGGCGGGTTCGAGCGGGCGGAGCGCCTGATCGATGCCGGCTGCGACGTGATCGTGGTCGACACCGCCCACGGCCACTCGGCCAAGGTGCTGGAGAGCGTCCGCCGGGTGAAGACCCTGTCGAACGCCGTGCAGGTCATCGCCGGCAACGTCGCGACCCGCGAGGGCGCCCAGGCGCTGATCGATGCCGGCGCCGACGCCATCAAGGTCGGCATCGGCCCGGGCTCGATCTGCACCACCCGCATCGTCGCGGGCGTCGGCGTGCCCCAGCTCACCGCCATCATGGAGGCGGTCGAGGCCGGCAACGAGGCCGACGTGCCGGTGATCGCCGACGGCGGCATCAAGTATTCGGGCGACCTCGCCAAGGCGATCGCCGCCGGCGCCTCGGTGGCGATGCTGGGCTCGCTGCTCGCCGGCACCGACGAGGCCCCGGGCGAGGTCTTCCTGTACCAGGGCCGCTCGTACAAGAGCTATCGCGGCATGGGCTCGGTCGGCGCCATGGCGCGCGGCTCGGCCGACCGCTACTTCCAGGCCGAGGTCAGCGACACCCACAAGCTCGTGCCGGAGGGCATCGAGGGCCAGGTCCCCTACAAGGGCCCGGTGGCGGCGGTGCTGCACCAGCTCTCGGGTGGCCTGCGCGCCGCCATGGGCTATGTCGGCGCCCCGTCGATCCCCGAGATGCAGGAGAAGGCGCAGTTCATCCGCATCACCAATGCGGGCCTGCGCGAGAGCCATGTCCACGACGTGACGATCACCCGCGAGAGCCCGAACTATCCGGGGCGGGTGTAAGCGGCGGGGTGACCGGCGGGTCCGCCTCGCAGGGTCGTCTGAAGGTAAGGTCCTTCGCACTGCCGGACAAAATGTGCCGGCAGTCGGTCTATCACGAGCCACTCCCCTTTCCCGGACGACTGCAGCGAAGCGGAAGGAGATCCGGGATCCAGGGGAGAAGTGCCGCGAAGCGGCTCTGAATGCTGCATCGTCGCAGACAAGCAGACGCTTCGCGACTTTTTGCGCTGGATCCCGGATCTCCTTCCACTTCGGTTCAGTCGTCCGGGAAAGGGCGGCGTGGCTCTCGATAAACCATTGCGCCTGCGGCATGCGGCGTGCGGCGGAGCCGAGGAGTTCAGGTTCCGAGCAAGCCGCAGCCGATCGCCCGACGATCCATCACGGCTTCTCCTCCGCCGGGCCGTGCTTCTGCGGACGGTGGCCGTCCTGGCCCGGGTGGTTGTGCTTGTTGTGGTCGCGGCTCTCCTGGTGGGTGGAGGGCGGCCGGGTCGGATCGGCGCTGGTGCGGATGCGGGCGCCGCCGCCGGCCGGGACGTTGGGGCCGTCCTTGCCCTCGATCAGGCGGATGTTCTGCGCGTGGGTCTTGTCGCCGTGGGGCTTCTCGCCGGCCATGGGCTTCTCCTGTCGCGGATGAGCCCGGCCAACTCCGGCCGACTGGCCCTGTTCCTCACCAGGCCGGCGCCGCGGCGCCGAGGGGGCCGGCGGGCCGGTCCCAGGCCATCGGCACGCCGTCGAGGGCGAGCGGCGGGCGCAGGCGCAAGGCCGGGCCCCAGCCGGTCGGCTCCGGCACCTCCGCGAAATCCCCCCGCTCCGGGGCGGCGGGCGCCGCCTCGGCCGGGGCCGCCGGTGCGGCGGCCAGCAGGGCGGCGGTGCGGGCGAGCGACAGCCGCGCCGCAGAGCCGCGCCCGGTCGCGAGGCGCCGCGTCAGCCCGTGCAGGCAGGCGGCTGCCATGAGGTAACCCGTCGCGTGGTCGAGGGCCTGGACCGGCAGCGGCACCGGCTTGTCGGCGCCGGCGCGGACCATCCCGGCCTCGGCGAGGCCGCTGCTCATCTGGACCAGGCTGTCGAAGCCGCGCCGTCCCCGCCATGGCCCGCTCCAGCCATAGGCGTCGAGGCTGACGTCGATCAGGCCCGGCCGCAGGCGGGCGCGGGCCGCTTCGTCGAGCCCGAGGCGGGCCAGCGCGTCCGGCCGGTAGCCGTGGACCAGCACGTCCGCCGTCGCGAGCAACGACTCGAACCGTGCCCGCCCGGCCGGGTTCGTCAGGTCGAGGCGGGCGCAGGCCTTGCCGAGGGTCGTCTCCGGCACCACGCCGGGCTCCTCCCAGCCCGGCGGATCGAGGCGCAGCACGCTCGCGCCGAACCCGGCGAGGAAGCGGGTCGCCACCGGGCCGGCGAGCACCCGGGTCAGGTCGAGGACGCGTAAGGAAGCGAGGGGGCGGTCGGGCCGCGCCCCCGTCAGGCCGGCCTCGCCGGCCCCGCCCGCCTCCCAGGCGACCAGGGGCTCGGCCGCCACCGCCGCTCCCTGCGGATGGGCGGCCCAGGAGGCGGCCGGGCGCATCGCGGCGGCGCAGCCGCCGGCCGCGACGACCGCCGCTTCGAGGTCGTCCACCCGCCAGGCCGCCACGGCGCCCGACACCGCCTCCCGCTCCGGCGCGGTGCCGAGCACCGCCAGGGCCGCGTCGCGGTGATGCGGCGCGTTGGTGTGCAGGCGGATCCAGCCATCCGTCGCCCGGTAATCGCCCGCCACGGGGTCCCAGAGCGGCGGCAGCGCCCATCCGCGCGGGTGGAGCGAGCGGGCGAACCAGAACGCGGCGAGGCGCCGGTCGACCGTCACGCCCGGATGCCGGCCGAAGCGGTTCTCCATCAGCTCGGCCAGCGCCAGCCCCGCCGCCGCGACCGAGGCCGCCGCAAGGTCGCTGACCGGGTAGACCGACGGGAGGGCGCCCGCCCCGGTCACCGTCACCGGCGGCGCGGCCTCGACGCCGAGGCCGCGCCGGATCGCTCCCAGGATCGCCCCGAAGGCTGGATTGCCCGTTTCCCTCGTCATCACCCGCTCCCGCGTTCGCCTGTCGTGACAGAAGCGCGCCGACGGGGTCAGATCGTCAATCTTGATTACCCGAATCAACGTCGCGTCCGCGAGGATGTCCGTGACCGCCTACCTCACCGCCGCCGAGGCAGCCGCCCGCCTGGGCGTCAGCCGCCAGACCCTCTACGCCTATGTCAGCCGTGGCCTGATCGAGGCGCATCCGACCGCCGATCCGCGGGTGCGGGCCTACGCGGCGGACGCGGTCGCTCGCCTCGCCGCCGCCCGCCATCGCGGCCGGCGTCCGCGGGAGGTGGCCCGCGCCACCCTCGACTGGGGCCTGCCGGTCATGGAGACCACCGTCACGCTGATCCGCGACGGCTGCCTGTACTATCGCGGCACCGACGCCGTGGCGCTGTCGCGGACCGCGACCCTGGAGGAGGCGGCCGCCCGGCTCTGGGCCCTGCCGCAGGACGCCGCCTTCGGGCCCGAGATGTCCGGAGCCGCGCCGCCCGGCGGCGACCTCGTCGGCGCCTTCGCGGCCGCGACGGAGGACGCGCCGACGGCCTCCTGGCAGCAGGATCCGGCCCGGCTCGCCGCGGGATGCGGCGCCCTGGTCCGGGTGCTCGCGGCCTGCGTCACCGGCCGGGCGCCGGACGCCGCGCCGCTCCACCGCCAATGCGCGACGGCCTGGGGCCTGGATTCCGCCGGGGCGGAGGCGGTTCGCCGCGCCCTGGTCCTGTGCGCCGACCACGAGCTGAACGCCTCGGGCTTCACCGCGCGGTGCGTCGCCTCGGCGGGGGCGAGCCTGCGCGCGGCGGTGATCGGCGGCCTCGCGGCACTGAGCGGCAGCCGGCACGGCGGCATGACCGCGCGGGTGGAGGCCCTGTGGGACGCCCTCGACGGGGCCGACCCGGCCGCATCCCTGCGCCGCCAGCTCGCCGGCCGCGAGTCCCTGCCGGGCTTCGGCCATCCGCTCTATCCCGCCGGCGATCCGCGGGCCGCCGCCCTGCTCGCGCCGCTCCTCGCGGAGGATCCGCGCCTGCGGACGATCGCGGCGGCGGCCGAGGAGCTGACGGGCGCGAGGCCCGCCCTCGACGTCGCCCTCGTCGCCCTGCGCCGGCGGCTCGGGCTGCCGCGGGGCAGCGCCTTCGGGCTGTTCGCGCTGGGCCGCTCGGCCGGCTGGATCGCGCAAGGGCTCGAGCAGCGCCAGGCCGGCGGGCTGATCCGCCCGCGGGCGGTCTATGTCGGGCCCGAGCCGTGACGCGGCCCGGTCAAGCGCCACCATCGGGGAAGACCATCGACCATCGTGCCTGTGCTCGAAACTCGGCCGTGCTTGACTTTCCGCCGCGCGGAAAAACACTTTGGGCCCAGGATCGAGGATGCGGGAGCGGGCGATGGTGCGCGGCGGAACCGGACGCTCCGCGTTGCTATCGGGCGCGGCCCTCGCGGCCTGCCTGATGGCGGCGACGCCGGCCCGGGCCGAGATCCAGGTCCTGGCGGCGCGGATCACCGCGGGCGAGCTCTGGGTGCTCGGCACCGCAGACGAGGCGGAGGCCGAGGTCAGCCTCGACGGCCGCTTCACGGCACGAGCCGATTCCCGCGGCAAGTTCGAGTTCCGCCTCGTCTACCACCCGGCGACCTGCATCGTGACCCTGCGCGCCGGCCGCCAGGAGCGCGGCGCGGTGGTGGGCGAGTGCGGCCAGCGGGGACCCGCGGGCCCGGAAGGCCCCAAAGGCGCTGCCGGCCCCGAGGGCCGGGCGGAGGTGAGGACCGTGGCGGGCCCTCCGGGGCCCCGCGGCGAGACCGGCCCGCCGGGGCCACGGGGCGAAGCCGGCGCGCGGGGCGAGGCCGGTCCTCCGGGCCCGGCCGGTCCCGCCGGGGCGCGCGGCGAGGCGGGATTGCGCGGCGAGCCAGGCCCGGCCGGCACGCCGGGAGAGCCGGGCGCACGGGGCGAGGCGGGTCCTGCGGGCGAAGCCGGGCCACGCGGCGAGGCGGGCTTGCCGGGCGCGCCGGGTCTGCGGGGCGAGACCGGCCCACCGGGTCCGGCCGGTGCCCCCGGCAAGCCGGGGCCGCGCGGGCCGGCAGGCCCGGCGGGACCACCTGGCCCGCGGGGGCCCGCGGGACCGGCAGGTCCGGTCGTCCGCGCGCCGGCCGCTGCGGCACGCCCCCAGGCCCCGCAGGCGCCGGCCAGCCGAGCGGCACCTGCCGCCGCCCCGGCGGAGGGCGACGTCTACTGATATCGATGGCCTCCGATACCGATGCACCGGGCCGGGCGGGGGAGGCCGGCCGCGGGTGGACACAGCGCTGCGACATCCGGCGAGCCGACGGCAGACGCCCCGTCACGGCCGCGCTTTGATGCTGTCATACCCGTCGTTGGCCGCCTCGATCGCCGCACCGTGGTCGAGTGCCCACGAGCACAGCGCCTCGAAGGGCTGGCGCAGCGAGTGGCCGAGCGGGGTGATCGCATACTCGACGCCGATCGGTGCGGTCGGCAGCACGGTCCGGGTCACCAGACCGTTGCGCTCCAGCCGCTTCAGCGCGTCCGCCAGCGCCTTGTGCGTGATGCCGTCGAGCCGCCGCTTGATCGCGTTGAACCGCGACGGTCGCGGGCACAGCACCGTGAGGATCAGGATCGTCCACTTGTCGGCGATCTTGTCCAGCACCGGACGGACCCGCGCCATGTCCGCGAGCGCGCATGCGGACGCGGCATCGAGATCGGTATCATCGCGCATATCTAGGCTATCCCAAGTATCTAGTCTATCTCAAGTGCGTTCTTGATAGCAGGTATACGATATGTATCTCATGCGCCATCGCAGATGAAAGGGATGCCGCGATGGCTCGCATGGTGGACAAGATTGCGCTCGTGATCGGCGGGGCGAAGGGCATCGGTCTCGCGGTCGCCGAGCGGCTGGCGATCGAGGGCGCGTCGGTCGTCCTCACCGGGCGTTCCGCCGACGAGGTCGAGGCCGCTGCCGCGAGGATCGGACGCGGTGCGCGGGGTCTCGTCGCGGATGCGGCCGAACGCGACGATCTGCAGCGCGTCGTGGCGGTCGTCCGGGAGACGCATGGCCGGATCGACGCGCTGGTCCTCAATGCGGGCATCTCGGAACCGGCGACCCTGCGCGACGGGACGCCCGAGCATTTCGACCGGCACTTCGCGGTCAACGTCCGTGGGGCCGTCTTCGGATTGCAGGCGGCTCTGGGCGCGATGGGGCCGGGTGCGTCCGTCGTGCTGATGGGCTCGATCGCCGACGCCGCGGGCATCACGCCCTACGGGACTTACTGTGCGACGAAGGCGGCGCTGCGGTCCTACGCGCGCACATGGACGGCGGAACTGGCCCCGCAGGGCATCCGCGTGAACGTGGTGGCCCCCGGCCCGACCGACACCGCCATGATGGCGAGCGTGCCGGAGGACGCGCGGGCCGCGCTGATCGCGCCGATCCCGCTCGGCCGCATGGCGCGTCCGGAGGAGGTGGCGGCGGCCACGCTGTTCCTGCTGAGCGACGAGGCGAGCTTCGTCGCGGGGGCCGAACTATGCGTCGATGGCGGGATGCGACAAGTCTAGCGTCTCGATCGGGGTGTCAGCGTGTCCGCTTCGGCCAGGAAGCGTCGCCGGAGCGGACCGCCGCAAGACCGTCCGATCGCGTTGCCGCACGGGTGCATACCGTGGCATTGCCATCGGATGGTGTCACAGGGCTTTAATTGCGGCCGCATGCCTTCGACGAAGCGGTATCCGCCTCGTCAGACGACGTTCTAAGGCAGCTCCCGCACCACCACGCGCCCGCCTTCCGCCGACAGCGCCAGACGCCCGGCCTTCAAGGCCAGCGCCTTCTCGCCGAACAACCCGCGGCGCCAGCCGTGCAGCACCGGCACGTCGGCGGCGTCGTCCTCCGCCAGGGCCTCGAGGTCGTCGACGGTGGCGATGATCTTGGGCGCCACGCGCTCGTCCTCGCAGACCGCCTTCAGGAGCACCTTGAGGAGCTCGACCAGCGCGCCGTTGCCGCCGCTGCGGGCGCGGCCGCGCTCAGGGATCGGCACGCCCGCCGGGTCGCGCGACAGGCCGCGCTCGACGGCGGCCAGGATGTCGGCGCCGGTGCGCGAGCGCTCGAACCCGGCGGGGATCGTGCGCAGCCGGCCGAGCGCCTCGACGTTGCGCGGCGCCGAAGTGGCGATGTCGATCACCGCCTCGTCCTTCAGGATGCGCCCGCGCGGCACGTTGCGGCTCTGCGCCTCGCGCTCGCGCCAGGCCGCCACCTCCATCAGCACCGCGATCTCGCGGGCCTTGCGCATCCGGCTGCTCAGCCGCCGCCAGGCCTGATCCGGATCGGCCCGGTAGGTGTCGGGGGAGGTGAGGACCGCCATCTCCTCGTCGAGCCAGGCGCCGCGGTCGGTGGCGATCAGCTCGCGGGCCAGGGTCTCGTAGACCTTGATCAGGTGGGTGACGTCCGACAGCGCGTAGCTCAGCTGCGCGTCCGAGAGCGGGCGGCGCGACCAGTCGGTGAAGCGCGACGACTTGTCGATCTTCGCCTTGGCGACGTCGTTGACCAGCTGCTCGTAGGAGACCGAATCGCCGTAGCCGCAGACCATCGCGGCGACCTGCGTGTCGAAGAAGGGCTGCGGCAGCAGCCCGCCGAGGAGCCAGATGATCTCGAGGTCCTGCCGGGCCGAATGGAAGACCTTCAGCACCCGCTCGTCGCCCATCAGCGCGAAGAACGGCGCGAGGTCGATCCCGGGGGCCAGCGGATCGACGAGCGCGGTCGACCCGTCCGGTGCCGCGATCTGGATCAGGCACAGCTTCGGATAGTAGGTCGTCTCGCGCATGAACTCCGTGTCGACGGTCACGAAGGGTTGCGTGGCGAATCGCGCGCAGGCGGAGGCGAGTTCTTCCGTCGAAGTAATCAGCTTCATGACCATCGGCTATAGCGGAGCCGGCCGCCCAGCGCGAGAGACCGACACCGTGGGTTATGGGGATTGCGCGGCGCGGTCACCCGAAATCACGCCGCGCGCGGCCCGCTCCGCCGCGCCTCCCGGCGCAGGGCCGCGGCACGGGCCCGCCGCGTGCTCTCGGCCCGGCGGGTGAGCCAGTCGAGGATGTTGCGCTCCACCCGCTCGCCGGTGTCCCGGTCGGTCAGGCGGTGGATGCGGTCGGCGCGAAAGCCCCGGTAGCCGTCCCGGTCGCGGTCGGTGCCGCCGACCAGCACCCGGCCCGGGCCGATCTTCAACTCGTGCGCCTGCAGCCGGCGCACGCTCCAGGCGCCGTTGCCGTCCTCGTAGACGAGCTCGAACCGGCCCTCGATCGGCAGGACCCGCCAGGCGCCGTCCTGGCGTTCGATGAACGCGGGCTGGCGCTCCATGAACATGTCTCGGCTCTCGGTCGGCATGGCGCGAGCCTCCGGTCGTGGCGCTCCGGCCGCCGCGGGCGCGGCCCGCGGCGGATCCGGCAGGGGGTCGGGGTGCGGCTCGAAGGAGCCGAAAAAGCTGTTCTGATCCATGGGGATAATATAGTTGTTCGTTGTTTGTTCCACAAGCGCGAACGGGGCCGGATCGAGGCCCCGCGCTTGACTTCGTTCCCCCCTTCGCGAATGGGTGCCCACACGCTTTAACGTGCAGGCGGCCCGCCCGCGCGCCCGGTTCCGGGCCCGGTCGAGACAGCCGCGCTTCTGGACAGTCAAGACACGCCCATGCACCGCTATCGTTCCCACACCTGCGGGGCGCTCCGCCCGTCCGACGTCGGCGCGACCGTCCGCCTCTCCGGCTGGTGCCACCGCGTCCGCGACCATGGCGGCGTGCTGTTCATCGACCTGCGCGACCATTACGGGATCACCCAGTGCGTGATCGATCCCGATTCCGAGGCCTTCAAGGCGGCCGAGGCCGTGCGCTCGGAGTGGGTGATCCGCATCGACGGGCGGGTGCGCCAGCGGCCCGTCGGCACCGAGAACGCCGAGCTGCCGACCGGCGCGGTCGAGGTCTACATCACCGACCTCGAGGTGCTGGGCGCCGCCGCCGAATTGCCGATGCCGGTCTTCGGCGACCAGGAATACCCGGAGGAGACGCGGCTCAAGTACCGCTTCCTCGACCTGCGCCGCGAGAAGCTGCACGCCAACATCATGCGCCGCGGCGCGATCATCGATTCGCTGCGCCGGCGGATGCGCGAGGGTGGGTTCTTCGAGTTCCAGACCCCGATCCTCACCGCCTCCTCGCCGGAGGGGGCGCGCGACTTCCTGGTGCCGTCGCGCCTGCATCCGGGCAAGTTCTACGCCCTGCCGCAGGCGCCGCAGCAGTTCAAGCAGCTGACGATGATCGCCGGCTTCGACCGGTACTTCCAGATCGCGCCCTGCTTCCGCGACGAGGACGCCCGCGCCGACCGCTCGCCGGGCGAGTTCTACCAGCTCGACATCGAGATGAGCTTCGTCACCCAGGAGGACGTGTTCCAGGCGGTCGAGCCGGTGCTGCGCTCGGTCTTCGAGGAATTCGCCGAGGGCAAGCGCGTCTCGCCGAGCTTCGTGCGCATCCCCTACGCCGAGGCGATGCTGAAATACGGCGTCGACAAGCCGGACCTGCGCAACCCGCTCGTCATCGCCGACGTCACGGACGAGTTCCTGCGCGACGACGTGACGTTCAACGCGTTCAAGAACGCCATCAAGGCCGGCGGCGTGGTCCGCGCGGTGCCGGCCCCGGGCGCCGCGTCGCAGCCGCGCTCGTTCTTCGACAAGCTCAACGACTGGGCCCGCTCCGAGGGCGCGCCCGGCCTCGGCTACATCGTGTTCGAGGAGGAGGGCGGCACGCTCACCGGCCGCGGGCCGATCGCCAAGTTCGTGCCGGCGGAGGCGCAAGCCGCCATCGCCGCCAAGGCCGGGCTCAAGGCCGGCGACGCGGTGTTCTTCTCCGCCGGGCCCGAGGCCAAGGCGGCGGGGCTCGCCGGCAAGGCGCGCATCCGCGTCGGCGACGAGCTGGCCCTGTCCGACAAGGACCAGTTCGCCTTCTGCTGGATCACCGACTTCCCGATGTACGAGTGGAACGAGGACGAGAAGCGGGTCGACTTCTCGCACAACCCGTTCTCGATGCCGAACTTCGACCACGACGCCTTCATGGCCCTCGATCCCGAGGACCACGCGACGATCCTCGGCATCAAGGCGTTCCAGTACGACATCGTCTGCAACGGCATCGAGTTGTCGTCGGGCGCGATCCGCAACCACCGCCCCGAGGTGATGGAGAAGGCCTTCGGCCTCGCCGGCTACCCTCGGGAAGTGCTGGAGGCGAAGTTCGGCGGCATGCTGAACGCGCTGAAGCTGGGCGCCCCGCCGCACGGCGGCATCGCGCCCGGAGTCGACCGCATCGTGATGCTGCTCTGCAACGAGCCGAACATCCGCGAGGTCGTGCTGTTCCCGATGAACCAGCGCGCCGAGGACCTGATGATGGGCGCGCCCTCCGAGGTCGGGCCCAAGCAGCTGCGCGAGCTGCATATCCGCCTCAACCTGCCGCAGAAGCAGGGCTGATCGGCGGACGTGCCCGGTCTCGTCGCGGTCGTCGTCGCGCATGACAGCGCCGGCGTCCTGCCGGCCTGTCTCGCCGCGCTCGCCCGCGAGCATGTGCCGGCGCTGGTCGTCGACAACGCGAGCCGCGACGGTTCGGCGGATCTCGCCGCCCGTCTCGGCGCGCGGGTGCTGCGGCTGCCGCGCAACGAGGGCTACGGCCGGGCCAACAATGCCGGCATCTGGGCGGCGGGCCGGGCCGAATACGCCCTGATCGTCAACCCGGACGTCGAGCTGCAGCCGGGCGCCGCCGACGCGCTCCTCGCCGCGGCCGAGGCCTATCCCGATGCGGGCCTGTTCGCGCCCCGCATCGTCGAGCCTGACGGGCGGTTCTTCTACCAGCCGCGCTCGCTGCTCGCGCCCTACCTGACCAACCCGGGCGGGCGGCTCCACCCGCCGGAGGGCGACGCCTGTGCGCCGTTCCTCTCCGGCGCCTGCCTGATGGTGCGGCGCGACCTCTTCCTGTCGCTCGGCGGCTTCGACCCTGAGATCTTCCTGTTCTACGAGGACGACGACCTCTGCCGCCGCATCGCCGATGCGGGCAAGGCGCTGGTCCACGTCCACGGCGCGGTGGCGCTCCACGGCCGCGGCGCCTCGAGCGCGCCGGAGCGGGGGAGGGTGCGCCGCTCGCGCTGGCACCAGGCCTGGTCGCGGGCCTACGTCTCGCGCAAGTACGGCCTGCCCGATCCCACGGCTGCGATGCTGGCGAAGAACGGCGTGAAGGCGCTCCTCGCGGCGCTCGCCTTCCGCCGCTCGGGACTCGAGCGCTACGGCGGCTCGGTCGCCGGCGCCTGGGCGGCGCGCCAGGGCCGCAGCGCGCTGGCGCAGGAGGGCTTGGCGCGGGATCCGGCCGTTCAGCCGGAGGCCGGTGCATGGTGACGGTCGCCGCCGGCCTGAGGCAGCCGCACAACGCCTTCGGGGCGGTGCGATTGGCGCTCGCCCTTCTCGTCGTGGTCTCGCACGCCTTCAGCGTCACCACCGGCCATATCCTCGACGAGCCGCTGACGCGCCTGACCGGCTACACGCTGGGCGAGCACGCGGTGAACGGCTTCTTCGCCGTCTCGGGCTTCCTCGTCACGATGAGCCTGATGCGGCGCGGTCCCCGCGACTACGTCGTCGCCCGCGCCTTGCGCATCGTCCCCGGGCTCGTCGCGGCGACGCTCGCCGTCGCGCTCGGCCTCGGCAGCCTGATGACGAACCTGCCGCTCTCCGCCTACTGGGCCGATCCCGGCCTGTGGCGTTTCATTTCCGGCACGCTTACCACCTTCAAGAGCAACGCCGCCCTGCCGGGCGTCTTTTCGGAGAATCCGTTCCGCTTCCCGATGGGCACGGTCTGGACGCTCAAATACGAGGTCCTGTGCTATCTCGGCCTCCTGGCGGCGGGACTGCTCGGCACCCTGCGCCGGCGCTGGCTCGCGCCCGTGCTCGTCGCCGGCCTGGCGGTGGCGCTCGCGGCGGCGGGCCTGCGCGACGGCGAGATGCCGAAGGCCCTGGAGACGAGCTTGCGCCTGCCGCTGATCTTCTCGGCGGGGGCCATGCTCTTCCTCTGCGCCGACCGGGCGCCCTTGAGCTGGCCCCTGGCGCTCGCGCTCCTCGTCCTCGCGGGCCTCGCCCACGGCACAGCCCTCTACGCGCCTTTGCTGTTCCTCGCCGAGGCCTACGGCGTGCTCTGCCTCGGCCTCAACCCCCCGGTCCGCCACCCGGCCCTCGACCCGCGGGCGGACCTCTCCTACGGCACCTATCTCTATGGCTGGCCGGTGCAGCAGAGCCTGCACGCGCTGTTCCCGGCGGCGTCGGCGTGGTGGCTGCTCGGGCCGTCGCTGGCCCTGACGCTGGCGGTGGCGGCCCTGTCCTGGCGCCTCGTCGAGCGGCCGGCTCTGGGATGGAAGGCGCGGCTGATGGGCCGGCGTGAGGCAATGGCCTGAGCGTTCCCGATCGCGACCTGTGGCGTCGCGACGAGCGGCGCGGTATCATGGCATCATGACTCGCGACGACGCCCTCATCCAGCTCAAGGCGCATGCCGACAGCATGCGGGACATGGGCGCGACGTCGCTCTACCTGTTCGGATCGACCGCCCAGGACGACGCCCGGCCGGACAGTGACCTCGACCTGTTCATCGACTACGATCCCAAGAGCCGCTTCAACGGCTTCGACCTCGTTGGCATCAAGCTCTTCCTCGAGGAGCAACTAGGGACCGAAGTCGACGTGACCACCCGCGACAGTCTGCATCCGCGGCTGCGTGCGCGCATCGAGCGATCGGCGGTCAAGGTTTTTTAATCCGGCCGGCTGCCGGCGACTCACGGCTCCGTCTTGTTCTCGTCAGGCTGAGACACCGCGTGTTCGAGCACCCGGGGGATGAAGCGCTGGTACGGCATCCCCTCCCGAGAGGCCGAAGCCTTGACGGCGTCGAGCAATTCCTTCGGTAAGCGCATGTTTACGCGCTCCGTTTTTGGTGAGAACTCGAACTGGACCGGCTTGAATTGCGAGAAATCGAGACCGGATAGATCTTGATCGAGAAATGTCTCGGCTTCCGCATCAGTGTGGAAGTCAGGGATCTTGTTGTTGTTCATATGAATCCGCCTCCTTGCGATGCATGTAGCGGGCGCTGATCGGCCTGATTGATTGCTGATTGCCGCGGCGTATGGACTTGATTTACATGCAAAAGGCCGCCCGATGGGCAACACTTGATGGAAATCATACGACTTCCGCTTAATACAGTCAGATAAATATTGAGCGCGTCTCCCCTCTCCCGTGTGGAAGAGGGGTTGGGGGTGAGGGTGGCTCGGGTTCAGGATTAAGCATGAACCGTTGATCTGCCAACACCACGGTTCGAGCTTTACTCGGAAGCGCGCCACCCTCACCCCTACCCCTCTCCCACACGGGAGAGGGGATCCCGCGCTCTATTTGACGCGGAACAGATCAAACGAAGACGGTATCAGGTGCTGTTCATCGCCGAAAACTTCAAGTCAGACACGATCTGCTACAGCTTCGATCTCAAGCATCAAGATGTCGATCATCCCGCGTCGCTGAGGTAATCCATCAGAATCTGGCGACTCTTCTCCAGCGTGGCAATCTTGTCCGAGATGCGGTGCATCTCCCGCTCCAGCGCCGGGCGAACCTCCTTGCAGGGCTGGAAGCGCTGTCCCTGATCGTCGACGCAGGGCAGGACGATCCGGGCGGTCGCGAGGGTGAGGCCGGCGGCACTCAGGGCGCGGATGCGCTCGACCAGACGGACGTCGTCCTCGCCGTAATCGCGGTAGCCGGAGGTCCGGCGGGCCGGTTGCAGCAGGTGCTCCCGCTCGTAGTAGCGCAGCATCCGCACGCTGACGCCCGTCCGGCGCGACAATTCACCGATCTGCATCACCCCTCCGACCCGGCTTGACCCTGACAGCGCTGTCACCCTTTAGCGATCGGCGCATGCCCGGTTCAAGGAGTGACGGCATGTGGTCGAGAATCGCCCTTCTGGCAGTCGGAACCTTCGCGATCGGCACCGACGGGTTCATCGTGGCCGGCGTCCTGCAAGACATCAGTCATCGGCTGGACGTGAGCGTGGCCGCCGCCGGTCAGCTGGTCACGGTCTTCGCGGTGGTCTACGCGATCAGCTCTCCCGTCGTGGCCTCCCTGACGGCGAACCTGCCGCGCCGCACCCTTCTGCTCGTCGCCCTGTCCGTCTTCATCGTCGGCAACGCGATGGCGGCTCTGGCCGAGAGCTACGCGATGCTGATGGCCGGCCGGATCGTGGCCGCCGTGGCATCGGCGGCCTACACGCCCTGCGCCTCCGTCACCGCCGCGATCCTGGCGGGGCCGGCCCATCGGGGACGAGCCCTGTCGGTCGTCATGGGCGGCATCACGGTCGCCACCATCGTCGGGGTACCGGTCGGAACGTGGCTCGGCGAGCCTGGCGGCTTTCGCGCCGCCTTCTGGCTGGTCACGGGTCTCGGCGTGGCGGCGCTCGCGGGGCTCGCCCTCCGGCTTCCCGAGCTCCCGGCTCCGCCCGCGGTCACGCTCGGCGAGCGCGTGCGCTCCCTGCGCCTGCCGCAGGTCCCCGGAACGCTGATCGTCACGACCCTGGCGATGACTGCGGGCTTCACCGTCTACACCTATATCGGCCCGCTCCTGGCCGAGACGATGCATGCCGAGGGCCGGACCCTGAGCCTGGTCCTGTGCGCGTTCGGCATCGCCGGGACCATCGGCAACGGGCTCAGCGGCTGGCTCGCCGACCGGTGGGGCGCGAACCGCACGGTCGCGACGAGCCTGATCGCCGTCACGGGGATCCTCGCGGTGTTTCCCTCCCTGGCGACGACGCTGCCGGGCGCTCTCCTCGGCGTCGCGGTCTGGAACAGCGCGGGATGGCTGCTGCTGCCGGCGCAGCAGCATCGCCTGCTCGCCACGGCGCCGCAGGTCGGCCAGATCCTGGTGTCCCTGAATGCCTCCGCCCTGTATCTCGGCATCGGCGTGGCGGGCCTTCTCGGCGGGTGGGTCATCCAGCTCTGGTCGGCCCGTGCCCTGGGACCCGTCGCGGCTCTGGTGGCGGCTCTGGCGCTGGTCGTCCACGTCCTGAACGCCCGCGACAGCCGCCGCTCTGCGGTGGTGCGCGAGCAGGGTTAACGGAATGTGAGCCATCCTGCGGGCATGACGGGTGTCGATCCGCGCCCGCCGCCATCCCGCGCCGGCCGCCCTAAATCAAGCTCGAACACCGAGCCCCGCGTCACGAGCGTCCATGCCCTCCTCCCGCGCCCCCGCCCTCGACGACCTCGACCCGAAGAGCGCCCAGAGCCGCCACGCCGCCCTCTCGGCGGAGATCGCGGAGCACGACCGGCGCTACCACGGCGAGGATGCGCCGACGATCTCGGATGCCGAGTACGACGCCCTGCGCCGGGAGCTCGAGGCGATCGAGGCGCGCTTCCCCGATCTCGCCGGCACCGGCGCGGCCTCGGCCAGCGTCGGCGCCAAGGCGTCGGACAAGTTCGCCAAGGTGCGGCACGCGGTGCCGATGCTCTCGCTCGGCAACGCCTTCTCGGACGAGGAGATCGGCGAGTTCGTCGAGCGGGTGCGCCGCTTCCTCGGCCTCGCCACCGGTGAGCCGGTCGCCTTCACCGCCGAGCCGAAGATCGACGGTCTCTCCCTGTCCCTGCGCTACGAGGACGGGCGCCTCGTCACCGCGGCGACGCGCGGCGACGGCGAGGTCGGCGAGGACGTGACCGCCAACGTGCGGACGATCAAGGAGATTCCCGAGGTTCTGGCCGGCGGGGACTGGCCGGCCGTGTGCGAGGTGCGCGGCGAGGTCTACCTGTCGCACGCCGATTTCGCCGGCATCAACGCCCGCCAGGAGGCGGCCGGCAAGCCGCTCTTCGCCAACCCGCGCAACGCCGCCGCCGGCTCCCTGCGCCAGCTCGATGCGAGCATCACCGCCTCGCGGCCCCTGCGCTTCTTCGCCTATGCCGCCGGCGAGATGTCCGAACAGCCGGCCGAATCGCAGTTCGAGATGATCGAGGCCTTCAAGTCCTGGGGCCTGCCGGTGAACCCCTTGACGGTCCTATGTATCGATGCGGCCGCCATGCTGGCCCATTACCGGATGATCGAGGCGCGGCGGGCCGAGCTCGGCTACGACATCGACGGCGTCGTCTACAAGGTCGATTCCTTCGCCCTCCAGCGCCGCCTCGGCTTCGTCGCGCGGGCGCCGCGCTGGGCGCTCGCCCACAAGTTCCCGGCCCAGCGCGCCACCACGGTGGTCGAGGCGATCGACATCAATGTCGGGCGCACCGGCTCGCTCAACCCGCTGGCGCGCTTGAGGCCGGTCACGGTCGGTGGCGTGGTGGTGTCGAACGCGACGCTCCACAACGAGGATTACGTCCATGGCGTCGATGCCGACGGACAGCCGATCCGCAGCGGCGTCGCGATCTGGACCGGCCAGACCCTGCGCGACGATGGCGATCTCTCGCAAGGCTCGGACGTGCGCGTCGGCGACACGGTGGTGGTCCTGCGCGCCGGCGACGTGATCCCGAAGGTCGCCGACGTGGTGCTGGAGCGGCGCCCCAGGGACGCCGTGCCCTACCGCTTTCCCGAGACCTGCCCGGCCTGCGGCAGCCACGCGGTGCGGGGCTTGAACCCGCGCACCGGCAAGCTCGACGCGGTGCGCCGTTGCACCGGCGGCCTGATCTGCCCGGCGCAGGGGCAGGAGCGGCTGAAGCACTTCGTCTCGCGCAATGCCTTCGACATCGAGGGCTTCGGCGAGACCTACATCGAGACCCTGTTCGAGGCCGGCCTGGTGCGCCAACCCGCCGACCTGTTCCGGCTCGCGTTCGAGCCCCTGAAGGAAGCCGTGGTCGCCCGGCGCCAGGCGCTCTCCGCCGAGCGGGCGCTCGCCGCCGGCAAGGAGGTCAAGAAGGCGGGCAAGAAGAAGGACGACGAGGACAAGGCGATCAAGAACCTCCTCGCCGGGGTCGAGGCGCGACGAAAAATCCCGCTCAACCGGTTCATCTTCGCGCTCGGCATCGAGCAGGTCGGCGAGGCGACCGCCAAGGCGCTCGCCAAGCATTTTTCGGACATGCCGGCCTTGATGGCGGGCGTGGCGGCGGCCGCCGCCTGCCAGCCCGGGCCGGACTGGATCGCGCTGGCGAGCCTCGACCGCGTCGGCGCCACCACCCGCGACCGGCTGCTGGCCGCGGCCGCCGAGGCGCCGGACGCCGACCTGCTCGCCGGCGGCGCGGTGGCGCGCCTGTCGACGCCGCAGCGCGAATCCCTGCTCGAAGCCTACGGCGACTCCGCGGGCGTGCGGGCGGCGGTCGAGCGGGCGGCGGCCCAGGTGCCCGGCGACGCCTACCGGGCGCTCGCCGATGACGGCGAGATCGGCGCGGTCACCACCGCCTCGCTGATCCAATTCTTCTCCGAGGAGCACAACGTCGCGGCGGTGGAGGCCCTGCTCGCCGAGGTCGCGACCGAGCGGGCGGCGGCGCCCGCGCAAGCCGCGGCGTTCAGCGGCAAGACCGTGGTGTTCACCGGCACCCTGGAGAAGATGACCCGCAGCGAGGCCAAGGCGACGGCCGAGCGCCTGGGCGCCAAGGTCTCGGGCTCGGTCTCGGCCAAGACCGACCTCGTGGTGGCCGGGCCGGGCGCGGGCAGCAAGCTCAAGGATGCCGAGAAGCACGGCGTGACGGTGGTCTCGGAGGAGGAGTGGCTGGCGATGGTCGCCTCTGCCTGAAATTCGGCGCCTTCGCGGGGAAGAGCGCGGGGATGACCTTCCCTCGCACCCTCGCGATCGACTTCGAGACCGCCAACGAGCGCCGCGACAGCCCCTGCGCCGTCGGGCTCGCCTGGATCGAGGGCGGGCGGGTGGTGCGGCGCGAGTCGCGGCTGATCCGCCCGGCCGAGATGCGCTTCTCCCCCGGCAACATCCGGGTTCACGGCATCCGCCCGCGGGACGTCGCCGGCGCGCCGTCCTTTCCCGAGGCGATGGCACCGTACCTCGCGGAGATCGCCGGCAGCCTGGTGCTCGCGCACAATGCCAGTTTCGATGTCGGGGTGCTCGCCGCCACGCTCCAGGCCTACGGCCTGCCGCAGCCGGCCTACGCCTCGCTCTGTACGGTGCAACTCGCCCGCCGGCACTGGCCGGGGGAGGGCGGGCAGGGCCAGGGCACCTACCGGCTCTCGGCGCTCGCCGCCCGGATCGGCGTGACGTTCCGCCACCACGATGCCGGCGAGGACGCCTATGCCTGCGCGGAGATCGCGCTCGCGGTGATGCGGGAGGCCGGCGCGCCCGATATCGCGAGCCTCGCTAAGGGACACGGCCTCCTCCGCGAGCGGGCCGGGGAGGGAGGGCGCGCGCCCGACGGGATCGCCGCCCGGGCCCTGCGCGGCGTGGCGCCGAGCCGTACCCGCGCGCCGCTCCTCCACTTCGTCGTGCGTGGCAGCACCGGCACGCCCTACGACGTGCGGCTGATCGAGGGCCGCGACGGCCCGCGCCTGCGCTGCTCCTGCGCCGGGGCGCGGTTCCGGCCGGATTGCCGGCACGTCCGGGCGCTCGCGAACGGCGAGATCGACGCGCTCCTGTCGGACAATCCGGGGGACGTGGCGGCGCTGGCGGGCTTGTTGCGGATGATGGGGTAGAAGCCCTTCTGGATCAGGCTCGTACCCCTGTCCCAGCTCTCCTTCCGCGGAGGCTTCAGTCGTGCAGGCCCGTGCCGGACCCGGAAAGGGCGGGGGCTCATGGATCGAGGTCGGCCCGTCCGCGTCGGGCTCGAAACGCAAGGCGCCCGCCCGGGGGTGCCGGGCGGGCGCGAGGGGAGGCTTCGTGGTCGGGGATCGTCTTAGGGAACCTCACGATCGCGTTGCAATCGCGAAGCTCTCTCGGTCCTTGTTTTGTCGCATTGTCTTCGACGAACCGGTATCCGTTTCGTCGGACAATGCTCTAGAAGGTGATGCCGCCTTCGATCATGTAGCGGTCCTGCGCGGTGCGGTTGCCGGTGCGGCCGAAGCCGGTGCCGAGCGTGCCGAAGGCGAGGTCGCCGCGGGTGATGTCGTAGAGCTGGACCCGCGAATACTCGCCGCGGACGAAGAAGCGGTCGAAGGTGAAGGTCGGGGTGACGGTGAAGGACAGGGCCGAGCTGCCCGCGCCGTAGAGCAGGCTGGTGCCGCCCGAGAACCGGTCGCCGGTCTGGCTGATGTACTCGACGCGGCCGGCGAGCGCGAAGTTGTCGGTGAAGGCGTAGCTGGCCAGCACCGCGCCGCCATAGGTCGAGGCGCCCTCGGCGATGCCGATCTTGAAGTCGCGCGCGACGTTCGTGTACTGGAAGTAGGGCGTGATCGTCCACGGCCCGTTCGAGTACGTATAGTTGATCGACAGGATGCCGCTGTTCTGCTGGAACAGCGGCGTCGCGTAAGAGTAGCGCAGGCTGCGCGACAGCACGTCGGTGCGGTCGAGGTTGACGCCGCCGTTGATGCCGAAGGTGTTGTTGTCGTCGAGCTTGTAGGTGACGGCGCCCGTCAGCCAGCTGATGTTGCCGGAGAAGAACCCGTCGGTGCCGGCCACCGAGGCCGACCACGGGCCGTCGCTGTAGTTCACCTGCACGCCGTGGTTGATGATGTTCTCCTGGTTGAACAGGAGGCCACGGGAGATGTTCAGGTTCTGGAAGGTGAACGGCGCCTCGGTGCCGATCAGGGTCGGCATGCGGCCGCCCTGGATCGACCACTGGTCGTTGAACACGTACTTGCCGAAGGCCACCGGCAGCGGCGTGAACAGCAGGTCGGTCTGGTCGAGGGCGCTGTAGTTGAGGAAGCCGAGGGCCGGGATCGCGTAGGCGCCGGCCTGGACGTAGAACTGGAATGGCCCATCGGCCTTCTGGATCCAGCCCTGGATGTTGGTGAAGTCGACCCGGGCCGCCCGGTCGCTCGGCAGCGGCGCGGCCGAGAACGGGAACGGATTGCTCTGGGTGTAGGCGTAGCCGGTGATCGCGCCGCCGACATAGATGTCGCCGAAGCCGCCGAGGGTGAAGCAGGACGGGTTCGGGTTCGGCTTGATCACGCCGCCATAGGCCGGCAGCGACAGGGTCGCCTTGCAGTGCTCGACAACGGCCACCGGGGCAGGGGCCGGGGCGGCCAGGTCGGCGGCCAGGGCGGACCCTGTCGACAGCAGGGCGACGGTCAGGCTGCTGAGGGTGAAGCGCATTGCCACGGTCGGGAAGTCCATCTGGGGCCAGGTTCGGCGGGTGCCAACGGCGGCCGGGTCCAACTCCGGTCAAGCTGGCAGTGTGGCCGCATCGTGGCAAAACCTTTTGTTGTGCGTTTGCCCAAAAATTGTGCAATCTAGGCTCTGTTGCGAGCGTGTATCCGGCGCCGTGTCTTTCGCGCAACGCGGGTGGATACTTGGCCTCCGTACGAATGACGCTGTCTCACGGCACTTCTGCGCTGGGGCAAGCCTGCCTGAGGCGCAGGCGATGCACTGTCCTGCGCTTTCGCCGCGTCACGCGTCCGGTCGATCGCGGCGCGTCACGGGACCGGGGAATCACGCCTCCTCCGCCAGCATCCGCCGCAGCCAGTCGATGAAGGCCGAGGCCGCCGGCGAGAGCGGACGGTCCGCCGCCGGCACCGCCGCGAAACCGTTCGGGAAGCGGTGGAGGCCGCAGGGGGCGACGAGGCGGCCCGCCGCGAGGTCGTCGCGCACCAGCATCTGCTCCACCAGGGCGACGCCGAGGCCCGACAGCGCGGCCTCGATGCACAGGCCGTTATGCGGGAAGGCGCTGTCGCGCTCCGCCGCGAGGCCCATCCCCGTCGCCGCCTCCCAGGCCGGCCAGGCATGCGGGGTGTATTCGTGGATGATCCGGGTCTCGGCGGCCAGCCGCCCGCCCTCGATGCGGATCGGGTAATCGGGGGCGCAGACCACCCCGAAGGCCACGTCGCCGAGGCGGATCGCCCGCGCCTCGTCGCGGATCGGGCGGGTGAGCCGGTCCCAGTTCAGCACGAGGTCGGCGCCGTCGTCGCGGGTCTCCCGGGCCGAGGTCATCGAGAGGCGCACCTGCACCGTCGGCTGCTCGCGGTAGAAGCCCGACAGGCGCGGCACCAGCCAGCGCATCGCGAAGGTCGCCCCGCAGGCGAGGTGGACGTTGGCACCGCGCCCGGCATCGCGCAGGCGTGAGAATCCCCGCTCCAGGTCGTCGAGCACCCCCGCCACCACGTTCCGAAAGGCCTCGCCGGCCGGGGTGAGCCGCAGGCCCGTGCCGGCCTTCTCGAACAGGGCCGTGCCGGCCTGATCCTGCAAGGCCCGCACCTGGCGCGACACCGCCCCGTGGGTGCGCCCGAGCTCGTTGGCCGCCCGCGTGACCGAGCCGAGGCGCGCCGCGGCCTCGAAGGCGCGCAAGGACGAGAGCGGCGGCAGGTGGCGCATGGCGGAGACCTGTGAGTTTCGCGCACGAAGCGGGCTGAAGAACTCAATATACGGCAGCGCTCAATCCGGATAGCTCTGCGGGGCCCGCTACAGAAGGAGACCTGCCGTGGCCGCCACCGTCATCCCGTTCCCGATGCACCGCGTCGCCGGCGCTCCGCGGGCCGTGACCGTGAGCCGCGCGCACGAACCACGTCTCGCCGGCGTGGCGATCCTGCGGGGCTGGCTCCGGCGATGGAGCGCCCGCCGCCGCCTCGCGCGCGACCTGCCCTTCATGACCGACGAGACCCTGGCCGATGTCGGCCTCAGCCGCGCGGAGGCGCTCGCGGAGGCCGGCCGCCCGTTCTGGCAGGCCGGCGCCCACGATGCTGCCTGAGGACGCGGCCTGAGCCTGCGCCCGCGGCCGGTTGACCGGCCGCGGTGCCGCTGCCAGCCTGCTCCCGCCGGGGCCGGGAGACGCCCCGCCGGGAGGATACCTCGTGACCCACCGCGTCCGCGCCGCCATCCTGCACCACGCCCCTGTCGGGCGGCCCTATGCCGAGAGCCGGCCGCTGCGCATCGAGACGATCGAGCTCGATCCGCCGGGGCCGGACGAGGTGCTGGTGAAGATCGCCGGCGCCGGCCTGTGCCATTCCGACCTCTCGGTCATCAACGGCGACCGGATCCGGCCGGTGCCGGTGGCGCTCGGTCACGAGGCCTCGGGCATCGTCGAGGAACTGGGACCCGGCGTCACCGACCTGCAGCGCGGCGACCACGTGGTGATGTCCTTCGTGCCGACCTGCGGCGGCTGCGCGCCCTGCCGCGAGGGGCGCGGCGCCCTGTGCGAGCCCGGCAACGCCGCCAATGCCCGCGGCACGCTCCTGTCGGGCGCGCGTCGCATCCGCTGCGACGGCGCCGAGGTGAGCCACCACAGCGGCGTCTCGGCCTTCGGCGAGTACGCGGTGATCTCGCGCCGCTCGATCGTGAAGATCGACCCCGAGGTGCCCCTCGTCGAGGCGGCCCTGTTCGGCTGCGCGGTGATGACCGGCGTCGGCGCGGTGGTGAATACCTGCCGGGTGCAGATGGGCCAGAGCGTCGCGGTGGTGGGGCTCGGCGGCGTCGGCCTCTCGGCGCTGATCGGCGCGGTCGCCTGCGGGGCCGGCCGCGTCGTCGCGGTGGATCTGTCGGAGGACAAGCTCCGGGTCGCCCGCGAACTCGGCGCCACCGACACCTTCCTCGCCTCCGATCCCGACGCGGTCGCGGCGATCCGCGACGCCACCGAGGGCGGCGTCGATTACGCCCTCGAGATGGCCGGCTCGGTCAAGGCCTTCGACACCGCCTACCGGATCACCCGCCGCGGCGGCACCACGGCGACCGCCGGCCTCGCCAACCCGAACCACAGCTTCACCCTGCCGCCGGTCGGCCTCGTCGGCGAGGAGCGGGTGGTGCGCGGCAGCTACATGGGCTCCTGCGTCCCGGCCCGGGACATCCCGCGCTACATCGCGATGTACCGCCAGGGCCGCCTGCCGGTGGACAAGCTGATGACCGGCACCCTCACCCTCGACCAGATCAACGAGGGCTTCGACCGGCTCGACCGCGGCGAGGCGATCCGGCAGGTGATCGCGATGTAGGGGTTGATCTTCGGCAAGGGATCGTCCTGTGCCGCTCGACGGTCCTGCCACCCTCCGGATCATCTCGGGTTCCGCGCCGCGGCCCCGGGATGACCCGGCGGGTGGCAGCGTCGGCGAGAGAGTTGGACAGGCCCTCGCGGTCACGAGACCAGTCCCGCTTCGATGCCGGCGAGGCCGCATCGCAGCGTTCGCGGTCGACACGGGCGTGTCGAAGGGATCACGCCGGGAGTTTTTCTTGGCCTAGACCTCCTGACGTCCTCGCGTCCGACGCGGGGTGCCGCCGTGCTGCACTTGTCTCAGCGCGCGCGCCCATGCATCGATGGGCGGATGTGACGAGGGGCCGCCCGCGACCGGCCCGAGGGATTTTTGCTCAAGGACGTGCCATGGGGCTGTTTCAGGATGCCTTCTCCCGAGTCGGCCGGGTCGTCATGTCCTATGCCGGCGACACCGCCTTCCTCCACGCCGCCTGCTCGGCGGCCGCCGCCGTGATCCTGGCCGACCAGGAGATCGACGAGCAGGAGATCGAGACGGCGCTGGCCGACCTGAGCAACAACCCGGTCCTGCACAAGTCCTACGGCGTGCTGAAGCTCGAGCAGGAGCTGCACGAGGCGATCGCCCGGGCGAAGAGCCGGGCGGGGCGGGTCGAGAACCTGCGCCTCGTCGCGGCCATCGCCGACCGGCCGCTGGAGCAGCGCCAGGACGTCTTCCTCATCGCCGCCGATGTCGCCGACCAGGGCGGCATCAGCGAACTGGAGCACAAGGCGCTGGCCGAGATCGCGGAGGTGCTCGGCGTCGAGAAGGCGGCCCTGCTCGGTGCGTGAATCCAAGCGTGTGAGGGCCTGACACCGGGCCGCCCCGCCATATCTCTCCCCTCGACCCGCCGGGTTGGGGAGTGTGTGGCGATGGATGTCGGAATTCTCGGACTCGGCCGGATGGGCCGGGCGATGGCGCTCAACCTGGTCAGGACCGGTCACCGGGTCCGGGTCTGGAACCGCTCTCCCGCGGCGGCGGAGGCTCTGCGCGCCCACGGCGCCGTGCCGGTGGCGACCCCCGCCGAGGCGTTCCGGGGCGACGCCGCGGTGACGATGCTGGCCGACGACTCCGCTCTGCGCGCCGTCCTCGTCGAGGGCGGCCTGCTCGACCAGGCCGAGCGGCCCGGGGTGCATCTCGGCACCAGCACCATCTCGGTCGCGCTCGCCGAGGAGCTGGCGGCGGTGCACGGGCGGGCCGGCGTCCTTTACGTCTCCGCCCCGGTCTTCGGCCGGCCCGACGTGGCGGAGGCGGGCCAGCTCAACATCCTGGCGGCCGGTCCGGCGGAGGCGATCGCCCGCGCGCAGCCGCTCCTCGACGCGATGGGGGCGAAGATCTGGCACTTCGGCGAGGCGCCGGCCCGGGCCAACGCGGTCAAGCTCGCCGGCAACATGATGATCGTCGCGGCGATCGAGGCGATGGGCGAGGCCGCGGCCCTGGTCGAGGCGCACGGGGTCGCGGCGTCCGACCTCATCGACTTCCTGTCGAACACGATCTTCGCCGCCCCGATCTACAAGAACTACGGCGCCTCGATCGCTGCCGGCCGCTACGAGCCGCCGGGCTTCGGGCTGGCGCTCGGCGCCAAGGACGTGCGCCTGGCGCTCGCCGCGGCGGACGCCGCCCGGGTGCCGATGCCGCTCGCCAGCGTCCTGCGCGACAGCCTGCTCGACGCGCTGGCGCATGGCGACGGGGAGAAGGACCTGGCGGCGCTGGCGACCGTGTCGATGCGGCGGGCGGGGCGGGCGTAGGGGCAGCGCCGGCGATCGTTCGCAGAGGATCGATCGGGTCTCGCGCGCGGAGGGCGGCTTCTCACCGGAGCCGGACGGGTCCGCTCGGCCCGCCGGGCGGTCTGGTGGGCCGCTTCAGCCTTCGTCGTCATTCACGTGCGGCAACGCGCTTGCTATGATGACGGGCGCCGATGAGGACGCCATGCCGACCACTGTCGAGATACCGCCGGAGCAGGTCGAGGCACTCGATCGGATCGCTGCCCGCGAGCACACGTCGCGCGATGCTCTCGTGCAATCGCTGATCGCCGAGTTCGTCGCCAAGCATGGGGTCAAACCTGACATCGACCGCTTCTTTGGTGTGTGGGCCGATCGTACGATCGATGGCCTCGATCACCAGGACAGGCTGCGCTCGGAGTGGTGAAGCCGGTTTATGGCGACAATATTGAGTTTGCGTCAGTGCCTTTTTGACGGATTCGTGCAATTCATCCCACCCGCGACCTCATCCTGAGGTCGCGGGTGGGATGAGCAATTTTCCCGGTTCGACCTCGTCAGTCGAACACGCTCTCACGCGCCCGGATCGTTCTCCAGCCGAATCGGCTCCCCGTGCGGCGTGGCCGCCGCGGCCCGCGCGAAGGCGGCGCGGCGCGCCTCCAGGGCTGCCGCGCTGGTCAGGCCGCGCTCGGCGAGCAGAGCCTCGATGGTCTCGAGCCACAGTGCGTAATCCGCCACCCGGTCGCCGGCCCGGCCGAGGGCCTGGGCCCACTCGCTCCAGGTGAACAGGCCGGCATCGTGCAGAGACACCACCAGCGCGAAGGTCTGCGCCTCCCAGGGGGCGGCGAAGACCGGGGGCTCGGGCGGGCGGCTCGTGTGCGGGACGCTCATGCGCCGCCCCTGGCCGGTTCGAGGTAGCTCTCGAAGGCGTTGACCGAGACGGCGAGCCCCGGATCCGCGTCCTCGCCCCACAGCTCGATCCCGGAGAAGCGCACGGTGTAGAGCCATTGCGGCGTCTCGCCGGCGAAGGCGGCGTTGGAATCCGGGAAGACGAAGCCGCCATGGACCCGCTCGACCGTGCCGGTGCGCCCGCGGACGTAGCGCGGCAAGCGGGTATGGCCGGCCGGGTGGATCACCTTGGCCCGCACCTCGTCGCCGGGGGCGAAGCGGGCGGGCGTCGCCACCGGGCGGTCGCTCGGAAAGCCGCGGGCGAAGAGCGGCGCCACCTCCCCGGCCTGGAGCACCCGGGCGACCGGGGCCGGCGGGGTCATGGCGGCGCCGGCCGCGAGCTCGCCGGCCTCGACGAGGCCGTGCTGCTGCACCTGTTTCTCCAGGGCCCGGAACCAGATCCGGTAATAGCTGGAGGTCAGGTACTCGCCGGGCGGCAGCGATTCGCGGGCGGCGCGGCTGGCATCGAGGTTCCAGGTGCCGGTCGCTCCCATCGCCATCGCCAGGGCGAAGACCCTCCGCTCCCACGGGGCGTGGAACCGGGGCTCGTCCGCCTCGAGACCCAGCGGGCCGAAGCCCTGCATGCCGCCGAGATCCTGTCCGCCGTTCATGCGCGGGCCCCCTGGCCGGGGCTCGCGGGGAGCCCGGTGCCGATCATCGAATCGCGGGTGACGAGGCCGGCGAGCGCCGCCTCGTCGAGGCCCTCGGTGCCGGGAGGCCGCATCGGCAGCACCATGTAGCGCAGCTCCGCGGTCGAATCCCACACCCGGATCCGCGTCTCGGGCGGCAGGCTCGTGCCGAACTCGGCGAGCACGCCGCGCGGGTCGATGACGGCGCGGGAGCGGTAGGGCGGCGACTTGTACCAGACCGGCGGCAGGCCGAGCACCGGCCAGGGATAGCAGGAGCACAGGGTGCAGACGACGAGGTTGTGCTCGTCGGGCGTGTTCTCGACCACCACCATGTGCTCGCCGCCGCGCCCGCCGACATCGAGCTCGCGCATCGCCGCGCTGCCGTCCTGGAGGAGCCGCGCCTTGAAGGCGGGATCGATCCAGGCCCGGGCCACCACCCGGGCGCCGTTATGCGGCCCGACCTTGGTCTCGTAGGTCTCGATCAGCACGTCGAGGGCGGCCGGATCGACGTAGCCCTTCTCGACCAGGATCGACTCGAGGGCCCGCACCCGCAGGTCCATCGGCGACAACTCGCTGCCGTGCGGGTGGTCGTGGCCATGGTGATCGTGACCGTGATGGTCGTGGTCATGGTGGTCGTGGTCTTGCGCCATATTCGCCCTCCCGAAGGGGCCAGGATACGCGGCGGGCCCTCGCCCCGCCACCGTCACGGACGCACGGCCGGAATCTCCACGGGCAGGGGTGCGGCGCGCTGCATCAGGTAGAGGGTGAGCGCCACCGCCTCCGCCGAGCCGGGGGTGAGCGGCTCGGCCCGCATGCCGGTGAGGCAGTTGCGCAGGCGCCGCTCCAGCGAGCCGAGGTCCTGCCATTCGAGCCGGTAGAGCGGGTAGCCGTTCGGGTGCCCCTGCGGGATCGTGCTCGCGCCGAGGCGCCGGCCCCACTGCGCGTCGTGGCAGGCGGCGCAGGAGAAGCCGAGCTGGCCCATCGGCGTCTCGAACAGGGCCCGTCCCTCGGCCCGGGCCGGCGCGAGGCGGGGATCGTCCGGTGGTGCCAGCGGCAGCGAGCGGGAGAGATGGCCGAGATAGGCGGAGAGCGCCAGGAGGTCGCGGCCCTCCCGCGGCAGCGGCGTCGCGGCCTGGTGACGGGTGCGGCAGAGGTTGATCCGTCCTTCGAGGTCGACCGGTCGCGCCGTCGCCTCGTCCCAGGCCGGGTAGCGGGCGGCGACGCCGCGCATCGCGGCTTCCGCGTGGCAGCCGGCGCAGGCGGGGATCCCGGGGGAGGGCGCCCGGGCGAAGAGGTCCGCCCCGTCCTGGACCCAGAGCATGCCCGGATTGGCGGTGTCGTCGGCCTGCATCGCCCGGGTCTCGGGCGCCATCTGGTCGAAGCCGGAGCGGCGCTCGGCTGCCGGGATCCCTTGGGATAAGACTTGGGACGAGGTGCTTTGCGCCGCGGCGGGGCCGAGGAGCAGGGCTGCCGCGAGGGCGAGGCTGGCGAGCGTCCGTCCTCTTGGTCGGCGCATGCCGGGGACATTCCTCATGGTGGGCGGGTGGAGGGCCCGAGATTACACGGGAGCCTGCACGCCTGCACGTTCGCTGGCCCATGGCCGCCGACGCATGGTCACTCAGGCGTCGGAATCCGTCATCCCACTCACGACCCCATCCTGAGGTGCCGGCGATCAGAGATCGCGCACGATCGGAGATCGGTTGGCCTCGAAGGAGGCCTCCCGCAGTCTCCGTGATCCCTGGAGCCCTCCTTCGAGACTCGTTTCACTCGCACCTCAGGATGAGGTCGTGGATGGGAGAGGGGAGTTCGTGGCTGCGGCTCGCGAAAGAGACACAGAATCCGACAAGATCCGTCGATCGCGTAGGCACATGGAAGACGGGAGCCGCGCCCGCCGTCGCCTCGATCGTAAGGCCCGGTCTCAAATCGGCCGCACCTCGCCCGGGCGGAGCTTCAGCCGGGCGGCGAGACGGTCCGAGAGGGTGCCGCTCAGCTCCACTGCCGCCTCCGGCGCCACGGCCTGCACGGCCGCCACGGCGGCGAGCGGGTCGGTCGCCATGGCGACGTAGACCCGCAGGCCCGGGGCGGCGGACCCGGTATCGGCGGCCGAGACGGCGACCGTGAAGGCGGTTTGTTTCGGCTTCTTGGTGGGCATCAGGTTCTATCGCACGCGGACGGGTCGCTGTCTCCGCCCGGGCGACCCCCGCCCACACGTGATCGCGCCCGCGGCAGTTCCCTCGCCGAACCGTGACTTGCGCTGCCGGGCATTCGCCCCGATCTCCGCTACGAGACTCTGCCGTCCGGGATTTTTGTCCTCCGGGACACGGCCTTCAAGGGGCGAACCATGCACATCAAGGTCAAGCGCGACTGGGAGATGCCCGAGCGCCTCGCCACGCCCGAATCGATCTTCCTCGACCGCCGGGCGCTCATCGGCGGCAGCCTCGGCCTGGCCGCTTCCTCCCTCGTCGGCGGGCCGGCGCTCGCCGCCGTACCGGGGGAAGGGACCGGCGCGGTGAAGACCGCCGATCTCTACCCGGCCAAGCAGAACCCGGCCTACACCCTCGACCGGCCGGTGACGGCGGAGCGCTACAGCGCCGACTACAACAATTTCTACGAGTACGGCACCAACAAGACCGTCACCCCGGGCTCCAACGCCCTGAAGGTCCAGCCCTGGACGATCAAGGTCGACGGCCTCGTCGAGAAGCCGTTCGAGATCGGCTTCGAGGACCTGGTGCGCAAGATGGCGCTGGAGGAGCGGCTCTATCGCCACCGCTGCGTCGAGGCGTGGTCGATGGCGGTGCCGTGGACCGGTTTCCCGCTCGCCGCCCTGGTGGCGCTGGCCAAGCCCACCGGCGACGCCAAGTACATCCAGATGCAGACCTTCATGGACAAGGCGATGGCGCCGGGCCAGCGGGCGTTCTTCTACCCCTGGCCCTACACCGAAGGCCTGACGCTGGCCGAGGCGAACAACGAGCTCGCCTTCATGGTGACGGGCGTCTACGGCAAGCCGCTGCTCAACCAGTTCGGCGCGCCGCTGCGGCTCGCCGTGCCGTGGAAGTACGGCTTCAAGTCGGTGAAGTCGATCAACCGCATCACCTTCACGGCGGAGCGGCCCAAGACCTTCTGGGAGGGCCTGCAGGCCTCGGAATACGGGTTCTGGGCCAACGTGAACCCGGCCGTGCCGCATCCGCGCTGGAGCCAGGCGAGCGAGCGGGTGCTGGGCACCGACGAGCGGGTGCCGACGCTGATCTACAACGGCTACGGCGCCCAGGTCGCCGACCTCTACAAGGGGCTCGAGAAGGAGCGCCTGTTCGCCTGACAAAAGAAGGGCCGGCGCATCGGTGGATCCGCCGGCCCGTCCCACGGTAGTCACCCCGATCGAACATCCTCTCCGTCATCCCGGGTTCTCGGCTTCGCCGAGCCCCGGGATGACGTAGTGGAAGTGGAAGCGGAGGCGATCTCCCGGTCCACGTACTCCGTACGACTGGATTTACGCCGTCCCGTCGCCCTGAAGGTAGCCGGAGCGGCGGCTGTCGGGCATCTGGAGCGAGACCAGGAACGCCACGGCGCACATCGCCGTCACGTACCAGTAGAAGGTGGTCTCGTAGCCGGCCTCCTTGAAGGTGAGGGCCACGAACTCGGCCGAGCCGCCGAAGATCGCGTTGGCGATGGCGTAGGACAGGCCGACGCCGAGCGCCCGCACCTCGGCCGGGAACATCTCGGCTTTCACGAGCCCGCTGATCGAGGTGTAGAACGAGACGCATAGCAGCGCCGCGGTGATCAGCAGGTAGGCGACGATCGGGCTCTTGGCGTCGGCGATCGCGTGCAGCAGCGGCACCGTCAGCAGCGTGGTGAGCCCGCCGAACAGCAGCATCGCGGTCTTGCGGCCGAACTTGTCGGCGAAGATGCCGAAGAACGGCTGTGCCACCATGTAGGTGAACAGCACCGCCGTCATCACCAGGTTGGCGGTCTTCTTGTCCATATGGGTGGTGTTCACCAGGTACTTCTGCATGTACGTGGTGAAGGTGTAGAAGATCAGCGAGCCGCCGGCGGTGTAGCCGAGCACGGTGATGAAGGCGCGGCGGTGGTTGCGCCAGATCGACGCCATGCTGCCGGCCTCGCGCGAGGTGCGGGTCGCGGCGGTCGAGGTCTCGTGCAGCGAGCGCCGCAGGTAGAGCGCGACCACGGCGGCGGCGGCCCCGATGAAGAACGGGATGCGCCAGCCCCAGGCGGTCATCGCCTTGTCGTCGAGGGTCAGCGTCACCAGCACCACGACGAGCGAGGCGAGGAGCTGGCCGCCGATCAGCGTGACGTACTGGAACGAGCCGTAGAAGCCGCGCTTCCCCTTCAGCGCCACCTCGCTCATGTAGGTCGCCGAGGTGCCGTACTCGCCGCCGACCGACAGCCCCTGCGCCATGCGGGCGAGCAGCAGCAGGATCGGGGCGAAGATGCCGATCTGGCCGTAGGTCGGCAGGATCGCGATGACGAGCGAGCCGGCGCACATCATCATCACGGAGATCAGCATCGAGGTCTTGCGGCCGTAGCGGTCGGCGACGCGGCCGAACAGCCAGCCGCCGATCGGCCGCATCAGGAAGCCGATCGCGAACACCGCCGCGGTGTTGATGAGTTGCACCGTCGGGTCGGAGCCCGGGAAGAACACGTCCTTGAAGTAGATCGCCGTGAAGGCGTAGGCGTAGAAGTCGTACCACTCGACGAGGTTGCCCGACGAGGAGCCGATGATGGCCTTGATGCGGGCCTTGTTGTCGTAGGCCGCGATGGTCGGGTCTTGCGAGGCGAGGCCGTCGGCGGCCGCGGGCCGGCTCTGGGCGGTGCTGGTCATCGCGGGGTCTGTCTCCTCCCGGGGGGTGAGCGATGGCGGGGCGCGAGCGGGCCGCCTGAGGCCGCGCGCCGCGCCCGGACTAGGAGAATGCACGGCCGGGGTACAGCCCCGCACCGCACCATACCGTCATTTTCTTCCCAGTCGCCCCCCGTGTCCCAAGGATAGTCGCCTGACGCAAGGTCCGAAATGTAGAATTTCGCGCCCGGGGAGACGTCCGGAATGGCGCATGGAAACCAACCGGAACAGGACGGATGGATAGCTGCAGCGCAACAATCTTGCGAAGACTTGCTCAGGGTCCCGGCGAGCAGGCTTCCCGGGGCTTCGCGCCGGCGGTGCCGGTCTCGGTGGCGACGCGCTCGGCCAGGGCCGCCACCGCCGCGTCGAGATGAGGCGCGATCCGCTCGCGCGGGGGCGGGATCTCGTCGCCGACCTGCACCCAACGGGCGCCGGTCCATTCCTGCACGGTGAGCGGGCGGCGCCCGCTATGGTCGGCGCAGGACAGGCGCAGGCGGCGGGCGAAGCCGACGAGGCCGAGCTCCTTCCAGCGCACCGGATCGAGGTTGATGGCCTCCAGCCCGCGGCGCATCGCGGACCCGTCGATCACCCGCGTTCCGGCAAGGGCTTTCGCGTTGCGGATGCCCTCGGCCAGGATCACCCCGGCATAGACGCCGCGGTTGTAGAGCGGGCCGGCATTCTCCTCCTTGGGCGTGCGCGACAGCCCGGCATCGATCACCAGGAGGTCGATCTGGTCGAAGGCCGGGAAGCTGTCGCCCGGCGCGTGCCAGGTCACGGTGCGCAGGCCCTTGGCGGTGAGGTCGCGGGCGCCGGCGGCCGGCCGCAGCAGGTCGTCCTCGCCGGTCCAGCCCACCGTGACGACGCGGTTGAGCGGCAGACCGGCGGCGGCCGCGTCGCGCAGAGGGGTGCCGGCGAGGCCGGCGGTGGCATCGAGGATCACGAAGTCGGGATCCGCGGCCCGGACCGCGCGCCAGGGGCCCGCGCCCTCGTCGGCGCCGTCCGGCAGGGCGTAGGCGCGGAAGGCGAGGCCGGCCTCGGCGGCCAGCGCCCGCAGCACCGGCTCCGGCTCGCGGCCCGCCGGGCTGTCGCGGTGGATATAGGCCACGCTGCGGCCTTGCGGGCTGTCCTCGCTGCCGCCCTGCGCGACATGCGCGAGCGCCGCGCTCAGCGAATCCCAGACCGTGGCCGGCGGCGCGAAGGCCCAGGGCAGCACGTCGCCCCGCGCCATCGCGGCCGGACCGTAGCCGGCGGCGACGAGCGGCATCCGGTCGGCAGCGAGGCGCGGCAGCAGCGCCAGGGCCGCGTCGGCACTGCCGGGCACGAGCGCGATGCTGCCGCGGGCGACCGCCGCCTCGTAGCAGGCGAGCGCCCGCGCCGCCTCGCCCCCGGTCTCGCATTCCTCGACCGCGAGGGGGGTGCCTCCGACGCCGCCGTCGCGCCGCCCGAGCATGGCGAGGTAGTCGGCGAGCCCGTTCGCCAGGGAGGTCCCGGCGGCGGCCGTCGGGCCGGTGCGCTCGGTGAGCACGGTCAGCGGCAGGGCGTCGGCCGCGGCAGCGGGGCCGGCCGGGGAAGCCGAGAGGGCGAGGACGAGGAGGGCGGCGATGGCGGCGGGGCGGGGCGACATGGCCGTGTCCTGACGGGGCGTGAATGGGCACGAGCCTACGCCCGGGACCGCCCGGGCGATAGCTCAGGATTCGAGCACGCGACCGGCCGGAAACAGCACCTCGACCAGCGTGCCCTCGCCCGGGCGGCTGGTGATCCGGAGCGCGGCGCGGTTGGCCTCGACGAGGGCCTTGGTCAGCGGCAGGCCCAGACCCGTGCCGCCGCCGCGGCGCTGCGCGGTCGCGATCTGCCGGAACGGCTGTAGCGCCGTCTCGATCTCCTCCGGGCTCATGCCGATGCCGGTGTCGCGCACCCGCAGCGCCACGCCGCCCCGGTCGGTCGCCGCCGTCGAGACGATGACCTGCCCGCCCGCATCGGTGAACTTGATCGCGTTCGAGATCACGTTGAGGGCGGCCTGGCGCAGGGAGCGCTGGTCGGCCAGCACCGCCGGCAGGCCGGGGGCGAAGCTCGTGCGCATTACCACCCGCTGCCGGGCGGCCTGGGGCTGCATCAGGGCGACCGAGGCCGCCACGAGGTCGTTGAGGGACAGACCCGCGAAGGCGAGGTCGAGGTGGCCGGCCTCGATCTTGGCGAGGTCGAGCAGGTCGTTGACCAGGCTGACCACGTGCTCGCCGGAAGCCCGGATGTCGCGCAGGTAGTCGCGATAGCGGTCGCTGCCGACGGGGCCGAACTGCTCCTCTAGCATCACCTCGGCGAAGCCGATGATGGCGTTCAGCGGGGTGCGGACCTCGTGGCTGATCGTGGCCAGGAAGTCGGATTTCTGGGCGCTGGCCCGCTCGGCCTCGCGCCGGGCGCGCACCAGCTCGGCCTCGGCGCGGCGGGAGACCGAGACGTCGCGCAGGACCGCGGCGACGCGGCGCGGCGGCCCGCTCGCCACCGGCGCCAGGGTCAGGATGAGGGGCAAGGGGCCGTCGGGCCCCCGCGCCATCACCTCGTCGCCGGTCGTCGCGGTCGCGCCCGCGCTCGCCCGCAGCAGGGCGGCCTGGGCCGCCGGCCGGCTCTCGGGGGAGAAGAGGCCGATCAGCGGTTCGCCCGCGACCTCGCGCGGATCGGCGCCGAGGAGGTCGCGCGCACCGCGATTCATCCGGACGATGCGGCCCTCCTCGTCGAGCACCACCACCCCATCGGTGACAGCGTCGAGGATCGCGGTGGTTTCCCGCAGGTTCGCGTCGCGATGGGCGAGATGGACCTCGGCCGCCGCCAGCGACTGGACCGGATCGGTATCGGGCAGGCGCCGGATGGTGAGCAGGCTCGCCGGCGCGCCGTCCCACTCTATCACCCCGACGCTGACGCCGACCGGCACGCTGCCGCCGGTCCGGGTGGCGAGCGCGACCGGCGCGCCCTCGCCGGGGCCGGGGGAGGCCGAGGGGTCGCGGCCGCGGAAGATCGCCCCCGGGCCGCCGGCCGCCGCCAGGGCCTCGGGGCTGTCGTAATCCGCCAGGGTCAGGAGTTGGCGGTTGGCGAGCAGCACCTCGTCGCCGCGATGAACCAGGAGCCCGACCGGCAGCCGCTCGACGAGGCGGGCGAGCGCCACCTCGGCGCCGCGCTCGGGCAGCCGGGCGAGCGCCTGCGCGCCTCGGAACGGCGTCACTGCACTCCGCGCCGGCGCAGCATGCGGCGCCGGGACGGGGGCCGACGCGGCGCCCTCCGGGTCCCCGGCGAAGCGCGCGCCGAGCGCCCGGGCGATCTCCCGGAACGCCGCGTGCTCATTGAGGGAGAGGGAGGCGGCGCCCGGACGCTCCTCCGCTGGGGGCTCGGCGCCTTGGGGCTTGGTGGCCAAGGGCTCGGTGGCCAAGGGCTCGGTGGCTTGAAGCGGATCCGCGGCCGGCGACTCCGCCGCGGAAGCCGGATCGTGCGACGGATCGCCGTCAGCCTGGTCCCGCGGCGCCGGCTCACCCACCGGCGGAAGGCGGGTGTCGGGGCCTGGGCCAGGGGGCCGGGTGCCGAAGCCCCAGCCCATCCCGAGATGCGCGAAGGGCGCCGTCATCAGGCCGGCCAGCTCCCCCATGGTCGCCCCGGCGAGGGCGACGAGGTCGGGCGCGTCCGGCTCCGGCCGTGGGCCGTGCGGGGCCGGGTCGGGCCGGGACGGTGCCTCCCTGGGTAGGGCCTCCTGGACGGGCTCTCCGGTGGGCAGGCGCCCGACGGCGATCACTGCCGCGGCGCGCTCGCGCAGGGACGGGCGGGGCGGCTTCGGCTCGGTCGCTTCCGGCCGGTCGGCCGCCGGGACGACGCGCTCCGGATGGACGACGCCGAAGCCGCTGAAACCCGCGAAGGCGCGGCCGGCACCGAGGCGGGGCGCCCCCGAGAGGTCGACCATGACGGCGTCCCGGGTTCCGGCGATGCGCCAGCGCACGGGCACGGCCCGGAAGGTCCTCCGCTCCGCCAGGGCCTCGACCAGGGCCGGCTCGGCCTCGACCGGGCCGGCGACGAGCTCGTCCCAGCTCCGGCCGAGCGGCGACGCGCCGACGGTCTCGGGCAGCCGCCCCGTCACCTCGACGAGGCAGCCGCGGGCGTCGCTGCGCCACAGGAAGCGCAGGCCGGGACCGGGTGCGGGACGGGGGGCGGGCTCCGCCGGCGCGGGCTCGGGAGCGGGTTCGGGCGCCGGATCCGCGGCGGCCGGAACCGTCGCGGCCGGTGCCCGGCGGGGGCGGCGCGCGGGCAGGGGATCGAGGATCGCGACGGCGAGGCCGGGCGCGCCGTCCGGCAGCGCAGCGGGCAGGCAGGCGCAGAGCAGGGGCGGGGCGAGGCGCCCGGCGAGGCGCAGGCGCTCGAGCCGCGGCGGCGCCGTCCCGACGGGCAGGGCCAGGGAGCCGCGCAGCTGTCCGGCAAGGCTCAGGGACGGGTCGATCCGCCCGTCCGGATCGGCGATCGTCTCGCGCAAGGCGGCGGCGGCCGGGGAGGCGTGGAGCAGCTGCGTGGCCGTGCGGTCGAGGAGCAGGACCGCGCGATCGTCACCGGCGATCCGCTGCCCGAAGGCCGGAACGGCCCGCAGGGCCTCGATCGTCGTCTCGAAGAGCACGTCCCGACCCACTGCCACTCCCCACGCCACGCACCGTACCCGGCACGACGGCCGATCCCCCGACCGATCGTCGCGAAAACCGGACCCGCCCGTCCTGCTTTAAACCAACTGACCCCTTCCCGCACCGGCACGAAATGCGCAGTCGCTGCGTTATCGTGCCGTCAACCTTAATGACGCTCGAAAAGGTGGCATTTCGCCCGAAGCGTGCTATTGTGCAGTGCACAAACGTGCCGGGCCCCCGAAAGTGCCGTGCCCGCAGCGTGCCGCGCCAGGGGCCGCGCCAAACAACGAGGAGACGAACATGACCCAGACCCCGAACTACGAGATCCCGACCGAGATGCGGGACTTCGCGGAGAAGAGCGTCGAGCAGGCCCGCAAGGCGTTCGACTCGTTCCTCGGCGCGGCGCGCAAGACCGCCGACACCCTCCAGGGCTCGGCCGAGATGGCCCGCACCAACGCCCAGGAGACCTCGAGCCGCGGCTTCTCCTTCGCCGAGCAGAACGTGAACGCCGCGTTCGACCTCGCCCAGAAGCTCGTCCGCTCGAAGGACGTGCAGGAGGCGATGCAGCACCAGGCCGAGTTCGTGCGCAGCCAGTTCGCCGCCATGCAGACGCAGGCCCGCGAGTTCGGCGGCCTCGCCCAGAGCGCGATGCAGCAGAGCGCCGAGAACGCCAAGCAGGCGATGCAACAGGGCGCCGAGCAGGCCCGCAACGCCATGCAGCAGGGTGCCGAGCAGGCCCGCCAGGCGATGCAGAAGGGCACCGACGCCGCCCGCAGCGCCACCGACCAGGCCACCAACGCCGCCAAGGACGCCGCGTCCTAAGACGCACGCTTCCGGGCCGACGTCAGAACGGTCACGGCCGCGCTCCGGGAGGGGCGCGGCCTTTTTTCGTCGTCACGCGCGAGGCACGCGATCCGGCAGAGCCGCGTGCCGGACGCTCACACCGCATCCGGCGTCTTGCTGCGGTGCAGCGGACCGATGCCGACCTCGATCTCGTCGAGCCCGTCATCGGCGTCGAGATCCTCGGCGCCGGACCGGTGGACCGGCGGGTCGCAGGCGCGGATCAGCCGGACGATCTGCATCGCCCGGTCTGCGCAGTCGGGCGAGATGCGGGCGATGTCCTCCGCGAGTTCGAGGACCGCGTCGAGGGTGCGCTGCCACTGGGCCGAGGTGGTCACGGCGGATCTCCTGGCTCGATCTCGCGGCGCGACCCGAAGGCCGCACCGGCCACGATTTGCCGCGCCGGGGCGGTTCGGCTACCGAGGCGGCGCCGGGGCGCCCGGCTCGCGGCGTCACGCAGGGTAACGCCCCGCCAGAGAGGAACGCAATGATGCGAGGGTTCGTTCGCGCCGGCCTGTCGTCGGCCGTGCTTTTGGTCGCGGTCCTGACCGGCTCGGCCCAGGCGCAGTACTACCGGGAGGACACGCCCCCCGGCTACGGCTACGACCGCTACGAGCGTCCGGCCCCGCGGCGCGCGGTCGGCTACAATTGCGATGCGGTGCAGCGCGGCTTCACCGGGCGGCAGCCCTATTCCTGCCCGCTGCCCGGGCCGCGGCCGCTCGGCGTCCGCTGCTTCTGCGACGTGCCGCTGGCGAGCTTCAGCGCGCCGCAGCCGCCGGCCCCGGGCCGCGTGTCGCCCTGACGAACGAAGAGGGCCGCCCCCGAGGGCGGCCCTGTCCGGACCGACGATCGACGAGTCGGGGGCTTAGTTCAGCACCACCACCTTGGCGCCGACCTTGACCCGCGAATACAGGTCGGTGACGTCGTCGTTGGTCATGCGGATGCAGCCGGAGGACACGGCCTGGCCGATCGTGTCGGGCTCGTTCGAGCCGTGGATGCGGTAGAGAGTGCCGCCGATATACATCGCGCGAGCGCCGAGCGGGTTGTCGATGCCGCCGGCCATGTAGCGCGGCAGGTCGGGGCGACGGGCCAGCATCTCCTTCGGGGGCGTCCAGGACGGCCACTCGCGCTTGGCGGTGATCGTCTTCGTGCCCGACCAGGTGAAGCCCGGGCGGCCGACGCCAACGCCGTAGCGGAGAGCCATGCCGTCGCCCAGCACGAGGTAGAGCCGGCGCTCGGCGGTGGAGACCACGAGCGTGCCCGGGGCGTAGCCGCCGTTGAAGGGAACCAGCTCGCGCGGGATCGGGGCGACCTGCGCCTGATCGGTGCTGCCGGCGGATTGTCCCTGACCATACTGGCCCTGGCCGTAATACCCCTGCGTGCGGTAGCCCGGCGCGTCGTAGGGCTGGCTGGCGTAGTAATCCTCGCCGGGATTGCCGTCGAAGGGATCGTAGGGCGCGGCCTTGGCCGGCGCGGAGGCAAGAACGCACACGCTCAGAGCGCCCGCCAGGGCGGTAGCGAAGATCTTCATGGCCGGAGCCTTACCTCAGCAGTTACCTTTGCTGTACAATGCTGTCCCGGCTCAGTGGTTCCCGGTTAAAGCGACGCTAATGGCGAAGGTGGAGTACCGAGTCCGGTGGAACGGTTCACGACCGGTTGATCGGGTCGGTTGCATCCGAGCGATGGCCTCAGCGGATCAGGGTACCTCGTCGGTATGGACCTGGAAGCCGGCGAGCAGCGAGGGGCCGAAATTGGTCGAGATCGCCACGTCGGTGGCGTCGCGGCCCCGCGCCATGACGATGCGGCCGATCCGCGGCCTGTTGTGGCGCGCGTCGAACGTGTACCAGCGCCCGCTCAGGTACACCTCGAACCAGGCGGAAAAATCCATCGGATCGGGCACCGCCGGCACGCCGATATCGCCGAGATAGCCGGTGCAGTAGCGCGCCGGGATGTTCATGCAGCGGCAGAAGGTGACGGCGAGGTGCGCGAAGTCGCGGCACACGCCCTCGCGCTGGTTGAAGCCGTCGAGGGCCGAGCGGGTCGCGTCGGCGCGCTGGTAGTCGAAGCGGATGTGGTTGTGGACGTAGTCGACGATGGCCTGCACCCGGGCCCAGCCCTCGGGCGTGTGGCCGAAGAGCTGCCAGGCGGTGTTCGACAATTTGTCGGTGTCGCAGTAGCGGCTGCCGAGCAGGTAGACCATCACGTCGTCGGGCAGGTCCTGCACCGGGTGCTGCACCGCGTCGGGCGCGACATCGTCGGGCCAGCCGCTGTCCTGGACCAGGAAGTCGGCCGAGATGGTCAGCCGTCCCGGTGGGGCGACGATCCGGGTGCAGGTGTTGCCGTAGCGGTCGGCATAGTCGCGGGCCGGGATCGGCGGGTCGAAGCGCATCGCCGGCGAGGTGAGGCAATCGCCGAGCCGTGAGGGATGCACGCTGAGCATCAGCAGCATCGGCGTCGGAGCCGGGGAATCGAAGGTGATCGCGTACCCGGTCCGGATCCTCATGACGGTGCTGGCTCCCTGATGCTGCCGATGGGACGATCCCATCGGGACAACACAGGGTAAGGCCCCGGCGTCGCCGCGGGTTGCGCGAAGAATCGGCAGGCGCTGACCGAAGTTTCGCCGTCTCGGCCAATCCGCGACCAGGGGCGGGCGATTCTCGGCGAGCGCGCGGCCCGGCGCCTCAGCCGCGCCGGGCGCGGGCCTCGAAGGCCGCCGCCATCGTGTCGTCGTGGCGCCCCAGGGTCTCGAGGCGCTCGGCCCGCCGGTTCTGCTCCTGGCTTTCCTCGCCCGGACTCAGCTCGGCGAAGACCCGTGCCTGCTCGGCCTGCAGGCGGTGGCGCTCCGCCTGCTCGCGGAAGAAGGCCGCCTGCTGTCCCGCCGTCGCGGCGTACTCGGCCTGGTAGCTGTCGCGCTCGTTCGTCTTCATCTCCAGATCCCCCGATCTGCCCGGCCGGTCTCTTTCGGCCCACGACCTCCTGGATGTCGCGCGGCGCTCGGCCGCGCGACCGTCACCCTCACAATAAGGCACGAGCGGCGTGCCGATCAAATCCGCCGAACAGGCAGATCCGCCGAAAGGGAAGGGGCCGGCCGCGCGCTTACGCTACCGGCGGGCGCGGCGTGCGCGCCGCCTGCTCGGCGAGGGCCAGCAGGTCGGGCGCCCGCTCGATCGGCACCGCCTGCGGCGGCAGCTGCGCCTCGGGCACGCGGGCCTCGGGCCGGGGCGGCTGCGCCACGACGAGGTGGATCGTCGGCCAGAGCATCGCCACGGCGCGGGCGAGCCCCGCCCCGTCGAGGGCGCCGTCGCGTTCGGTCGGCAGGCCGATCAGCACCAGGGCGACCTCGCCGCCGTTCACGCGCAACGCCTCGAGCCCGGCATCGGGATCGAGGCAGCGGATCGTCTCGAGGCCCGCGCGGGCCAGGAGCGAGGCGGCCTCGCCCGCGCCGGGCACGTCGCCGACCAGGAGGGCGAGGCGGCCGGCGGGGATCCCGCCGGGAGGGCCGGCCTCGGCCCCGTCGCCGGCCTGCCGCGCGCGGCCGGTCTCCCGGGCCGTCTCCACCTCGCGCGCCTCCAATTGGCGCAGCAGGGCGCTCAGCCGCTCCGGCACCGATTCGGCCACCAGGCCGTCATAGGCCGCGGCGAGGCCCGCCCCGAGAGCGTCGAGGGAGAGGGTGGGTGTGAGTGGCGTGCCGCCCGTCCGGCACCCGGCGCCCGCCGCGCCCATCGTCACCTCCTGATTCCGTCGTTCCGGTCAGGAGGATAAATCTCGACCCGGGGTGAGGTTTCCCCAGAAGAACGCGTCGCGGGACAGCTTTTTCGCGAGCTCTCAGGGGGTATCGGCGGCGTAGGCCATCACGCCCATCAGGGCGCCGACGTCGCGGTAGCGGGCACCGCGGGTGCTCATCATCGCCTCGAACTTGTCGTGGACCTGCGCCACCGTGAGGCTGCGGGCTTTCCGTTTGCCGACGCGCTCGTAGAAGATCGGGCGGTTCGCCTTGGCGGGTTTCGGCAGCAGGGCGGCCGCCTCGGCCTTCGGCTCCTCGACCACCTTGGCCATGAACCGCTCCGCATCGTCCGGCCCGAGGAAGTGGGCGAGGTAGGTCTCGCCGAGGGTGAGGTCGCGGCCGATCCGGGCGGCGATGCGCGCGGCATCGCGCTTCAGCATCTCGCCGGCCATCAGGGCGGAGAGGGAGGGATCGCGGCGCAGGTCGAGGATGCGGGCGCGCTCGGCGGAATCGGCAACGCCGTTATCCTCGCCGATCAGCCCCGCCTCGCGGGCATAGCCGTGCTGGGGACCGAATTCCCGCATCACCTGCAGCCAGGTGCGCTCGATGAACTGGTAGAGGCCGGTGGCGGACGAGGTCCGGGCCTGGACCTCGGTCACGAAGCTCGATTCCTTGTCGGCCACCGCCATCAGCAGCACCGGGTCGGTGCGCACGGTCGCGGCGGCCCGCACGATGGTCTGGACGAGGTGGCGCCGGATCCGCATCGGCCCGAAGCTCAGCACCTCGTTGGGGTCGCCCCCGGTGCTGGCGGCGAGCAGGTCGTCGTAGGAGACCCGATCGACGCCGGACGAGCCGAGGGCGGTGTCGAGGTCGTGGACCGGTTCGCGCAGAGGGGCCATCGAGGGCGCGTCGCGGCCGGGCGTCGCCGGTGCCTTGACGGTCTGGATCTTGGGAGTGGGCATCACCAGGAGGTCGGCCATCATGGTGACGGCCGGGCGGGCGGTCATCAGATCGGCGCCGTACTGATGCAGAAGGGCGGACAGGCCTGCGGCGAAGCACCCCGCCGCGAGCAGCGTGCGCGCCATGACCGGCACGCCCCCGTGGGCGGCGCGGCTGCCGAGCGACAGCGCGTCACCCGAGAGGACGTTCCCGGAGAGGGCGATTCCCGGCGCCCCCGCCATCCGCAGGCCGCTCCGCTGTGCCGGTCCGTCCGCTCGACGTCTCATATGGTGTATCGCCCCGGTTTCCACGCCTCTGGGACGCAAGAAGCCGGTGAGATGTGGCGATAAAACGGCGATGCTCTCACAGCTCATCGCCGTCTCACATAAGCTTCGCCGTACGAGCCGCCGAGCATTCGGGTCCCGTTACGGCCAAGCTTGACCTGAGGAACCGCTCCGGTGACTGCGAATGCCGATGTTGCAGTGCGGCGAAGCGCTCCCGGTTCAGCGTGCTGCGGGCTGGACGGCGGTGTCGCGGTCGCGCTGGCGCTTGTTGGCCTGGTGGCGGCCGAGCGCGCAGCCTGCGGCTGCGCCCGCGAAGGTGTGGCCGACCGCGTGGCCGGCGATGCCGCCGACGACCGCGCCCTTGATGCAGCCTTTCGCCTCGGCGGCTCCGGCAAAGCCGGCCAGACCCACGGCCAGCACGGCGCCGGCGATCATCTTGCGCATGGTCATCTCTCGTACGTCACGTCATGGACGTCACTGAACAGGCCAAGTCGTGATCCGGTTCCCTCGCCCGCCTGACCTAGGCCGAGGCGCGACCGGACTCGACGGATGCCGCGTTCAGGCGTGCGCCAGGACGTAGATCTGCAGCGCGACCTCGACGGCGAGCAGGAACGCGATCACCGCGAGGAGCAGGGCCAGTACGGCCTGGCCGCGGGTGTCGAACAGCCCCAGGACCTGGGCGACGACGCTCCGCTTCGGCCGCCCGGCTGCCGTCCCGGGCGGGCCCGCGCCCGTCGGCGTCCCCGTCGGCCGGGATCCTGCCCGGGGCGACGCCTCGATGTCTCCGGGCTCGACGTCTGCCGGCCCGGGCTCCTCGGCCGTGAAGTCCCTCGGCCGGAATTCCTGGATTTCGAAGCTCGGCCGATAGGCACCGACCGGCACCTGGATCCGGACCGGCCAGAACCGGCCCTCGTCGGCGTAGACCTCGTCGAGGACCCGGCGCAGGCGGCCGGCCTCGACCCGCACGCTCGGATCGTTGCTCGGATCGAAGCTGTCGGCTCGGCCGAGGGCCTGGGTGGCGATGGTGTAGGCCTTGATCGCCTCGCCCCGCCCGGCCAGTTCCTCGTCGACGATGTAGCTCAGGAAGGCGGCCAGCTTCTGCGACCGTCGGAACGCGGGGGCGCGCAGGCAACCGTCGAGGCTGCGGCGCACGGCCTCGGCGGAGACGGGGTCCGTGCTGGTCTCTTCCTTCATCACAGCTCAGTCCGGCCCGCCGATCGATGCGGGTCGACCACTACAATCATTTGCATGAAAGGTTGCTCCATACATTATGCGTATAATCGCGAGGTGCGGGAACTCGTCGTAATCAGGTCTGACGCCGTTGCGAGACCGAAGCCTGCGTCCGGATCGCTGCGTTCTGCTGCCCGTTGCGATGCGGCGCGCGACTCGGCGCGCGACCTGGCCCACGACTTTACCCGCGATTCGGCCCGGGTCCCGGCACCATGCCTGCCGGCCCGGTCCGACCACGGCAATGGTCGGTTTCCTCCCCGGCAATAGGCAGGGAGAGTATTCGCGGGACCTTAACCGATCGCTAACCATATCGGCCGGAAGATCCGACGAAGCTGACCGCACCGAGGTGATCCATGCCGCAAGCTCAGACCCGCCCGCTGCCCACGGCGTTCGCGCGCTATCCGATCCCGCTCGAGCTGCTGGCCGTCCTGCATCGCGCCAGCGAGGACGATGTGGATGCCCTGGTCTCGCGCATGCCGGAGACCGGGCGGGCGCGGCTGGCGGCCTACTGCACCGACAAGGACCACCTGCACCGGCTCGGCCTGCGCATCGCCGGCACCTGCGACGAGGCCGCCCTGGTGCGGGTCGTCGGGGCCGATGCGGGGGCGAGCCTCTACGCCCAGTCGCGCCCGGCCGGAATGCTGCCGAGCTGAGGCGCCCACCGCCCCGCATCACGACGTCACCTTCGAGGGGCTGCCGAGGGGCTGCATCGCGCGGCCCCTCTTTGCGTTGGCGGTCGCGCACCAACCGAGTCGCCCGACTCGCACCGGCCATCGGCTCCGGGAGAATGGCATCGGGACAGCGGGGGCACCAAGAAAAAAGGCCGCTCTCGCGAGCGGCCCGAAGTCTAGGGAGGAAACGCCCAAAGAGGGCTGCAAGGCCGCGACGCCATCGCGACCGTGCGATGCACAATCTAGCGTGCGCCGCACAAAACGCAAGCGCTATTTTCGGTTTCGCGCGCAACCGAAACGAATGGCAGCGCTGCACTCCTCTCAAGGTTTCGGAAGTGGGTTTCGGATCAACGCGTTCGCGGGTCTGGGCCGTGAGCGCCGCAGCCCAATGGGCGAGGGGCCGGGGAGGAACCGGGCCTGCGCGGCGAGGGTTGAGCGGACACAACAACCCTCGGAGGAAACCTGATGATCCGTTTTACCGCTCTCGGTGCCGGACTGGTCCTGCTCGCCGGGACGCTCGGTGCGGCCGCCGGCCCCTGCGCCCCCGGTCAGGTTCCCGGACAGACCGCGCAGAAGATGGACAGGAGCTCGAATGTCGATCCCCCCGCCACCGCCTCGGTGACGCCCGGCGCGAAGGCGGAATCGCCCGGAACGGTCGGGGCGATGCAGAACATCGGCTCGCAGACCGCGACATCGCCGGCGGATGTCAGCCGGCAGTCGAAGGGCGAGAAGACCGCCGCGCAGCAGGCCAACGACTGCTGACGCCGGTCGAGCGAACCACGTTCCGCTGATCACGCAGGCTCCTCGCGCGGGGGGCCTGCGCCGTGCGTGGCGCTCGAACGCGGCTCTGCCGGCCCGAATCGTCGCAGCGCTCAGTGCGCCGGCATCCGGGCAGCCCCGGCCGCGTTGCCTTCCGCGAACTTCCGGTGCGCCGCGTCGTCGGCCGGCACCGGATGAGAGAGACGACAGGAGAGGAGGACAGACATGGCCGACCGGACGCCCGAGATGGCCAGGGCCCAAATCGCCTTCGCGCTGCAGGCCAAGCGCGAGTCGCTGGCAGCGGCGACCGACGTCCTGCGGACCTCGCCCGAGGATGGCGAGGCGCGCCGCACCGTCGAGCGGCTGACCGAGGATGTCGGCCGCCTGGAGATCCAGCTGCGCGGCGCCGCCTGACGAGAGCCGGCCCGTCAGGGTCGGCCTGGACCGATCAGGCCGCGGGCGCGCCCTTCAGGTAGCCCTTCGCCCGAAGGTATTCCCGCAGGATGAGGCAGATCGCCTCGCCGCGGGAGAGCTGCTCCACGGCGGCGAATTCGGTCAGACCCTGCGCGAGGTCATCGGGGATGTGGAACGCTTCCTCGTCGCGGACTGACCCGGGGTCCCCGGGTCCGTCGGGCGTCTCGCTGGTATCGGTCATCGGGCGCCTCCGGCTCGTTCCCGGGTATCGCGCCGGGGAAGCGATCGTTCCGCCTACCGCCAACGGTCACCCTCGATCGGGTGGGCGCCGCACCGGATGACGCGCTTGCCCGGCCGGCGCACCCGGCGGACGATCGTCCCGAGCCCGGGTCGGGCTCGGGACGAGGGAGAATGGGCATGGGACCGGGCGCGCTGACCGAACTGCGGCGCATCGCCGGGCTGGCGGGTCTCGCCTGCCTGCCAGTGCTGGTCTGGCTGTCCTGGATCCCGAAGGACTGGGAGCTGCGCACCGGCGCGGCCGGCCAGCTGGAGCACCTCGTCGCCTATGCGGGCACGGCCGGCCTCCTCGGCCTCGGGTTTCCCCGCGGGCCGGCCTGGCGGCTCGCCCTCGCCCTCGTCCTGCTCGCGGGCATCCTGGAGATCGGTCAGATCTGGGTTCCGGGCCGCACCGCGCAGGTCATCGATTTCGCGGCGAGCGCCGGCGGCGCCCTGCTCGGGCTCGCCGCCGCGCGCACCCTCGCCGGCCGCCGGATCGCAGCCGGGCAGGACCCCATGCGACAAGACCCTTTGCAGAAAGTCTCGTAGGCGGCCGTCAGGCCGCCCGCACCATCCGCGGCCGGGCCGGGCGCGATGTCAGGCGCACGGGCTCCTCCGGCCCGCGCACGGTGAGGGCGAGGCTCACGGTCATGACGGCGTCGCCCGCCCGGTCGCGCACCCGCACCTTCAGGTCGGAGAGGTCGGCGCCGGCCAGGCCGGCGCCGGCGAACTCGATCGCCGTGCGGGTCGCCTCGCTGCGGATCTCGTCCTGGCTGCAGAGAATCAGTCCGATATCGTCCCGGCACTGCCAGGCACCGGCGCTCAGATCGAAGAAGTAGCGCTGCACACCGTCCTCCCCTCGTTCTGGGGAGAGATGTGCACAGACCTTATGGCCTATGCTTTAACAAATTTGAAAGGATTGGTCCGGATCCGGCATCGTGACCGGCCTGTGTTGCGCCGGGGCCTCGATCCTCGCGCAATCCGATCCGCGGGCCTTGGGCCGCGAGGGTCGTGGTACCGCCACCCCGGCTCGAACGGGGGACCTCTAGATCCACAATCTAGCGCTCTAACCAACTGAGCTATGGCGGCTCGCGACGGGGGGCTGTGTAGTCCGGCCGGAGCGCCGTGGCAAGCGCCGTTCGGCGGCTTTCGCGCCGGAAGGGTGGGAAACTGCGCCGGCTAGGTCGGGAATCCCGATCGACCGGCCGGCTCTCACGCCCTAAACCGCTGCCGGCGCCCGCCCTGCCCCTCGAGAGCCCGCCCGACGGTCCGATGACGCCCAAATCCGAGACGGTCCGCCGCTCCCTCACGGAGAGCGCCCTCGTGCTGGCGCCGGGGGCTTTGCGCGCCTGGGTGCGCGGCGGCGAGATCGGCCTGATCCTGCTCGCGGCCCTCGTCGGCTGCGTGTCGGGGGGGCTGGTGAGCGCCATGGGCTGGGCCGCACAGGCCGCCCACGAGTGGCTGTTCGGCCTCGACCTCGACGAGCGCCTGAGCGCGGCGGCCCGTGTGTCGCCCCTCGTGGCCCTCGGCGTGCCGGCTCTGGGCGGTGCGCTGCTCGGCCTGGCGGTCTGGCTCGGGGGCCGCGTCCGGCGGGTGCCCGGCAGCCCTGTGATCGACCCGATCGAGGCCAACGCCCTGCATGGCGGCCGGCTCTCGCTGCGGGATTCGGTGCTGGTCGCGGTGCAGAACCTGATCTCGAACGGCTGCGGCGCCTCGGTCGGGCTCGAGGCCGGCTACACCCAGATCTCCGGCGGGGTCGCCTCGCGGCTCGGGCTGAGCTTCGAATTGCGCCGCAACGACATGCGGGTGCTGGTGGGCTGCGCGGCGGCGGCCGCCATCGCGGCGGCGTTCGGGGCGCCGCTGACGGGGGCGTTCTACGCCTTCGAACTCATCATCGGCACCTACGCCATCGGATCGCTGACCCCGGTCGTCACCGCGGCCTTGGCCGGCGCCTTCGTGTCGCGGGCGCTCCTCGGCCACCAGACCGTCATCACCCTCGGGGCGACCCCGGCGGTCGGCCCGGCCGACTACCTGCCGACCCTCGGCCTCGGGCTGATCTGCGCCGGGCTCGGCATCCTGATCATGCAGGGCGTCACCCTGGTCGAGGAGGGGGTGCGCCGCACGAAGCTGCCGCCGCTCGCCCGGCCGGTCGTCGGCGGCCTCGCGGTCGGGGCGCTGGCGCTGGTGGCGACGCCGCAGGTGCTCTCGGCCGGGCACGGCGCGCTCCACCTCAACCTGTCGGAGGACGGCGCGGCTTTCGGCGCGGCGGGGCTGATCCTGATCTTCCTCGCCAAGGCGCTGGCCTCGGCGATCTCGATCGGCACGGGGTTCCGCGGCGGGCTGTTCTTCGCCTCGCTGTTCCTGGGGGCGCTCGCCGGCAAGATCTTCGTGATGCTGGCCCCGCCGCTGGTCGCCATGGTGCTGCCGCCGGTGACCTACGCGGTGGTGGGGATGAGCGCGCTCGCCGTCGCGGTGATCGGCGGCCCGATGACGATGACCTTCCTGGCTTTGGAGGTGACCGGCGACTTTCCCATCGCGAGCCTGGTGCTGGTGGCGGTGATCGCCTCGTCGCTCACGGTGCGCAAGACCTTCGGCTACTCCTTCGCGACCTGGCGCTTCCACCTGCGCGGCGAGTCGATCCGCAGCGCCCACGACGTCGGCTGGATCCGCACCCTGACGGTGGGCCAGCTGATGCGGCGCGAGGTGCGCACGGTGCGCAGCGACACCACGCTCGCGGCGTTCCGGCGCGCCTTCCCGCTCGGGTCCGGCACCCAGGTCGTCGCCGTCGACGAGGCCGGGCTCTATGCCGGCATCGTGCTCGTCGCCGAGGCCCATGCCGCGCCGATCGACGACAAGGCCGCCGAGACGAAGGTCGTCGACCTCCTGCGCTACCGCGACCAGGTGCTGGTGCCGCAGATGAACGCCAAGGAGGCGGTCGCCCTGTTCGACAAGGCCGAGAGCGAGGCGCTGGCGGTGGTCGAGAGCCGCGAGGCCGGCCGGGTGATCGGCATCCTGAGCGAGAAGCACACCCTCAAGCGCTACAGCGACGAGCTCGACCGCCAGCGCCGGGCGAGCGTGGGGGAGGTGGCATGATCCAGAAGAATTGCCCGCGCCATTGACCGGGAGTGCGGGATGCGCGACGCGGGGGCGCCATAAACTGGAGGAGACACCCATGCCGTCAGCCCAGCGCACCTACCGCATCGCCGTGATTCCCGGGGACGGCATCGGCAAGGAGACAGTGCCGGAGGGGGTGCGCGTGCTGGAGCAGGCGGCCAAGCGCCACGGCTTCACGCTGCAGCAGGACTGGTTCGACTTCTCGTCCTACGATTACTACGCCAAGCACGGCCGCATGATGCCGGAGGACTGGAAGGCGCAGATCGGCGGGCACGACGCCATCTTCTTCGGCGCCGTCGGCTGGCCGGAGAAGATCCCCGACCACGTCTCGCTGTGGAACTCCTTGATCCTGTTCCGGCGCGAGTTCGACCAGTACATCAACCTGCGCCCGGTGCGGCTGATGCCCGGCGTGCCGAGCCCGCTCGCCGGCCGCAAGCCCGGCGACATCGATTTCTGGGTCGTGCGCGAGAACACCGAGGGCGAGTATTCCTCGGTCGGCGGCCGCATGTTCCAGGGCACCGATCGCGAATTCGCCGTGCAGGAATCGGTCTTCACCCGCCGCGGCACCGACCGGGTGCTGAAATTCGCCTTCGAGCTGGCGCGCAGCCGGCCGAAGAAGCACCTGACCTCGGCCACCAAGTCGAACGGCATCTCGATCACCATGCCGTACTGGGACGAGCGGGTGCAGGAGATGGCGCGCCACTATCCCGACGTCGCCTGGGACAAGTACCACATCGACATCCTGACCGCGCATTTCGTGCTGCATCCGGACTGGTTCGACGTGGTGGTGGCCTCGAACCTCTTCGGCGACATCCTGTCGGATCTGGGCCCCGCCTGCACCGGCACGATCGGCATCGCGCCGTCGGGCAACATCAACCCGGACCGGGACTTCCCGTCGCTGTTCGAGCCCGTCCACGGCTCGGCGCCGGACATCGCCGGCCAGGGCATCGCGAACCCGATCGGGCAGATCTGGTCCGGCGCGATGATGCTGGAGCACCTCGGCGAGAAGGAGGCCGCGGCCGAGATCGTCGCCGGGATCGAACGGGTGCTCGCCGAGCGCACCCTGCGCACCCGCGACCTCGGCGGCAACGCCGACACGAGCGCCTGCGGTCTCGCGGTGGCGGAAGCCATCGGGTGATGCGGGTGGGCGCCCGGCACGGCCGGGCGCCCACGGTTCACGATCGGGCGGTCTACAGACGGCGGCGGCCCGTCCCTTCCGCGACCTCATGCTGAGGTGCTGCTGCTTGCGGCAGCCCCGAAGGAGGCCTCCAGGGACCGCGAGGGCTTCCGGAGTCCTCCTTCGCGGCCAAGCGATCGTTGCAAGCGATCGTTGATCGATTCGATCGCCGATCCACGGGCACCTCGGGACGAGGTCGCGGCCGGGAGAAACGGTCTCGCGAGCTCCGCGCCGCTGCCGTGCTCGGGCCGAGCCCTGACCCTCGGGTCTCGAGAGCCCGGCCCGTGACCTGCCGGCCCGCCTTCTCCGCGGCATCGTCGCAGCCGGAGCGTATGCGGGGCGCAGTACGGAACCATTTCCCACACCTCCTCGTTGCGGCCCGGCACTGCGGCGATCCGCGCCATCGGCCGTGCGGGTGCAGTGTCGGGAGAGGGTCATGAGCAAGTCGATTCGCGGCAAGGCGCTGCGCGGAACCATGACGGCCGCCTTGCTGGCGCTGGGCGCGGCCACGGCGTTCGCGCAGGGTGGTGCGGGCGGTGCCGGCGGTGGGGCAGGCGGCGGTGCGGGTGCGGCCGGCGGAGCCGCGGGCGGTGCCGGTGGTGGGGGCGTGGGTGGCGGCGGCGCCGGTGGTGCCGGCGGCGCAGGCGGCGGTGCGGGCGTGGGTGCCGGCGGCGGCGCGGGCGGCGCGGCCGGTCCTCGCGGCGGCGCCGGTGCGGCGCAGCCGGGCGGCGGGGCCGGGGCCGCGGGCGGTGCCGGCCAGCAGCCGGGCGCTCCCGGCGGCCGGGCCGGCGGCGAGGGTACCCAGCCGGGTGCAGGCGGCCGCGGGGCCGAGCAGGGCGAGCGCGGAGGCCGTGGTGGGGCCGAGCAGGGCGGCGAGCGGGGCGCGGAACGCGGTGAGCGTGGCGAGCGGGGTGCCGAGAGAGGCGAGCGCGGGGAGCGCGGGGCCGAACGCGGTGAGCGCGGTGCTGAGCGGGGCGAGCGCGGGGAACGTGGCGGCGAGCGCGGCGGCGGCCGGTCCGAGGCCCGGGGCGCCGTCTCGCGGCTCGACACCACCCAGCGCACCGAGTTCCGTCAGACCATCGTGCGCTCCGGCGTGCGCCCGGTGACGAACGTCAACTTCGCGCTCAACGTCGGCACCGCGGTGCCGCGCTCGGTGACGCTGCACACCCTGCCGCCGGCGATCCTCACCCTGGTGCCGGCCTATCGCGGCTTCCGCTACGTGCTGGTGCAGGACGACATCGTCATCATCGATCCCGACACCTACGAGATCGTGGACGTGATCCGGGGCTGAGGACGGCCTGAGAAAAACTCCTCCGGCTCAGGCACGGTCCTTGAGCCGGAGGATGAACACCGCGAGCTCGGATTGCCGCGACACGCCGAGCTTGGCGAAGACCTGGCGCAGCTGCGAGCGGGCGGTCTCGTGGCGGATGCCGAGGCTCTCGGCGGCCTGGACCAGGGAACGCGATCCGTCCATCAGCAGGGCGAGCCGCGCCTCCGCCGGGGAGAGCCCGAATTGGGCCAGGCGGTCCTGCCCGCCGCTCTCCGCCGCCGCCCGGCGCAAGACCACGAGGGCGAGCTGGTCCGGCGCGAGCAGCCGCGCCATGCCGACGACGCCGCGCAGATCCTGGCGCAGGCCGATCGCGGTGACCTGCCAGGTCTCCGCGCCGACCCGCACCGGGCCCGGCATCCCGCCCGCCGGCGCGCCACCGCAGGCGAGCGCCGCCTCGCGGGCCATCGCCCCGGCGAGGCGCGGGTCGCGCACCTGGATCCGGTCGAGGGCGCCGACCCGCAGCACGTCGCCCGCCGCCAGCAGGGCGTGGCCGGCGCGGCTCGCCTCGACGAGGCGCAGGTCCCGCGTCACCACGAAGGCCGGATCGGCCACCCGCTCCAGCAGCGTCTCGCCGGCCGCGAAGGCGGCGCCGGCGGGGAAACAGGCCCGGTTGGTCTCGATCGCGCGGCGCATCCGCGGCCCGATCCGTTCCATCACGGCGGCGAGCCGGCCGTGCTCGCGCGAGGCCCGGGCGAGGTCGTGCTGCAGGTTGAGCACCGCGAGGCGCCCGTCGGCGTCGATGAGCTTGACCCCGCTCGAGGCTTTCATGCCGCCGAGGCGCGACAGCCAGTCGGCGTAGAACTCGGTGTGGCGCAGGGACGAGGCCGGCATCCGCTCCTCGGAATGCATCGACATCATCGTGGGCGTCGACAGGATCACCGAGATCCACGGGTTCACGGCGCCGTAATGCGCCTCGTAGGACGCGACGGCGGCGGGATCCCAGCCCCAATAGACCAGGGGCAGGCCGGTCCCGGCGGCAGCGTCGACGACCTGGAGCACCGGCCACACCCCGGGCAGGAGGCGGCCGATCTCCGCCATCACGGTGTCCCAGGCCGCTGGGTCGCAGGCGGCGTGATCGATCGCCAGCCCGATCTCCGCGCTCACCCGCTGCGCGTGCTCCGCCTCGCCCATCGCCGTCGATTCCGAATTGCCCGGGCCCCCGCACCGGTTCGGCAGGGTGTCACGGCGTCGACGCGCGAGTCCAGAACTCAGGCTTCGAAACAACGATTTCGCGAGCGGGGACAGCCTCTTCTTGAGGCATGCCATGGCTTGCCCGCGGTGACGCGCGGGACTAGGGTCCCGCCCGCTCGAAGACCCGGACGGCCCAACCCCGGCCCGCCCGGGGCCTTGACCCCAACCCCGGCCCGGCCGGGGCCTTGACCCCAAGCCCGGCCCGGCCGGGCATTGATCCCGAGCCCGGCTCTGCCGGGCACCGATCCCAACCTGTCCGGAGTCGAAGACCATGGGCTTTCTGGCCGACGCCCTCTCGCGCGTGAAACCCTCCGCCACCATCGTGATGACCCAGAAGGCGCGGGACCTGAAAGCCCAGGGGCGCGATGTCATCAGCCTGTCGGTCGGCGAGCCGGATTTCGACACGCCCGAGCACATCAAGCAGGCGGCGGTCGAGGCGATCCGCCGGGGCGAGACCAAGTATCCGCCGGTCTCCGGCATCGTGCCCCTGCGCGAGGCGATCGCCAAGAAGTTCAAGCGCGAGAACGGGCTCGACTACAAGCCGAGCCAGACCATCGTCGGCACCGGCGGCAAGCAGGTGATCTACAACGCGCTGCTCGCCACCCTGAACCCGGGCGACGAGGTGGTGATCCCGCGGCCCTACTGGGTGTCCTACCCGGAGATGGTCGGCCTGTGCGGCGGCACCCCGGTCTTCGCCGAGACCACGATGGCGACGAACTTCAAGCTCCAGCCCGAGGAGCTGGAGCGCGCGATCACGCCCAAGACCAAGTGGGTGATCCTGAACTCGCCCTCGAACCCGTCCGGCGCCGCCTACAGCCACGCCGAGATGAAGGCGCTGACGGACGTGCTGGTGCGCCACCCCCATGTCTGGGTGCTCACCGACGACATGTACGAGCACCTGGTCTACGGCGACTTCGCCTTCGTGACCCCGGCCCAGGTCGAGCCGGCGCTCTACGACCGCACGCTGACCATGAACGGCGTCTCGAAATCCTACGCCATGACCGGCTGGCGCATCGGCTACGCCGCCGGGCCCGAGCAGCTGATCAAGGCGATGGACTTCGTCCAGGGCCAGCAGACCTCGGGTGCGGCGACGATCTCGCAATGGGCGGCGGTGGCCGCCCTCGAGGGGCCGCAGGACCACCTCGCCGAGTTCCGCGCCGCGTTCCAGGTCCGGCGCGACCTCGTCGTGTCGATGCTGAACCAGACCAACGGCCTGCGCTGCCCGACGCCGGAGGGCGCGTTCTACGTCTACCCGTCCTGCGCCGAGCTGATCGGCAAGCGCACGCCGGAGGGCAAGGTGATCGAGACCGACGAGGATTTCGTCACCGAGCTCCTGATGGCCGAGGGCGTCGCCTCGGTGCACGGCTCGGCCTTCGGCCTCGGGCCCAACCTGCGCATCTCCTACGCGACCTCGAACCAGCTCCTGGAGGAGGCCTGCAGCCGCATCCAGCGCTTCTGCGGCTCGCTGCGCTGACGCGCAGATCCAGAGGCCTCGCGTGATTCGACCCGGCGGGCCCGTGCCCGCCGGGTTTTTCGTTGCGCCGGTCAAGCTTTCCCGGCCGACGCGTTTAGACGCAAGCGCCGCCCCTGCATTCCGGTTGCGACCCCGACCCGGTCTGGCTTACACGGACCGTCCTCGATGCCGGCGCGCCCGGAGGCTTCCGGAACCCATCCGGGCTGTGCGGCAAAGAGGTCGGCGATGACGGGGTGGGGCGGACCAGTTCTCTGCAACCATTCCTGTGAGGCTCAGTGGGCCGAGCAGTCGCAGGAGCGTCACGGGTTCGGGGAACAGGAACCGCGACCCTGGCGCATGGCCCACCAAACTTCGCCTCTTTCGCCGATCGGCCGCTCCCGTTGCGGGACAGTCCCGGCGAGCGGGCCGAGGCCGCCCGTTAAGCATTGTGGCCCAGGATCGGCGAAACGGGGCCGGATCGACGGCCCCGACGAAATCGCGGGTCCCGACCAGCCATGTGGCGCCTCCTCACCGGCGGAATCAAAGTCATCATCGCGATCGCCGCGCTGACCACGGCGGCGAACTGGATCGCCTTGCGCGAGAAGGACCGGGCACCGGGTCCGGCCCTGGCGGCGATCCCGGATCCCGCCACCACCGGCACGATCCAGCCCCGCAAGGCCGAGGCCGCCTCGGCCCGCCTCGACCAGCGCGGCCTCGGCCGGTTGATGACCGAGGCCTCGGGGGACGGGCGGCGGCGCTGAGCGGCTGTTTGGATCATCTTTTGTAGAGACACGCCTCTCGGATTCTTCCCGGCTCCACTGTGTCGCCTTTGAATGACACGGAGAACATCGAACCTGTCGAGCGAAGCAAGCACACGCTTGTCGTAAAACTCCCCTTTCCCGGACGACTGGAGCGTCAGCGGAAGGAGATCCGGGATCCAGGAGAGAAGCGCCGCGAAGCGGCTCTATCTTTGCAACGTTGCAAACAGGCAGACGCTTCGCGATTTTTTATGCTGGATCCCGGATCTCCTTCCGCTGACGCTGCAGTCGTCCGGGAAAGGGAGGTGCTCGTGATGCGATGGCGCATCGCTCAACGCCTTCAGCGTGACAGCATTGCTTCCGACGAGGCGGCAACCGCCTCGTCGGACGGTATCCTGTAGCGCCACCTATCCCCGCAGCGCCGCCTCGACCCCCGCGGCGATCTCCAGGAGCCGCCGGTCCTGGCCGTGGCGGGCGAGCAGCATCAGCCCGACCGGCTTTGCCTGACCCGGCAGCGGCAGCGAGATGCCGGTGAGGTCGAACAGGTTCCCCACCATCGTGTTGCGCAGCATCAGGAGGTTGAGGCGGGAGAATTCCGCGTCGTCCTCCGCCACCGCGGCGATGGCGGGCGCCGGGACCGCCGTCGCCGGCAGGGCCAGCACGTCGAGGGGGGTGAGCCGCTCGTCGCCGGCCTCGATCAGCGCGGCGCGACCGCGCATCATCCGGATATAGGCCGCCGCCGTCACGGTGCGGCCGCGGGCAATCCGGGCGTGGACCCGGGGATCGAAGGCGGCGGCCTCGGCGTCGAGCCAGTCGGCGTGGATCTCCGACGCCTCGACCGCGGCGATCGGGCCGGCCGCCGTCGTCTCGGCCATGCGGGCGAGGAGGTCGTCGAACTCGGTGTCGTGGATGCGGGCTCCGGCCCCGCTCAGGGCGGAGAGGGCCGCCTCGAAGGCCTGCGCCACCATCGGGTCGGTGTCGGTGAACAGGAGGCCGCGGGGCACGCCGATCCGCAGGTCGCGCAAGGGGGCCGCCCGGAGCGGACGGTACTCATCGCCCGCCATCACGGCGTCGGCCGCCGCGCAGGCCTCGACCGAGCGGGCCAGCGGCCCGATCGAATCGAGCGAGGGCGAGAGCGGGAAGGCGCCGGCGAGCGGCACGCGGCGGGCGGTGGGCTTGAAGCCGACCACGCCGTTGAGCGCCGCCGGGATGCGCACCGAGCCGCCGGTATCGGTGCCGATGGCGATGTCGGAGGTCCCCAGCGCCGCCGAGACGCCGGCCCCCGAGGACGAGCCGCCCGGCACCAGGCTCGGGTCGGTTGCGTTGCCCGGCGTGCCCCAGTGCGGGTTGAGGCCGAGGCCCGAGAAGGCGAACTCGGACATGTTGGTCTTAGCCAGGATCACCGCGCCGGCCCGGCGCAGGCGGGCCACCACGGGGGCGTCCTGGAGCGCGGCCTCGGCCTTGCGGCGCAGCGACGAGCCGGCGGTCGTCGCCTCGCCCTGCACGTCGAACAGGTCCTTGATCGACACGATGACGCCGTCGAGGGCGCCGAGCGACAGGCCGGCCTTGCGGCGGGCATCGGCGGCGTCGGCGGCGGCGCGGGCGGCCTCCGGGTAGAGCTTGGTGAAGACGTGCCGGCTCGCCGGTTGCTCGATCAGGGCGAGGCGGCGTTCGAGATCGTCGCGGATCGTGCTCATCTCAATCGGTCTCCAGGGAAAGTTTCGGGCGTCGGCGGCTCGTCAGCAGGATCGCGCCATTCCAGCCCAGATTGGTCAGGAGGGCGAGCGGCAGGGCAAGGGCCGGCCCCAGCCGCTCGACCGTGAGGGCGAGGACGGTGAGCGCCGCCACGAAGCCGAGGAGCCCCGGCAGGCTCAGCACCAGGACCGTCGCGGTCGCCGCCCCGCCGATCCGCGGATGCAGGATCACCGCCAGGCTCACCATCACCACCGGCGCGAGGGCGAGGAGCCCCGCCGCCGAGGGCCCGGCGAGGCGCCCGGCCAGCACCACGGCGACGACGAGCGCCATGACGATGCCGGCCCGCACCAGCACGTCGCGCCGCCGCCCCGGCCGTGCCGGCAGCGGGCCGCTCCGGCGCAAGGTCCGGCAGGCGCCGACGCAGGCGAGGATCACCAGCGCGGCCGTCGCGACGGCGCCCGGCAGTCCGCCGCCGAGATGGGCGAGCCCGAGCGCCGCGGCGGCCCACGCCGCGAGCGCGGCGGCGAGCGCGGGCGCGACGCCGTGCCGGCGGGCCAGCCCTGCATAGGTCGCGATCAGCACGGCGGTCGCCGCGACGGCCGGCAGGCTCGCCACCGCGCTGGCGCGCAGGAACCCCGCATCGTGGTCGAGGGCGAGGAAGACGTAGGCCGGCCCGGCCGAGACCGGCAGCGTCGCGATCATCGCGCCCACGAGGGGCCCGGTCCGCTCGACCGCGAGCGAGGCGAGCACCACGATCGTGGCGCTCGCCAGCATCTTGGCGAGGAGCGCCGCCCAGAAGGCGGCGTCCCCGATCCCCGTCAGGGCGGCCAGTGACCCCATCGCGGGTTCAGGCCACCACGGGCAGCACGGCGATGTCGTAGGCGTGGCTCAGGGTGCGGCCGAGCACCGGATCCTCCAGCGCCATCTCGAAGCGGGCGGCCGGACGGATGCCGCCGATCGCGCCGAGCGTGCCGCCGAACATCACCGTGCCGGGGGGGAGGCCCGGCCCGCCCGGGCGGCGCGCCAGCAGGTCGCTCGGGGTGCGCAGGGCCGTCAGCCGGCCCTCCTGGTAGAGCACCCGCTCGCCGTCGATGGTGGCGTGCGCCCGCAGCACCAGCTCGTCCCAGTGCGGCTCGACCTCGTCGAGGCGCCACAGGCCGGTGCCGACCGGCTTGCCGCACATCTGCTTGGAGAGCGCGATCCCGACCGTCTCGGCCTTGCGGTCGGTGTGGTCGGAGCCGAGCCCGAGCCAGAGCCCGTCGGCCAGCGACACGATCACCGGCTCCGCTTCGCCGGAGGAATCCGGGCCCAGCACCTCGAGGCGGGCTTCTTGCGTCAGCGTCGCGGCGGCGGCCCGGTAATAGACCGGGACCGAGGAGGGCGGCGGCACGCCGATCGCCGCCAATTCGTCGATGTGGTGGCGGATCGCCGCCTCGTCCCGCCCGGCCCAGCCGGCGATCACCAGCGCCTCGGGCGCCAGCGCGATCGTGTCCCGGCGGCCCGCGGCCTCGCGATGGAAGGTCAGCATCGGTCTCTCTCCCTGATTCACTCGGCCGGCGCCAGGTCGGCCGCGCTCTCGCGCCAGCGCGCGAAGCCCAGCACCAGGAGGCCCGCCAGCAGTTCCAGCCCGGCGACGAAATACAGCCCGTTGCTCGACGTGCCGGTCAGCGTGTTCGACAGGCCGACCACGTAGGGGGCGACGAAGCCCGCGAGGTTGCCGATCGAGTTGATCGCCGCGATGGCGCCGGCCGCGGCGGTGCCGGCCAAGAAGGTCTGCGGCAGCGACCAGAACACCGGGAAGGCGGCGAGGATGCCGATCGCCGCGACCGTCAGCGCGACGAGTGCCAGCACCGCGTGGCCGATCAGGGCGCCCGTGGCGGCGAGGCCCGCGGCGGCGATGAGGCTGGCCACGGCGCAGTGCAGCCGGCGCTCGCCGGTGCGGTCGGAATGCGCCCCGGTCCACACCATCGCGATGGTGCCGGCGATGAAGGGCACCGCGGCGAGGAAGCCGATCGCGATGGCGCCCTGCACGCCGATCTCCTTGATGATCGACGGCGTCCAGAACGCGATCGTGGCGTTGCCGCTGACGATGCAGAAATAGATCAGGGCGCAGAGCCAGACCCGGCCGTCGCGGAGCGCAACCTTGAAGCTCGCCTCCTTGCCGGCGGCCCGTCCCTCGGCCTCGACGACCACCGTCATCGCGGCGGCGACCTCCGGCTTGAGCCAAGCCGCGTCCTTCGGCCGGTCGGGCAGGAAGGCCAGCACCGCGGCGCCCGCGATCAGGGACGGGATGCCCTCGAGGATGAACAGCCACTGCCAGTTCGCCAGCCCCGAGACGCCGCCCATCGTGCCCATGATCAACCCGGCGAGCGGGCCGCCGACCACGCCCGCGATGGCGAACGAGGTCATGAAAAGGCCGTTGATGCGCGAGCGCTTCGCGCTCGGGAACCAGTAGGTCAGGTAGAGCACCACGCCGGGGAAGAACCCGGCCTCGAACACGCCGAGCAGGAAGCGGATGGCGTAGAAGGCCCATTCCGACTGCACGAAGGCGAGGCTCATCGAGGCGAGCCCCCACAGGATGGTGATCCGCGCCAGCGTCTTGCGGGCGCCGATGCGCTCCAGGAGCAGGTTGCTCGGCACCTCGAACAAGAAGTAGCCGATGAAGAAGATGCCGGCGCCGAAGCCGTAGACCGCCTCGCTGAATTTCAGGTCCGACAGCATCTGCAGCTTGGCGAAGCCGACATTCACCCGGTCGATCCAGGCCAGGATGAACAGGAAGACGAGGAACGGGATCAGCCTGAGCGTCGCCCGGCGATAGCCCTCGTCCAGTTCGTGCGTACTCACGGTCTCCACCCTCGTCATCGCTCTTCTCCCGCGGTCCGCGAACCGGCCGCCCGGCGTGTGGTTCTGCAAGTACCATGCCTGTGATATTTCACAAGCCGGTCCAAGCGGAGCGTGCCCCGTGGTAAGGGGGCGGGCAGCAGAAGCGGAGCGGTGAACGGTGGTTGAAACGCGTGCAGGTTCGTGCCCGCCTTTGTCGCAGAACGAGCGCGCCTATCGGCGGCTGAAGGACGACATCGTGGCTTTGCGGCTGAAGCCCGGCGACGCGCTGAACGAGGCGGGGCTCTGCGCCGAGCTGGGCTTGGGCCGCACGCCGGTGAACCAGGCCCTGCACCGGCTGATGCACGAGGGGCTGGTCCGCATCCTGCCCCGCAAGGGCGTGCTGGTGCAGCCGCTCTCGATGGACGAGTTCGCCCACCTGATCGAGGTGCGCCGCCTCACCGAGCCGGCTTGCGCGGCGCTCGCCGCCGGGCGGATCGGCGAGGCGGCCCTCGCCGAGCTCGACGCCGTGCTGGCGGCGCAGGCCGACGGCCTCGACGCGATCCTCGAATCGGACCGGCGCTTCCACGCGATCATCGCCGAGGCCTCGGGCAACCGGGTGCTCGCGGAGGTGCTCGCCGGGCTGCACGGGCGCTCGGTGCGGTTCTGGGCGCTGTCGCTCGCCACCGGCCATCATCTCGCGGAGGTGGCCGAGGAGCATGCGGCGATCCTCGACGCCCTGCGCCGGCGCGACCCGGACGGTGCGGCGGCGGCGATGACCGCCCACATCGATTCCTTCGCCCGCACCCTCGCCTCGCGGCTGGGGTGACGGACGGCCCGACCCGGGGCATAGATGCGCCGCCATTCGGGGAGTCACGCGACCGATGACCGACATCCGCCCCCGCCGCAGCGCCCTCCTGGTGCCGGCCACCGCGACCGCCCTCGCGGCGGCCCGGGCCGAGCCCGCCGACGCGCTGATCCTCGACCTCGCCGATTCGCTCATGCCCGCCGACAAGGAGGCCGGACGGACCCGCCTCGCGGCGTTCCTCGCCGAGGGCGGGTTCGCCGCCGCCGAGCTGGTCGTGCGAGTCAACGGCCTCGACACCCCCTGGGGCGAGGCCGACCTCGCCGCGGTGGCGGGGGCCGCGCCCGACGCGGTGCTGGTGCCGCGGGTCGAGGAGCCGGAGGATCTGGCCGGCATCGGCAGCCGCCTGCGCCGGCTCCACGCTCCGGAGCGGGTCCGGCTCTGGGCCGGCCTCGACACGCCGCTCGGCATCCTCGCGGCCGAGGCGGTGGCGAGCGCGGTGCGCGACGTCGATGCGCGGCTCGCCTGCCTCGTCGTCGATGCCGGCGCGCTCGCCCGCGGGGGACGGCTGCCGCCGGGCGCGCCGGAGGCCGGGCCGCTCCTCGCCTGGCTCGCGACCGCGCTCGCCGCTGCCCGCGCCCACGACCTCGACGTGCTGCTCGATCCCGCCGACCGGCTCGACATCGGCCGCGCCCGCGGCCTCGGCTTCGACGGGGCGGTAGCGACCGCGCCCGCCGGCGCCCGCCGGGCCGAGGCCGCCTTCGCGCCCGACCCGGACGCGCTCGCCGCCGCGCGCGCCCTCGTCGCCGCCTTCGACGCGCCCGACGCCAGGGGGCAGGCCGGAATCGCCCATCGCGGCCGCACGGTGCTGCGGCGCGAGGCGGACGAGGCGCGCCGGCTCGTCGCGCTGGCCGACGCCGTGGCGGCTCGCTCCGGAAGCCGGGCATGAGCGGGCTCGACCGGGAAACGCAGAGCGCGAGCGGCCTCGACGTCGCGATCCGGATCCTCGATCCGCGCCTGACCGAGTGGGGTTTTCCGCGCTGGGGCTCGGCCCTGGCCGCGGGGCTCGACCTCCATGCCTGCCTCGACGCGCCCATGATGCTCGAGCCGCAGGCGCCGCCGGCCCTGATCCCGGCCGGCTTCGCCCTGGCGATCCGCGATTCCGATTGGTGCGCCATGGTCTATCCGCGCTCGGGAATGGGCCACCGCGACGGGCTGGTGCTCGGCAACACCGTCGGGGTGATCGACGCCGATTACGAGGGCCCGCTGATGATCTCGGCCTGGAACCGCAACCCGCCGGGAGCCGCGCCCCTCACGGTGCGGCCGGGCGAGCGCATCGCGCAGCTCGTCTTCACCCGGGTGGCGCGGCCCGCCCTGACGGTGGTCGACGCGTTTCCGGAGGCCGGCACCGGCACCCGCGGCGCCGGCGGCTTCGGCTCGACCGGCCGCGGCTGACGACGCGCTTGGACGCGGTGCTCCACCCCTCCCGGCCCGCTTCGGGCGCCGCCCTCGACCCGCCGCGCCTGCGCCTCGCGCTCGCCGCGATGGTCGACATCGCGCTCCATGCCCGGCCGCAGCCGGTGAGCGCCAAGGCGCTGGCGGCGCGCCACGCCCTGCCGCCCCGCCACCTCGAGGCGGTGCTGCAGGCCCTGGTCCATCACGGCCTGCTCAAGGGCCTGCGCGGGCCGCATGGCGGCTACGAGCTCGCCCGCGAGCGCCGCCGCATCAGCGCCGGCGACATCGCCCGGGCGGTGCTCGGCCCGGACGCCGAGCCCGGTCTCGGCGGCCACGACGTCGCCGGTCTCGTCGTCGCCCCCCTGGTGGCGGAGGCGGCCGGGGCGTACCTTGCGGTGCTCGATTCGGTGACCGTGGAGGATCTCTGCGGCCGGGCCGAGGCCGCGCAGGTCGCCGGCCCGCGGGCCGGCGCGGATTTCACGATCTAAGCAGTTCCGCCCGGGGTCGCAGTTCCGGCAAGGAAACGATGCCGGATCAAGGTTTTGCGTTAGTTCGATCCTGAACCGTCCCGGCACCCGCGCGGTGCGGAAGCTTAAAGAATGCTTTATCAAGTCGCGGTAGTTTGAGCCATCATCGGGCGCGGAAGGGAATCCCCGGGACCATGACCAATGCAGCCGATCCCGCAATCGTGGTCGTCACGGCCCGGCCCGATCCCGGCGGGCTGACACGGTTGTTCGCGTCGGGCGTGCCGTCCCTCGTGGTGACCGATCCCGGCGCGGCGCTCGCCGCCCTCGCGGCGAAACCCGTCGACCTGGTGCTGATCGAGGCCTGGCCCGGCCTCGACGCGCCGGCGCTGATCCGCGTCCTTCGCCTGAAGCCCCACCTCGCCCACACCTCGATCCTGCTCATCGCCGACGGCGACCCGGCCGAGGCGCGCCGCCTCGGGCTGGAGGCCGGCGCCACCGACGTGGTGCTGCCGCCCCTCGACGCCTCGGACCTGTCGATCCGCGGCCGCAACCTGATCGCGCTCGCGCGCGCGCAGGACGCGGTCGAGAGCCAGGCCCGGGCGCTGACCCGCGAGATCGAGCGGGCGGCGGCCGAGAGCCAGGAGCGCGAGCGCGAGATCATCCGCCGCCTGATGCTCGCCGCCGAGTTCCGCGACGACCAGGCCGGCGACCACCTCACCCGCGTCGCCGGCTGCGTGCTCGCCATCGCCGACGGGCTCGGCCTGTCGGAGGAGGAGGGCAACGACATCGCGCTCGCCTCCACCATGCACGACATCGGGAAGATCGGCGTCGCCGACTCGATCCTGCGCAAGCCCGGGCCCCTCACCGAGCCCGAGCGCTACGAGATGATGCAGCACGCCCTGCGGGGCTACCGCATGCTGCACGACAGCCCGTCGCGCCTCCTGCGGCTCGCCGCCGAGATCGCGCTCACCCATCACGAGCGCTGGGACGGCGCGGGCTACCCGCAGGGGCTCAAGGGCACCGAGATCCCGCTGCCCGGCCGCATCACGGCGGTGGCCGACGTGTTCGACGCCCTGATCTCGGCCCGGGTCTACAAGCCCGGCTGGCCGCTGGAGCGGGCCCGGCGCTTCCTCGAGGAGCAATCGGGCGCGCATTTCGATCCCGACTGCGTCGCGGCCTTCCTGTCGCGCTGGGACGACGTCGTCGCCCTGGTCGAGGAGCGGCCGGCCGATCGCGCGGCGTGAGAGGAGGGGGGATCACCATCCCATTGTGCCGGGCTCGCCCTTGAACGGTCCGACGATGTTGTCCGTGATCCAGCCGCCGTAGAAGCCGCCCGGCTGCGGGGTGACGCGCGCGTCGCCGACGAAGCACGCCTCCATCGCCCCGGCATAGAACGCGACGTGCCCGGCGAGGGCTGCGAAGGCGTCGGTCGGGTTCGGATAGGCCCAGGCCGCCCGCCCGGCCCGGCCCCGCGGCCCGACGACGTCGAAGTAGAGGGCGCGGCCCTTCCATTCGCACGGGGAGCCGCCGCCGGCCGGTACGAGCGCGCCCGGCACGACGTCCTCCGGCGGCAGGTAGTAGCTCGGCGGATGGGACGTCTCCAGGATCCGCCATCCCCGCACCGTGTCGGCGATGGTGAGCCCGTCGAAGACGACGCGCAGGCGCTCCGGCACCGGTTCCAGCCGGGGCGGGGATAGTCCCACACGCTCTCCTGGCCGGGGCCGACCGGGTCGGGCTTCGGGTGGCCGCGCTGCATCCTGGGCTCTCCTCGCGTGTCGTCCGCCGCGATAACGCGCGGCCGCGCGAAGCGTCACGTGGTCGGCAGGGCCCTGAGCGACGGGGACGATCCGGCCCGCATCCGCAGCGACACATCGGCACGAGGGATCCCCGGTATGGCCGGCACGCCTCGGCCCCGTCGCCGCCCTGTCCTCGCTGCAAGCCGATCCTCACGCGCGTTCAATCTTCGGTTGCTGCAATTATCAGAAATATCGAGCAATATAAGAGCGTATGCTGCATAGCAGCGCGTAGTGACAATTTCTTAATCGACTTCCGTTGTTGATCGTCACATCGACGCCATGGGCGGACCAGGCACCTATGATCGCGCTCCGTCAACGCCTCCACCTTCGGACTCAGCTTCTCGGTCTCGCGGCCCTCGTCGTCCTCATCGTGATCGCCGTGGGCGGACAGGCGACGCTGAGCGTGTACCGAAGCGCGGCAGCGATCGACGAGATCGGCGACCTGCTGCTGCCGCGCGTCAGCCTGATCGGCGACCTGCGGGCGGTGATGACCCGCGTGCGCCTGGGGGCGACCCGCGTGATCGACGAGGCCGAGCCGGCCGCGAGGGCGCGCGCCGCGGAGCGCAACGTGGCGCGCATCGACGAGATGCGGGGCCTGACCCAGGACTTCGCGAAGCTCCCGGCGGACGGCGAGACCGCCGCGACCTTCGCGGGCTTCCTGCGCCAGTGGCAGAGCTATCTCGACGCGCAGGCCGCCGCCTTCGCCGCCGCGGCGGCCGGCGATGCCAAGGGAGCCCGCGCGGCCTTCAACGGCCCGGCCAACGAGCTGTACGATGCGGCCTGGAAGGAACTCGACGGTCTGAAGTCGGCAGCGAGCCTTCGGGCGACCGCCGGCGCCGAGGCCGCCCGCGCGGCCAATGCGAGCACGATGGCCACGATCGTGCTCGCCACCGCCATCGGTGCGGGCGTCGCCTTCGCGGTGATCGCGTGGCTCGCCCGCGACATCGCCGGCCGGGCGCTGCAGGTCGCCTCGGTGATGACGGGCCTGGCGCGCGGCCACGTCGACGTCACGGTGCCGTGCACCGGGCATCGCGACGAGATCGGCGAGATCGCCCGGGCCGCCCTCGGCTTCCAGGCGAGCCTGCGCCGCAACCACGATCTCGAGGCGGAGACGGCGGAAGCACGGCTGTCGGCCGAGGCGCTGCGCCGAAGCGGAATGCGGCGGATGGCCGAGGACTTCGAGCGGGCGATCGGCGGGATCGTCGGTCTGGTCTCCTCCTCGGCCACCGAACTGGAGGCGACCGCCAGGCAGATGTCCGCCACCGCGGGCCGGACCGCATCGCAGACCGGCACGGTGGCCAAGGCCGTTGAGGAGGCGTCCGCGAATGTCGGAACGGTCGCCGCCGCCGCCGAGGAACTGAGCGCATCGGTCCACGAGATCGACCGGCAGGCCGTCGGTTCGGCCGACCTCGCGCGGGCGACGGCGCGAGAGGCGGACCAGACCGGGGCGCTGGTCCGGGAACTGAGCGCGTCCGTCGGGCGCATCGGCGACGTCGTGACGATGATCGCGTCGATCGCCGGGCAGACCAACCTCCTGGCGCTCAACGCCACCATCGAGGCGGCCCGGGCCGGGGAGGCGGGGCGCGGCTTCGCGGTGGTGGCCGCCGAGGTGAAGGCGCTCGCCGAGCAGACCGCACGGGCGACGAGCGAGATCTCGGGGCAGATCGCCGGCATCCAGGGGGTGACGGGCCAGGCGGTGACGGCGATCGGCGCGATCACCGGCCGCATCCGGGAGATCGACCTCGCGGCCACCACGATCGCGAATGCGGTGAGGGAGCAGGGGACGGCGACCCAGGAGATCGTGCACAGCGTCGGCCAGGCGGCGCAGGGCACCGGCACGGTGACGCAGACCATCGGGAGCGTCGCGGACACGGCCGGGGAGACGGGCGAGGCGGCCTCCCAGGTGCTCGGCGCGGCGACCGAGCTGTCGCGCCAGTCCGAGCACTTGCGGGCGGAGGTCACCCGCTTCCTCTCGACCGTCCGGGCCGCCTGACAGCCCATCCCGGAGGCCGCCGTCCCGAAGTCGGGGCCCGCGGTGCCCCGGCTCGGCCGCCGCTCACGCGTCGGTCACGCCGGCCGCATCCTGCGCCTTCAGCACCTCCGGCCGCGGCATCGAGACGATGTTGTAGCCCGAATCGACGTAGTGGACCTCGCCGGTGACGCTGCCCGAGAGCGGCGAGAGCAGGTAGAGGCCCGAGCCGCCAATGTCCTCCAGCGTCGCGGTGCGCCGCAGGGGGGCGTGAGCGGCCTGGTGGTTGAACATCAGGCGGGCATCCGCGATGCCGGCGCCGGCGAGCGTCCGCACCGGGCCGGCCGAGAGGGCGTTGACCCGGAGCCCCTGCGGCCCGAGATCGGCCGCGAGGTAGCGCACCGACGCCTCCAGGGCGGCCTTGGCGAGGCCCATCACGTTGTAGTTCGGCATCACCCGGGTCGAGCCGCCATAGGTGAGCGTCAGGAGCGAGCCGCCGGGGCGCATCCGCGTCGCCGCCCGCTGGGCGATCTCCGTGAACGAGAAGCACGAGATCACCATCGTGCGGGAAAAATTCTCCCGGGTGGTGACGTCGACGTAGCGGCCCTTGAGCTGCGCCTTGTCGGAGAAGCCGATGGCGTGCACGACGAAGTCGAAGCCCTCGGGCCAGGCCTCGTCGAGGGCGGCGAAGGTGGCGTCGACGGAGGCCAGATCCTCGACGTCGCAAGAGAAGACCAGGGAGGAGCCGAGGGTACCGGCGAGCGGCCCGACGCGGCGGCCCAGCGCCTCGCCCTGGTAGGTGAAGGCCAGTTCGGCGCCCTGGCCCGCCAGGGCGCGGGCGATGCCCCAGGCGATGGAGTGGTCGTTCGCGACGCCCATCACGAGCCCGCGCTTGCCTGCCATCAAACCCGTCACGCCCGATCCTCCGCTGTTCAAGGGTGGATCGGGCCTTTACGCGGCGAGCGGGCGCCTGTCCACGTCTCGCGGAACAGGCACCCGACCGCGTCAGGCGTCGACGTGCTTGAGCACCAGCGTGGCGTTGGTGCCGCCGAAGCCGAAGGAGTTGCTGAGCACGTGGCCGAGCTTGGCGTCGTCCTTGCGGGCGCGCAGGATCGGCATGTCGGCGAAGGCCGGGTCGAGCTCGTCGATATGGGCGCTCTCGCAGATGAAGCCGTTGTTCATCATCAGGAGCGAGTAGATCGCCTCCTGCACGCCGGTGGCGCCGAGGGAGTGGCCGGTCAGCGACTTCGTCGCGGCGATCGGCGGGCAGGCGTCGCCGGTGCCGAACACCTCGCGGATCGCCTCGATCTCCTTGTCGTCGCCGACGGGGGTCGAGGTGGCGTGGGGGTTGATGTAGTCGATCTTGACCCCTTTGAGGTTCTCGATCGCCTGGCGCATGCAGCGCACCGCGCCCTCGCCGGAGGGCGCCACCATGTCGTGGCCGTCCGAGGTGGCGCCGTAGCCCGCGACCTCGCCGTAGATGCGCGCGCCGCGGGCGCGGGCATGCTCCAGCTCCTCCAGCACCAGCACGCCGGCGCCGCCCGCGATGACGAAGCCGTCGCGCGCCTTGTCGTAGGCGCGCGAGGCCCGCGAGGGGGTGTCGTTGTACTTCGAGGACATGGCGCCCATGGCGTCGAACAGGACCGACAGGGTCCAGTCCAGCTCCTCGCAGCCGCCGGCGAAGATGATGTCCTGGCGTCCGCCCTGGATGATCTCGGCGGCGTTGCCGATGCAGTGGTTCGAGGTCGCGCAGGCGGAGGAGATCGAGTAGTTCACGCCCCGGATCTTGAACCAGGTCGCGAGCGTCGCCGACGCCGTCGAGGACATGGCCTTCGGCACCGCGAACGGCCCGACGCGCTTCGGCCCCTTGGCGCGGGCGATGTCGGCGGCCTCCACCAGGGCGCGGGTCGAGGGACCGCCCGAGCCCATGATGATGCCGGTGCGCTCGTGCGACACCTCGGCCTGCTCAAGGCCGGCGTCGCGGATCGCCTGCTCCATCGCGACGTGGTTCCAGGCGGTACCGCCGCCGTGGAAGCGCATGGCGCGGCGGTCGACCACCTCCTCGGCGTCGAGGGTGGGGGCGCCCTGGACCTGGCTGCGGAAGCCGTGGGTGGCGAAATCCTCGGCGCGGGAGATGCCCGAGCGCGCCTCGCGCAAGGAAGCCAGCACCTCCTGGGTGGAATTGCCGATGGACGAGACGATGCCCATCCCGGTGATTGCCACGCGCCTCATGATCGTCGGAACCCTCCGGAGCGGCGCCACGGGCGCCCGCGGGCGGTCTTCGCCAGCGGGTGTCACCTAGGCGCCCGGTGCCGTAATCTCAACCGCCCATCGGGGGAAAGGGTCCCGGCGGGCCTGTGACGGCCCGCTTTTCAGTGCGGCGGGCCGGATCGCCCGCGCGGTGACGGGCTTGTCAGCGCAGGCTCAGCCGCCGGCAGCCGGGGTGGCGGCCTGGAACAGGCCGACGCGCAGGTCCTGCGCCTCGTAGATGCGCCGGCCGTCGGCCTCGAGCCAGCCGTCGGCGATGCCGAGGACCAGGCGGCCCTGGCGCACGCGCTTGAGATCGACGCCGTAGACGACCTTCTTGACGCTGGGCAGCACCTGGTCGCTGAACTTGACCTCGCCGACGCCGAGCGCCCGGCCGCGGCCCGGCGAGCCGAGCCAGCCGAGATGGAAGCCGACCAGCTGCCACAGGGCGTCGAGGCCGAGGCAGCCCGGCATCACCGGGTCGCCGTGGAAGTGGCAGGGGAAGAACCAGAGGTCGGGCCGCACGTCGAGCTCGGCGAGCACGTGGCCCTTGCCGTGGGCGCCGCCGTCGCGGCCGATCGAGGTGATGCGGTCGAACATCAGCATCGGCGGCAGCGGCAGCTGGGCGTTGCCGGCGCCGAACATCTCGCCGCGGCCGCAGGCCAGCAGGTCCTCGTAGGAGAAGCTCGAGGGCCGGCTCGGGGCGGCGGGGGCGGAGGTCTGGTCGGCGGACATGAGCGGGGCGACATCCTCGTCGAAGGGGCGCCGACCCTCCGGCAGAGGCCGGGGGCGGCGGGGTGGCGCCTCGTTAACACAGCGCCCGGGACTGTTCAAAGCCGGCCGAAGGCCCTAGTCTGTAACGCTTCTGATCTGCGCCTCAACGGCCGCGGTCGGGTTGCGGCGGGGGGATGGGCGGCCTATAACGAGCGGTAACATTGCCGCCGTCCAACGAGTCGTAGTTCCGCTGATGAACGACCTGTCGCCCCTGCGCGCCGTCCTCGGCGCCCGCGTCCCGGCCCTCGAGTCCGGCGCCGCCGGCCAGCGGCGCGGTTGCCCGCTCTCGGACCTTCGCGATCGCCTGCGCCGTGCCGGCCTGCGCCCGACGCGCCAGCGCCTCTCCCTCGGCTGGTTGCTGTTCGGCAAGGGCGACCGGCACCTCACCGCCGAGATGCTGTACGACGAGGCGATGCGGGCCAAGGTCCCGGTCTCCCTCGCGACCGTCTACAACACCCTGCACCAGTTCACCGAGGCCGGCCTGCTGCGCCAGCTCGCCCTCGACGGCTCGAAGGCCTATTTCGACACCAACCCGAGCGAGCACCACCACTTCTTCCTGGAGGAGGAGGGCCAGGTGCTCGACATGCCGGATTGCGGCATCACCGTCGATTCGCTGCCCCAGGCCCCCGAGGGCATGGAGATCGCCGGCGTCGAGGTGATCGTCCGCCTGCGCCGCCGGGGCGGCCGGGCCTGATCGCACCCGCACCGTGACGTTTGCGAGGGCCGCGTTTCCGAAAAGGGAACGCGGCCCTTTCGTCATGAGAGGCCGGTGCCGGAAAGCGGGCGCATCCCCATCTTGAGCGGAATGCAGGGCCGCGACGGGGCGGGGTCCGGTATCCTGGACCCGGAGCCCCGCACCGCACGAGCCCGCGTGCGACAGAGATGGCCGATCCGGCCGACCCCGCGCACGACATCCGGAGGAACCCCATGACCCACGACGACCCGTTCGTCATCGCCGGCACGACCCTGTCCTCGCGCCTCCTCATCGGCACCGCCGGCTACCCGACGCAGGCGATCATGAGCGAGGCGGTGCGGGAGAGCGGCGCCGAGGTGGTGACGGTCTCGATCCGCCGCATCTCGCTCCACGGCCACGGCTCGGACACGGTGGCGCGCCTGAAGGGCGCCCGCTTCCTGCCCAACACCGCCGGCTGCGAGACCGCCCGCGACGCCGTGATGACGGCGGAGCTGGCCCGCGAGGCGATGGGCACCAACTGGATCAAGGTCGAGGTGATCGGCGACCGCGAGACGCTCTATCCCGACGTCGCCGAGACGATCGAGGCCACCCGCCAGCTGGTCGATGCCGGCTTCGTCGTGCTCCCCTACTGCAACGACGACCCGGTCGTGTGCAGCCGGCTCGCCGATCTGGGTGCCGCCGCGGTGATGCCGATGGGCTCGCTGATCGGCTCCGGCATGGGCGTCGCCAACCCGGCGAATCTCGAACTGATCTGCCGGCGCTCGCCCGTGCCGGTGATCGTGGACGCGGGCATCGGTACCGCCTCCGACGCGGTGATCGCCATGGAGCTGGGCGCCGCCGCGGTGCTCCTCAACACCGCCGTCGCCAAGGCCGACGATCCGGTGCGGATGGCCCGCGCCATGCGCCACGCCGTCGAGGCCGGCCGCCTCGCCCATCTCGCCGGCCGCATCCCGCGCCGCGCCCGGGCCGAGCCGTCGAGCCCGCAGCTCGGCCTCGTCGGCTCGTGAGCCTGCCCGCCCGCCTGCTGATCGTCACCGACCGGCACGGCTGCCCCGAGCCCCTGGCCGACCGCGTCGCTGCGTGCCTCGCCGCCGGCGCCCGCTGGATCTGGCTGCGCGACCGCGACCTGCCGGCGCCGGAGCGGGCGGTTCTGGCCGAGACTCTGGCCGGACAGGTGGCGCGGGTGGGGGGAGCGCTCACCATCGGGCGCGATGTGGAGTTGGCGGCGCGGGTGGGGGCGGCGGGAGTTCAGCTCGGCGAGGCTGGCGCCGTGGCGGCCGCCCGGGCGCGGCTGGGTCGGGGGGCGTTGCTCGGCGTCTCGGCGCATTCGCTCAGCGACGTGCGGGCGGCGCGGGAGGCGGGGGCGGATTATGTGACGTTGAGCCCGATTTTTCTGACGGCGAGTAAGCCGGGGTATGGGCCGGCTTTGGGGCTGGAAGTTTTGCGCGAGGCGGCGGAAGTGATGCCGGTGGTGGCGCTTGGCGGCGTCGATGCCGATACGGCGTCCGCGTGCCGCAAGGTCGGAGCCATTGCCGTGGCGGTGATGGGGAAGGTTATGCGTGCGCAGGATGTCAAGGGCGTGATTCCGACCTTTGGATAAGACGCATCTTCGTGGCGTTTTCGCTTCGTCTCCCATCTGTATCCGAACGATTAGAGCGACGCAGAAGTAGAAGATAGCATTCCAAGAAAGTTAGGAACCGTTTCAACAAAGCGAAAACCGTCCAATCAATCCGATATAATGTTTGGTCGCGAGATGCATCTCGATACTAGGATGATGTGGTTGATATTTCGACACAGCGAAAAAAAATCTGGTAAAACTTCTAAATAAAATTTGAAAATTACTATTTCAACAAATTTTGGACGTTTCTTGTGGGCGCGACACGATCGTTAGTGGACACCAAAACCGTCAACGTTATGATATGGCAATGTTGGATTTCGCAAGCATCAGCTGGAAGTGCTCGCATGAGTAAGAGCTTTGGCGAGTTTTATCGCGCATTTGGATTTGTTGAATATCCTTTCTCCGTTTTCACATCAGAGAATGAACAGACCCATGGCAAAGACCTTTTTGTCGATTTTTCGATGTATAGCCCAATAATTGAAGGATTCAACAATGGGAGAACGATGATTATAGCTGGTGATCGCGGTACAGGCAAAACCGCAATACTATACGATTTTTCAAGAAGGGCGAGCAACGACTCCTTACTAGTGAGCATATCGGATTATTCTGATTTATCTTTATCGTTCAATTCGGCTAATTTTTACAAATTCGCAATATCGAATCTTGCGGAAAGATTATTTGCACAGATGGCTGATGATCGCAAAAGTGGATCTAGCCTGTCAAAACAAGACAAGGTTCTTTTATCATATTTTCTTGCTCATTTTGTTAGGCAAGCGAGCAAAAACGAGCTACATAGAAAAGTTGCTGCTCTACAAATGGGGTGGGGGCTTGGATATCGAACAAGTTTTATAAGGTTGCGCGTATACCGCTCAACATTGGTGCAAATGCAGCTGTGTCCTTTCTTTCTGACTTAATTTCACAAGCGGCAGGAACCCCGAAACAGCAATCAGAATGGAAGGAATACTTTCCAGAATTTACTTACAATATAGATGAGAGTTTCTCCGATCCTGAAATTTCATTCTCGATGTTGAAGAAGCTGGTAGGATTATCAAAGAAGATAGGATACAATAATATTATTTTTATATTTGACAAGGCGGATGAAGACGCTAGACTAAATAATGCTGCGGAAGAAATAGAATCTTTCATCGAGCCTGTTGTCACCGACAATAAATTTTTAACAGACGATTCCTTCCAAGTAATCTTATCATTATGGGTGATTCCGTTCAATATGCTGAAAGATAGAGTAAGAACACAAAAAATATTTTGCCCCTCAGTAATATGGGACGACGCCGACCTAATCTCTGCTGCAAATAGGAGGCTATCTGTATTTTCAAATAACGCCACTCATTCTTTTGCAAATATATTTGAAAATGGGATGGAAACAAAAGGCTTTCAGCAAATGTTGACGCTTGCGAATAAGAACCCTCGTGATTTATGGCATTTACTTGATAAAAGCTTCAAATCTCAATTCCGCCTGAACCCGGAATCAAGCAAAATTACTCCTCGCGCAATAGAACAAGGCATAAGCGATTTTGTTAAGCAATTTAACTTTTATGAATACTATCCCAGGAGATCTAACGCTAGAGCCAATTCGATGGATATTTATGCCTATATAAGGCACTTACTGAAATTAGAAAACATAGAATTTACAAGAAACCAGCTCAACGAACGTGCAGGCACTGGCAGCTCGACACAAAACTATGTGGCTGCTATGGAGAGCATGGGCCTTATAGAGCGCACCGGCTCAGCCGGCGGAAGCGCAACATTCAAGATCAGGGACCCGAAAGTCGTACATGCGCTTTCACACAAACTAGAAATCGAAAGAAGCGGTTAAATATTCGATTCGATTGACAAACGAGAGTAATTTTTCATTGTTATTCAAACTTTTTCAACCTTAAAAAATTAAGAACATTGGTGCGGACGGCGGGACTCGAACCCGCACGACCAGAGGTCGCAAGATTTTAAGTCTCGTGCGTCTACCGATTCCGCCACGTCCGCGAAGGGCGCTGCCCTGCCGGTCCGGGTTAGCCGGGGGCGGGGCGCAGATCAAGGCCTCGCGATCGGATCGCGAGAAAGCTTACGCCGGCCCGAGCGGGCGCCAGCCGTAGAGCCAGGCGTAGCGCTCGGTCATCCGGACCGGGCCGAGGCGGCCCATCACCGCGTCGCGGGCGGCGGCGATCAGGGGGCCGGCGTGGTAGACGCGGCCGTTGCGGCGGGCGTGGGCCTGGATGGTCGCCACCCGCTCGGCCCGGGCCTTGGCGTAGCGGGACAAGGCGGCCGGCACCGGCTGGCCGGGGACGAGGCAGGCGGCGAGCACCGCGGCGTCCTCGATCGCCAGCGCGGCGCCCTGCGCCAGGAACGGCAGAACCGGGTGGGCGGCGTCGCCGAGCAGCGCGATCCGGCCGCGGGCCATCGGGCGGGCGGCCGGCCGGTCGACCAGGGACCAGACCAGCCAGGACTCGGGCCGGGCGAGGAGGCCGGCGAGGGGAGGGGCGGCGTCGGCGAAGGCGGCGCGCAGGCGGGCGGGCTCGCCGCGGGCGCCCCAATCCTCGCTGCCGGTCGTGTCCGGCACCACGGCGACGAGGTTGAGCCGGCGCCCGCCATTGATCGGGTAATGCACCACGTGCCGGCCGGGGCCGAGCCACAGGCCGGTCTCGTCGGCCAGGAATTCGGGCGGCACCGCCTCGCGGGGGAGGGTGGCGCGCCAGGCGGCCTCGCCGCGGGGGCGCAAGGGGCGCCGGTCGAGGCTGGTGCGCAGGGCCGAGCGCACGCCGTCGGCCGCCACCACGAGGTCGACCTCCAGGGTCTCGCTGCGGCCGCCGTCGCTGGCGAGCGTCAGGGTGGCGCGGGTTGATGTTTCCTGCACGGCGGTGACGGCGCGCCCGATCAGCAGGCGGATGCCGGGCCGGCCGCGGGCGGCCTCGAGCAAGATGGTCTGGAGGTCGGCCCGGTGCACCACCCAGTAGGGCGCGCCGAACCGCTCGCGCATCGCCTCGCCCAGCGCGATCTCGCCGATGTCGCGGGCCGTGGTCAGCCCGCGGATCCGCACCCGGGCCGGCTCGCCGGCGACGCGGCGCAAGGGGAGGCCGAGACCGAGATCGGTGAGGATCCGGCTGGCATTGGGCGAGAGCTGCAGGCCCGCCCCGACCTCGCTGAAGGCGGTGCGGCGCTCGACGAGGGTCACGTCGTGCCCGCGGGCGCTCAGGGCGAGCGCCGCCGTGAGCCCGCCGATGCCGGCCCCGACGATCGCGACGCGCAGGCCCGGCCGGTCCGGGACCGGACGAGTCCCCGGCAGATGGCCAGGTAAGTGGCTGGGGGGCAAGGCTTACTCGGCGGCGAGGCGGGCGCGGTCGTCCCAGACGCTCGAGGCCGGGTTCGCCGTGCCGGCCTTCAGGGACGGCTTGTAGCGATACAGGGTCGAGCAGTACTGGCAGATGATCTCGTGGTCGGCGCCCATGTCGAGGAAGACGTGGGGATGGTCGAACGGCGGCAGCGCGCCGATGCACATGAACTCCTTCGAGCCGACCTCGATGACCGGAACGCCGTCCTGGTTGTGGAAGTGCGGGACCGCCTTGTCTGCCATCGCCTCAGAGTTCCTGCCTTGAGCGGGGCCTGATGCCCTCGGGATATCGGGTTCTCCTAGCCCCTCGGGACCGCCGCGCCTAGGGGGCCGCGCCGGGGCCGAAGGCCTCCGCCGCCGTTTGGTCACGGTCTTGCGACATCGGGGCGCCGCACACGCGTCAACCAAGAGAGGATCGCCCGTGACCCGCTTCCTGCCGAGGCTCGCCCTCCTCGCCGCTCTCACCGTGCTCGGCGCCCCCGCGGCGCAGGCCCAGAGCCGCACCGTGGTCGGCGCGGGCGCCGGCGCGGTGGCGGGCGCGCTCGTTGCCGGGCCGATCGGCGCGGTGGTGGGCGGGGTCGTCGGCGCCGCCTGGGGCGAATCGGGCCGGCGCCCGCGCCGGGCCGGCCGCCGGGTGCGGCGCCACCACGCGGCGCGGCAAGCTGAGCCGCGGCCCGTCACGCGGGTGGCCCAGCGGGTGCCGGCCGCCGCGACGGCCCGGCCGCGGGCCTGGGTCGATCCGCGCTAGCGCCTCCCTTCGTCCTTGGCTTCGGAGCCGGAAGCGCCTACATCGAGGCATCCGGTTTTTTCAGCGCCAGCGCATCTTTCGGGCCCCCGATGAGTCGTGACGAGCAGAGTGCGGTCAAGGACGGCCGCCGGCAGGAGCCGCCGATCCACGGCCCCGAGGCCTTCGAGGCGATGCGCAAGGCCGGCCGGCTGACCGCCGAGGCCCTCGACCTGCTGATGGAGGCGGTGGCGCCCGGCGTCACCACCGAGGCGCTCGACCGCCTCGCCTACACCTTCGCGATGGACCACGGCGCTTATCCCGCCTCGCTGCATTACCGCGGCTATCCGAAGTCGATCTGCACCTCGATCAACCACGTCGTCTGCCACGGCATCCCGAACGACAAGCCGCTGCGCGAGGGCGACATCGTCAACCTCGACATCTGCCTGATCGTCGACGGCTGGCACGGCGATTCGAGCCGCATGGCCTATGTCGGCGAGGTGCCGCGCAAGGCGGCGCGCCTGTGCGACATCACCCACGAGGCGATGATGCGCGGCATCGCGGCGATCAAGCCCGGCGGCACCACCAACGACATCGGCGCGGCGATCCAGGCCTTCGCGGAGGCCGAGCGCTGCTCGGTGGTGCGCGATTTCTGCGGCCACGGCCTCGGCCGCACCTATCATGACGCGCCGACCATCCTGCACTACGTCGAACCGAGCTACAGCGTCGCCCTGAAGCCCGGCCAGTTCTTCACCGTGGAGCCGATGATCAATCTCGGCCGCCCGGCGGTGAAGGTGCTGGCCGACGGCTGGACCGCGGTGACCCGCGACCGCTCGCTCTCGGCCCAGTTCGAGCACACGGTGGCGGTGACCGAGACCGGCGTCGAGATCTTCACCCTCTCGCCCAAGGGGCTGGACAAGCCGCACGACACGGCCGCCACCGCCTGACGGCTCGGCCCGGTCCGGCTCGGCCATGACCCGCCCGCCCCGCACCCGTCCCGGTTTCGCGGAGGCCGGCGGTTCAGTGCCCGAGAGCAAGCCCCCGGAGAAGGCGGACGAGCCGCATTACTACGGCCACCGCGACCGCCTGCGCGCCCGCTTCGCGCAAGGGGACACGTTGCCCGATTACGAGTTCCTGGAGCTGGTGCTGTTCCGCGCCATCCCGCGCCGGGACGTGAAGCCGATCGCCAAAGCGCTGATCGCCCGCTTCGGCAGCTTCGCGGAGGTGATCAGCGCCTCGCCGGAGCGGCTGCTGGAGGTCGACGGCATCGGCCCTGCGGTCGTCACCGATCTCAAGATCATGGAGGCGGCCGGGCGGCGGCTCGCCCGTGGCGCGGTGGCCGAGCGCACGCTGCTCTCGTCCTGGGCCGCGGTGATCGATTATTGCCGGGCCGCGATGGCGTTCGCGCCGCGGGAGGAGTTCCGGCTGCTCTTCCTCGACAAGCGCAACCGCCTGATCGCCGACGAGGTCCAGGGCCGCGGCACCGTCGACCACACGCCGGTCTATCCGCGCGAGGTGGTGCGCCGGGCGCTGGAGCTCTCGGCCACCGCCCTGATCCTGGTCCACAACCACCCGTCGGGCGATCCGACCCCGTCCCAGGCCGACATCAAGATAACCCGCGACATCGTCGCGGTGGCCGGGCCCCTCGGCATCGTGGTGCACGACCACATCATCGTCGGGCGGGACGGCCACGCGAGCTTCCGCGGGCTGAAGCTGATCTGAGTTCCTACCGCTCCGTCAGCTTCATCTCGATCCGCCGGTTGCGGGCATAGGCCTCCTCGCTCGTCCCGGCCTCGAGGGGCTGGAACTCGCCGAAGGCGCCGGCGAGCAGGCGCTGGGGCGGGATGCCCTTTCCGACGAGGTACTGCACCACCGCGATGGCGCGCGCCGCCGAGAGCGCCCAGTTCGACGGGAATTGCGACGACGCGATCGGCCGCGCGTCGGTGTGGCCGTCGACCCGCAGCACCCACGGGATGTCGGCCGGGATCTGGCGGTTGAGCTCCCCGATCGCGCTGGCGATCCGGTCGATCTCCGGGCCGGCCTCGGGCTTCAGCACCGCCTGGCCGGCGGAGAAGAGCACTTCGGATTGTAGCACGAAGCGGTCGCCGACGATGCGGATGTCGGGGCGGTTGCCGAGGATCTGGCGGAGCCGCCCGAAGAAGTCCGAGCGGTAGCGCGCCAGCTCCTGCACCCGCTGGGCCAGCGCCACGTTGAGGCGGCTGCCGAGATCGGCGATCCGGGCCTGGCTCTCGCGGTCGCGGGTCTCGGAGGCGGCGAGCGCGTCCTCGAGCGCCGCGAGCTGCTGGCGCATCGCCGAGATCTGCTGGTTGAGGAGATCGACCTGGCTCATGGCGCGGGAGGCCGCGCCCTTCTCGGCCTCGAGCTGGCGGCCGAGCTCGGCGGCCTTGCCCTCGGCGCCCTGGCCGGTGGCGAGGAGCCCTTGCAGGCGCTTCCGCTCGGCCTCGGAGCCGGACAGGTTCGCCCGCAAGCCCGCGGCGGTCTCCTCCAGCGCGCGCTTGCCGGAGCGCTCCAGGGCCAGGAGGTCGGTGAGTTCCGAAATCTGGCGGTTCAGCCGCTCCAGCACCGTGTCGCGGCCCGACAATTCCTGCGACAGGAAGAACTGGCCGGTGACGAAGATCGTGAGCAGGAAGACGACCGAGAGCAGCAGCGTCGTCAGCGCGTCGACGTAGCCGGGCCAGACATTGAGGGCGCGGTCGCGCCGGACGAGGCGGCCGGCCATCAGAGGCTCACTCCACCTTCTCCCGGGCGAGGCGGTCGAGCACCTGCTTCAGCTCGCGCTCGCGGGCCGCCTGCGCCTCGACCCAGTCGCGGATCATCTGCTGCTCGGCGCGCATGTGCTGGACGAGGCCCTGGATACCCTCGGCGAGGTTCGCCATCGCCTGGGTGCTGGCCCGGCCGTGGCTGGTCGTGTCGCCGACGAGGGTGCCGAGCCGCGTCATCGCGTCGGCGATGTCCTTCAGCACCGCATCGTCCTTCGCGGGTTCGGGCGGGCGCGGCGCGGCGGCGAGCGCTGCCGCCGCCGGAACCGTAACGGGGACCGGCACCGGCGCGGGCGCGGGACCCGCGGCGGTGACGAGCCAGTCCTCCAGTTCGTTGTAGAACCGGGTATGGGCCTGCCCCGCCTGGAGATCGAGGAAGCCGATCACCAGCGAGCCGGCGAGCCCGAACAGCGAGGCCGAGAAGGCGAGGCCGATGCCGGAGAGCGGCACCGCGAGGCCGCTCTTCAATTCGTCGAACATCACCGCCGCGTCGCCGCCGCCGGCCCGCATCGAGCGGATGACCCCGCCCACCGCCGAGAGCGTGTCGATCAGGCCCCAGAAGGTGCCGAGCAGGCCGAGCAGGATCAGCAGGCCGCCGATGTAGCGCAGGATCTCGCGGCCCTCGTCGAGGCGCGAGGCCACGCTGTCGAGGAGCGGCTGGAACTGGCCTTGCGGGTGCGGCCGGCCGGCCCGCGCCTCGCGGAGCGCCGGCGCCAGGGCGGAGAGCACCCGCGGGGTGCCGGGCTCAGGCGCGCCGGTGGCGGTGCGGTTGGCGAAGCGCACCTCGCGGAAGAGGCGCTGCACCTGCCCGAAGGCCATGATGATGGCGATCAGGGTCGCGCCCAGGATCAGGCCGTTGAGGCCCGGATTGGCCATGAAGGCCGGCACGATCTGGCGGTAGAGCACGAAGGCCAGGAAGCCGGCCAGCGTCAGGAACACCACCATGCGGATGAGGTAGATCCGCGGCGACGTCAGGGGAGGGGACGCAGCGCTCGCCGCCATCGCGGGCCGTACTCACTGTCGCGGGCGAGGATTCGTCCGCAGGCTGCACTGGTCGGCCCCGACGAAACGACGTCGCCGGGAGCCGCCGGCACTGTGCCGGGTGCCGCCGGGCCGATCAAGCCGGAGCAGTACGGGGTTTCGAGGGATTCAGTCCCAGTGTTGCGGCCAGGTTTCCTCGAGATGCGGCCCGAGGCGGACGGGGCTCACCCGCCGGGCGAGGCCGGTGGCATCGTCCGTCTCGACCGCGAGGCCGCACAGGGTGCCCTCGCCGGTGGCGGCTTCGAGCCGGCTGCCCGGGGTCTTCTGCAGGAAGCGGCGCACCGGCTCGTCCTTCTGCATGCCGAGCACCGAATCGTAGTCGCCGCACATGCCGACATCGGACATGTAGGCGGTGCCGCCGGGCAGGATGCGGTGGTCGGCGGTCGGCACGTGGGTGTGGGTGCCGACGACGAGGCTCGCCCGTCCGTCGAGGAACCAGCCGAAGGCCTCCTTCTCGCTCGTCGCCTCGGCATGCACGTCGACGACCACCGCGTCGGCGGCATCCCGCAGCGGGCAGGCGGACAATTCGCGCTCGGCCGCCGCGAAGGGATCGTCGAGGGGATCGAGGAAGATCCGGCCCATCACGTTGACGACGAGGATCCGGGCGCCGCTCCGCGTCTCGACCACGGTGGCGCCGCGGCCCGGCGTGCCGGGCGGGTAGTTCGCCGGCCGCACCAGCCGCGGCTGGCGGGCGATGAAGACCATGGCCTCGCGCTGGTCGAAGGAGTGGTTGCCGAGCGTCACCGCATCGGCGCCGGCATTGATCAGCTCGTCGCAGATGCTCTCGGTGATGCCGAAGCCGCCGGCGGCGTTCTCGCCGTTGATCACCACGCAGTCGAGGCGCCAGCGCTCGCGCAGGGCCGGCAGACGCTCGCTCACCGCCAGGCGGCCGGGCCGGCCGACGACGTCGCCGAGGAAGAGGAGGCGCATGGCGGGGATCAGTCTCCGGTGGGGTGGATGAGGCCCGCCTCGGTCACGATCCCGTCGAGGGCGCGGTCGTGCGGGCCGGCCGGCACGAGGGGGGTCTCCTGGGCCGAGAAGGCGATGCCGAGGGCGAGCGTGCGCCCCGTCGCGTCGAGGCGGGCGAGCGCCCGGTCGTAATAGCCCTTGCCGTAGCCGATGCGGTGGCCGCGCCGGTCGAAGGCGGCGAGCGGCACGAGGAGCACGCGGGGCTCGACGATGGCTGAGTCGGGTCCGGGCTCGCTCAGGCCGAAGCCGCCGGGGCTGAGCGCCGCATCCTCGGCGGCGAGGCGGAAGACCAGCCCGTCGGGCGTGACCTGCGGCAGGGCCACCGCCTGGCCCCGGGCGCGCAAGGCGGCGACCAGCGGGCGCAGGTCGACCTCGCTGCGGATCGGCCAGTAGGCCGAGACCAGCGCGGCCGCCGCGATCTGGGGGAGGCCGAGGACGATCTCGGCGATGCGGCGGGAGGCTGTTTCGCGAGCCTCGACCGCCAGCCCGTCCCGCCGCGCCAGGGCCGCCTTGCGTAAGGAAGCCTTGTCCGGAGAAGCGGGGGAACCGTCGATCGTCATAGAAGTCCAGCGCGGAGCCACGAGAGCCGTTGGAGAATCGATCCCGGGAAACCTACGAAGTAGGTGGGCGCCGTAATGCCCCGGTCCACGGACCAGGGCAGTGACAGCTCCCGGGGGAGTCGATAAGGCCCCGGGGATATTGTCTCCTGACGAGAACCGCAGCCCCGCCGACCTCATGTAGCGCCGCGGAGGCGGTTGCGAAAGGGGGCGGGCGGGGGATTTGGGACCGCGTGCGAGGGGGACGTTTCGGTACGCTCACACGTCGACCGGTCCTCGATCGCGGAGGACGACAAGAGGTCGTCACGTTCGCGCCGCTCCGCGTCATCCCGGGGCTCATCGAAGGTGAGAGCCCGGGATCCATCACCGCCGACCATCAAGAACGGTGCTGGAGCGTCCCGTTTCATCTTGCATCGTCAGCGGTTATGGATCCCCGGTTCCGCTGCGCGGCCCCGGGATGACCCGGAGGGTGTCATGACCAGACCAACAGCCGACACGAACAGTCTCTCAATTTGCTTCAGGATCCCATGACCCCGAAAGCCATCCTCGCCCCCGTCTTCGTCCAGGTTCTGCTCACCTTCGGCCTGCTGCTCTGGACCGGGCGGGTCCGCTTCGCCGCGGCCAGAGCGGGGCAGGTCAAGCTCAAGGATATCTCCCTCGGCGAGCGCAGCTGGCCCGCCCCGGTGCAGCAGGTCTCGAACGCCTTCGCCAACCAGTTCGAGCTGCCGGTGCTGTTCTACGTCGTGACCGGGCTCGCGCTGGCGACCGCCCAGGCCGACACCCTGTTCGTCGGTCTCGCCTGGCTGTTCGTGCTGACCCGGCTCGTCCATGCGGGGATCTATGCCACCAGCAACGTGGTGATCCGACGCTTCCAGGCCTTCCTCGCCGGGGCCGTCGTCCTGATGGCGATGTGGCTGGTCTTCGCCGGGCGGATCCTCCTCGCCTGAGACGGCTTACTCGCCATCCCCGTGCGAGGAGGGTAAGGGGCACTCAGTATCGCGGGGCCCGCGGCGGCGGGTTGCCGTATTCGAGCTGCGTCTTGGCGTCGTAGGGCCGGGGCGGTGGCGGGGTGAGGTCGACGGCCGGCGCCGCCGGGGCGGTGGCGCAGGCGCCGGCCGCCAGCGCGATCAGGCCGGCGAGACTCACGGCGAGGGCGGACGGGATGGAACGACGGATCATGGATGCGGAACTCCGGCTCTGCGGATGGAACGGCCAAGGTGTCGGGGTGCGCGGAGCCGAAAGCTTGGCCGTGATGCGCCGGTCCCGCGGCGCGAACTTGGCCTTTTTACGATCGGCCTGTTCACGGTCGGCGGTGTCGCGATGACCCCCGGCGCCCGCCTCTCCGCCGCCATCGAGGTCCTGGCCGACATCGCCGAGCGCCGCCGCCCGGTGGCCGACGCCCTGAAGGATTGGGGCCTCGCCCACCGCTTCGCCGGCTCGGGCGACCGCGCCACCATCGCGACCCTGGTCTATGACGCCTTACGCCGGCGCGCCTCCGCCGCCTGGATCATGGGCGAGGACAGCCCGCGCGCCGTGCTGATCGGCTCGCTGCGCCTGCAGCGGGGGCTCGCCGCCCGGACCGTCGCGGAGCTCTTCACCGGCGAGCGCTTCGCGCCGGCCCCCCTCACGGAATCCGAGCGGGAGCGGCTCGAGACCGGGACGCTTAGCCACGCGCCGGTCCACGTCGCCGGCGACGTGCCGGAATGGGTGGTGCCCTCGCTCGCCGCCGCGCTCGGCGACGACCTCCTGCCCGAATTGCGGGCGCTCGCCCGCCGCGCGCCCCTCGACATCCGGGTCAACACCCTGAAGGCGACCCGCGACGGAACGCGCGAGGCGCTCGCCCATCTCTCGCCCGAGCCGACGCCGCTCGCGCCGGACGGGTTGCGGGTGCCGCTCGGCGAGGACGGGCGCGGGCCGGCGCTCCACGTCGAGCCGGAATTCCTGGACGGCTGGTTCGAGATCCAGGACGAGGGCTCGCAGCTCGCCGCCCGCCTCTCGGGCGCGCGGCCCGGCATGAGCGTGATCGATCTCTGCGCCGGCGGCGGCGGCAAGACCCTGGCGCTGGCCGCCCTCATGAACAACCAGGGCCGGTTGATCGCCACCGACGGCGACCCGCGGCGCCTCGCCCCGATCCACGAGCGCCTGCGCCGGGCGGGCGCCGAGGCCGAGGTTCGTACGCCCCGGGGCGGCAAGGGCCGCCCGGACGTGCTGACCGACCTCGACGGTACCGCCGACCTCGTCCTGGTCGACGCGCCCTGCACCGGCGCGGGCACCTGGCGGCGCAACCCGGACGCCAAGTGGCGCCTGCGTCCCGGCAGCCTCGCCACGCGGGTCGCGGAGCAGGAATCGGTGCTCGATCGCGCCGCGCGGCTGGTGCGGCCGGGCGGGCGCCTCGTCTACGTCACCTGCTCGCTCCTGCCGGAGGAGAACGACGCGGCGGTCGCCGGTCTCGCCGGCCGGCGCGACGACCTGACGCCACGGCCCCTCGACCTGCCGGCGGAGGTCGCGCCCAAGATGCGCCGCACCGCCCACGGCATCCAGATGAGCCCGGAGCGGACCGGCACCGACGGCTTCTACGTCGCGCTCCTGGAGCGCGGGGCGGCATAACCCCAGGACGAGCGCGGCGCATCTCCGTGCCGGCCCGGTACTTTTCTGCCGTGCATCCGCGGCAGCTTGGCTTATGCATGCAGGCGAGGGGTCGTCCCGCCGGCATTCCCTGAGCCGGCGAGACTCGGGATCGATTCGGGGTCTTCGAGAGTATCGGACGGTCGGCATGGTGCTGCATCGCAGGACGTTGCTCACGGGAGCCGCCCTCGCCCTCGCGCCCGCCGCTCGCGCGCAGGAGCGACCGATGGGCCAGGAACCGATGGGTCGGGAGGACACGTCCCAGGCGAAGCCCCCGGGCCACGACGCGCCGACCGACACCGCCCCCGGCGCCGCCCTGGAGGTGATGCGGCTCTGGCCCGGCAAGCCGCCGGGGGGCGGGGGCCCCGGTCCGGACGCGCCCCGCTTCGACGAGAGCCGCGAGGGCGTGGTCACCGGCGTCGCCGAACCCTGCCTGCTGGTGATGCGCCCCGCCCGCTCGACCGGGACCGCGATGGTGATCGCCGCCGGCGGCGGCTACCGCCGCATCGATCTCGGCCACGAGGCGGTGCCGGTGGGGCGCTGGCTCAACACGATGGGCGTCACCGCCTTCGCGCTGGTCTACCGGCTGCCCGGCGAGGGCTGGGCGGCGGGGGCCGACGCGCCGATCCAGGACGCGCAACGGGCCGTGCGCCTGGTGCGGGCCCGGGCGCGACGCTACGGCTACGAGCCGAACCGGATCGGCGTGATGGGTTTCTCCGCCGGCGGCCACCTGATGGGGGCGGCCAGCACCCGCTTCGCCTCACCGCTCTACAGGCCCGTCGACGAGGACGACGCGCTCTCGGCCCGGCCCGACGTCGCGGCGCTGATCTACCCGGTCATCACCCTCAAGCCGCCGTTCGACCGCACCTCGAGCCGCCGCGTCCTCGTCGGCGAGAGCCCGACCCGCGTCGCCACCGACGCCTACTCGGTCGAGACCCACGTTCCCCCCGAGACCCCGCCGACCTTCCTCGCCCAGGCCGCCGACGACCCGATCGCGGTCGTCGACAATTCCCTGCTGATGTTCGCGGCCCTGCGCGCCGTCGAGGTGCCGGTGGAGATGCACCTGTTCGAGCGCGGCGGCCACGGCTTCAACCTCGGCGTGCCGGGTTCGCCGGCGGCGGCTTGGCCGAGCCTGTTCGCGACCTGGGCGCGGCGGCGGGGATTCATCCGGGCGTGAGAGACCGGATTTTCGAATGATCCCGGCCGATGCAGTGACTGGCGGCCATACTCGGTCTTCCAATTCCGATTGACACGGCCTCCGGCCCGATCCCATCATTCCGCCCGTGACCGACTTAGCCCCCGACCCGAACCTCTCCGCCCCGCTCGCTCATCTCGAGGGCGACACCCCGCCGGCCCCGTCCTGGTTCCGGGACGCCGTCGCGGTCGCACCCGAGACCGGGCGCCTCGCCGTGAAGGGCGCGGCCATCGAGACCCTCGCCTGGGGCGAGCGCGGCCGGCCGGGGCTGATGCTGCTGCACGGCAACGGGGCGCATGCGGGCTGGTGGCGCTTCATCGCGCCGTATCTCGCGGACCGTTACCGGGTCGCCGCCCTGTCCTGGTCCGGCATGGGCGGCTCGGACTGGCGCGAGACTTACGACCTCGACACCTTCGCCGACGAGATCGAGGCGGTCGCGGAGGCGACGGGGCTGTCCGTGACCGGGCCGCCCGTCATGGTGGGGCATTCCTTCGGCTGCTTCCCGATGCTGACCGGGGCGGGCCGGGAGGCGGGGCGCTGGCGCGGCGCCGTGATCGTCGATCCGCCGATCTTCTCGCCGGAACGCCGCACCGGGCGCCGGCGCGAGGACGGCCGCTTCGCGCCCCACCGGATCTACCCGACCCTGGAGGCGGCTTTGGCGCGGTTCCGCTTCGCGCCGATGCAGCCCTGCGACACCCTCTACATCGCCGACCTCATCGCCCGGGAATCGTTGCGGGAGGTCGAGGGCGGCTGGAGCTGGCGCTTCGACCCCTCGCTCTGGGCGCGCCTCGCGCTGCCCGACCGGGTCGAGATGGTGCGGGGCGCCCGCTGCCCGCTCGCCCTCGTCACCGGCGCCCGCTCGGACCTGATGCGCCCGGCCGACGCGGCCTATGTCCAGGGTCTGCTGCCGCCGGGCTCGCCGAGGGTCGACCTGCCGGAGGCCTATCACCACGTGATGGTCGACCAGCCGCTCGCCTTCGTGGCGGCCCTGCGGGCGCTGCTGGCGGTCTGGCCCTCATAGCGAAGAAGGGCGGCCCCCGCCGGGGGCCGCCCTCTCGAATCACGTCGGACGCGACGGCGCGCTCAGAAGCAGCGGCGCACCTTGCGCACCACCACCCGGCCGAACGGACCGCGGGTGCGGGTCACCTGGACCGTGCAGCGCGGGCCGCGGCGGACCACCCGGCGGGTGACGTACTGCGCCTGCTCGATCGAAGCGGCGGGCGCGACCATGTTGCCGGAGGCGACCGGCAGGGCCGAGGCCGGCGCGAGGCTGAGGCCCGTGGCGAGGGTGGCGGCGATCCCGAGGACGATGGCTCGCATGGCGAGGCTCCCTGTCTGGTGGGTTGGGGGGCGCCTCACTCGCCGTTAGCGCCTGAACATCCGGTTAATGCCGTGAACGCACCCGGGATCCGCGGTCCGGCGCGTTGCGCGAGGCCCGAGCCTCGTCTAACTCATCGTCGCATGACGACCGAGCACGACAAGATCCTCATCATCGATTTCGGCAGCCAGGTGACCCAGCTCATCGCCCGACGGGTGCGTGAGGAGGGGGTCTATTCCGAGATCGTGCCGTTCCAGGCGGCCGAGGCGGCCTTCGCGGCGATGAAGCCGCGGGCGGTGATCCTGTCGGGCGGGCCGGAATCGGTCACGGTCGACTCCTCGCCGCGGGCGCCGCAAGCGGTCTTCGAGGCCGGCGTGCCGGTGCTCGGCATCTGCTACGGCGAGCAGACCATGGCGGCGCAGCTCGGCGGCGAGGTCGAGGGCGGCCACCACGCCGAGTTCGGCCGCGCCGAGGTCGAGATCATCGCCGACAGCGCGCTGTTTCGCGGCGTCTGGCACGTCGGCGAGAAGTACCCGGTCTGGATGAGCCACGGCGACCGGGTGACGAAGCTGCCCGACGGCTTCACCACCGTGGCGATCTCCCCCAACGCCCCCTTCGCGGCGGTGGCCGACGAGGCGCGCCAGTTCTACGCGGTGCAGTTCCACCCCGAGGTGGCGCACACCCCGCACGGCGCGCTCCTCATCCGCAACTTCGTGCGCGACATCGCCGGCTGCACCGGGGACTGGTCGATGGCCGCCTTCCGCGAGGAGGCGATCGAGCGGATCCGCGCCCAGGTCGGCGGCGCCAAGGTGCTGTGCGGCCTCTCGGGCGGCGTCGATTCGGCGGTGGCGGCGGTGCTGATCCACGAGGCGATCGGCGAGCAGCTCACCTGCGTCTTCGTCGATCACGGCCTGCTGCGCCAGGGCGAGGCCGAGGAGGTGGTCCGCCTCTTCCGCGACCACTACAATATCCCGCTCGTCCACGTCGAGGCCTCCGACCTGTTCCTTGGCGAGCTCGCCGGGGTCACCGACCCGGAAGTCAAGCGCAAGACGATCGGCCGCCTGTTCATCGACGTGTTCGAGGCCGAGGCGAAGAAGATCGGCGGCGCCGACTTCCTGGCGCAAGGGACGCTCTATCCCGACGTGATCGAGAGCGTGTCGTTCACCGGCGGTCCGTCGGTGACGATCAAGAGCCACCACAATGTCGGTGGCCTGCCCGCCCGCATGAACATGAAGCTCGTCGAGCCCCTGCGCGAGCTGTTCAAGGACGAGGTGCGGGTGCTCGGCCGCGAGCTCGGCCTGCCCGAGGCCTTCGTCGGCCGCCATCCCTTCCCGGGCCCGGGCCTCGCCATCCGCTGCCCCGGCGAGATCACGGGCGAGAAGCTCGATGCGCTGCGCAAGGCCGACGCGATCTACCTGGAAGAGATCCGCAAGGCCGGTCTCTACGACACGATCTGGCAGGCCTTCGCGGTGATCCTGCCGGTCAAGACCGTCGGCGTGATGGGCGACGGGCGGACCTACGACCACGTCTGTGCGCTGCGTGCCGTCACCTCGGTCGACGGCATGACGGCGGATTTCTATCCCTTCGACATGGCGTTCCTGGGCCGGGTCGCGACCCGGATCATCAACGAGGTCAAGGGCATCAACCGGGTGACCTACGACATCACCTCCAAGCCCCCCGGCACGATCGAGTGGGAGTGAGGGAGTCCGGAGTACCGCGCCGAGACGGCCGTGGGGCATAAGACGAGAATGCGACTCAACCTCCGGCCTTGAATCGCATACCGTAGGGTCTCGTGAGATGCGCGCGGCGGCCCCAGCGCGGCGCGACGGGGCTTATTGGCGATGCGGAGTGAAGCGAGCGCGGTGCGGGTGGACAAATCCGATGTGGGCTCCGCTCTGCACGACGCCTGTTCCCGCCTCGTCTGGAACGCGCCGGACCACGCCCTCTGCCTCCTCGATCCGGACGGCCGGGTGGCGGCCTGGAATCCGGGCGCCGAGCGCCTGACCGGGTTTCCCGCGGCGGAGGTGATCGGCCGCGCCTTCGCGTACGGCGATTCGCCCGAGGAGAGCGCGGCGGCTCTCGCGGCGGCGCGGGAGACCGGGCGCTACGACACGGAAGGATGGTGGCCGCGCCGCGACGGCACCCGGTTCCGCGCCCACACGGTCATCGAGGCGCTTCGCGACGGCGAGGCCCTCGCCGGCTACGCCCAGATCATCCGCGACGCGACCCCGCGCGCGGAGGAGGAGGGCGGCCAGTTCCAGGCCGTGGCGCTGATCCTCGACCTCGCTCTCTCGACCATGTCGCAGGGGCTGTGCCTGTTCGATGCCGACGGCCAGGTGCGGCTCCTCAACCAGCGCTTCTTCTCGCTGTTTCCGGCGGCCGGCGGGCGCGACCTCGTCGGAATGCCGATCGCGGCGCTCTGGGCCCTCGCCTTCGCCGGTCCCGAGGCCGGGCCGCCGGAGGGCACCGTTCTGCTCGCCGGCCACGAGGCGGCGCTCGCCCGCGGCGAGACCGTGGTGGTCCCCGCGCCGGACGGCCGCGCGATCGCCCTGGTGCGCCGGAGCGTGCCCGGCGGAGCGTTCGTCGTCACCTTCGAGGACGTGACGCGCCAGCGCGAGGCCGAACTGGAGATCAGCCGGCTCGCCCATCACGATGCCCTCACCGGCCTCGCCAACCGGGCGAAGCTGTGGCGCCACCTGCACGAGGGCGCCGTCGACGGCGCGCTCCCGGCCGGGACCGCGCTCCTGTTCCTCGACCTCGACGGCTTCAAGGCCGTCAACGACGATCTCGGGCACCAGGCGGGCGACGCGCTGCTGCAGCAGGTGGCCGAGCGCCTGCGCCGCGCCGTGCCGGAGGGAGGGCTCGCCGCCCGGTTCGGCGGCGACGAGTTCGCCCTGCTGCTGCCGGGAGCGGCCGGGAACCTCGCGGTCCCGCTCGCCGAGGGGCTGCTGATCGACCTCGCCCGGCCCTACGCGATCGAGGACCAGCGGCCGCGCCACGTCACGGCGAGCATCGGCATCGCCTTCGCGGACGGCGCCACCACGCCGGACGCGATGCTGCACCAGGCCGATTGCGCGCTCTACGCCGCCAAGGGCGCCGGCAAGGCCGCCTGGCGGCCGTTCACGCCGGAGCTGGAGACCGAGCGCAGCGACGAGGAGCGCCTGGAGCAGGATCTGCGGCACGCCATCGCGGCCGGCCAGCTCGGCGTCGCCTACCAGCCGATCGTCGGGCTGGCCCATGGCGGGGTCAACGCCCAGGAGGCGCTGCTGCGCTGGACGCATCCGGAGCGCGGCCCGGTCTCGCCGCGACGGTTCATCCCGCTCGCCGAGAAGTCGGACATGATCCGGGTGCTCGGCCTGTGGGTGCTCGACCGGGCCTGCCGGGACGCCGCCGGTTGGACCGATCCGGCCCGGGTCTGCGTCAACGTCTCGGTGCGTCAGCTCGGCGATGGCAGCCTGCCGCGGGCGGTGGGCGAGATCCTGCGGCAGACCGGCCTCGCCCCGCGGCGCCTCGAACTCGAGATCACCGAGACGGTGCTGAGCAACACCGCCGACGGGATCGTCGACGACCTGCACCTCCTCCACGCCATGGGCGTGCGCATCTCGCTCGACGATTTCGGCGTCGGCTTCTCGTCCCTCGGGCGCCTGCGCGCCTACCCGTTCGACCGCATCAAGCTCGACGCCTCGTTCGTGCGCGACGCCGTCGAGCGGCCGGATTGCCGGGCGATCGTCGGCGTCGTCGCCGAGCTCGGCCGCCGCCTCGGCATCGAGACGGTGGCGGAGGGCGTCGAGACGCCGGCCCAGCTCGCGGTGATCCACGAGGAGGGCTTCACCGAGGCGCAGGGCTACCTGTTCGGCCGCGCCGTGCTCGCCCCGGCGGCGTGACGCCGCCGGAGCGCGCCGGTGAGCCTTGCCGCCGTCAGGCGATCGGCCCGGTGTGCTTCTCCAAGAGCGCCCAGGCGTCGTCGCCGAACTTGCCCTTCCACTCCTTGTAGAAGCCGGCCGATTGCAGCTTGGCCTGGAACGCCTTGGTGTCGACGTCCTGGATCGTGAGGCCGCGGGCGCGCAGGTCCTGCTCGGTCGTGCTCGCGCGCTTGGCCATGTCCTCGCGCTGCGCCACCGCCTGGGCGTTGAAGTGCTTGGCGATCACGGTCTTCACGTCCTGCGGCAGGCCGCGCCAGACCTTGCCGTTCGACAGGAGCCAGAAGCCGTCCCACATGTGGTTGGTCTTCGAGAGGTACTTCTGTACCTCGTAGAGCTTGGCGGTGTCGATCAGCGTCAGCGGGTTCTCCTGACCCTCGGCGATCTTGGTCTGCAGCGCCGAGTAGACTTCCGCGAAGTTGATCGTCATCGGGGCGGCGTCGAAGGCCTTGAACATCGAGGTCCACATCGGGCTCGGCGGGACCCGGATCTTGAAGCCCTTGAAGTCCTCCGGCTTCAGGATCGGCCGGGTCGACGAGGTGGTCTGGCGGAAGCCGTTCTCCCAGATGCGGTCGAAGGCGAAGAGGCCCGACTTCTCGATCTGCGCCCGCACATGGGCGCCGAAGTCGCCGTCCATCGCCGGCCACAGCTTGTCGTAGCCGTTCCAGGCGAAGCCCACGCCGCTGATCGAGGCCGCCGGCACCAGGGTGGCGAGGATCAGGGGCGAGAGGGTGAAGAATTCCAGCGCGCCGGAGCGCAGCTGGCTCAGCATGTCGGTGTCGCCGCCGAGCTGATTGTTGGGAAACAGCTTGACGTCGACCTTGCCGCCGGTCTCCTCGCGGATCGCGTCCGTCGCCTTGGTCATGTAGACCGTGAGGGGATGGCTGATCGGCGTGTTGTTGGCCGCCTTCAGGGTGTACTCGGCCGCGTGCGCCCGGGTGATGCGCAACACCGCCGGGCCCGCGACGGCGCCGGCGACGGCGAGATGGAGCGCGCGGCGGCGCGTGAGCGTGGTCATGGGTTCCTCCCTCGGATGGGCCCGGCTGTCCGGACCGATGGCGTGCTCCCCGCGTCTCGTGCGCGGGTCCGTCGAGGCTTAAAGCACGTTTTTTCCGCCCCGGCATCCGTCCGGACGGTGCGCCGCCGCCCCCCATTCACTGTTACGCGCGGGCGGAAATGCTCTAAGGAGGGCCGACCGCATCCCGCGGGCGGCGCTTCGACCTCGACGCCGCATCCCCGTCCGTCCGCGGCCGGCCTCACGGGCCCGGCCCGAAGGTTCGCCGTTGCCGTTCGCTATGCCCCTCGTCCGCTCGATCCTGTTCACCGTCGCCTTCTACCTCGTCACCGCCGCGCTGCTGATCGGCGGCCTGCCGGCCCTCGCCACCCGGCGCAGCGTGGTGTGGCTGGCCCAGACCTGGGGCCGGATCACCCTCCGGCTGCTCGAGGCCATCGTCGGCCTCAGGGTCGAGTTTCGCGGGCTGGAGCATCGCCCGGCCGGGGCGTGCCTCGTAGCTGCCAAGCACCAGTCGGCCCTCGAGACCGTGGCCCTCGTCACGGTGCTCGACGACTTCAGCTACATCCTCAAGCGCGAGCTGATGTGGCTGCCTCTGTTCGGCTGGTACCTCGGCCGCAGCGAGATGGTGGCGATCGACCGCTCGAAGGGCTCACGGGCGCTGGCGCTGATGAACGAGGAGGCCGCCGCCGCCATGGCGGACGGCCGCCGCCTGATCATCTTCCCCGAGGGCACGCGGCGCGCGCCGGATGCGCCGCCGGCCTACAAGTACGGCGTCGTGCACATGTACGACCGGCTCGGCGTGCCGTGCCTGCCGGTCGCGCTCAATACCGGGGTGTTCTGGGGGCGCCGCCGCCTGACCTACCGGCCGGGCACGGCCGTCATCGAGTTCCTGCCCGCGATTCCGCCGGGCCTGCCGAAGGACCGGTTCTTCGCCGAGCTGCAGGAGCGGATCGAGACCGCCTCGGATGCCCTGGTGCGGGAAGCGGGGATGCCCAAGTCGGCGCACGCCGCAGCGCGGTCGCAGGAGACGTAAGGGGCCGGGTCCTTCGGAACCATCCCATCCCACTCACGACCGCTGGATGAGGATGGAGGTTGGAAGGCGCAGAAATCTCGGCCATCAAGCGATTATAGTTCAAAAATACCAGTAATTTCTTGGTTTTCTGTACGACCGGACGTCGCGCAAGCACAGCCGTTGCGCGGATGCGCGCCGCGAAACATGAACTCTTCGTAATCCGCGAAACGATTTCGCCCCCTCGTGCATTTCATGGGCCTCACTCCACAGGAGGCTATGATGCGTTGGAGCATGATTGCTGGCGCCGCGATCCTGTCCGTCGGCGCCTTCGTCGGCACGGGAACGACCGCGGAGGCGCGTGACGGCTGCGGCCCCGGGTTCCACCGGAACTGGCACGGCTGGTGCCGTCCGAATTTCGGGCCGCGGGTCGTCTACGCCCCGGTCGTGGGCTACCGCCCGGTCGTCGTCGGCCCGCGCTGGGGCTACGGTTATCGGCGCGTCGGCTGGCATCGGCCGTGGGGTTACGGCTACCGCCCCGTCGGCTGGCACAGACCCTGGGGCTACGGTTACCGCCGGGTCGGCTGGGGCGGTGGCTGGGGTCACCACGGGTGGCATCATCGCTGGTGAACGACCGCGCCGCGGCCGGGAAAACCCGGCCGCGGCGCCCTTTCACGCACCCTCCGCCGACCCCGGCCTTGAACCCGGCGCACCGCCTCTCCAGATCCGGTGAACTCCGATCGTTCGCGCTTGACGGACCTCCGGAATCGGAACTAGGCTGGAACAAATGGCGAACAAACGAGCCCTGTCCTGGTCTGTGGCGATGCGGGACATCCAGAACGACCGCGCGAGGAGAATGGACGTGCGTGAGGAGCGCCTGAGAACGGCCAACGGCCTGCGCGGCACCCCGGCCCTGCCGCTGAGCGCCTGGCGCGGCCGCTCCGGCCGCCGCTACGTGGTGGGGATCCACGCCCTCGAGGACGATCCGGCGGAGGTCGGCGAGGCGGTGGTGATCGCGGTGCGCCGCGGCGGCGACGGCACCGCCGAGCTGGTGGCGGTGGCCGCTGCCGGCGAGAGCCCGCGCGAGCGCCTCGCCCGCGGCTGGCTCACCCGCGCCCGCGCCCGCGGCGCGACCGAGATGCACCTCCACCGCCTGGCCGAGGACGCGGCGGCGCGCCGTGCCGTGGTGGCGGATCTCGGCGGCGCGCCGGCCTGAGACTTCTCAGTAGATCGGTCCCGACGACCAGGTCGGGCTGCCGAGCGGCAGCGGCTCCGGCAGGGCGCGGGGCTCGGCGGCCAGAGCCGGCCGCGAGACGGGCGGCGGGGCGTAGGCTTGGACCGGTGCCGGGCGAGGGGAGGGCGCACGGGCGACCTTCGTGCCGGTCTCCCGGGCGCTCGTCGGCGACAGGCCGTAGGGATCGTCCTCCTCGACGTCGATCGGCGCCGGATCGGGGGCGGGTTGCCAGGCCGGCTTCTTGCGGATCGGCGAGAGTGGGGTGCCGGGCGGCGGCAGCCGCGACTCGTACTTGATCAGCGGCTTGCAGATCCGGCGCAGGCCCCTCGGGTCGTGCCGCGCCAGGTCGAGATGCAGGTGGTCGTAGTGGTAGACGTTCGACCCCGGTGCCAGCACGGTCGTGAAGTGGTTGCAGGCGCCGAGGAAGACCTCGCGCAAGAAGCCCTGCTCGGCCTCGGTGCCGCGCCAGCCGCCCTTGACGGTCACGACGTAGCCGTCGGCGAAGCGGAAGGACATCACGTCGACGGCGTTGCCGAACGAGTGCTCCGAGAGCTTCGCGCCGACCTGGTTGTTGCGGCCGCGGCAGGAATACGAGCCGGAATTGATCTCCACGACCGGCTGGCCGAAATACACTTCCGCCGCCGGCTGCACCGTGCCGGCGAGCCAGGCCTCGACCTCGGGAATGATCGGGCAGGCCAGCGTCATGCGCTGCTTGAGCGCCACGGTGCCGCCCGCGAGCCGGGTGACCCGGAACGGGTGCACCATGCCGCAGACGCCCGGCCCGTCGATCTCCTTGACCGGCTGGATGTCCTCGCTCGGACGAACGAGTTTCTGGGCGAGGCAGACCTCTTCGGCCTGATTCCGCCAGGGTTCGCGCTGCTCAAACCGGTTGAGCGCGCATCCGGTGAGCCCCAGGCCGAAAAGCGTGAAGGCTGAGAACGCTACGATGCCACGACGCATGGTGCGTAAGATGCGCACGATGCCGTAAACAGCTCGTCAACCGTCGCCGTCAGAGCTTGGCCCGGGATGGGGCGGTTTCCTCACGCGAACCACGTTCCTTGCTATGGGCGGTTCGCTCACGCGAACCGCTTGGCTCCGGCGACGCAGAGGACCACCAGCCCGGTCACGACGACCATCGACGGCGCGACCGGCTCGCCGAGCAGCAGCCCCGCCAGCAGGAGGCCGAGGAAGGGCTGGAGCAGTTGCAACTGCCCCACCCCGGCGATGCCGCCCCGCGCCAGGCCGCGGTACCAGAACACGAACCCGACCAGCATGCTGAACACCGAGACGTAGGCGAGGCCCAGCCAGGCGGGAGCGCCGACCCCCGCCACGCCCGCCGGCCGGGTCGCCAGCGCCAGGACCAGCATCGCCGGCAGGGCGAGGACCAGCGCCCAGGAGATCACCTGCCAGCCGCCGAGGCGACGCGACAGGGCCGCGCCCTCGGCGTAGCCGAGCCCGCACAGCAGGATCGCGGCGAGCATCAGCAGGTCTCCGGCGAGCGAGCCGGCGCCGCTCTGGAGGAGGGCGAACCCCGCCACTGCGCCGCTGCCGAGGAGCGAGAACAGCCAGAACGCCGGCCGCGGCCGCTCGCCCCCGCGCAGGACCCCGAACAGGGCGGTGGCGAGCGGCAGGAGGCCGATGAACACGATCGAGTGCGCCGAGGTGACGTGCTGGAGCGCGAGCGCCGTCAGGAGCGGGAAGCCCAGGACCACCCCGAGCGCCACGATGGCCAGCGAGGCGAGGTCGGACCGGGCCGGCCGCGCCTGCCGCAAGCCCCACAGCAGGGCCGCCCCCAGAATGGCGGCGATCACCGCCCGGGCCGAGGTGAGGAACAGCGGCGAGAAGCCCCCCACCGCCACCCGCGTCGCCGGCAGCGAGCCGCTGAAGATCACCACCCCGAGGAGCCCGCTGCCCCACCCGTCCGCCGACCGCTGCATGGTGCGAATCACTTCCCCGAAAGCTCTGCATGCTGCCGGAGAGATACCGCGCGACGAACTACCCCACGAAGGTACGGTCCCATACAGTCGCGCCGAACTGTACGGGTCGGATCACCCACACTGTCGGGAGACGAGGGGCGATGGCGGAAGGCGGCCGGACGGCGGCGGTGATGGCGGCGATCCGGGGGCGGATCGCCGCGCGGGGGCTGGCGCCGGGCGAGACGCTGCCGTCGATCCGCGGGCTCGCCAAAGCCATGGGCGTCTCGCCCTCGACGGTGGTCGAGGCCTACGAGCGCCTGGCGGCGGAAGGGGCGGTGCGCTCGCGGCCCGGTGCCGGCTTCTACGCCGCGGCGCCGGCCTCAGCCCCGGCGGTCGCCGAGGCCGGCCCGCGCCTCGACCGGGCGGTGGACCCGCTCTGGGTCTCGCGGCAATCCCTCGACGGCGAGCCCGCGATCCCGAAGCCCGGCTGCGGCTGGCTGCCGCCGGCCTGGATGCCGGTGGCGGCGCTCCGCCGGGCCGCCCGCGGCCTCGCCCGGACCGAGGACGCGGTGCTTACCGATTACGGCGCCACGCGGGGGCCGCTGCCCCTGCGCCGGCTGCTGGCGCGGCAATGCGCCGGCGAGGGGCTGGCGGTCGGTCCCGACCAGGTCCTGCTCACCGGCTCGGGCACGCAGGCGATCGACCTGATCTGCCGCCTGCTGCTGCGGCCGGGCGACACGGTGCTCGTCGACGATCCGTGCTACTTCAATTTCCAGGCGCTGCTGCGCGCCCACCGCGCCACCGTGGTCGGCGTGCCCTATACCGAGGCGGGACCGGACCCGGAGCGTTTCGCGGAGGCCGCGGCCACGCACCGCCCGCGGCTCTACGTCACCAACTCCGCCCTCCATAACCCGACCGGGGCGACGCTCTCGCCGGCCGTCGCCCACCGGATCCTCAACGCGGCCGCCGCTTATGACGTGGGAATCGTCGAGGACGACATCTTCGCGGCCTTCGAGCCGGAGCCCTCGCCGCGGCTCGCCGCCCTCGACGGGCTGGAGCGGGTGATCCGGATCGGCAGCTTCTCCAAGACCCTCTCGGCCTCGATCCGCTGCGGCTACGTCGTGGCGAAGGCCGAGTGGATTGAGGCCCTGATCGACCTCCAGGTGGCGACGAGCTTCGGCGGGGTCAGCCCGGTCGCGGCGGAGCTGGTCGCGGGCGTGCTCGGCGACGGGCAGTACCGCAAGCACCTCGAATCCCTGCGCCGCCGCCTCGACCGGGCCCGGCGCGAGGCCGCCGGACGGCTCGCCCCCCTCGGCATCCGACCCTGGCTGATGCCGCGGGGCGGATTCTATCTCTGGTGCAGCCTGCCGGAGGGCCGCGACGCCGCGGACGTAGCCCGGGCAGCGCTCCGCGAGGGCGTGGTGCTCGCCCCCGGCGACGTGTTCAGCGTCTCGCGCACGGCCGGGGACCGGATGCGCTTCAACGTGGCGCAGATGGCGGATGCGCGGGTGCTGCCGGTGCTGGAGCGGGCGCTGGCGGATCGGTGAGGCATGCACCGAGGTTGCAGCACCTGCCGCGACATTCCCTCAGACGCGGCTCTCCGCCTCGATCGGGACCCTTCCGCCTTGGAACGCCGCGAGGCTGAGCGCCGCCATCGCCCAGGCGCAGAAGGCCGCGTAGAGCATCACCCAGCCGAAGCCGTCGAGCAGCGCTTCGCGCGCCGCCGCGGCGCCCAACTCGACCCCGCCCGGCATCCCGGCCGCGAGGTTGCCGGCGGCGATCGTCTCGGCCAGCCGGTCGAGAAGGTCAGCCTGTGCTTGCGGCAGCAGGCGCGCAAGGCTGGCGCGGATGCCCTGCACCAGGATGAAGCCCATCAGGGCGATGTTGATCGCCAGCGAGATCATCCGGGCGCTCATGTCCATGCCCGAGGCCATGCCGGCCCGCTCGGCCGGGACCGCGGCGGTCGCCGTGTTGGTGACGGGCGTGTTGGTGAGCCCGAGGCCGGCTCCGGCGAGGAGGCAGCCCGGCAGCATCGCGGCCCAGCTCGCCGGATCCATGGCCGTGGCGGTGCGCATCAGCACGAAGCCGAGCCCGATGGTGAAGAGACCGAGCGGGATGACACGGTGCGGCCCATGGCGCCGCAGCAGCGCTTCGGCGACGGGCGGGACGAACAGGGTCGGCAGCGTGTAGGCGAGGAGCGCGAGGCCGGCCCCGACGCTGTCGAGCCCGAGCACCGCCTGGAAGTGGATCGGCAGGTAGATCACGAACGGCCAGAAGCTGAAATTCATGCCGCTCGCGCCGAGGAGGGCGCCCGAGAAGCGGCGGATGCGGAAGGCGCGGAAGTCGAACATCGGCCGGGCCGTCAGGGTCTCGACGGCGACGAACGCGGCGAAGCCCAGCGCGCCGAGGGCGGCCGTGGCGAGCCCGGCCGGATCGTCGGGCGACAGGGCCTGTCCCCTCGTGATGAGGAAGACGAGGCAGAACACCGCCAGCGACAGCGTGACCATGCCGGCGAGGTCGATCCGCACCGCGTGGGGATCGGAGGATTCCTCCACGCCGGCCCGGGCCAGCAGCATCGCGACGACGGCCAGGACGGCGTGGACGAGGAAGACCCAATGCCAGGTCGACAGGGCGACGATGGCGCCGCCGACGAGCGGACCGAAGCCGAGGCCGATGCCGAAGACGATGCCCCACCAGCCGAAGGCCCGGCCGCGATCCGGGCCGTCGCGGAACTGGTGCGAGAGCACGGCGACCTGACAGGCCAGCATCGCCGCGCCGCTGCTGCCCTGGAGGAAGCGGGCGGCGATGAGCAACGATGCGCTGGCGGCGAGCCCGCAGACCAGGGAAGCCGCGCCGAACACCGCGATGCCGGCGAGGAAGACGCGCTTGCGGCCGAAGCGGTCGGCGAGGGCGCCCATCGCCATCAGCCAGGTCGTCATCGCGATGGTGTAGGCGTTCATGATCCATTGCAGCTGCCGGAAGTCGGCCGGCAGAACCTGCTCCAGGGTCGGCAGGATCGCCGGGATGCTGGAGATCTCCAGCCCCAGCATCAGGGCGGACAGGCAAATGGCCGCGAGGGCGAGGACTTTGCGCCGCGGTCGAGGGGTGGACATGGACGGCTCCTGTGCGGGCTGCCGTCGCGGGAGGCACGATGACGGTGCGCGTTGGTCCGTCATCGCGGACGCCCCCGCCGCGGCAGCGTGGGTGACGGCGCCGCAGGTTGTTCCGGTCTCGACCATGACACAACGCGATGGCAGACTATATCAGTGACAACGGAACATGATGGGTGGCGACCGTGCTGACGCTGGATGTCGATGCCGTCCGGGCCTTCGTGCTGGTGGCGGAGCACCGGAGCTTCACCCGCGCGGCGGAGGCTCTGGGCACGACGCAGGGCGCCGTCAGCGTGAAGCTGAAGCGGCTGGAGGACCGGCTCGGCCATCGGCTCATCGAGCGGACGCCCCGGCAGGTGCGGTTGTCGGCGCAGGGCGAGACTTTCATCGGTCCGGCGCAGGACTTCCTGGCGGCGCATGAGCGCGCCGTCGCCGGGCTGACGGTGGCGCGTCGCCGCTTCCGGCTCGGCATCGCCAGTCACGTGATGGGTCCGGAGGTGCCGACCCTGCTCGCGCGGCTGAAGAGCCTCGACCCGGCCCTCACGATCGAGGTCCTGCTCGACAATGCCTGGACGCTGATGGAGGCCTTCGAGGGCGGGACCCTCGACGCCGTGATCATCCGCAGCGACGACGACCGGCGCGAAGGGGAAGTCCTGGGGCCGGAGCATTTCGGCTGGTTCGCCGCCCCGGACTTCGCGCTGCGCGCGGGCGAGCCGTTGCCGCTCGCCACGCTCTCCCCCTGCTGCGCGGTGCGCGACGCGGCGACGCGCCTGCTCGACCGCGCCGGCATTCCCTGGATCGAGGTCTTCGTCGGCGGCACGGCCGCCAACGCGGCGGCCATCTCGGCGGGGCTCGCGGTCGCGGCGTTTCCGTGCCGGCTCGCGCCGTCAGATTCCGTCGAGGTCGGCGGTCAGCTCGGCCTGCCGCCCTTGCCCTCCCACGAGATCGTCCTGCACTCGTCGCTGTCCGATGCGCGGACGAGGGCGACCTTGCGTACCATCACGGCGGCGTTCCGCGAGCACCGCAAGCCGGTAGGCGGAGCGTAGCTGGCGCAGCCAGACTGATGCCGGCGGCAGCGATGGGAGGATCGGGGGTTTCGAGGGAGGTGGTGCGGGCGGTCGGACTCGAACCGACATATCCGTGAGGACGGCGGATTTTGAGTCCGCTGCGTCTACCAATTCCGCCACGCCCGCGCGCGGTGAAGCCCCTCTCCTGTGCCGTGCGAAGCGGGAGCGTGTCAATCCCGTGCGGCGCGGCCATTGCCCTGGCGATGCGAGCCGCGCTGATCCCGGGACGGGTTGTCCTTCGGGGTCTCGGGCGCCTCGTTGATGCCGGGCGCGATGCCGGGCGCGATCTCGTCGGCGCTCGGCCCCGCCCTCGGGTCGGGGGCCGGCAGGGTCGAGACGTCGTGCGGGCCCTTGACCGTGGTGGTGATTCCGGCCGGCGAGACGGCGGCGTCCTCCGGCCGCCTGGGGCCGAGGCGGTCGACGAAGGCGCTGAACACGTCGCGCAGGCGGTCGCCGGGCTCGGCATAGGCGCCGACCGAGACGGTCGCGGTCATGCCGGCGACCAGCGCGATTTCCGGCGGCACCGCCTCGATGCGGATGCGCACCGGCACCCTTTGGGCGAGGCGGACCCAGGTATAGACCGGATCGACGCTGGGGAGGCCTTGCGTGCTCGCCGCGGCGTTCGGGGTGCTGATGCCGCGGGTGATGCTGTCGACTCGGCCGCGGATCGGCGCGGAATAGCCCATCAGGGCCGCGGTCGCCGGATCGCCGACCCGGATGTGCTCCATCTTGGTCTCCTCGAAATAGCCGTCGATCCAGTACGAATCGGCGTCGATGACCGAGATGTTGCGGGTACCGGCGCTGGCGTAGTCGCCGACCCGCAGGAGCAGGTTGGTGACGTAGCCATTGACGGGACTTCTGACCTCCGTGCGCTTCAGGTTGATCTCGGCCTGGGCGACCTGGGCCTGCGCCTGCGCGAAGGCGGCCTCCGCCTGCTTGGCGGTGCCGGCGAATTGCTGCTTCTCCTCGATCGAGGTCGAGACCGTGGTCAGCGCCTCGCGCCGCGCGGCCTGGGCGCGCTTGACCTGGAGGTCGGCGGCCCGGTTCTCGACGTCGGCTTTTGCCGAATCGAGCGCGACCTTGAAGTCGAACGGGTCGATCACGTAGAGCACGTCGCCCTTCTTGACGAGCTGGTTGTCGACGACGCGCAGCTCGGTGATCTGGCCCGAGACCTGGGGGGCGATGCTCGACACCTGCACCCGCACCCGCCCGTCCCGGGTCCAGGGCGCGGTGACGTAGTACTGCCAGACGATCAGCGCCGCGGCGGCGGCCAGAGCCAGCACCACGAGGGTGGCGAGGATCCGCAACAGGCGCCGGCCCCGGGTCGTCCGCTTGACCGCCACGTTTCCCTCCTCAGACCAGCACGATCAGCAGCGCCAGGATGCAGACGTAGAGCCCCGCCTCGGCGAGCGGCGGGTTGGCGAACACCCGCTCGAAGCGCATCAGCCGCAGGAGCGGCCGAAGGCCGAGCAGGATCGCCAGGGCGGCGCCCGCATAGACGACGAAGGGGGAGACCAGCACCCCGCCGATCGTCAGTTCGTGAAACATGGCCTAGCGCGACCTCCACAGGTCGAGGCGCCGCAGCACCCGGCCCTGCCCCTCGACGACATAGGACGCGGTGGCGAGGTCGGCCACGACCCGTGTTGCGATGCGGCGCGATTCGGCCGGCGCGGTGCGGACGGCCGCGAGGAGGGCGGCGCCCGCCTCCCGCAAGGGCTCGGCTTCCGCCCGTCGCAGGGCGGCCCGGGCCTGACGCACCGCCCCGTCATAGGCCGGCGTTCCGGCGAGCTGGTTGAGGCCCGCTTGCGCGCCCGCGGCGGCGGTGTCGAGGGCGGCGAGCGCGAAGGCGTGGCGCAGGGTGGCGCGGCGGACGGCGCCGGCGGTGCCGCCCCAGCCGGCGAACTGCACCAGGCGGTCGGCGTCGAGGTTGACCCGCTCGTCGGCCTCCTGCGGCTCGCCCGACAGGGCGTCGATCACGTCGGCCCGGGCCGCTTGCAACGACCAGCGCCGGCGCTGGGCGTCGGTGGTCGGCAGCACGATCCGGATCACCAGGAACAGGATCAGCCCGGCGACGCAGAACAGCACGCTCGCGTTGACGTAGGATTCCGGGTTGTAGGGCTGGGGGTTGGCCGGCGACAGCACGACGGGGAAGAACACCAGCAGGATGAAGCCGAGGCTCGCGGTCGCCGGCCGCAGGCTGAGCAGGCAGGCGGTGACGATGACGGGGGCCATCGCGATGGCGAGGAGCGGGAAGCCCTGGCCGCCGTCGAGGACGAGGAACTCGACCAATCCGGCGCAGGCCGCGGCGAGCGGCATGCCCCAGAGCGCACCGGTGGCGAAGCCGATCGGGTTCGGGTTGATCGAGGCGAGGGCCGCGAAGGCCGAGACCTGCAGCAGCGCCGAGGAGGTCGCCGGCCAGCCGCTCAGGATGAAGAGGGCGGCGCTGACCGCGATCGTGATGACGACCCGGGCGGCGTTGCGCAACGCATCGGGGAAGTCGCGGTGCACCGGCAGGCGCATGTCGCGGAGCGGCTCGCGGCCGGTCTCCAACGCGGTGATCCCGTCCTCCGCCAGCCTGTCCTGGCGCAGGAGGTCGATGGCGCGCCGGTGGAGCAGCACGGCATCGGTATCCGCGTGATCGCCCGCCGCCAGCGCGTCGAGGCGGGCCACCAGGGCGGGCAGGGCGTCGCGGTCGCCGTCGAGGCCGGCGAGCACTCTGGTCCGCAGGTCGTCAGGGTCGCCCGAGCGCGCCACCGCCAGCGCGAAGGATCGGGCGGCCGCCACCGAGGCGAACAGGGCCGCCACGGCGCTGCGGGCGCCCGCCGCCCGGTTCTCGCCGTCGTGGAACTCCGTCGCCACCACCCCGATCGCGTCGCGGGGCGCGGCCACGAGGCGCATCGCGTCGGCGGCGTCCTCCGGGCCCGGATCGCCGTCCTGCACCGCCCTGCGGACGAAGTCCCTGACCGCGTCGCGGGCCCTGGCTAGGCCGGCGCTGAGCTCGGGGAAGACGTAAGGCGCGCCCAGCGCGTCGTTGATGAAGGTGATCGACACGATGCCGAGCGTGATCGCGGCGACGCGCTCGACGCCGGTGGCGAAGACCGATTGCGGCGCGTCGATGTTGCTGATCGCGATGATCGCCACCGTGTAGCCCGACAGCATGGCGCCGTAGGCCTTGGTGCCCTGCAGGTAGTTGGCGACGAAGACGCACAGCCCCATCCAGGTCGCGAAGGCGACCAGCAGCTCGACCCGGTCCTGCGCGAACAGGGCGGCGAACAGGATCGCGACCGCGAAGCCGATCACCGTGCCGAGGAACCGGTAGGCTGCCTTCGACAGGGCCTGCCCGCGCCGGGGCTGGGCCAGGATCGCCACCGTGACGGCCGCCGAGGACGCGCTCTCGAGCTGGAGCCAGAACCCGGCATAGAGCGCCAGCATCATGGCGAGCCAGATCCGCACGGCGTAGGCCCAGGAGGAGAGCGGCGGCGGCTCGATCCGCTCCAGCACGGCATCGATCCAGCCGCGGCGCGCGGTCGTCACCTCGGCCATGGCCGTCCCCCGTCATCGATCGCGCCCGATTGGGATGCGCCATCCGAATACGATGCTAGGGTGGGGGCGGCCGGGCTACGACCCGGCTCGCGGCTCCGCGCCGCGCCAGAACAGCCAGCCGAGGAAGCGCCGATGAGCAAGCCTGAGATCCGCGTGGCCACGTTCGCGGGCCCGGGGGCGGAACCCGTCATCCAATCGGTGCCCTGGCCGAAGGTTCCGCGCAAGGCCGCCCTGATCAAGGTGGGGGCCTGCGGCGTCTGCGGCACCGACCAGCACATCCTCAAGGGCCATTGGCCGAAGCCCCTGCCGTGGCCCTTCACGCTGGGCCACGAGATCGGCGGCGTCATCGTCGAGAAGGGTGAGGAGTTCACCGCCGACTTCATGGAGAAGCCGCTCCAGGTCGGGTCGAAGGTGATGATCCCGCCGCTGATGCCCTGCGGGCACTGCTATTACTGCGTCCACTACCCGGAGCAGGCCAACAAGTGCCTGACCCCGGTCTATTACGGGCGCTATCTCGGCTTCGACAAGGCACCGCACCTGTGGGGCGGCTGGGCCGAGTACGTCTATGTCGACCTCGAGATGCTGCCGGGCACCAAGGTCTACAAGCTGCCCGACGACATGTCGCTTCGCCTCGGCGCGCTGTCCGAGCCGCTGACCTCCTGCATCCGCGCCTTCAACCGGGCGACGCGGGCCGGCGGGTTCAAGTGGGGCGACACGGTGGTGATCCAGGGCTCCGGGCCGATCGGCATCCTGGCGGTGGCGGCGGCGCAGGAGATGGGGGCCGGCCGCGTCATCTGCGTCGGCGCGCCGGAGGAGCCGCGCCTCGCGCTCGCCCGCAAGTTCGGCGCCGAGGCCACCGTCGACATCACGGAGGTCACGACGCCGGAGGCCCGCATCGCGGCGGTGCGCGAGATCGTCGGCGGCTTCGGCGCCGACCTGGTGATGGATTGCTCCGGCCACCCGAGCGCCGGCCCCGAGGGCATCGAGTTCCTGCGCGACGGCGGCACCTATGTCGAGATGGGCCAGTTCACCGATGCGGGGAAGATCGAGACCTCCTGGCACCGGATCTGCTCCAAGGACCTGAACGTGCTCGGCTCCTGGGCCTTCACCGGCAACGACCTGCCGCTCGGCGTCGACATGCTCTACCGCGCCCGCGACAAGTATCCGTGGCTCGAGATGCAGTCGGTCTATCCGTTCACGCAGGAAGGCGTGTCGCAGGCGGTGAAGGACGCGATGGCGATGAAGACGGTGAAATCCACCATCGTGCCGTTCCCGGAGCTCGTCGCGTGAGCGCCTGACCGCATGGCGGGACGGGCGGGAAGGCGCTAGGTCGGGGCTTCGATTCCGCCGTCTCGGAGCCCTGACCGTTGCGTCCCGTCCGTCTCGCCGCCCTCTTCCTCGCCTGCGCCCCGGCTCTCGCCCACGCGCAGGCGGGTCCCCAGCCCCTAGGGACCTGGCTCACGCCCGCGGGCGACTCGCAGATCCGCATCAGCCGCTGTGGCGCCGCCTATTGCGGTGTCATCTCCAAGGTGATGGCCGGCGAGACCAAGGATGTGAACAACCCCGATCCCGGCTTACGCGGCCGCAGCCTCGTCGGCGTGGCGCTCAGCCGCGACATGCGCCCGTCCGGCGAGGGCTGGGAGGGCTCGCTCTACAATTTTCGCGACGGCAAGACCTATTCGGGCAAGCTCGCCATGAAGGGGCCGAACGTGCTCGAACTGTCGGGCTGCGTGCTCGGCGGGCTGATCTGCAAGAAGCAGATGTGGACGCGGGTGGATTAACGCCGACGGCGGGTGAGGAGGGCGCGATGGGGCTTCTGGTCGACGGCGTCTGGCACGACCAATGGTACGACACCAAGGAGACCGGCGGGCGCTTCGTGCGCAAGGACGCGGCCTTCCGCAACTGGGTCACCCCGGACGGGCGATCCGGCCCGAGCGGGGAGGGCGGCTTTCCGGCGGAGGCGGGGCGCTACCACCTCTACGTCTCGCTCGCCTGCCCGTGGGCGCACCGCACCCTGATCGTGCGGGCCCTCAAGGGGCTCGAGGACGCGGTCTCGGTCTCGGTGGTCGATCCGCATATGGGCCGCGAAGGCTGGGTGTTCGGCGACAGCCCGGGCGCCGGGCCGGACACGCTCAACGGCGCGAGCCGGCTCTACGAGGTCTACCTCAAGGCCGATCCCCACTATACCGGCCGGGTCACCGTGCCGGTCCTGTGGGACAAGGTGCGCGGCACGATCGTGTCGAACGAGTCGGCCGAGATCATCCGGATGCTGAATGGCGCGTTCGGCGGCAGTGGACCCGACCTCTACCCGGAGGACCTGCGACCCGAGATCGATGCCCTCAATGCCCGGGTCTACGACCGGGTCAATAACGGCGTCTACAAGGCCGGCTTCGCGACCGCGCAAGAGGCCTACGAGGAGGCGGTGACGGCGCTCTTCGACGAGCTCGACGCCCTCGACGCCCGCCTCGATCGCGGCCGCTACCTGATGGGTGCGCGGCTGACCGAGGCCGACATCCGGCTGTTCACCACGCTGGTCCGGTTCGATCCCGTGTATGTCGGGCACTTCAAGTGCAACCTGCGCCGGATCGCCGACTACCCGAACCTCGCGCCCTACCTGCGCGACCTCTACCAGACTCCCGGCATCGCCCCGACGGTCAACCTCACCCACATCAAGCGGCACTATTACGAGAGCCACCCGACCATCAACCCGACGGGAATCGTGCCGCTCGGGCCGGTGCTGGATTACGAGGCGCCGCACGGGCGGGCGGAGCGGTTCGGGACGTAAGTCGGCCGGGCAAGCTGGCTTTCACACCACGCTTCCAACGCACAGGGTCATCCCGGGGCCGCGCAGCGGAACCCGGGATCCATAACCGCCGGCGCTTCAGGATGAAGCGGAACGCTGGTCGCCTTGTCCTGAGACGTCAGCGGTTATGGATCCCGGGTTCCCGCCTTCGGCGAGTCCCGGATTGCCGGCTAGGGATTTCGAGCGTCGATCGAGACAGTTACGCCGTCGCCGAAAACACGTCCGGCAGCGACGGCAGCCGCTGCTTGAGCCGCAGCAGCGCGATGGTCTCGATCTCGGCGAGCGCCCGGGCCCGCTCGTCCTCGGGCGAATTGTCCAGCCGTTCTGCCAGTTGCGACAGGATCTCGTCCGGGCTCTTGCCCCGCACCGCCATCACGAACGGGAAGCCGTGCCGCGTGCGGTAGCGCTCGTTGAGGTCGAGGAAGCGGGCGCGGCCCTCGGCATCGAGAGCGTCGAGGCCGGCCGAGGCCTGCTCGGCGCGGGATTCCGGCGCGAGGTCGGCGGCCGCCACCCGGCCGGCGAGGTCGGGATGGGCGCGGATGAGAGCCAGAAGCCGCTCCGGCTCGGCCGCCCGCATCACCTCGACCATCGCGGCATGCAGCCCGTCGGCCGAGTCCTGCATGCCGGAGAGCCCGGCGGCAGCGGCGCCCTCGGCCACCCAGGGCGAGTGCTCGAACACGTCGCCAAAGCTCTCGACGAACAGCGCGCGGCCCATCCGGCTCGGGGTCAGGCCGGCGGGCGCGTGGGTCCTGGCCCAGTGCCGGGCGATGTCGATGCGCCGGGTCACCCAGACGTCGTCATGCGCCGCCACGTGGTCGAGGAAGCGGGCGAGCGCCGCGATCCGCCCGGGCCGGCCGACGAGGCGGCAATGCAGGCCGATCGACAGCATCCGGGGCGTCTCGGCGCCCTCGGCGTAGAGCACGTCGAAGGAATCGCGCAGGTAGGCGAAGAACTGGTCGCCCGCGTTGAAGCCCTGCGGTGTCGCGAACCGCATGTCGTTGGCGTCGAGCGTGTAGGGCACGACGAGCTGGGGCGCCCGCGGGCCCTCGACCCAGTAGGGGAGGTCGTCGGCGTAGGAATCCGCCGAGTAGAGGAAGCCGCCCTCCTCCATCACCAGCCGCAGGGTGTTCTCCGAAGTCCGCCCCGTGTACCAGCCGAGCGGGCGCTCGCCGGTCACCTCGGTGTGGATCCGGATCGCCTCGCTCATGTGGGCCTTCTCCTCCTCGTAGGAGAAGTCGCGGTAGTCGATCCACTTGAGGCCGTGGCAGGCGATCTCCCAGCCGGCCTCGCGCATCGCCGCGACCGCGTCCGGGTTGCGCTGGAGGGCGGTGGCGACACCGTAGACCGTCACCGGCACGCTGCGCTCGGTGAAGAGCCTGTGCAGGCGCCAGAACCCGACCCGGGACCCGTACTCGTAGATCGATTCCATGCTCATGTGGCGCTGGCCCGGCCAGGCCTGCGCGCCGACGATCTCCGACAGGAACGCCTCCGAGGCCCGGTCGCCGTGAAGCAGGCAGTTCTCGCCGCCCTCCTCGTAGTTGATGACGAACTGCACCGCGATGCGGGCGCCGTCCGGCCATTGCGCGTGCGGCGGGGTGCGGCCGTAGCCGACGAGGTCGCGGGGGTAGGGGGAGTCGGTCATCGGCGGATCCGGTCGGGGCCGAGGCCGCGCCGTCCGGCGCCGGGTGAAGCGCGGGATCCCCTCTCCGGTTTGGGAGAGGGGTAGGGGTGAGGGTGGCTCGGCGTCCGGATCGGTCGCTCGGCGTCGAGCTGCGCAGCGCGACGGTTCGAGATTTATCCTGAGCCTGAGCCACCCTCACCCCCGGCCCCTCTCCCAGACGGGAGAGGGGAGCCGCGCCCGACCCGGCACCCGAAGGGAGCGGGACGGCCATGGGGCAATCGTCCTGCAACCTTAGCCGTACGTCAGCCCCGGCGCAAAACCGCCCCGCAACCTCACCCCGCCAGGGCCGCCAGCGCCGGATCGACCCGCGCGAAATGGTCCGCCCAGGTCGGCGCCCGGTACCCCGCGAGGCGCTCCGTCATCGCCGCACGATGCTCCGAGCCCGGCACCGCCAGGTCCTCCACCACCCGCATCCATCCGAGCCCGTCGAGCGGGTGCAGGAACTCGGCGAAGTCTCCCGCGATCTCGCGGTGGACCGGGATGTCGGAGGCGACGACCGGCAGGCCGCTGGCCGCGGCCTCCAGCACCGGCAGGCCGTAGCCCTCGGTGAAAGAGGGCATCAGGAGCGCGGTGGCGTGGCCCATCAGCTCCACCAGCCCGGCGGTCGAGAGGCTCGATGCCTCGACGACGTGGGCGCGCACCGCCGGGCAGCGCTCCAGGAGATCGACCACGTTCTCGCTCTCCCAGCCCCGGCGCCCGACGACGACGAGGCGCGGCGTCGCCTCGCCGTGCCGCGCGGCGAGCTCGCGCCAGGTGCTGAGGAGGCCGATCAGGTTCTTGCGCGGCTCGATCGTGCCGCAGACGAGGAAGAACGGCGGGGGTGGGGCGGCGGAAGCCCCGTCTTCGGGCGAGCGATGGAACGCGGCCTCGATCCCGAGCGGCCCGACGGTGATGGGCGGCACCCGGCGCCCGAGGCCGGCGAGGTAGGCGGAGAAGCGCCCCCTCACATCGGCCGAGTTCACCAGGATGGCTTGCGCGTGGCGCGCCACCGTCTCCATCCGCACCCGGTGCCGTTCGGCCTCGCCGGGGCGGCCGTATTCGGGATACTCGATCGGGATCAGGTCGTGGATGAAGAAGACCGGCCGGATGTCGGGCCGGTCGTACAGCCAGTCGAACCGCGCCGGCTTGTCGAGGCGCAGGTGCGAGGCGTGGAGGTAGATCGCGTTCATCGGCACGCGCTCCGGTCCCGGCGCCCGGAAGGCCGCGAGCCAGGCCCGGAGCTGCCGCTCGCGGCGGGCCCGCGTTCCGTCGGGCCTCGCGGCGCCCGAGCCCGCCGGCGGCACGGGCAGGCCGAGCCGGCCGGCGAGGTCGCGGTAGACCGGGTCGTCGCCGACCGCGACCTCCTCGGTCCAGGACGCCAGCGCCGCCTCGACGAGGCCGGCCATCTGCGCCCGGTCGAGCACCTTCGGGCCGAGCGGAGTCGAGACCACGCCGAAGCGCGGGCCGGGCCGGTCCAGGAGGTGCCGGGCATAGGCGAGCTCGACCCGGTCGATCCCGGTCGGGCTCGCGTGGCGCAGGCGGGTGACGAGGCGGGTGAGGTCGAGGGCGACGGGATGCGGGCGCATTGACACCTTGAACGATGGGACCTTGAACGATGAAGTCCCGCCGAGGGGGACACAGTCGCGGCGTTCCTACACAGCGGCGGCTCACAAGCCGAATCCAGCTTGTGCGGCAGCGCACAAGACGACCCCCGGCCCCGGGATGACCGCTCTTGCAACGCTGAGCGGTGATGATTTATCGCATTCGTCACCGCTCCGTCGCGTCGCGGTGACAAGTGTCGGACGCGCCGATTATGATCGTGGGTCGGCGCTGGGTCGACGTTTCGGGTGAGACAATGGCGATCGTCGACTGGGACCGGGATGCGGTGAAGAGCGGCCTGGCGGACGGATCCGTCCTGCTGATCGACGTGCGCGAGCCCAACGAGTTCGAGGCGGGCCACATTCCGGGCTCCGTTTCCTTCCCGCTCTCGAGCTTCGACGTCGAGCGGCTGCAGGCCATGATCGCCGCGGATGGCCGCCGGCCGGTCCTGTCCTGCGCCGCCGGCGTGCGCTCGGCGCGGGCGCTGCAGTATCTCCAGAGCCAGGGCATCCCCCTCTCGGAGCATTATGCCGGCGGGTTCAAGGACTGGGCCAATGCCGGCGAGACCGTGGACTAGCTGAACCAATACGCCGCCCGCGGGCGGTTCGACATCCTTCAGGCCCCGGGAGGGCCGCGCCGAGAGCGGCGCGGTTCCCGGTCAAGGCCACCCCCTCGACGCGGACGGGCCCCGGCCCGTCTCTTCGCGCGTCCGAGGGGGCCGCATGCACGAGACGAGCGGGAGAGTGAGTATGCGCAGGCTGAGGCTGGCGGCGGTGATCCCGGCGCTCCTGCTGATGGCCGGTATCCCGGCGCGGGCCCAGGCTCCCGGCGGGCCGCCCCCGACGGTCACGGTCGCCAAGCCCGTGGTCAAGGAGGTGGTGGAGCACGACGACTTCACCGGCCGCTTCAACGCGATCGAGTACGTCGAGGTGCGGGCCCGGGTCACCGGCTACCTGCAAAAAATCCATTTCCAGGACGGCGCCGTGGTGAAGAAGGGCGACCTGCTCTTCACCATCGACCGGCGGCCCTACAAGGCGGCCCTCGACCAGGCGAATGCGGCCCTCGATTCGGCCAAGGCCCGGCTGAACTTCAGCCAGACCGATCTCGAGCGCGCCCAGACCCTGAGCCGCTCCGGCAACATCTCCGAGCAGGTCACCGACCAGCGCCGGCAGAACTCGCAGACCGCCCAGGCCGACGTCGACAACGCCACCGCGGCCCTGCGCCAGGCCCAGCTCAACTACGACTTCACCGAGGTGCGCTCGCCGATCGACGGGCGGATCTCGCAGCGCAACGTCACCGAGGGCAACATCGTCATCACCGACCAGACGATGCTGACCACGATCGTCTCCCTCGATCCGATCTACTTCTCGTTCACGGTCGATGAGCGCTCGTTCCTGGCCTATCAGGGGACCCTGCGGATCGGCATGGGGGCGACCCAGAACGAGCACACCGTGCCGATCCTGGTGGCGCTGACCGGGGAAGCGAAGCCCACCCGCAAGGGCGTGCTCAACTTCGTCGACAACCGGGTCGACGAGGCGACCGGCACGGTGCTCCTGCGCGCCACGGTCGAGAATCCGGACCGCTTCATCAAGCCCGGCCTGTTCGGCATCGTCAGCATGCCGGCCTCGAAGCCCTATCGCGGCGTGCTGATCCCCGACGAGGCGATCGGCGCCAACCAGGACAAGCGCCTCGTCTACGTCGTCGGCGACGACAACGTGGTCCAGCCGCGCAACATCCGCCCCGGCCCGAAGATCGACGGCTACCGCGTGGTGCGCGACGGGCTGAAGGGCGACGAGACCATCGTGATCGTCGGCCTGACCCGGGTGCGCCCGGGCGCCAAGATCACGCCCGAGCGCAAGGACCTGCCGCCGGTCCGCGAGTAACCAGACACGCGCCGCCCGTCCGTGCGGCGCTTCCATCAGGACGCCAGCGCCCCGACCGGGAGCGCCACGCCCATGTTGAGGGGCGCGAGAGGCCCACCGATGCGTTTTGCCCACTTCTTCGTCGACCGGCCGATCTTCGCCTCGGTGACCTCGATCGTCATCCTGATCATCGGCTACGTCTCGTACATCTCGCTGCCGGTCTCGCAGTATCCCGAGATCGTGCCGCCGACCGTGGTGGTGCGCGCCTCCTATCCGGGCGCCAACGCCGAGACCGTGGCGGCCACCATCGCGACGCCGATCGAGCAGGAGATCAACGGCGTCGACAACATGCTGTACATGTCGTCGCTGTCGACCAACGACGGCAACATGCAGCTGACCGTCACCTTCGCGCTCGGCACCAACCTCGACATCGCCAACGTGCTGGTCCAGAACCGGCTCTCGGTCGCCCAGCCGCGCCTGCCCGGCGACGTGCGCAACCTCGGCGTCACGGTCCGCAAGTCCTCGCCCGACCTGATGATGGTCGTGCACGTGCTGTCGCCCGACGGCACCTTCGACCAGAACTACCTGGCCAACTACATCTACCTGCGCCTGCGCGATCCGATGTTGCGCCTCAACGGCGTCGGCGACATCACGGTGTTCGGTGGGTCGGAATACGCGCTGCGGCTCTGGCTCGATCCGAACAAGCTCGCGTCCTACCAGCTCTCGACCACCGACGTGCTCAACGCGCTGCAGGAGCAGAACGTCCAGGTCGCGTCGGGCGCGCTCGGCGCGCCGCCGGCGCCGGCCGATCAGGCGTTCCAGCTGACGGTCCAGACGCAAGGCCGGTTCCAGGATCCGAGCGAGTTCCGCAAGGTGATCGTCAAGGCCTCCGACGGGCGCCTGGTGCGGATCTCCGATATCGCCCGGGTCGAGCTCGGCCAGAAGGACTACACGACGAAGTCGTTCCTCAACGGCCAGCCGGCCATCGGCATCGGCGTGTTCCAGCGTCCCGGCACCAACGCCCTCCAGGCGGCCGAGCAGGTCCAGGCGCTGATGAAGACGCTCGCCAAGGACTTCCCGCCCGGCCTCGAGTACAAGATCGCCTACAACCCGACCGAGTTCATCGCCGAGTCGGTGCACGAGGTCTACAAGACCCTCGGCGAGGCGATCGTCCTCGTCGTGGTGGTGATCCTGGTCTTCCTGCAGAGCTGGCGCACCGCGATCATCCCGATCATCGCGATCCCGGTCTCGCTCGTCGGCACCTTCGCGGTGATGGCGCTGCTCGGCTTCTCGCTCAACAACCTGACGCTGTTCGGCCTCGTCCTCGCCATCGGCATCGTGGTCGACGACGCGATCGTGGTGGTGGAGAACGTCGAGCGCAACATGGCCGAGGGGCTCTCGCCCGGCGAGGCGGCCCACAAGACCATGGACGAGGTCGGCGGCGCGGTCGTCGCCATCGCCCTCGTGCTCTCGGCGGTGTTCATCCCGACCGCCTTCATCCCGGGCATCTCGGGCCAGTTCTACCGGCAGTTCGCGCTGACCATCGCGGCCTCGACCATCATCTCGATGTTCAACTCGCTGACGCTGTCGCCGGCGCTCTGCAAGCTGCTGCTGAAGCCCCATTCCGAGCACCACCGGCCGCGCTTCTTCCTGGCGCGCTTCGGCGCCTGGGCGGCCAACACCTTCAACCGCGCCTTCGACGCGACGGCGAACGCCTACGCGGCGACGATCCGCTTCCTCACCGGGCGGCTGGTGCCGCTGCTGGCGATGCTCCTGCTCTATGCCGGCGTCATCTACGGCGTGCTGCATCTGGTGCGTACCACGCCGACCGGCTTCATCCCGCTCCAGGACCAGGGCTACCTGCTGGTGGTGGTGCAATTGCCGCCGGGCTCGGCGCTCGAGCGCACCACCGCGGTGGTCCAGGAGGTGTCGCGCCGCTCCCTCGACATCGACGGCGTCGGCAACACCGTCGTCATCGCGGGCTTCGACGGCGCGACCTTCACCAACACCACCAACGGCGCGGTGATGTTCCTGCCGTTGAAGCCTTTCGCCGAGCGCCTCGCCAAGGGCCGCACCGCCGGCAAGATCCTCCAGGACGTGCTCGCCAAGACCGCGCCGATGCAGGAGGCGCGGATCATCGCGATCCCGCCGCCGCCGGTGCGGGGCCTCGGCAATGCCGGCGGCTTCAAGATGCAGGTGCAGAGCCGCGAGGGCTCGGACATCGCCCGGCTGCTCCAGGTCTCGGGCGACCTCATCGGCGCGGCCAACCGCGATCCCAACCTGACCCGCGTCTTCACCACCTTCGGCAACGACACGCCGCAGATCTACCTCGACATCGACCGCACGGTGGCGCGGATGCTGAACGTGCCGCTCGCCAACGTGTTCTCGACGCTGCAGGTCAATCTCGGCGGCGCCTACGTCAACGACTTCAACACCTTCGGGCGCATCTACCAGGTCCGGGCCCAGGCCGACGCCAAGTACCGGATGGAGAAGGAGGACATCGAGCGGCTCAAGGTTCGCTCCTCCACCGGCGCGCTGGTGCCGATGGGGACGCTCGCCAACATCCGCGACATCTCCGGCCCGCAGATCGTCCAGCGCTACAACCTGTACTACTCGATCCCGGTACAGGGCGATTCGCGGCCGGGCGTGTCCTCCGGCCAGTCCCTCGACGCGATGGAGAAACTCGCCCGACAGACCCTGCCCGACGGCATGAGCTTCGAGTGGACCGAGATCGCGTTCCAGGAGAAGGCGGTCGGCAACACGGCGATCTACGTCTTCGCCCTCGGCGTGCTCCTGGTCTTCCTGGTGCTCGCCGCGCAGTACGAATCCTGGGCGCTGCCGCTCTCGATCCTGCTCGTGGTGCCGACGGGCGTGCTCGCGGCGCTGGCCGGCGTGCAGTTCCGGGCGCAGGACAACAACATCCTGACCCAGATCGGCCTCATCGTGCTCATCGGTCTCGCGGCCAAGAACGCGATTCTGATCGTCGAGTTCGCGCACCAGATCGAAGAGAGCGAACGCCGCGGGCCGGTCGCGGCCGCCGTCGAGGCGTGCCGGCTTCGCCTGCGGCCGATCCTGATGACCGCCTTCGCGTTCATCCTCGGCGTGGTGCCGCTCGCCTTCGCCACCGGCCCCGGCGCCGAGATGCGTCAGGCGCTCGGCACCGCGGTGCTGTTCGGCATGCTCGGGGCGACGATCTTCGGCCTGTTCCTGACGCCGGTCTTCTACGTGGTGATCCGCAACCTCTCGATCCGGATCAACCGCTGGCGCGGGGTGGACGACCACCACGGCGAGCCGGAGCCGGCGCGCTGAAGGTGCATCTCTGCGGTCTCATCTAATGTCCGCTCAAACCTCCCAATACATTGAAGCGCGGGATCCCCTCTCCAGGCGATGCCGGGCTTGCCAGAGATCCTTGCCCGGTATCGCCTGGAGAGGGGTAGGGGCGATCGAAGATCGCGCAGGGTGGCGCGGTTCCGTATGAGGCTCCGAGCGTCCAGCTGCGCAGCTCGACAGTTCAGGGTCATTGCGGAAACCGAGCCACCCTCACGCGGGATCTTCGATCCCCACGGCCCCTCTTCCAAACGGGAGAGGGGAGATGCGCCTTATCCTTCGCTCTTCAGCATTCGGGGACTTTGCGTGTGGCGGTGCGTCACCGCCGCACCCGAACCTCCCGCCCGCCCTCCGCATTGCCCGGCAGCTTCTTCAAGCCTTCGGGAGGTGCGCGTGGCGCGGGTGGCGGTGGTGACGGGCGGCACGGCGGGGATCGGTCTGGCGACCGCCCACGCCTTCGCCAGGGAGGGCTGGTCGGTCGGCATTGTCGCCCGCGACGAGGGGCGCCTGCGCGATGCGGAGGCCGCGCTCCGCCGGCACGGCGGCGCCGTCCTGGCGATCTCCGCCGACGTGGCCGACGTCGAGGCCGTGAACGACGCCGCCGACCGGTTCGAGGCCGAGCTCGGGCCGATCGACAGCTGGGTCAACAACGCGATGTCGTCGATCGTGGCGCCGGTGCCCGAGATCGCCCCCGAGGAGTGGCGGCGGGTCACCGAGACCACCTATCTGAGCCAGGTCTGGGGCACGCTCGCGGCGCTCCGCCACATGCGGAGGCGCAACCGCGGCACCATCGTGCAGGTGAGTTCGGGCCTGGGGCTCCGGTCGATGCCGCTCCAGGTGCCCTACTGCGCCGCCAAGCACGCGGTGACCGGCTTCACCGACGGCCTGCGCTCGGAGCTCCTGCACGAGCGGGTCGACGTCAATCTGACGGTCGTCTACCTGCCCGCGGTGAACACGCCGCAATTCGGCTGGGCCCGCACCCGCACGGGCGCCGAGCAGGACATCCCGGCCCCGGTCTTCGACCCCCGGCTCTGCGCCGACGCGATCCTGTTCGCCGCCAACAATCGGCGCCGGGATATCTGGGTCGGCCGCTCGACAGTGCAGATGGGGCTGATGCAGGTGGTGTCGCCGGCGCTCTCCGACCGGATGATGGCCCGCGGCTGGGACGCGCAGATCGGCGAGGCGGCGCCCGACAAGCCCGGCAACCTGTTTAAGCCCGCGCCCGGTCCGGCGGCGATCGACGGAAAATTCTCCGACAAGACGACGCCGACCCGCAGCGAGTTCTTCACCGACCGCCAGCGCGACGTCCTCGTCACCGGTCTTGCGGCCGTGTGCCTCGGCGGCGCGGCGGCGCTCGCCCTCGGCGCGGGGGCGGCGCGGCGGCTCGGCCGGCGGCGCCGGCTGCTGCCGCGGCTGTTCTGACGCGCGCCGTCGCCGGCGCGGCGGCGGCGCCCTATCTCGGGAACTCCCCTCAAGGCTGCCCGATAGGTCTCGCGTGCCCGGTTACCTGCCCTTCGCGGGCGCCCTCAAGCTTCCGAGCTTCGTCTGCGACAATTGCGGCTTCTGGCAACGCCACTTCGCGGCGCCGCCGAGCTGCCCGATGTGCCTCGACGCGCGCCACGTCGTACCGCAGGACGGCTGGCGCTTCCGCGACGTCGCGGAGGCGCAAGCCTCGTTCCCTTGCCACTGGGAGGAGGTCGAGGCGGGCGTGTGGAAGTTCTGGAACGAGCCGGTCACCGGCATCGGGCCGAGCGCCTACCTGATCGTGACCCCTGAGGGCAACATGGGCTTCGAGGGCTGCCCGGTCTTCAGCGAGGCGGCCCTCGACCACATCGAGGCCCTGGGCGGCATGAAGATCCTGTCGGCCTCGCATCCGCACAGCTACGGCGCGCTGCCCCAGCTCCAGGACCGCTTCGACCCCGAACTCTGCCTGCCGGCCGCCGACTTCACCTGGAGCGCGGCGCTCCAGGTCTCCTGGCCCTACGACGATGGGCTGGAGCCCCTGCCGGGCCTGGTTCTTCACCGCACCGCCGGCCATTTCGACGGCCATGCCGTGCTGCACGACACGACCCGCGGCATCGTGTTCTGCGGCGACGCGCTGAAGTTCGAGCTGAACCCGAAGAACTCGCGCGAGGCGCTGACGATCTCGGCCCACAAGGCCTTCGTGCGCGGCGTGCCGCTGACCCCCGCCGAACTGACCCGCTACCGCGCGGTCTTCGCCGCTCTCGACTTCCACCAGACCTGGACGCCGTTCGAGCAGGCGGCCAATGTCGGGCGGGAGGAGGTGCTGGCCCTCATCGACGCGATGCTGGCCTCGCGGCCGCACGCCTATCCGGTGCCGGTCGCGGAGTTGGCGTGAGGACGGGCAGCGCAGGTCTTCGTCGACGCCAGGACCGGCGCCTTGCCGGCTCCGGTCGCATGCCCTAAGGGCAAATCGGGGTCCGTGGAGGCCGAAATTTGCGATGCCGAACATGGTCGGGTTGCCCGAGGCCGCTGCGCTGCTCCGCGATGCTCGACGCGTGTTGGTCTTCGGCAGCTCCGGCGCCGGAAAGTCGACGCTCTCCTCGGCCCTCGGTCGCCAGCTCGGCCTGCCGCACCTCTCCATGGACCGGGACTTCTACTGGCTTCCTGGTTGGGTAGCTCGGCCCCGCGAGGAGTCCCGCGCACTGATCGCCGCAGCGGTCGCGAGCGAGCGCTGGATCATAGACGGCAGCTTTCCGTCGAGCCTGGATCTGCGCCTGCCGCGCACCGATCTCGCGATCTGGCTGCGCCTGCCGCGACTAAGCTGCCTCACCGGCGTGATTCGCCGCGGGTTCGTGCATCGCGGTCGGACCCGCCCTGACATGGCGCCGGGTTGCCCTGAGAGACTGCCGGACCGGGAATTCCTGAGCTACGTCTGGAACTTTGAACGGGACACGGTCCCGGCGATCATCCGCGGCCTCGACGCTCACGGCTCGCACGTGCCCACTCTCGTGATCCGGTCGCGCCGTGAAGCCGACAAGCTTGTCGCAGCGGTCGCGACCCAGTCGGGGTGCCCGGATCACGCGACGATGTAGCCAGGATTGAACGCCTAGTTCGCCGGCTCACAGCCCGAACTGCGCGCCCGTATCCCCCGGAGTGACGAGGCTCCGGGCCCGGCTGCGCGAGGGCAGGAAGGGCAGGGCGGCGCAGGTGGCCCCGACGCTGTCGCAGAGCCGCTCGACCGCCCGCACGATGTCGGGCGGGCCGGCGACGTGGACGGTGTCGCTGCCGCGCAAGGTGGGCAGGTGGGCGGTGACGGGGCCGTGGCGCACGTCCGACTGGCCGCGGCGATCGCGGCTCGCCGCCAGGGTGACCTGCTGCACGCCGGTGCCGCGCAGCCAGGCAAGGGCGGGGCGCATGTAGAGGTCGTCGGCATCCGTTGCGCCGGCCACCACCACCATCTCGCGGCCGATCTCGAGGTGGCGCGCCGCCCGGGCGATGGCCCAGATCGGCGCGAAGCCGGTCTCGGCCGAGACCAGGATCAGGCGTCCGGGGCCGGGCCGGTAGGGCGTGCCGCCGGCCGGTCCCTTGATCCGCACGGCGTGGCCGGGATGCACCGCCTCGCCGAGGGCGGGGCCGAGCGCACCGCGGTCGCGGCGCAGGTGGAAGACGAGTTCGTTGAGCTCGGTGTTGCCGTCGATGCGCTGGGTCGGGCAGTAGGGCCGGGCCGGCAGCCCCGCGAAGGCGACTTCCACGGCCTGGCCGGGGGCGACGTCGAGGCTGCGCGAGACCGTGACCACCACCTCCATCACCGCGCCCGTGAGCGGGGTGGCGGAGAGCAGCGTGCCGGCGCGCTTGGCGGTACGCAGGACCGCGAGGGGCGAGGGGGCGGGTCCCGGCCGGGTCGCGGCGCCGTCGCCGAGGCGAGGCCGGGCGCGGCTGGTGTTGCGCAGGCGCGGCAGAGCCTCCTGCAGCATGGAATCCTGGATCACGCCGTCGCGGCCGGCCGCGACCGTCCGGGGCAAGGCGGCGTCGAGGGGCGTGTCGCCGGTCGCCACACGGACGGGCTTGCCGTTGACGACGAGCGAGCAGCGGGGGCTCATGGCCGTCTCCGTGCGACTGATCGGGCTTTGGGGCGTGACGGGGGGAGGGGCCACGCTCGTCTAGCGCGGCGCGAACAGCAGGCGCTCGACCAGGGAGGCCCAGCGGTCGCGGTCGGCGCGCAGGTCCTCCTGCGTGTCCTCGCCTTCAGCCTGCTGGATCGACAGAGCCGCGACCTGGGCGCGCAGCTCCGCCGCGGCCTCGCGCTCGGAGCGCAGCACGGCCTTCATCACCTTGTTCTCGGCCTCGAGCTGGGCGACGAGATCGTCGATCTCCTCGAACTCGTCCTCGTCGGGCAGGGGCAGCCGGTAGGGCCGGGGGCCGAGCCAGCCCGGCGGGAGCAGCAGGCGCCGCACCAGATCGAAATCCGGGCCGGTCCGTCCCTTGAGATCCGGGCCGCCCCGTTCCTGGCCCGAGATGTCAAACGCCGCCTCGCCCATCGCCGCCTCTCCGCGCCTCGTGCCGGCCGACCGGATCGCACCCGTCCGGGTGCGCCGCCTCCGATCACGGCCAGGCTGACGATGCTGTCGTCATGGTTAAGGAGCGTTTAAGCGCGACCCTCGCATTCGCGCGATTGACCGAACGGAGCCGGCGACACACTCTCGCCCCGCGACCCGGAGCGGACGCTGATTCGCCCGCCCCGGAACCCTTGGAGATCGCGATGCTGGACGGACGACGGGTGCTGATCGTCGAGGACGAGGCGCTCGTCGCCCTGGAGCTGACCGAGATCGTGACCGGCTCGAACGCCCATGCCGTCGGCCCGGCCCGCACCAACCGCGAGGCCCTGGCGCTGATCGACCTGGAGGAGATCGACGTCGCGATCCTCGACCTCAACCTCGCCGACGGCGAGGCGACGCCCACGGCCGAGTGCCTGATCGGCCGGGGCGTGCCGGTGCTGATCTGCACGGGCGGCGTGCTGCCGCGCGCGATGCGGCTGATGTGGCCGGACCTGCCGATGTTGCGAAAGCCCCTCAACCCCGACCGCCTGATCGAGGCCCTGGGCGCGCTCTGCGCCGAGCCGGTGGGCGGGGGGCGGATGTAGGGCGCGCGCCGCCCGATCCGACGCCTACTCGCCCCAGCGCAGCGCCGCCGCCGCCGCCAGCGTCCCCACCACGCCCGCCGTGAGGCTGAGCGCCGCCAGGATCGCCAGCGGCGTCGTGAACGGCACCGTGCCGACGAGCGCCGCATCCGCCGCCGAGACGCCGAAGATCAGGGTCGGCACCATCAGGGGCAGAACCACCACGGCGAGGATCAAGCCGCCGCGGCGGATCGAGGCGGTGAGCGCGGCGCCGACGGCGCCGATGAAGGTGAGCGCCGGGGTGCCGACCAGCAGCGTCAGGCTCGTCGCCGCCATGCCGGTGGGGCTGAGCGCGACGAGGAGCCCGAACAGGGGTGTGGCGAGCGCCAGCGGCAGGCCGGTGGTGAGCCAGTGCGCCGTGACCTTGGCGAGCACCAGGAGTTCCAGCGGCGCGGGCGCGCCGGAGAGGAGGTCGAGGGAGCCGTCCTCCTCGTCGGCCTGGAACAGCCGGTCGAGGCCGATCAAGGTCGCCAGCACCGCGGCGATCCACAGGATGCCGGGCCCGATCCGGGCGAGCAGGTTGAGGTCGGGCCCGAGGCCGAACGGCACCAGGGCGACGATCATCAGGAAGAACACCAGGGACAGGGCCCCCGAGCCGCCGATGCGGCCGGCGAGACGCAGGTCGCGGGCGACCACGGCCAGGAAGGCGCGGCCCATCAGAACGCCTCCGCGAAGGGATCGGCCGCGATCTCGGACCGGCCGGTGCGGAACGCCTCGACGGAGAGGTCCCGGGCCGTCTCGAGCCCGAGCGCCTGGTGGGTGGCCGCGACGACGAGGCCGCCTTGCGCCAGATGCTCGCGCATCAGCCCGGCCAGCGCCCCTTGCGAGGCCACGTCGAGGGCGGCGGTCGGCTCGTCGAGGAGCCAGAGCGGCCGGCGGCACACGAGGAGCCGGGCGAGGGCCACGCGCCGGCGCTGCCCCGCCGAGAGATAGGCCACCGGCAGGCCCGCCGCGTGGGCGAGGCCGAGGCGGGCGAGCGCCGCGCGGGGCCCGAGGTCGGCGTCGCCCAGGAGGTCGCGGGCGAAGGCGAGGTTCTCCTCCGCGGTCAGCGCGCCTTTCAGCCCGTCGCGGTGGCCGACGACGTGGAGGCATTCCGGGATCGTGCGCTCGCCCACCTCCTCGGCGACGAGGCGCCCGGCCTCCGGCCGCAGCCGCCCGGCGAGGATCGCGAGCAGCGACGACTTGCCGGCGCCGTTGCGGCCGGTGACGGTCAGCGCTTCACCGGCCTCCAGGGTGAAGGAGAGCCCGGAGAAGATCCGGCGGCCGGAGCGCCGGCAGGCGAGGTCCTCGGCGATCAGGCGCAAGGGCGGGATCCGAAGGCAGGGGGTGGGAGGGCGGGGGGCTGTCGGCGAGCGGAGGCGAATGCCCGCGTTTACGCTATGCCCGTCCCGGCGAGAATGCGTGAATCCGCGGCCACCAGACCCGTAGCGGCCAGTTTCGAAGTGTTCTATACGCAGTCCCGGCTGCGCCGCGCGACCTTCAGAGGCGTCCAAACCGTCCTTCGCGCATCCCAGTCCGGGCACCCCCGGGGCGGCGCGCGCACCGTCCGATTCTCGGCCGCAAGGCGAGGGCGGGCGGCACACGGGTCTTCCCTGCGTCAGCCAGGGTCGAATCCGCAGCGCATCCGGCCGAACACTTCTGAGTGGCGCAGGTCCTGCCTGTGCCGTGTTCGACAACCCCTCGCGAGGACCACGCCGTGGCATCCATCGACAGCTTCAAGGCCCGCCAGACCATCCAGGCCGGCGCGAAGACCTACACCATCTACTCCATCCCCGAGGCCGAGAAGAACGGCCTGCCGGATGCGAGCCGCCTGCCCTTCTCGATGAAGGTGCTGCTCGAGAACCTGCTCCGCTACGAGGACGACCGCTCGGTCAAGAAGGCCGACATCGAGGCCGTGGTCGGCTGGCTGGAGAACCGCGGCAAGACCGAGGTCGAGATCGCCTTCCGCCCCGCCCGCGTGCTGATGCAGGACTTCACCGGCGTGCCGGCGGTGGTCGATCTCGCGGCGATGCGCGACGCCATGGTGGCGCTCGGCGGCGACCCGCAGAAGATCAACCCGCTCGTCCCGGTCGACCTCGTCATCGACCACTCGGTCATCGTCGACGAGTTCGGCACCCCGAAGGCGCTCGCCGACAACGTCGCGCTGGAATACGAGCGCAACGGCGAGCGCTACACCTTCCTGAAGTGGGGCCAGTCGGCCTTCGACAATTTTTCCGTCGTGCCCCCGGGCACCGGCATCTGCCACCAGGTCAACCTCGAGTACCTGTCGCAGACCGTCTGGACCAAGCCCTTCGAAGGCCATGAGGTCGCCTACCCGGATTCGCTCGTCGGCACCGACTCGCACACCACGATGGTCAACGGCCTGGCCGTGCTGGGCTGGGGCGTCGGCGGCATCGAGGCCGAGGCCGCGATGCTCGGCCAGCCGCTGTCGATGCTGATCCCCGAGGTCGTCGGCTTCAAGCTGTCGGGCAAGCTGCCCGAGGGCACCACCGCCACCGACCTCGTGCTCACCGTCACGCAGATGCTGCGCAAGAAGGGCGTGGTCGGCAAGTTCGTGGAGTTCTACGGCCCGGGCCTCGACGACATGTCGGTCGCCGACCGCGCCACGATCTCCAACATGGCGCCCGAATACGGCGCGACCTGCGGCTTCTTCCCCGTCGACCAGAAGACCATCGACTTCCTGAAGGTCACCGGCCGCGCCGACGACCGCATCGCCCTCGTCGAGGCCTACGCCAAGGCGCAGGGCATGTGGCGCGACGCCCAGACCCCGGACCCGGTCTTCACCGACACGCTCGAACTCGACATGGGCGACGTGAAGCCCTCGCTCGCCGGGCCGAAGCGTCCCCAGGACCGCGTGCTCCTCAATGGCGCGAAGCCCGGCTTCGCCCAGTCGATGGAGACCGAGTTCAAGAAGGCGGCCGACATCGCCAAGCGCTACCCGGTCGAGGGCGCGAACTTCGACATCGGCCACGGCGACGTGGTGATCGCGGCGATCACGAGCTGCACCAACACCTCGAACCCGAGCGTGATGATCGGCGCCGGCCTGCTCGCCCGCAACGCCGTCGCCAAGGGCCTGCGCTCGAAGCCGTGGGTGAAGACCTCGCTCGCCCCCGGCTCTCAGGTCGTCGCGGAGTACCTCGACAAGGCCGGCCTGCAGCCGAGCCTCGACGCGCTGGGCTTCAACCTCGTCGGCTTCGGCTGCACCACCTGCATCGGCAATTCGGGCCCGCTGCCGGCGGCCATCTCGAAGTCGATCAACGACAACGACGTCGTCGCCGCCGCGGTGCTCTCGGGCAACCGCAACTTCGAGGGCCGGGTGAACCCCGACGTGCGGGCGAACTACCTCGCCTCGCCGCCGCTCGTCGTCGCCTACGCGCTCGCCGGCTCGATGCAGATCGACATCACCTCCGAGCCCCTCGGCACCGGCTCGGACGGCAAGCCCGTCTACCTGAAGGACATCTGGCCCTCGACCGCCGAGGTGCAGGAGTTCATCGAGGCCAACATCACCTCGACCCTGTTCAAGTCGCGCTACGCCGACGTGTTCGGCGGTGACCAGAACTGGAAGAACGTCGAGGTCACGGAGGCCGAGACCTTCGCGTGGAACGGCGGCTCGACCTACGTCCAGAACCCGCCCTACTTCGTCGGGATGGAGAAGACCCCGAAGCCGGTGGAGGACGTGGTCAATGCCCGCATCCTCGGCCTGTTCCTCGACTCGATCACCACCGACCACATCTCGCCGGCCGGCAACATCCGGGCGGCGTCTCCGGCGGGCCACTACCTGCAGGAGCACCAGGTCCGGGTGCAGGACTTCAACCAGTACGGCACCCGCCGCGGCAACCACGAAGTCATGATGCGGGGCACCTTCGCCAACATCCGCATCAAGAACCAGATGGTGAGGGACGAGTCCGGCTCCGTGGTCGAGGGCGGCTACACCCTCTACCAGCCGTCGGGCGAGCGGATGTTCATCTACGACGCGGCGATGCGCTACGAGCAGGAGGGCACCCCGCTGGTGGTGTTCGCCGGCAAGGAGTACGGCACCGGCTCGTCGCGCGACTGGGCGGCGAAGGGCACCAAGCTGCTGGGCGTCCGCGCCGTGATCGCCGAGAGCTTCGAGCGCATCCATCGCTCGAACCTCGTCGGCATGGGCGTGGTGCCGCTGGTGTTCCAGGGCGACACGTCCTGGGCCTCGCTCGGCCTGAAGGGCGACGAGACCGTGACGATCGAGGGCCTGGCCGGCGAGCTGAAGCCGCGCCAGACGCTCACCGCCAAGATCACCTCGGCCGACGGCTCGGTGAAGGAGGTCCCGCTGACCTGCCGCATCGATACGCTCGACGAGCTCGAGTACTTCCGCAACGGCGGCATCCTTCCTTACGTCCTGCGCCAGCTCGCAGCGTAAGGATTGGTCCTCTCCCCTCGGATGAATCCGGAGGGAGAGGTTCAAAAGACCCGGGAGCCCGTGACAGGCTCCGGGGGAGCCGCCACATGACGGGGGCCTTTCCGGCGGGAAGGGCCCCCGTCCCATTCTCGGGAGAGCTTGCGATGAGCCCGGACGACAAGATCAACGGCCTGACCACGCTCTCGGCCCGCCACGGCGAGATGATCGCCCGGCTCTCCGAGGCGCAATCGGACGTCGCCGCCAAGCAGGTGGCTTTGCAGATGGCGGTGCGCTTCGTCGCCGGCATCCTGCGCGGCGTCGATTCAGACCATTACCGCCACCAGCTCGGCGGCTTCCTCGCCATGCTGGAGGACGCGCTGACCCGCGAGGACCCGGATTCCGACCTCGCCCGGCGGGTGCTCGACACCGTCAAGGCGACCCTGGAGCCGGAGGAGGACGAGGACGCGTGAGGCGGCCTCGCGCGATCACTTGTGCGCGAGACGATGGCCGGCACCGGGGGTGCGGACCATAACAGCCGGGGCTTCCTCGCATCCCGAGCCCTGACTCCCCCGGAGCTTTCATGACCATCCTCAGGACGATCGCGGCCGCTGGCCTGACCTTGGCGTCAAGCGTCGCCGCCCTGGCCGCGCCGCAGGTCGAGCGCCTGCGCGGCACGATCGAGCGCGTCGAGGCGGACGCCGTCACCATCCGCACCCGCGCCGGCGCGACCGAGACGATCCGCCTCGGCGCCGGCACCCGGGTGTCGCAGCTGGCGCCGGCGAGCCTCGACCAGGTCAAGGACGGCAGCTTCATCGGCACCGCCGCCAAGGCCGGCGACAAACCCGGCGATCCGCCGGTCGCCCTCGAAGTGCTGATCTTCCCCGAGGCCCTGCGCGGCGCCGGCGAGGGCCACTACCCCTGGGACCGGCTGCCGGACAGTTCCGGCACAGGCCCGGTCGAAACGAGCATGACCAACGGCACGGTCAGGGCGCCCGAGGTCGAGACCAGCATGACCAACGGCACCGTCGCGGGCGGTGTCGGCGTCGGCAACGGCCGCACCATCACGGTCTCGTACAAGGGCCAGAGCCTGGCCGTCGCGGTGCCGCCGGGCACCCCGGTGGTGATGCTGGAGCCGGCCGACCGGGCGGTGCTGGTGCCGGGCGCCAAGATCTTCGCCTCGGCTGTGCGCGACGGCGATCGGTTCGAGGCGCGCAGCATCTCGGTCGGCAAGGACGGCCTGACGCCACCGATGTAAGACGGGATCGGATCCTCGATCACGGCCATGGTTAACGGGGGTTAACCCACGCGAATCACGACGAGAACGGGTCCGGCCCCGGGCGGAAACGCTCGGGGCTGCACCTGTTCCATGTGTGTGCCCGAAAATCGGGCGCAACTGCCCCCCGGGAAGCGCGTTGTCCAGGGCAAGCCGGGGATCCGGCGCCGGAAATCAACCTCAAGTCGTCGAGCTGCCCGGCGCCAGTCAGCGTCGCAGATCCCACCCCTTTTTCCTGACGGAGCCGGGACCCCCGTTCCCGTAATCGCGCCATGAAGATGATTCCGAGCAATCACGCCGCGAGCTTCGGCCAGACGCACCCGACCGCGTCGTCCCTGGCCGACGCGTTGCTGCTCGCCAAGCTCGGACACGACTTGCGGGCGATGTACACCGACGTGACCGACGAGCCGGTGCCGCAGGAACTCGACGCCCTGATCGGCCGGCTGCACGTCGTACTCGGCGACGAGCCGGAGGGGCGGGGCTAGCTCCGGCCCGAACTCCGTCCTGCTCTCCCGCGGATTGGAGCATGACTGTACCACGGAAGCGACAAGCCACAGAACGGTGACGCTCCCCGCGCGATCACGCCTTGAGTGCGGGCGCGAAACAGTGTGGGGTGCGCCTCCCGAGCCGTCAGCCCCCCAGCCTCATGCCATCGCTCTCCCGCACCCGCCTCGCCCTTCCGCTCGCCCTCGCCCTCGCGGCGTTCGGGGCTGCGCCCGGCGCGGGGGCCGCCACGCCGCCCGCCCAGCCGAAGGAGGGGCCGGGAGGCCAGGCCTACGCCGCCGCGAGCGTGGTGAAGCGGGCGCTCGGTCGGGCCGGCGCGGTGACGCTCGCCTATTACGGCAACGGCGCGGCGCCGGCGCAGGGGCGGCCGGTGGCGGTGATGCTGCACGCCTGGGGCGCGGTGAATCCGCAGGCCTACGGCGCCTGGATCGAGCATCTGGCGCGCTCGGGCTATCTCGTGCTGTTCCCGCGCTTCCAGGAGGTGGGCCGCACGCGGCCGGTGGACGCGAGCGGCCTCGCCGCGACCCTGGTCAAGGACGCGCTCGCCGAACTCGCCGGCGACCAGGAGGCCAAGCCCGATACGGGCCGGGTGGCGTTCATCGGCCACCTCGCCGGCGTGCCGCTGGCGGCGAACCTCGCGGCCCACGCCAAGGAAACCGGGCTGCCGGTGCCGCGGCTGATCTTCGGCGCGATGCCGGGCGGCATCGCCCGGGACGACAAGGCCCGGGGCATCGCGCTCCACGACCTCAACGCCATCGACCCCGCCACACTGATCGTCACGGTGATCGGCGACCGGGACGCCCGCGCCGCCGACATCGCCGCGAGGCGGGTGATGCGGGAGGCGAGCGCCGTGCCGGTCGACCACAAGCTGATGGTCCGCGCCCTCTCCGACGACCACGGCTTCCCGGCGCTCTCGGCGACCCTCGCCGCGCCGGCCGGCGGCAACCCGGCCTACGATGTCGGCCAGCTGAAGCTGCCGACCCCCGACCCGAAGCAGAAGCCGGCCCCGTTCAAATGGTCGGCCGACATGACCCTCACCGGCGAGCAGACCGTCCTGGTCGGGCAGATCAACGCCGCGGGCACCGACAGCCTCGACTACCTCGCCTTCTGGAAGACCTTCGACATGGCGGCGGCCGCCGCGTTCTCGGGCCAGAACGCCGCGAGCCTGAAGAGCAACCCGCGCTTCATCGACATGGAGCGCTGGAGCGACGGCTGGCCGGTGCGCCGCCTCAGCCTCGAGACCCCGCGCCCGCCGGCTCCGGCGAAGCCCGCGGCGGCCGGTGCCGCGCCGCCGGCCCCGGCCGCGCAGAAGCCCTCCGCGAAGCCGGCAGCGGCCGGGCGGGGGCAGTGAGCAAGGCGCCGGATCGGGAGCCGAAACGCGTCGAGACCACGGATTCATCCCATCTGCGCCTTCATCCTGAGGTGCGAGCTTTGCTCGCCTCGAAGGAGGCCTCCTTCGAGGCGGCTGCCAGCAGCAGCACCTCAGGATGAGGTCGCGATTGGGATCGTATAAGATAAAATGACAGGAGGAAGTCCCATGAAGCTCTTCTACGCCAAGACCTCGCCCTTCGTCCGCAAGGTGCTGGTCGTCGCCCACGAACTTGGATTGTTCGAGCGCCTGGAGCTGCTGCCGGCGGCCGCCCATCCGATCAACCGCGACGCCAACATCCGGGCGCAGAACCCGCTGGCGCAGGTGCCGACCCTGATCCTCGACGACGGCACGGCGCTCGCCGACAGCCGGGTGATCTGCGAGTACCTCGACCACCTCGGACAGGGCGGCTTTTTCCCGGCCCCGGGCCCGGCGCGGTGGGCGGCGCTCACCGCGCAATCGACCGGCGACGGCCTGCTCGATGCGGCCCTGCTCTGCGTCTACGAGACCCGGGTGCGTCAGGAGAACGAGCGCTCGCCGGCCTGGGTCGGCGGTCAGCGGGAGAAGATCGTCGACGCGCTGGCGCGGATCGAGGCGGCGGCGCCCGGCCTCGGCGAGCGGGTCGACATCGCCAGCATCACGTATGGCTGCGCCCTCGGCTACCTCGACCTGCGCCTGCCCGACCTCGGCTGGCGCGAGCGCGCTCCGGCCGCGGCGGCGTGGTACGCGGGCTTCGGCGAGCGCCCGTCGATGCAGACGACCCGGCCGGAGTGATGCCATAGCCGGAAGGGATCCTCCGGCCATGGCAACGCGAGCCCGCGCGGCGGAGCCTCAAGGCTTTACACGCTTGAGCGATGCGAAATCCGGAGTGAGGGCGGCTCTGGCGCGCCTCTTGCTCCCTCTCGGGACAGATCGGCCCCGGACAAGCTTGCCCGGGTCTCATGGTCGCGCCGCGTTCCGCCGGCCGGCGGGATGACGCGGCGGCTTCCTCGTCCGTGGGGTCTCTCGCTCATGAACGACTTCGTCGCACTCCTCCTCGCCGCCCTGACCTTCTGCCTCGGCTACTGGGCCGCCGGCCTCGTCGTCCGCTTCGCCGTGCGGCACGAGCTCGGCCACGTCCATCTGGGGGAGGGAAGCCTGGCCCAGCTCTGCCTCGCCCTGGCGGTCGCGGTCACGGCCTGGCGCTTCACCAGGAGGGCCGGTCCCGCCGGCGCCTGATCCCGGGCGCCGGACCATCCGCGGGGTGCGTCATCCATGCGGGCGGCGTCTGGCCGCCCTGCTTCGCCGCCCGTTGCGCGGCGCGGGCCTTTTGCGAGTCTCCGTCGAGGACGGAGGCTCGGGCCATGTCGACACGCCTGCTGAAGAAGACCGCGATCGTGTTCGGGGCGGGCTCCGCCGGCACCGGCTGGGGCAACGGCAAGGCGGTGGCGGTCGCCTTCGCCCGGGAGGGTGCCCGGGTGATCTGCGTCGATCGCGGCCTCGCCGCCGCCGAGGAGACGGCGCAGCTCATCGCCGAGGAGGGCAACGAGGCCGTGGCGCTCTGCGCCGACGTCACCGATTACGACGCGGTGGCGGGTGCGGTGGCGCTCGGCGAGAGCCGCTTCGGCCGCATCGACATCCTGCACAACAATGTCGGCCTGCCGGAGGCCGGCGGCCCGGAGGATCTGGACGAGGAGACCTGGCGGCGGGCGATCGAGGTCAATGTCGGCGGCGTCTGGCGCACCTGCAAGGCGGTGCTGCCGGGGATGCGGGCCCGGCGCTCGGGCGCGGTGGTCAACATCTCGTCGGTCGCCTCCCGCCGCTGGACCGGCACCCCGGCCTTCGCCTACGCGGCCGCCAAGGCGGCGGTGAACCAGGCGACGGTATCGGTGGCGATGCAGTATGCCCGCGACGGCATCCGGGCGAACGCGATCCTGCCGGGCCTCCTCGACACGACGCTGGCCGACGAGTGCCGGGGCGCCGGCACCCCGGAATCCGGCCGTGACCGCCGGGTGCCCCTCGGCCGCCTCGGCGAGGCTTGGGACATCGCCCACGCGGCGGTGTTCCTCGCCTCCGACGAGGCCCGCTTCATCACCGGCGTGTGCCTGCCGGTCGATGGCGGCCAGAGCTGCAGCATGGCGGCGCTCGCCTGACCGGTCCCGGTGGGGTCCTGCCCCACGGAAACAATGTGGCCGAAGCGTTACAGCTCGGGCCGAAGCGCGCGTTCCGGCCAAGCTCGACTTCCCCCCTCTCGCGGCGAAGGTTAGGCTCAAACGCATAACGGCGCGGCGAGTCCGGATGGGCCCGCCCTTGCGCCGCCGGGAGCCGGCCTCCGGGAGCCTTCGTCGGGCTCCCGTGGGTGCGGCTTCGCGCGATCCGGGAAAGCGACCGAATGCGGACGACCATCAAGGCTGCCTTGAACGCGCGGGCCGCCCGCCGCGTCGCGGCCGTGACGACCCTGGCGCTGCTCGCGGGCTGCGCCACGCCGGTTCTGACCCAGACCGGCCTGCTGACCCGCTACGATCACCTGACGCCGAGCGAGGCGACCGCCACCAAGTCGCGGATCTTCATCGACAAGGCGGCGATGGCCCGGGTGCGGACCGTCCGCATCATCCCCACCGCCTTCACCGCCGCCGTCTCCGGCCCGGGCGTGACCGAGCAGGAGCGCCGGGTCGTCGCCAACGCCGCCGACCGGGCGCTCTGCTACGAGCTGTCGCTGCGCTACGACGTGGTCTCCTCCGGCCCGGCCGACCTGACCGTGCGGGCCAACATCACCCGCGCCGGCCTCACCAATGTGCCGGCCTCCGGCGTCGCGGTCGGCGCCTCGGCGGCGATCACGATCGCCGCGCAGGTCGGCGTCGGCTTCGCCGACACGATCGGCAAGGTGCCGGTGCCGCGCCTGCCGATCGGGCTCGGCGACCTCACGGTGGAGGCCGAGGCCCTCGACGCCCGCCGCCAGCAGCGCGCCGCGATGGTGTGGGCCGGGGGCGCCAACTCCTTCACCAACCAGGCCCGGTTCTCCCCGGTCGCCGACATCTACGACCTCGCCGGCGATTTCGGCCAGGATTTCGGCTCGTACCTCACCACCGGCGTGGACCCGTTCGAGTCCGAGCTCACCATCCCGACCTACGAGCGCATCCGCGTGACGATGCTCGGCGAGATGCCCCGCGATCCCGACTGCCAGGCCTTCGGCCGGGCGCCGGGCATCGACGGCATCGTCGGCGACTCGTTCGGCCTGCCGCCGGACTGGACCGACAAGGGTCCGACGGCCGGGCGGTAGCAGGGCCAGGCGGTTCAGACGAGAGAGGGCTCAGCCCAGAGAGGGTTTGGCGGTCATCAGCCAGAGGATCGCCAGCATCGCCGCGAAGGCCGGCCAGCCGCAGGCGAACCAGATCCGGAAGAGCCGGTCATAGGCCAACGGCAGCGGCCGCCCTGCCGCGGCGGCCGCCCGCGCCAGGTCGCGCATCCGCAGCTGGATCGCCACCACTGGCAGCCAGAACAGGCCGACGACGCCATAGAGCGCGATCGAGGCGAGGAGCCAGCCCTCGCCGAGCGGCCAGCCGACGCGATGGGCAAGCGCCAGGCCGGTCAGCGGCTGCGCCACGGCGGCGGTCGCCGTGAACAGAGCGTCGGCGATCACCACGGTGCCTGAGACATGCGCGACGAGGCCTGCATCGCGGGTGCGGTGCGCCACCAGCATGAAGAAGGCGATGCCGGCGCCGGTGCCGAACAGCACCGTCGCGCCGATCACGTGCAGCCAGCGCAACAGTTCGGTCCAAGGAATGAGGTCGATCCACGGCATCGCTCAGCGTTCCGCGGCGAGCGCCAGCGCGACCAGCGCCAGGAGCGCTGCGGGCAGCGTCTTCACGTAAGGACCGAGCGGATCGGCCCAGAGGTCGGGAGCGAGCACCGTCCCGGCCGCCAGATAGGCCAGCGTGCCGCCGATCATCGCCAATGCGGCGAGCGGCATCAGGCGCCGCACCAGCATCGCGCCCCGAGGACGAGATCGAGGACGATGCCGCCCGCGACCGCCGCCTGGGCAGAGGCCGCGCCGACACCGCGCTCCGTCAGCACCGCCGCCGCCGCGTCGAACCGCAGGAGCCCGACGAGGCCCGAGACGATCCAGAACAGGGCGAGGCCGCCGACGATCACCGGCTTCAGGAGCCAGAGCCGGCCGAACCAGCTTTCCTGCACCGTGGACGGCAGGCGGCGCAGGCTGGCGCGCAAGCCCGTCGCGCGCGGCCCGCCGGCTCGGCGCCAGGGTTCGGGATCGCCGGTCACGCCCTCGGTGACCTGGACGAGGGCGGTGCTGCGCAGCGGCGAGCGCCAGCCGAGCCGGCCAAGCCCGTCGCAGATCGCCACCACCGGCCGCACGAGGAGGCGCGGCACCGCGACGACCGGGGCCGGCTCGTGGCCGAGCCAGGCCCTGAACGCCGCCGCCACGTCGCCCAAGCCGTGGGCTTCGTCCTCGACGAGGTCGTAGGCTGCCCGGGCCGCGACCCGTCCCTCCAGGCCGAGGCGGACGGCCTCGGCGACGTCGTCCACGTGCACGGTCTGGATCGGGCCGGCGCCGCCGACCACGGCCAAGACCAGCGGTGTGGAGGCGAGCGCCCGCAGGAAGGCGGTCCCGCCATAGGCGGTGGGGGCGAGCACGAGGCCGGGACGCAGGATGATCCAGTCGAGGTCGAGCTGGCCCAAGGCGGCATCGGCCGCGGCCTTGGTGCGCATGAAGGCGGTCCGCGCGTCGGGCATGGCGCCGACGGCCGAGACCTGCACGACCCGCCGGAGCCTGGCTTCGGCGCAGGCGCGGAACAGGGCCCGCATGGCGGTGTCCTGGACGGCGCGTACGTCGTCGCGGGGTCCGTCCTGCAGCGCGCCGGCGCAGTTCACCACCGCGTCGCAGCCGGCGATCAGCGGATGCCACGCCGCGGGCTCGCGCAAGGTCGCGATGTCGCGCTCGATCCAGGTCGCCTCGGGGAAGCGGCGCCGCGCGCCTCTTGTGTCGCGCCCGAGGCTGACCACCGCGTGACCGGCCTCGATCAGGCGCACGAGCACGGCGGAGCCGATCAGGCCGTAGCCGCCGAGTACCAGGATCCTCATCGGGCGACGGCCTTCGGGTGGCGGACGGCTCTGCGCCGACCTCCTCCATGACCGGCCGATCGTAACGAAACCGCGAACGGGATCGGGGCATCGTCCCGGGATCCGCTGGGCGGTCCCGGGACGATGCGGGCGTTCTCGAACGCCTCCGGCGCCTAAGTCGCTCGTCCTAGAAGTACGACTTCAGCGGGCCGCGCCGGCGCACGTCGAGCGTGGCGCAGTGGAACGAGCCGCCGAACGGTCCGTAGGACAGGAAGGGCGTCGGGATCGGGTCGAAGCCCCAATCCTTGAGCGCCTTGATTAGCGTCGGCTGGCTCGCATCGACCACGATCTTCTTCTCGTCGATGGCGAGCACGTTGATCGAGGTCCAGGGCGAGCACATCGAGATCTTGCTCATGAAGCCCTCGACGGGGTCGGGGCGGGGCGCGATCAGCACGTCCCACTTCTTGAGCACCGCCGGCAGCTTCTCGACGTCGATGTAGTCGGGGTTGACCAGCACCTTGCCGGGGGCGAGCGGCATGAACGACGAGTCGATGTGCATCGGCTGCGGGCAGCGGCTCTCGATCTCGTGGATGCGGAAGCCCGGGCCGAGGTGGCGGCGCAGCCACTCGATGCCCATCAGGTTCGTCACGTTCGAGCGGGTGACGAACAGGTCGCGGCCGCAGCGCACGAAGTCGGCCGCGTCGAAGACGGGCTCGAACTCGTTCACCGTGAACTGCATCGGCTCGCCGGCCTTCAGGTTCGGCACCCGGTAGTCGTAGTTGTAGAGCTCGTCGGTGAGCTGCGGCCGCGGCGCCGAGGTCCAGCGCGCGCCGGCCCGGAAATACTCCTTGAACAGCGAGCGGTAGGCGTCGCCCTCGAAGTAGCGCGAGCGCCAGCACATCGGGCTCTCGATGATCTCGTCGCCGATCACCAGGTACGGGTCGCGCGGGCAGGCGACGCAGAAGCCGCGCGACGACCAGCGCGGGGCGCGGAACTTCTTCGAGAAGTCCACGGAGTCCGGACGGCGGATCTTCACGCCCTCGCCGGCCAGGATCTTGATGAAGCCGTCGAGCTCCTGCTGGGCGAGCTTCTTCATGAAGCCGGGATATTTCCAGCCCGAGGCGAGCCGGTAGAACGGCTGGGCGGCCCGCGGCAGGTTGAAGATCACCGTCAGGTGGTGGGTCGGGATCGTGGCGCCGTCGAGCGAGCCGACGATCACCTCCTCCAGCGGATCCCACTCGTTCCAGGCCATCACCGGCGATTGCGGCGCCGGCGCCCGGCCGGGCGCGTCGCCCCCGAAGGCCGTCAGGTCATGCGCGGCGGCCTCGTCGAGCGCGCCACCGCGCTCGGCCTCGAAGGTCGTCTCCCGATCCATGCTGTTCATCCCTTGGCGGCCGTCACGAGCGGCCTTCTTTCGCGGTTCCGGCCCCCGCCGGCCGAATCGGGGCGGGGAGGACGATGCGCCGTAATGTAGGCTTGCGGCATTGCTTGGGCGGCGGTGCTTTGGGCTGGCCCGCCGCGCCGGTGATGGATGCCGGTTTCGCCGGCACTGTGTCCGGCCGGTGATAGACAGCGCCCATCAAAGCTGCAACGTGCCGGGATGCAACGGCGCTGCTTTGTTTCGACTCCGTTGCCGGAATGGCGCGCCCCCTGAGGGCCGCTGCCGCTGCGACAGAAAGAGGGTCATGAAGCGACTGACGACACTGGGCCTGATCGCCGGCCTCTGCACCGTGATCGGCCTGTTCGTCTCCTCGGGGCCGGAGGCGGTCGCGGCGGCCCTGTGGGCGTCCGGCTGGGGCGCCGTGCTGGTCGTGGTGGCGCGCTTCGTCGCCGTCGCCTGGGCGGGTCTCGGCTGGTGGGTGGTGTTTCCCCGCGGCGAGAGGCCGCTGCTGCGGGCCTGCGTCAGCGTGCGCTTCGTGCGAGAGGGCATCAACACGCTCCTGCCCGTGGCGCAGGTCGGCGGCGACCTGATCGGCGCCCGGCTGCTGACGCGCGAGCGGGTGTCCGGCGCCCTGTCGGGCGCCTCCACCCTCGTCGACCTGATGGTCCAGGCGCTGACCCAGTTCCTGTTCACGCTGGCCGGCCTCGGCATCCTGGTGGCGCTGGGCGGCGACGGGCCGATCGTGCACTACGTGGGCCTCGGCCTCGTGGTGGCGGCGCCGGCCCTCGTGGCGTTCTACCTGGTGCAGCGCCGCTTCGGGCAGAGCCTGCTCCAGGCGGCGATCAACCGCTTCGCCGGGGGGCGCGAGTGGCGCATCTTCGGCGCGGTCGACGTGATGTTCGAGCGCCTGCGCGGCCTCTACGCCGCCCGCGGCCGCATTCTCACCGCCATCGGCACGCATCTGTTCGGCTGGATCATCGGCACCTTCGAGGTCTGGATCGCGCTCCGCTTCATGGGCTACGAGGTCGGCTTCCTCGAGGCGATCGTGATCGAGAGCCTGGCGCAAGCCGTGCGCGGCGCGGCCTTCGCGGTGCCGGGCGCGCTCGGGGCCCAGGAGGGCGGCCTGATCGCGCTCTGCGCCGTGTTCGGCATCCCGGCCGAGGCGGCTTTGGCCCTCTCGCTGATCAAGCGCCTGGCCGACCTCGCCGTCGGGCTGCCGAGCCTGATGCTGTGGCACGCCATGGAGAACGAGGCCGACCCGGGCCGTCCGGCGGCCGGGATCGGCGCGGCCCTGCGGGCATGGATGCGCCCGCGCGACACCCAGCTGCGTCAGGCGCCGATGCCTGCTTACGGCTACGCCGCGGCGCCCGCCGACGGCAAAGGAGAGTGACCTGGTGCAGACCCGACGCGAGACCCTGCGCAGCCTGACGATCGCCGGCCTCCTCACGGCGGCGCTGCCGACCCTGGCCCAAACTCCCGCCGCTGCCCCCGCGGCCGGGGAGGGCGATCCGGCGGTCGCGACCGTGCGGCGCATGACCGACGCCCTCGAGGCCGCGCTCAAGGCCGGCGACGTGCGTGCCCGGGCCGAGACCCTGTCCGGCCCGATGAAGGAGTCGTTCGACCTGCCGGCGATGCTGCGCCTCGGCGTCGGCACCCGCTGGAAGGACATCCCGGCCGACAAGCAGCAAGCCCTGGTCACCGCCTTCGAGGCCTATCTCCCGGCGACCTACGCCACGCGGCTCAGCGCCGCGACGGGCAGCAAATTCGCCATCGACCCGAAGAGCGAGCCGCGCGGCAACGGCCATATCGTCCACGTCACGGTGACCGACGGCAGCGGCGACACCTCGCCGGTCGATTACGTGCTGAACGCCGAGAACCGGATCACCGACGTCTACCTCCAGGGCACGGTGAGCGAGGCCGGCACCCTGCGCACCGGCTTCTCCGAGCCGCTGCAGGAGGGCGGGGCCGACGGTCTGCTCGCCCATCTGCGGAAGTCCACCGAGACGATGCTGGCGGCGCCGGCACCGAAGGCCCCGGCGGCCAAGTAGCCCGCCGGGTCGCCTGCCAAGTCGTCTGCCGGCCCGTGACGGCCGGCGGTCACGAAGTGCTTACCCTCCGCCCGCACCCTCAACCCACAACACAGCCCGCCGCGCGCCTGCCGCGCGGCCAACTCCTCCCAGGGATCGCCGCCACGCCATGGAATGGACCTGGATCTCCGCCCTCCTGCTCGTCCTGGCGCTCGCCGGATGCGTGTACGGCCTGACGACCGCCTGGCTCGCCGGGCGCCTCGCCGGGCAGCCGGTGCCGCGCCTCGCGCCCGACGCGCCCCGCCCCTCCGTGACCCTGCTCAAGCCGCTCTGCGGCGACGAGCCGAACCTGCACCACAACCTCACCACCTTCTGCGCCCAGGCCTATGCGGGCGCCGTCCAGGTGGTGTTCGGGGTGCAGAACGCCGCCGATCCGGCGATCGCCGTGGTGCACCGGCTCCAGGCCGAGCACCCCGAGTTGCGCATCGACCTGGTGATCGACGCCCGCCAGCACGGCGCGAACCGCAAGGTCTCGAACCTGATCAACATGGCGGGGCTGATCGCCCACGACGTCGTGGTGCTGGCCGACAGCGACATGGTGGTGGCGCCCGACTACCTCGAGCGCATCGTCGCGGAGCTCGCCCGCCCCGGCGTGTCCGGCGTCACCTGCCTCTATCACGGCGTGCCGGCGAATGGCGGCGTCTGGGCGCATCTCTCGGCGCTCGCCATCGACACGCAGTTCCTGCCCAACGTCCTGATGGGCACGGGCCTCGGCCTCGCCGATCCGTGCTTCGGCTCCACCATCGCGTTCCGCACCGAGGTGCTCGCCCGCATCGGCGGCTTCGAGGCGATCCGCGACGATCTCGCCGACGACTACACCCTCGGGGCGGCGCTCCGCGCTGAAGGAGGCATCGTGGCGATCCCGAACTTCACCATCGGGCATACCTGCGTCGACACCTCGCTCGCCGGCCTGTGGCGCCACGAGACCCGGTGGAACCGCACCATCCGCAACGTCGATCCGGCCGGCTACGCCGGCACGCTCGTCACCCACGCCTTCCCGCTGGCGCTGATCGCCGCGCTCCTGCCCGATTCGGGCGCCTACACGCTCGCCACCGCGGCGCTCGCGCTCGCCTGCCGGATCGTGCTGTGCGTGCGGGTCGAGCGGGCCTTCGGTCTCGAGCCGCATCCCTACTGGCTCCTGCCGATCCGCGACCTCCTGTCCTTCGCCGGCTTCGCCTGGTGCTTCATGTCCGGTGCCGTGACTTGGAAAGGTCATGATTATCGGGTCGTTGCGGACGGTACGCTGATCCCGGAATCCGGCCTCGCCCGCGAGTCCGGCGCTCCCTCGACTTAAAGACACCTCATCGGGCCGCCCGGCGGCCTCACCGGCCGTGACCGCGGCTTCCTGCTCAAGAGACGATTCCCCCGATGATGCGGACCCTCTTCCTCCAGGCCCCCACCTTCGACGGCTTCGACGGCGGCGCCGGCTCGCGCTACCAGGCCAAGCGCGAGATCAAGTCGTTCTGGTACCCGACCTGGCTCGCCCAGCCGGCGGCGCTCGTGCCGAACTCCAAGCTGATCGACGCGCCGCCGCACGACATCAAGCTGCCGGAGATCGTCGCCCAGGCCAACGACTTCGACCTCGTGGTGCTGCACACCTCGGTGCCGTCGTTCAAGTCGGACGTGAAGACGATCGAGGCGCTGAAGGCGGCCAACCCGAAGCTGATCGCCGGCCTGATCGGCGCCAAGGTCGCGGTGGACGCCGCCGGCGCCATGGCCCAGGCCCCCGCGGTCGATTTCTGCGCCCGCAACGAGTTCGACTTCACCGTCAAGGAGGTCGCCGACGGCGTGCCGATGGCGGAGATCAAGGGTCTCTCCTATCGCGACGCCGACGGTGTCGTGGTCCACAACCCGGACCGCGAGATCATGACCGACATGGACCAGCTGCCGTTCGTGACCTCGGTCTACAAGCGCGACCTGCAGATGGAGAAGTACTTCATCGGCTACCTGAAGCACCCCTACATCTCGTTCTATTCGGGCCGGGGCTGCAAGTCGCGCTGCACCTTCTGCCTGTGGCCGCAGACGGTCGGCGGCCACACCTACCGCACCCGCTCGGTCGCGCACGTGATCGAGGAGATCAAGTACTGCCTGAAGGAGTTCCCGCAGACCAAGGAGTTCTTCTTCGACGACGACACCTTCACCGACAACCTCCCGCGCGCGGAGGAGATCGCCCGCGAGCTCGGCAAGCTCGGCGTGACCTGGTCGTGCAACGCCAAGGCCAACGTGCCGCGCGAGACCCTGAAGGTGCTCAAGGAGAACGGCCTGCGCCTGCTGCTGGTCGGCTACGAGTCCGGCAACCAGCAGATCCTGCACAACATCAAGAAGGGCATGAGGGTCGAGGTCGCGGAGAAGTTCACGCAGGATTGCCACGATCTCGGCATCGCGATCCACGGCACCTTCATCCTCGGCCTGCCCGGCGAGACCAAGGAGACGATCCAGGAGACGATCGCCTTCGCCAAGCGGATCAACCCGCACACCATCCAGGTCTCGCTCGCAGCGCCCTACCCGGGCACCTTCCTGTACAAGCAGGCCGTGGAGAACGGCTGGCTCGACAAGGACAACGCCGAGCTGGTCGACGAGAACGGCGTGCAGATCGCGCCGCTGCATTACCCGCACCTGTCCCACACCGAGATCTTCAACTCGGTGGAGGAGTTCTACAAGAAATTCTACTTCCGCGCCCCGAAGATCGCCTCGATCGTCAGCGAGATGGTGCGCTCGCCCGACATGATGAAGCGCCGCCTGCGCGAGGGCGTCGAGTTCTGGCACTTCCTGCGCGAGCGCCAGGGCGTCGCCAAGAAGGCGGCGTAAGCTCTTAAGACCGACGATCCCGTACAAGCGGGCGCGAGCCTCCCCGTCCGGCCGGACGGGGAGGCTCTTTCGCATCGCGAGACATGAAGCCGACCATGACCACGCCCGTGCCCCGCAAGTGCCTCGTCGTCACCTCGGACGATTTCGGCCTGTCGCCCCAGGTCAACGCGGCGGTGGAGCAGGCCCATCGCCATGGCATCCTCACCGCCGCGAGCCTGATGGTGTCGGCGCCCGGCGCTGCCGACGCGCTGGCGCGGGCGCAGGCGATGCCGTCCCTGCGGGTCGGCCTGCACCTCGTGATGGTCGAGGCCTGGCCGACCCTGCCGGCGGCGCAGTTGCCCGACCTCACCGACGGCGCCGGGCTGATGCGGGCCGACCAGGCGCGGCTCGGGCTCGATCTCGCCCTCAAGCCCCGCGCCCGCCGCCAGCTCGAGGCCGAGATCCGGGCCCAGTTCGAGGCCTTCCGGACGACCGGGCTGCCCCTCGACCACGTCAACGCGCACAAGCACTTCCACATCCACCCGATCATCGCCGGCATGGTGCTGCGGGTCGGGCGCGACTACGGCATGCGGGCGATCCGGGTGCCGCGCGAGCCGCGCGACACCTTGCGTCGCGCCGAGCCCGGGGCGCGCCCTAGCCTCGCCCTCGACACCGCGCCGTGGTCGGCGCTGCTGCGCGCCCGGGCCCGGCGCGCCGGGCTCCTGGTCCCGGACCACGTGCTCGGCCTCGCCTGGTCGGGGGAGATGACGCCCGTCCGGGTCCAAGCCCTGCTGGGCCAACTGCCGAACGGGCTGACCGAGCTCTACCTGCACCCCGCCACCGAGGGCGGCTTTCCCGGCGAGGCACCTGGCTACGCCTATGCGCAGGAACTCGCCGCCCTGGTGGCGCCCGCGAGCCGGGCGGCGCTGGCGGCCTCCGGCGCCGTCACCGGCGGCTTCTCGGATTTCGCTCGCTGAACGGAGACCGGGTCGGCTACCGAGGGGCGGGGCCGGGCACGCGGCCCGTTCTCCGGGAGCCTCCTGCATGCGCCGCGTCACGATTCCGATCCGCGCCTTGCGCCGCGTCGGTACCGTCTGCCTCGTCCTCGCCCTGGTCGCCCCCGCGCGGGCGGCCGAGATCACGCTGCTGACCACCGGCGCCTACAAGCCCGTCGCGGCCGCCCTGGTGCCGGATTTCGAGCGGCGCACCGGCCACACGGTCACGATCCGCAACGACACCGCCGGGGCGGTGGCGCAGGCGATCCGCGACGGGGCGCGGCCCGACCTCGTGGTGCTGACCCCGGGCGGCTTCGAGGCGCTGATCCGGGAGCAGCGCCTCGCCGGCGGGCCGCCGGTGCCGCTCGCGAAGGTCGGCATCGGCGTCGCGGTCCGCGACGGCGCGCCGCTCCCCGACATCGCCACGGTGGCGGGTTTTCGCGAGGCGCTCCTGCGGGCGCGGGCCGTCGCGATGGTCGATCCGGCCTCCGGCGGGTCGAGCGGGATCTACCTCGCGCAGCTCTTCGCGCGCCTCGGCATCGCCGACGCCATGAAGGGCAAGCTCGTCCTCGTGCGCGGGGGGCTGGCCGCCGCGCGCCTCGTCACGGGCGAGGCCGACCTCGCGCTCCAGCAGACGAGCGAGCTCTTGGCGGTCGCGGGCGCCCGTCTCGTCGGCCCGATCCCCGCGGAAGTGCAGAACTACACCGTCTATGCCGGGATGGTCCCGGCGGGGGCGGCGGAGCCAGAGGCCGCGTCCGCGCTCCTGCGCGACCTCGCCGGCCCGCAGGCCGCCCCGGTCCTGGCGGGGAAGGGCATGGTGCCGCCGGGCCCGTGACCTTTCCGGGCCGACAGACGAAGGGCGCGGCTCGTGTGCCGCGCCCCCTTCATGTCGGGGCGATCAGAACCGGTAGGTGAAGGTGCCCTTCACCGCGTGGTCCTCCGCCCGCGAGCCGACCTGGCCGGTATACGACACGCCGAGCGTCGCCGCCGAGGATACCCGCAGGTCCACCCCCGCCGAGGCGATCAGCGCGTCCCGGGTGATCGGGATGCCGGCCGTCACGAAGCTCGGGCCGGTACCGAAGGCCAGCACCGCCGTCGGGATCACGTCCCCGAACGCCCGCCGGTAGCCGACGAGGCCGTGCAGCGACACCGGGGCTCCGAAGCCCAGATCCACCTCGGTCCGACCCCGCACGCCCGCCGTCAGCGTCGGGATCTCCGACAGCCGCGACGCGCCGGTCAGGGCCGCGACGCCGCCGGTCTCGGCGAACCGGTCCCGGTCGATGCCAACGTAAGCCCCGCCCACGAACGGCTCGATATACGAGGGGGTAATCGGCGCCGCTCTGCCGAGAACGCCCGCGCCGAGCGCGATCCGGTAGCCGATCTCGCCGAAGCCCTGCACCACGGAGCCGCCGTAGCGCGCACTCTCCGTCTCCGAGACGCCGGGGAAGACCACGCTGCGGCGCAGCCGCAGGCTGGTATCGGCGTAGGAAGCGCCGAGCCGCAGGGCGAACGGCCCGGCCTCGTAGCCGCCATAGACGCCGCCGAAGCCGCCCTCGATCGTGCCGCTCGCGGTGCGGCCGGGGCTGTCGAGGCTCGTGCTGGTATAGCCGCCGGCCACGCCGAGCTTGATCCCGTTCTCCAGCCGCACGTCGGCACCGAGCACGAAGCCGGCGGTGTCGCGGTCGAGCGTCACCGCGTTGCCGTCCGTCCTCGCCCGGCCGAAGCTGCCGAAGCCCTGGCCCCACAGGCCGAACACCCGGGGATCGAGCACCCGCACCGGCACCGGGGCGATCGGCGCGGCGCGGCCGGGCAGGTCGGCGGTGTAGGTGGCCGGCAGGCTGCCGTAATCGCGGGTGGCGTCGCCGGCCCAGCGCAGGCGGTCGAGGATGGCCTCGCGCACGAAGAAGGCGGTCTCGTAGGAGGCCGAGACCGAGCTGGCATGGATGTCGCCGGTGAGCGCCTGGAAGGCGGTGACGGCCTCCGGCGTGGTGAGCCCGACGGTGCGACCGTAGAGGCCGCTGCCCGCGCCGGCCCCCTCGATGGCACCGGCGACGGCGGCCTGGTTGCGGGTCTGGGCGATGGCGGCGAAGGGGGTGTCGTTGCGGGTCAGCGTGAGGTCGACCTGCGTCGGCTGGTAGCGCAGCGTCGGGGTGAGGAAGGCGAGGTTGGAGGAGACACCCCCGAAGGTGCCCGACACGCCGGTATTGGCGGACAGGATGGTGTACCGGGTGCGCGGGTCGTAAGCGCCGTTTTGCGCCAGCACCTGGACGGTGCCGCCCTGGAGCGTGGCGGTGCCGGTGGCCGAAAGGCGGTCGGCCTGGCCGCTCGCGTTGGTCTCGACCTGGAAGGTGGAGCCTGCCGCCAAGGTGGCGTTGCCGGCCACCGTCAGGGTTCCGATGGAATTGCCGGGGGCAACGGTCGATCCGGACTGCGCCACGACCCCGCCGACCACGCCGGTGCCGCCGAGGCCGGCACCCTGGCCGACGGTGACGACCGAGCCGGCGAGCGACCCGTTCACCGCGAGGCGCCCGCCGAGGATTGCCGTCGCGCCGGTGAGGCTGCTCTGACCGGTGAGGCTCAAGGTGCCGGCGTTGAGCTTGGTCAGGCTGCCGGTCCCGGAGAGGGCATTGGCCATGCCGGCATCGCTCGCCTGGTCGAGGACCAGGCTGGCGTCGTTGCGGATCGCGCCCGACCCGAAGGCCTGGGCGTGGCCGACCAGCGTGCCGCCCGAGACGGTGGTGCCGCCCGCATACGTGTTGGTGCCGGTGAGCACCAGGGTGCCGGTGCCGGCCTTGGTGAGCGAGCCCGATCCCGCGATGTCGTTGCGCCAGGTGTCGAAGGCCGAATACCCGCCCTGCGCGGCGTCCATGGTGACGGTGACGTTGCGGGCGAAGGCGCCGTAGCCGTCGAAGGCGGCGTAGAGGTTGAGCCGGCCCCAGCCGTCATAGGTGTTGCCGCCGAGCACGGGGATGCCGGAGGGCAGGCCGGTGCTCGCCAGCACCTCTGTGCGCTGCGCGTCGGTGAGGTAGGGGAAGCGAGTGAGCAGCAGCACCTGCGCCTGGAGCGGCACGTCGGCGGTGGTCATCGGCGTGACCGTGCCGCCCGGCTGGAAGCCGTAGGTCAGGCGGGCGGTGTAATCCGCCTTGTTCTGCGCCGCGTTGCCGAAGGCGTCGCCGCTGCCGGAGGCCGCGTTGAGGCAGGCGGTGACGCTCGACGCGCCGCAAGCGGAGGCCAGGTAGGACTGCGTCTGCCGGTAGGCCTGGTAGACCCCGTAGGCCGTCGTGTTCGCCGGGTTCGTCCAGTCGACCCGGTTGCCGCTCGCGTCGTAGAGCGCGCCGTAGAGGTTGGTGGCGACGATCGCCGAGGATTCGATCCGGCCGCCCATCACGTCGAAGGGCGAGTGCATGCCGGCGAGGACCCGGTTGTTGCCGAGCTCCGAGGCCCGGGTCAGGAGCTGCTGGCCCCGCTGCGGCACCAGGAAGGCGGTGGCGAGCGCCTGAAGATATCCCGAATTGGTGTGGCCGCTCGGATAGGCGCCGTCGGCGTAGGGGTTGGTGCTGTTGACGATCGGCTGCAGCAGGGTCGGGACGGCGACCGCGGTCGAGACCCGGTAGGGCCGCGGCGAGGTGCCGATGCCCGGCACGAAGTCGCCGACGCCGAAGGTCGCCGGAGTGAAGACGCCGCCCGAGAAGGTGCCGACATTCGGCGCGGTGAGCGGCCGGCCGCCATTGGCGTCGATCATCGCCTGCGTGACGGTGAAGCCGCGCACCCATTGCGCCGTCGTGCCGTAGACCGCCGGCACGGAAAAGTTCGACAGGTAGGTCGGCACCACCAGGCCCGCGGTGTCGCGGGTCGTGAGGCCGGCCTTGTTCGCCGTCGCGCTGTAGGTGTTGAAGCGGGCGTCGAGCGGGTCGATCGCCGGGTTGGCGCCCTGGTAGCGGGCGAAGATCCGCTTGGCCGGCTCGGTCGAGGCGTTGGCGCGGGCAATGGTGTTGATGAAGTCGACGGCGCTCGCCAGCGGCGTCGCGGTGCCGTTGCCGAAGCTCGTCACCCCCGCATTGGCGTTGTTGCCGGTGTTGATGTTTGCTGCGTAATCGGCGAGCGTCGTATTGACGTAGCTCGTCGGCGTCAGGCTGGTCGGCGCCGTGCCGGTGAACGAGGCGCCCGCCCCGGTGAGGTAGGACGAGGTCAGCGGCCCGAGGCCGTTGAGGATGCTGTAGGCCTGGCCGGTACGGTCGTCGTGGATCGCCGCCAGGGTCTGCGCGTCGGTCCGCCCCTGCGTCAGGGTGACGACGGTCTGGTAGTTCCGGGTCAGCGCCGCCGGGTCGCCCGTGAGGAGCCCGGCATAGGAATCGAGCACGCGGTTCATCACCGTGCCCGGATTGACCGAGGTGCTGTTGGCGAATCCCACCGGCGGCGAGGTCGGCACGCCTTGCGCCCACGCATCGGCCGGGAAAAGACAGGTCGCCGCCAGCAGCGCGGCGCTGAGTTTCGGATTCATGAGCCCCTCGAATATACTTTTGCCGTTCGGGGTCGGCGCCTAGCTTGGCCGTATGAAGGGCCGATGACGGGATAAGGACGGATACGCTGGGGAAACGCGGTCCGGCCGTCGAGGTGACGCCCTGTGTTCCGGAGATGACGGTCCGTGCACGACCCCTCCGAACGAGGCTTCGACAGTCGAGGGGAACAGCACTCCGTGCCGGCATCGCCGCACGGACGGGTTGCAGGCGGGCGTCCCTGCGACGGGCCCTTCCGCGCGCCGCACCGCTGTCGCCCGACCGCTGCGAGGACCCTTCCCCAGGGTCATCCACGGGTCTGGCGCAAGTGTCGTCAGGTTGTGCCGAACAACTTCCGGCGGTACGGTCCGGATGCACTGGAGCTGGCTGCGCAGGCGGGTCCCGACGATGCGAGGAGGGACGTTCGGCCGGTCGCGAACGCGGACGATGGCTGGTTTTGTTTCCTGCCTGTCGTCACTTCACTCCGGCCGGTGCTCTTCTTCGTAAGCATTTATTCGGGACTAGACGCGTATTCGATAGGCGCAGTGGAGGCCGTGCGGCCGCCGGGAGGGACGCGATGCCCGACGAGAGGACCTTCGTCCTCGTGACCGACAGGCCGGACCGCAGCGCCGCGATCAGCGCGGCCCTGCGGGGAATCGGGATCTGCGACGTCGTCGGACCCGAGGAGACGTGGCGGGACCGGCGGGCGCTGGCAGGGGTCATCTCCGACCTGACGCTGTCGCGGCCGGAGGCCGATTATTGCCTGCGCGCCCTCCAACGCCGTTTCGCCAACCGCCACCTGCCGGTGGTCTGCCTCCTGCGCAAGGCGACCCAGGAAGCCCTGCGCCACGCCAAGACCCTCGGGGCGACGGTGTGCATGCCGGCCTACGTGCCGCCCGAGACGATCGTGGCGGCCCTGGCCAACCAGGTCGGGATCATGGCCGGCCAGGCCGAGCAGGCGGTGAGCCAGGGCGTGGTCCGGGCCGGAGAGGCGCTGACCGGCCTGATGGCCGAGACCCGGGCCGGCCAGCCGGTCCGCATCGGCGCCGTCGAGGCCGGGCTCGGCCCGATCCTCACCGCGGTGCAGGAGGGCGGCCTCGCCCGCTGGCTCGACACGGTCTGGACCCATGACGACGCCACCTACCAGCACTGCCTGCTGGTGGCCGGCCTCGCCGCCCAATTCGCCCTGCATCTCGGCTTCCGCTACGAGGACCAGTTCCACTTCGTGCGCGCCGCGCTGATCCACGACGTCGGCAAGGCCCGCATCCCCCTCGAGATCCTCAACAAGCCCGGCCGTCTGGATCCGGACGAGCTGGCGGTGATGCGCACCCACGCGGCGATCGGCCACGAGGTCCTGTGGGCGGGCGGCGAGCGCGACCCGGTCACCCTCGCGGTGGTGCGCCACCATCACGAGATGCTCGACGGCTCGGGCTATCCCGACGGCCTCGTCGGCGGTGAGATCGGCGACATGGTCCGCCTTCTCACCATCTGCGACATCTACGCCGCCCTGACCGAGCGCCGCCCCTACAAGCCGCCGATGCCGATGGCCGACGCGATGGCGATCCTCGCCGCCATGGACGGCAAGCTGGAGGCGCGGCTGGTGGAGTCCTTCGGCGAGGCGATGAAGGCGGCGGTCTGAGCGCCGGCTGCGCGCTATGGGCTGCCGGTCTCCGGCGGCATTCCGCCGCCATGCCGGCGCGCCTCCTCCTCGGCCTTCAGGCGGGCCGCTTCGGCCGCGCGCGCCGCCTCCGCCGCCGCCCTCGCGGCCTCGGCGGCCCTGGCCGCGTCTTCCGCCCGCTGCTTCTCCTCCGCCCGCTGCCTGGCCTGCCGGGCCTCCTCGGCCGCCCGCGCGCGGTCCATCTCCAGGCGGCTGCGGCGGCGGGCGAGCTCGTTGCGGTCGGCCTCGACGGTCTCGATCTTGTCGAGCTCGCGCTGCAGCACCACGGCGGCCAGGACGTTGCCGAGCGGCACGAGGTCGAGCTCCCGCTGCGGCCGGGCCAGCGGGCCGACGAGGGCGAGGCCGAGGGTGGGCGAGGGCGCCGTCCAGCCCCGGGGCGTCGCGGTGGCGGCGAACGTGCCGCGGGCGTCGAGGCGCATGGCCTTCGCGTCGACCTGCACCAGGCCGGTCCAGGTGGCGGGACCGGGATCGAGGGTGAGGCTCCCGGTGCGCAAGGTGCCGCCGACCATCGAGGCCGGCACCGAGACGGGCCCCGCCAGCTCCAGCGGCCCGCGGTCGAACTCCTCCGTCACCACCCGCTCGACCCGGCCGGTGCGCAGCGGATCCTCCTCGGCGAGGAGCCGGGCGAGCGCGCGCTGCACCGCCGCCGGGTCGAGGTCGCGGAGGGTGAGGCCGGCGAGCTCCAGGGTGCCGCTGCCGGCGAGGTTGCCGACCAGGGCGGCCGGGCTGTCCCCCGCCGCACCGAGGCGGAGCCGCAACGACACCTGCCCCCGCAGGGCGTCGCCGCCGGTGAGCGCCGGGAGCGCGGCCGCCGTCAGGCCGCCCTCCGCCGCGAGCGTCGCCTGGGCGCCCTGGCGGGCCAGGGTGGCGCTGCCGGCGAGCCGCCCGCCCGCGAGGCCGGCGGCGAACTCGCGGAAGGTCACGCCGTCGCGCCCGAGCCCGAGGGCGAACCGCGCCCAGTCCGCCCCGAGGCCGCGGCCGAGATCGAGCCGCCGCACCGTCATGGCGATTTGGCCCGTGACGGGCATGGACGGGGCCGGTCCGAAGCGGGTGGCGGACCAGCCGTCGGGTCCTGCCGGCGCCCCGGGATTCAGCACCAGCGCCCCGACGAGCCAGGGCAGGGAGAGCCGTTCGAGCGAGACGCTGCCGGAGACCTCGCCGCCCTGCGGCCGGGTCAGGGTCGCGTCGACCGCCGAGCCGGCGAGGGTGCCGGTCACGACGAGGCGCGGGGCATCGCCGGCGCGGGAAAAGCCGAGGTTCAGCCGGGCCGGCACCGGGCCCGCCAGGGCCGGGCCGGCACCGAGGAGGCCGGCCACCGGCCCCAGGTCGGGCGTCGCGAGGCTGAGCGCACCGTCCTGGAGCGGGCCGGCCGCCGGCAGCACCAGCGGACGGACGGTGGCGATGGCGGCCCCGGCGATCTCGGCGTCGAGCGTCAGGGCGAGCGGCCCCTCCGCCCCGGTCCCGTTCGTCCCAACCCCGTTCGTCTCCTGTCTGCGCCCGGCGAGGTGCAGGCTCGCGGGCATCGTGAGCGCCGCATCGGCCGGCCGGCCGAGCCAGCGGCCGGAGGCCACGCCGTCGAGGCGGGCGTCGAGGTCGTCGAGGCGCCCGGCCCGGGCCGCCAGCGACAGGCCGAGGCGGCCGCCGGCGGCGCTGCCGCGGGCCTGGCCGCGCAGGCGGCCCGGCTCGGACCCGGAATCGCGTTCGAGCGTCACGTCGAGGGCGACCGGGCCGTCGCGCAGGAAGCCCGGCAGCAGCCGCGCCTCGTCGACGAAGGTGCGCGCGACGAGGTCGATCAGCGGCGCGGCCACCGGGGCGCTCACCCGCCCGGTGATGCGCCCGCCGCCATCGGCGCCGATCCGGCCCGAGAGGCTGGCCCGGGCCCCGGCGAGGTCGCGCACCTCCAGGCTGTCGAGGCGGAGCGCCGCGCCCTCGGATTGCAGGCTGGCGGCGATCTCGCCGGTGCGGGGGCCGGTCGGCCCGTAGCGCAGGTCGCGGGCGAGCAGGGTCAGGCCGACATCGTGGTCCTGGAGCGCCGCGATGGCGCCCCGCATCGGGGGCAGCTCCGCCACGTCGAGCCCGTCGGCGATGATCTGGGCATCGAAGCGCGGGCGGGCTTGGTCCGGCCCGGCCGGGCTGTAGCGGGCGCTGCCGGTGATCTTTGCGGTCCCCAAGGCCACCCGCGCGTTGCGCAGCGAGAGCACCGGCAGGGCCGCCGCCACGTCGGCCTCCGCCGAGAGGGGCCGGCCGTCGAGGAGCCCGGCGAGCGGGCCGTGAAGCCCGAGCCGGTCGAGGAGCCGGGCGAGCCGGTCCGAGGCCGGGGCGTCGACCGCGGCGTGGCCCGAGACACCGCCGCTCGGGGTCACGTCGCCGGACAAAGCGAGCGCCATCCCGCCGGCGGCGGTGCCGGCGAGCCGCCGCAGGGTGACGGCGCCGGAGGGCCGCAGGGTGGCGCTCAGGACGGCCCCGCTCCATTCCTCGCGGGCGAGCGTCAGGCTGTCGGCCGCGACGTCGAGCGCCAGGGTGCCGGGCAGGGAGGCGGGCCCCACGCCGCGCCCGAGCAGGGCCTGACCGGTGGCGCTCATCAGGAAGCCGTCGAGGTCGAGGCGGCGGGCCTCCAGGCTCATCGTCGCCCGGGCGGTCGCGAGGTCGAGGCTGCCGCGACCGGTGAAGCGCAGGGGCGCCTCGCCCGGCACCTCGACGCTCAGGGTCTCGAAGGTGGCGAGCCGGCCCTTCGCCTTGAACCCGCCCTGCACCGAGACCGGCAGCGCGGCGCCCGCGGCCTGGGCCGGCGGTCCCACCACCAGGCGGGCGGTGCCGCTCGCTTCCGGCACCCCGCCGCCCTCCGGGCCGGACGCGACGCTGACCCGGGCATCGAGATCGAGCCGGGGCACCATGTCGCCGCCCGCCCCGAGCTTGACCGGGATCGTCCCGTCCGGGGCCGGCGCCCCGGTGGTGAGGCGGAACGGCACCGCCTCGACGCTGCCCTCCGCCCGCCACGGGCCGGCGAGGCGGGGTGCGGAGAGCCGGACGTTCTCGGCATAGACCTGGTCGGTGCGCCCGGTCGCCGCCACCCGGGTGGTGACGAGGAGCTGAGAGACACGCAGGTCTTCCACTGCGAGGTCGCGTCCCTCGCCGGAGAAAGGCGGCGGCAGGAAGCTGCCGGCCTCGGTCATCGGCAGGGTGACCTCGCCGCGGCCCATCCGGGTCTCGGTGAAGCGGATCTCGCCGGCGAGGAGCGGGGTGAGGGCGATCTCGGCCTTGACGAAGCGCGCGTCGAGGCTCGGCCGGTCCCGCCCGGTCGCGAGCCGCAGGTGGTCGATCCGCAGGCGCGGCGAGGGCAGGAGGCGCACCTCGAGGCGGCCGTCGCTGTGCGCCTCGACCCCGAGCGAGCGGCCGAGCGCCGCGTCGACGGTGCTGCGGTAGGATTCCCACGGGATGAAGGGCGGCGCGACCAGGGCCGCGGCGAGGATCAGGATGACGAGGCCCGCCAGGGCGGTCAGGATGTCGCGCACCGTGCTGTCCGTGCCGCCCCGCGAGGAGAGCGCCGCCCCATGTTCGTCCGACGGCCCGACGGGCCGTACCCCGATGACTGCGCTAGCATATCGGCATCGGAAACGCGGGCGAAATCCGGCGGGATCACGCAGCGAGAGCGGCGTCCCGATGCACCCGCGCAACGCTTGTCCCCCGCCTGACAGGGGAGGCCGACACTGTTAGAGCGGCGGCGTGACCAGATCGACGGATCCGATGCGCTACTATCTCGGCCTCGCCACCACCTTCCACGACCCGGCCCTCGCCCTGGTCGGGCCGGACGGCGCGGTGCTCTTCGCCGAGGCGACGGAGCGCTACCTGCAATACAAGCGCGCCCCGAATTGCGAGCCGGATTCGGCGCCCCGCATGGCCGGCCTGCTCAAGGCCCATCTGCCGCCGGGCGCCGAGCTCGTCGTCGCCACCACCTGGGGGCCGGATTTCAGCCGCTACCTCGCCGACCAGGCGGGCACCGGCGCCTTCGGGCTCGACGCGTTGCGCGGGCATTCCCCGGCGCTCAACCGCTCGCTGGTGCCGGAACGGGCCGAGCGCACCTTCATCGCCGAGCTGGCACTCGCACAGGGACGCGCCGGCTACGGCACCCTGCTCGGCCTCGACCGGGCGCATGGCGGCCGCTCGACCATCGCGGGCCTCAAGCGCTATCCCCACCACCTGACGCACGCGGCCTACGGGTTGTGGGGCTCGCCCTTCCGGGACGCGACCTGCCTCGTCGTCGACGGGATGGGCGAGACCGGCGCCTCGGCGATCTACCGGATGGAGGCGGGGCGGCTCGTCGAGGTGAAGCGCCATCGCGGCCGCGAATCGATCGGCTTCTTCTTCGGCCTCGTCACCGATCTCGCCGGGTTCGACCAGACCAAGGGCGAGGAATGGAAGATCATGGGGCTCGCCCCCTACGGCCGCCAGGACCCGGAGCTGATGGCGCTGTTGCGCCGGCTCTACCGGATCGAGGGCGGCCGCCTGCGCTTCTCCGACGCCGCCACCGTGCAGGCGGTGGCGGACGAGATCCGCGCCCGCCGCCCGGCCGATGCCCACGAGGACGGCTGGGCCGACCTCTCGGCCTGCGGACAGGCGATCTTTTCGGAGTTGATGGACGTGCTCGTCGCCGAGGCGTGGCGGCTCAGCCCGCACGAGAACCTCGTCGTCACCGGCGGCTGCGCCCTCAACTCGTCCTATAACGGCCGGCTGCTGCAACGCTGCGGTTACCGGCGCCTCCACGTCCCGTCCGCGCCCGCCGACGACGGCAACGCGCTCGGCGCCGCCTGGCTCGCCTTCCAGGCGGACAACCCGGACTGGACCGGGCCGGGACACCTCGCCACCCCGTATCTCGGCTCGCGCGTCTCGACCGAGCCCCTGGAGCGGATGGTCGGCTGGGAGCCGCGCCTGCGCCATCTCGGCCATGACGGGGTGACCGAGGCCGCGGCCGACATCCTGGCGGCCGGCGGGCTCGTCGGCTGGGTCCAGGGGCGGGCGGAGTTCGGCCCCCGGGCGCTGGGCAACCGCTCGATCCTGGCCGATCCGCGGCCAGCCGACGCCAAGGCGATCCTGAACGGCAAGGTGAAGTACCGCGAGGCGTTCCGGCCCTTCGCGCCCTCGATCCTGGCCGAGGCCGGGCCGGACTGGTTCGAGGATTATCAGGACAGCCCCTACATGGAGCGCACCCTGGTCTGGCGGCCCGAGAGGCGCGATCTGGTGCCGGCGGTGGTGCACGAGGACGGCACCGGCCGCCTCCAGAGCGTGACGGAGGAGCGCAACCCGGCCTACGCCGCCCTGATCCGGGCCTTCGCGGCGCGGACTGGCGTGCCGATCCTGCTCAACACCAGCTTCAACGTGATGGGCAAGCCGATCCTCCACACCGCCGAGGACGCGATCCTGATGTTCGCGACCACCGGCCTCGACGCCGTGGTGATCGAGGACTGGATCCTGGTGAAGGACGGGGTGAAGACGTGAGAAGGGCCGGCCCCGTCCCCGTGTGCCGGCCCCTGATCGTATCCGACGCTTGCGAGGCCTATTCGCAGACCTCGACGCGCTTGTAGGTGAAGGACTCGTCGTCGAGCCACACCTTGCGGCGCTCGAAGTGGCAGATCGGGCCGCGGCGCGGGCGCACGATCACGGTCTCGGGCTCCTCGACGTAGACCCGGCGCGGCGGGGGAACGGCGTAGGCCGGGGGCGGCGGGGGCGGGGGCTGCATGCCGTTCATGATGGCGCCGGCCGCGACGCCGCCGAGCACGCCGGCCGCCGCGCCGCCGATGATCGCCGCGCCGACATTGTCGCGGGCCTGGGCCTGGGGCGCGGCGGTGACGAAGAGGGCGGCGACGAGCGCCGCGCCCGCGCCGAGGCGCGGAAGGCCGTATGAGGTCGGAGCGCGCACGCTGAGGATCTCCCGAAGGTGTTGGCGCGAGAATGCGAGTGACTGCTTAACGAAGTGCCAAGCTTGCCGCCCGGCCACGAAAGTCGAGCGGCACGGCCCGGGGCCGACGAAAGCCTCGCGCCGTCGGGATCGAGGTGTGGTGCCGGTTTGCGGCGATTTCCGGGTACGCCCACGGTTCGGCGGAGGGTGTGTATTTCGGGTGACGGTGCCGCCCCTCGACGCGAAACGGGCCGCCCTGCGGGCGGCCCGTCATCAGCGTTACGTGATGGTCGAGGTGCTGGGGAGCGGCGAGGGCGCCGGTCGGAAGAGTCCGGCGACCGGGCTCAGCAGCGATAGCCGCCAGAGGTCTGGCCGTACTGCTTGACCGGGAAGTTCTGCTGCTTGGCGTTGCCCTCCGACGCCGAGCTCATCGGGCAGGCGCCGTAGAACGGCACGCTGGAGTTGGCGCGTCCACCGATCGAGCCGGTGGTCTCGACGCTGTTGGCCCAGGCCGGGGCGGGAGCGTTCGGGAAGGCCATGGCGGTCGAGAGCGGGGCGGCGCCGAGGACGATAGAGGCGGCGAGGGTGGCGATGCGGGTCCTCATATGATCCAATCTCCGTCTTCTGCCGATCGACCCGGGAGTGATCGGCGTTCCGTTGCGATGATTGGAATATAGACGGCCATGACATGCCGGGACGTGCTTCCACGCACGCAGCGGAAGGGATTAAAGATCCCCTGTCCCAAGGTTCTGGTACACAGTATCAGTTGTTTACCGGCTTCGCCGTCCTTCGCGGACGAAACGAGGCCGCGGCTGTCTGTCCCCGTTGCCGCCGTCGAAGACAGTTCTCGATCTGGCGCGGGTTCTCCCCTCTCCCCGCGGGCGGGGAGAGGGCTGAGCCGCCGTCCAGGGGGCTCGGCAAGCCCGCAGGGCGAGGGTGAGGGGGAGGTGCCGGATGTGGCTCCTCCGGAAGCACCCCCTCACCCTCGCTCCGGCTTCGCCTGCGCTTGCTGCATCCCCTGGACGGGGACGCAGCCCTCTCCCCGCCCGCGGGGAGAGGGGGGTCCCGCGCTCAAAATTTGACTGTAGAATTAGCTGCTTGAGATCTGTTTCTATTTATTCAATGAAACTATGCTATTCCCCAGGGTGAGTGGATCTCTCGCCCGATGTGCAGTCCCGCGGCCGCGCTCACCCCTCCATGGCGATCAGCGCCGCATCACCCCCCGCCGCCGCGGTGTTGACCGTCACGGTCTGCTCGGTGGCGAAGCGGGTGAGGTAGTGCGGTCCGCCGGCCTTCGGGCCGGTGCCGGAGAGGCCGTGGCCGCCGAAGGGCTGCACCCCGACCACCGCGCCGATCATGTTGCGGTTGACGTAGACGTTGCCGGTGGAGAGTCGCGCGACCACCCGCTCCACCGTGGCGTCGATGCGCGAATGCACGCCCAGCGTCAGGCCGTAGCCGCTGGCCTCGATCGCGTCGAGCACCCGGTCGAGATCGGCGGCCTTGTAGCGGGCGACGTGCAGGATCGGCCCGAACACCTCTTCCGTCAGCGCCTCGGGGCCGGCGACCTCGTAGATCTGCGGCGCCACGAAGTGGCCCTCGCCCGGCACCTCGCCGACGTAATGCGCCTTGGTGGCGCGGCGCATCGCGGCGCCGTGGCGGTCGAGGCGCGTGCGGGCCTCGGCGTCGATCACCGGGCCGACATGGGTGGCCGGATCGCGCGGATCGCCGAGGCGCAGTTCCCGGGCGGCGCCCGCCACCATCCCGATCACCTTGTCGGCCACGTCCTCCTGCACCAGGAGCAGGCGCAGGGCCGAGCAGCGCTGGCCGGCGGAGCGGAAGGCGGAGGTCACCACGTCGTCGGCGACCTGCTCGGGGAGCGCCGTGGCGTCGACCAGCATCGCGTTGATGCCGCCGGTCTCGGCGATCAGCGGCACGATCGGCCCGTCCTTGGCGGCGAGCGCCCGGTTGATGTGGCGCGCCACCTCGGTCGAGCCGGTGAAGACGACGCCGGCCACGTCCTTATGCGCCACCAAAGCCGCCCCGACCGCGCCGTCGCCCGGTACGAGGTGGAGGGCGGAAGGAGCGATGCCGGCCCGGTGCAGCAGGCGCACGGCTTCCGCCGCGACGAGCGGGGTCTGCTCGGCGGGCTTGGCCACCACCGCGTTGCCGGCCATGAGTGCCGCGGCGACCTGCCCGACGAAGATCGCGAGCGGGAAGTTCCACGGCGAGATCGCCACGAACACGCCGCGGTTGCGCAAGGTGAGACGGTTGCTCTCGCCGGTCGGGCCCGGGAGGGCTTGGGGGCCGACGAAGAGCTTGCGCCCTTGCGCCGCGTAATAGCGGCAGAAATCCACTGCCTCGCGCAGTTCGGCCACCGCGTCGTCGAGGGTCTTGCCGGCCTCGGCCTGGAGCAGGTGGATCAGCCGGCCGGTCGCGGCCTCCATCGCGTCGGCGGCCCGCTCGAGCGCAGCGGCGCGCTGCTCCGCCGGAACGCGGCCCCAGGCGAGCGCGCCCTTGCGGGCGGCCTGCATCGCGGCGGCCGCAGTCTCGGGCGAGGCCTCCGTCACGGTGCCGACGACCGTGCGGGCGTCGCTCGGGCTCACCACGTCGCGCGGCGTGCCGGCTTGCGCCGCGCCGTCGATCACCGGTGCCGCCTCGGCGGGACCGCGTGCGGCGGACACGCCGTCCGTCAGGCGCTCCAGCGCCGCCCGGTCGCCGAACTCGACGCCGGCGGAGTTGATCCGCTCCGGGGCGAACATCTCGGCGGGGCGGCGGAGCTTGGCGTGCCGGGCGCGGTCCGGGTTGCCGACGCTCTCGGCCGGGCGGCGCAGCAGGGTCTCGACCGGCACCGCCGGGTCGGCGGCCTGCGAGACGAAGGAGGAATTGGCGCCGTTCTCGAGGAGCCTGCGCACGAGGTAGGCCAGGAGGTCGCGGTGGCCGCCGACCGGCGCGTAGGTGCGGCAGGCCGCCCCCGGCACGCTCGCCAGCAGGCGGGCGTAGAGCGCCTCGCCCATGCCGTGCAGGCGCTGGAACTCGTAGGTGCCGGCCTCCGGCCCGGCCCGCTCGACGATCGCCGCGACGGTGAGCGCGTTGTGGGTGGCGAATTGCGGAAAGAGCCGGGGGCGATGGGCAAGCATCCGCTCGGCCGCCGCCAGGTAGCTGAGATCCGTCATGCTCTTGCGGGTGAAGACGGGGTAGTCGGGCAGGCCGCGCTCCTGGGCCCGCTTCACCTCGGTGTCCCAGTACGCGCCCTTGACGAGGCGCACCATCAGCCGCCGGTCGAGGCGGGCGGCGAGGTCGGCGACGTGGTCGATCACCTGGAGGCAGCGCTTCTGGTAGGCCTGGACCGCGAGGCCGAACCCGTCCCAGCCAGCGAGCGCGGGGTCGCCGAGCACCGCCGCGATGACGTCGAGGGAGAGTTCGAGCCGGTCGGCCTCCTCGGCATCGACCGTGAAGTTGAGGTCGTAAGCCTTCGCCGCCTTCGCGAGGTCGAGGAGCACCGGCACCAGCTCGGCCATCACCCGCTCGCGGCCGACCGCCTCGTAGCGCGGATGCAGCGCCGAGAGCTTGACCGAGATGCCCGGGCGGTCGGGCAGCGGCTTGTTGCCGGCGGCCCGGCCGATCGCCTCGATGGCGGCGGCGTAGGACGCCGCGTAGGCCCGTGCGTCCTCGGCGGTGCGGGCGCCCTCGCCGAGCATGTCGAAGGAGTAGCGGTAGAGCCGGCCCTGTCCGCTCGCCGAGCGCTTCAACGCCGCCTCGATCGTCTCGCCGAGGACGAAATGCCCACCCATCACCCGCATCGCCTGGCGGGCGGCCTGGCGCACCGCCGGCAGGCCGAGGCGCTTGGCGAGGCCGGCGAGAATCCCCTCCGGGGTGTCGCCGGGCTGGATGATCCGCGCCGAGAGGCCGAGAGCCCAGGCCGAGGAGCGCACCAGCAGGGCGTCCGAGCGTGTCGCATGCTGCTCGAAGCCGCCGAAGCGCAGCTTGTCCTCGATCAGCCGGTCGGCGGTGGCGGCGTCGGGCACCCGCAGCAGGGCCTCGGCCAGCACCATCAGCGCCAGGCCCTCCTTGGTCGAGAGCGAGTACTCGCGCAGCATCGCCTCGACGCCGCCGAGACCCCCGCTCTCCTGCCGGATGGCGCCGACGAGGTCGCGGGCGAGCGCATCGACCCGAGCCTCGCGCTCCGGCGGCAGGGCGCCCCGCTCCAGGAAGAGGCGGGCGAGGACGGCGTCGTCGGCCGCGTAGGGCGCGTGGAAGACGGGGAGCGGGGCGGGCATCGGGGCAGGTCCGGGCAATGCGCTTATGACGATCCGCAGGATATTCGGCCTTTCGCCGCGCTTCGATGGCGCTTATCGCGAATTTGCCGCAGGATCGGCGGCGAAACCGGGGTTTGGGAGAGAGAATGACGGACGGGCTCGACCGGGTCGACCGGCAGATCCTGAAGATCCTCCAGCGGGAGGGGCGCATCCCGAACGTGGAACTCGCCGAGCGGGTCGGGCTGTCGCCGACCGCCACCGGCGAGCGGCTGCGCCGGCTGCAGAAGGACGGGGTGATCATAGGGTTCGGGGCGCGGCTCGACCCGCAGCGTCTCGGCCTGAGCCTGCTCGTCTTCGTCGAGGTCTCGCTCGACAAGACCACGCCCGACGCCTTCGCGCGCTTCGCCTCCGCGGTACGGCGCGCCCCGGAGGTGCTGGAATGCCACATGGTGGGAGGCGGGTTCGACTACCTGGTCAAGGCCCGGGTCGCCGACATGCCGGCCTACCGGCGCTTCCTCGGCGAGGGGCTTCTGTCGCTGCCGGGGGTCAACAACACCCGCACCTACGCGGTGATGGAGGAGGTGAAGAGCGACGGGGTGCTGCCGCTCTAATCCCGTGTTCCATGCGCCCCGCGCATGATTTCCCTGCGACATAACGGAGCTTTGCAGCAGCTGCGGAGTTGGCAGAGGGAGCAGCTTGTCGCAGTCTCACCTTCACCAAGCCGCCGGAGAGCGGCCTGACGAGAACGGAGGTACGCCGATGGTCAACCCGAACCGCCTCGTGAAATCCGCCTGGATCGCCGCGGAAGTGTCCCGCGACAAGTCCGAGAAGGTCCTGGTGGTGGAGGCCTATATCGCCGTCAGCCCGCTGGAGGGCGGCTTCGATGCCGGCCGTTACGGCCGCCTGGTCGAGGATGTGCGCCGTATCCTGGCCGAGAACCCCGACATCGACCGCGCCTCGATCCTGAGCGTCCACCGCGAGTCGCGCTGCGCGGCCCTTTTTCGCCGGGGCGCCTGCGAGGAGGAGCGGCCTCACGAGGCCCGCCACGAGGAGCGACGGCCCGAATTGGTCGCCTGACCGCCCGCTCGCTCCGCGCCACCGATCGCAAGACTCGCAGGGTCATTCCGGGGCCGCGCAGCGGATCCCGGAATCCAGACACTCAGGGTGTTCAGCCAGAAGCGAAGTGCGCTTCGCTTCATCCTGGACCATCCGCGGTTCTGGACCCCGGGCGCCGCTTTCGCAGCCCCGGGATGACGCGGAGTGTGTGTCATCTGTTGCGCGGATGTTCGAGGCGGAGCCCCGGAAGGCCCCGCACCGGCGCGCCTCAGAGGCCCTCGAACAGCGCCGACGAGATGTAGCGCTCGGCGAAGGAGCAGGCGACCGTCACGATCCGCTTGCCCTTGAACTCCGGCCGGCTCGCGACCTCGAGGGCCGCCGCGACGTTGCCGCCGGTCGAGATGCCGCCGGGGATGCCCTCGATCCGGGCGAGCAGGCGGGCGGTGTCGAAGGCGGTCTGGTTGGAGACCGTCACCACCTCGTCGATCACGCCGCGGTCGAGCACGCCCGGCACGAAGCCGGCGCCGATGCCCTGGATCTTGTGCGGGCCGGGCTGGCCGCCGGACAGGACCGGGGAGTCTTCCGGCTCGACCGCGACGACGCGCAGATGCGGCAGGCGCGGCTTGATGACCTGGCCGACGCCCGTGATGGTGCCGCCGGTGCCGACGCCGGCCACGAAGGCGTCGAGCTGGCCCTGCGTGTCGTTCCAGATCTCCTCCGCGGTGGTCTTGCGGTGGATCTCGGGGTTCGCCGGGTTGTTGAACTGCTGGGGCATGATCGCCCCCGGGATCTCCTTCAGGAGCTCCTCGGCCTTGGCGATCGCACCCTTCATGCCCTGCGGGCCGGGGGTGAGGGCGAGCTCGGCCCCGAGATAGGCCAGCATCTTGCGCCGCTCGAGCGACATCGTCTCGGGCATCACCAGGATCAGCCGGTAGCCGCGGGCCGCGGCCACGAAGGCGAGCGCGATGCCGGTATTGCCGGAGGTCGGCTCGACCAGGGTGCCCCCGGGCTTCAGCACGCCCGAGGCCTCCATGGCGTCGATCATGTTGACGCCGATGCGGTCCTTCACCGAGGCGATCGGGTTGAAGAACTCGAGCTTCAGCAGGATCTCGGCGTCGATCCCGCGCTCCTTGGCGAGGCGGTTGAGGCGCACCAGCGGGGTGTTGCCGATGGTCTCGGTGATCGAGTCGTAGACCCGGCCGTGGCCGATCCGGCGGCCGGATTCCGAGGTGGCGGTGGCGTCGGCCATGGTGTGTCTCTCCCTTGAGGGCGCGTCGTCCGCCGCACGGGTAGCGGAAATCCGGACTGCCGTCGAGGTATGCCGATTTATACAGTTTTTGACTGTGAAATAGGCGTCCACCCGGTGTGCCGGGCCTGCCGGAAGGGTGCCGGTGCGGCACCGCCATGGAGCCGTGCCTGAGGGGTTCCGCGGCCCTCGCCAGCATCGTAACCTTGGGTCAGACTGTCGCTTCGGCAAGCCTCGATCGGACGAGTTCCGCGTGGGTAGAGCCCACCGGGACGAACCACCGATCCGGCCGCCCGACACCACCCGAGGGAGAGCCGCATGTCCGAGACCCTGCACCGCACCCCTCTCGAGACCGCACCCCTGGACGGGGTGCCGCGGGCGCCGCTCGCCGCTTCCGGGCCGCACCGGGTGGTAATCGTCGGCGGCGGCTTCGGTGGCCTCACCACGGCCCGGGGCCTCGGCGGCGCCGAGGGCATCGCCGTCACCCTGATCGACCGGCGCAACCACCACCTGTTCCAGCCGCTGCTGTACCAGGTCGCCACCGCGGTGATCGCGCCGGGCGAGATCGCCGAGCCGATCCGGGCGATCCTGCGCTGGGACCGCAATGTCAGCGTGCTGATGGGCGAGGTCGAGGGCGTCGACACCGAGGCGCGCGCGGTGCTTCTCCGCGACGGCACCCGCATTCCCTACGACACGCTGGTCCTCGCGACGGGCGCCACCCACAGCTATTTCGGCCACCCGGAATGGGAGCGCTACGCCCCGGGCCTGAAGACCCTCGACGATGCCCGCCGCATCCGCGCCCGGGTGCTCCTCGCCTTCGAGGCGGCGGAGCGCGAGGACGACCCGACCGCCCGCGAGCGGCTGATGACCTTCGCGGTGATCGGCGGCGGGCCGACCGGGGTCGAGATGGCAGGTGCCATCGCGGGCCTCGCCCACCACGCCCTGTCGAAGGATTTCCGCCGCATCGACCCGAAGCAGGCCCGGATCCTCCTGATCGAGGCCGCGCCCCGGGTGCTCGGCACCTTCACCGAAGACCTGTCGGCCTATGCGCGCCGCTCGCTGGAACGCCTCGGCGTCACGGTGCTGACCGAGCACGCGGTCGAGGACGTCTCGGAGGAGGGGGTCACGGTCGCCGGCAAGCTGATCCCGGCGGCCACGATCGTCTGGGGTGCCGGCGTGCGCGCCTCGCCGGCGGGGGAGTGGCTCGGGGTCGAGACGACGCGCACGGGCCACGTGCCGGTCGGGCCCGACCTCGCGGTCATCGGGCGCCTGGGCATCTACGCCCTCGGCGACGTCGCCATGGCGAAAGCCGAGGACGGCAAGCCCCTGCCGGGCCTCGCCCAGGTGGCCGACCAGCAGGGCCGCTATCTCGGCAAAGTTCTGCGCGACCGCATCCTGCACGGCACGATGCCGAAGCCCTTCCGCTTCCGCAGCCGCGGCAACCTGGCGATCATCGGGCACAATTCCGGGGTGGTGCAGTGGGATCACCTCAAGCTGAAGGGCTTCCTCGCCTGGGTGGTGTGGGGCGTGGCCCACGTCTACCTGCTGGTCGGCTTCCACAACCGCCTCGTCGTCACCTTGCGCTGGCTGTGGGCCTATTTGAGCTTCCAGCGCGGGGCCCGGCTGATCTCCGAGCGCGACGAGGCCGTCATGGCGCTGATCCGCGGCACCCCACCGGGGCGGATTCCGCCGCCCTGAACGGGCGTGCGGAGCAGGGCGGCACAGCAGGATTCGCAAGCGTGCCGCTTGTCGTGAGCCGCAGCCCCTTTTCCCGGACGACTGGAGCGTCAGCGGAAGGAGATCCGGGATCCAGCGCAAAAAGTCGCGAAGCGTCCGCTTGCTTGAAACGGTGCAGAAAACAGAGCCGCTTCGCGGCACTTCATCTCCTGGATCCCGGATCTCCTTCCGCTTCGCTGCAGTCGTCCGGGAAAGGGCGGCTGCTTAACTCCGCTCCCCCCGCGCGACGAAGAACGGCGTCGGCTCCAGTTCCGCATCCTCGTGCGCCACCATGCGGGGGAAATGCGCGTCGGCCTGCGAGACGAAGAGGTCGCGCACCAGCGCTTGCGCCAGCCGCGTCGCCGCGATGCCGAGGCCCGGGATGTCGCCGGCGAGCGCACCGTGGCTGAGGGTGACGCCCCAGTTGAAGACGTGCAGCAACCCGAGATCCGGCAACTGACCGGGCACCCGCTCCAGCATCTGCATGCCGTCGCCGAGATAGGGGAAGCGCGCGGCCTCCGGGTTCGCCGCGGCCTCCGCCGGGGAGACCCGCTCGCCCCAGGTCAGCACCGCATCGCGAAACGCCTCCAGCTCCGGCCGCCGGGTCAGGTCGATGTCGAAGCCGACCGCCACCACGGCGGCGTCGACCGGATAGCGGCCCTTCGCGGTCTCGATCTCAAGGCCGTCCGGCCGCTCCGCGATCCCGCTCCAGCCCTCGCCGAACCGCACTGAAAAATTCGGGTGGCGGGTGCAGCGCAGGACCGATTCGTGCGGAGGCGGCGTGCCCTCGCTCATCATGTAGGCGGTGAAGGCCCAGCGCCGCGCGTCGTCGAGGGCGGCGTAGCCGCGCAGGAAGCCCGGGAAGGCGGCCCATTTCGACTTGTTGACCTGTGGAAAGCGCGAGCGGCGCACGAACAGCGTCACCTCCGCCGCGCCGGCCTCGAGCGCCGTGGCGGCGTTGTCGATCGCCGAGGCCGAGGCGCCGAGCACCGCGACCCGGCCGCCGCGGAAACGCGAGAAGTCGATCGGGTCGGAGGAATGGAACAGGCGCCCCTCGGCCCCCGCCGCGAAGGGCGGCATCCGCCGCCCGCCCGAGCCGTCGCGGCCGCAGGCCAGCACCACCTTGCGGGCGTAGACCGTCTCGGGGCCGGCAGGTCCCTCGATCGCCGCCCCGATCAGCCCGCCGGCCGGCCACAGCCGAGCCAGCCGCGTGTCGTTCTCCACCGGCACGCCGACGGTGTCGCGCACGAACAGCAGGTAGCGCAGCCAGTCGAGGCGCGGGATCTTGTAGAGGTCGCGCCAGCCCTCTTCCCCGGCTTGCGCCTCCCACCAGGCCCGGAAGGTGAGGGAGGGGATGCCGAGATCCGGTCCCGTGAGGTGCTTGGGCGAGCGCAGGGTCTCCATCCGGGCGAAGGTGCCCCATGGCCCCTCCGCGCCGCGGGGCGCCTGGTCGATCACCCGGATATTCGACACGCCCTCGCGCAGGAGCGCGAAGGCCGCGGTCTGGCCGCACATGCCGGCGCCGACCACCAGCACGTCGAGGGCCGGGCGCCCGTCCGGGCCCTCGACCGGCAGGGTCCAGGGGGCCGGCGGGTGGTTCAGGCGGGCGAGATCGCGCCGCACCTCGGCGGCCAGAGCCGTCAGGCCCTTCACGGCCGCGCTCTCCTGGTGGATATCCATGCCCATCTCGTCTGGAGGTCCCCGATGGTCGAACTGTCCTGCTTCTACAGCCTGTCCTCGCCCTGGTCCTATCTCGGCGGGCCCAAGCTCCAGGACATCGTGCGCCGCCACCGCGCCCGGCTGGTGCTGAAGCCCTTCGACTTCCAGGAGGTGGTGCCGAAGACCGGCGGCGTGCCGATCCGGACCCGGCCGCAACCGCGACGCGATTACCATGCCGTCGAGCTCGCCCGCTGGAGCGAGTATCTCGGCCTGCCGCTGAACGTCACGCCGCGATACTACCCGATGCAGAACCCGGCGCCGAACTGGAACAAGCATGCCGGCTGGACCGTCATCGCCGCCCAACAAGCCGGGCTCGACGCCTTCCCGCTCTCGCACGCGATCCTGCGGGCGCTCTGGGCCGAGGAGCGCGACATCTCGGATGCCGAGGTGCGCCGCGCCATCGCCGACGAGAACGGCTACGACGGCGCCGCCCTGGTGGCGGCGGAGCAGAGCGAGCCGGTCCAGGCCGAGTACCGCCGCTTCGGCGAGGAGGCGGAACGGCTCGGGGTGTTCGGTTCGCCGACCATCGTGCTCGACGGCGAGTTGTTCTGGGGCCAGGACCGGCTCGATTTCGTCGACCGGGCCCTCGCGAAGCGCCAAGCCCGAGCCGAGGTCTAACCCGGCGCAAGCCTGAGCTGAGCCGGACGCATGGCACTTAGGCTCCATCGTGCGACAAGGGGCGGGGGCCTAAGCGCGAACAAGGCCCCGGATGTGCGAGGAACCATGCACAACAGCGAGGCGATCTGGCGGCACGTCGAGGAGCATGCGGCGGCGTTCGTCGCCCTCTCCGACCGGGTGTGGGAGATGCCGGAGCTCAACTTCCAGGAGGTGCGCTCGGCCGCCGAGCACACCGCGATGCTCCGCGCCCAGGGCTTCCGGGTGACCGAAGGCACCGGCGGCATCCCGACCGCCATGATGGGCGAGGCGGGGGAGGGCGGCCCGGTCATCGCGATCCTGGGCGAGTACGACGCCCTGCCGGGCCTGAGCCAGGAGGCGGGTGTCGCCGCCCACCGTCCCCGTCCCGGCGAGGGCGCCGGCCATGGCTGCGGCCACAACCTGCTGGGCGCGGGCGCGCTGCTCGCCGCCACCGCGGTCAAGGACTGGCTCGCAGCGCAAGGTCTTCCGGGGCGCGTGCGCTACTATGGCTGCCCGGCGGAAGAAGGCGGGGCGGCCAAGACCTTCATGGTGCGCGACGGCGTCTTCTCCGACGTCGACGTGGCGATCACCTGGCATCCGGGCCCGTTCGTGGCGATCTGGGAGCCGGTCTCGCTGGCGATCCAGCTTCTCGACTTCACCTTCGCCGGCAAGGCCTCGCATGCGGCGGCAGCCCCCCATCTCGGCCGCTCGGCCCTCGACGCGGTCGAGCTGATGAATGTCGGCGTCAACTACCTGCGCGAGCACATGCCGAGCGACGCGCGGGTGCATTACGCCTATCTGGATGCCGGCGGCATCGCCCCGAACGTCGTCCAGGCCGGCGCCACCGTGCGCTACCTCGTGCGCGCCGCCGACCTGCCGAGCCTCCTCGACCTCGCGGCCCGGGTGGAGAAGATCGCGCAGGGCGCCGCCCTGATGACCGAGACCACGGTCACGAGCCGGGTGGTGAGTGCGATGTCGAACCTCTTGGCGAACCCACCGCTGGAGCAGGCGCTGCACGCCAACCTGATGCGCCTCGGGCCCCCGCCCTTCGACGCCGAGGACCGCGCCTTCGCGGAAGAGATCCGGGCGACGCTGACAGCTGAGGACATCGTCTCGGCCCATCGCCGCTTCGGCGTGCCGGTCACCGACGCGCCGCTCTGCGACACGATCGTGCCCCTCGGCGCGGTGGGAGAGCGGATGATGGGCTCGACCGATGTCGGCGACGTGAGCTGGGCGGTCCCGACGGTGCAGGCTCGCGGCGCCACCTACGCCATCGGCACGCCGGGCCATTCCTGGCAGATGACCGCCCAGGGCAAGACCCCGGCGGCGCACAAGGGCATGGTCCACGTCGCCAAGGCGATGGCCGGCACCGCCGTGGATGTGCTGCGCGATCCAGACCTGCTCGCCCGCGCCAAGGCCGACCATGCGGAGCGGCTCGCCCGCACGCCGTATGTCAGCCCGCTGCCGGCGGGGCTCGCGCCGCCGCTCGACATGGTGGGGTGAGGCTTGGCGGGAAGTGCCTTGGCGGGGAGTGCCTTGGCGGGGAGTGACTGGGCGGAAGTGACTTGGCGGGAGGTCGCTCGGCGGAGAGAGGACGCCCGCCCCTTCCCTTGGTGCACCGGGCCGCAGGATCGCGGGCCCGGCGGCTGCACCCGCCGATGCCCGGAATTTTGCTGATTGCATCAAATTCTACGGATTCGCATCACCGTGAGACCAGATCTCCTCTCGTACTGATGTCCCTGATGGACGCGACCGCCCCCACTTGGCGGCAACCGGCTCGAAGGCTGCGTCGCTCGTCGGAACGGAGCAGGTCATGATTGTCACGGGCTCGTCCCTCCTCGGGCAGCTTCTTGCGAACTGGACATCGCCGGGTCTCGTACCCGCCAAAGCCGCCCCCGCCCCGGCCGAGGCGTCGATCCCGACCCAGCCTCGGCCGACGCTAGCGTCCGTGGCGGTGTCGCTATCGACACTCGATGCGCTGTTCGCGTTGCGAATATCGTCGCGAGGCGCCAGCGCAGCCGAGGCGACGAGCGACGCCGGGGCTCCTGAGGCCATTCCCGCGCGGCCGGTCGCCCCGTCCTCGGACTACGCCACAGGTTCGCAACGGAACGTCAAGACACTGATGGGCGGCCAGACCGTCGTGGATCCCGACCTGGTGCGTGAGATCACGGCGGCCCTCGAAAGCCAGAAGAGCCGGAGTGGCGGCGCAAGCCTCACGGTCGTGACCCATCGCTCGACCGGCTCGCTGGACACTTCGTATCCCGCCGGAATACCCTGAGGCATGATCCCGACGGTCATTCCCAATGACCGTCGGGATCACATCTCCACAACGGTCGATGGTTCGTCAGCCCACCAAGTCGCTATTCTCGCGGTGGCGCCGCAGCCATGCCGCTGCATAGCCGCAGAGCGGGCGGATGCGTGCGCCCTCCGCCCGGGCGGCCTCGGCCACGCCCTGCATCAGCCGGTCGGCGGTGCCGGTGCCCCGCAGGGCCGGGGGTGCGTAGACGTAGGAGATGACGAGGGTGCCGGACTGGCGGCGGTAATCGGCGTAGGCGACCTCGCCGTGCACCTCGAGTTCGAACCGGCTCCGCTCCGGGTTGTCGCGCATCATGGGCTCGTCCGGTGTTTCGGGCTGTGAGGGGAAAGGGGGAGGGGCTGGGGTGGTTCCACCCGTGGGCTGCGAGCGCCCTTTCGGCCTCCGCTTCTTCAGCATTCACAAGTAAAGCGCGTCCCCTTCTGCAGGCGATCCCGGGCTTGCCAGAGATCCTTGCCCGGTATCGCTCAAGGTGTGGGAGAGGGGCCGTGGGGATCGAAGATCCCGCGTGAGGGTGGCTCGGGTTCCGCAACGACCCTGAAGCGTCGAGCTGAGCAGCGAGTCGGTCGGAGCCTAAGTGTCTCTCACAAAACTCCCGATCGCCGTTGTCGCTGGCTGTGGCGGCGTCGGCGCCGCGGGAGTTTTGTGAGGTGCACTAAATCAGCACCGTCTCCACCCTGCGCGATCTTCGATCGCCCTTAACCCCTCTCCCACACCTTGCGGCGAGACCGGGCAAGGATCTCTGGCAAGCCCGGCATCGCCTGGAGAGGGGATCCCGCGTCATTCCTGTACCGACGCGCGCCACACGAGAGCTGCCTCACCCCTCCGGCACCAGCCGCCCAGCGGCTGTCAGGCACAGGCAGACCGCTCCGAGCACGAACTCCCAGCGGCGGATGTCGCCGCCGATCGACGCCACCACCGCCTGCCCGATCAGGAAGACCCCGACGAGGGGCGGCACGACCGTGAGGGCGAGGCGCAAGGATCTGCGCCAGCCCCAACCTGAGGATTCGCCCGCCGCCACTCTCAGGCCTCGCCCGGCTGCGGCCCGTCATAGCCCTCGATCACGATGAGATCGATCTCGGCGCCGCCCTCCTGCTTGGCGCGGGCGGCCTGGTACTCGGGCGAGTTCCAGCAGGCGAGGGCCTGATCGTAGCTCGGGAACTCGATCACCACGTTGCGGGCGCGGCTCGATCCGCTCACCGCCTCGAAGCTCCCGCCGCGCACCAGGAAGCGTCCGCCGAATTGGGCGAAAGCGACGCCGTTGGCCGCGACGTAGTTCTTGTAGGCCTCCGGGTTCGAGACGTCGACGCGGCCGATCCAGTATCCCTTCGCCATTGAAGTCCTCCCGTTGTTGTCAGCGCCCGATCTAGAGCGCGGCGGCCATCTCGTCGACGATGCGGCGGGCGACGTCGCGCGGGTCGGCGGCGCCGGTGATCGGCCGGCCGACGACGATGTGGTCGACGCCGGCGCGCATCGCCTCGGCGGGGGTCACGACGCGCTTCTGGTCGCCGATCGCGGCGCCGGCCGGCCGGATGCCCGGCGTGACGATCAGCCGGCCGGGCCCGAGGATCTCCCGCACCTGCGGCGCCTCCGCCGCCGAGCAGACGATGCCGTCGATGCCGATCGCCTTGGCGGCGGCGGCCCGCACCGCGACGAGGTCGGCGACCGTCAGCGCGTAGCCGGCCTCGCGCGCATCCGCGTCGTCGTAGGAGGTGAGCACCGTCACGCCGAGGATCTTCAGGCCGCTTCCCGCCCGGTCGCGCCCGCCGGCCGCCGCCCGCATGGTCTGCGGGTAGGCGTGCACGGTGAGGAAGGTGGCGCCGATCCCGGCGAGCGACTGCACGCCCTCCTCGACGGTGTTGCCGATGTCGTGGAGCTTGAGGTCGAGGAAGACCTTGTGGCCGCCCCGCACCAGCCGCTCGGCGAGGTTGAGGCCGCCGGCATAGCCGAGGCGGTAGCCGATCTTGTAGAAGCTCGCGGCGTCGCCGATCCGCGCGATCAGGCGCTCGGCCTCGTCGGTGCTCGCCATGTCGAGGGCGACGATCAGGCGGTCGCGGGGGCTGATGGGCTCGGGCACGGGACCTCCAGAAATGTCGTCGGGCGCACCCATCACGGAGTGCGTCCGCGGAATCAAGCCCAGGCCATGACGTCGGATCGCTAGCGGCGTCAGCCGGTGCCGGCCTCTTCATCGTCATCGCGAGCCGGCTTGAGATTTTCCCACCCTTTCCCGGACGACTGGAACGAAGTGGAAGGAGATCCGGGATCCAGCCGTAAGACTCGCCGCGAAGCGGCTCTGAATGTTGCACCGTTGCAGATCCACGGACGCTTCGCGACTTCCTGTGCTGGATCCCGGATCTCCTTCCGCTTCGCTACAGTCGTCCGGGAAAGGGGCGAGATTTAATCAGAGACCGGACCGGCCAATCAGCGCGACGGCTCCCGTCTCACCTCCTCCGCCAAGCGCGCCACCTCCGCCCGCAAGACCGGCAACAGCTCCGCCTCGAACCACGGATGCTTCTTGAGCCACGGCGTGTTGCGCCAGGACGGGTGGGGCAGCGGCAGCAGGCGGGGGCGCTGAGACCCCGAAACAATCTCGCGCCAGCGGGCCACCGTGCCGGTGAGGCCGCCGGGCTGGCGGCCGAGATGCCAGGCTTGCGCGTACTGGCCGATCAGGAGGATCAGCTCCAGGTCGGGCAGGCCGGCGAGGAGCGGCGCGCGCCAGGTCTCGGCGCATTCGCGCCGCGGCGGCAGGTCGCCGCCCTTGGTGTCGTGGCCCGGGAAGCAGGCGCCCATCGGCACGATCGCGATCAGGTCGGGGTCGTAGAAGGCCGGCTCGTCGAGGCCGAGCCACGCGCGCAGGCGCTTGCCCGACGGGTCCTGGAACGGCACCCCGCTCTGGAACGCCCTGTTGCCCGGCGCCTGGCTGGCGATGCAGATCCGGGCGCGGGACGTGCCCTGGACGATCGGCCGCGGCTCGACCGGGAGCGGCGGCCCGTGGCGCGGCGCGTCGCGGCAGAGTCGGCAGGCGCGCACCCGCTCGGCCGTCCCGGCGAAGTCGGGTGCGGATGAAAAAAGGGTGCGGCTCTCGCCGCACCCTGAAGTCGTCTCGGGTCCAAAACTGGAAGTCATGCCCTTCATATAGGGCAGGGGTTAAGGGTGTGGTGCGCGATCACACGCCGCGGAGCGCCGTGAGGTCGAGGGGGAGCGAGCGCAGGCGCTGGCCGGTGGCGGCGAAGACCGCGTTCGCGATCGCCGGAGCCAGCACCGGCACGCCGGGCTCGCCGATGCCGGTCGGGGCGGCGGCCGAGGGCACGATGTGGACCTCGACCTTCGGCATCTCGCTCATCCGGGTCGGCTCGTAGGCGTCGAAGTTCTTCTCCTGCACCTCGCCGTCCTTGAAGGTGATCTTGTTGCGCAGGACCGCCGAGAGGGCGAAGCCGACCGCGCCCTCGACCTGGGCCCGGATGACGTCCGGGTTCACCGCCACGCCGACATCCACCGCCGCGACGATGCGGTTCACCTTCACCTTGCCGGCCTCCGCCGTCACGTCGGCCACCATCGCCACGTAGGAGCCGAAGGATTCGTGCGCGGCGACGCCGTAGCCGCGGCCGGGCTTCGCCTCGCGGGCGCTCCAGCCCGCCTTCTCGGCGGCCAGCGTCAGCGCGGCGGAGAGGCGCGGCGCCTGTTTCAGGAGGCCGAGGCGGTAGGCCACCGGGTCCTGGCCGGCGGCGTGGGCGAGCTCGTCGATGAATACCTCCATCGCCTGCGCGGTGTGCGAGTGCCCGACCGAGCGCCACCACAGGACCGGCACGCCCTCGCGGGCGTTGTGGACCTCGAACCGGTAGGCCGGCAGGGCGTAGGGGGTGTCGGACGCGCCCTCGACGGTGGTGGCGTCGACGCCGTCCTTGACCATCATAGCCTCGAGGGGCGTGCCGATGATGATCGACTTGCCGACGATGCGGTGCTCCCAGCCGGTGATCGCCCCCTTGGCGTCGAGGCCGGCGCGGATGCGGTGATAGGCGGCCGGGCGATAGTAGCCGCCGGTGATGTCGTCCTCGCGGGTCCAGACCAGGTGGATCGGGGCCTTCTCGCCGGTGGCCTTCAGGATCGCGGCGGCCTCGGCGATGTAGTCGGCCGAGGCCGTGGCGCGCCGGCCGAAGGAGCCGCCGGCCCACAGGGTGGTGATGCGGATCTTGTCGGCGGTGGTGCCGAGGATGCCGGCGGCCACCGCCTGCTCGATGGTCTGGAACTGCGAGCCGGCATAGATCTCGTAGCCGCCGTCGGCCGCGCGCTCGATCGTGGCGTTGAGCGGCTCCATCGGGGCGTGCGCGAGGTAGGGGAAGCTGAACTCCGCCTCCAGCACCTTGGCCGCGCCCTTGATGGCGCCGGCGGCGTCGCCCCGCTGCGAGGCGAGGAGACCGGGCTTCTCGGCCATCGCCTTGTAGGCGGCGGCTTGCGACTCGGTGGATTGCCGCTCGGCGCCGGCATCGTCCCAGGTGATTTTGAGGGCCTCGCGGCCCCTCATCGCCGACCAGGTGTCCTTCGCCACCACGGCGACGCCGCTCGGGATCCGCACCACCTGGACGACGCCCGGCACCGCCTTGGCGGCGCTGTCATCCACCGATTTCAGCGTCGCGCCGAAGCGCGGGGCGCGGGCGACGAGGGCCGTGAGCTGGCCCGGCCGGCGCACGTCGAGGGCGTATTGCGCGCTGCCGTCGGTCTTCGCCTTCGAATCGAGCCGCGGCAGCCTGGTGCCGATCAGCCGGAAGGCGGACGGATCCTTGAGGGTCGGATTCTCGGGGACCGGCTGCACGGCCGCCTTGGCGGCGAAGGCGCCGAAGCGGGCCTCCTTGCCGCTGGCGTGGCGCAGCACGCCCTTCTCGATTCCGATCTCGCCGGCCGGCACCTTCCACTCTTGCGCCGCGGCCGCGACCAGCATCGCGCGGGCGGCGGCGCCGGCCTTGCGCAGCTGGATCCAGGAATTCGCCACCGCGGTCGAGCCGCCGGTGCCCTGGATCGGCCCGAAGGCGAGGTTGTTGTAGAGGCTGGCATCGGCCGGAGCGAAGACCGCGCGCATCTGCGCCCAGTCGGCGTCGAGCTCCTCGGCCACGATGGTGGCCAGGCCCGTCGTGTTGCCCTGGCCCATGTCGAGGTGCTTGATCACCACCGTCACGGTGTCGTCGGCGGCGATGCGCACGAAGGCGTTGGGCTTCGCCGGGGCCTTCGACAGGTCGGGGCCGCCATTGGCCCGCGCGCCCTTCGGGTCGAGGTGGAGCCCGATCACCAGGGCACCGCCGGCGGCGGCAGTGCCACGCAGGAAGGCGCGGCGGGAAGGAACGGATGACTCGACGGCGCTGTCGTGCGTCTTGAGGCTGTGGTTCAGCATGGCGGCGTCCCGGTCAGGCGAGGGAGCGGGCGGCGTCGTGGATCGCCGCGCGGATGCGCTGGTAGGTGCCGCAGCGGCAGACGTTGCCGTCCATGGCGGCGTCGATGTCGGCGTCGCTCGGCGTCTTGTTCTCCGAGAGGAGGCCGATCGCCGACATCATCTGGCCCGACTGGCAGTAGCCGCACTGCACCACGTCGAGGCTGCGCCAGGCGGTGCGGACCGCCTCGGCCACCGGGCCGGAAATGCCCTCGATGGTGGTGATCTTCCCCTCGCCGACATCGCCGAGGCGGGTCTGGCACGAGCGCACCGGCTGCCCGTCGATGTGGACCGTGCAGGCGCCGCACTGCGCGATGCCGCAGCCGTACTTCGTGCCGGTGAGGTTGAGGTGGTCGCGGATCGCCCAGAGGAGCGGCATCTCGGGATCGGCCTCGACCTCGTAGGTCCGGCCGTTGAGGGTGAGCTTCGTCATCGTGCGCTTCCGACGAGAGGCTGGAACGGTTCCAGGGCTTCTTGTGTGCGGCTGCTCCTGGACCCTCGGCAAGCGGGACCGATGTGCGCCAGCGCACCCCTCCGCGCGTGTCGCAGCGGCAGGGCGGGACGGGCGATCCGTCGCATTCGTGGGGTTCCGGCAGGAGGACCTTAACGAAGTTCGGTCAGCCTCTCCCGGACCGGCCGACGGTCCCACGCGGCGAGGAGCGGCAGACCCGATCGCGATGTCCGAAGTCACGGCGGAAATGGTCCAGCGCGGGCGCGGCCCGACGGCGGAGGAGGCGGCCCGGCGGCGCAAGGTCGCGCGGGACGTGCGCTCCGCCCGCGAGCGGCTGACCTCGTCGATCGGGCTCGAGCGGGCCTTCGATTACGAGTTGCTGCGCGTCTACGCCCAGTACCGCATCGGCGCCTTCCTGCCGCTGGTGGTGCTGGCCTGCTGCATCGCCGCCGCCGCGATGTTCTGGGCGCCGGTGCTCCTCAGCGGCACCTGGTGCGCCGGCGTCCTGGCGGTGATCGCCGGCAACACCGCGCTCGCCCGCTCCTTCCTGCGCCAGGATCCGGACGCGCTGTCGCTGCCGGCCTCGCGTCGGCGGGTGATCGTCGGCGAGGTGGTCCAGAGCGTCGCCTGGGCGCTGCTCGTGCTGATGCTGCTCCAGGTCGAGGCGGCGAACGCCCGCACCTTCGTGATGTTCGTCCTCGTCATCGTGGCCGCCGTGACCACGATGCTCGCCGCCACGGTGCCGCTCGGCGCCTATGCGGGCCTCCTGCCGCTCAGCGCCGCCACCGCGGCGCTCCTGTGCCTGTCGCGGGAGGCGGAATCGGTCCTGCTCGTCGGCATGGCGGTCTGCGCGCAGCTGTTCTTCCTGTTCCTGTCGAATCACCTGCACGCCTCGACGGTCTCGGCGCTGCAATCGCGGGCCGAGAAGGACGCGATCTTCGGCGAACTGGAGCAGGCCAAGGCCAATTCCGACGAAGCGCGCCGGCGCGCCGAGGAGGCCAACCTCGCCAAATCCCGCTTCCTCGCCACCATGAGCCACGAGCTGCGCACGCCGCTCAACGCCATCCTGGGCTTCTCGGAGGTGATGAAGAACGAGGTGTTCGGCCCGCATTCCTCGGGCTCCTACCGAGAGTACTCGACCGACATCCACGACAGCGGCCTGCACCTGCTCAACCTCATCAACGAGATCCTCGACCTCTCGCGCATCGAGGCCGGGCGCTACGAGCTCAACGAGGAGGCCCTCCAGCTCGCCTACGTGGTCGAGGAGAGCCGGCACATGATGGGCTTGCGCGCGCGGGCCAAGAACCAGACCTTCCACGAGCTCATCGACCCCACCTTGCCGCGGCTCTGGGCCGACGAGCGGGCGTTGCGCCAGATCGTGCTCAACGTCCTGTCGAACGCGATCAAGTTCACGCCGCCGGGGGCGAGATCACCATCAAGGTCGGCTGGACCTCGTCGGGCGGGCAATATGTCAGCGTGAAGGATACTGGACCCGGCATCCCCGAGGACGAGATCCCGACGGTGATGTCGTCCTTCGGCCGCGGCTCGCTGGCGATCAAGACCGCCGAGCAGGGGTCGGGCCTGGGGTTGCCCATCGTGAAGGGTCTCGTCGACCTGCATGGCGGCGGCTTCCAGCTGAAGTCGCGCCCGCGCGAGGGCACCGAGGTCATCGTCACCTTCCCGGCGACCCGGGTGATGGACGCGCTGCCGGCGCTGGCGGAGGAGACGCCGGCGCGGCCGGTTCGGGCGGCGTGAGGGACGGCAGTTTCTCCTGGCACGGCCGTCGTGACATCAGCCGACGGCAATCGTAACGCTCCCCTTTCCCGGACGACTGCAGCGAAGCGGAAGGAGATCCGGGATCCAGCAGAAAAAGTCGCGAAGCGCTTGCTTGTCTGCAACGTTGCAGCATTCGGAGCCGCTTCGCGGCACGTCCTCTGCTGGATCCCGGATCTCCTTCCACTTCGCTGCAGTCGTCCGGGAAAGGGAAGCGGCTCGCGAAAGACAATCCGCAACGGTCATCGCTCCGTTCATGAGCGCCGCGCCGAACACCCTCACCCCAGCGGAATATCCAGCACGAACTGCGCCCCCGGCTTGCCCTCCGCGGTGCTCAGGCGTCCGTCGAGCTGGCGGATCAGGCTGGCGATGATCTTGAGGCCCAGGGAGCGCTGGCGCATCGACACGTCGAAGCCCGGCGGCAGGCCGACGCCCTCGTCGCGGACCGAGAGGCGCAGGCCCTCGTCGCGGACCGAGAGGCTGACTCGCACCGGCCCGGTGCCGTGCGGATAGGCGTGCTTGACCGCGTTGGTCACCAGTTCGTTGACGACGAGGCCGATCGGGATCGCCTGGTCGGCGCTGATCACCTTCGAATCGGCCTCGCAGACGAGGTCGTGGCCCGGCGCCTCTTCCCGGAGCTTCGTCACCAGCTCGCGCAGGAAGTCGGCCAGTTCGACCATGCCGAGCTGGTGGATGCCGCGCCAGAGGTGGTCATGCACCTCGGCCACGGTGGCGATGCGCGCGCCCGCATCCTCGAGGGCGTGGCGCACCTCCTCGGACTGAGCGTCCCGCGCCTGGAGCCGCAGCAGGCCCGCCACCACGCCGAGGCTGTTCTTGACCCGGTGGCTCATCTCCCGGGTGAGCTGCACCTGGTGGTCGAGGGCGTCGCGCAGGCGCGCATCGCCCTGATGGCGCTCGACCGCGATGCCGATCAGGCCGGCGAAGCCCGCGAGGAATTCCTGGTCGGCGCGGTCGAAGCCGTGGCCCTCGGTGCCCCAGGCCTCGAGCACGCCATAGGCGCGCCGGCTCTCGTCGCCGAGCGCGATCGGCACGTTGACCGCGTGGCAGGGGCCGGCGGGCGCCGGTCCCTCCGACCGGTGCAGCGCCTTCGGCATTAGGCCTTCCGGTACATGGAAGCGTGCGCCGTTATGCTCGGCCCCCGGGCGGATCCCGTTGGCGAGCACGCCGGCACCGGTGCGAAAGGCGTAGGCCGCCGGCGTCGCCTCGTCCCCGGCCGCGAAATCCGTCCCGACCCGGTCGTCGCCGAGACCCGTGCAGGCCCGGATCACGAAGGCGTGATCGCTGGCGCGGTATTCCAGGACCTGGCAGCATGCAGCGCCCAGGGCCTCGGCGCAGAGCTCGCTCGCCCGCCCCAGCAGCGCGTCGAGGTCGCGGGTCTGCAGCGCCATCCGGGCGAAGGCGCCCATCAGCGCCTGCTGCCGCAGCCGGTACGGCAGTTCCGCCCGGCCGTTCCCGGCCTCGTGCGCCTCACGGATCGACCCGTCACTCGCCATCCACCGGGACTCTCGCAAACTCGGGGTGCCTTCCCCTTCGGGGGCCTCGCCCCCGAGGTGCCTTCCCGCAGGTACGTCGACTGGCCGGACTCTTACGCCATCCTGCCCCGAGCACAAGCCGAGCCGATGGGCCTAGAGCAGACGGCGCCGGCGCTCGACCAGGCGCAGGATCATCGGGGTCAGGATCAGCTGCATCGCGAGGTCGAGCTTGCCGCCGGGGATCACCACCGAGTTCGCCCGCGACATGAAGCTGCCGGCGATCATCGAGATCAGGTAGGGGAAATCGATGCCGCGGGGATCGCGGAAGCGGATCACCACCATCGACTCGTCGGCGGTCGGGATCCAGCGGGCGACGAACGGGTTCGAGGTATCGACCGTCGGGATGCGCTGGAAATTGATGTCGGTGTTGGTGAATTGCGGGCAGATGGTGGTGACGTAGTCGGGCATCCGGCGCAGGATCACGTCGGTCACCGCCTCGGTCGAGTAGCCGCGGGCGGCCTTGTCGCGGTGGAGCTTCTGGATCCATTCCAGGTTGATCACCGGCACCACGCCGATCCTGAGATCGGCTTGACCCGCGATGTCGATCCGCTCGGTGGTCAGCGCCCCGTGCAGGCCCTCGTAGAACAGCAGGTCCGACCCCTCCGGAAAATCCTCCCAGGGCGTGAAGGTGCCGGGCTCGGCGTGGAAGCGCGCGGCATCCTCGGCATCGTGCACGTAGTGCCGGGTGCGGCCGCGGCCCGAGGCGGCGTAGTCGCGAAACACCGCCTCCAGCTCGGAGAGCAGGTTCGCCCGCTCGCCGAAATGGCTCAGGGTCGGCTCCCGCGCCTCCGCCTCGCGCATCGCCGCCCGGTCGAGGGCGTGGAAGGCGTCGCCCTCGATGAACACCGCCGCCACGCCCTCGCGGCGAAAAATCTGCTCGAAGGTGTTGCGCACCGAGGTGGTGCCGGAGCCCGACGACCCGGTCACCGACACGATGGGATGGAGCGCCGACACCGCGGGTCAGGCCCGCAGCAGCCCGCGCGGGGCGAAGAGCGGCGAGCCGCCGGCGTCGCGGTCCGCCTCGAGGCGGCGGGCGAGGTCCGCCACCGCCCGGGCCGGCCCGATCGCCAGCGGCGTCGTCCGGTCGAGGCCGCCGGCGGCGAGGTCGAGGATCGCGCGCCCGCGCTCGTCGGTGGCCGCCCCGCCGGCAGCCTCGACCGCGAGCGCGATCGGCGCCGCCTCGTGAACGAGCCGGAGCCCTGCCTCCGCGCCAAGATCCGCCACGCGAAGATCCGCAGGGCGCAGATGCAGGCCGCCGCGGGTCAGCACCCGCTGGGCGCAGGCCGCGAGCGAGGCGAGGGGGGCGGTCCGGGCCCCTTGCGCGCCCCGCGCCGCCTCGCCGCCGATGGCCTCCGGCGGCACGCGGAGCACGGCCGGCGGCCGGAAGGTGCCGCTCCGCGGATCGAGGACCCGCGTCGTCGTCGCGGCGCCGTCGGTCAGGGTCAGGAGGGTGCGCGGGCCGTAGACGACGAAGCCCGCGGCGACCTGGGTCCGGCCCGGGGCCAGGAACGCCGCCTCGGGATCCGGCCCGGCCGGCCGCAGGGAGAACAGCGTTCCGGCCGGCATCCCACCCTCGAGGTCGTCCGCCCCCTCGAGAGCTGAGAGGGCGAGGACGTAGGCGGCGCCGGCGAGGCGCGGCTCCGGCCGCTCCGCGTCGCGCCAGGCGAGGGCGGCGATCTCGGCCCCGCGCAGGGCCTCGGCGAAGATCCGCCGGGCGGCGGCCCGCGGATCCCCGGGAAGCGTCGCGATCAGCGCGGCGGTCGCCGCCGCCGCCGCCGCGAGGGCGGCGAGCACCGGCCCGGCGGCCGGCTGGCGCCGCGGCGGCGGCATGTCGGTGCGGGCGCTCAGAAGCATGTGCGACTCCGGAAGATGCCCCAGATGGAACGGATGCCCCAGATGGACCTGCCCGTGGTCTCGGTCGCAGCTTAGGCGCGGGCCCGGATTGCGTCATCCTGTCCCGAAGTACGGGATGCGCCGGGGCGGGCCGCGATGTCGGATCGGACTCTCACCTCACACTCCAAGGGCCGGGACACGGGGCCGAGGAACCGGATGGCGCAGGACCGGATACGCAACCTCTCGCTCAAGCAGCTCCACGCCGTCGCGGCGATCGCGCGGCTCGGCACCATGACGCGCGCGGCGCAGGAGCTGAACGTGACCCCGGCGGCCCTGACCGCGCGGATCAAGGGGCTCGAGGACGAGATCGGCCTGCTCCTGTTCGACCGCACCCATGCGGGGCTGAAGCCGACCGATGCCGGCCGCGAGCTGCTCTGGGCGATCGACAGCATCGGCACCGTGCTGGAGACCTGCACCGAGCGGCTGAGGGCCCTGCGCGGCGGCCAGGGCGGACGGGTCTCGCTCGGCGTGGTCTCGACCGCGAAGTACTTCGCGCCGCGGATCGTCGGCGGCTTCGCCCGCGCCCATCCGGGGATCGAGATCGACCTCGTGGTCGGCAACCGCGGCGCCACCGTCGAGGCCCTGCGCGACTACCGGGTCGACCTCGCCCTGATGGGCCGCGCGCCCCGGGACTTCCCGATCACCGCCGAGACCGTCGGACCCCATCCCCTGGTGGTGATCGCCGCACCCGACCACCGCTTCGCCGGGCGGCGCGGCCTGACCCGGGCGGAACTGGCCGAGGAGCCGTTCCTGGTGCGCGAATACGGCTCGGGCACCCGCACGGTGTTCGAGGAGTTCATGGCCGGCCTCCTGATCCGCCGCGCCCGCATCGGCATCGACAGCGGCTCGAACGAGACCATCAAGCAGACCGTGATGGCGGGTCTCGGGGTCGCGCTGATCTCGGGCCACACGGTGGCGGCGGAGGTGGCCGACGGCCGGCTCGTGCTCCTCGACGTCGAGGGCCTGCCGATCCGCCGCGACTGGTTCTCGGTGCGCCGGGCCGACAAGGTGCTGAGTCCCGCCGGCCAGGCGTTCTGGGATTTTCTGGTCGAGGAGGGCGCCGCCTGGCTGCCGGAGCTGCCGGTTCCGGCCGGCTAGAACAGAATCTTATCGCGCTGCGGCACACGGTTCGCCACTGTCATCGATATGCGCTGCATGAGCGATCCAGGCTCCCCCTTTCCCGGACGATCGAAGCGAAGCGAAAGGAGATCCGGGATCCAGGGGAGAAGCGCCGCGAAGCGGCTCCGAATGCTGCACCGTTGCAGACACAAGGACGCGTCGCGACTTTTTGCGCTGGATCCCGGATCTCCTTCCGCTGACGCTTCCGGCGTCCGGGAAAAGGTGGCGAGGCTGTGTGCGACCGTACCGGAGCGAGGCGTTGCGGAGGGTCAGGCCGCCTCATCCGCGCGCGGCGCGACCTCGACCGGCACCTCCCGGGGGAGGGACGGCACCCGGGCCCAGGGCTCGATCCGGAACGGGACGTCGCGCAGATGCGCAGAGGCACCGGCGCCGACCGCCACGATGTCGTCCCAGCGCGACAGGAAGGCGGCGACGCAGGCCGGATCGAAGTGGTGGCCGCTCTCCGCCGCGATGCAAGCCCGCGCTTCGGACAGCGGCATCGCCGCCTTGTAGGGGCGCTCGGTGGTCAGCGCGTCGAACACGTCGGCGACGGCGACGATCCGGGCGGCGAGGGGAATCGCCTCGCCGGACAGGCCGTTCGGATAGCCGCCGCCGTCCCAGCGCTCGTGGTGGGATTCGGCGATCTCCGACGCGAGTCCGATCAACTCGCAGTTGCTGCCGCCCAGGATGCGCTTGCCGATCGCCGCATGGGTGCGGATCAGGGCGAATTCCTCCTCGTCGAGGCGGCCGGGCTTGAGCAGCACGCCATCGGGGATCGCGACCTTGCCGACGTCGTGGAGCGGGGCCGCGAGATAGACGCGGCGGCAGAAATCCGCGTCGAGCCCGAGGGCCTCGGCCATGATCTGGCTGTAGCGGGCGACGCGCCAGGTGTGGTCGCCGGTGTCGTTGTCCCGGTACTCCACCGCCAGCGAGAGGCGGAAGATGATCTCGGCCTCGCGCTCGCGCAGGGTGCGCACCGCCGTCTCGACCTCGCCGGCGAGCCAGGAGGCCTGGTCGTCGAGGCGGCGCACGGCGGTGGCCAGCCGCACCAGATTGCGCAGCCGGACCTGGAGCTCGACGCGGCCGGTGCGCTTGTCGAGGAAGTCGGTGGCGCCCGCATCCAGGGCGGCGAGGCGCACTGCGTCGCTCACCTCGCTGGTGATCATCACGATCGGCACCTGGGCGTAGTGCGCGATGCCCCGCAACTGCCGGATGACGTCGATGCCGTCCATCTCGGGCATGTTGTAATCGACGAGCACGAGGTCGAAGGCGCGCATGCGCGCCTCGTCGAGTGCCAGCAGCGGATTCCGGAAGATGGAGGTGACGGCCTGCCGGTCCTGCTCCAGCAGCCGCTTCATCTGAGCCAGCACCGCCTGGCTGTCGTCGATGACGAGTACGTCCATCTGCCATCCCCCGCGGCGCACGACCACCGGCCTTGGGCCGGGTCCCGCGGCATGGGAAGCCGGACGGCTTCCCGCATTCGAAGCCAGGGTTCGATCCCTGGCTCGGGAGAGGATGGGGTTTCCGAGCTTAACTGAGAGTAAATAATCGATCGGGAGTCGAGGATTCAGGCTGGAGGCCGCGATCTCACGGCTATCGGGTTCCCGGGCCTTGATCTAACGGTGATCTACGCACCGTCCTGATGGATCGCAGGCGGCAGAGCCGGAGGCCGGTCACGGCCGAAAACGATCCCGGCTTCCGCAACCGATATCGGGAATACTCCGCGCCGGATCGACAGGATTGTCTTCGGAGTATCGACAGCACCGGAGAGTGTCGTCGAGACGAACGCCCGAGTCTGCATTCCGATGTCGGGGGATACGGCCGGATCTGTTCGAGCGGCGGCTGCCGCGCCGTCGATCGTCGCGGGCCGCAACCGGCGGGGTGCGGAGCGGCCGGACGGCCGCTCGCGCGGGAGCCTGGCGCTCAGAAGAAAAAGCGCGGGCCGTAGACCCGGCGATACGGCCGGTAATAGGGCCGGTAGTACCGGCGGTAGTACGGGCGATAGGCGCGCCGGTAGTACGGACGGTAATAGTAGCGGCGATAGGGCCGGTAGCCGTAATACCGGCGGTAGGGCCGGTAGCGGTAGTAGCGGCGGTAATAGTAGGCCTTGTCGACCAGCGGCGCGGCGGCGCTGGCCTCGGCCGCGAGGGCGCCGGCGCTCGGCAGGGCGGCGGCGGAGCTGCGGCTGGTGCCGAGCCCGAGCCCGGCGACGAGCAGGGTCAGGACCAGGCTGATCCATCGAAGGGCACGCATGGTGTCGGTCTCCCTCGGGCGGCGCGGCGCTCAAGGCCGGCGCCCCGGCTGTAGGGTAACAACGAGGCTCGGTTCCCGCCCCGTACGGAAGGGCGGGACGCCCGCCGGAGGTCCGAGGGGCGGTGGGGGTCATCTAGACGCCCCCGGCCCCGCTTCAATCGACGGTGGCGAAAAACTTGCGGTGAACTTGATCCGTCGGGCAGGTCTTGTTCCGGCAGGTCTTGTTCGAGGATGCCTGGCTCGCGCAGGTCTTGTTCGAGCAGTTCCTTGCAGGCAGGTCTCGCGGCGCGGTCCCGGCCTGCGGCCCCTGGCTCGCTTGCCGGGAGGTGGCGCGCCGCCTACCTGTCGGATCCGTCATCGGAGACCCCGCCCCGCCATGCCGTTCCGGCCTCTCGCCGCCCTGCGCGCCCTCCTGCCCGAACGATGGGCCCGCCGTCACCCGGTGGTGCCGGTCGTGCGCCTGAGCGGCGCCATCGGGGCGGTCTCGCCCCTGCGGGCCGGGCTCTCCCTCGGCGCCTGCGCCCCGGCCCTCGAGCGGGCCTTCGGCATGAAGGGGATCCGGGCGGTGGCGCTCGTCATCAACTCCCCCGGCGGCTCGGCGGCGCAGTCGCACCTGATCTTCCGCCGCATCCGGGCGCTCGCCGCCGAGGCCGGGGTGCCGGTCCTCGCCTTCGTGGAGGACGTCGCGGCCTCCGGCGGCTACATGATCGCCTGCGCGGGCGACGAGATCTTCTGCGATCCGTCCTCCCTCGTCGGCTCGATCGGGGTGGTCTCGGCGGGGTTCGGCTTCACCGGGCTGATCGAGCGCCTCGGCGTCGAGCGCCGGGTCCACACCGCCGGCAAGGCCAAGGCGATGCTCGACCCGTTCCGGCCCGAGAACCCGGACGACGTCGCGCGCCTCAAGGACATCCAGGCCGACGTGCAGGCGATGTTCACCGACCTCGTCCGCAGCCGCCGGCCCACCCTCAAGGGCGATCCCGACGAGCTGTTCTCCGGCGCGGTCTGGACCGGCCGCCAGGGCCTGGCGCTCGGCCTCGTCGACGGCCACGGCGACGTCCGCTCGGTGCTGCGCGCCCGGTTCGGCGACACGGTGAAGCTGCCGGTCGTGGAGCAGGCCCGCGGCGGCCTGCCGTCGCGGCTCTTGCGCCGGCGCGAGCCGGGGGCGGTCGGCCTCGCGGCGATCGAAGGAGCGCTCGCCGCCCTCGACGAGCGCGCGGCCTTCTCGCGCTACGGGTTGTAGGGCGTTACGGCTCGCGCAGGCTCGCCGGCAGCTGCGTCAGGCACAGGATCTGGTCCTGGCGCTCGTAGGTCTCGCGCTCGCGGATCGCCCGCTCGACCTCCTCGGTGCCGGCGGTGGAGTAGCGCAGGCCGAACGGGATCGAGCCGTCCTTGGGGTAGGTGGCGAGCTTGCGCCGGGTCTCGGCCCGGCAATAGGCGGCCCAGTCCTGCGACAGACCGAGCCGGCGGGCGTACTCCGCCACCGCGACGCCGACCCGCCTCTGCGCCTCCCGCTCGCTGCGGGCGAGCGCCCGGTCGTCGAGGCCGTTGATCAGCCCGCTGACCACGAAGCTGAGGGCGACCGCGATCGACATCAGGACGAACAGGCTGCGCATTCCGGGGCCTGCTCCCTCGCGGCGTGGGGCCTAGGTGTCGCGCGGATCCCGTTCGGCAAGCCAGTCGGGATCAGTACGACGGGCCGTAGGAATAGTACGTCGCGCCGTAGGGCGACGGGTAGGTCGCGCCGACAGGCTGCCAGCCGTCGTTGCCCCACGGATCGGAGGCGCGGCGGCGCGACACGCGGGTGGTCTGCGTGAAGCCGTCCTCGTCGAGGCGCTCCCGACGCACCCTCGCCTCCCGGCGCGGGGACGTGCGGCCGGCGAGGACGGTCTCGTCGCCGCCGATCACCACCCGGGTGTTGCCCATCCCCTCGGCCTTGACGAGTGCGTAGAGCGTTGCGGCCTTGCCCGGCGCCAGGCGCACGCAGCCGTGGGAGGCGGGGGTGCCGAGGCGACTGGTGTGATTGCTGCCGTGGATGGCGTGGCCGCGGCCGGTGAAGAAGATCGCGTGCGGCATCGGCGCGTCGTCCCACTCGCGCGAGCGGTAATCGACCACCATGCGCGAGGGTGAGAAGGCGCCCCGCGGCGTGCTGTAGCCTTCCATGCCGGTCGAGACCGGCCAGTCGTAGAGCGTCTGCCCGTCGCGGGTCACCGTCATCCGCTGGGTGGTCTTGTCGACCCGGATCAGGATTCCGGCCCGCGCCTCGGTAGCCCCGACACCGGCCCCTGCCACGCAGAGGGTGACGAGGAGAGCTGCTGCGGCGCGCATCGTGAAGAATCCCTTATCCGGCGGAAGGCGGAGGCGATATGCCACGCTTGGGCACCGGAATGACGTGCGCGCCGCGTTGGAGTTCCCGGATCTTCCCGGGATTTACTGCGCAGAAACCATTATGTGCCGGCCACTTCCGGCTCCCAGCCGATCGCCCGGCGCAGGAAGGCGGCGCCGAGCGCCGCGAAGGCGGCGGTCTCCGCGCTGGTCTTGCCGTGCGAATGGCCGCCGGCCTCGGGCTCGTAGAAGCGGGCGGGGTAGCCGAGCGACTGGAGCTTCGCCGCCATCTTGCGGGCGTGACCCGGATGCACCCGGTCGTCGCGCCGCGTCGTGGCGATCAGGATCGGCGGGTAGGCCTTGCCGGCTTCCGCGACGTGGTAGGCCGAGATGTGCTGCAGGAAGGCCCAGTCCGCCGGGTCGTCGGGGTCGCCGTACTCGGCGATCCAGCTCGCGCCGGCCAGAAGCTTGGTGTAGCGCCGCATGTCGATCAGCGGCACGGTGCAGAACAGCGCGCCGAAGCGCTCGGGGTAGCGCGTCAGCATGTTGGCGATGAGGAGCCCGCCGTTGGAGCCGCCCTCGGCCGCGATGCGGCCGGGCCGAGTCACGCCGCGGCGCACCAAGTCGGCGGCCACCGCCGCGAAATCGTCGTGGGTGAGCGCCTTGCCTTCGCGCCGGCCGGCCTCGTGCCAGCGGGTGCCGAACTCGCCGCCGCCGCGGATATTGGCCACGACCCGCGTGCCGCCCTTGGCGAGCCAGAGCCGGCCGAGCACCGCCGAGTAGCCCGCGAGGTTCGTGACCTGGAAGCCGCCGTAGCCAGAGAGGTGCACCGGCGCCTCGCCGGACTCCCCCGGCGGGCCGGCCTGGACGTAGGGGATGCGCTCGCCGTCGCTCGACACCGCCTCGTGCCGGGTCACCACCAGGCCGTCGGCCTCGAACAGGGCAGGGGCCTGCTTCAGGAGCGTCGGGGCGGCGAGGTCGGGGCGGGTGGTCAGCAGGGTCGAGGGCGTGACGGGGTCGTTGGCCGCCACCATCAGGTCGCCGTTCGATTCCTCCTCCTCGCCGTCCATCGACCACACGCTGACGACGCCGAGTTCCGGCAGGCCGGCGACGCGGCTCTCGGCCCAGCCGCCCGCCGCGGGGGTGAAGACCGGAAACACGGCCTTCAGGTCGTCGAGGACCGAGATCACCAGGTGCCCGCCGGTCCAGAAGAAGCCCTGCAGCGCCCGGCGCGGGCCGGGGGTGAACAGAACCTGGAAATGCCTGTCCCCATCAAGAAACGCGTCGAGCCCGATGCCGAGGACGCTGTCGGCCGGGTGGGTCGTGCCGCCCACCGCCCACGGCGTGCGGGTGCGGATGGCGAGGTGGCCGCGATGCCAGTGCGCGTCGGCATCGGTCGGGATGTCGAGGCGGGTCTTCGGCCCGGTGCGGTCGCCGAGGTCGATCGTGCCGTCGAAGAAGCCGGTGCGCTCGGCGAAGACGAGTCGCTCCGGCTTCGCTTCCCGGTCCGGATAGCCGTAGGCGACCATGCTGGTCGGGCCGGCGGAAAAAATCACCGGGGCGCTCAGCGGGTCGGTGCCCCGCCGCCACAGCCGCACGGTGCGGGCATAGCCCGCCTGCGTCGCGTGCTCGGGGCCGCCCAGCGGGCTCGCCAGCAGCAGCGTGTCGGGATCGAGCCAGACCGGGATGCTCTTGGCCTCGGGCAGCGTGAAGCCGTCCTGCACGAAGCGGCGCCCGGTCAAGTCGAACTCGCGCACCACGGTCGCGTCGCCGCCGCCGCGGGAGAGCTGGATCAGCGCCCGCGCGTGGCTCTCCGGCAGGCTCGCGGCGCCGCTCCATACCCAGTCCTCGCCCTCGTCGCGGGCGAGGGCGTCGAGGTCGAGGAGCACGTCCCAGGCCGGCTCGGGCTTGGCGTATTCGCCTTCCGTCGTGCGCCGCCACAGGCCGCGGGGATGCTCGGCATCCTGCCACAGGTTGTAGAGGAGGCCGCCGCGCCGGGTGACGCCCGGGATCTTGTCCGGCCGGTCGAGGGCGGCCTTCAGGCCGTCGCGGTCGGCGGCGTAGCGGCCATCCGCGAGGCCTGCGAGCGTGTCGGCGTTCTGCGCCTCGACCCAGGCGAGTGCCCGCTCCCCGTCGATCTCCTCGAGCCAGAGATGCGGATCGTCGTCGGGAGCCTGGAGGGTCGGGCGGGGATCGGGGGTCAGCGAAGTGGAGGGCGGAGACATGCCTGGCTCGCTCGTCGGTGGGCGGTTTCGCGAAAAATCTAGAGCATTTTCGGACGAAGTGGATACCGGTTCGTCGAAGAAAATGCGGCAAAATCAAAAACTTAGAGCGCCGAACGATCACAGCGTGATCGGGCGGTCTCCAAGCGGGCCGGAGGCCGGGTCCAGGGTGGTGCGGGGCGGGGACACCGGAGCCCCGGCGTGCGGCACCGTCATACGGTTGCAACAGCCCGTCTGTTTGAGGGGAAGACAGGGCGCGGGTCGGCACCGGCCCGGGAGGACCCGCATGACCGGTACCGGCATCGCCGCCATCATCTGCCTCGCCCTCACGGTGATCAACCTCGCGAGCCTCGCGATCGCCCTGCGCCGCCTCGGCCGGGCCGATCCGGACCGGGCCGGGACCGTGGACGTCCCCGTCACGGTGGTGCGGCCGGTCTGCGGCCTGGAGACCTACAGCGAGGAGACGCTGGGCTCGGGGTTCCGCCTCGCCTACCCGCGCTACGAGCTGATCTTCTGCGTCGCCCGGGCGACCGACCCGATCGTGCCCTTGGTCGAGCGGCTGATCGCCGCTCACCCCGGCGTGCCGGCGCGGCTGATCGTCGGCGACGAGCGGGTGAGCGACAACCCGAAGCTCAACAACTGCATCCGCGGCTGGGACGAGGCGCGCCACGACTGGATCGTCCTGGCCGATTCGAACGTGCTGATGCCGGCCGACTACATCCAGCGCCTGCGCGCCGCCTGGCGCCCCGATACCGGCCTCGTCTGCTCGACGCCGGTCGGCACCCGGCCCGGCAGCTTCTGGGCCGAGGTCGAGTGCGCCTTCCTCAACACCCTGCAGGCGCGCTGGCAATATGTCGGCGAGGCGCTCGGCCTCGGCTTCGCGCAGGGCAAGAGCATGCTCTGGTACCGTCCCCTGCTCGAAGCGCGGGGCGGCATCCGGGCGCTCGGCGCCGAGATCGCCGAGGACGCCGCCGCCACCAAGCTGGTGCGGGCGATGGGCCGCAAGGTCCACCTCGTCGCCGCGCCCTTCGCCCAGCCCCTCGGGCCGCGCCGCGCCGGCGAGGTGTGGTCGCGCCAGCTGCGCTGGGCCCGCCTGCGCCGCGTCACTTTCCCGCTCTTCTTCGCCCCCGAGATCGGCACCGGCGCGGTGATCCCGATGCTCGCGGCCTTTCCCGCGGCGGGCGGGGGCCTGTCCGGCGTCGCGGCGATGCTCGGCACGGCGGCGGCCTGGTACGGCGCCGAGTGGCGGCTCGCCGCCCGCAACGGCTGGCCGCGCTCCTGGCGCTGGCCGCTCGCCTGCCTCGCCCGCGACCTGTTGTTCGTCCCGATCTGGCTCGCCGCCTGGGTCGCGCGCGACATCGTCTGGCGCGGCAACGCCATGGACATCCGCACCAAGCCGGCGCGCCTCGGTGCCGACGCCCCGGCGACGGCTCCATGACCGGACGGTTCCATAACGCTTGACGATCGCCCCGGACGGGATCACGCTCCCGTCCGGCTCTCCCGCCCGAGGCGGGGAGGGCGAAACCGATGGAGGGGGGCATGACGCCACCCATGAGACGGGCCGCGACGATCGCCCTGGCAGCACTTCGGGCCGGGACGTAGCGGCAGATCCCGCGGATGACGGGGCGGAGGCGGCCCCATGGGGCGGTGAAGCCGCGCGACGCGCGCCTTCCGGTGACCGATGAGCCCCGACCTCGGCCGCTTCCGTTCTGCTTTATACATGACGAGCCCGTTCGGTGGGCTCCCAGAGATGTCATACCCGCCGAGTCATTCCGGGGCCGCGCAGCGGAGCCCGGAATCCAGAACCGCAGATGGTTCAGGATCAAGCGGACAGCTCATCGGCCCATTCTGATCGACCTGAGGTTCTGGATTCCGGGCTCCGCTTTCGCGGCCCCGGAATGACCCTGAGGCCTTCAGTCCCGTTGCGGGTCTCCCAAAAAGCGATCTCCCGTTGCCGATGACAGTGCTTGCTCACGCCTCCGGCACCATCCAGATCCGGGTCAGTCGCGCCAGATGCACCAGGGCGTTCTCGAAGCGCTCGGGCGTGTCCTCGACCCGCGCGTGGATGCCGAGCGGGCTCAGGCTGACGACGCGGGCCTCGACCTCGCCGATCGTCGCCGCCGCGACCTGGATCGGGGTGCCGGGAGCCAGCTCGGCCGTCGCCACCGGGGCCAGAAGCAGGCCGCCGCGGCTCAGGTTCAGGATCTCGGTGCGGTAGCTCCGACCGCCATGCCGCAGGCGCGCCGACAGGGTGACGGGAAAGCGCCGGTCGCGCCGCCGCTCGCTGCCGAATTGCGTGTCGGCTGCCATCGCCGCCGACGCTGGGGAAGACGAACCGATCTGTGGCGTGTGGGACGTAGGGTTCATGCCGGTTCTGGTCGCAGAGACAGGTTAAGTCTCGTTTAATGAATTCATGGTTAACTATCTTCTGACAAGTTTTCGCTCTTTCACCGAGACCGCTCCCGCCATGACGATGGGACCCGAGGCAGGCCCGCACCCGGTGGTTTTCCGGGCGCGGAGGACGGCGCGCGGCGCGACGCACTGGGGCATCGCGGCGTGAGCCGTGGCACGGATCATGACGGGTGCGCCGCCGGCTGGCGCGCCGTCTTTGCGCGCCTGTTCGGCCGTGGGGCGGCGGGGCGGCTCGTCGACGGCTGCCCGGACCTCGTCGCCGAGATCGACGGTGCGGGCCGGCTCGTCCGCGCCTCGCCGGCGAGCCGGGCGCTGACGGGCCGCGCCCCCGACACCCTCGCCGGCCTTCCCCTGGCCGATTGGGTCCACCCCGAGGACCGCGCCGGCGTGGCGGCCCTGCTCGCCGGCGGCGGCGGCGCCCTGTTGCACCGCCTGTCCCACGCCGACGGGCGCTGGATCTGGGTCGAGACCCGCCTGTCGTCCGGGGGGCCTCCCTTCGTCGCGGCGATCCGCGACGCGGCCGCGCGCCAGGACACGGAGGCGTCGCTCCGCGCGAGCCGGGCGCATTACCGCGCGCTCGCCGACACGCTGCCCCAGCTCGTCTGGATGGAGCGCACCGATACCGGCGAGACCGTCTACGCCAATCCGGCCTTCGAGCGCTATTTCGGCGCGATCGGGCCGGGCCGAGCGGCGCGGCAGGAGCGCTACCACCCGGACGACCGGGCGCGGATCGCCGCGGCTTTGGTGCAAGGGGCTCTCGCACAGGACGGCAGCGGCGAGGGGAAAGGCCGCCTGCGCGACCGCGACGGCGCCTATCGCTGGCACCAGCTCTCCTTCCAGCCCCTGCGCAAGGACGACGCGCTCCTCGGCTGGCTCGGCTCGGCCCTCGACATCGACGACATCCTGGCCGCCCGCAAGGCGCTGGAGGAGACCGGCGACCTCCTGCGCCTCGCCCAGGACGCCGCCGGCGCGGGCCTGTTCGACCTCGACCTCGTCACCCGCGAGGTGACCCTGGCGCCCGAGAGCGCGCGGCTGCACGGGCTTCCCGCCGACCGGCCGGCGGTGATCGGGCTCGGCGCCTGGCTGCGGCGGCTGGTGCCGCCGGACCGCAAGCCGGCCCTCGCCGCCTACCGCGGCGCGGTGGCGGGCGGGGGCACCTTCGACATCGCCTTCCGGGTCCAGGTGCCCGGCGGCCAGCGCTGGATCCAGGCGATCGGCCGGCTCTGCCGCGACCGGGACGGCCGCGCCCTGCGGGTGACCGGCCTCAACCTCGACATCTCGGCCCGCAAGGACGCCGAGGCCGGGCTCGTCGCCGCCAAGGCGGCCGCCGAGGCGGCGAAGGCCGCCGCCGAGCGGGCGAACGCCGCCAAGACCGATTTCCTCTCGGCGATGAGCCACGAGATCCGCACGCCGCTCAACGCGGTGATCGGCTTCACCGACCTCCTGGCGCAGGCCGAGGGCCTCGCGCCGGAGCAGCGCCGCCATGCCGGCCTCGCCCGCGCCTCCGCCGGGGGACTGCTGACCCTCGTCAACGACATCCTCGACTTCTCCTCGGTCGAGGCCGGGGCGGTGGCGCTGAGGCCCGAGCCGTTCGCGATCGAGGCCCTGGCGGAGGGTTGCCTCGGGATGGTCGGCGCGGCGGCGGCCGAGAAGAGCCTCGCGGTGACGAGCACCATCGACGCGAGCCTGCCGCGCCACCTCCTCGGCGACGAGGCCCGGCTGCGCCAGATCCTCCTCAACCTCCTCAACAACGCGGTGAAGTTCACCCCCCGCGGCAGCGTCGCCCTCTCCCTGCGCCACGAGGGCAGCGGTGGGTCCGGGGAGCGGATCCGCTTCTCCGTTTCCGACACCGGCATCGGCATCGCGCCCGAGAAGCAGGGCCGGCTGTTCGAGCGCTTCTCGCAGGTCGACAGCTCAATCCGCCGCGATTACGGCGGCACCGGCCTCGGGCTCGCCATCAGCCGCCGCCTCGTCGAGGCGATGGGCGGCGAGATCGGGCTGATCTCGGCGTCCGGCCGCGGTGCGACCTTCTGGTTCACCCTGACACTGCCCCGGGCGGAGGACCGCGCGCCGCCGGAGACCCGCGCCGCCGCGTCGCCCGGCCGCGCCGGCCGCCTCCTCCTCGTCGAGGATATCGAGGTGAACCGCGAGCTCGCCTGCCTGATGCTGCGCAAGGCCGGCCACAGCGTCGACGTCGCCACCGACGGGTTCCAGGCGGTGCGGGCCGCCGAGGCCGGAACCTACGACCTCGTGCTCATGGACGTGCAGATGCCGGGCCTCGACGGCACCATGGCGACGCGGCTGATCCGCTGCCTGCCCGGGGCGGCCGGGCGGGTGCCGGTGGTCGCCATGACCGCCAACGTGCTGCCGGACCAGGTCCAGTCGTTCCGCGCGGCCGGGATGGACGACCATCTCGGCAAGCCCTTCACCCCGGCCGAGCTCACCGCGCTCCTCGCCCGCTGGCTCGACCGCGCCCCCGGCCCGGACGCCGGGACTCCGGAGGACGAGCCCGCCCTCGACCGGGCGCTCTACGACGGCGTCTGCGCCACCCTGCCGCCCGAGGCGGTGCGCCGCCTCCTCGGCCATCTCGCCGAGCAGGTCACCGGGGCGCTCGCCGGGGAGGGGGCGGATGCCGAGGGGCGCGGGCGGCTGCGCTTCGAGGCGCACGGCCTCGTCTCGGCAGCGGGCATGCTCGGCTTCGCGGCCCTCTCCCGGGCCTGCGCCGAGTTCGAATCCTGCACTGAGGACGCGGTTGCCCGCGATCCCGCCGCCTTCGCGATGGCGCTCGCCCGGGCCCGCGTCCGCTGCACGGCGGCGGCGTTCGAGACCCGCCGCCTGATCGCCGGCCTGGAGGCGGGGCCGTCGGCGTCGGCCGGTCTCGGCCGGACGGCTTAAGGCGCGTCCGGGGGAGGGGGTTGCTGCGCTGGTTCCTGGGTCTGGAGCCTCCGACCGGGTCTCATCGGATCCACTCGGCCGTTGACGCAAGGGTCATGAAGTCGAGCGCTCCCCCCTCTTCCGTGTGGGAGAGGGGTCGGGGGTGAAGGGCGGCAATGGTGCCGCAATGATCCTGAACTGTCGTGCTGGCAGCACGACACCTAAAGCCTGACTCAGGACCGTAGCACCCTCACCCCTACCCCTCTCCCATACGGGAGAGGGGATCCGGCGATTTTTCCGGATGAGGCGAAGGGAGGCGGAAGCCGCCCGTGCAGGCCCTTTCGCCTATCCCGGCGCACTTGTGGACGCCCTGCGACGGCCGGCTTGACGCTCCCCGGGGGATTATCCTTTTCCACCCGAAATCATCCTGAAGGATGTAAGACTTAATCGCACGGGATGCCGCCCGTCCCGGCAAGGTCCGCTTAATGATGCGGGCGCGATCTTGGCCCCGTTGCAGGGTCAGGTGGCGTTTCGACATGCACCGCAATCTCACCCGCGTCGTAGTCCGGCGCGGCCCGTCCTCGCGCGTCCTGTCCGGATGCGCCCTCGCTCTCACGGCGGCCTGCGGCCGGCCGGCGCTCGCGGCCGACTGGTATACCGGCGCCGAGGCGCCGGGCGCGCAGGAGGCCTGGATCGTCTCGGTCGACACCTCGGCGACCGTGAGCTCGCAAGGCTCGCAATTCGCCGGCGCCACCGCGACCGCCGCGCCCTCCGGCTCCCTCCTCGCCAGCGGCCTGCGCCTGCGGGCGGACACGGTGATCGGCTCGTACCGGTCCGGCACCGGGCTTGGGCAGCAGGCGGAGGTCGCGGCGCTCGTCGGCTACGGCTGGGTCTGGCCGGAGGCGGTGCTGTCGGCCTTCGTCGGCCTCAACCTGCGCCGCAACGAGGTGCCGGGGCTGGATACGGGCGCCCGCAATGCCGGCGGCTTCAAGGCGGCGGTCGACCTCTACGCCCGGCCGACCCCCGGCACGATGGTGCACGCCACCGGCACCTATTCCAGTACCTTCAACGCCTATTACGGCCGGCTGCGCGGCGGCGTCGCGGTGATGGGGGGCTTCCTCGGGCCCGAGGCCGCGCTGCTCGGCGACGACGATTACCGGCAGTGGCGGATCGGCGCCCATTGGAGCGGCTTCCAGTTCGGCGCGCTGCAGGTCGGAGTCGCCGCCGGCTACCTGCATGACCAGACCCGCAAGGGTGGCCTCTACACCACCGTCGACATGCGGGCGGGCTTCTAGATGGCCGCCGCTCTCCGCTGGACGGCCTGGGCCGTCTCGGCCCTCCTCACCGTCGGGCTCCTCGTCCAGCCGGTCGGCCCGGATGCGCAGATCGGGCTCTGCGCCGCCGCTTGCGCCGGCATGGCCGCCCTGTGGCTGCTGGCGCCGCGGCGCGGCCTGCCCCGGCTCGCCTTCCTGGCGCTCGGCTCCCTGGTGGTGATCCGCTACGTCTACTGGCGCCTCACCGACACGCTGCCCTCCCTCGACGATCCGGTCGGCCTCGGCTTCGGCCTGATGCTGCTCGGCGCCGAGCTCTACTGCGTGCTGATCCTGGCGGTGAGCCTCGTCGTCAACGCCGATCCCCTGGTGCGTGCGCCCGTCGCGCTGCCGGCGGAGGCGGAGCTGCCCGCCGTCGACGTGCTGATCCCGAGCTACAACGAGCCGACGGAGCTCCTCGCCGTCACCCTCGCGGCGGCGCTCAACCTCGATTATCCGGCCGACAAGCTGACCGTCTGGCTCCTCGACGACGGCGGCACCGACCAGAAATGCGCCGACCCGAACCCCGGCAAGGCCGAAGCCGCCAAGGTCCGGAGGGCCGAGTTGCAGGCGCTCTGCCGCGAGCTCGGCGCCCGCTACCTGACGCGCGCCCGCAACGAGCACGCCAAGGCCGGCAACCTCAACAACGGGCTGTCCGCCTCGCGCGCCGAGATCGTGCTGGTGCTCGATGCCGACCACGCGCCCTTCCGCTCGTTCCTCGCCGAGACCGTCGGGCTGTTCGCGCAGGACCCGAACCTGTTCCTGGTCCAGACCCCGCACGTCTTCCTCAATCCCGATCCGGTCGAGCGGAACCTGCGCACCTTCGCCCGCATGCCGTCCGAGAACGAGATGTTCTACGGCGTGACCCAGACCGGGCTCGACAAGTGGAACGGCTCGTTCTTCTGCGGCTCGGCGGCGCTCCTGCGCCGGCAGGCCCTCGATACGGTCGGAGGGTTCTCCGGCATCACCATCACGGAGGATTGCGAGACCGCCCTCGACCTGCACGGCAGGGGCTGGACCAGCGCCTATGTCGGCCAACCCTTGATCGCCGGGCTCCAGCCCGGGAGCCTGGCCGACTTCATCGTCCAGCGCGGCCGCTGGTGCCAGGGCATGATCCAGATCCTGATGCTCAAGAACCCGCTGACGAAGCGGGGCCTGAGGCCGATCCAGAAGCTCGCCTACCTGTCGAGCATGACGTTCTGGTTCTTCCCGCTGCCGCGGCTGATCTTCATGCTCGCGCCTCTCCTGCACATCTTCTTCGACGTCAAGATCTTCGTCTCGTCGCTCGACGAGGCCCTGGCCTACACGGCGACTTACATCGTCGCCAACCTGATGATCCAGAACTACCTCTACGGCCACGTGCGCTGGCCGTTCGTGTCCGAGCTCTACGAGTACGTCCAGGGCGTCTTCCTGGTCCGCTCGATCGTCGCGGTGATCGCCTCGCCCCGGCGCCCGGGCTTCTCGGTCACCGCCAAGGGGGTGGGCCTCGACCATGACCACCTCTCGGCCCTGGCCTGGCCGTTCTTCGCGATCTTCCTCGCGCTGGCGGCCGGCTGCGGCATGGCGGCGTGGCGCTACCTCTACGAGCCCGGCGTCACCAGCCTGATGCTCGTCGTCGGCCTGTGGTGCGGGTTCAATCTTGTCATCGCCGGCGTGGGCCTCGGCGTCGTGGCCGAGCGGCGCCAGGACGAGCGCAGCCCGAGCCTGCCGGTCGGCCGGCCGGCCCTGGCGGTGATCGGGTCCGAGCAGGTGCCGGTCGTCGTCGAGCGGATGAGCACGGACGCCGCGACCCTGCGCCGGAGCGACGGCGCGCCCTGGCCGACGACGCCAGGGGACGGGCTCCAGGGCGGCGTCCTCCAGGCCGCTGCCGGACCGCCCCTGCGCTTCTCGGTGCGCGCGGCGCCGACGCCGGATCGGCGCGTCGTCGCCTTCGCGGCCCTCGCGCCCGCCGAGTACCGCACTCTGGCCGGGCTGATGTACGGCGATGCCGGCGCCCTGCGCGCCTTCCTGAACGCGCGCCGGCGCCACCGCGACCTACTCACCGGCACCTTGCGCTTCCTCGCCTGGGGCGTCGCCGAGCCGGTGCGGGCGGTGTCGTATCTCGGCAAGCCGGCACCGGTTCAGTCTGCACCGGCTCCGTCGGCGCCCGCGGCGCCGGCAGCGCAGCGAGCGGTCGCCGCGGGCGCCGATGTCGCGTCCGATAGGGTCCCGGATGTCGCAGTGCCACTGCTCGCCCCCGTCGCCGCGCCGGTCCCGCAGATGATCCTCGCAGACGAGATCGCCAGTGAGCGCTCGAGCCCCGTGCCCGCTCCGGTCGCCGCGATGCCCCTGCCGGCGATCCACGCCGCGGCGCGCCCGGTAGAGATCCCCGCCGTGGTTCGGCCCGAGGGGCGTCCTGCCACCGGGAATCCGGTCGTCGCCCACCCCGCCGCCCGACCGGCCCCGGCGGCCGCCCCGGTCGCGGCGGAGCGTCTCCCGGGCGATCTTCCTTCGGCGGCCGCTTGCCTGGACGAGACTTGCCTGGACGAGACTTGCCTGGACGAGACTTGCCTGGACGAGACTTGCCTGGACGAGGCCGTCTGGCGAAAAGCCATCGCCGATCTCCTCGCCGCCGTGCCCGATCCCGGCGGAGCCCCGCGCCCCGACGCGGGTGCGCTCGACGCGACCGTCTGGGCCGCGAGCATCCGGGCCCTCGCCGGCGCGGCTCCGGTTCCGATCGCGCCGCCGCACCTCGACGCCGCCCCGGCCGCGCCCGCCCGCGACGGCCTCGCGGCCTTGCGCGACGCGGTCGCGGCCTCCCGCAACGCCGCCTGAGAGGAGCCATTCCGGATGCGCCGCCTCCTCGTCTGCACCCTCGTCCCGGCCTTCGGCGCTGCTTTATGCAGCGCGCCCGCCCCGGCCCAGACCTTCTCGGGCTTCGGGCCGACCCCCACCATGGTGCTGCCGGGCGCGCCTCTCCCGGCCCCGGCCCTCTCGCCCCCGCCCGCCGCGACGGGCCCGGCCCTGCGCCGGCTCCCCGCCGTCGCGGGCCCCTTGCGGCTCTGGGGCGAGACCGGCACCGTGACCTGGCCGCTCTTCGTCACCGCCGCCGAGGCGCGGGCGGGCGGCGTGTTCCAGCTCGGCTACCTGTCGGCGGTCTCGGTCCTGCCGGAGGCCTCGACCCTGCGCGTCGGCCTCAACGGCGCCGAGATCGGCCGCGCGGCGATCGACGGCGTCCACGGCCTCAGGCGCGAGAGCGTGACGATCCCGCCGGGCGCCCTGCGCCCCGGCTTCAACGCCGTGACAGTGGCGGTCGACCAGCGCCACCGCGTCGATTGCACGGTCGCGGCGACCTACGAGCTCTGGACCCAGATCGATCCCGACACGACCGGCCTCGTCGCGGCGGGAGAGGGCGTCGCCGACCTCGCCGATCTCGCGGCGATCCGGCCGGGGCCGGAGGGCGCCGTGCCGATCCGCCTGATCCAGACCGGCGAGCGCCTGTCGGAGCGCCGCGTCGAGGGGTTGCTCGCCGGTGCCCAGGCCCTGGCGCTGGCCGGCCGGTTCGCCCAGCCGCTCGTCTCCTTCGCCCCTGCACCCGAATCCGGCGACGGCCTCGCCCTGGCGGTGGCGCCTGCGGCCGAGCTCGCCCGCAGCCTCGACATCGCGTCCCTCGGCCCCGTCACCGGCCCGCGCCTCGCCCTGCTGCCGGGCCGGCCCGATCGCCGTCCTGTCGTCGTCGTCACCGGGCCCGGCGAGGCGGAGGTGGCGGCGGCGCTCGCGCAGCTCGGCGCGCTGGCCGCGGCCGCACCGCAGGGCACGCCGGAGGGACTCGCCGCCCTGCGCGACCGGGACGGCCGGCGGATCGCCGGCGGCGAGAGCCTGACCCTGGCCGATCTCGGCCTGCTCGACGCGGTGATCGGCGGGCGGACGCATCGGCTCACCCTCGATCTGGCGCTGCCGCACGACTTCCTGGCGGCCGACTATGCCAAGATCGCCCTCGATCTCGACGCGACCTACCCGGCCGGTCTCGCGCCCGGCGCGCAGGTCAGCGTGTCGATCAACGGCGAGGCGGCGGGCAGCGTCCCCCTTGGCAAGGCCGGCGGCGAGACCCTGAGCCGGCGCACGGTCTTCCTGCCCCTGCGGCTGCTGCGCCCCGGGCTCAACCGGATCACCCTGCTCGCCGAGCTGCCGAGGCTCGACGACCGCGCCTGCGCGGCCCCGGCCGGCGAGCGCCTGACCCTGCGCGCCAGCACCCGCCTGACCATTCCCGATCTCGCCCGGATCGCCCGCCAGCCGGAGCTGGCCGCCACCGCGGCGGCGAGCTTCCCGTACCGGGCGGAGGGCCGCGCCCCGACCCTGTCCGTGCCCGCCCCCGACCGCGACACGATGGCGGCTGCCGCCACCCTGACGACGCGCCTCGGCGTAGCGGCGGGCCGGCCGATCCCCTTCGCCGTCGCGGCCGGGCGCAGCGGCGTGGTCGGCCCGACCCTGGTGGTGGCGGCCCTGCGCAGCCTCGACGCCCCGCTCCTGAAGGCCGCCGGCCTCAACCCGCAAGCCCTGCGCGACGCCTGGGTGAAGCGCGATGACTCCGCCGGCTCCCCGGTGGCCGAGCCGAGTTCGGCGATCCGCCGCCGGCTCCTGCGCCGCGGCGGCATCCCCGGCTGCCGCGGCCCCGCGACCCCGGCGCCGGGCCTGCCGGAAGCGGCCCTCGTCCTCGCCCAGGGCGTGACCGGACCGGCGCCGGACGACGTCTTGACGCTCGTCACCGCCCCGACCCCTGGCACCTTGAGCGAGGCGACCGCCTGCCTCGTCCAGCCGTCGGTCTGGAGCCGGCCCCGCGGCGGCGTCACCCTGCTCGCCGCCGACGGCACGGTGGCCGCGCGGGATCCCGAGACCGGCCGCTATGTCGCCACCGCCCCGGCCTCGTTCGGCAACCTGCGCCGCATTGCCGCCGGCTGGCTCTCCCTCAACCGCGAGGTCTACGCCCTGATGGCGCTCGCCTGCGCCGGGCTGCTGGCCGCCTCGACCCACCAGCTGGTGCGCAATCTCGGCAGGAAAACCTGATGACGACCCTCACCGGAGCCGTCGCGATCCTCCTCGCGCTCGTCACTGCCTGCACCGTTGCCGCGGCCGAGACCCCGCCGCTCGCCGATCACGACGGCTGGCGCGCCTACAAGGCCCGCTTCGTCACCGAGGCCGGCCGGGTCGTCGATACCGGCAACGGCGGCATCAGCCACAGCGAGGGCCAGGGCTACGGCATGCTGCTCGCCGCGCTCGCCGGCGACCGCGCGACCTTCGAGCGGATCTGGACCTGGACCCGCGCCAACCTGATGGTGCGCGACGACCAGCTCCTCGCCTGGCGCTGGGAGCCCGACCGGCGCCCCGCCATCGCCGACATGAACGACGCCGCCGACGGCGACCTCCTGGTCGCCTGGGCGCTGGCCGAGGCGGTGGCACTCTGGAACGATCCCTCGCACCGGGTCGCCGGCCGGCGCATCGCGGTCGAGCTCGGCCGCAAGCTGATCCTGCCGCGGGCCGCCCACGGGCCGCTGCTGCTGCCCGGCGTCTCCGGCTTCTCCGCCGAGGACCGGCCCGACGGCCCGGTGGTGAACCTGTCCTACTGGATCTTTCCGGCCTTCGACCGGATGCCGCTCCTCGCCCCGGAATTCGACTGGGCCGGGCTCGACCGCAGCGGCCACCGGCTGATCCGCGCCGCCCGGTTCGGGCCTGCGCGCCTGCCGAGCGAGTGGGTCTCCCTCGCCGAGGCCGCGCCGAAGCCCGCCGACGGCTTCGCGCCCGACTTCGCCTATAACGGCCTGCGCATCCCGCTCTACCTCGCCATGGCGGGCACGACGGATGCCGAGCTCTACGCGCCATTCCTGAGCCTCTGGCCGCGGGCGGAGGCCGGCAACCTCCCCCTCGTCGATACGGTGAGCGGCAAGGTCACCGCCCGCCTGACCGAGGCCGGCTACGGGGCAATACCGGCGCTCGTCGCCTGCGCCGCCCGCGGCACGCCGTTCCCGCCCGCCCTCGCCCGGATGCGGGCCGAGACCGAGCACTATTACCCGGCGACGCTGCAGCTCCTGGCCCTGGCGACTCTCAAGACGAGGTATCCCGCATGCGCCCCGCGCTGATCGTCGCCTTCGCCCTCGCCGGGGCGACACCGGTCGCGGCGGCCGAGACGCGGCCCGACGAGACGGCTTTGCGCTACTACGTCGCCCAACGCCAGCCCGAGCGGGTCGCCGCCGAGGCCGAGCGCCTGGCGCGCCGCTTCCCGGGCTGGACGCCCCCCGCCGACCTCTGGACCGCCGCGCCGGGTGCAGAGGACGAGGAGGGATTCTGGGACCTCCTGAATGCCGGCCGCCTCGACGCGCTGCGCAAGGCACTGGCCGAGCGCGCCAGGACCGAGCCGGGCTGGACGCCGTCGGGCGCGCTCGCCGGCGCCCTCGCGCGCCGGCAGCTGCGCGAGGAGGTGAGGGGGCTCGCCAAGGCCGGCCGCTGGTCCGACCTCGCCGCCCTCGCCGACCAGCGCCGGCCCGAGATCGAGGCCGGCGGGGCGGAGGTGGCCTGGAGCGCGGCGGAAGCGCTCGCCCGCACCGACCGGGCGGCGGAGGCGATCGCGCTGTTTGCCCAGGCCCTCGCCACCCCGGGCGCGAGTGCCGACGACCGCCGGGCCGGTCTCCTGCGGGCGCTGCCGCTGCTGCCGATGGCCGAGATCGACCGGCTCGGCGCACAAATCCCGGCCGACGACCTCGTGCCGATCCGCATCGACCTGATCCGCGCCCGCCTGAGCGCGGTCCTGCACGACGAGGCCGGCCAGGCGGTGGCGCCCGCCGACCTAGCCGCCTTCCAGGCCTATGCCGAGGCGGCACCCGATCCCGACCAGCCGGCGCTGGTCGCCTGGTACGCGTTCAAGCGCAGCGACCTGCCGGAGGCCCTGTCCTGGTTCAAGCGCGCCATCGCGCGGGGCGGCGACGCGATGGTGGCGCACGGCCTCGCCCTCACCCTGCTGCGCCTCGGCCTGCGCCGGGAGGCGGAGGACGTAGCTTACGCCTGGCGCGAGCCGCTGGTGAACAATGCGCTCCTGTTCATCGACATCCTGGAACGAGACCTGACCCAGGCGACGCCCCCGGCGATCGAGCCCGCGCGCCTGCGGCGCTACGCCGAAGTGACGGCCATGACCGCCTCGGGTGAGGGCGCGCAGGCGCTCGCCTGGTACGCCTATAATACCTGCCAGTTCGACGCCGCGCTCGCCTGGTTCCGCCGCGCCGTGGCGTGGTTCCCGAAGGAGGCCACCGTCTACGGCTACGCCCTCGCCCTCCAGCGAGCGGGCCAGCAGCGCGCCTTCGTGGATCTCGTCAACCGCTACGACGGGCTGTTTCCGCGGGTGGTCGGCCTGCTCTTCTCCGCCCGCTCCGAGCGGCCCTCGCCCTGCGACGCGCCCGCGTCCCGCCCGGCGGAGCCGGTTGTCCGCGGCATGTATCTCGACCTCGGAGGCCGGCCCGACGCGGTGAGGGCGGAGAGAGGTGGCCGTGTGCCCCAGCCCGACGCCCTCGATGCGCCGGCCGCCCCGCTCGTGCGCCGCAGCGATTTTCCCGTGGCGGTGACGCCGGAGAACGACCTGCGCGCCGCGCCGACCGGCAATCCGCTCGCCCTCTTCGTCCCGGTGCCGTCCCGCGCTGCCGGACGCCTGCCCACCACCGCGCGGCGCGTCCCCGGCGTCGGGCTGATGCCCTACGAGCGCTACGGCTTCTCGCTCCTGCCCGCCTGGACCGGCGCGACCGGTCCGAGCGTCCCGAGCGCCGCCGAGCGCCCCGCTCCCCTCGGCAGCCTGTGGTCGGCGATGCAGGCGGTCCCTGCCGATCCGCCCGCGTCGCGCGACGTCGTCGCCACCGGCGCCATCCTCAGCCTCGGGAAGCCCCTGCCGTGATCCGCTCCCTCGCCCTCGCCGCCGCACTCGCTCTGGGCGCCTGCACCGCGCAGGAGCGCGCCGCCGCCCCGCCTTTCGCCAGCCTCGACGCCGCGTTGCCGCCCGCCACGGTCCAGCGGCGCTCCACCCCGGTCGTCGTCACCCCGGTCGTCGTCCTGCCGGCCTGGATCGGGCGGCCGGTCGCCTTGCGCGAGCGCGACGGCGCCGGCGGGTTCGAGCAGGCGATCACGCTGCGCCCGCCCGGGGCCCGCAATGGGCACGACGACCTGATCCTGGCTTCCTCGCCGAAGGAGGGCGGGCTCGACGCGATGCTCGGCGGCAAGCCGACCGAAGCCGGCATCCGCGCCGAGCTCGCCGCCGCCTTCCCGGGCATGGCGATGCAGGTCGTCACCCGCCCGTCGGCCAACGCTTACGGCCCCTACGGCCTCGCCATCGGGCGAACCGGCGCGACGCGCTGCCTCTACGCCTGGCAATGGATTCCCGAGGCCCCGTTGCTCGCCGGCGGCGCGCCGGTGCCCCTGTCCTTGCGCCTGCGGCTGTGCCGGGACGACGTCACCGTCGAGGCGATGGCGGCGGCCGTGACGCAGCTGCGTCTGGTGCCGCGCTTCTCCGGCGAGCCGGTCGCGACGCTGGTCCGCGTCGCGTCGCGCTCGGTGCTTCCACCCGCGGGACGTGTCCATCACCTCCGCCCGGCGCCGGTCGCCACCACGCCGGCCCCGGCGCCGTCCGGACCGCGCTACCTCGGCGAGGCGGCCGAGCGTCTCCCGGCCGCGACCGGCTCGAGCGGCGGCGCGATGCGCAGCGTCCTCGCAGGCGCCACCGACGCGCCGTCTCCGGCCCTCGCGAGCCTGCCTCCCGAGGCGGCGATCCTGCCGCCCGAGGCCACGCGCGGTCCGGTGCCACGCCCGTGACAGACTTTTCCCCGAACGCACCCGAGCGGAGTCCCCGATGAGCCTGCGCCTTCTCGTGGTCGAGGACGATCCCGGCTTCCAGGATCTCGTTCGCGCCCTGTGCGAGCGCCGCGGCGACAGCGTCGACGTGGCCTCGGACGGCTTCCTCGGCCTGCGCCTCTTGAGCGAGCGCCGCCACGACGTGGTGATGATCGACTATCACCTGCCCGAGATGGACGGCTACGCCCTCGCCCGGCTGATGCGCGAGATCTCCCGCCCGGAGGACCAGGTCCGGTTGATCGGCGTGACGGCCGACCGGCACGGCCTCGCCTCGCGCCGGGGCGCCGATGCGCGGTTCGACGCCATCCTGGTCAAGCCCCTCGACCCGGAGGCGCTCTACGCCGCCCTCGACCGGCTGACCCGCGTCGAGGCCCCGCCCCCTGAGACCGGCGCCGACGCGGTCTGGCGCCGCTTCGGCCTCGCCGGCCGGCCCCGCGCCCTGATCTGCCCGACCCCGGGCGCCGCCGAGGCGGCGGCCTTCGCCCAGGCCTTCGTGCCGGTGACGCGGGCCGCCGAGGCCGATCTGATCCTCCTGAGCGGCGAGACCGGGCTCCCGGACCTGCGCGCCGCCCGGGCCGCGACGCCGACCCGGCCGGTGCCGAGCGTCGACCTCACCGGTCGCCTCGCAGGAGCCTGCGACGTGACGTTCCGGGTTGGCGATCCCGCCTCCTGGGCGGCTTTGGCCGAGGCCTGCACCGGCTTCGCGGCTCGGCGCGCCGGCCTTGCATCGCATGAGGGGCCAGCCGACCCCGTCCTCCATCTTCTGGCGCTGCTTCACGTCTCCGCCCGCGACTTGCCGCTGGCAGGCGGGGAGGGCGGGCTCGCCTACGAGACCGGCCTGTCGCCCGCATCCCTCATGGCCGCGGTGCTGACGCTCACCGAGGCGGGGGCGCTCGCCTGCGTGGCGACCGGCACCGGAGTGAGCGTGCGCCTGACCGAGACCGGAACCGCGGCTGCCACCGTCGGCCCGCTCCCGGGCGGGCCCCGCCGCGCACCGGATCCCGCGCGCCCGCCGGTGCTCGACGCGCGCAGGACCGCGGAGCTGACGCGCCTGATCGGCGAGGCCGAACTCGGCCGCCTGCGAGACCGGTTGATGGGACAGCTCGCCACCGCCTTCGCGCCGCAGGCGGACCTGCCCACCCTGGCGCACGAGGCCCACGTGATCGTGGCGATGGCCGGAAGCCTCGGCTTCGAAGACCTGTCGGCCGCCTGCCGCGCCCTCGAAACCGCCATCAAGGCCGGCACCAGCCTGCCTGATGCCGTGGCCGAGGTCCGCCGCGCCGTCTCGGATGCGCGCTGCCACTGCGCGGCCGCCTGACTTCAGCGGGGGAGGGGGCCCTTGTCGCGAGAGCTTCACAAAGGAGTTGACGGGGGAAGTTGCGGGGCCTATACGACCACCCATCGGCGCCGGCCGCTCCCGCGGACCGGTCGCTGAAACGTCTTCGTGACAGTCTGGGCCGGCAAGCCTGACCTTGGTCAGGTGCTGGTCCTGTTGTTGCCGACGATCGCCGGTTCGGACCGGCCTGCTCTTTGACAAGTTCATACGAGAAAGAGAAGCGTGGACGGCGTCGTCCCTGCGGGTCGGTTCCTTCGGAACCGGTCGTGAGTAGGATGATGCTGGTCTGACGTTTCGGTGCTCACACGATCAGGCGGAAACGCCGGTCGGTCGTGAGCCTCCGTTTTAGTTGTGATCAGCTTTGATCAGCTCTTCAACTTGAGAGTTTGATCCTGGCTCAGAGCGAACGCTGGCGGCAGGCTTAACACATGCAAGTCGAGCGGGCCCTTCGGGGTCAGCGGCAGACGGGTGAGTAACGCGTGGGAACGTGCCCTTCGGTTCGGAATAACTCAGGGAAACTTGAGCTAATACCGGATACGCCCTTTTGGGGAAAGGCTTGACTGCCGAAGGATCGGCCCGCGTCTGATTAGCTAGTTGGTGAGGTTACGGCTCACCAAGGCGACGATCAGTAGCTGGTCTGAGAGGATGATCAGCCACACTGGGACTGAGACACGGCCCAGACTCCTACGGGAGGCAGCAGTGGGGAATATTGGACAATGGGGGCAACCCTGATCCAGCCATGCCGCGTGAGTGATGACGGCCTTAGGGTTGTAAAGCTCTTTTCTCCGGGACGATAATGACGGTACCGGAGGAATAAGCCCCGGCTAACTTCGTGCCAGCAGCCGCGGTAATACGAAGGGGGCTAGCGTTGCTCGGAATCACTGGGCGTAAAGGGCGCGTAGGCGGCTGATTTAGTCGAGGGTGAAAGCCTGTGGCTCAACCACAGAATTGCCTTCGATACTGGTTGGCTTGAGACCGGAAGAGGACAGCGGAACTGCGAGTGTAGAGGTGAAATTCGTAGATATTCGCAAGAACACCAGTGGCGAAGGCGGCTGTCTGGTCCGGTTCTGACGCTGAGGCGCGAAAGCGTGGGGAGCAAACAGGATTAGATACCCTGGTAGTCCACGCTGTAAACGATGAATGCTAGCCGTTGGTCTGCATGCAGGTCAGTGGCGCCGCTAACGCATTAAGCATTCCGCCTGGGGAGTACGGTCGCAAGATTAAAACTCAAAGGAATTGACGGGGGCCCGCACAAGCGGTGGAGCATGTGGTTTAATTCGAAGCAACGCGCAGAACCTTACCATCCCTTGACATGGCGTGTTATCCGGAGAGATCCGGGGTCCCCTTCGGGGGCGCGCACACAGGTGCTGCATGGCTGTCGTCAGCTCGTGTCGTGAGATGTTGGGTTAAGTCCCGCAACGAGCGCAACCCACGTCCCTAGTTGCCATCATTCAGTTGGGCACTCTGGGGAGACTGCCGGTGATAAGCCGCGAGGAAGGTGTGGATGACGTCAAGTCCTCATGGCCCTTACGGGATGGGCTACACACGTGCTACAATGGCGGTGACAATGGGCAGCGAAGGGGCGACCTGGAGCGAATCCCCAAAAGCCGTCTCAGTTCGGATTGCACTCTGCAACTCGGGTGCATGAAGGCGGAATCGCTAGTA